>CAVUXI010000022.1:0-521934 GCA_963745385.1 uncultured beta proteobacterium
CCTTGGAGATCGGCGCCTCCAGGCCCGGGGTCAGCGAGACCGAGGTCTTGACCGCGGCGCCTTGTCCCTTCGGTATCACCAGCGTCCACGACTGTGCAACGCCCGCCGCGACATCGGGCGCCACGCCGTACAGCACCTTGGCGGTCGCCAGTGTCGCGCCTGCCTGGACAGGGGTCGCCTCCTCGAAGTTGCTGTAGCCCCAGTTGAACAGCACCCGGGTCTGGTCAGCTCGAGCCTGCGCGCTGTTCGCGTTCATGATGACCGAAATCAGGCGCATCCCGTTTCGCTTGGCCGAAGCGGTCAAGCAATACCCAGCTTCCTCCGTGTGCCCCGTCTTGAGTCCGTCGACGGTCGGATCGGTGTACAGCAACGCATTGCGATTGCCCTGCTTGATGCCGTTGTAGGTGAACTCGTGCTCCGCGTAGATCGGGTAGTACTCGGCGCTATTGCGGATGATGGCCTGCGCGAGCACGGCGAGGTCGCGTGCCGAGGCTTTGTGGCTGGGGCTGGGCAGCCCGTCCGAATTTTCGAAGTGCGTATGCGTCATTCCCAGCTTCGCCGCTTCCGCGTTCATCATGGCGGCGAACCCGGATTGCGAGCCGCCGATATGCTCGGCCAACGCCTTGGAGGCGTCGTTCCCGCTGTCGATGACGACACCGCGCAGCATGTCGATCAAGGGCACTTGCGCGTTGAGCGGCACGAACATGCAACTGTCGCCATCCTTGCCGCCGCGGCACCAGGCGCTCAGGCTCATGGTGACCGGTTCGGTGGGCTTCAGCTTGCCGCTCTTCAGCCCCTGTTCCACCAGGTAGCTGGTCATCATTTTGGTCAGGGACGCGGGCGGAAGCGGTTCGTCCGGATTGGAGGAGGCGAGGATCTGCCCCGTGTTGAAGTCCATCAGGACCCACGCCCTGTTGGCGAGCACCGGCACCGAGAGTCCGTTCGCGTCGGTGGTCGTCGCGGGTTCGGTGGATGCGGCCGGCTTTGGCTTGTGAGCTGCTGCGTGGGCCTTGGGATGCGGCGCGCCAGAAGCAGTCCCAGCCAAGCCGACCAGGATCGCGGTTGCAAGGATGGAAGGGAGCAGAGGGGAAGTGCGAAGACTGAGGGTCATTGAGAGATGCTTCCTGAAGAAGCCAGTATGTAGCTCGCGACCAGCCAGGGACGGCGAAATCTGGTTCGGCGTACGTGGGTGTGCTCGACAGGGGGTCGCGCGTGGATCATGACCAATTGTGGCGGATCTGCATGCCCCACTGACTCGGCTGGCGACTGCCATCCGGCGGCATGACTCCGACGACGTCGTCTTGAACGCATGAGCAACACGTCAGGAAGCGCAGATGGCCCACCCCCGACGTCTTGTGGCGCGCGACGGACCTGGCAGGAGGCTCAGCTCTGACAAACCATGGTGTCCTCGCACGACAGAAGCGTTCCACGACGCGAGTGGCGGAAGATGCCACGAGGGCGAGTCGAGATTCCTGACCTGCATGTCCGCTTCGCGGCGTCGCGGTGCAATCTTGCAAAGTCCGCAACGGGTCGGCAGCTCCACTTGGCGCCCTCGGCGAGCAGACGTTCAGGCGACCGCAACGTGATGGCTCGCCAGCAATGTCAGCAGGACCAGTGAAACCCGTCATCGAGGCCGCGCGGTCGGTGCCCGCTTCTATGTCTGCAACCCGGCCGAAACCGTGAGTTCACGTCGTGGCCGCAAAAGACTGGACCCGCAGAGCCGACGTCTGGCACGCCGGCGCGAGTGTCAGCAAGGTCGAAGCCGTCATCGGGCGCGCGCGCGCCATAGGAACCACAGTGCTATGCAAAGTTCGGGCGATAACTCTCGCTCAGTTTCCGCATCCACCACAAGTCGTGCGCAGCGGGCATAGGGCGGCTCGGCGCCAGCGTGGCTCGATATCCGCCGTGGGTGAATTCGTGGAGTGTATTGGCGTCGGAGTTGTACAGCAGTACGTGTCCCTCGCTGAAGAGCACATAAATTCCGTTGGGAATCGAGTTGGCTCTGAAGCGCGCCTCAAGGTCAGCGCGCTTGAGTTGCTCCATGTCGCACTGCTCGGCATGCGCCGCTTCGCAGAGTTGCTTTCCATAGCCGGGTGCCGGAAGGTTCGGGATACCAAGCAGCGCCATTGGGAAGCTAGTACAGTCAAGGCCGCGCATAGCAGGGGCCGTCTCGAGCTTCCCACCGTACATGAAGTAATAGCGACCATTGATTGGCTTTGACAATAGCCGTCCCGCTCCGTTGCCGGGGTAAGTCAGGCGAGGCATATCAGAGGCGATGTCCGAAACCTTCAACCGACCGTAGAACGGCTTGACATGCGTGAGGTAATTGATGGAGTGTGATTGCGCGGAGAGGACGCTGCCCTTGTACGCGACCATCCAAAGCTGAACGTTCTCGCCCCATTTTCCAAACTGATCAATCGCGGCCAACACGGACGCCTGCCGTGACAAAGGGGTAGTGCCATTGATCCGCACCCTGTTGTCGGACCGTCCAACGCACAGGTAGAGGTCGGCGGTCCTGTCGGCGATGTGGAACTGCAGGTCCAGGCCTCGACCGACTCCCAAATCGGCCATTCCGCTGAAGCTAAGAGCCGCGGTTGTCGCTGCCATGTTTGGTTCTATCGTGATTCCGAGAGATCGGATGCGACGCTAGGCGTCTCCATGTAGGAGTACATCCCCAAAATCAGGGACGCAGGCGTGCGGACAGACGAACGACCCCTCTTGAAGGTACCCGTAGGGCACACTGCGAGCGTCCGACGATCCGACGCAGACGAACCCGTTCGATCGCGAAACGCTTCGCCTCTCTTTGCCCAGGATCGGCCTTCGATCGCGCCTTCTTCGTCAAGGTGGTCAGCCGCTTTTGCCGAAACTTGTGCACGTCGTCACCGACGTGAACTCGCCGTGGGCCGGTCCCACAAGGTTCTGCCCGGGTCACCGACAACGCGAGATCTGCGCGCGGTCTCCAGCTCACGCGCACGTCGACCACCACACAGGCATTCCTCAAGGGGCATGGATCATGTGAGCGCAGCCCGCCTATGCGCAGGGAACGCAGGCGCCAAGATCCATCCACGTCAACGCCCCGCCCACCTCGGAGAAGTCACCATGTCCCGACTCAACCACTACGCCGACAGGTACGCCAACGCCAAGCTCACCCGGTCCGACACCGGCGTGCTCGAAGTCGCCCTTCACACCGACGGCGGCAAGCTGGTTTTCAACGGCTACACGCACGAGCAGTTCACCGACCTGTTCCACCAGATCGGCGAAGACCTGGATAACCGCGTCGTCATCATGACCGGCAGCGGCGACGCATTCATGGATGCGATCGCGCCCGATGGTTTCGACTTCTTCACGCCGCGCGGCTACGACAAGATCTTTCGCGAAGGCCGCAAGATCCTGATGAACATCCTGGACATCGACGTGCCGATGATCGCGGCGCTCAACGGGCCGGTGCTGCTGCATTCGGAATATGTCCTGCTGTGCGACATCGTGCTGGCGACACCCGACACCGTGTTCCAGGACGTACCGCACCAGGCCTTCGGCATCGCGCCGAACGACGGCATCCACCTGCTGTGGCCGGAAGTCATCGGCAGCGTGCGCGGACGCTACTTCATCCTGACACAGCAAAGACTCGGCGCCGAAGAAGCGAAGAGCCTGGGCGTGGTCAACGAGATTGTTGCCGCCAACAAACTGCTGAGCCGCGCTCGCGAACTCGCCGCCGGCATCGTCAAGCTGCCGCCGCTGACCTCGAAGTACACGCGCATCGGCTTCACGCAACGGCTGCGGCGCATCGTCGACGAAGGCATCGGCTACGGATTGGCGCTCGAGGGCATCACTGCCGCGGAGGTCGCCAGAACTTCCGCGGCATGACGCAGAGGTTGCGTCTCTGTTTCAACTGAGACGCTGCCACGAGCAATGAGGGTCCTCGAACAACGTTCGATCAAAACTCTGACTAATGCAAGTAGCGGCGCCTTTTCTGGTCCCTCTGACTCGTGCTTGTACAACCTTGGATCGTCGCTTAAGCCACGTCGCAGGAAAGCCATAGGCCTTCAAACTCTTGTCTGACCGACACCGAGCACCCCCAGCCGCGCCAGATCGTCTTCTCGAGGGCTTATCACCGCCGCGAATTGCCGCGTACCAAGTGCTGTGGCACGACCGCGGGCTGTTCATCGTGCGCATCGACGGCATGTGTTGACCCCGGTCGCGAGCGACGCTTCGAGCGGCCGATGATCGAGCGGCGGCTCGACACCTGAGCCAGCCAGTTTCGGGAAGCTGGGGCCCGCAGTCGATTCCATCGGCGTCATTCGTGGCATCAAATTGGTTGCCACGAAGCAGTCGCTTGGCGCTGCTGCCGACGCTGCTGGATCGCGCACCCCGCATCAAGGCATCTCGGCCTCGTGCGCCGTCACCGCCGGATACTGGGGGCGGATATCGAAGTTCAGACTGCGATGGGCGATGCGCAGCGCCATTTCGGCTTGCACGGGATCGAAAGCACGGGCGAAGATGAAGCCGAGGTAGCTGGCCCCGTCGGGCGGCGGCGCAACGATCTGGCCGACCTGCGCCGTCATGGTCACCCCGGTGACCCCAAGCACCGACTGCGCAGCGGCCAGGCCTTCGACGCCGTGGTAGATGCCGCGCTGCGGAATCGGGATCATCATGACCCCTGCGGCGCCGCCTTCGCCGGCGAGGGCGCGCGATTCTGCTCCGGCCAGGGGCTTGCCCACCAACTGGCGCAGGATCCGCTCCTCCAGGCTCATGCCCAGGCAATGCGTGAGCACCCTCCCACACAAGCCGCCGATGGAGCGGGCCGCGATCTCCAGCAGCCAGATGCCGTTCGCATTGACGCGCACCTCGGCATGCACCGGCCCCGTCACGAGCCCCGCCACGCGGCATGCTCGGGCCACCGTGCGATGGATGCCGTCCTGCAGCTCAGCCCCCAGCCGAGACGGCGTGACGTAGAGGGTCTCCTCGAAATACGGCCCGTCCAGCGGATCGGGCTTGTCGAACAGGGCTAGCGTCGTAAGCTCGCCCCGCTCCAGGCTGCCCTCCAACGCGTATTCCCGCCCGGGAATGAAGTCCTCGATGATCAGGCCCAGTTGCTGGGCGTCGCGGTCGGCGTGCGACTGGATGGCGCGCACCCGGTCCACCGCGCGCACCAGTGCGGCGGAATCGTCGGCCCGGATCACGCCGCGGCTTCCCGACAGACGCCTCGCCTTCACGACCACCGGAAACTTCAAGTTCGCAAGCAACTTCCCAGGATCTTCGCCGCTCGCCAGGTGGCGGAATTCAGGACACGGAAAACCCCGCTGCTGGAGCAGTCGGCGGAACGCCAACTTGTCGCGCACTTGGCGCACCGCGTCAGCGGGATTTGCCGGCAGGCCAAGGCGTTCGCAGAGCACGGCTGCAAGTTCGACGCCCGAATCGTCCACCGCCAGCACCGCATCCACGCCGCGCTCGAGCGAGCGAAGAACGATCTCCACCGCCTGCCCAGGCTGGTCGAAATGCAACGCCATGATGGGAGGCAGGCCCCAGGAGGGCGCGAGTCGGTGGCAGTAGTCGGCCGCCGCCAGGATCTCGACGCCCAGTGTCCTTGCAGCGGCCACGAAGTCGTCGTTGCGGTAGCCGGCGGTGGGCAGCAGCAGCAGGACGCGCTTCATGGATCGGCGCCTTAAGAAGGATTGATGAGGACGACCTCGACGGGAGACGTCACTGCGGGCAATGGCGTAGGCCACATCGATGGCGACAGCCGCGGGGCGGCTCCCTATTTCGATTTCGGTCGCTGCTCGAAAGGCGCTGCACCCGCATCGCGACTTGCCCCGGCCGCCTCCAGGCGCTCGAGGTATTGCCGCCACAGCTCATCGCGGTTGGTGCCCAGCCAGAACAGATGCTCCCAGGAATAAATACCCGTGCTGTGGCCGTCGGAGAACGTCGGCTGCACGGCGTAGTTGCCGACCGGCTCGAGCGTCACGATATCCACGGCGCGCTGGCCGACCTGCAGCACTTCCTGCCCGGGTCCGTGCCCCTGCACTTCGGCTGAAGTCGAGTACACGCGCAGCAGCTCGTAGCTCAGCTCGAACTGGCTGCCATCCGAAAACACGAGCTCCATGACCCGCGATTTCTGGTGCAGTTTGATTTCGGTCGGATGCGGCGTGGTGTCCACCGGGTGATTCAGGCTGCTGTTCGCGCGCCGCCGCGGCCTACTTCTGCAATGGCGGCGTATAGCCGGCAGCCACGTCGGCGCCGCTGCCAAAGAAGTACTTCTCCATCTGCTGCACGAGGTAGTCGCGAGCCTTCTTGTCGGAGAGGTTGAGCTGGTTCTCGTTGACCAGCATTTTTTGGTGCTCTAGCCACTGCCTCCAGCCTTCCTTTGACACGCTCTCGAATATGCGCTTGCCGAGCTCGCCAGGGTAGGGCGGAAAATCGAGCCCCACTGCGTCGTGCCCGACCTTGATGCACCTCACCATGCGAGCCATCCGCGACCTCCACGCCCACCGTGGCGACGATCAACCGTTGGTCGAGTATAGGCATGCAGATGCCCCTGCCGACGACGAGTCTCATCGCGGATCCACTCGGCGTCTGGCGAGCGATCTCCGAGGTGCGGTGGGTGCGGTGGTTGCGGCCCATGTGCCACAGGATTGCCCCTTGCGACGAGGGCGTCGGTGCGAACAACCGCTGCTGGCTGAGACCATCAACGATGAACGCTTGAATTCTGGACGCGCAATGTGAACGTCAGCTCACGGCCATCGCGATCGGTATTGCGACAGGTCGTTGCTGAGTTCGACGCCGTGAGGAGCTGACATTCGAGCGGCCTTCGGCGCCGGTTGGGTCGGCAACGATCGCGCAGTCGCTCAAGAGAATTCCTCGCCGAACGCCGGCGATCGGCTACGTCCGCAGTGCTTTGGAACCCGTCATTGGGACTGCGATTCTCGGTGCGCTTGAACGGCAGCAATGTGGCCGAGACCGTGAGTTCAGGTCGTACCTGCAAAGGACCGCACTCGCTGCAGAACCGACGTGCGAGACGCGGGCGCGACAGTCAGCGACGGGTCGGGAAGTAACGCCTGCAGCGTCTTCTGACCAGCGGCTATGCCTCATATATTCGCCTTCAGCCTCGCTTGCGGGCTTTCCATACATGCTCGGACGGGAACCGATGAGCCCACTTGGCAGGGGTGCCGAATGGTTTGCCTGCGCCCGGGTCCTGCGCCTGCAGCTCCTGGTACTCAATGACGTCGAAGCCGACGCTGTGGAGCAGGCGGAACCACGCGCCCGTGTGCAGGGTGAACTCGATGCCGCTCGGATCAAACTGCGCATGCCGCCAGTCGATGCGATGAAGAGTGAACCAATCCCGCACCAGAGTTTCGGATGTGGGCGAGCCGTCGAGCGCGGTGCAGACCAGGGCCAGCGGGTGGTTACCGAGAAAGGCCAACACGCCACCGGCGCGCAATAGCCGGTGCGCCTCGGGGATCCAGGCAAAGGGGTCGCACCAGATCGCGGCCCCGTACTCGGAAATGGCAAAGTCGTACGAGCCGTCGGGCCGTGGCACTTGCTCGGCGTTGCCGTGGATCCAGGTGATATCGAGCCGATGTTCATTTCCGAGCCGGCGGGCGGTCTCTAGCTGGCGCTGCGAATTGTCGATCGCGGTGACCGTGGCCCCTCGCCGAGCCATCCAGGCCGAGACATAGCCGGTGCCACAACCCAGTTCGATTGCGTCCATGCCCGTCATGTCCTTGGGCAGTAGTCCCACCGTGGTCTCCGGAGCCTTCCATACGCCCCAGAACGCCTCGCGGGCGGCCCAAGACCGCTCGCCAGCTGCCACCCAGTTCGGCGCGTCTGCGTCCCATCGGCTGCGGTTTACCACCACGTGTTCGGGCAGTTCATTGCCAAGGTTTGGATACATCCCCGTCATTTTGGCGAAGCGTGCGGCCGACCGCCTTGTGGCCCAACAACAGGAGTTGCGAGATTTCGGTTTGGGGTCCAACTTGTAAATTGGCTGGCCGGAGGCGAAGACATCGGTGGACGCGCAGACCGAGACGGCTTCTCGAGCCGCGGATGTCGGCAACACCCTCCGAATGGTCCGCCGGCGGCTGGCGCCGTTCGGGCCGGTGCGGGGCGGCTGCCGCGGCATCCGGACAAACGCGGCTTGCCCACCGCGCGCGCGGCGCCCACACTGGGCGCCGGCGACCTACCGGTGCCCGCCATGTGGGTGGGCGCGATCGCTTGGCTTGCCGGCGCAAAGCGCTTCGAGGAACCCATGACACCCAGCAAACTGTTGATCCTTGCAGCCACCGCAGTGGCCCTCGGCTTGGGCGGCGTCGCACGGGCCGATTCCGACGATCAGGACCGCAACAATGCGGATGGCCGCGGCGGCGGCTTCATGATCTGGAGCCCGGATCTGGCGGGGCCCAACGGCAATGCCTTTCCGCTGGCCAACGTGCTGAACGGCTTCGGCTGCACCGGTGGCAATGTGTCACCCGCGTTGAAGTGGCGCAACCTGCCGGCGGGCACGCGTTCACTGGCGCTGCAGGTCCACGATCGTGACGCCCCAACCGGTGCCGGCTTCTGGCACTGGGCCGTGTACGACATCCCGCCGCACGCCATGGGTCTCGCGCGGGGCGCGGGCAATCACGCGGCTTCATTGCCCGCTGGCGCCTACGGCGGCAACACCGATTTCATGGACACCGGCGCGACGGGCGAGAACGGCAACTATGGCGGCCCGTGCCCGCCCGCCGGCGACGTACAGCACCACTACACCTTCACGCTGTATGCCCTGGCGGTCGACCATCTCGCAGCGGCCGGCGGCATCCCCAGGACCGGCAGCGCCTCGCTTTACAGTTTCGTGCTGAACAAAGGCCTCGGCAGCGCCCTGCTCGGCCAGGCCTCCTTCTCGGCCACCTACGCCCGCTGAAGCGGTCCACCGCGCCGGACGCGCCACGCGCATAAGGGGTTCGAGCGCCAAGCCAGTGAAAAGGTAAGAGCGCGGAGAAGTACTGGATATTGACAGCCGAGGTCGCTTTCTAATATCGCAAATAGAAAAGGGTTACGTCTTGCGACGTAACCCTTGATTTTATTGGCTCCCCGACCTGGGCTCGAACCAGGGACCTACGGATTAACAGTCGGTGGTTCGGATCGGGCTGCAGGCCGCGCCAATGCTCACTTTCGGGGGTCAGGACTTCCAATACTTTCGAGTCGTTCGCTTCGATTTCCACCGGGCTAGAGCCCCGGACGACTACTGGATATTGGAAGCGCTTCAGGCCCCGATTGCCTGGTTGTTCGGCTGTGCTGTTTCGTGGATCTCGGCATGGCCGCCGAGCAGCTACATGCGCTCGCATCGCGGCGACCTTCGCCGGCTCCGATCCCGCCAGAGTTCCTCGGGGCGTGGTGGCGCGCCGCCGAGAAGGCACCGTCCAAGGTCGCGTCGGACTACTACCGCTTCCAGCTGCTGACCGGGTGTCGTGGCGTGGAGATCTGCGGACACAAGCTGCACGAGTACCCGCCAATCAGGGTGGGGCGGGTCGACCATCGAGCGGGCACGGTGCTGTTGCGGGACACGAAAGAGCGTGCGTCGGACCATGTCGATCTCCGGTCGGACGGGTTGGTCAGAGCTTGCGCAGATAGGCGAGCAGCGACGGAACCTCGGCGTCGGTGAACGGCCGATCGATGACGGGAGGAACGATACCCGGCTGCGTTGTCAGGAAAGCCGCCGTCGATTGTTGAATCGCGACGAAAAGGAAGAACTGCTTGTAGTGTTCGAGCATGTCTTCAAGCGTCGCGGCGGTGTTGTTGTGGAAGTACGGCGCGTTTCGGGAGATCCCGCGCAGGCTCGGGACGTCAAAGTGCTGGATGTCGCCCGGCCCGCCGGGGACCGGATAGCCGGTAAGCAACATCCGGCCCGGATCCGAGATGGTGACTCGCGTGACGCACGCGGGTTGAGGCGCAGGGCCGCCACAGGGCGTGCCGCTCGGCGCGACGCCGCTGTTTGTGATTTCATAGGTTCGCACGTTTTTCATCTGGCTCGGGCTGCAGGGCTGGAACACGAATCGCGGCGGATTGACGGTATCGACCGGTCGCGGACAGGCGGTCTGGATGCTGTGGTAGCGCACGATCGCGGTGACCGTCCCTTGGACCCCCTGCTGGATCGGCGTGCTGCCGCTCGGGTGGCCAGCGGTGTTGCCGTGACACTGGCCGCAGGCCCGGTTGAAGACGACCTTGCCCGACGTTTCGAGCGCATTCAGGACCGGATCGGGATCGGGCAGCGGGCTGGTGCCGGCCGTCATCGAATCGGACAGCAGCTTGACACTTGGCGACGAGAACTGCGTGCCCTGAAAGGCAGCGAGGTCGTCGAGGAAGCTCGTTGGCGGGTTGACGGTGATCGCCGCATGGTTCTGCAATGCGGAGAGCGCTTGGTTCTGTAGCGTGTCGATGCGACCGTCGAGTTGGTAGCCACCGCTCTTGTTCGGTCCGCGCGAATACACGGGCGCCAGTGCCGTCGGCGCCGGTGATCTTGACGTCGAGGATGGGGGGAACCGCGCGCCAGACGTCGGCGACGGTCTCGTTCGTCGGGCGTGCCGATGCCGGGCACGGAATCGCCGCGCCGCAGTCGAGCAGCTTCACGTTCGCGGGTAGCGGGATCGTGACTCGGATCAACCCGTTCTGCGTCAGGTTGGTGAAGTCGTGCGCGGCGGCGCCGTTGACGCGAAAGTCATCGGCGTCGATCGCGCGAAAGAGCGGTCGTCGACGCCGGAAGCGGTCATCTTCGCCAACCTGGCCTGTGCCGCTGCCGGCGTGAGCTGGAAGTTCTCGGCGTCCATGTGGCAGTCGGAACACGCGCGGCCGTTGCCCGCCCAAGCCGGCCAGCGTCCGGTCGTGGAAGTTCGCCTTGCCCCGGCAGACGGCGGAGTCAACGGGCGCGGCCGGCGCCGTGGTGCAACCCGTCGAGCGTCGAGCGTCGGCTTTCGTCGCCGCCGCAGGCGCAGACGCAACGGCGCCCCACAGCAGAAGGGCCGCGGCTCCGAGGCCTTGGTGGTGGATCGGATTCATCTCTTCCCTTCGGAGTCCGGCGCCGTGAGCGGGCCGACGTCCGCACAATGCGTAGTACGGTCCTGAAAGTCATTCGCCGCGCCTTGAAACGTTCCTGAAAAATGGCTGAATTCGTCAAGCTTGCGTCGACCCGCTATGCCTTCGGTGACTTCGTGCTGGAGCGAGCGCAGCAAGAGGTGCGTCGTCCTGACGGCAGCGCGCTGAATCTCTCGCCACGGCTCTTCAATGCGCTGCTGCTGTTCGTCGAGCATGCGGGTGAGCTGCTCGACAAGGACTCCCTGATGCGGGCGCTGTGGCCAGGCCTGGTGGTCGACGAGAACAGCCTGAGCCAGGTTGTCTCGGGCCTACGGCGTGCGCTCTCGGACGACCCCGTGGCCAGCCGCTACATCCAGACCGTTCCCCGGCGCGGCTTCAGGTTCGTCGCCACCGTGACGACGCTGCCTGAACCGACGGCGACGGCGCACGGACGAGTCGCTGCAGCGCGATTCAATGCCTCCGTCCGATGTGCTAGCGCCGCTCGCGCCCGCCGCCGGTGCAGCGATCCGACCGGGCGAAGCCCATGCCTCGACGAGGCGGCGCTGGCTGGTCATGTCATTGATCGGCGGCGCCGCGGCGAGCCTGGGTGCTGCCGCCCTTTGGGCGTCGCGCCGTGCACTGCGCTCCGGCGGCGCGGGACCACCCTCGACGTTGGCCGTGCTGCCTTTCAAGCCGCTGGCGGCGGAAGCGCGCGACGAGCTGCTCGAAGTGGGCATGGCAGACAGCTTGATCGCGCGGCTGTCCACCGTTCCCGGGCTGGTCGTTCGCTCGGTCGGCTCGGTACGCCGCTACGCCGGAACCGAGCAGGATCCGTTGCGCGCGGCGCGCGAGCTCGATGTGGCGTGGATCGTCGACGGCTCCCTGCAGCGGCGTGGCGACCACCTGCGTGTCACCGCGCGTCTGCTGCGCAGCACCGACGGGGTCGCCGCCTGGACCGGCACCTTCGACGAGAAGTTCACCGGCGTCTTCGAAGTGCAGGATGCGATCTCGGCGCGCGTCGCGAGGGTGCTTGCGCCGAGCCTTGAAGTCTTCGCCGGAGCAACTCCTCCGGTACGGGACTCGGTGGAACACGCAATACCGACGCCTACCAGCTCTATCTGGCCGCGGCTCGCTACGCGCAGGACATGCGCGCCGACGGCCTGAGTAAGAGCATGGCGCTATACCGCCAGGCGCTGGACATCGACCCCGGCTATGCCCTGGCTTGGGTCGGGCTTGCCGAAACGCATCGGCGGACGCTGTTCGGTACCGACGCCAGACCAGCGGATGCATTCGAGCCGGCGGACGTGGCGATCCGGCACGCGCTCGCCTTGGTCCCGGATCTGGCCGAAGCACGTGCCGAGCAGGCGTTCAAGCTTTACTGGTTCGACTTCGACTGGCCTGGTGCCGAGCGTGAGTTCCGGCGCGCGCTTGCGGCCAATCCAAATGTGGCCGCGGCCCACTTCGGTCTGGCGAGCCTGATGCTCAACCAGGACCGGCCCGACGAAGGCCTTGCGCAGATGCGCATGACCCGAGAGCTGGATCCGATGTCGCCCGTGTACAACACCCTCGAGGCCGCATATCTGCTCGAGGCGGGTCGGCGCGACGAAGCTCGGCTCCGGCTGAATCGTGCCCTCGATATCGCCCCCGGGTTCTGGCTCGCCCACTGCACCCAGGCCCTTCTCGATCTTGCCGATCACAAGCCCGACGAAGCCATCGCCGAAATGCGGCGCGGTGTGGCTTTGGCCGATGGCACGACCCGGCCGTTGGCTCTGCTCGGATCGCACCTCGCCCGCGTCGGTCAGCGCGAGGAGGCACGCGAGATACTGAATCAGTTGCTTACCCTGGCGAGGTCGCGCTACGTGTCGCCTTCCTCGATCGCGACGGTGTATGGTGCTCTGGGTGACGTCGAGCCCGCGCTCGATGCACTGGATCAGGCCTTCCTTACGCGCGACACGCGACTAATATTCTTGAAGGACGACCCGCGCTTGGCGGGCTTGCGCCAGGAGCGGCGCTTCGTCGCTCTCATGCACAAGATGAAGCTCGATCAATTCGGTCTCGGATTGGCGCCGAACTGAGGTCGAACCGCGCAGGGTTTCCGAAAGCGCTGCCGCGTGACGGGGTGCGACTTGGAGTAGGCCGAAGCGGCGGCTTTCGACTGTGCTCCGCAGAAATGCAGTCCGACACCGCGCTCGATATAGAGAGCCAGTTGCCGGCGCAGGAAGAGATTCTCGGCGTGGACCGACTCGGTCGAGCTGAACAGTAGCAACACCCAGCGCAGGGCATCTTCGATCAGGCGGAGTGCAATCCTGACGAGGGTGACCATGCGCTCATCGTGCCACAGCGTTTGGTCCTGGGCCTACCGAGGAACGCAGCGCCGCGCCAGACGGCATTTTTGCTGAGGACAGGGATCGTTTTCCAATATCGCAAATAGAAAAGGGTTACGTCTTGCGACGTAACCCTTTGATTTTATTGGCTCCCCGACCTGGGCTCGAACCAGGGACCTACGGATTAACGGTCGGTCGGTTGGATCGAGCTGCAGGCCGCGCCAATGCTCATTTTCGGGGGTCAGGACTTCCAATACTTTCGAGTCGTTCGCTTCGACTTCCACCGGGATAGACCCCGGACTGACTCTGGATATGGAAGCGCTTCGGCCCCGATTGCCTGGTTGTGGCTGTGCTGTCTCGTCAGATCTCGGCATGGCCGCAGGGCAGCTGCCTGCGCTCGCATCGCGGCGACCTTCGCCTGTCGAATCCGGACTGGACCGAGTACGAGCTGCTCGGCGGTATCCGGTGGCTGCGCGCCATGTTGGCCGCTTCGTGCGGCGCTCGGCCGGCGGCAGCCGGTTGATGCCGCAGCTGCGGATCGCGTCCCGCGTGCCGCGGGACCGCCGCGCAAACAGTGCCGCCAGACCGACCGCGACCAGCGCGGTCGACGCCGGCTCGGGAATGGTGCTGACGGCTATGGCGACGTTGTCGACGCCGAGCTGCAGTTGCGCCAGGTTGTCGGTTTCGGCGAATCGAAGCCGAAGCAACTCCCCGCTGTGCGCCGCCAGCACGGCGCCGATGTCCGATGCGAAGGACTGGTAGCCGCTGACCAGGGGATCGCCCACCCGCGACGCGTACAGCGACAGCAGGAGGTCTGACGCGGCGACGCTGAACGGATCGGCCCCGCCCGCAGCAGGTCGACACGCACCTGCTGGTTGAACGTCTCTCCGTTCGGGCTGGTTAGTGCGAAATCGAGGCTGGCGGGCGTGGCGAAACGATCGGCGCGGTTGCCGACGAAAAGATCGAAACTCAAGGTCTGGCCGCCAGGCGTCGCGACGAGTCCTGGTACAGGACGTGCGCGCCGGGGGCGGCCCCGTCGCTCATCGCCGCGCTCGTCCCTGACGGCGGCGCGCGCACCGGGTCGGCGTTGACCGGGCTCGCGAAACCGCTCTGCAGGAAGAACGTGCCGTTGCTGCCGACCTGATCGAGCCGAACCCAGGATGCGAACGCTGCTTCGAAGCTGCCATTGACGATCGTCGAAGCCCCAGCGCCCGGCGCGACCATCAAACCGGTGGCCGCGATGATGCCCATTCCCCAGGCACGGACGGCGGGCAACTTCATCGTGTTCCCCCTCTTGCGGCGCCTCACCGCGGGCTGGCTCCGCTGGCTCTGCCTCGACTTGCCACCCGATGTGCATGCCTTCGAATCGAGACACCGTGCGCAAGGTCTTGCGCGCGTGATCGGTGGCAAACCACGCGAGCCCATTCAACGCGACCCGGCATCGAATTGCTCCATGGCGCGCACCACATCGAACCGGTGCTCGTCGCGCCCCTGGACATCCCATTCGCTGCGCTCGGTGGCGAAGAAGTCGCCGCCGTAAACATGGATCGCGGCAGTGCACGACGAAAGGGGGTTGACGATCGAGCGCACCACGTCGCGGCCCGGCCACCACACTTGGCCTGCTGCGAGGGCGGTGGTGCCGGATCGCTGCAGAGAGCCACTGCGTGTGCGGCGCCAGACAGTGTTGTCTTCACGGCCGGCATATACGCCGATCACGGCCCACATGCGGTGCTCGTGCGGCCAAACGCTCATCTGCGGGCCCCAGACCAGGTGCAGCACCGTCATCGCGGCCGATCGGTGCAGCGGTGTCATTGCGCCGCGCCGTGGCACGCCAAACCGTTGCAGCAACGCCGCAGAGTTCGATACCGCATGTGCGACGAGCTCGTGCACCCGCGCCACATCGTCGCTCGCGGCCTCACAGTCGCCAATGAGTCGCTCGAGGTCGAAGTCGTTGCGCACGGACCCGTTTACTCAGAGTGAGCCCCGGGCCGGGAAATCGCGCACGACAATCGCTCCGATCGTGCGGCCCAGCTCGGTGCCGTCGTGGACGGCGCTGCGAAAGTGGATGCCGCCCACACCCGCGCATTCTCGACCTCTTCGCTGATCTGCGACAGCCTGCGATACGTTCGCGTGAGGCCGAACAGAGGCGGGCTCGTCACGCTGACCTCGACGTCGTCGCCACCGAGCCAAGCGCAGCACCACCTCGGCCGCACCGGAAAACGCCGCGTGCGCCGACGGGTACTCGGGATGCGGTGGCGTGCCGATCAGCGGTTCCCACTTCGCGTCGCGCTCCAGTAGCGCGTTGCCGCCGTCGGCGCTCACGCCAGCGCGGATCGCCGTGATCGGCCGCCAGTGCGGGTGCCGGTACTTCTCGGCAAAGACCACGATCTGCGAATCGGCAGTGGCCATCGACAGCATCGCAAACAGCTTGGCGTTGTCCGACACCGACAAGCCCTTGGCCGCCGACACGGCGCGCGCGGCGGCGTGCCAGGGCACCGCGGTTTGCACGGTCCAGAACACCGCCGCAGCGGTCTGATCGGCGCTGCGGGTGCTGCTTTGGCGCGCGCCGACACTCCTTACTTCATCGTAGTCGCGCGCGAACGAGGCACTGCCCGGTGCCGGCGGGCCCTTCCACTCCAATGCGACCTTGCCGGGCAGGACGAACGGCGTCACGGCGCCCCACTGCGGCAGGATGGCCGGCAGCGCGTGTGGTGGCGTGAGCACATACGCGCCGACACCCGGCTTGGGGTTGAACGCCACCTTGGCATCGGCACCGTCACCCATGCGCAGCGCGACGGTCTGCTCACCCACCTGCTTGCCGAGGCTCACCCCATCGGTCTTGGCCTGCCCATCGGGGATCCTGGCGAGAGTGGCACTCAGCGCCGCATCGAGCATCGGTTTGGCGGCGGGGGCGAGGCGTTCGAGCGCAGCGTGCGCTGCGGCTGCGACGGCGGCCTCTACCGACGCGCCCCTGCGCGCCTGTACATCCACGGCATAGGCAGGGCCGCTGCCCTCGACCGCACGCACCGCGTCGTACACCGCCGCGTGGACGATCGCTAGCGTGCGCGACTGCACGATCGAGTTCGGCGGCACCGCGCTGGCGTTGAGCGCCACCACGTTCCAGTCGGTCACCACGTCGGCGCGCGCCACGCCGGCGGCGCAGGTCAGCAGCACCGGCACGATCCATGGGAGCCTGTTGACCGCTTGCATGATGATCACCCCGCCTGGTTGAGCCTTCACCACAAAGATAGAAGCTGCCGTACCATCCGTCCAATGCATTTATGATCATCCTATTGATGCAAAAAGCGGATAGATGAGGTCGCGATGTCGCTGCGTCAGTTGCGTACCTTCGTGGCGGTGGTCGACGCCGGCGGCGTGGCGCGCGCAGCCGCCAAGCTGCACCTGAGCCAGCCGGCCGCATCACGCCAGATCCATGCGCTCGAATCAGATCTGGGTGTCGCGCTGTTCGATCGCGTGGGGCGCCACGTACAGCTCACGCCCGAGGCGGAAGAATTGCTGCCGCGTTGCCGTCGTGTGCTGCTCGAGTTCGAGTCGCTCGGTGAGCGCGCCCGGGCGCTGCGCAAGGGTGAAGGCGGCGTGTTGCGCATCGGCGCCACGCCGCAGGTGATCGAAGGACTGCTGTCGCCCTTTCTGCGGCGCTACGAGCAGCGCCACCCGGGCACCGAAGTGCAGCTGGTCGAAGATGGCGGCGCGCGGCTGCCGCGCCGCCTCGAGCGCGGCGACGTGCAACTCGCGGTGCTGCCCGAAGGCGAGGCGGCATTCGAGTGTCGGCCGTTGTTCCCGATGCATCTGATCGCGGTGGTGGCCGCTGGGCACCGCCTGGGTCGGCGCGCAACGGTCGAACTGCCCGAGATCGCCGATGAACCGTTGCTGTTGCTAGGGCGCGAGTTCGCATCGCGCACGTGGTTCGATGCTGTCTGTGAGGTGGTCCGCATCAAATCACGGATCCTGGCCGAAAGCGCAGTACCGCAAACGCTGCTGGCGCTGGCGCGCGATGGTCACGGTGTGGCGATGGTGCCTTCAACGGTGACCGTGCCGCCTGACGGCCTGCGCGCCGTGGCGCTCTTGCACCGCAACGCTTCGATCGGCCGCTGGGCCGTGCTGGCGCGAGATCCGCGCCGTCTGCTGGCGCGCCATGCCGCCACGTTCATCGACGAGTTGGCGGTCCATGTGCAACGTGAGTACCCGGGCCGAGCGCTGGTGCGTCGCGCACCACCCCTGCCTCCACCGAAGGGCCTGCACAGCACTTGATGCCCGGGGTGGTTGCTGGCCGGACAGCTGACGCTCGGGTACATCCGGACCCGGCGGCGGATTCAACCGGTCGATCAACGCAGTATCCCGAAGCGGTCGCTCGACGCCGACTTCGGCCAACCCGCGGCGAAGTGGCTGAGGGAGTTGCTGATCCAGCAGGTTCGCGGCGTGCCGTAGTCTTGAGCCGCTGCAGCGAGGAGGCCGATTTGGTTGCGAGCTCAGCCCATTGCCCTAAGCCGGCAGAGCCGGAACCAAACAAGGAATACGATCGCTGCCCGACCGATGGCGAGGTGAGCGACCATGGCTGCGACGGCACTGACCGAACGGTACGCGGCGAACCTGCACGGCGTGTTGTCGTGCTACGACCGGATCATCGTGACGGGCACCATGCCAGGAGCTTGCTACGCCGGGGGGATGACCAGCTTTCTGTTCGCGCACGGCATCCGCATGTGCATACCCGCGCTTTGCCGAGCCGCTGCGAGACCACATCCGGCAGCGCGCGCAGGAGGTTTGCGAAGCGAACGGCTCGAGCATCGAGCACGTCAACAGCCTTCACGTGCGTAAGGAAGCTCTCGTTGCCGGCGTGCTGGCCGTTCGCGGCAATGCGCCCGGGCTGGTGCACGTGATCTCCGCCATGGAGAGCTGTCCGAGCTACAAGCCGTGGTTGAACAAGGCTACCGGCAAGGTCTTCTTGCGCCCTGATGCCGGCAAGTGTCTGCATTACTACTTCTACTTCATCGACGAAGAGTTCGGCCTGTGCTACCTGCGCGTGCCCACCTGGGCACCGTTCGGTCTGCAGTTTTATTGCAACGGCCACAGCGCGCTGGCGTGCGCTCTGCAGCGCGAAGGCATCGAGTTCGTACAGGAGGACAACGCCTTCTTGCGCATCTCGGAGCACGCTCGCGCACAGGCACTGGCCGACGCCTTCAGCCCCGATGTGCTGCACCAGCGGCTGAAGCGCTACGCGCACTGGCTGTGCCCGGTGGCGGAGGTGTTCGGCCAGACCGACTGGCACTGGAGCATTCGCCAGGCCGAGTACTCCACCGACCTGATGTTTCGCAGCCGCGAGATCCTGGCGCCGCTGTACGACGCGCTGTCGCGCCAAGCGGTGCTGGCCGCCGACGCGCCCCGCGTGGCCGGCTTTCTGGGCAAGAAGATCACCGCCGCGCTGGCGCAGGAGATCGGCTCGCGGCTGTCCACCCGTATCGAAGGCCGCTGCATCAAGCACTACATGGGCGCGGCCGGCGTGAAGGTCTACGACAAGTTCTCGCGCGTGCTGCGCGTGGAGACCACCGTCAACGACGTGAGCTTTTTCAAGCACCACCGCAAGGTGGAACACAAGGACGCGGCCGCCACGCGTGAGTTGGCGCCGCTGAAGAAGGTCGATCTACAGCCTCATCGACCTGCGCGAAATACTGCTGGGCTGCAACCTGCGCTACCTGGAATTCCTCTCCAGCCTGGACGACCCCAGCGTGGGTGAACGCGATCTGCAACGGCTGAGTCAGCCCCGCGTAGGCGCGGACCCGTCGGTCAGAGGCGTGAACTTCTTCGACGCCACCGACCACAAGCTGCTGCGCACCTTGCAGCGTGGCGAGTTCAACATTCACGGCTGGCGCCGCGCCAGACCTGAGCAAACACCTGCACCTGACGCCGTCGGCACTGTCGCGTCAGCTCAGACGGCTGCGCTTGCTCTGCCTGATCAAGAAGGTTCCGCATACCTATCGCTACTACCTCACCCGACTCGGTCGCGCCGCCATCGCCGCAGCTTGCTCGCTCACGCGTTTCAACATCATTCCTGCCTTGGCAACTGCACGTTGACTTCTTTGCAAGATCTGTCAAGACTGAATCGCTTAAGGGACGGAAGGAGCCCCGTCTTATGGCCACCATACGACCCAAGGCCGTAGCCACCCGGCTGCAGGAAACCGATCGCGTCATCGTCACCGAGTGGCGCTTCGCCGTAGGCGCCGAGACAGGTTGGAGCGCCACGCGTACGACTACGTCGTCGTCTGCCTCACGGCCGGCAAGCTGCTGGCCGAGGCGACGGAGGGGAATGTCGAGACGCCCCTGCGCGCGGGGCAGGCGTACGCGCGCCCGTCGGCGTTGAGCACAACATCGTCAATACGAGCGAAGGCGAATTCGCGTTCGTGGAAGTCGAGCTGAAGTAGCGGCACGCCGCCGGTCGGTTAAGGAAACATCGCCGAACCTCGGAGGCGCGACGAAGCAGCATGCTCAGTGTTCGCATCTGCGTTGACTGCGCCCGAGGGCTATTGGTCGTTGAATAGTCCGCATTGCGTGAGAGCGAGCGACCGTTCAGGGTCGCGAGTGCCCCTTCGCAGGCGCGGTCTCACCGCTGCAAACCCGACATTCGAAAGACAGCCTGAAATCTGACGGTAAGAGCGCGGCGAAGTATGGACATTGGACGGCCGGGGTCGCTTTCCAATATCGCAATTAGAAAAGGGTTGCGTCTTGCGACGCAACCTCTTGATTTCATTGGCTCCCCGACCTGGGCTCGAACCAGGGACCTATGGATTAACAGTCGGTGGCTCGGATCGAGCTGCAGGCCGCGCCAATGGTCACTTTCGGAGGTCAGGACTTCCAATACTTTCGAGTCGTTCGCTTCGATTTCCACCGGGCTAGAGCCCCGGACGACTACTGGATATTGGAAGCGCTTCAGGCCCCGGTTGCCTGGTTGTTCGGCTGTGCTGTTTCGTAGAACTCGGCGTGGCCGCCGTGCGACATCGAGGACGATCGCGGCGTCGTCGAGCGCGGCAACGACGCCGTGAAGGACATCGAGCGCCAGTGGCAGTTCGGCGGCGCCTATATCGGCGAAGAAGGCAAGCCGGGGCGTGGACCGGAACTACCCGAGCCTCTGGCGCAAGACGGCGACGGAGGAGGGCAGGGAACGAAAGCCCCGGTTCGAGCGCAAGGGCGGGTCGAACGCCGCGGCAAGCAGACGCGAAGCAGGGGCTGCCTGGACGCACATCGCAGCGGCGTTGCGGAGCTCCAGCGACCGGGCGGACAGGGCCTCGGCAGCGGCGATCGAGTAGTGGATGCTAGGGCGGCCGGTTGCCCGCGAACTCGAGAAGTCGCCTCCGATCCGAAGCGTAGACGTTGAGCGGGCTCGCTAGGCTCTCGGCTGAGACACCCGATGAACTCTACTTCCGGTCGGCGGGAACCCTTCGGGAAGCAGCTCGCGTGTGCTGCAGCGGTCGAAGAGCCTCGCGCATGTCGTGGAATTGGCCCAGCGTCGTATCGAACCTGTTCGGATTCGAGCGATCTGCGTCTTCCTTCTGCGAATCGCGCTTGCCGCGGCCGCGGAGGTGCACGATGAACAGGACGGCGACGAGGCAGAGAGCAATGAGTGCGGCAACGATGACGTCCATGACTGCGCGTGGTGAGGACTTCAATTTTACGACTCGCATTCCTGCTCGCAACGCCCAGCTGAACCATGCCGGCATCGGCACGCAAAGCGGCTCGAGTCTCGCGCACGCCGGCCTGTTGGCGATGCGCAAGGCACCGCTGACTGTCGGCGCGCGGGAGGCCATGCTGCAGTGGGTCGGAACGCCGACGATTCAGGAGACCCTGGGGGGCCGCCAACGATTCACGGGCTCGGACGCGACGCTCTGGGACTCGGACAACGGCACCATCCTTGGCCTGCCCGCTCATGCGACCAAGAATGCCAGCGGCTTGGTCGTCGGCGACTTTTCGACGTCGGTGATCGGTGTATTCGGCCCAGGAATGCGCATCGACATCGATCCGTCGCAGGACTTCAACTCCGCCGGCCTGGTCGCCCGCGTCATGCTGATGTGCGACGTCGCGTTTCCCCAGCCGGCGGCCTTCTGCGTTGCGAGCACGGTGACGACGCAGACCATCCGCTTGGCCGCAATCAAGCCGGTGCGGCTGTACGGCCACATCATCGACGTGGGCGAAATCTGCGTGACGAGCCTTCCCACGGCTCGCGAGCTTGTGCGCCGCGGCAGAGCCAGGCCGGTCGACTCGAACGACATGGCGCTACTGCTCTCGATGGGGCCGCGGGCCACGCTCCCGGCGGCAACGATGAAGAACGACGGTCGACCGAGCCAGCTTGTGCATAGGTCGACCGGGTCTTTCGAGCTGGTTCGCCCATGACAGCTCGAAGACTCTATGCACGGGCAAGGCTGCCAGACGGGATTTGACTGAGCAGGGCGCGTTTCTTGTGCCGTGTCCGGCGAGGGACTCCTGTTCCCCTCTGCCAGCGCGGTGCCCACGACGCATCTTTTTCGTAGTCAAGAACGATACGAAGTGGCGAAGTTGCACGCCAAGACCGTGGCGCTGTAGATGCGCAGCACGGCAGCGGTCGCTCAAGGACTGTTCATCGCAAACCCCGCGAACCGGGGTTATCGCGCGCCAGCGCCTTCTCGCAGAATCCATTCGACTGCAATCGGCATCCCATTCGAGGATGCAGCGATCGGCATGATTTCTCATAGGAGCGATGTAGCAATTCATGAATCTGGCTGCAGGAGGAAGGCTCAAGTTACACCCTGATGCAGAGCGACCCCTCAGTCATGGGGGACCGGAAACCCAACCTGTGCGGTCAACGGTCCCTTCCGTTTGCGCGGCCCCATCCACCTCATCGCAAATGTTCAACATGAAATACACCAAGACTCTACTGGCTGCCGCGGCGCTGGTCGCGTCGGTTGGCGTGAACGCGCAGACGGTCACGTTTGCAGCTCCGTCGGCCGGCAGCTACACGGCGCCGACCCCGAGTTTCAGCAGCGGCACCGTCTACACGGCGAGCACCAGCATCGCCAGTGTGCAGACCCAGCCGCTGTTCGACACGGGTACGTTCCTGGTGGTCGACCCGGACGGCCAAGCGACGTTCAACCTCGGCGGCGTCCAGTCCTTCAGCTTCCTGTGGGGCTCGCCGGACCCGACCAATCTTCGAAACGGTGCTGGCGATTGCCCGCGAGGGCGTGACGATTCTTCTGATCGAGCAGAACGCCAAGCTCGCGCTCGAGGTCAGCACCCGCGGCTACGTCATGGAAAGCGGAGAAATCACGCTATCCGGCGAATCGCGGGAGCTGCTCTCCGACTCGAAGGTCCGCGCGGCGTACCTCGGCGAAGCGGCGATCTGACGCGCTGCTGCCGTTGGCATCTTTGAACCTTGCCCCACTCTCGTTCAAGCCGGGTCCGCCACGAGCGGTCCCGGCAGGACGCGCTTTCGTCTGGTTCGAGGAGGCGATGCGTCTGTTCAAGCGCTCGCCTTGGGTTTGGTGCGTGCTCGGCTTTGTCACGCTGGCCGCCGACGTCGGTCTACAATTCATCCCCGGGATCGGCGTCGCCGCATCGAAAGTGATCCTCCCTGTGGTGGAGTGCGGCATGCTCATCGGCGCTGCCGCGCTCGACGCGGGGGCGCCTCTGAAACCGCGCTACGTACTGGCCGCTTTTGGCGCTCCGCCGGCCGCGCTCGCCGCGATCGTCGGATCGGGACTCCTGGTCTTCGCGGCAGAAGCGATCGCGGCCTACGCCATCGACGGCGCCAACCTGCTTGCCGTCGAATCGTCGAGCAGCGAGCTCTCGGGGATCGCGCTCATTGCGGTGCTGGGGACGGGCACGGTCGTTTCGCTCCCCGTGGCGTTCGTCCCGTTTGCCGCGCTGTTCGCGGGCGCGTCGTTCGCAGGCGCCTTTGCCGCGAGCGCGCGTGCGTTCGGATTGAACGTCGCGCCGCTGATGCTTTTCGGGTTGCTCGCGCTGGTGCTGGTGGGCCTGGGCGTGCTCACTTTCGGCGTCGGGCTGATCGCGGTGTTTCCTCTGCTCTCGGCAGCAAGCTATGCCGCCTGGAGGGACATTTTTCGCACCATCTAGTGCGTGATCTCGAAGCCATCGAAACTTCCCATCGCTTCCTCGATCTCGATCGATTCGACCTTCGCCGCAGGCGGCCCGCGCCGCGCCCATGCGGCTACGGCGGCGACCTCGGCGGCGGGTCCGCAGACGACCGCCTCGACGCTGCCGTCGCGGCGGTTGCGCACCCAGCCAGAAAGACCTCGCGAGCGCGCCTCGTCCGCGAGCGCATAGCGGAATCCGACGCCCTGCACGCGGCCGGTCACGACGATCCGCTTTGCGACTTGCGCCGACATGGCCGCGGATCTTTAGCAACCCATCTTGCGGGCGAGAAGAAGAAGTCCCAGCATGGTCTTTACGTCGGTGATACTTCCGCGATCGAGCCAGGCGAGCGCTTCTTCGAGGCTCGCCGTCAGCACTTCCACAAACTCGCCCGCATCGAGCTTGGCGCCCACGTGTTCCAGATCGTCGGCCAGAAAGACTTCGATCCGCTCGGTCGAATACGTGATCAGCGGATGCAGCGTCGCGAGGTAAGTCCACCGCTTCGCGGTGTAGCCCGTCTCCTCGAGCAGCTCCCGCGCTGCTGTGGCCAACGGCTCTTCGCCCGCGTCGATCTTCCCCGCCGGAAACTCGATGAACACGCGCTTGAACGGATAGCGGAACTGCCGCTCGAGCAGGAGCTTTCCATCGGGAAGGCGCGGCACGATCATCACCGCGCCCGGATGCGCGATGTACTCGCGTGTTGCCACCGTTCCGTCGGGCAGCCGCACGGTGTCGAGCTTGACGTGAAGCAGCTTGCCTCGAAAAACATCCTCCGAGGAGATTTGGGTCTCGATCAAATGCGCGTCGTCGGTCATGTTCCTCATGTTCCCCTACTCGACCCAATCGCGAGCCGTCAGAAAATCGCTGTAGAGCTTCGCCTCGGGGCTTCCGGGGTCGGGGCGCCAGTTGTAGCGCCACTTTACGACCGGCGGTAGGGACATGAGAATCGCTTCGGTGCGGCCGTTCGATTGCAGCCCGAAAAGCGTTCCGCGGTCGTAGACCAGGTTGAACTCCACGTAGCGTCCGCGCCGATACGCCTGGAAGTCGCGCTCGCGCTCAGTGTAGGGCACGTTCAAGCGCCGCTCGAGTATCGGCACGTAGGCGTCGAGAAAATGATCGCCGACGCTTCGCGTCAGCCCGAAGCAATGTTCGAAGTCGCGCTCGTTGAGGTCATCGAAAAAGATGCCGCCGATCCCGCGGGGCTCGCCGCGGTGCTTCAGAAAAAAATAGCTGTCGCACCAGCGCTTGAAGCGCGGGTAATAGTCCTCGCCGAACGGCGCGAGGGCATTGCGGCAGACGCTGTGAAAGTGCTTTGCGTCTTCCTCGAACCCGTAGTAGGGGGTCAGGTCCATACCGCCGCCGAACCACCAGATCGGCGGCGATACCGCCGCAGCGTCGCCGCCTTCGGCTGCCCGTGCCGATGCGACGAAAGCGCGCACGTTCATATGCACCGTCGGCGCGTACGGGTTCGCGGGATGGAGCACCGTCGATACGCCCATGACCTCGAAGCCGCGCCCTGAAAGCTGCGGTCTTGCGGCGCTCGCGGACGGGGGCAACCGCTCGCCCAGGACGTGCGAAAAATTCACGCCGCCGCGTTCGAAAATGGCGTTCCCCTCGATCATCCTGCTGACGCCGCCGCCGCCTTCCGGCCGTACCCATGCGTCGCGCGAGAAGGGAACGGCCGCGAACGCCTCCAACCTCGCGACGATGCGCTCCTGCAAGTCCGCGAAGTAGCTCCGAACGCGCGCGATGTCCATCGGCCGAGCTACGTCGCCGCTACGGCTTCACGCGCACGATCGCGCGCTGGCCGATATCCTTGCGGAACTGCATGCCGTCGAAATGGATCGCGGCGATCGCGGCATACGCGCTGCGTTGCGCCTGGCGCACGGTCTCCCCGAGCGCGGTGACGCACAGCACTCGTCCTCCGCTGGACACGACGCGGCCCGCATCGAGCGCTGTTCCGGCATGAAACACTTTGCACTCGGGCGTTTCCGCATCGAGGCCGGAAATCGTATCGCCTCTGCGCGGCTCATCCGGATAGCCCGACGCAGCGAGCACCACCCCCAGCGCCGCTCGCCGGTCCCAATCGGCTTCGATCGCATCGAGCGTCCCTTCGATCCCGTGATCGAGGAGATCGAGCAGATCCGACTTCAAACGCATCATGACGGGCTGCGTTTCCGGGTCGCCCAGCCTGCAGTTGAACTCCAGCGTCAGCGGGTTGCCTGCGGGATCGATCATCACCCCCGCGTAGAGGAAGCCGGTGTAAGGTACGCCGTCAGCCGCCATGCCGTTGACCGCCGGCGTAATTACCTCGCGCATGATGCGCGCGTGCACGGTCGGGGTCACGACGGCGGCGGGCGAATACGCACCCATACCGCCGGTATTCGGTCCCTGGTCATCGTCCTTCAGTCGCTTGTGGTCCTGGCTGGACGCAAGCGGCAGGACATTCTTTCCGTCGACCATGACGATGAAGCTCGCTTCCTCGCCCACGAGGAGGTCCTCGATGACCACGCGCGCGCCGCCCGGGTTGTGCTCGATCGCGATGCGGCTGTCCCGGAGCATCGCGTCGACGGCGGCATGAGCTTCGTCGGTCGAGCCGGCGACGACGACGCCCTTTCCCGCGGCCAGGCCGTCGGCCTTGACGACGATCGGTGCGCCGCGCTGATCGATATAGGCATGCGCGGCGCGCTCGTCGGTAAAACTGCGGTAGCCCGCCGTCGGGATGCGATGCCGCGCCATGAATTCCTTGGCGAAATGCTTGGAGCTCTCGAGCTGCGCCGCGGCGCGTGTCGGACCGAAAATTCGCAGCCCGGCCGAGCGAAAGGCATCGACCACGCCCGCGGCAAGCGGCGCCTCGGGACCCACGACGGTCAATCCCACCTGCTCGCGCTGCGCGAACGCCACGAGATCGGCGATCGACGAAAGCGCAACGTTGGTCAATCCGGGCTCGCGCGCCGTTCCCGCATTGCCGGGCGCGACGAATATCCTGGCTGCGCGCGGCGACTGCGCGATCTTCCAGGCCATCGCGTGCTCTCGTCCTCCGCCGCCGATGACGAGCACGTTCATGACGTGTCCGCGACGGCGCAATCGCTGCCCGGCCGCGGCGCGTTTCGCCGCCGGTCAATGCCGGAAATGGCGCACACCGGTAAAGACCATGGCGATGTCGCGTTCGTCGGCGGCGGCAATAACGTCGGCATCGCGAACGCTTCCGCCCGGTTGGATCACCGCGGCCGCGCCGCTGTCAGCGACGACGTCGAGCCCGTCGCGAAACGGGAAGAACGCATCCGACGCAACCACCGACCCCGCGAGAGAAATGCCGGCATTGGCGGCCTTGATCGCGGCGATGCGCGTCGAGTCGACCCGGCTCATCTGACCCGCACCGATGCCGAGCGTGCGGCTCCGTCCCGCGAAGACGATCGCGTTGGACTTTACGAATTTGGCGATGCGCCAGGCGAACAGAAGATCGTCCTGCTGCTGCGGCGTCGGTGCGCGCCGCGTGACGACGCTCAAGTCGGCGGCGGTCGTGATCTGCCTGTCGGCCGTCTGCAGCAGCATTCCGCCGCCCACGCGCTTCATGTCCCACGCGCTTGGAGCCCCTGCCGAAGCGCGGGGCAGCTCCAGAACCCGGACGTTGGCCTTCCTGGAGATCGCATCGAGCGCGCTCTGCGTATATGCCGGAGCGATGAGCACTTCGACGAACTGCGCGCTCACTGCCTCGATGGTTTCAGCGTCGACTTCGCAATTGAACGCGATGATTCCGCCGAACGCGGAAGTCGGGTCGGTTGCAAACGCCATTTCGTAGGCGGCAAGGGGCGTCGCCGCGACCGCCGCGCCGCACGGATTCGCATGCTTGACGATGACGCACGCGAGTCCGTCGAAGCTCGTCACGCACTCCCACGCGGCGTCGCTGTCGGCGATGTTGTTGTACGAGAGCTCCTTGCCCTGGAGCTGCCGGTAGTTGGCGATGGTGCCGGGCGCGGCGATCTCGTCGCGGTAGAAAGCGGCGTGCTGATGCGGGTTTTCGCCATAGCGCAAATCCTGCAGCTTCTCGCCCTGCCAGGTGAATCGATCGGGAAAAATCTGGCGCCCGCCCGCGGTGTCGCGAGAGGCGAGGTAGTTGCTCACCGCGCCGTCGTAGGCCGCCGTGTGCGCAAAGGCTTTTTGCGCGAGGCGAAAGCGCGTCGCATCGGCGAGCCTCGCTCCGCCCGATCGCAGCTCCTCCAACACCGCTTCGTAGTCGGCCGGATCGACGATGACGCCGACGTGAGCGTAATTCTTCGCCGCAGCGCGCACCAGCGCAGGGCCGCCGATGTCGATGTTCTCGATCGCATGCTCGAGCGTGCATCCCGGCGTGGCGACCGTCTCGCGAAAAGGATAGAGATTGACCACCACGAGGTCGATGGTCGGAATACCGTGCTTGGACAGCGCTGCCGCATGCTCGAGCGAGTCGCGGCGCGCGAGAATCCCTCCGTGCACCTTGGGATGAAGCGTTTTCACCCTGCCGTCGAGCATTTCCGGAAAGCCGGTGTAGTCCCCGACTTCGGTGACCGAGAGGCCCGAATCGGCGAGAGCCTTCGCGGTGCCTCCCGTGGAGAGGAGCCGCACCCCGAGCGTGGCAAGCCCGCGCGCAAACTCGATCAGGCCGCTCTTGTCCGAAACGGAAAGCAATGCCTGCGCGATGGGTGCGGTCATGCGGCGGCCACGTCGTTACGGCGTGGATCCTCGGACGATGAGTCGGATCGGGCAGCGCGAGGGCGCCACGCGCGCCTCAAGCGCCGACCCGCACTTCATGCGCAATGGCTACCGGATACCGTACTTGGACAGCTTGGACCGGAGCGTATTTCGATTCATGCCGAGCATGTCCGCGGCCTGCGTCTGGTTGCCGCTGGCGCGATGCATGATCATGGCCAGCAATGATCGCTCGACATTGGTGATCACCATGTCGTAGATCCCGCACGGCTGCTCGCCGTCGAGCCTTCGGAAGTACTCGTCCAGCGATTTCTCGACGCTGCGACGGATCTCGTTTCCACCGTTTGGACGCACGGTCTTTTTCATGCTGCGAGGGCCTCCTCAACCCGCGAAGCACCCGACTGCGAGTCGAACGATCGGCATGACCAAACATCGGCGAGCCGGTCATCGTACGCAGCGAGCTGATCGAAAAAATGGTTGACCGACGCGATCTGTGCCGCGCACGAGTCCACCCGATTGATTTGGTGACGGAACTCCTCGCCTCCGGGAAGCTCCGCCGCATACCAGGAGAGATGCTTGCGCGCGACGCGCACGCCGCTCTCCTCCCCGTAGAACCCGTAATGGTCGTCAAGGTGCTCGAGAATGACCTGCCGGATTTCTTCGACACGCGGCGCGGAACGTTTACGACCGTGGTCGAGGTAATGGCGGATCTCGCGAAAAATCCACGGCCGGCCCTGCGCCGCGCGCCCGATCATGACGGCGTCCGCGCCGGTGCGCTCGAGTACCTCGCGGGCCTTCTCCGGCGTGTCGATGTCGCCGTTGGCGGTTACCGGAACGCGCACGCCTTGCTTGACCGCGCGTATGGTTTCGTATTCGACGGGACCGGTGAAGCCGCACTCGCGCGTGCGTCCGTGCACGGAAAGAGCGGCGATGCCCGCATCCTCGGCGATTCGGGCGACCCGCACCGCGTTGCGGCTTTCGAGGCTCCAGCCGGTGCGAATCTTTAGCGTCACCGGCACATCGACCGCCCCGACTACGGCGGAGACGATGGCGCCGACCAACGACTCGTTGCGCAGCAGTGCAGAGCCCGCCGCGACGTTGCAGACCTTCTTGGCGGGGCAGCCCATGTTTATGTCGATGATCTGCGCGCCGCGATCCACGTTGTAGCGCGCCGCATCCGCCATCCACTCCGGATCGGCGCCGGCAATTTGCACGACGATCGGTTCGACCTCGCCCCGATGGTCCGTGCGAAGCCGCGATTTGTGCGTTGCCCTGAGCCTCGGATCCGACGAGACCATTTCCGACACTGCAAGACCCGCGCCAAGACGCTTGCAGAGCTGGCGGAACGGCCTGTCGGTGACACCCGCCATAGGCGCGACAACCAGGTTGTTCTCGATGTGATGAGAGCCGATGTGCACGGTCGGATTAGGTGGGCGGATTGCTAACTGCGAAGTTGCGAACGGCGCGCGGAAGCGGATTATACCGAGTTTACGGCGCGGTGTTCTACGCATTCGACGATTGTTGCGACGGTGTCGCGTTCAGCGCAAGCCGTACAACATCGCGCGCGTGAACACGTGCTTCACCGGCGGCAATGCGTCGAGCAAAGTAAGCGCCAACCCTCGCGGCCAGCGCAGCAGCGACGCGTCCGCGCCGAAGACTCCGAGCAGTCCATGCGTAAACGAAATGCCGGACCATCGATCGGAGCGGCGGCGGCGCGCGTACTCGACCAGACGTGCTTGCGTACCAATTTGATCGCGCGGCGTCGCAAGCAACTCTTGCGCCAGCTCGAAGGCATCGCGAATACCGAGATTGAAACCCTGGCCCGCAACGGGATGCAGAGCTTGCGCCGCGTTGCCCACCAGCACAACGCGCTCGCCGATAACGCGCTCGGCGATATCGAGCGACAAGCGGAAAGCTGCGCCGGCCGTTCACGCGCACGAAGCCGTCGACGCGCGGAGCCGAAGCATGCTGCGAGCGCCGCAAGAAATTCCGTCTCGGGAAGATCGACGAGCTCCCTCGCGCGCTCCGGAGCCGCAGTCCATACCATCCCGTAGTGATCGCCTTCGGGCAGGAGCGCCATCGGTCCTTCCGGCGTGAAGCGCTCGAACGCGATACCGCTATGTGGACGCTTCGTCCACGCCTGCGCGACCAGCGCGACCTGTCGGTAGTCGTGGCGGCGCCGCTTCAGGCTCGAGACGACGTCCCCGCCGCCGTCGGCAACCGCTGCCAGGCGGGTCGTCCACTCGATGTCTTCGCCTAGGCGCTTAGCGCGGACTTCGGCGAACGCAGGTGTGGCATCGGCGCGAGTCACATCCACGTCGTGCTCCACGCGAATGCGGGTGCGCGCGAGCGCCGAATCGAGGGCAGATTGAAGCGCGCGATAGCTCACCACGTAGCCCAGCGCCGGCAGCGCGTGCTCTGCCGCATCGAGGCGGACGTGCCCGAAACCGCCGCGCTGCGAGATGTCGATTGCGACGATGGGCGTGACCGCGTCCGCGATCGATGCGACCTCTCCCCAGATCCCGAGGCGCTCGAACATCAGTCGCGTGCCGTGCGACAGCGCCAGCGAGCGGTCGCCGCGGGCGATGGCTCCGTGCGGCCGCGCATCCAGCGCGACGATGTCGAGATCGGCGTCGCGCAGCGCCAGCGCCAAAGTCGCGCCGACCGGCCCGGCGCCGACGATCACCAGATCGCGAAGCATCGTGCGCGACTCGATTGAGATCCGCGCTTACGCCCTGCACGCGGCTTCGACATCGGCGATCGTCTTGGGCGTCGCACCGGTCAGGTTTTCGTTTCCCGCCGCGGTGACGAGCACGTCGTCCTCGATCCGAACGCCGATGTTCCAGAACTCCTCGGGGACTTTGTCTCCCGGCCGGATGTAGCAGCCCGGCTCGACCGTCAGCACCATGCCAGGTTCGAGCGTCCGCGATTCGCCGTTGACGCGGTAGAGGCCGACGTCGTGCACGTCCAGCCCGAGCCAGTGGCCCGCGCGGTGCATGTAGAACTGCTTGTACGCGCCCGTCTCGAGCACGGTCTCCAGCGATCCCTCGCACAGGCCGAGGTCGATGAGCCCTTGCGCGAGCACGCGCTCGGCGACCTGATGATAATCGTGAAAGGCGCGGCCCGGCTTGACCGCGTCGATGCACGCGAGCTGCGCCGCGAGCACCAGCTCGTAGACCGCCTTTTGCGCGCCGGCGAGCTTTCCGTTCACCGGAAACGTGCGGGTGATGTCCGACGCATAGCCCTGGAATTCGCAACCGGCGTCGATCAAGAGCAGCTCGCCGTCCTGCGCCTGGCGGTTGTTGTCCCGATAGTGGAGAACACAGGCGTTGGGCCCGGACGCGACGATCGAGGGGTACGCCACTGCCTGCGCTCCGAAGCGCAGGAACTCGTGCATCAACTCGGCCTCGACTTCGTATTCGTACCAGCCGGGCTGCGTCAGCCGCATCGCCCGCCGATGCGCCCCGCTGGAGATTTCCGCCGCGCGGCGCAGAAGGGCAAGCTCCTGCGGGTCCTTGTAAAGGCGCATCGCGGCCAAGGGAGCGCGTACGTCGACGAGCGTTTCGGGCACCGCGACGCCGGTGCGAACGCGATTGCGAACTTCATTGAGCGTCGCGGTGATCGCATCGTCCCACATCGGATAAAGCCCGAGCGGCGCGTAGAGCGCGGGACGGTCACAGGTCCAATCGACGAGCTTTCCCTTGAGCTCGTCAATTGAATACGCCTCGTCGAAGCCGAAGATCTCCTTCGCCGCATCGGGACCGTAGCGAAAGCCGTCCCATATCTCGCGTTCGGGATTCTTGTCGCGGCAGAATAGAACCTGCCGCGGGTCGCCGTCGCCGGTGCCGGCGGTCAGGACCACGACCGCCTCCGGCTCCGGGAATCCGGACAGATAATAGAAGTAACTGTCAGGCCGGAAAGGATAATGCGTGTCCGCGTTGCGTATGGCCTCGGGTGCGGTCGGAATCGCCGCGATGCCGCCGCCCGTCTGCTGCTGCATGTCGGCAATGAGGCGCGCGCGCCGCGCCCGATGGTGCTGATGATTGTTGTTCATGGAAAAGGGAACCTGAAAGGACCGCGTTCGAGCGGGCCATTATAAGCGCTGGCGCGCGGCATTGCGGTAACATGTCCGTGTGGCGTTGTCGTCCAGCGATCCCGCGCAAGCTGACATGCGCGAAGCCAAGCGTTTGCTGCGCGCGCGCATCTTGCGCGAGCGGAACGCGCTTTCCGCCGAGCTTCGAGCCGCGGCCAGCGGCGCGATCGTTGCGGCGCTCCTGGCGCGCGACGACTTCGCATCCTCGGGCACGCTGCTGCTCACGCTACCTTTCGGCAGCGAGTGGGATACGAGAGCGCTGATCGATGCCGCACTGCAACGCGGCAAGCGCGTAGCGCTTCCCCGCGTCAATGCGGCCACTCGCATGCTCGATCTGTGCTCGGTGAGCGATGTTGCCACCGACGCGGTCAGCGGGTTCCGCGGCATCTTTGAGCCGGGAAAGCACTGCGAGGTGCTGCCCGTCGATGCGATCGACTGGGTGCTCGTCCCGGGCGTTGCCTTCGATCTCGCCGGACGCCGCATCGGCTACGGCGGCGGTTATTACGATCGCCTTCTTCCGACGCTCTCGCCTCGTGCGCTGCGTGTTGCGGGTGCGTTCGAGGCACAAGTCGTCGACCGCGTTCCCGCGGCGGCGCACGATCTCACCGTCGACGCATTGGTCACGGAGTCCCGATCGCTGACTCTATCGCGCTGACGCGCGCGGGCGATGGAACGCCGCGGAACGTTGTGATAGGCTGGAGAGCCGCGGTTCCAGCACCCTGGTTTTCATACGCTTTAACCCGGTTTCCTCGCCGCGCAGCACGGCATGCGGAAGTCGCGGGAACGATCCCGAAATCCAATCGTCCACCAGCAAGATAGCGTCGCAATTACGTGAGGAGTGCGCCATGGACATGAACCCCGACGTCGACCCGCAAGAAACCAGGGAATGGCTCGATGCGATCGACGGCGTCCTCGAGAACGAGGGCCCCGACCGCGCGCATTTCCTGATCGAGCAGGTCATCGACAAGTCGCGGCGTCGCGGCGCGTACATGCCTTTTTCGGCAAACACCGCTTATATCAACACGATTCCCGTCGAACGCCAGCCCCACATGCCGGGAGACCATGCGATCGAGGAGAAGATCCGCAACTATGCGCGCTGGAACGCGATGGCGATGGTCATTCGGGCGAACAAGCATACCAACGTCGGCGGACACATTGCGAGCTACGCATCGGCAGCGACGCTCTACGACGTCGGGTTCAACCATTTCTGGCACGCTCCTTCCGCCAGCCACGGCGGCGACCTGGTGTTCGTGCAAGGACACTCGTCGCCCGGTATCTACGCTCGCGCCTTCATGCTCGGTCGCTTCACCGCCGAGCAGATGGACAACTTCCGCCAGGAGGTCGACGGCAAGGGCATATCGTCGTATCCGCATCCCTGGCTGATGCCCGATTTCTGGCAGTTCCCGACGGTGTCGATGGGCCTGGGGCCGCTGATGGCGATCTATCAGGCGCGGTTCATGAAGTACCTGCAGGACCGCGGGCTGGCGAAGACCGAGGGGCGCAAGGTCTGGTGCTTCTGCGGCGACGGCGAAATGGACGAGCCTGAATCGATGGGCGCAATCGGCATGGCCGGCACGCGAAACGCTCGACAATTTGATCTTCGTCGTCAACTGCAACCTGCAGCGTCTCGACGGTCCGGTGCGCGGCAACGGCAAGATCATCCAGGAGCTCGAGAGCGACTTCCGCGGCGCGGGCTGGAACGTGATCAAGGTGATCTGGGGCACGCACTGGGATCCCCTGCTCGCGCGCGACAAGAAGGGCATTCTGATGCGCCGCATGATGGAGTGCGTCGACGGCGAATACCAGACGTTCAAGTCCAAGGACGGCGCCTACGTCCGCGAGTATTTCTTCAACACGCCGGAACTGAAGGAGCTGGTCGCCGATTGGACCGACGACGACATCTGGCACCTGAATCGCGGCGGCCTCGACCCGTTCAAGGTGTACGCCGGCTACCACGCGGCGGTCGATCACAAAGGCCAGCCGACGGTCGTTCTTGCCAAGACGATCAAAGGCTACGGCATGGGTGAGTCCGGCGAGGCGCAGAACATCACCCATCAGCAGAAGAAGATGTCGCCCGAATCGATCCGGGCAATGCGCGACCGCTTCCAGATTCCCGTGCCCGACGACAAGATCGAGGACGTTCCATACATGACCTTCCCAGCGGGTTCACGCGAGGCCGAATACATGAAGTCCCGGCGCATGGACCTCGGCGGATTTCTTCCCGCGCGGAGGCGCAAGGCCGATCCGCTGGTCGTGCCGGCGCTCACCGCCTTCGAGCGGTTCCTGAAGAGCACCGAGGACCGCGAGATCTCGACCACCATGGCGTTCGTGCAGATCCTGCAGACGATCATCCGCGACAAGAGCATCGGCAAGCGCGTCGTGCCGATCGTCCCAGACGAATCGCGCACCTTCGGCATGGAGGGCATGTTCCGGCAGCTCGGCATCTGGAACCAGCTCGGCCAGCTCTACACGCCTCAGGATGCCGACCAGCTGATGTTCTACAAGGAAAGCAAGGACGGGCAGGTGCTGCAGGAAGGCATCAACGAGCCCGGAGCGATGTGCGACTGGATCGCCGCGGCGACGAGCTACTCGACCCACGGCGTGCCGATGATCCCGTTCTATATTTTCTACTCGATGTTCGGCTTCCAGCGCGTGGGCGACCTCGCCTGGGCCGCCGGCGACATGCGGTCGCGCGGCTTCCTGCTCGGAGGCACGGCCGGGCGCACGACGCTCAACGGCGAAGGGCTGCAGCACGAGGACGGCCATTCGCACATCTACGCGGCGACCGTGCCGAACTGCATCTCGTACGACCCCACTTTCGGCTACGAGATCGCGGTGATCGTCCAGGACGGATTGCGCCGCATGTACGCCGATCAGGAGGACGTCTATTACTACATCACAGTGATGAACGAGAATTACACTCAGCCGGCGATGCCCGAAGGTGCCGCCGCGAACATCATCAAAGGCATGTACCTTTTGAAGGCGGGCGCCAAATCGTCGAAAGCACCGCGCGTTCAGCTTCTGGGCTCAGGGGTCATTCTTCGCGAGTCGATCGCCGCCGCGGAGCTCCTGGCCAAGGATTGGGGCGTCGAGGCGGACATCTGGAGCTGCCCGTCGTTTACCGAGCTCGCCCGCGACGGCAACGCGGTCGCGCGATGGAACCTGCTCAATCCCACGGCGAAGGCCCGGGTGTCGCACGTCGCGGCGTCGCTCGCACCGACGCAGGGGCCGGTGATCGCATCGACCGACTACATCCGCGCCTTTGCCGAGCAGATCCGCGCATTCGTACCGCGGCGCTATGTCGTGCTCGGCACCGACGGCTTTGGACGCTCGGACACGCGAGAAAAGCTGCGGCGCTTCTTCGAGGTGGATCGCTACTACGTCACCGTCGCCGCGCTGAAGGCGCTGGCCGACGAAGGCACGGTGCCCGCGGCCAAGGTCGCCGAGGCGATGAAGAAATACGAGCTTGACGCCGCCAAGCCTGCGCCCTGGACGGTGTGAAGCGGGATTGGCGCGAACAAACGCACATCAAAGATCCCGATCCGGTGTCGCCCGGCCTGCCGCACGGGCCCGGGAAATACGCGATCAAGCGTGAGACAAGAAAGCCACCATGAGCACAATCGAAGTCAAGGTTCCCGACATCGGCGACTTCAAGGACGTGCCCGTCATCGAGGTCCTCGTCAAACCCGGCGATGCGGTGAAGGCCGAGGACTCGCTGGTCACGCTCGAATCCGACAAGGCGACGATGGACGTTCCCTCGCCGTCGGCGGGAACCGTGAAGGATCTCAAGGTCAAGCCGGGCGACAAGGTCAGCGAAGGCAGCGTGATCCTTACGCTCGACGCCGGCGCGTCCGCGGCCGCTCCTAAGTCGCCGCCGGATAACACAAGCGCCGGCCAATCGGCGCAGCCCGCCGCGGCGCAGGCCAATGCCAAAGCGTCAACGCCAGCAGCGTCTCAAGCCCAAAGCGCCCGGGCTCCGGCATCGGCTCCCGCGAAATCTGCCGCGCCTGCTGGCGCACCGATCGAAGTCAAGGTCCCTGACATCGGCGATTTCAAAGACGTGCCGGTCATCGAAGTGCTCGTCAAAGCCGGTGACGCGGTCAAGCCCGAGGATGCGCTGGTCACCCTTGAATCGGACAAGGCGACGATGGACGTGCCCTCGCCTTCGGCCGGCACGGTCAAAGAGATCAAGGTCAAGCTGGGCGACAAGGTCAGCGAGGGAAGCGTCATCCTGACCCTCGACGCGGGCGCCGCCGCGCCGACTGCGGCTTCGACGAACGATTCGGCGGCCGCGTCCTCCGCAGCCGCTGCGGCGCCCGAAAAAGCGCCGCCTCCCGCTCGCTCGTCGGCAGGGGAAGGCGCCAGCGCACCCAAAGGTTCAGCGCCGGTCGACAGCGAGAGCTTCCGGAACGCGCACGCGTCGCCGTCGGTGCGCGCATTTGCGCGCGAGCTCGGCGTCGACCTGTCGCGCGTCGAAGGCACCGGACCCAAGGGCCGCATCCTTCAGGAAGACGTGCAGAAATTCGTCAAGCAGGCGATGAGCGGCGCGTCCGCCGCGCCTTCCACAGCGGCCGCGGGCGGCGCGGCGCTCGGTCTCTTGCCCTGGCCGCAGATCGATTTTTCGAAATTCGGGCCGGTGGAGACCAAGGCGCTGACCAGGATCAAGAAGATCTCCGGCGCGAACCTGCATCGCAACTGGGTGATGATCCCGCACGTCACCAACCACGACGACGCTGACGTCACCGATCTCGAAGCTTTCCGGGTCAAGCTCAACAAGGAAAACGAGAAATCGGGAACCAAGGTCACGATGCTCGCTTTCCTCATCAAGGCATGCGTCGCCGCGCTGAAGCAATTCCCGGACTTCAACGCCTCGCTGGACGGCGACAACCTGATCTACAAGAAATATTACAACATCGGCTTCGCGGCCGACACACCCAATGGGCTCGTTGTTCCGGTCATCAAGAACGCCGATCAAAAAGGTTTGATGGCGATCGCCAAGGAAATGGCAGATCTGTCGGCGAAGGCGCGGGAGGGCAAGCTCGGTCCCGCCGATATGCAGGGCGGATGCTTTTCGATCTCGAGTCTCGGAGGGATCGGCGGAACCTATTTCACGCCGATCATCAACGCACCCGAGGTCGCGATACTCGGCGTTTGCCGGTCGAGCACCCGCCCGATATGGGACGGAAAGGAATTCATGCCGCGGCTTATCCTTCCCTTGTCCCTTTCTTGGGACCACCGGGTGGTCGACGGTGCGTCCGCCGCGCGTTTCAACAGCTTCCTGATCGCGCTTTTGGGCGACATGCGGAGAACGATCCTGTGAGGCGGCTTGGCGTCTTTCTGCTCCTCGTCTGCGCGGCATTTGAGTCCCGCGCGGCCGAGGAGGTCGTGACCGTGCCGGTTAAAGAACCCTGATGAAAGAGCCATCGTGAGCCAAGCCATCGAAGTCAAGGTCCCGGACATCGGCGACTTCAAGGACGTGCCGGTCATCGAGGTGCTGGTCGCCCCGGGCGACTCAGTGAAGGCAGAGGACTCGCTGGTCACGCTGGAATCGGACAAGGCGACCATGGATGTGCCGGCTCCTGCGGGCGGCGTGGTGAAAGAGCTCAAGGTAAAGCTCGGGGACAAGGTAAGCGAGGGCAGCGTACTGCTGACGCTCGAACCCGCGGCAGCGGCCGCATCCGATGCGCGCTCACCCGGTGCTGCTACGGCCGAGACGGACGCAAAGCCGGCGCCAGCCCCTGCGGCCGCGCCCACACCTTCGCCCGCGAGCGCGCCTGCAAAGTCGCCGGACCCGGGCGCAGCGACGTATTCGGGCCCGGCGGACATCGAATGCGAGATGGTCGTGCTGGGCTCCGGGCCCGGCGGCTACAGCGCCGCGTTCCGCTCCGCCGATCTCGGAATGAAAACCGTCCTCGTCGAGCGCTATGCGACGCTTGGCGGGGTCTGCCTGAACGTCGGTTGCATACCTTCGAAGGCGCTGCTGCACATTGCGGCGATCATGGACGAAGCTGCCGCACTGGGCGAACATGGCGTGTCTTACGGCGCGCCGAAGATCGATCTTCTCAAGCTGCTCGCTTGGAAGAACAAGGTCGTCGGCAAGCTGACGGGCGGGCTTACGGGAATGGCGAAAGCGCGGAAGGTCGAGGTCGTGCGCGGCTACGGCACGTTTCTCGATCCGCATCACCTGTCGGTCGAGCTGACCGAGGGGAGCGGGCAAAGCCGGAGCGGCGCGAAAAAGATCGTCCGTTTCCAAAAGGCGATCATCGCGGCGGGATCGCAGTCGGTGCGGCTGCCATTCGTGCCCGACGATCCGCGCATCGTCGACTCGACCGGGGCACTGGAGCTCTCGAGCGTGCCGAAGCGCCTGCTGGTCGTCGGCGGTGGGATCATCGGCCTCGAGATGGGCACGGTGTATTCGACGCTGGGCTCGCGCCTCGACGTCGTCGAAATGCTCGACGGTCTGATGCTGGGCGCCGACCGCGACCTGGTGCGCGTGTGGGAGAAGGTGAACAAGCCGCGCTTCGATCGCGTCATGCTCAAGACCAAGACAGTGGCAGTCGAGGCGAGGAAGGACGCGGTCTACGTGAGCTTCGAAGGCGAGCAGGCGCCGAAGGGGCCGCAGCCCTATGACATGGTGCTGTTGTCCGTGGGTCGCAGCCCGAACGGGAAAAAGATCGGCGCCGAAAAGGCGGGCGTCGCGGTGAGCGACCGCGGCTTCATCTCGGCCGACAGCCAGATGCGCACCAACGTGCCGCACATCTACGCGATCGGCGACCTCGTCGGCCAGCCTATGCTTGCGCACAAGGCAGTACACGAGGCGCATGTGGCCGCCGAGGCCGCTGCGGGCCAGAAATCGTTCTTCGACGCGCGCGTCATTCCGTCGGTCGCATACACCGATCCGGAAATCGCCTGGGTGGGAATCACCGAGGAAGAAGCCAAGACCAAAGGAGTCAAGGTGCAGAAGAGCGTATTTCCCTGGGCGGCGTCGGGCCGGGCCATCGCCAACGGCCGCGACGAGGGTTTCACCAAGCTTCTATTCGACGACGCGACGCATCGCGTTGTCGGCGGCGGCATCGTCGGGACCCACGCGGGCGATCTCATCAGCGAGATTGCGCTGGCGATCGAAATGGGCGCCGATGCGATCGACATCGGCAAGACCATTCATCCGCACCCGACCTTGAGCGAATCGATCGGGTTTGCCGCGGAGGCGTTCGAAGGCGTCTGCACTGACCTGCCTCCGGTGCGCAAGAAATGACGCAGGACGAACAGAAGCGGCAGGTCGCCCGCGAGGCGATAAAGTACGTGGTCGAGGATGCTTTCGTCGGCGTCGGCAGCGGCTCGACCGCCCACTACTTCATCGACGAGCTTGCAAAGATAAAACACCGCATCAAGGGCGCGGTCGCCAGCTCGGTGAAAACGGCGGAGCGGCTCAAGGGTCACGGCATCCCGATCGTCGAGCTGACCGCCGTCAAGGACCTGCCCGTCTACATCGACGGTGCCGACGAGGTCACCGAGCACGGTGCGATGATCAAGGGCGGAGGCGGCGCGCTCACGCGCGAGAAGATCGTCGCGGCAGTCGCGAAGCAGTTCGTGTGCATTGTCGATCAGTCTAAGCTCGTCGGCGTGCTCGGCGGCTTTCCGCTTCCGGTCGAAGTCATTCCCATGGCGCGCAGCTTTGTCGCACACGCGCTGGTCAAGCTCGGCGGACACCCGCAGCTGCGCGCAGGCTTCATCACCGACAACGGAAACATCATCCTCGACGTGGAGGACATGCGCATACTCAACCCCACCCAGCTGGAGATGAAGATCAACAACATCGTCGGCGTGGTCACCAACGGGCTTTTTGCCGACCGCGGTGCCGATGTGATCCTAGTGGGGAGCGATACGGGCGTGAGGACGCTCGACGCTCATAAGTTTTAGTCGTCAGAGGCCGCTATGCGCTGCGCTACAATATCGCCGTGACCAATCTCAACGTTCCCGGGCTCGATCTCGCCGCGTACATGCGCGAGGTCGGCGAGCGCGCGCGCGCCGCGTCGCGCATCCTCGCGCGGGCATCGACGGCGAGCAAGAACGCCGCGCTCCACAGCGCCGCAGCCGCGCTCGAGCGCGACAGCTTCCGGCTGCGCACAGCCAATACCCGCGATGTCGACGGAGCGCGCGCTGCGGGGGACGACGCCTCGTTTGTCGACCGGCTGACGCTGGCGCAATCGGGTATCGAAGCGATGGCGGAGGGCCTGCGGCAGATCGTGGCCTTGCCCGATCCGATTGGCGAGATCGCGGACCTCAAATATCGGCCGTCGGGCATCCAGGTCGGGCGCATGCGCGTGCCTCTCGGCGTCGTGGCGATGGTGTACGAGTCGCGACCCAACGTGACCGCCGATGCCGCCGGGCTGTGCATCAAGTCGGGCAACGCGTGCATCCTTCGCGGAGGCACGGAAGCGACGCATTCCAACCTGGCGATCGCCGAATGTCTGCAGGAAGGACTGGCGTCCGCGGGACTGCCACGGGATGCAGTCCAGCTGATCGCGACCTCCGACCGGGCAGCCGTGGGCCTGCTCGCGACCATGGACCGGCACGTCGACGTGCTGGTCCCCCGCGGAGGAAAAGGCCTCATCCGCCGCGTCGCGGACGAAGCCACCGTGCCCGTGCTCAAGCACCTCGACGGCGTATGCCACGTGTTCATCGACGAGCACGCCGACGTCGACATGGCGATCCGCATTGCAGACAACGCCAAGACGCAGCGCTACAGCCCGTGCAATACCATGGAGACGCTGCTGATCCACCGGAATATCGCGGCTCGCGTCCTGCCCTCGCTCGCCGACGTCTATCTGGCCAAGGGTGTCGAGCTTCGCGGCGACGACACCGCGCGCACGCTCGTTTCCGCAATGAAAGAGGCGACCGAAGCGGACTGGACGACCGAGTATCTCGCGCCGATCCTCGCGGTGCGCGTGGTCGACAACCTTGACGCCGCGATCGAGCACATCGCGCGCTACGGCTCGCAGCACACCGATGCGATCGTCACGGAAAGTTACGACAACGCGATGCGGTTCCTTCGCGAGGTCGACTCGAGCTCGGTGATGGTCAACGCGTCGACTCGCTTTGCCGATGGCTTCGAGTACGGCCTCGGCGCCGAGATCGGTATTTCCACGAACAAGCTGCACGCGCGCGGGCCGGTCGGGCTCGAGGGATTGACCAGTCAGAAGTGGGTCGTCCTGGGCAGCGGTCAGATACGAACCTAGTGGACTGTAACAATCAAATAGGTGATTCAACTGTTACATCCCCCTACTTAGCTTTACGGAAATGGTTGTCGACCATTTCCGTCGCGATGCTCCTTCTCCTGCGGGAGAGGGGCCGGGGGTGAGGGACTGAGCTTTGCTGTTGTCAGTCATATATGTAAAGCTCAGTAGTCTGAACACCGCGCGCTGCGACCCGGGATCCGCGGGAACCTGCGGACGCGCGGCCAGCCGCTGACCCCGGGATGTCATCCTCAGTTTCTCTCTCGATCGGCACCAACACCGCCATCGCTGCGGCGAAGGGGTTCGGCTGGTTTCTCACCGGATCGCCGACCCTGTTCGCGGAAACCATCCATTCGATCGCCGACGTCGCCAATCAGGTGCTGCTGAAGGTCGGCGAGGTACGCGGGCGCCGCGGTCCTGACGCGCAGCATCCGTTCGGCCGCGGTCAGGAGAAGTTCTTCTGGGCCGTGGTATCCGCGGTCAGCGTGTTCTTCATCGGCTGCGGGCTCAACGTGTATCACGGCGCACACGCACTCCTGCAGCGATCCGATATCGAGCCTTTCACCCCGCTGGTTCTGGGCCTGCTCGTGTTTTCGCTGGCGCTCGAATCCTTCACCTTCGTCGTCGCCTTGCGAGAGATCGGCGGCTGGAAAGGCGTCAGGGACAACCGAAGCAATACCACTGTGCTCGCGGTGCTCCTCGAGGACGCGGTCGCGCTGCTCGGCATTCTTTTGACGCTGCTTGTCGCGGGCGTATCGTTCTTTTGGGGACCGCATCCCGAATTCGACGCCGTTGTCGCGATCACGATCGGCGTGCTCCTCGGCGGCATGGCGCTGTTCCTCGCGACCATCAATCGCAAGCTCCTGATCGACACCTCGGACGCGGAGCTCGATCGGATCGCCGAGAGGTTTTTGGCTGACCGGAGCACTGCCGCGCGGGTGAGCTCGATCATGATCGACGACACGCGCAGCGTCGTCTTCGTGCGTGTGAGACAGGTCGACGCTCAAGCGCTCGCCCTCGCCGATACCTACGCGCTCGGCGATGCGCTCAAAGCGCATGCGCTCACGCTCGGCAAGAGAATAGAAGCGGTCTACTGGAAGTTTCCGGGGCCGGCTTGACGCACCGGCGTCGGCTACGCCGCGGTCCTCGCCGCGCGACGGCGCAGCATCGCCAGCCAGATCACCAGCAAGGCCACGCCGGTCAGGAAGGGCAAGGCGTCGATGTTCATCCATTCCCATCCGCGCGAATTGACCATCGCGCCCGCCGAAAAAGACGAAATGCACATCACCGTAAACACCAGGACGTCGTTCATCCCCTGCGTCTTGGCCTTTTCGGCAGGCGCATACGCCTCGGTAAGCAGCGTCGTGCCGCCGGTGTACATGAAGTTCCAGCCGATGCCGAGCAGCACAAGCGCACTCCAGAACTGCCAGACCGCCACGCCCGAGACGGCAACCGCGACGCATGCGATCATCAGTACGATGCCGGTGAGGATGATCGCCAGAGGGCCGAAGCGTTTGATGAGCGGGCCGGTGAAGAACCCCGGCGCATACATGCCGACGACGTGCCATTCGATGACAAAAGCGGCCGCGCTGAACGGGTGCGCGCAAAAGCTCATCGCCAGCGGCGTTGCGGTCATCAAAAGATTCATGATCCCGTAGCCGATCGCAGCGGAAGCCGCGGCGACGATGAACACGGGCTGGCGAACGATCTGCAACAGCGGCCGTCCGCCCCCGCTGCGCTCCTCGGCCGTTGGCGGCGGAACGCGAACCTGCGACTGCACCGCGAGCGCGACGAGAGCGATCGCGCCGAGCACGAGGAAAGAGCCGAGAAAGGGAACCGGCAAAAGGTCCTTGGCCCACTTGCTTGCTTCGGGCCCCAGGAATCCGCCCGCGATGCCTCCCGCGAGCACCAGCGAGATCGCCGTCGCCTTGAATTCCGGCGCGGCGACTTCCGCGGCCGCAAACCGGTACTGCAGACCGAACGCCGTGTACACGCCGATGATCGCGGTGCCGAGGCAATACAGCGTAAAGCTCGAGAGCCACAATCCGAGCGCGCAGGTCGCGCTGCCGACGATGGCGATGACCGACCCGGTCATGAATCCGTGCCTGCGTCCGACGCGCGCCATCCAAAGCGACGCAGGCATCGCAGCCATTGCCGAGCCGAGTACGTACGTCGTCGCGCCCAGCGTCGCCAGCGATTTGTCCGGCGCCAGCGCGTAGCCGACCAGGCCGTTCATCGCAATCAGGCCGGCGCTGTTGACCAGAAGCAGCGCCTGGCAGCAGGCGAGGAGCGCGATGTCGCGGTACGAGGTTCGCATGACGGAACGCGCCTTCGCCGCGGACGGGATACCGTGGCAAAGGCCATGCCACTATAGCAAAGGAGCGCATCGATGCAGGATTCCAACCGAGCCTTGCAGCAGGAAATTCTCGACTTCTGGTTCGGGCGGCGCGATGACGCGGAGTACGGGCAGGTGCGCGACCATTGGTTCCGCAAAGACGACAAATTCGACGCGGCAATCCGGCAGCACTTCGGCACACTTGTCGATCGCGCGATCGCGGGCGGGTTCGCCGAATGGGCGTCCGCGCGCGACGCGCTGGCGCGCGTTCTCCTGCTCGATCAGTTCACCCGCAACATCTATCGCGGAACGCCGCGCGCATTCGCGGGAGACGCCCTCGCGCAGGAGACAGCGCAGCGGATCGTATCCCGCGGAGATGACACAACGCTGACCCCGGTCGAGCGCTCTTTTCTCTATATGCCCTTCGAGCACGCCGAGTCGGCGGGGGGCCAGGCGCGCTCGCTCGAGCTGTTCACCCGTCTTCGCGACGAGACCGGCCTCGCCGATCCGCTGGAATGGGCGCGGCGTCACGCAGAAGTGATCCGGCGATTCGGCCGCTATCCGCACCGCAACGCCATCCTCGGCCGGCGGTCGACGGCCGAAGAGCTGGAATTTCTCGCCCAGCCCGGAAGCGGGTTTTAGTCCCGGTACGCTACTATCGGCGCGATGGCATTCATCGAGATAACGCTCGGCCTCTTGCTTGCGGTCGCCGCGGTGGCGGCGATCGGAAAATGGCTGCCTGTGCCTCTCCCGATTCTGCTCGTCGCCGGCGGCGTCCTGCTCTCCTACCTCCCGCCTTTCGACTCGCTGCAGATCGATCCCGAAATCTTCTTCCTGCTCTTCATTCCGCCGCTGCTCTTCGCCGACGGATGGCTCATACCCAAGCGCGAGCTCCTGAACGTGCTGCGCCCCGTCATATTGCTCGCATTCGGCCTGGTATTTCTCACCGTCATCGTCGTGGGATATTTCGTGCACTGGTTGATCCCGGCGATACCGTTGGCCGCCGCATTCGCGCTCGGCGCGGTCGTCTCGCCGACCGACGCCGTAGCGGTCAGCGCTATCGCCGGAAAGCTCAAGGTTCCCTCGCGCATGACGACCATCCTCAAGGGCGAGAGCCTCATCAACGACGCGTCGGGGCTCATTGCGTTCAGGTTCGCCATCGCCGCCGCAGTCACGGGTCATTTCAGCTGGACCGACGCCGCGATCCAGTTCGTGCTGACGTCCGGCGGCGGCTTTCTGCTCGGCCTTGCCGCCGCGTGGGCGATCGGCCAGATTCGCGTCGGACTCGCGCACTTTTCGGTCAACGACCCTGTCATCGACACGGTGATCTCGGTACTGACTCCATTCGCGGCGTACCTTGCCGCGGAGGCGCTGCACGTCGGGAGCATTCTGGCCGTCGTTGGAGCGGGGTTGTACGCGGGGATACACGATTCCCGGAACATCGACGCGCCGACGCGGGCGCACGCGTGGGAGGTCTGGCGCATGCTCCTGTTCGCGTTCAACGGCCTGGTTTTTCTGCTTCTGGGCGTACAGCTCCATTCGGTGGTGGCGGATGTGTCGCGCTTCGATGCGCTTCGGCTCGCGGGATACGCTGTCTCGCTCTCGCTCGTGCTCATCGCCTTGCGCATCCTTTGGGTATTTCCCGCGGCCTACCTGCCGCTCCTGCTGTCCAAGCGCATTCGCAAAAGAGAGGGCATCCACAGCTCGCGCCTGGTGTTTCTTACCGGGTGGGCCGGGATCCGGGGTGCCGTGACGCTCGCCGCAGCGCTGTCGATCCCGCTCACGACCTCGACCGGTGCGCCCTTCCCCGGGCGCGATCGCATCATCCTGCTCGCCTCAGGCGTGATCGTGATCACGCTGTTGCTCAACGGGTTGACGCTGCCCCTGTTCATCCGTTTGTTCAAAATTAGGGGCGACGGCAAGGGCGAGCGCGAGGAGCGTGCGGCGCGCATCGCCACGGCTCAGGCAGCGATCGCGGCGCTGAACAAGAAGCTGCCCGACCTGAAAGCCGACGACGTCGCGTTCGTCAAATCCCTGGTCGCGCAATATCAGCAATGGTTCGACCGGCACTCCGCGAACGCCGAGCGGAGGCATCATCTGGACAAGAAGCACGATACGCGGAAGGAGCTTTGGCTCGAGGCCCTGCGCGCCGAGCGCGATGAGTTGATGAACATGCGCAAGCAAAACGTCATCGACGACGAGGTGCATCGCAGGCTCCAGACCGACCTCGATCTCAGGGAAACGTTGATTGCAGGCGCGCCGGAGGACACGAATTGACCGCAAATCACACCATCGCGCTCCTCGGCGGGACCTTCGATCCTATCCATTACGGACATCTGCGGACAGCGGCGGAAGTCCGCGCCGCGCTCGACTTTGCCGAGGCGCGCCTGATCCCGGCAGGCAATCCTCCGCATCGCTCTCCTCCCGTTGCGTCCGCGGAGCACAGGCTCGCGATGACCGAGATCGGCTGCGCGGAGTTTCCGGGTCTGGCGGCGGACGGACGCGAAGTCCGCAATCCCAGGTTGAGCTATACCGTGTCGACGCTCCAGGATTTGCATTCCGAGCAGCCGAAGCTTCCGCTTGCGCTTGTCGTCGGGACCGACGCGTTTTCGCATCTCGTCGAATGGCACCACTGGGAGCAGCTGTTCACCCTTGCCCACATCGTCGTCGTCGAGCGGCCGGGCGCCGCGCTCGATATCGACGCGCTGCCTCCCGCGCTCAAGATGCAATGGGAGCGGCGCTTGACCACGGACAGGGCGCGCCTGTCGCGCCAGCTTTCCGGCGCAATCTACCGACAGGCGGTGACACCGCAGCCCATCTCCGCGTCGGCCATCCGCGATGCGCTCGCCCGCGGCGGCCCGGCGCGCGCGAAGATCGCCGGTTTGCTTCCGGCGGCGGTTCTGGCTTATATTGATCGCAACCAACTGTATCGGTCCCCACAGGATGCGCCTTAGCAAGATCCAGAACATCGCAGTTACCGCCCTCGAAGACATCAAAGCCCGCGACATCGTCGTTCTCGATGTCCGCCAGCTCACCAGCCTGTACGACACCCTGGTCATCGCTACCGCGGAGTCCGCCCGCCAGGCCAAGTCCCTGGCCGGCCACGTGCGCGACAGGCTGAAGGCCTCCGGCGCGACGATCATCGGCGTCGAAGGCGAAGAGACGGGCGAGTGGGTCCTGGTCGACGCCGGCGATATCGTCGTCCACGTCATGCAGCCGGCGGTGCGCGCGTACTACAACCTCGAAGAGCTCTGGGCTCCCCCGGCGAGGATGCGCTCGAAGCGGATTCCCGCCGCGGCATAGGCGAAGCCAACGCGCCGCGGGCCTTGGCGTCCGCGAGCACGTCGACTCATTGCACCTTCGCGCATGAAGCTGCGCATCATCGCGCTTGGACACAAGCTGCCCGCGTGGGCCGCCGAAGCGTATGCGGACTATGCCCGGCGGCTTCCACGGGAATTTCCGCTCGAGCTCGTGGAAATCAAGGCTGAGCCGCGCAATCGCGGCCGCACCGCGACGCAGCTTCTGGACGCGGAGGCCAATCGAATCGAAGCCGCCGCGCGTGGCTTCGAGATCGTCGCGCTGGATGAGAAAGGAGCGTCTTGGACGACGCTCGAGCTCGCAGGCGCCTTGAAGCGCTGGCGCGAACGCGCCGCCGCGATCGCTTTCGTGATCGGAAGCGCCGATGGATTGGCCGAGCGCATCAAACGCGACGCCGGCGTCATCGTCTCGCTTTCCGCGTTAACATTGCCTCACGGGCTCGTCCGAGTGCTGCTCGCCGAGCAGATCTACCGGGCCGTCAGCGTGCTGCAGGGCCATCCTTATCATCGCGAATGAGCCAACTCTTCGTCCTCACCGAGCGTCCATCGGTCTATCTCGCGTCCAAGAGCCCGCGGCGGCAGGAGTTGCTGCGGCAGATCGGCGTCGAGTTCGAGGAAATCTTGCTGCGCGAAGCGGCGGGGCGCCGCCGCGACGTCGTGGAGTCTCCTCGCAAGGACGAGTCGCCGCTGGAGTACGTCAAGCGCGTCGCACGAACCAAGGCATCGGTTGCGTGGCACCAGATGAGCCGCCGAGGTCTGACGCCGAGACCGGTGCTTGCCGCTGACACCGAAGTCATTCTCGACAACGACGTGCTCGGCAAGCCCAAAGACGCGGCACACGCCGCCCTTATGCTCGAACGGCTGTCCGATCGCACGCACGACGTCCTCACCGCCGTCGCGGTGCGCTGGAACGCGCAGATCATGCTTGCCGTGTCGGCGTCGCGAGTGAGCTTTCGCGCGCTCACGCGGGAGGAGATCGAGCGCTACGTCGCCACCGGCGAGCCCTTCGACAAAGCCGGGGCATACGCAGTGCAGGGACGCGCGGCCGTGTTCATCAGCCGGATCGAAGGCAGCTATTCGGGAGTGATGGGACTGCCGTTGTACGAGACCGCCGAGATCCTCGGCAAAGTCGGCTTTTACGTCCTCTAGCGCAGCGTCTATCAGCGATGACCCACGAAATCCTCATCAACGTCACGCCGCAGGAGACTCGAGTGGCGATGCTCGAGCAGGGCGTCGTCCAGGAGCTGCACATGGAGCGCGCTTCGGCGCGCGGATTGGTCGGCAACATCTATCTCGGCCGCGTCGCGCGCGTGCTGCCGGGAATGCAATCGGCGTTCATCGAGATCGGGCTCGAGCGCGCGGCGTTCCTGCATGTCGCCGACATCTGGGAAACCCGCCAGAACGGCCATGGCCACGACACCAAGCCGATCGAGCGCATCCTGCACGAGGGCCAGGCGCTGCTGGTCCAGGTCATCAAGGACCCTATCGGCACCAAGGGCGCGAGGCTTTCGACGCAGGTGAGTCTGGCGGGACGCCTGCTCGTGTTCCTGCCGCAGGACTCGCATATCGGCATCTCGCAGCGGATCGAGGACGAGGCCGAGCGCGAGAGCCTGCGCGAGAAACTGCAGCAGCTCCTTCCCGAGGGGCTTGCCGGCGGATTCATCATTCGCACGATGGCGGAGACCGCGTCCGAGCGGGAAATGCAGAACGACATCGAATACCTCACCAAGCTCTGGCGCGATCTCACCGAGAAATCGAAAACGGTGCCTGCGCCTTCGTTGGTGTACCAGGACTTGAACCTCGCGCAGCGCGTGCTCCGCGACATGGCGACCGAGGAGACCGCGCGCATCTTCGTCGACTCGCGCGAGACGTTCCAGAAAATGGAGGAGTTCGCGGCCCAATACACGCAGAACATCCTCGAGCGCATACAGCATTACGTCGGGGAGCGCCCGCTCTTCGATCTCCACGGCGTCGAGGACGAGATTCAGAAAGCGCTGGCACGCCGAGTCGATCTAAAGTCGGGAGGCTATCTCATCATCGACCAGACCGAGGCGATGACGACCATCGACGTCAATACCGGGGGCTTCGTCGGGGGCCGCAGCTTCGACGACACCATCTTCAAGACCAATCTCGAGGCCGCGCAGGTGATCGCGCGGCAGCTACGCCTTCGCAACCTTGGCGGCATCATCATCATCGACTTCATCGACATGGAAAACGCCGATCACCGGGCGTCGGTGCTCGCCGAGCTCAACAAGGCGCTGGAGCGCGACCGGACCCGCCTGACCGTGAACGGATTCACACAGCTGGGCCTGGTCGAGATGACGCGCAAACGCACCCGTGAGAGCCTTGCGCACGTGCTTTGCGAGCCGTGCGGCACCTGCACCGGCCGGGGCGAGATCAAGACGGCGCAGACGATATGCTACGAAATCCTTCGCGAGATCGTCCGCGAGTCCAAGCAGTTCAGCCCGCGGGAGTTCCGCATTCTCGCGTCGCAATCGGTGATCGATCTGTTCCTCGACGAGGAGTCGCAGAGCCTGGCGCAGCTCGGCGACTTCATCGGCAAGCCGATCTCGCTGCAGGTCGAATCGATCTATACCCAAGAGCAGTACGACATCGTGCTCAGCTGACGCGAACACGCGCACGCCGCCGGGGACCGATCGATGTGGAAGCGCATACGCGAATTCGCCGCGCGCCTGCTGCGGCGCGCGCCGCTGGAGCCCGGCCGCTTCGTCGCCGACCGCAAGTTCTCGTGGCGTGGCTGGCTGTCGTCCTCGCCCTGGGTCTGGCCCGCGCGCGACTACCTCGTCTACCTTCCCGCGCGGCTACGGGGGCTGGAAGCGCCGGGTGCTGGTCGTCTTCATCCACGGCTGCAAGCAGACGCCCGAGGACTTCGCGGCCGCGACGCGGATCGCGGCGCTCGCCGACGAAAAGGGCTGGGTGTTGCTGCTGCCGCGGCAGACCGACAAAGCCAATTCCTGGTCGTGCTGGAACTGGTTCGATGATGCGACCAGCGCGGGACGCGGCGAGGCGGCGATCGTCGCATCGCAGGTTCGCGCAGTGCGGCGCGCGTATCGCGTGCATCCGCGGCGGATCTTCGTGACCGGACTCTCCGCGGGCGCGTGCCTCGCCGCGGTGCTCGGCGTGCGCCATCCCAAGCTGTTCGCGGGCGTGTTCGCGCATTCCGGCGTCGCGTGCGGTGCTGCATCCGCGCCGCTGGCCGCGATGAATGTCCTCAAGCAGGGTGCGGATACCGACGTGGAAGCCATCGCCCGACAAGCGCGCGAGGAAGCGCCTCCGAACGCGCTGCCGCTGCCCCTGCAGGCGATCTCCGGCGGACGCGACAACGTCGTCGCGGAGATCAACGCGGTGCAGCTCGTGCGCCAGTATCTGCTCCTGAACGGCATCGAGCCCGACGGGGCCCGCGACGAGTGGCCGCGGCCGGACGACGAGACCACGACCGTGCTTCCGGGTGGACGGACCGTTCGCGTCGCCGACTATCGCGTCGGCGCTCGCACCGTGGTACGCGCGACTCGCGTTGCCGAGCTCGCCCACGGATGGAGCGGCGGCGACGACGCGTTCCCGTACAATGATCCTGACCCACCCGACGCGACGGCGTTGCTCGGGGAGTTTGTCGACGAGACCTTGCGATTTTCGAAGGAGCTTTCGATGGCGGCTTCGCGCATGAACCATTTCACCGTGCTTACCGACGATGTCGCGGGCACGGTGCGCTTTTACGGTGACCTGCTCGGTCTGGTCGCGGGTCCGCGACCGGCGCTCACTTTTCCCGGCGCGTGGCTCTACGCCGGCGCCGAGCCGATTCTCCATATCGTCGGCGGGCGATCGAAGTCCGAGCTCAAGCCCGGCGTCATCGACCATATCGCTTTCAGCGGCGACGACCTCGCCGCCACGCTTGCGACGCTCAAGGCGCACAAGGTCGAGCATACATGCCGGCGGCAGGTCGATTCGGGCGTGTGGCAGGTGTTCTTTTTCGATCCGAACGGTGCCAAGGTCGAGGTCGATTTCGCAGGCGACCAGCGGCCGGGAGCTTGAGCGCGATCGCGCGCGCCACGCTGGACCACCTCGTCGTCGCAGCCGATACCCTCGAGGCCGGCGAGGACTACATCGAGTCGCTACTGGGCGTTCGTCCCCGGCGCGGCGGCAAGCACGCCGCGATGGGCACGCATAACAGCCTTCTCAGCCTCGGGCCGCGGACCTTTCTGGAAGTGATCGCGGTCGATCCGGAGGGCGTCACGCCCGATCGTCCGCGATGGTTTGATCTCGATGGCTCGAGCATGCGCACGCTTCTGGGACAGGGACCGCGGCTGATTCACTGGGTCGTGCGCTGCGACGATATCGAGACCGCACGCGCGCGCGCCGGCTACGAGACCGGTGCTATATATCCCATGACGCGCGGTGCATTCCGCTGGCAAATCACCATTCCGGCGGACGGTCGCTTGCCCGGCGACGGGCTGCTTCCCACGCTCATCCAATGGCCGGACACGCTTCATCCGGCGGACTCGCTTCCGGACCAAAAAATGCGCATCGTGGCGCTCGCGGGCGCGCATCCCGAGCCTGCGTCGATCCGCGCTCCGCTTGCGGCGCTCGGGCTGTCGACGACCTTGCCGGTCACCTACAACAAGACGCCGCGTCTCGCGGCAATGATTCGAACGCCGCGAGGAGTGGTGACGCTGTGAGCAGCGAAAGGGGACCCGCGCGCGAAGCGCGTGGGGGTCGAGCGCCCGCGAATCAGCGTCAGGAACCGACACGCGATGCGTACACTTCGCAGGTCGCCGAGGAGGTGACGCTGTGAGCAGCGAAAGGGGACCCGCGCGCGAAGCGCGTGGGGGTCGAGCGCCCGCGAATCAGCGTCAGGAACCGACACGCGATGCGTGCACTCGCAGGTCGCCGAGGAGGTGACGCTGTGAGCAGCGAAAGGGGACCCGCGCGCGAAGCGCGTGGGGGTCGAGCGCCCGCGAATCAGCGTCAGGAACCGACACGCGATGCGTGCACTTCGCAGGTCGCCGAGGAGGTGACGCTGTGACGCGAAAGGGGACCCGCGCGCGAAGCGCGTGGGGGTCGAGCGCCCGCGAATCAGCGTCAGGAACCGACACGCGATGCGTACACTTCGCAGGTCGCCGAGGAGGTGACGCTGTGAGCAGCGAAAGGGGACCCGCGCGCGAAGCGCGTGGGGGTCGAGCGCCCGCGAATCAGCGTCAGGAACCGACACGCGATGCGTGCACTTCGCAGGTCGTTGAGGAGGTGACGCTGTGAGCAGCGAAAGGGGACCCGCGCGCGAAGCGGGTGGGGGTCGATGTTTTGTGTCAGGTTAAGGAGGCCGAAGCCCGAATTCATTCGGGCGTGCCGATCGCCGACACCGCGTGCGAATGAATTCGCACCTACATGCGCATCATCTGCCGGCGCCGCTCAGCGTTCGCACCGACGGCAATGCGTGAACGCGGGCGGCGAGCGAGGGCAGCGAGTCCGATCAGCCTCCGTAACTCTTGACGCTCTGCCACAGGAGATTGCCGAGGAGTCTTCCGGGAACGAGCGTGAACACGCCGGCGATCACCAACCCTCCGATGAACAGTCCTTTCATCGCCTGCGCATGCCCCTTCACGTCTCCGCTGCGGATCCTGTAGATCGCCAACGGCAGCGACACGAGCGTCAATAGGGTGAACAGATGGATCCACGTGAAATGCAAAAAGCTCGGAACCCACAGGGAGCTCACTGCCACCGTCAGCATCAGCGCGGCCCACAAACGGCCCAGCACCTTGTGCGAGAACGTCCCTTTGCGCCGGACGAGCATCACGATGCCTAGCGCCAGCGCCGACAGCGCGGCGATCATGTGGATGAGAATCGGGGTGGAAACCGTTCGGTGCCATCGGGTGTCCTGCGTGATCTCGACAGCGCCAAGTATCGGCGCCGGACCCTGGTCCTGCCAAGGAAAGGAAGACGAAGCGCTATTTTCAGGGCGCCGATGGTGCGTGAGTCGCGCCGGCTGCAGCAGTCGGATCCGTGCGCGCCGATGCGCGCGTTATTGCGATGGCTTCGAAGCGGCGGATTCCAGCGACGCGAGCCGGCCGTAGACGAGATGGGCGATCGACAGGAGCTGCGATCGATCGACATTTCCCGAAAGCGCATAGCCGCAGTTGTCGTCGATCCAATAAAAAACGCCTACGCTGTCTTCCTGCGCGTAGCGAAAGCCGGTTTCGTGCGAATGCTCGCCATCCTTGCGCACGAGGAGTGAGATGCGCTGCTTGTCCGAGTTTTCGTACATGAACAGCGCGCCGGGCTTTTCGTTGCCGGCGACGAGCCTCCCGCCAACCAGAGCGAATCCCGCGTCGCTCAAGTTCGGCGCGTGCAGAGGGAAAGACAAACGCTTGGAAAGCCAGCGCACCAGCCGCTCTTCCTCGTTGGCCCAGATCTCCACGGGGCGATTGGCATCGGTGGCGTAGAGCGCATGAGTCAGCGCGGCCTGTCGCGGAAAGGTGATCGGTGTGCCCGCCTGCTGCAGCGCTTCGCCGCGCACAATCCAGCCGATGGAGACACCGATGCAAAGCGAGGCGGCAGTAGCGAGCACGGGCCACAAGCGCCGGCCGAGCCCGGCACCCTGCGGCTTCGAAGGTGTCGCCGCGCGGATGAGCTCCAGTGGCAGAGGTTCCGAAAGCCATGGATCGAGTGCATCGCGGAGCTGCGCGTTATGCTCGCGTATGCCCGCGGCACGCGCGGCGAGAGCGGGGTCGCGCTCGAGATCGGCGGCAACGCGCGCCACGCGATCGGGTGGCAGTTGCCCGTCGACGTACGCATTGAGATCGTCGTCGGAAAGCGGGACGCTCATTTGACGACCTTGAGCGGACCGGCAGTGCCCGCGGAAATGCGCCGAAGCTTTTCTCTTGCGCGATTGAGACGCGACATCACTGTGCCTATCGGCACGCCCTGAACCCGCGCGATCTCTTCGTAACGAAGCTCTTCGACCGCGGCCAGAATCAGCACTTCGCGTTGCTCGACCGGCAGCCGCGCGACGTGCGCAAGCACTTCGGCAAGCTCCACCCGATCGGATTGCGTCGCACGCACCGCGATCTGCCAGCCGCCGGACGGGCCTTCATCGCCGTCGAGCGAGGTTTCCGCCTGCCGCCGCTTGCGGATCGCGTACTGATTGACATGGACGTTGTGCATGATGGTAAAGAGCCACGCGCGCAAGTCGCTTCCAGCCTGCCACAAGCTGCGTTTTTCCCAGGCTCGCGCCAGGGTGTCCTGAACCAGATCGTCGGCGCGATTGGCGTCGCCGGTGAGCACGCGCGCGTAGCGTCGCAACCGCGGGAGTGCCGCGACGAGATCGGGATTCGGCAGGGTGTCGGGCACGGAGAGCGCGCGGGCGAGTGAGCTCCTCGCCCGCTTGGCGCCGACGGGTTGCTTGCGTTCAGTCCTTGACCACGTGCCAGACGCCGTTGAATCCGTCGCCTGTCATGTCGCCGGCCTTCTGATCCTTCGACCACTGGTACAGAGGCTTGCCCTTGTAGGCCCACTGCTTGCTGCCGTCGTCACGCGTGATGACCGACCAGTCACCGGAAGCCTTCGCATCGGCGCCGGCCATCAGCGGCGGCCAGTTTGTAGCGCACGGACCGTTGCAGGCGCTCTTGCCGCCCGCATCCTTATCGAACGTGTAGAGCGTCATTCCGGCGTTGTTGGTCATCATGCCGCCGGTCTTCTTCGCAGGGGCATCCTGCGCAAGCGCAGCGCCGCCAACGGCGATAGCGACAGCCGCGGTCAGCGCCGCGATGCAATTGCTGACTTTCATTGCGACCTCCTGGTTATGGATCAAATCACGTATCGAAAGTTGGCGCCTGGGTAAACACCCGGATCGGCGCTTTATTCCACGGCTGCCGCGCTCCGGTGCGCGGCGAATCAGGGACGGTGTTGTGGCGACGAGCCCCGTCGAGCGGGAGGATACGAAAGACGTCAACGAAGCGATCCGACCAGCGCAGCGACAGAGCGAGATCGGCGCGGTGTCTTCCCTTCTGTCTTTGCCGGCCGACGCGCGCTGTTCGTCCCGATGTGCTTCCAGCCCGACGGTCTCGCGAGAAGCGCGTCCTCGCCTCGGCAGTCGAATCGTGCCCGACATCCGGAGCTACGGCAACTCCGCCGAAGGCATGCGCGCCAGGATGATCGAGGTCTTGCGCGCCAGCGCCTTGGATGCGGGATTCCTCTCGTAGTGCCGCGGATTGGGCGCCATCGCTGCAAGGCGGGCCGCCTGCTCCGGATTGAGGCTTGCGGCACCGGTGCCGAAATAGTGTCTTGCTGCCGCCTCCGCTCCGAACACTCCATTGCCCCACTCGATCACGTTCAGATAGAGCTCGAAGATGCGCTCCTTGTCGAGGATATTCTCCAGCATCACCGTGATCAGCGCCTCCTCCGCCTTGCGCAGATAGCTCCTGTCTCCCGAAAGAAACAGGTTCTTGGCCAGTTGCTGCGAAATGGTCGATCCGCCGGCGACGACGCGGCCTTTGCGCATGTTCTTGTCCATCGCATTCTGAATGCCGTCCCAGTCGAAGCCCTCGTGCTCCACGAACTTTGCGTCCTCGGCGGCGATCATCGCCCGCTTGAGATTGACCGAAATCCGCTGATAGGGAATCCACGCATACTGGATTTTCGCGTCGGGGCGAATGGCGCGGAGCTCGGCGAGCCGCGCGCTCATGAACGCGGTCTCACGCGGCGGATGCTCGCGCCACGACCAGATATGCGCTGCATACCAGAGCTGCAGCAGGACGAACGCGCCAATCGCGATCAGCAGCGACCAGAGCAACCATCGCACCGCTCTGCGCAAGGCCTAGACCGGACGCAACAGCGCAAACAACGGCGTCGAATCGGGACGCACGCCTCGCCAAATCAGGAAGCTCTCCGCCGCCTGCTCGATGAGCATGCCCAGCCCGTCGGCTGTGCGCGCGGCGCCGTTCGCGCGCGACCAGCGCAGGAACGAGGTTGGCGCGTCCGCATAGATCAAATCGTAGGCAAGCGCGCCTGGCGCAAACACGTCCTCAGCCCACACTCCTTTGACTTCGGTGGCTGCAAGACCGATGCTCGTCGCGTTGATCACGATGTCGAAACGCCCGTCCAGCGCCCGGATGGGCGTGGCGGCGATGTTTCCCTGCGTGGCGAAGTGTGCGGCCAGCCACTCTGCCTTCGACCCTGTACGGTTGACGACAACGACGCGCCGCGGGCCCTTCGCCAGCAGCGGCCCGAGAATTCCGCGCGCAGCGCCTCCCGCGCCGAAAATGAGCACATCGCGTCCGCCGATCGCAACGCCGAGGTTGTGCGCGAGGTCATGGATAAGTCCGGCGCCGTCGGTGTTGTCGGCGAACCAGTGGTCCTCGCGCCACGCCAGGGTGTTGCACGCACCGGCGGAGAGCGCCCGCTCGCTCTTCTCGGTGGCCAGCGCGAACGCTTCCAGCTTGAACGGCGCGGTGACGTTGAGGCCGCGGCCTCCCTCGGATGCAAACCGTCGCGCCGCGGCGGCGAAACCGTCGAGCGGAGCGAGCAGCCGGTCGTAGCTCATCGCCTGGCCGGTCGCCTGTGCGAATGCCGCGTGTATCAAGGGCGACTTGCTGTGAGCGACGGGATTGCCGATGACTGCGTAACGGTCGAGCATGACGGGCGAATCGGTTCAGGGTGACGACGCGATGGGCAAGGCGGATTATTGCTCGCCGGGCGCACCGCCGGGCATTTTCTCCTTTACCTCGACTCTGGCCTCGGCCTCCTCTACTTTCGCCGAAATACTAAACGTCGAGTTGTCAGCCTCAAGCGTCGGCTCGCAATTCCCCGTCGATCCCCACGCTTCGCGTGGGGCCCCGCGCCGGGTGGCTCGCGCCGCTACTGACTGGTCAACGAATCGCCCGGCGCGAACGTCCACGTGCGGGTGATGTAGAGGATGTCGGTGTCGCGCTTGATATCCTGCGGAAACGCGCTGTACGGGCCGCCCATTTCGACGATCTTGATCGCCGCGAGGTCGAGAATCTTCTTGCCCGACGTACGATCGACGGTGACCGTTTCCACGCTGCCGTCCGCGCGGATCCCGACGGTAAGCAGCAGGCTTCCGTAGAGCTGTGCAGCTCTCGCTGCTGCGGGATAATTGTTGTTGCCGATGCGCTCGACCTTGAGGCGCCAATCCTCGACGTATCGTGCGAAGCGATACTCCTGCGCGCGTGCGCCGACAAAGCGGCGCTTCGGCCGCTTCTGGTACGCGTCCATATCCTTGGCGATCTGCGCCTCGAGGCGCATTGCCTCGAGCGTTTGCTGCATCATGGCGCTTGCGGTGGGAAGCTCCGGCGTATCCGCCGCCGCATCGGGCTTAGGCACGGGAGGTCCCACAGCCGTCTGGGCTTGGAGCTGCGTCAGCATCTCCTGCGTCCGCTTCTCCAGTTGTTCGACCTTCTGGCTGGCGAGCGCCAGATCGGTCTTCGTGCTCTCGCGTGGAAGGACCGGCAGCGGCGTCTTGGCGCGGCGATTGGCGTCGGTGTTGCCGCCGCCGTCGAGGTTTGCCTGCGCCAACAGCTCGGCCTTGGTCGGCTTCGACACCGACTTGGCATTGACCAGCGCGACCTCGAGCGGCGGGCTGCGGTCGAAGCGGGGCATGTCGAACGGAACGAAACGTATGGCGAGGACCACCGCATGAAGGATGATCGACCAGCCGATGGCGGTCGCGAGTATGCGGTTGGCCGGTGTCCGGTCGACTGCCAGGAAAGGCAGCGACATCGTCCGCGTTTCCGCAAGGGGGACGACCACGCGCGCGCGGGGCCGTACCGCTGGCGTCTTTGCCGAGACGGGACGTGGTTCCGCCGGGACGGCGCGGGGACGGGATGACTTTGGCATAAAACCGAAGTATATCCCCCTGGCGGCGCTTCTCAAGCGGGAGCTGCGCCGATGAAGCGGGTTTCGACGGTGGCCGCGAAAAGGTCGATCCGTCCCAGCGCCAGACGCACCCGGGCACCGGGGCCGAGCGCCGGCAGGTCGGGGACCCGGACATAGAGCGGCAGGGCGTCCAAGCGAACCAAGTTGTCGCGCACAACGCTCGCCTCAGCCTCGGTCCGGCTCTCCTGGATCAGCCAGCGCAGGCACCAGTAGTGCTCCATCTTGTTCTGGAATTCGGCGTACTGGGAGTAGGTCGCCTCGAAATCGGCCATGATCCCGAAAAGCTCCACGTCCCCTTGCGAGTACGGCGCCGGATCACCGGCGAGCACTGAGAGGAGCTGGCGCTGATTGACCAGATCGCTGTAGCGGCGCAGCGGCGAGCTTGCCCAGAGATACTGCGCGACGCCCAAACCCTGATGCGATTCGGGCTTGGTGCTCATCTTCACCTTACCCGCCTGCTGCGTTCGATACAGCCCGGGCACGTCTTCATCGGCGAGGCGCTTGCCCCACGTGCTGTTGACATGGATCATCAGCTCGGCGACCAGCTTGTCCAGCGGGGAGCCGCGCGGCCGCGGAACGATGCTCACCCGCCCCTCGGGCTGGGCGTCCCAATCAACCCGAAAGCTGTAATCGACCCGCACGATGTCCGCCTTGCCGCGGGCGGATTCCAGCTTCTGGGCAAGCCTCCACAACGCGCGGAGCTCTCCGGTCCACTCGGGCTCGCGCGCCGAGGCCTCGGAAGCGAAGTCGTCGCCGATCGCGTCGAGACGCAAGTTGGCCGAGACCGGCACGCGTTCGGCGCGCGTGTCGTGCCGGATCGGCGTTCCGTCCGGGGCCGTTTCGACGTAGAGCGACAGCGCGTCGGGTTCGGTTCCGGCGGCAAGCGTGAATCGCGCGATCACCGCCTCCGGCAGCATCGTGATCTTTCGTCCCGGCATGTACACCGTCGACAGGCGCGCCCGCGCGATGGCATCGAGCGGGCTGCCTCGGGGAATCGCCAGCGCAGGCGCGGCGATGTGGATGCCGATCTCGAAGTTTCCGTTCGGCAGGACTCGCACGGAAAACGCGTCGTCGATTTCGGTCGTCGTCGCATCGTCGATCGAAAAGGCGCGCACCGGCGCGAGCGGCAGATCGGCCGTTGCCGCGGCGGCGTGGTGGGCGGGAAAGCCGGTGCCCGACGGAAACGCCTCGAAAAGAAACCGGTTGTAGTGATAGTCGTGGCTCGATGGGACCGCGCCGCAAGCGGTGAGCAGCGCCAGCGGATTGGTCTGCAGGGACTCGCACGCGATGGTCATAGCGCGCGTCTCCAGCGCGAGCTTGTCGGGCTTGTACAGCAGCATCGGCAGCTTGTCGCGCAGCGCATCGGGCAGGCGCTTCGCCTTGAGCTCCTCGACCAGGGCGGCGACTTCGGCGGTCTCGCGCCGCTTTCGCTCCGCGCCCGTCTGCGCCGCTTTCAGCGCGTCGGCAGGCGCCGCTTTGTAGCGGCCCTTGCCCTTCTTGTAGAAATACATGGGCGACGCGTGCAGACAAAGCGCCAGCCCTGCGGCTTCAGCCGCTCTCGGGGTGCGGCCGAAATAGTCCGCGGCGAGATCGACAAATGCGAACTCGCGATCGCCGCTCACTTCCCAGAGAAAGTTCGGATCGATCGCCGAGGCGACACCCTGCGCGTCGGCAAGGAGCGCAGACGGCGAAGGGTCCGCAAACCGGAGCAGCACATTGGCCGCCTTCACCTTCAGCCGCTTGCCCGAGGACGACTCGACCTGAAGCGAGCTTTCATTGTCGGCAAGGACGGTGCCGGCCTTGAACGCGCCGTCGTCCTCAAAAAAAACGTGCATGAATGGGTATGCAGGAAGGAGGCGCAGGATTATATCGCTTCGACGACGCGCTTCATGCCCCATGCGTCGGCTTCGGCGCGAGCCTCTCGACAAGAGCCCTGCTGTACGGGCGTTGCCGCGAGCCATCGGTCCTGCGTTAGTTGCGCGAGCTCCGCGTTTGCTGCACGATGGCCTGGAACATTTCACGACAGGAGCTCAAAGCGATGCAATTGCGCAGACTCGGCGACAGCGGACTCGAGGTGTCGGTGCTTTGTCTCGGCACGATGATGTTCGGCGACCGCACCGATGCAGCGTCCTCGCAGCGGATTATCGCGTCGGCGTTCGATTCCGGCGTCAACTTCATCGACACCGCCGATGTCTATGTCAAGGGCGCGTCGGAGTCGATCGTCGGACCCGCCATCGCGGCGAATCGCCGGCGCTGGATACTCGCCACCAAGGTCGGCAACGCGATGACGCAGGCGCCGCACGACGGCGGGTTGTCGCGGCGCTGGGTCCTGCAGGCGTGCGAGGACAGCCTGAAGCGCCTCGCCACCGACACCATCGACATCTACTACCTCCATCGCGACGATCCGAAGACGCCTCTGGAGGAAACGGTAGAAGCGATCGGAGATCTGTTGCGCGCCGGCAAGATCCGCTATTTCGGCGTTTCCAACTTTCGCGGCTGGCGCATCGCCGAGATCGTCGCGACCTGCGCCGACGTGGGCGTGCCAAGGCCCGTCGTCTGTCAGCCGTACTACAACGCCATGAACCGCATGCCGGAGGTCGAGGTCCTGCCCGCGTGCGATTACTACGGGATCGGCGTCGTTCCGTACAGCCCCCTCGCGCGCGGCATACTCACCGGCAAGTACGCCCCCGGCGCCGAGCCGCCTGCGGATTCGCGCGTCGCGCGCAAGGATCGGCGCATGATGGAAACCGAATTTCGCGAAGAATCGATCGTCATGGCGCAGACGATCAAGGCGCACGCCACGAAAAAAGGATTGACGCCGACGCAGTTCGCGCTGGCGTGGCTTTTGCGCAACCAGATCGTCAGCTCGGTCCTGGCAGGCCCGCGCACGCTCGAGCAGTGGAACGATTATCTCTCGGCGGTCGATACGCTCCTGGACGACGAGGACGAGGCGCTTATCGACTCGCTGGTGAAGCCGGGGCACCCGTCGACTCCGGGCTACAGCGATCCGCAATATCCGTTCTACGGTCGGATCGTCGACTAGCCCGGCGCTGCGCCGCGCGCTCGAGTGCTGTCAAAGTAGCGCAAGGCTTCCGGGTTCGCGCGGTGGATGACAATTCGCAATCGGAGGGCTCCAATGTCTGAAGCAAGAAAAGCGCGCATCGTCGGTTTCAATCATATCGCTATCGAGGTCGGTGACATCGAAGCAGCTCTGGCTTTCTACGGTCGCTTGTTCGATTTTGAACTTCGAAGCAAGAGCGATTCGATGGCCTTCATCGATCTCGGAGACCAGTTCCTTGCGCTCCAGAAGGGCCGTACACAGTCCGCCGACGATGGGCGTCATTTCGGGCTTGTAGTCGATGACAAGGACACCGCTCGCAAAACGTTGATCGACGCAGGCATCGAGACCCTGCCCGGACCGTTTCTCGACTTCCTCGACCCCTGGGGCAACCGCATAGAGCTCGTCGGGTACGACAATATTCAGTTCACTAAAGCGCCGAATGTCTTGCGCGGAATGGGACTCGCGCATCTGTCAAAGAACGAGACGGCGGTCAAGGAGCTTGCAGACAAGGGCATGGCGCCGAAATAGAGGAGAGCCGATCAATTCGGTCCACCCCCAGCCGTTTTCATTTCAGGCTGCACCTTCCATCCATGCTCGCGGCGTTTCGCCTCGTCGATTTCCTCCCGACTCATCTTCGCCGCGACGTCGGTCATGGCTCGGGCAACATCGCTGCGAGCGCCTCCGGCAGGTAATCCAGAAAAGGCGATCTCGAGCCATTTGAACGCCTCGACGTTGTCCTGCGGCACGCCGTTGCCTGCCGCATAAAGAAGCCCGAGATTGAGCTGCGCGAATGGCATACCCTGGTTGGCTGCGCGCTCGAACCACTTGGCGGCGTCGACGTCACTCTTCCGGACCCCCGCGCCCTCGGCGTAGCTCGCGCCAAGGTTGTATTGCGCGCGGGGCTCGCCTTGATTCGCGGCGCGCTGATACCACATGAACGCCGCCGTGTCGTTGCGCTCGACGCCCTTGCCCTCCGCGTATAAGTCGCCGAGCAGGTATTGAGCGACAGCGTCGCCCTTTTCGGCGAGGGGGCGCCAAAAGCTGGCCGCGGTTGAATAGTCTTTGTCTCGATACGCGGCGATCCCGTCTTCGAGCGGTCCGGCCGCAGCCGATGAAGCCAGCGCCGCTGCCACGAGAAGGGCACCAAGTAATTTACGCACGCTTGCCTTCATTCACCGGACTTTGGGTGGGCGCCATCCACTTCGCGACCGCGCGTGGATCCAGGATCGCGACAGACAGTCGCGCGAGGCGCATTCACGCGGCGGTTGATGTGGGTCGAGCTCAAGGCCGGACATTAGCACGGACAGCGAGACGGGCGACGCGCCGTCGGCTCTCGAGTCGTCGCGATGGCGGCACTTGACCACTGGCGGTGGCGTTCAATGCCGCATCGAGGTGCATGCGCTGGTAGGATAGACCCGGTCGGAAATCCTTACGCAAGACTGACACGCCGAAATGCGCCGGTTCTAAATCAATGATTTGCATTTGGGGGCAGGGAATGTGCGGCTTCGATATCGGATTTACCCATCAAGGGCGCCCTCGGCCGAGAGCGCGAGCAGCGACTACGGCCCTGTTGACTACGGCCCTTTTTCTTGCGGGGATGTAGAAGCAAGCAGAACGGGCCCCGGCACACCGGCCTTACCACGACTCGTTTTGCGGTAGTCACGCCGCAGCTTGACCCGAAGTCGCCGCCGCGCGGACGGTCAACTGCGATTATCGCGCACGCTGAGCCGTAAGCTTTGCCTCGCGGGCTTCCGAAAATCGAGGCCCGATTCGTCCCGCCAATTCGGGGCTTCGTTCGCACATTTCCGGCCTTCGTCAGAATCTGTCCGCGCGATCGCCGCACGAAGTAGGATTCGCCCATCTTCGTATGTGCAAAGATAATTGCTTTGCACGGACCCCTCGGGCAAAGGGAACGCCTGCACGTCGATGGAGTTCGCATGGCATGAGTGACCGGCGCCCATTTTCGGGTCATTGTCTGTCTCAAATGCTCGATCTGCGCGACATCGCGTGTGAGAACAATGGATCAATGAGCGATTGGAGCGCGGCGTGACTCCGCCTGCATCCGTCAACGGTTTCTTTATCAACGATCCCGGCTATGCGCCGTTCGGTTGCCCCTGGTTGCGGGGGATCACGCCGGCGCGCTTCGCCCTGGTGGAGCTCGTATGCCTTATCTTCGCGGTCCGGCAAAGCCCGGAAGGGTTTCTCGTTGCATCCTTCTACGAGGAGATCTTGAAGACAGTTCTTTTCGCCCACCTCAACATTGCCGCCTCGCTGCCGATGCTCGTGCTGGTTAATTTCGCCGACCGTCGCACGGACCACTCCACCAGCGGTCGCCGCATCGTCGCGTTGTCACTCGCGGTGATTACCGGTGCGGTAGCCTACGCGATATGCGTCAAACTCGAATTCAAGGATGAATGGGAAACCACCTGGCCGTTGCTCATGCTGGCGTGGGTCGGCTTCTTTCTTCGCGCGCTCCTGATGGGCGGCCTTCTAACCGCGGTGCTCTACTTTTTCACCCGGGAAACCGCCGTCGCCGCGGCGCTCCAGACCACACGCCTCACCGGCGTCGCACTCGACAAGCAAATGGCGGAGGCGCAATTGAGGGTATTGCAAGCGCAGATCGAGCCTCACTTCATGTTCAATACCCTTGCTCACATCAAGCGTCTATACCTGATCGACGCCGCTCAGGGGAAAGAGATGCTGAACAACCTCACCAGCTATCTGCGCGCAGCATTGCCACAGATGCGCCAAAGCGATTCGACGCTGGGCCGCGAGCTTGCGCTCGCCCGAGCCTACCTGAACGTGCTGCGCGCGCGCATGGGCGAGCGTCTCGGGGTCAGCATCTCTGTGCCGAACGACCTATGCCGCGCCGAATTGCCGCCGATGATGTTGTCCACGCTGGTCGAGAACGCGATCAAGCACGGCATCGCGCCGCTTCCCGAGGGCGGTACGGTGGAAATCGCCGCCGTGCGCGATGGCGCTCTACTCAGGATCAGCGTGGCTGACGACGGGGTGGGATTTCAAGGTTTCTCGGGCAGCGGCGTCGGCCTCGCCAACACGCGCGCGCGGCTCGCCGCGCTTTACGGTGCCGATGGACTGCTTACGTTCGCCGCCAATCCAACGCGCGGCGTGACGGTCGCCATTGCGCTGCCCTTTCGCGTCTTGTCCACGGAGGGCGCGGCAACATGATTCCAGACGGCGCCGTGGCGGCTCTGCCCCGTGCCGACATGGGCCACCGCATCGAAGGCTGCGCACGGAACGTGCGCGCCGCCTGGCGCGGTATCACCTGGATACAGTTCCGATGGACTCTCGCGGCAGGAGCCGCGGGCGGTCTTTTCTTCCTGCTCTCGCAGGGCAGGTTCGGAGTGCGGCGTCTGCTGGAGCACAGCGTCTCCCCGGCCAGCGCGGCGCTCGAAATCGCCGTCGCCTTGGGCGCGAGCATTGCCGTGGCATTCCTGATTCTGCTCGCGGTGAGCGTCGCAGAATACGGAGATCGGGGACATGCCCGCGCGTGGGTGCGCTATGTAGTCGCGACACTCGCCGCCGTCGCAGCAGCCACCGCGCTCGTGCACTCTCTCTCGCCCTATGTTCCCGTCGGCGGGCTTACCGGCTGGTACCCCATGGAGAGCCAGGCTTCCATCGATAGCTTTGTTTTCACGAACTGGCTCTTGCTCGGTGGCCTGGCGGTATTCGTGTATGTGCGCTTGAGTCGGGCACGGCGCACTCAGGCTGCGTTCGAGCAAGCCGAGCTCCAACGCGTCAATGCCAGTCGCCAGGTTCTCAGGTCCCAGCTCGCCGCGATGCAGGCCCGGGTGGAACCCAAATTCCTCTTCAACACTCTGGGCCACATCGAAGCGCTGTATGAGCGCGACGCCGCCAGCGCCGACTGTATGCTCGACGACTTGATTGCGTATCTGCGAGCCGCGCTGCCGCAGCTGCGCGGCGAGGACTCCACGCTCGCACGCGAATCGGAACTAGCCGAAGCTTACCTCCGCATCGTGCAGGCGCGTATGGGCAGCCGGCTCGAATTTACGTTCGATATTCCGATGGCACTGGGTGCAAGCCGATTCCCGCCGATGCTGCTGCTGCCGCTTATCGAGAACGCCATCCGGCATAGCCTGGAACCGCTGCCGCTCGGGGGGCGGATCGAGGTTCGCGCCGTCGCGCGCGCCAGTCGCATGTGCCTAACGGTGTCCGACAATGGCTTGGGCGAGGTCGCCGAGTTGCGGGAGGGTGAAGGCCTGACCACGCTGCGCGCGCGTCTGCACGCACTCTTCGGCCCCGAAGCCATGATCAGCTTGAGCACAAATCAACCACGCGGCGTAACCGCAACGATAGACGTACCCGCTCACGAAGGTGCCAGCTCATGAGCGTACGAGCGATCATCGCTGAAGACGAAGCGGTATTACGGACCGAAATCGCCGAGCTGCTGGCTCATGTGTGGCCCGAGCTCGATATCGTTGCGTCGGTCGAAGACGGGCTCAAGGCCCTGCGAGCGATGGAGCAGCACGCACCCGATGTGCTGTTCCTGGACATCCAGATGCCCGGCATGTCGGGACTCGATGTGGCGCGGGCGGCAAGCGGTCGTTGCCACGTGGTGTTCGTGACCGCGTACGATCAACATGCGGTAGCTGCTTTCGACCAAGGAGCGGTCGATTATGTGATGAAGCCAATCAGTGGCGCGCGGCTTCAGACCGCATGCTGGCGCATCAAACAGCGCCTATCGTCCCCACCCGCGAATCTGGACAGCTTGCTCAAGGCCCTTTCGGAACGCAAGCCCAACGCGAAACCGTATCTGCGCTGGATCAATGCCTCCAGGGGCGCTGAAGTGCAGATCCTCACCACCGACGAAATCTGCTATTTCCAATCCGACACCAAGTACACCCGAGCGGTCACCGCATCGAGCGAAGCGCTCTTGCACAAGTCGCTGAAACAGTTGCTCGACGAGCTCGACCCAACCGATTTTCGGCAAATCCATCGTGCAACCATCGTCAATCTGAACGCCGTCAGCAGCGTGGCCCGCGACGCAAAGGGCCACGTGATCCTCAAACTCAAACAGCGCAAGGAAAGCCTGTCGGTCAGCGAGCCCTACGCGCATCTTTTCCGGCAGATGTAGGCAGCCACGCCAGGGACCGTTCGTCCGCCCGACACGGCGGCTTCGTCGTCATTTTCCGGCGCTCGTCGGCGCTATCCCGTCTTCGTCGAATTCGCGTTGATGCGCTCCACCGTGAGTGCGATGCTCGGGCCGGTTTTCAAAAAGGCCCAGCGATCCTGCTGGAATGTCGTTCAAAGCCGGTCTCGTACTTAGACGATGGGCTCAACTTGATGACAGGCTACTGTCAACAACCGACCACGTACGACGCCTGTTCGTACGATGATGTGCCCGGCGCGCTATGCGCGCGCTCCCCATAGACAGGAACAAGAGGAGAACAGCATGCCTTCAAACGCGTGCCGCAAGATGCAGTTCGCTTCCGCGCTCGTGGCCCTGGCCTTTTCCACCATAGCGCAGGCCTGGGTAAGCGAGATTGTCGACTATCCCCTCCCCGCATTAAACACCGGCCTCGGCGGGATCAACGATTCGGGGCAGGCAGCGGGAGCCGCGCAGGTTTTTGACGCTAACGGTGACCTCGTCGCTCCCTACGCCGTCAGCTTTCTCTACGATACGCAGATGCGCTCATTCCTTGCGTTGCCGCAGCCATCGGGATACGTGGTCTCGGCGTTCGCCAACAATGACGCGGGCGTCGTCGTCGGCCAAGCGCAGGCTGATCCGTTCGCGGTGGCCACGATGGGCTTCATCCTGGACGCGAGCGGGTACCGGTTCTTCGCGCACCCCGGCTATAACCAGACGGTGGCCCGAGGAATCGGCCCCACCGGGCTCGTGACAGGTTATGCGACCAATAGCGGCGCACCGGAGATCGGCTTCATATACGACCCAGCGCACAATGCCTTCACCGATATCGCGTTTCCCGGCGGCTCGAGGGTCTCCGCGCAAGGCATGACCGCCACAGGCCTCGTCGTCGGCAGCGTGAACTTTGCCACGATTGGCAGTGCTTACCCGGAGTCACCTGCCGGCCGCTATTCCTATCTGCGGGAGCCCGACGGAACCACGACGCTGTTTCGCGTAAATGGGCTGCCTACTGCTGCACGTGGCATCAACGGCGCGGGGCTCATTACGGGCTTCGTCACCAATGACGACAGCACGACTACAGGCTTCGTGGCGACGCTGCCCGGCCGATCCGGCTACCAGGCGGTGACAGTGCCGGCGACGCAGTTATTTGTGGTGCCCGGGATAGGCGCTGGTCCGCAGGCGATCAACAACGGTGGCCGCATCGTCGGGTTCGGCAACGACGACGACGGCTTTCAGCATGGGTTCGTGGTATCGCCATCCGGAACCGCGCTGGCGACCCAGACCCAGGCGATGAACGGCGATTTCAAGGTCGCCCAGGGCTCCACCCTTTCGGCGGGGTACGACTTCACGATGCCGGGCAGCCATCCGGCCGCGGTGGTCGGCTTCGTCGGCACCAAAGTGGTGTTCAACGCGACATGTGCCTCGGGCACGCCGGGACTCGCGAACATCGTTGTCAACATCCCCGACCAGACGTATGCCGTCGCGGCGAACAGCTCCGCCTGGTATCCGAGCGGCGACCAGAACAGCGCGGCGACATATCAGGGCTCGGCGACGGTGCCGACCTTCTGCAGCCCAGGCGCGCTCGTGCGTCTGCAGCAGGGCGGAACGTTCCGCACGAACGTCACGTCGACCGACGCGCAGGACAAGGTTAATGTCCGCTGGCACTACAAGGATGGGACCGGCGGCGGCTGGAGCGGGACTTACAGCGCGGTCGGAAGCCTGTAAGCTGCGCCAATGCTTCGATGGGGCCTGCTTCGCAGTCACGCGGCCCTCGCGCGCAGAGGGTCGATTCTCGGCTCCTTTACTTTCAGCGAAACATTAACGCCGAGTTGTCGGCCTCATGCCGCGACTCGCAATTCCCTGTCGATCCCCACGCTTCGCGTAGGGCCCCGCGCCAGGTGGCTCGCGCGGCTATTCGTTCGCGATGCCGTGCGGCACGTGACCGCTCGCGACGTGCTTCGATGCAGAGTCGATGTGCGTGCGCTGGTCGTCGAAAAAGATGTCGGCGCCGAAGGCCCGCAGGAACTCGCCCTTGTCCAGCCCGCCGAGAAAGAGCGCTTCGTCGATGCGAATGTTCCACGCGCGGAGCGTCCGGATGACGCGCTCGTGCGCGGGTGCGCTGCGCGCCGTGACCAGCGCGGTGCGTATCGGGCTCGCGCCGTCGGAAAAGTCGGCCTGGATGCGATGCAGCCCGGCGAGAAACTCCTTGAACGGACCTCCGGACAGCGGCCGCAATGCCGCGTCCGACTCGCTTTGCGAAAATGCCGCCAGCCCGTCCTGCTGATAGACCCGCTCGGCCTCGTCGGAAAAAAGCACCGCGTCGCCGTCGAAAGCGATCCGCAGCTCGTCGCTTTCATTCTTGCCAACCGTCGACGGAACGATCGTCGCCGCCGCGTAGCCGTCGTTGAGCACGCGCTTGACGTCCTCGGTGTCCGCCGACAGAAACAGATGAGCTCCGAACGCGGGCACGTAGCGCGAGGTGGGCTCGCCTTTGGTGAATGCCGCACGCGTGATATCGAGCCCGTAATGCTTGATGGCGTTGAACACCCGCAGGCCCGTATCGGCGGAGTTCCGCGACAGCAATATCACCTCGACGTATTGCTTGTCGGGACGATTCAGGCGGAGCAGCTTGTTGACCAGCACGAATGCGGGACCGGGATCGAGCAGCTCGTCCTCATGCTCGATCTGGTAGTGGTGGTAGGCATCGACCCCCGCTTCGGTATAGATGCGGTGGCTCGCCGTCAGGTCGAACAGAGCCCGCGACGAGATCGCGACGACCAGCTTGTCGGCGAGCGTGGGCCTGGGCATGCAGTCGAACCATGGCGCGCGACCGGCGCGTGCTTAAAGCGAGCGCCTTATCGCGAGGGTGCCCTAGTATAGCCCCGCCTGCGCGCTACGCGGCTTTGCGCAGTCCCGTCCCCAATTCGTCGAATACCGCTCGCACCTGCTCGACCGCCCAGTCGATCTGCTCGCGCTCGATGACCAGCGGTGGTGCGAAGCGAATCGCCGTGCCGTGCGTGTCCTTCGACAGCACGCCACGCAGAAGCAGGCGATTGACGATGGAACGCGCATCGGTCTTTCGCGAATCGATCTCGAGGCCGATGAAGAGTCCCTTGCCGCGGACGTCGCGAATCAAGGGGCTGCGCACCGTCTTGAGCTGTGCGAGCAGATAGTCGCCGAGCTCCGCCGAGCGTTCGATGAGCTTTTCGTCGAACAATACCGCCAGCGCCTCGAGACCGACCGCCGCGGCGAGCGGGTTTCCGCCGAAGGTGCTGCCGTGATCGCCCGGATGAAATACCTGCATGACGTCGTTCGTCGCGACAAATGCGGACACCGGCAGCATTCCGCCGCCGAGCGCTTTGCCCAGGATCACGCCGTCGGGCCGGACGTCGTCGTGCTGCGAGGCGAGAAACTTTCCCGTGCGCCCCATCCCCGTCTGGATCTCATCGCAGATCAACAGCACGCCGCGCTCGCGACACACGCGCGCGCACCGCGCGAGATATCCCGGCTCGGGGACGATGATGCCGCCTTCCCCCTGGATCGGCTCGACCAGAAACGCCGCGGTATTCGGCGTGATCGCCGCGTCCAGCGCGCTCGAATCGCCAAAGGGAATCGATCGGAATCCGGGAGAGAACGGTCCGAAGCCGTCGCGGTATTGAGCTTCCGACGAAAAACCGACAATGGTGATCGAACGTCCGTGAAAATTACCGTCGCAGACGATGATCTCCGCCTGGCCGTCGGGAATGCCCTTGATCTTGTGTCCCCACTTACGCGCCGCCTTGAGCGCCGTTTCGACTGCCTCGGCGCCGCCGTTTGAAGGCAGCGCGCGATCGAGCCCGGTCACCTCGGTCAGGCGCTTCAAAAACAACGGAAGCTTGTCGTTGAAAAAAGCGCGAGAGGTCACCGACAGCCGCTGCGCCTGCGCGACCAGCGCGGCGACAATCCGCGGGTGGGCGTGACCATGGCTGACCGCGGAGTACGCGGACATCATGTCGAGATAGCGGCGGCCGTGCTCGTCCCAAAGCCACACGCCGTCGCCGTGGGCGATCACCACCGGCAGGGGTTCGTAGTTGCGCGCGCCCGCGGCGAGCTCGAGCTCGATCATCGCCGATTCTCCGGGCATGACGCGCGCGTCGCTGCCGGCTTTGAAGGATGATTTCATCTTGAATTCCCGTTTGTTCGACCGCGGGATCGCCGGGTCGTCGAGCTGGTTCGCGTGGCTTCGGATCGAAGCATGCGATGTCTGAGGATCACAAGCGCGCTGTCCCGCGCGTCGGGACGTCGTGCGACGCGGATTGCAAAGCGCGATTTTACTCCGCCAGCTTCGCTTACTCCCGCTGCGGTGCACAACGACATCCGCTGAGGCATTGCGACAAATGCAGACGGCCGGGATGGCCTGTACGAACTGGCCGCAACAACTCGTGGGCTACGTCAACGCGATATACCGGCGAAGCGAAGAACCGCGGGAATCTGCGACGAAAAACTGCTGAACGCGTGGTCGCCGCCGCCTTCCACGAACTGCCATGCACCTGCATAAAAAGCCACGGTCTCGCGCCAGTCGAGGAGCTCGTCGCCGGATTGGACGAGCAGGAGGTAGCGTTCGGGGACCGCGATGCGCGGCACACGCATCGCCTCGAGCTCGTCAAAATGGTCCTGGGTGAGATCGTAGCGCTCGAGGGTGTAGGGGTTGGTTTGCGGTCCGAGATAAGGGAGCAAGTCGTCGTACGGACGAATAGCGGGATTGATGAGCACGGCTTTGGCGGCGAACTTTTCGGCGAGGTGGGTCGCGTAATAGCCGCCCAGCGAGCTGCCGACGAAAGTAAGGGCGGCATGCTCGCGCGTGTCCAGCCACGCGGCGACCGCTCGCATCGCGGCAGCGGGGTGGTGATGCAGACGCGGCACAAAATACTCCGGCCGCGACGAATCGGGCAATGCGGCGATCGCTTGGCCCAACGCCTGCGCCTTGATCGACGTCGGTCCGCTGTTGAATCCGTGCAGATAGACGATCGTCGTCACGCGCGCATCGCACCGAGGCGCGTGAGGAGCTTGCGGTGTATCCCGCCGAAGCCTCCATTGCTCATGACAAGGACGTGATCTCCGGAACGCGAGGCGCGCACGATCGACTCGATCAGCGCGCCGAGGTCGCTGTGCGTTTCGGCCCTGCGCCCAAGCGGCGCGAGCGCCTCGTCCGCATCCCAGCCGAGATTGCCGGTATAGCAGTACACGCGATCCGCGGCGCTCAAGCTGTCCGGCAGCCTCGCTTTCATCGTTCCGAGCTTCATAGTGTTCGAGCGTGGCTCGATGACGGCGAGAATCCGCGCGCCGTCGACGGCGCGGCGAAGTCCATCGAGCGTGCTCGCGATCGCCGTCGGATGGTGCGCGAAGTCGTCGTACACCGCGACACCAGCGACCGTTCCGACAAGCTCGAGCCGCCGCTTGATGCCGCGAAATCCAGCGAGCGCCGCGAGGCTGCCGGCGACAGGGACGCCGACATGATGCGCGGCGGCAATCGCGGCAAGCGCGTTCTGCTGGTTGTGCCGGCCGAGCAAGGCAAACGGCGAGAGTACGCCCTGCGGCGCGCCGCCAAGCTTGATCGTTCCGTCGACCGCGATCGTCCAGTCGGCGCCGGTATCGGCGACTGCCGCGAAGCCGAAGCGCTCGACCTCGCTCCAGCATCCTCGCGCAATCACGCGCCGCAAACTTTCGTCGGCGCCGTTGACCAGGATCCTGCCGCGGCGCGGAACGGTACGCACCAGATGATGAAATTGCGTCTCGATGGCGCTGACGTCGGGAAAAATATCGGCGTGATCGTATTCGAGATTGTTGAGCACGAGCGTGCGCGGACGATAGTGCACGAACTTGGAGCGCTTGTCGGAAAACGCCGTATCGTATTCGTCCGCCTCGATGACGAAATGCGGCGAATCGTTCAGGCGGGCCGACACGCCGAAGTCGACCGCGACGCCGCCGATCAGGAAACCCGGTTTCAAACCGGCGTGCTCGAGGATCCACGCGAGCAAGGCGGTGACGGTCGTCTTCCCATGCGTGCCGGCCACCGCGAGCACCCATTTGTCGAAAAGCACGTTCTCGGCGAGCCACTGCGGACCCGAGGTGTAGCGCAGCCCGCGGTCGAGGATCGCCTCGAGCAGCGGGTTGCCGCGCGAGATCGCGTTGCCGACGACGAAGACATCCGCGCCCTTGGCCACGGTGTCGAGCTGCTCCGCGCCGTAACCTTCGGTGAGCGCGATGTCCAGCGCGGCGAGCTGCACGCTCATGGGAGGATAGACGTTGGCGTCGCAGCCGCTGACGGTATGCCCGAGGGTCTTGGCGATAGCAGCGATGCCCCCCATGAACGTGCCGCAGACGCCGAGGATGTGCAGATGCATAGCCGTCGCTACGTAGCTTCGGCGAGTTTTTGCGACAGGGCGCGCCGGTATGCGTCTTCCAGGCTCGCCGCGTACCGGCCCGCATCGGCAAGCCCCGAGCCCGACAGGTTCGCCGCGATCTCGCTTGCCACGTGCGTGCGCCACACCGCGTCGGTTGCGAGCCTGCATGCGATCTCGACGTACTCCTGGTCGCTCCGGGCGACCGTCCCGCTCACGCCCAGATGCGAGAGCAGGCTAAAGGTCACGCGCTCGGCGTGGCGATGGCCCACGCGAGTCACGACCGGCACGCCCATGTCCAGCGCCGCCGCGGTGGTGTCGCCGCCGGTATAGGGCAGCGTATCGAGCACGATGTCGACAACGGCATAGCGCGTCCTGTTGATCGCGTCGTCGGCACCGGCAGGAATGAACACCACGCGGTCAGAGGCGATGCCGAACCCCGACAGACGCCGCAAATAAAGAACCCGATCGGACTCCTTTTGCGGCGAGAGCGCAAGGAGCGAATCCGGGACGCGCTCGAGGATGTCGCGCCACAGGGCAAGGCAGCGCGGCGAGAGCTTGAGCAGGCTCACGAAGGCGGCGAACACGATTTGCGCAGTCCCGATGCCCAGCGACTCGCGCGTCGCGATAGGCGACGCGGCGGGCGCGACGCGCCGCACCGGCAGCACGCAGGTGTCGAGCGCGAGCGGCGTTTCGAGCTGGTAGTCCGCGGCATCGGCGCAGTCCGCGTAGTTGTCGGTGAGCTTGAAATCGACCTGCTGGAGACCGACGCAGCCGTGGTAGCCCAGATGCGTGACGATCACCGGCGCCGGTTTCCAAAGCAGGATCCCGGGCCGCGCAAAGGACGAGTGGCCCATCAGGTCGACGAGCACGTCGACGCCGTCATCGGCGATCGCGCGCGCGGCCGCGAGATCGTCGAGATCGGCGAGCGGCACGAAACGGTCGGCGAGCGCGCGGAATTCGTCGGTAAGCGCGTCCTCGTTCTGCGACGGCGCCAGCGAATAGAGGTTCCACGCGAATCGCGAGCGGTCGTGACGCGCGAGGACATCGAGCATGATGCGGCCCATGATGTGCGACCGAAAGTCCGCGGACAGGTAGCCGATGCGCATGCGCTCGCCCGGCGAGCGCATGCCCGCAAGGTCCGGCACGCCGTTCCGGTTCTGCTGCTGCAGCGCGTTGTACTTCTCGTAGATACCGAGGAGCGACTCGCGCGAAACATCGCAATATTGCGCCCGCGAAAGCGTCACCGCGGCAAGCTCGGCCTCGTCGGGACGGTACGTCCAGTCGAGCGCAAGCGGCAGATACTTGTCCTCGTACGCCGGGCCCGGCAGGAAGCGCGAGAATATCAAGCCGCTGGTCACGAGCTCCGCTGAGAGTGCCGCTGTGGGCTCGAAGCGCAGAAAATCCTGCAACGCGTCCTCGGTGCGGCCGAGCAGGAGCAGCGTCGTTCGCAACGCAAACCAAGCGCGAGCATCTGCCGGCGCAAGCGCACGCGCGCGTTCGAGATGGGGCAATGCGAGGCGCCAGCGGCCGCGCCGCTGCAGCGTCAGCCCGAGATTGCCCATCGCCTCGATCGAATCGGGGTCGAGCGAGAGCGCATGCTCGAACGCGCGCTCCGCGTCGGCATAGCGTCCGGCGCGGAAATACAGATGCCCCAGCGCGAGCGAGGGGACGATCCATGCGGGCTTGAGTCTCGCCGCGTCGACGAAGCTTCGCTCCGCGCCGGCGATCTCACCTTTGCTGAACAGCAGAACGCCGACGTTGTGATGCAACTCCGGCGACGGCGCCAGCTCGAGCGCGCCGCGGTACGCCGCAAGCGCGTCATCGACGCGGCCCGAAGCGGCGTAGCCGGCCGCGCTTGAAATAAGCTCGCGCAACGCGCTCATGCGATCGCCGGGTGCACCACGGCCGCGTAACGCCGCCATCGCGACGCGAACCAGACGCAGACGACAACGTCCGCCGCGAGCACCAGCGCAAATGCGTAGGGCAGCGCGCCCCCGACGTCCGCTCCGGTGACGCGGCGCGCGAGATCGACGATGATGCCGATGCCCCATTGCGCGACAAAGCTCGCGACGAACATCATGAGGTTGAGCGCGGTGTTGGCGCGACCCGCAAGCTCCGCCGCAAACCCCTCGGTCACGACGGTGTAGCCCAGTATGTTCACAGACGAGCCGAGCCCGTAGAGCGCCCAGAGCAGGTAAGTCGCGACGGGGACGCCGGACACGATCAGCGCCAGCATGAGCGTATGCAGGAAGAATCCCGCGGCGAACAAGTGGCGCGGGGCAACGCCCCGCCGCGCAAGCGCGGTCGAAAAGGTACCGATCAGGAAATAGCCGCTCAGAATCACAACGCCGGTGACGAGCAGGTGTCTCGCGGCGATCTCGCGCGAATAGCCGTTGACTTCCATGAGCCAAGGCACCGACCACAGTCCCTGGATCGCCATGAAGGATCCCATCGCGACCGCTCCCAGAGGCGAGATCCACCAGAAACGGGGACTCCTAAAAACATCGCGCACGCCGCGCCATTGTCCCGCCCAACCCTCCGTCTGCGCCGGCCGCGTTGTATCGGGAACGGTGAAGAAAATCGCCGCGGCAGCGGCGAAGGTCGCGACCGCGAGCCCCGCGAAGATGCCTCGCCACGACACGAACGACAGCGCCGCCGCGAGCGGCTCGGTGGAAAGCAGCGCTCCGCATCCTCCCGCGACCATCATCCACCCGGCCAGCGATGCCTGCCGCTCGCGCGAATACCACGTTGCGATGGCCTTCAGCGGTGCCATCAGGCAGACCGACACGCCGGCGCCGATCAACGCGCGCGCAAGCGCGAGCCCGGCGATGCCGTCGCTCGCCGCAAAGGCGAGCGCGCCGCACCCGCGACCGTCAGCAGGACCGGCTCGACGCGGCGCGGCCCATAGCGGTCGAGCAGCATTCCCGCGGGAATCTGCATCGCCGCGAAAGCGATGAAATAGGCGCCTGTCAGAAGGCCCAGCGATGACGGCGAGATCCCCAGCGAACCGGTCAGCTCTGGAGAGATGACCGCGTTGGCGTTGCGAAAGACGTACGAAAGCAAATAGCCCGCGGCGAAGCATATGTACAGGCGCAGGAACGGCGGTGGGGTCATGCGCGAAACACGAAGTAGACGGCTCCCACCATGCACAGCGCGGCCCAGAGATAGTCGAGCTTCAGAGGCTGGTCCATGTAAGCCATCGCAAACGGCACGAACACCACCAGGGTAATCACCTCCTGCATGATCTTGAGCTGGCCCAGCGACAGCACGGTGTAGCCGATGCGGTTGGCCGGCACCTGGAGCAGATACTCGAACAAGGCGATGCCCCAGCTCGTGAGCGCGGCGATCCACCATGGACTCGATTGCAGATGTTTGAGGTGTCCGTACCAGGCAAAGGTCATGAACACGTTAGACCCGGTCAGGAAGACCGCGGCGATGGGGGCGGGGTGCTGCGCGGCGAATGCAGGCATGTCCGTCAGGAGCAGATTTGATGCCGCGTATTATCGCCGATGGCGGAGCCGCGCGTTTTGCCCGGCGAACCAGGCCGGATACGCGTAAAATCCCGTCCCTGTCTTTTTCAGCCTCACTTTCGGAATCCGCATGCGCTATCCACACTCTTCGCTCAAAGCCGCTCTCCTGCGCATATGCGCGTTGGGCGCCATGACCTGCTGCACGTGCGCCGTCGCACAAATGCGCTATCCGGACACGGCGAAGCAGCCGGTTTCGGACACGTATCACGGCGTCACCGTCGTCGACAATTACCGCTGGCTCGAGGACGACTCGAGTCCGGATGTCAAGCGCTGGGCTGCGAACAGAACGCCCTGACGCGGCGCTATCTCGACGCATTGCCGCAGCGTCCTGCCATCGCGCGGCGCGTCGCCACGCTGCTGCGCTCGGCGCCGTATCAGCACTACGATTTTCGGTATCGCAAGCGCCTGTTCGCCTTGAAGGTGCAGCCGCCGAAGAATCAGCCGATGCTGGTTGCTGCTTCCGTCCACGGGCGCGCTGTCGGGGACGCGCGTGATTCTCGACCCGAACGTGCTCGACACCGCGGGCCGCACCGCCATCGATTTCTACACGCCTTCCTACGACGGCCGCTACGTCATCGTTTCGCTGTCGACGAACGGCAGCGAGGACGGAACGGCGTACGTCTACGACACCGCGACAGGCAAGCGGCTCTGCCGACGTCGTCCCGGGCGTGAACTATCCGACCGCCGGCGGCAGCGTCGAATGGGCAGCCGACGGACGCGGCTTCTACTACACGCGCTATCCCCAGCGCGGCGAGCGCCCCGCCGAAGACCTGCATTTCTACCAGCAGGTCTATTTTCATGAGCTCGGCGCGCCGGTGGCGAGCGACCGCTACGTCATCGGCAAGGAGCTGCCGCGCATCGCGGAAATCGCACTGCGCGGCAGCCGCGACGGCAGCTTCGTTCTCGCGGAGGTTCGCAACGGCGACGGCGGCGAGATCGGCTATTACCTGCGTCAGTCCGACGGATCCTGGGCACCAGGTCGCGGGCTTCAAGCGACGGCGTCAAGCAGCATGGCGTTCGGCGACGACGGCAATCTCTACGCGATGAGCGTCAAGGATGCGCCGCTGGGACGCATCTTGTCGATTCCGCTGTCGGCGCCTGCGCATCGCGAATGCGCGCGTCGTCGTTCCGGAGAGCGATGTCGCCGCCGAGAGCGTGCTGCCGACGCGCTCGCGCCTGTTACGTGACCTACCGCGCCGGCGGACCGTCGCAGGTGCGCATGTTCGACTCTCGCCGGCAAAGCGCTGGGCGAGCTTCCCGCGGAGACCGTGTCCGACATACTCAGTCGCGGCGCGGCTCGACGGCGACGACGTGCTGCTGCGCACGATGAGCTACGTCACGCCGCGGCAGGTCCACCGCTACGACGCCCGAAGCAACAAGCTCATCCTGACGCGGCTGAACGGAAGCTACCCGTTCGACATGCACGATGCCGTGGTCGACGCCGCGAGTTCGCGGTGTCGCAAGGACGGCACGCGCGTGCCGGTCACGATCATCGCGCGCAAGGGCGTCGACGCGCGACGGCAGCAATCCGACGCTGCTCTACGGCTACGGTGGCTACGGCATCAGCATGAGCCCGTACTTCTCGCCGCTGCTGCGCCTTTGGCTCGACTACGGCGGCGTCTACGCGGTCGCCAATGTGCGCGGCGGCGGCGAGTTCGGCGAGCCCTGGCACCTCGCCGGCAATCTCACCAAGAAGCAGAACGTGTTCGACGATTTCGCCGCGAGCCTGCAGATGCTGATCGACCGCGGCTACACGCGGCCCGAAAAGGCGGCGATCATGGGAGGCAGCAACGGCGGGCTGCCTGATGGGTGCGACGCTGACGCAGCACCCGCAGCTGATGCGCGCGGTCGTGAGCGCAGGTCGGCATCTACGACGCGTTGCGCTGGGAGATGCAGGCCAACGGCGAGTTCAACGTCACCGAGTTCGGCTCGGTCAAGGATCCCGATCAGTTCCGCGCGCTGTACGCCTATTCGCCTTTCGTCAACGCGAAGGACGGCGACGCGTATCCCGCGGTGCTGTTCACCACCGGCGACAACGACGGGCGCGTCGCGCCGTACGAGTCGCGCAAGATGACGGCGCGGCTGCAGGCCGCGACATCGCTCGGATCGTCCGATCCTGCTTCGCACCGACGCCGCCGCCGGACACGGCATCGGCACCGCGCTGTCGACCCGCATCGAGGAGCAAGCCGACATCTACGCCTTCCTCGTCGATCAGCTTGGCATGAAGCCGGTATCGGCGCGAAGCGCTGAGCGCACCGCTTTCGCGCGGACCGATCTCTTTCGCAGCGCCTAGCTTCGTGGACACGCGGCAGCGTCACGGTGACGACGACGCCGCGTCCGTCCGCGCGGTTCTCCGCGACGACGCTACCGCCGTGGAACTTCGGCGATCAGGCGCACGATGTAGAGGCCGAGGCCCAGGTGCGGCTCGCCGCTGCGCTGCTCGGCGCGCACCGACACCATCGAGTCGAAAAGCCGCCCGTGCATCGCCGTCGGCAGCGGCGGCCCTTCGTTTTCCACCGCGAGACTGCACCGTCGCGTCGTCGCGCTCGAGCGCACGACGATCGGCGCTACCCGCGGCGCCGAACTCGACGGCGTTGGCGACGAGCTTGTCGAGCATCTGCGCGATCAGCTCCGGCGCGCCGTCGACGACGATCGAGCCTCGGCGGCCAGCGAGCTCGAATGCGCGTGCCGCGGATACGCGGCGCGATAGCCGTCGACGCAACCCGCGACGACCGGGGCGAGGTCGAAGCGCTCGCGCTCGTCGTCGCCGAGGCTCTGCTCGAGCCGCGTCGCCTCGGTCATCCGCGTGAGGATGTGCGCGAGCCGGTCCAGGCCTTGCTGCGCGCGCTCCATGTACACGCGCGCCTCGTCGGGCAGCGACGAGAGCCTGAGATTGTCGAGCGAGCAGCGCACGACCGCGATCGGCGTGCGCAACTCGTGCGACAGCCGGCTCGCCATGTTCTCCTGGTAGCTCGCGTACTGCGCGAGCCGCGACAGCACGCTCGAAAAGCTGCGCGACAGATCGCCGATCTCGTCGCCCGCGTTCGAGCCGGCGACCACGCCCGCGAACGCGGCCCTGCGCGTCGATCGCCGCTTCGGCTTCGTCGCGCAGGCTGCGGATGCGCGCCGACAAGCGCAGACGCGTACAGCGTCAGCGCGACCGACCCGACGAGAAGCGCGGCGAGCACGATGGAGAACAGCCGCTCGAACGCGCGGTTGCGCTCGGCGAGCACGGCGTTGGTCGTCTCCTCGACGATGCACCGCGCCCTTGACCTGGTCGCCGACCCAGATCGGATGCGCCGCCGAGACGATCACCGCCTTGCCGTCCGGCGTCGGCCGTCGCTCGACGGTGAGGATGCCCGACAGCGCGCCGTCGACCTCCCGCGCCGGCAGCGCGACGCGCCCGGCCTGCTCGTCGCCGAAGTCCTCGCTCGGCTGCTGCAGCACCAGCGCGTACAACGGATGCAAGCGTCTCGCGCTCGAGCCATCGCCAGGCGCGCGGCGACGCGCGAGTCGCGGCGCTCGGTCGTCCGGCAGCGGCGGATCGCTTGAGGCTGCCGGCGCGCGCGAGCACGTTGAGCTCGCGATCGATCACCCAGATGCGCGCGGTCGTGCGCGACAGGCCCTGGATGATCTGCTCGATCTCCGGCGACCGGCGCCGCTTGCCGGCACCGGCGTCGAGTCGCGCGGCTGCGACGCGCGGCGTCGGACTGCGCCGCAGCGTCGCCGCGAGCGCTCGACCGCCAGCGACTCGCGCGGGTGCCGGCGGGACATCGAACAGCCGCGGCCGGTCGTGCAGCGCCGTCGCCACCGCCTGCGCGGTGCCGGCCAGCGTCTGCTCCTGCGCGTCGCGCAGGAAGCGCTCGAGCTCGCGCACGTACTCGTAGCCGAGCCACGGAATCGCCAGGAACACCGTCAGCACGAGCAGCAGCTGCGCGCGGATGCCGAGCGCGATGCGGAAATGCGAACTCATCTAAGCAGGCGCAGTAGCTTACGCCGGTGCTTCGGCGTTCCAGCGATAGCCCATGCCGTAGACCGTCGCGATGCAATCGAACGCCGGGTCGACGCGCCAGAAATTTCCGGCGGATGCGCTTGATGTGCGAGGTGATCGTGCTGTCGTCGACGACGATCTTGGCGTCGCGCATCAGGCTGTCGCGGTCCTTGACGTGGCCCGGAAACTTGGCGAGCGTGTGCACCATCCAGAACTCGGTCAGCGTCAGATCGACGCGCTTGCCGTCCCATGCGCGGTGAGCCGCTTCAGGTCGAGCGTGAGCGCGCCGCGCTCGATCATCTCCTCGACCGCCTGCGGCGCGGCGAGCAGATCGCTGCGCCGGAACAGCGCGGCGATGCGCGCGATCAGGTGCGGCAGGCTCACGTCCTTGGTCAGGTAGTCGTCGGCGCCGAGCCGCAGGCCCGCGACGATGTCGAAGTCGGAGTCGCGCGCCGACAGAAAGATGATCGGCAGCGTTCGCCGACATCGCGCGCAGCTCGCGGCACAGCGCGAAGCCGCCGTCGATGTCGTCGGCGAGGCCGATGTCGATCAGCGCGAGGTCGGGAAGCCGCGTGCGAAACGCCGCCAGCGCCTCGTTGCGGCTGGCGTAGGCGGCGACTTCGTAGCCCTGCTTTTTCAGCGCGTCGGCGTAGTTGGCGCGGATCGCGGGCTCGTCCTCGACGATGGCGATGCGGCGGCTCATGGCGAGCGACTATACCGCAGCGCCACGAAGACACCGCCGCCTTGGCTCCCAGCAGTCATCTTGTTGCCACCATTGTTCGCTCGCGTGCCCGCTTTGCCGCCCGGCACTGCCGCATCGGCGCGCTCCAATGATGCTACGGATCCACCTGTTCAAAGGAAGCGACACCATGCGGCTCGACACGCGGACTTTGCAAACTACCAAGGCGGCGAATTCCAGGACCCTCGAAGCGGCGGTCTGGCGCGATCTTGCGCGGCTGGCGGCCGAGGCGCTCGCGATCGGACGTCGCGTTCAGCGTGCTGCTTGCCCTGGCGGTGTTCATGGTCGCTCGCGTCGGCAACGGCGTCGACGGCGGGTTGCGAGCCGACGCGGGGCTAGGAACGGAAGCGCGCGCGGAGGCACGGATCGTCTGATCGAGGCGCCGACCGGGGAGGACCCGTCGACTCAAAGCGAAATCCGCCGCCTTCAGGCCCGCGCGGACGACACACCGGTCGAGTCTTCCCCCGTCGGCACGCCGCGGCGGCGCGTCAGCCGCCGCAGCGAGACTCGCGGATGCCCGCAGATCGCGCAGCGCTTACTTGAGAAGTCGAAGCGCCTTGGCCGCCAGCACGCCGAGCGCGAAAAGCAGCGTCGCCGCGACCATCCCGACAGTCACTCCGGCGACCGCCCCGCCGACGCCCTCCCAGCCCAGCCAGGAAATCAGCGACCACGCGAGAAATCCGCCTGCGCCGGCGCAAACAAGGATGGCGATTCCGCTGACGAAGTAAGACATGGCTCCGGGCCCGTTGCAATTCGTTGAAGTATAGCAATGGCATGCGGCGCGGCTTGGCGCGGACGAGCTGCGAAAAAAGCTTCCGTCCGTCTTTGTCTCAAGCATCCTGCGCGATCTTGCGCAAGTGCACCGCGTGCATCTTCAGCGCAGCTTCGTCAGGTATTCGCCTTCGTCGAACCCGATCAATCGCGTCTTGTCTGCTTCGACGATCGGCCGCTTGATGATCGAAGGCTTGTCCATCATCAGGGCGATGGCCGCCGCTTCGCCCGTCACCCTCGCCTGTTCACCTGGCGCGAGCATGCGCCACGTCGTTCCGCGGCGATTGAGCACCTTCTCCCAACCGAAGGCGGCGCACCAGTCCGCGAGCTGCTCGCGGGTCGGAGGGCTTTTCTTGAAATCGACGAACTCGTAGCGCTTCTTGTTTGCGTCGAGCCATGCGCGCGCCGCCTTGACGGTATTGCAGTTGACGATGCCGTAGACCTTCATCGCTCTTGCTCCACGCCGAAGGGCACAGTATAAAGGCGCTCGACCCGGATTCTCGATGAGCACGCTCGTCCCCGTCTACGATCTGGCCGCGCGCAGCAGCGTGCAGGCGCTGGTCGCCTCGCAGATTCGCGAGGTCGCCAACGCCGGCATGGGCGATCCCGACATCCTCGCCTTCTGGTTCGGCGAGCCCGACGAGGTGACGCCGGCCTACATTCGCGACGCTGCCGTCGCCTCGCTCGCCGCGGGCGAGACGTTCTACACGCAGAATTTCGGCATTCCCGAGCTGCGCGACGCGATCGCTGCCTACGTGTCGCGCCTGCACCGGTCCGGTCGCCGCAGCCGAGCATCGCGGTGACCGCGTCGGGCATGTCGGCGCTGATGCTGACCGTCGAGGCGCTGATCGATCCGGGCGACCGCGTGGTCTGCGTGACGCCGCTGTGGCCGAACCTGACCGAGATCCCGAAGATCCTCGGCGCCGAACGTCGTCCGCGTCGCGCTTTCGTTCGGACGCGACGGCTGGACGCTCGACATCGATCGCCTGCTCGACGGCGCTGACGCCGGGCACGCGCGCGGTGATGATCAATTCGCCGAACAACCCGACCGGCTGGACGATCGACCGCGCGAGCCAGAGCGCGATCCTCGAGCATTGCCGCGAGCGCGGCATCTGGATCGTCGCCGACGACGTCTACGAGCGGCTGTACTACGACGCGCCGGCGCGCGTGCGCGCCCGTCGTTCCTCGACCTCGCCGACGCCGACGACCGCCTCGTCAGCACCAACAGCTTTTCCAAGGCGTGGCTGATGACCGGATGGCGGCTCGGCTGGATCGTCGCGCCGCCGGCGCTGATGCCCGATCTCGGCAAGCTGATCGAGTACAACACGTCGTGCTCGCCGGCGTTCGTGCAGCGCGCCGGCGTCGTCGCGATCGACGCACGGCGAAGCCGACGGTCGCGCATACGCTCGACGCGCTTCCGCGCGGCGCGCGACTTTCTCGTCGCGCGAGCTCGAACGCGATTCCCGGCGTCGAGCGCCGCCGCCGCCGCGGCGCGATGTACGTCGTTCTTTCGCGTCGCCGGCGTCGACCGACAGCCTCGATTTCTGCAAGCGGCTGGTGCGCGAAGCCAGGCTCGGCCTCGCGCCCGGCAGCGCGTTCGGGCCCGAAGGCGAGGGCTTCGTGCGCTGGTGCTTCGCGGCCGGCGAGGAGCGGCTCGCCGACGGCGTCGCGCGGCTCGCGCGCGTTTCTGCGAGCGACAACGATTCGATGTCGAAGCGCCGAGCGTTGCGCGACCGCTGGGCGCGGTGCTGTTGCATGCGCGCGCTCGCCATCGCGCTGCGATCGCCGACGGCAGCCGGTCCGCGGCGGACATGAACAAGACGCTGCGCGTCGCGCTTCGGTCGCCGAGAACGGATTCGATCCGCAGGCGATCTACGACTCGTATTCGTTCGACATCTGCCGGGCGATCTTCGATACGCTCTACACCTACGATTATTTCGCGCGCCCGGTGCGCATCGTTCCCAACACCGCCGACGGCCTGCCGCAGATCACCGACGGCGGCCGCACCTACACGGTGCAAGGTGCAAGCCCGGCATCTATTTCGCCGCCGATCCCGCGTTCAAGGGCAAGAGGCGCGAGCTGATCGCCGAGGACTACGTCTACAGCATCAAGCGCATCTTCGACCCGAAGGTGCGCTCGTACTGGCTGTATGTGTTCGAGCATCGTCTGGTCGGGCCTCGACGAGGTGCTCGCGCGCGCGCGCAAGACCGGCCGCTTCGACTACGACGCGAAGATCGAGGGCCTGCAGGCGATCGACCGCTACACGCTGCGCATCCGGTTCAAGGAGCCCTACTACACGCTTCGCGGCACTGGCTCACCTACGACGGCGCTCGCCGCCGTCGCGCGCGAGGTCGTCGAGGCGAACAAGGACGCGTCGAACCGCGTGATGGAGCATCCGGTCGGCACCGGTCCGTATCGGCTGAAGGAATGGGTGCGCGGACAGAAGATCGTGCTCGAAGCGAACCCCGATTATCGCGACGAGACGCTATCCGGTGCCGGGCGCCGGCAGCGACGCCGCGCGACGCGGCGATCGCGAAGGCCAACGCCGGCAAGAAGCTGCCGATCGTCGGACGCGTCGAGATCAGCGTCATCGAGGAGGCGCAGCCGCGGCTGCTCAGCTTCGACAGCGGCGCAGCTCGACTATCTCGAGCTGCCCGCGCTCGCTCGCCGACAACGTGCTGGACAAGGACACGCTCTGCTCCGACTATGCCAAGCGCGGGATCGCGCTGCACCGGCAGATCGAGCCTTCGCTGAGCTTCACGTTTTTCAACATGGACGATCCTGTCGTCGGCGGCTACACGCCGGAGAAGATCGCGCTGCGCCGCGCGATCACCATGGGCTACGACCGCAAGGCCGAGATCGAGGTCCTGCGCCACGGCCAGGCGAGCCCGCGACGCAGCTCGTGCCGCCCGGGGTCGCCGGGGCACGATCCGACGCTTCGCCGCGCGCGACCGCTACGATCCCGCGGCGGCACGCGCGCTGCTCGACAAGTTCGGCTACAAGGATCGCGACGGCGACGGCTATCGCGAGACGCCCGACGGCAAGCCGTTGACGATCACCAAGGCGTCACACGCCGACCGACGATCGACCGCACCGAGAACGAGCTGTGGAAACGAAGCATGGACGCGATCGGCATCCGCATCGCGTTCTTCACGCAGAAATGGCCCGAGCTCAACAAGATGTCCGAAGCAGGCCAGCTGCAGATGTGGGGGCTGTCGTGGATAGCGACGATCCGCCGACGGCGACATCGTTCGCGAGCCCGCTGTACAGCAAGAACATCGGAACGTCGAACGACGCGCGCTTTCGCTTGCCGGAATACGATCGGCTCTACGAGGCATCGCTCAGGCTCCCTGACGGACCCGAGCGCACCGCGATCTACCGCACGATGAGCGAGCTCGTGCAGAGCTACGCGCCGTGGATGCTCGGGTCTGAACGCCTACGACAGCGTGCGTCGCGCAGCCGTGGCTCAAGGGCTACAAGCAGAACCCCTTCTTCCGCAATCAGTGGAAGTACTACGACGTCGCGGCACATTGACGTTTTCCTGCGTCTCCTACCGCGGATTCGCCTTGCCGCTGCGAGCGGCCCGCAGACTCCGCGCTCTGAAGCCCTAAGCCGGACTCAGGCGCCCTCGTCGCGTTTCAGAGCGCTCGCAGGAACTCCGGCTGGCGGCGGCTCGTCTAAACGGGGTCGAAAATCAGAGGAGAGAAAACCATGTCGGCAAAAATCATCGCGAGCATTGTCTTGTTGGCGGCCGCGAGCTTTGTCGCGTTGGGAGCTTCCGCACAGGAGCCCACGCTGCATCAGGTCTACCAAGCCGCAGAATCGGGAAATTTTGCCGAGGCGCAGCGGATGATGGATCAGGTACTGCGCGATCATCCCAACAGCGCCAAAGCGCACTATGTCGAAGCCGAATTGCTCGCCAAGCAGGGCCGCTTCGCGGCCGCTGAATCCGAGCTCGCCACCGCGGAACGTCTCGAGCCCGGACTGCCTTTTGCCAAGCCTCAAGCGGTTTCAGAGCTCAAGCAGCGAATCTCGACCTCGCGCGCGCTTCGCCCGACCGCGGCCACCGGTTTCGCACCGGCAGCATCGGGTGGCGGCGGCATCCCGTGGGGCAGCCTGCTGCTGATCGTCGGCATCGCCGCCGTCGTCCTCTTTGTCGTGCGTGCAATGCGCCGCCGCAGCGCGAGCACGATTCCGCCAAACAGCTACGGCACCGCGTACCCCGCGGGCTACGGTCCGGGTGTGCCCGGACAACCCGGGCAGCCCTATGGCGCGCCGGGACCCGTCGGCGGCGGAATGGGCTCCGGCATCCTCGGGGGTCTCGCGACCGGCGCGGCCGTTGGCGCAGGCATCGTCGCGGGCGAAGCGCTCGCGCATCGGATCGGCGGCGGGCACGGCGGCGATGCGGGCGCGGCTCCGATGGTCGGCGGCGCGCAGCCGATGCCCGACGACATGGGAGGCAACGACTTCGGTGTCGCGGACAGCTCCTCCTGGGACGACGGCGGCGGCTTCGTCGGCGGAGCGGACGGAGGCGGCGGCAGCGACTGGAGTTGAGGGTAATAGCCGGGTCGCCCGTCTCTCGCGCGGCGGCCCGGCTCGAATTTGCGGCACGCGTGCGCGCACAGCTTTCCCTCGTCAGTCACGATCTACGCGTCGCGCGGATCTACGGCTCAACCCGCGCGGCGATTGGCATCGAGCCAGCCGTCGACCAGCGCGACCGTCCGATCGACCTCATCGGAGCGCATCCCCTTCTGTGCCGCGATCGCTTGCACCAGACGATCGATTCGTTCGATGGCGCGCGCACCTGAGGCGAGCGCCCGCGCCGCCGACGAGGGAGTCTCGAGCGACAACGCGGCGCTTGCGTACTTTTCGAACGGCACGAGGTCCTTACTTTCCGCGCCCAACGATATGCACAGACGCCCGACCCAGTCGTACACCGCCTGCGATGCGGCAATATCTGCATGCACGGCGTCCCTGATCGAGCGCATGCCGTCCTTCTGAACGCAGCGGTAATTGCCCGCGAGCAACATGCTCCATTTCGCAAGCGGCACGAAAACGGAGTCGTGCACGCGCAGCTTCACGGGCAACTCGATCTTCCGGCCGCCATCGTCGAAGCGGACCGCGTCGATGTCCGACTCCAGGCGGCGAAGCATGGCGGTATGCGCGTCCGAATCGAACCGCGCCGCCTTGAAATTGGTCGGCAGCCTGACCTGCAGTACGTTGATTTTTTCTTCCGGCGGGCGAAACGCCTGCGGGTCCGGACTGCACAGCGTCATCAGCGTGGAGTCGAAGCCCTTCCAGACGCTCGGATCGTTGTAGCAGGCATCGAACGCGTCGGCGCGCAGTCCGGGAATGCGCCACAGGTAGGGCAGCGGCGGCATGTTCATGATGGACATGCACGGTACGCGAGCGTTGGCGACGGAATCGAGCAGCTCGCGAACGCCCGGCGATCGGTATTGCGGCTCCTGCATGCCTAAGACGACGAGATCGAAGCCCGCCGGGTCGACCGCGCTCGGCCCGTCCGCGGACAAGCTGCCCGGGAGCTTGCGTGAATCGATCTCCAGCAGGCCGTCCCTGTCCTTGATCGGCATGCGTATGCGGATGCCCTCCTGGTTGATGAGCTCGGCCTCGGCCGGAAGACACACCAGCTTCACTGCATGGTCTGCGAGCAGCAGCTTGGACGCGAGCAGCGAGCCGTAGGAAGCGCCCATGATGAGAATTTCATACTTCGTATGCATCGGAACGTTCCTCCTCGTGCAGGGTGGCAGCGATGTTTGAAACCCCCGTACGGATCAGGGATCCGTCGCTGCCATTCCCAAAACCCGGGCGTGCTCGACGGTGCAGCGTCGGCGGGAGTGTCGGTCGCGCTCCACGGGCGACTCCCCGCGTTTAGAATAGCCGACCAACGCGTAACAAGGTAGCCGCGGCGACATCGAGTCGGCCGGCGATGCGGCGCGACCTGGCCAATTTCGAGAGTGTGCCTTCTTCCGAGGTTTCGATGATCTCGCTTTCCTGCGCCGACATTCTCGCGGGCCGCGCGCCCGAAAACAGTCCCGTCACCGTCAAGGGATGGGTCCGAACGAGGCGCGATTCCAAAGCGGGCATCTCGTTCGTGCACGTGTCCGATGGCTCCGGCTTTTATCCTGTGCAGGTTGTCGCGCCGAATACGCTGCCCAACTACGCCGACGAAATTCTGCGCCTCACCGCCGGCTGCTCGGTGGAAGCCACCGGCGTCATCGTGCCGTCGCCGGCGAAGGGACAGGCATTCGAGATGCAGGCGAGCGAAGTCAAGGTCCTCGGCTGGGTCGACGATCCCGATTCCTATCCGATCCAACCGAAGCCGCATACGCTCGAGTTTCTGCGCGAAGTGGCGCACCTGCGGCCCCGGACCAACGTCATCGGCGCGGTCACCCGCGTCCGTCATACCATCGCCCAGTCGATCCATCGATTCTTCCACGACAGCGGCTTCTTCTGGGTGAACACGCCCATCATCACCGCGTCGGATGCGGAAGGCGCAGGCGAGCTCTTTCGAGTGTCGGCGCTGGATCTGATGAATCTGCCGCGCACGCCCGAAGGCAAAATCGACTTCGCCCAGGATTTCTTCGGACGCGAAACCTTCCTGACCGTCTCGGGGCAGCTCAATGTCGAGACCTATTGCCTGGCGCTGTCGAAGGTCTACACGTTCGGACCCACCTTCCGCGCAGAGAACTCCAACACCAGCCGGCACCTCGCCGAGTTCTGGATGATCGAGCCCGAGATCGCATTTGCGAACCTCGCCGACAACGCGACGCTCGCGGAAGCGCTGCTGAAGCACATTTTCAAGACGGTGCTGAGCGAACGCCCGGACGACATGGCATTTTTCGAGGAGCGCATCGAAAAAGGCGTGATCGCCAAGCTGCAGCGCATCGTCGACTCCGAATTCGTCCGCATGGATTACACCGAGGCCATCGGCATCCTGGAGCGCGCGAAGCAAAAATTCGAGTTCCCGGTCAAGTGGGGAATGGACCTTCAGTCGGAGCACGAGCGCTACGTTTCCGAGCAGCACGCGGCGAAGCCGGTGATCCTGATGAACTATCCGAAGGAGATCAAGGCGTTCTACATGCGGGTCAACGACGACGGCAAAACCGTCGCTGCGATGGACGTGCTCGCGCCCGGAATCGGCGAGATCATCGGCGGCAGCCAGCGCGAGGAGCGGCTCGACGTGCTCGACGCGCGGATGAGCGAGGCGGGGATGGACAAGGATCATTACGCCTGGTATCGCGATTTGCGTCGGTACGGCACGGTGCCGCACGCGGGATTCGGCCTGGGCTTCGAGCGGACGGTGGCGTACGCGACGGGGCTGTCCAACGTGCGCGACGTCATCCCGTTCCCAAGGACGCCGGGGAACGCGCGGTACTGAATGGAAGAGCCCCATGTCCGAGCTCATTTTTCACATGATCGGCGGGGCGCCGGACCCCGTCGCTCCCTTCAGCCACGCCGTGGAGGCGGACGGCTGGGTTTTCCTGACCGGCCAGATGCCGTTCACCGACACTTCGAACACATCGGCGTATCCAGACACGATCGAGGATCAGACGCATCAAGTGATAAAGAACCTCGCCATCGTGCTCGAGGGCTGCGGCCTCGGTCTCGCGGACGTCGCGGCGGTCCGCGTGTTCCTCTTGCACTTCGACCAGGATTACGCGCGAATGAACGCGGTCTACGCGAGCTACTTTCCCGAAGGACGCCGACCGGCGCGCACCTGCGTCGGCGTCAGCGGGCTCGCGCGGGGTGCGCGTATCGAGATCGACATGGTCGCGCGGCGCGGGAGCGCACCGACCTCCGCTAAAGGCGATTCAGTGCCTCTCCAGTCGTTACTGTAAAGCATGTGAGCGCGATGCATGCCGATGCCGCCGCAGCATCCGGATCGTCCCGCAAATGCCCGTATAATCGCCTGCGTAGCGCCGCCGATGTAATCGCCTAGCGAGCTCATGACCGTTCAGCCACTGAGCAAGGGAAAATCCGTCCGCGAGCAGGTCAGCAGGGCGGAGTGGGAGAAGCGCGTCGATCTTGCCGCGTGTTATCGGCTGGTCGATCTGTACGGCATGTCGGAAATGTCCGCCAACCATATCAGCACCCGCGTCCCGGGCGAGGACCACGCGTTCCTGATCAATCCGCACGGCCTGCTCTACGATCAGATGCACGCGTCGTGCTTTGTCAAGCTCGATCTCGCCGGAAATGTTCTGTTCAACCCGACCGACTACGATATCAACAAGGCGGGCTACGTCGTGCATAGCTGCATCCATGCCGCGCGGCAAAGTGTCGACTGCGTGATCCATACGCACACCATCGCGGGAATGGCGGTATCTGCGATGGAATGTGGCCTCCTGCCGATCGCGCAGACGTCCATGCGCTTCGCGAAGATCGCCTATCACGACTACGAAGGCGTCGCTCTCAATCTCGGCGAGCAGGAACGGCTCGTGCGCGACCTGGGCGGGCACGAAGGCATGATTTTGAGAAATCACGGGTTGCTCACGGTCGGCGCGAGCATCGCGGAGGCGTTCAACAGCATGTTCCGGCTCGAGCGCGCCTGTCAGGTGCAAGTCGCCGCGCTCTCGTGCGGCGTGAAGCTCAAACTGCCTTCCGAGGACATCGTGAATGAATCGTGGCGGCTGTATCAGCCGGGAGTGAGGCGCCGCTTCGGCGTGCTCGAATGGCCGGCGCTGCTCGCGAAGCTCGACAAGATAGACCCGTCTTATCGCGACTGATTCGCGGTGCGGAATAACGTTATCGGACGAAATAACGCGTGCCCGACGCACTCCAGAAGGGTGAGGGCGGCCATCCTCGGCGGTATTGCATTCGCGTTCGCGCTCGCCGCATCGAGCGCGGCAGCGCAAAGCACCTATCCGACCCGTCCGATAAGCTTCGTCATCGGTTTCTCCGCCGGCGGCACGACCGACATCGTCGCCCGCATCGTTGGCGAGGAGTTGCGCAAGACCCTGGCGCAGCCGATCGTGATCGAGAACAGGCCGGGCGCCGGAGGCAACATCGGCGCAAGCATCGTCGCGAAAGCGAAGCCGGATGGTTATACGCTTCTTGTCGGATCGGTAGGACCACTCGCAATCAACGCCTCGCTATACGCGAAAATGCCGTACGACAACCTGAAGGATTTCACCCCTGTCACACTGATCGTGCACGTGCCGAACATGCTGGTGGTGAACCCTTCCGCGATGCCGGTCAACTCGTTCGCGGAATTCATCGCGCTGCTCAGGGCAAATCCCGGCAAGTATTTCTTCGCGTCCACGGGAACAGGCACGTCATCGCATCTCTCCGGCGAGCAACTCAAGATCATGGCCGGGATCGAGGCGACCCACGTCCCGTACAAGGGCGCCGTTGCGCTGAACGACGTGCTTGCCGGCGAACAGGTGCACTTCATGTTCGCGACCATCCCCTCGGTGATCGAGTTCGTTCGCGCCGGTCGTCTTCGCGCTCTCGCGGTGACGAGCAAGAGCCGCTCTGCCGCGATGCCGGAGATACCAACCGTCGCCGAATCCGGATTTCCCGATTTCGAGGCATCGTCCTGGTTCGGTCTGCTCGGTCCCGCAGGCATGCCGCGGGACATCGTGTCGAAGCTTCAAGGCGAAGTAGCGCGCGCACTGAAGATCCCGGAGATCCGCGACAAGCTCGTCGCACAGGGCGCGGACCCGGTCGGCAGCTCCGCGGAGGAGTTTGCCGCGTATATCCGCGACGAAACCACCCGGTGGTCGAAAGTCGTCAAATCCTCGGGCGTCAAGGCAGACTAAACAGAGGAGGGAAGAGCTCCATGCACATCCCGACCGGTGCCACCGGATCATTCAGTCTCGTGATCACGCCCGATCACCTCGCCAACCGGTTCAAGGACGCGATGCTGCCTCCGGTGCTGGCGACCCCCGTCATGATCATGATCATGGAGAACGCCGCGCTCAACGCGATCAAGCCGTATCTCGCCGCCGGCCAGAGCGCGCTTGGCACGCGCGTCGACGTTCGTCATCTGGCCGCGACGCCGGCGGGGCGCCGCGTCACCGGCGAAGCCGAGGTCACCAAGGTCGACGGGCGGCGCATCGAGTTCAAGATCCGCGCGACCGACGGTGCCGAGGAGATCGGCGTCGGCACGCACGAGCGGATGATCATCGACCTCGCCAAGTTCGCGGAGCGGATGAAAGCGAAGCTTTAGCTAAAGCGAGGTTTTTCGCCTGGTGGCCACGCCTCGCGGGCGCCACAAAACGAATCCGCAGATTCTGCTATCGTCCCGCTTATGCCGTCGGTCATTTCGGTATCGAACGTCTCCAAGACCTACGCATCGGGCTTTCAGGCGCTCAAGCGCGTCAGCCTGGACATACGGCGAGGAGAAATCTTCGCGCTGCTGGGTCCCAACGGCGCCGGCAAGACAACGCTCATCAGCATCGTCTGCGGGATCGTCAGACGATCGGAAGGCTCGATTCTGGTCGCTGGTCACGACATCGACCGCGACTATCGCGCCGCGCGTTCGCTTATCGGCCTGGTGCCGCAGGAATTGACCACCGACGCCTTCGAAACCGTCTGGGCAACCGTGTCCTTCAGCCGCGGCCTGTTCGGCAAACCGTCCAAGCCGGCGCACATCGAGAAAGTGCTCAAGGATCTGTCGCTTTGGACCCGGAAAGACAGCAAGGTGATGACGCTGTCGGGCGGAATGAAACGGCGGCTGCTCATCGCCAAGGCGCTGTCGCACGAGCCGCAGATTCTGTTTCTCGACGAGCCGACCGCGGGCGTCGACGTCGAGCTCCGGCGCGACATGTGGGCGCTCGTGCGTTCGCTTCAGGAGAGCGGCGTGACCATCATTCTTACGACGCACTACATCGACGAGGCGGAAGAGATGGCCGACCGCATCGGCGTCATCAGCAAGGGCGAGATCATCCTCGTGGAAGACAAGGTCGAGCTGATGCGAAAGCTCGGCAAGAAACAGTTGACGCTGTTGCTTCAAAACCCGCTCGATCGGATTCCACCGCAACTGGAGGGCTACCCCCTGGAGCTCTCGAGCGGGGGGACCGAACTGGTCTATACCTACGACACCCAGGGCGATTCCGCGGGCATCGCCGAGTTGCTCGACGCCCTCGAGAAAGCGGGCGTCGGCTTCAAGGACGTGCACACGACGCAAAGCTCGCTGGAGGACATCTTCGTCAGCCTTGTCACGGAGAAGCAATGAACGTCCATGCCGTGCGAGCGATCTACGGTTTCGAAATGGCGCGCACGCGGCGCACGCTGATGCAGAGCATCATCTCGCCGGTGATCTCGACGTCGCTGTATTTCGTCGTCTTCGGCGCAGCGATCGGCTCGCGCATCCAGGAGGTCGGCGGGATCAGCTACGGCGCTTTCATCGTCCCGGGCCTGGTCATGCTCTCTCTCCTGACGCAGAGCATCTCCAACGCGTCGTTCGGCATCTACTTTCCGCGCTTTGTCGGAACGATCTACGAGCTCCTGTCGGCGCCGGTGTCCTATTTCGAGATCGTCTTGGCGTACGTCGGCGCGGCGGCCAGCAAGTCCATCATTCTCGGTCTCATCATCCTGGCCACCGCGGGGCTGTTCGTGCCGCTGCACATCGCGCACCCCGCATGGATGGTTCTGTTCCTCGTGCTCACATCGGTGACGTTCAGTCTTGTCGGCTTCATCATCGGCATCTGGGCCGACGGCTTCGAGAAGCTGCAGCTCGTCCCGCTGCTCATCGTCACGCCGCTCACCTTTCTCGGCGGCAGTTTTTATTCCGTGGATATGCTGCCGCCCTTCTGGCAGAAGGTGAGCCTGTTCAACCCTGTCGTCTATCTGATCAGCGGCTTTCGCTGGAGCTTCTTCGGGATCGCCGACGTGAGCGTCGCGGTCAGCCTCGGGATGACATTCGTCTTCATGGCGATATCGCTCTCGATCGTGGCGTGGATTTTCAAAACCGGGTATCGCCTCAAAACGTAGTCCCCCGGGCCTCAATTCCATTCCGGAATCGACGGAACGCGAAGGGTCAGAACCTCGGGAAGGTCGAACCCGAAATGCTCCTGCAGCAGCATGCGCAGCGCCGAACGGTCTGCGAGCTCGCTGGAATCAGCGCCTTTCGCGCGCTGTATCGTAACGTCCCGATTCATGACTGTGACACGTCCGTCCGCGGTTAGCGCGCGCATCAGGATCCGATTGACGAACGGCGAGCTCGGATGCGTCGATGTGAAGTGGTTGCCCATCTCGAAATCCACCGGGTTTTCCTCTTCCAATGTCGACGCCCAGGCATCGACCGTCTTTTCGCCTGAGCGAACCCGCAGCACCCAGTGGCGGCCGTCGCGCACCAGCCAGTGCGTTTCGCCTTCGCCGCGCGACGCGGACCGATCCTCGAGCGCGATCGGCACGTTGGGCGACTGCGCGCCAAACCCGGGATCCACCACGAACGTTCCCTCGGCAAGCGGAACCGTGACAAACATGTGCGTGCGCGGCGACGCCGTGCGCGCGGCGATCAATACGACCCGCGCGGCGTGGCGCACGGGACGAAACCCGAGCTGTTCCAGCATCGCGGCAAATAGCGTCGTGTGCTCGAAGCAGTAGCCGCCCCGGCGGCCGCGAACGAGCTTTGCCTGGAGGCCGTCGAGGTCCAGGCGAACGGGGCGCCGCAGCAGCACATCGAGGTTCTCGAAAGGAATCCGCGACATGTGCGAGCGCATGATTCCCGCCAGGGTGTCGAAGGTGGGCGTAAGCTCGCCGCCCCATTCGATGCGCGCAAAATACGCGTCGAGGTCGACGCCCGCTTTCGTCATTGCACGCTACGAGAAGCGCGGTTTCACACCGAGTTCATTTACGGAACTTGGCGCTAATAGCCGAGCGCCGATCCCGTGCCGCGGCGCGGGTCGTTGGCACCGTAGAAACGCTCGTTGCCGTGCGGCTTTCCCCCGAGCGAAGGCGCGCCGACGAGGATGCCCGCCGCGTGACCGGCAGGTTGAGGGTCGCCGAGCTTGTGACCCATGTCGACCAGGATCTTGCGCGTGTCCGGGCTCAACGCAAACAACTCGACGTTGGTCGTCTCCGGCAGCCACTGCTGATGAAAACGCGGCGCGTCGATCGCCTCCTGGATGTTCATGCCATAGTCGATGACGTTCAGAATGCAATGCACGACAACGGTGATGATGCGGCTGCCGCCGGGCGTGCCGATAACCATTACCGGCTTGCCGTCGCGCGAGACGATGGTCGGACTCATCGAACTCAAGGGTCGCTTGCCCGGCGTAATCGAGTTCGCCTCACCCTGCACCAACCCGTAGAGATTCGGAACGCCGAGCTTGGCGGTGAAGTCGTCCATTTCGTCGTTGAGCAGGACTCCCGTCTTCGCGGCGGTGACCTTGGCGCCGAACCAGTCGTTGAGCGTATACGTTACCGATACCGCGTTGCCTTCGCTGTCGACGATCGAATAATGCGTCGTGTTGGCGCCTTCGTGGGGCGGCACGCCGGGCTTCAGATCGCGCGAGACGCCTGCTTTGGCCGGATCGATCGAGGCGCGGATCTTCTCTGCATAACTCTTGTCGAGCAGTCGATCGAGCGGGTTCTTCACGAAGTCCGGATCGCCGAGATAGCTGTTGCGATCGATGTAGGCATGGCGCATGGCTTCGATTTGGTAGTGCACCGCCTGTGCCGATCGAAAGCCGAGGTCCTTCAGTGGATAGCCCTCGAGGACGTTGAGGATTTCGCAGACCACCACGCCGCCGGAGCTCGGCGGCGGCGCCGACACGACGTGATAGCCGCGATAGTCGCATTCGATCGGTGCGAGCTCGCGCACCTTGTACTGCTGGAGGTCCGCCTTGGTGATAATGCCATTCCCCATGGCGCTCGAGGCTGCGATCGCCTCGGCGACCGGGCCTTCGTAAAACGCGTCGGGACCGCGCTGCGCGATCAGACGCAGCGTTTTCGCCAGGTCCTTCTGGACCAGCCGGTCGCCGGCCTTATAGGGCTGTCCCTTGTTGAGAAAGATCGCGGCGGTCGCCGGATCGTCGTTGAAGTCGTTGTTGGCCGTCGCGAAGAGCGCGATGTCGCCCTCGTCGAGCAGGAAGCCGCGCTCCGCGAAGGCGATGGCCGGTGCGATCAACGCGGCACGCGAGCGCGTTCCGTACTTGGCTCGTGCGTATTCGAGACCGGCCACGCTGCCTGGAACGGCGACAGCCAAGTGGCCTTTTGTACTGAGGCCCTTGACCACATTGCCGGCGCTGTCCAGGTACATGTTCGGCGTGGCCGCGAGCGGCGCCTTTTCGCGGAAGTCGATGAAGGTCTTCCGTCCGTCGGCGAGCTGGAGGGTCATGAAACCACCGCCGCCCAGGTTCCCTGCGGCGGGATAGACGACAGCGAGCGTATATCCGACAGCCACCGCAGCGTCAACGGCGTTGCCCCCGCGCTTGAGCACCTGGACACCTACCTCGGTGGCGAGCTTGTGGGCGGTGACGACCATGCCATGCTCGGCCGCCACCGGTGCCTGCGAGGCCGCAAGCGCGGCTCCGCACACCATCGCAGCAAGCGCGGCGAAACCGCGGATCGAAATGAAACGATAGAATTTCATGGATTTGCCTCCTCATTGCCGATTCGCAGGCGTTTACCCCACCGCCTTCCAATGCGGCGCCCGTACCTCGGACGCCACGCAGCAAAGTATCACCCGTGCGCGCTTCGAGTCCAGCGTGCGTCGATGCCGCACAAACGCTGCGCCGGCCGAAGCGATGGACAGCGGAGCGCAGCCGGCCCGGCCGGTTGGACAATTCCGGAACTGCTTTGAGCACAGACGCCATGGTTCGTTAGAATGAGGTCAGGGCGGGATTGCCACGATTGCCCGACGTCCCGCACGCTTCGACGCTCTCTTCGCTGACTGCCCTCGCCATGTCCACTCAAATGCAAACGGGTCGTGGTCCCACCGCGCGCTGGGACCCGGAGCTCTACCTGAAATTCTCCGATCAGCGGTTGCGCCCCGCGCTCGATCTGCTCGACCGCGTTCGCGTCGAATCTCCGCGAGTCATCTACGATCTTGGATGCGGCGCGGGCAACGTAACGCGCACTATCGCCGAAAAGTGGCCGTCGGCAAGTGTCTTCGGCGTCGACAATTCAAAGGAGATGTTCGCGCAGGCAGCCGCGAAGCCTGGAAGGGTCCAATGGATAGACGCGGATATTCGCGCATGGTCCCCTGGCGGCGGAGCGGACCTCATCTTTTCGAACGCGACGCTCCAGTGGGTGGACGGGCACGATGCGCTCTTTGCCCGACTGCTCGGATACCTGAACCCGCGCGGGTGTCTTGCGGTGCAAATGCCGCTCTCATGGAGCGCGCCTTCGCATCGGCTGATGCGCGAGACATTGGCGAACGGAGGTCCCGAGGGAAGGCCGCTTGGCTCCGAGCGATTGCGGGAGAGCGTCGCCCGGGACTGGGTCTCCAGCCCCGCCGCCTATTACGACCTCCTCGCGGGTTCTGCCGCAAGCGTCGACATCTGGGAGACCGAATATTTGCAGGTGCTCGACGGCCGGGATCCGGTGCTCGAATGGGTGAAAGGGACGGGACTCCGGCCGATACTCGACGGTCTTGGCGATGACGAGCGAGCGATCTACCTCGCCGAATATGGAAGCCGCCTTCGCTCGGCTTACCCCACGAGGCCCGATGGTCGTACGCTCTATCCGTTCCGCCGATTGTTCATCGTCGCCACGACCTAGCTTGGTGAACCGACATGTCCGCTTCATTGCCCAGGATCCAAGGCTTCAAGGTGCGCGCCGTGCGCGTGCCGATGACCGAGCCGCATCGAACCGCAAGCGGCGTGATCACCGAATCGCCGCTGGTCTTGACCGACGTGCTGACCGATGCGGGCGTGACGGGACACAGCATGGTCTTCACCTACACGCCGGCAGCGCTCAAGCCCACGGCAGATCTGATCCGCAATTTCGAGGCCTTGGTCAAGGGCGATGCGCTCGCCCCGGCCGACGTCGAGCAGAAGCTCGCCAAGCGGTTCCGGCTGCTCGGGCACCCAGGGGCTGGTCGGCATCGCTCTGGCGGCGATCGACATGGCGCTCTGGGACGCATTGGCGAGGCTGCACGAAGTGTCGCTCGTGCGATTGCTGGGCTGCGCGGAAAAGCCCATCCGTGCCTATGGCGCGGTTGGCTATGACGGCGTGGACGATTCGGTCAAGGTCGCAGAACGGTGGGCAAGGCGCGGGGTCACGGGGATCAAGGCCAAGATCGGCTATCCGACGCGTGAAAGACGACGTCGCGGTCATCCGCGCGATGCGCAAGGCGGTCGGCGAGAGCGTGGCGATCATGGTCGATTACAACCAGTCCCTCACGCCCGTGGAGGCCGTCCAGCGCCTTCACGTTCTCGACGACGAGGGCCTCACCTGGGTCGAAGAGCCCACGCTCGCGCACGATTACGCGGGCCACGCGCTGGTCGCGCGCGAGGCGCGAACGCCGATCCAGTGCGGGGAGAACTGGTGGGGCACGCGGGACATGCAGCACGCCATCGATGCCGGCGCGTCGGACTACGTCATGCCCGACGTGATGAAGATCGGCGGCGTGACGGGTTGGCTCCGGGCCGCGGCGCTCGCGCACGCCAGAGGCACTCCGATGTCGAACCATCTCTGGCCGGAGATCAGTGCGCAACTCCTGTGCTGCACGCCGACGGCGCACTGGCTCGAATACGCCGAATGGTGGAACGCGATTCTTGCCGTGCCGCTGCGCGTCGAAAACGGCTTGGCGCACATTGACGGCGCGGTCGGCACGGGCGTCGACTGGAACCAAGCTGCCGTCGAGCGGTTCGCGGCATAGCGCATCGCGTGACGGCCATCGAGATTTCCACAGCAAACAGGAGAACTTCGTGGAACATACAAGCCTCAAGGAGCAGGATTATCCGTACGCGACTTACCTCGACATTCGCTATCCACCGTTGGATGTTGTCGACGTTCCGGCGCTGGTCGCCGCGTGCACGGACAAGTGGTACAACCAGACCCTCTGCCAGGTCAACGGCTCGGTTGTGCGCCTAGGCGTCATGCAGGGCGAATATCACTGGCACAAGCACGACGACGACGATGAGTTTTTCTTCGTGCTCGATGGACGGTTCGTCATCGATCTGGAGGACCGCTCGGTGGAGCTGCAGCCGAGACAGGGTTTCGTGGTCCCGAAAGGCATCGTTCACCGGACCCGGGCCCCCGAGCGCGCGGTGATTCTGATGGTGGAAAACGCAGGCATCGTGCCCACGGGCGATGCATGAGCGACGACCAAGCTGGAGACGGTAAGAAAGCGGACCCGAGGAATTGAGACCGTCTGCCGTATCATTCTTTGAGCATGGATCTCGAGCTCACCGATAGGATCGCGCTGGTCACCGGCAGCACGGCCGGAATCGGGCGAGCGATTGCCGAAGCGCTCGCGCGCGAAGGCGCCCGCGTCATCGTCAACGGCAGATCGCAGAAGTCCGTCGACGACACCGTGCGGGAGATGAGAGCCTCCGCGAACGCGAAGGTGGAGGGCTTTGCCGGCGATCTCGCCGATGCGGCCGCGGCTGACGAAGTCGCCCGCCGCCATCCCGACGTGGAAATCCTGATCAACAATCTCGGCATCTTCGAGCCGATGCCCTTCGAGGACATCAGCGACGCCGACTGGCGCCGCTTTTTCGACGTGAATGTTCTAAGCGGCGTGCGACTCGCCAGGCTCTATCTGTCCGCGATGAGACGCCGCGACTGGGGCCGCATCATTTTCATCTCCAGCGAAAGCGGGGTGCAGATTCCCGCGGAAATGATTCACTACGGCATGACCAAGACCGCGCAGCTCGCGGTCTCCCGCGGCCTGGCTGAGGCCGTAGCGGGCACCGGCATCACCGTCAACTGCGTCCTGCCCGGACCGACGAAATCGCGCGGCGTCACCGATTTTGTCGACGCATTGGCAAAATCCGAAGGCAAGAGTTTCGACGAATTCGAAAGGGAATTCTTCAAAAGCGTGCGCCCTACTTCGCTCATCAAGCGCTTCGCCTCGCCGCAAGAAGTCGCAACGCTGGTTGCGTATGTCGCGAGTCCGCTTGCGTCGGCGACGACCGGCGCGGCGCTCCGTGCCGACGGCGGAGTCATCAAGAGCGCCTTCTAGCCGGCCGCCGAGAAATAAAAGTGTACAAGATGAACAATGACGGTGTTCCTTACACCGCCGCTGCGTATGCACTCGCCCTGTTCTGTAACCCGCCGCGATACAACGGATATTTTTTCATGGCCCGAACCTTGCTATCTTTGGTTCGTTTTCAGCACGACCAAAATTGAGATGGGGGGAATGGGTCATGGGGGAGGAGCAGCAGCAATCCACGCAGGTCAGTGACCCGGTGCATCTGGGTTTCAGCGAACAAAGACAGCCGATCCTGCGTGGCGATTTTCATCATCACCTGGTCGCGCGAGGCGATCAGCTCGCCTTCGCCGCCGAGGTTGTCCGTTTCGGGTTCGCTCCCGACGACTTTGCGCTGGACATCGAGAGAACTCGCGGCAAGCGCTCGCCAAACTCGACGACGCCGACGTACGCTGTCAAAGTCGAGAACGTTCGAACGCGCCGAAGCGTGATCTACTACGGCGGACCGGGGCGGGCGTGGGTCGCGGAATTCCTGGCAGACCTTATTGCGGGTGAGTTCGGGCAGCCTTAGGGAACCTCTGAACAAGTCCCACATGGGTCGCGTTTCTGTCGCAATGGCTTCAGATGCTAGGCGCCGCGGCGCAGCGAATAGTTCGTCCTATTCGCAAGGCGCGCAACAACGCAGATGAGGCCATTGCGGCGAAACCCGGATGGGACGGGGCTTGCCGGGCGATCTGCTGTGTCGCGCCGCTCGCCAATGGGAGCTACCATTGGCTTCGCGTCGCTTCGTGCATCTCATCCCGGCGAGCCGCCGTCGCGACCACGCGGGACTTATGCAGAGGTTCCTTAGTGTCGCCAGCCGGCCGTCCGGCTTAAACGTCGCGAACGATACCGGGGCTGCAACCGGTCGCCCTGGAGAACCCGGCACCTGCAGCTGCTTTCGGCGCTCCGTGCGTTGCTGGATACGGAGCGTCAGCAGACTCGGCGAAAGGTGCCCGGCTTCCCCTGGGCGTTCGTTCGCGCGCGGGCAGGGCGATCGGGGTGCACACCTGACCGCGCGCATGGTTCGACTCCTTGCGAGGCGCGAGCGCCTCCAACTTGTTCTGCAAATCCAACTGTTTCAGCACGATCTTCCGTTTTGTTGAAAAGTGAACGTAATGAAAGAGCTCGGCCTTCAGTGCCGGTTTCGTCGGATGGGCAATACTTTGCTCATCATTTCGATGTCGGCCGCAGCCTGCGACTGATATCGATTGCGAAGTTCGCGACGGACCCTGGCAAAAGTTTTCTTCAGGTCCGTGTCGACGCTCTTGGTGTAGCGAAAGGAAGGATCGAGAATGGATTTCATGATGACCCGCCTTGAACTTGTGACATACGCGTTTTCCCACGCGTCATATATGCAAGATGCATTCCGAGAGAAATGGGACGCTGCGGCATCAGACACTTACACGATTGCAAGATGCGGTGCACCGGCGCCATCGTAAGGTGGGTCGACACCTCCGAAACGCGTTCTTGTTCGCAATTTGTGGTGCACACGCCGCCGCGTAGGACGTAGACTTACGCGCCGACAAGCCATCGTCCAAACGAGGCAATCGCCATGACCGCGTATCTGCTGGCCGACGTCGAAGTAACCGATCAAGAGGCGTACGAGCGCTATAAAAAAGGCGTCGTTGCCTCGATCGCCGCCTTCGGCGGACGTTTTATTGCGCGCGGTGGGAGCACGGAGGTTCTCGAGGGCACGTGGAAACCGAGGCGGCTCGTCATCGTCGAGTTTCCAAGCATGCAACGTTTGAAGGAATGGTACGGCTCCGCCGACTATCGTCCGTTCCGCGATATGCGACAAAGGGTCTCAGTGTCGAATCTCGTGATCACCGAGGGAGTCTAGGGTGATTCCAGCTGACTGACCCGGAGCCCGATTTCCCATGGCTTCGGTTAGGGAACCTCTGCAAAAGCCCCACATGAGTCGCGTTTCTGTCGCAATGGCTTCAGATGCTAGGCCTCAGTTGTCAAATGAGGGCGCAGCGAATAGTTCGTTCTATTCGCAAGCCGCGCAACAACGCAGATGAGGCCATTGCGGCGAAACCCGGACGGGACGGGGCCTCATTTGGCAAGTAAGGGGCGATCTGCTTTGTCGCGCCGCTCGCCAATGGGAGCTACCATTGGCTTCGCGTCGCTTCGTGCATCTCATCCCGGCGAGCCTCCGTCGCGACCACGCGGGACTTATGCAGAGGTTCCTTAGCTTCATTGCCGAGGCCTTGACCGGCAACGCCCCTCAAAGGCGCGTAGAATGTTTGTTCGCTCCCGCGCCGGACAACAGCCGGCGCTGCGGCGTTTGCTGGACTCTCGATGAGTGGAGCAATACAACCTACCGTAAGAGGTCTGGGCGCGCTGATTGCCCTGGGGAGCTTCCTTGCCGCGCTTCCTGCGCTGGCGACGACCACGACGGTCTACAAGTGCTTCGATCGTCACTTGGGCCTCGTCTACACGGATACTCCGTGCAAGGATGGCGAGCGCATCGACATCGATCCCGGAGAAGCCAACCCTGTAGCGGTGGCCAAGCTCGAGCACGCGCGCGACATGCTCGACCGGTCGGCAGCCGAGCGCATCGCCGACGAGCGCCGTGCGGCGCTGCAGCGCGGCCTTGCCGCAACCGTGCGGCCGGAGGAGGATCGCGGCGAGAGCGAGTATGCGTCTTCGCCCGGATACTATGACGGAGGTTATCTCGCATATCCCACGCTTCGGCCACGGTCCACGCGGCCTCGAATGGCGCACCATGCGGTTGCTCACCGCTTCGCGCCGAATCCTCCCTATCGCGTTCCGCGGCAGTAGCGGGTCCTTGCGACCGTCTCGATCGAGCCCGCGCTTGTGATCCTCGACCCCGCGTTCGAGTCGCAGCGCCGTCGCCTTATTTGTTCTCGCGGCGGGCTCGCGTCCGTCGCGGCAATCGTCTTCGGATTCGCATTTGCTTCCGCGCATGCGGCGATGGTGAAGTGCGTCGATTCCAACGGCAAGGTCAGCTATCAGGACCCCCCGTGCGCAAGCAGCGCCTCGGAATCCGCGGTGCAGGTCCAGCCTCCTCCCCCGCCTGGCCCCTCGCCGCAAGCGGCGGACCTGGCGCCGGTGCCGGCAAACGTCCCGCATCGCGCCAGGGTTCCGTCAGACAGCGATTTTCGCGGTCCGCGCGAGGCATGGCAGCGCTTGGCCCGGGCTCTCAGCAATGGCGACAGGGATGCAGCCTTCAAGGAGCTGACTCCGTCGGCGCAGGAACGATATCGCGACATGCTCGACAAGCTCGGCGACAAGACGAAGCCCGTCGAGGCCGATCACCTTGGCGCGGTGCGCTCGGTCAGGCTGACGGGCGATTCGTTCGCCACCATCACGCTTACGCGAAAAAAAGCCGACGGCACGTATGCCTACGAGGTCATGCTGATGCGTGGGGCCGACGGCAAGTGGCGCATCGACACGATGTAGCCACGCGGCTCGGGCACGTCTGCACCACCGCCGAATCGGGTACGGCGGTCATCACCACGGGAAGACAACGATGAACTGGTACCTTCAAGTTCTGAAAAAATACGTGGATTTCAGCGGCAGAGCCAGGCGCAGGGAATACTGGATGTTCGTCTTGTTCAACATCCTCATCAGCCTCGTGCTGACGATCGTCGACTTCATGCTCGGTACATACAACGGGAGGCTCGGCATCGGTCTCCTCGGAGGCCTTTACGCGTGCGCCGTCGTGATACCGGGCATCGCGGTCACGGTGCGACGGCTGCACGACACCGATCGCAGCGGTTGGTGGATATTGATCGTGCTGATCCCTGTCATCGGTCCCATCGTGCTGCTGGTGTTCATGCTCATCGACGGCACGCCCGGTCCCAATCGATTCGGCCCGTCGCCCAAGGAGATCGCCGCCGCGGCTGCGCCTGGACTGGCTTGACTCAGCCAGTGTAAGCTCTTGTCCTACAGGGAGTCCTCAAGGGGGATTCATGAAAGCAAAACGGTATGTATGCGCGTGCTTGATCGCGTTCGCGGCGCCATGGCTGCACGCCCAGACGGTCGATCCGTTTTATTCGGGGACCTACTCGCTGATCAACCTGGGCTCTGTCCCGGGTGTTCCGACCAACTATGGCGGCCTGATTTTCAAAGCCGGCGACCCCAATACGATCATCCTGGGAGGATCGGCCAACAACGGCTCGGGACGCTTCTATTCGGTGCCGGTAACGCGCGGCGTGGGAAATCACATCGTGTCGCTCGGCGCGGCGACCGTCCTCGGATACGGAGTCAACAACGACGGCGGGATCGCTTACGGCCCCGGCGGCGTCCTGTTCTATTCGGAGTATCCGATCAACAATGTCGGGGAGGTCAAGCCCGGCTCCAACAGCGACGACAAGACGGTGGCTTTGACGCCGCTGGGCATCGCAGTGTCGACGGGAGCGCTCAACTTTGTTCCCGCCGGGTACAACGGCGCCGGCCAGTTCAAGATTTCCAGTTGGTCGGGCGGGCAGTTTTATACCGTCCCGCTCTCCCCGGATGGCAGCGGAACCTACAATCTGTCGGCGGCGGCGCTGCAGGTCACCCTTCCAGGCGGCCCCGAAGGATTTGTCTACGTCCCCATCGGGTCCGCGCTGTTTCCCACCCAGAGCATGTTGGTTTCGGAATACTCGAACGACACCGTGGCGACCTACACGATCGACGCCAACGGCAACCCCGTGCTCGCCTCGCGACGCGCGTTCATCGCAGGCCTTACCGGAGCCGAGGGAGCGGCGATCGATCCGATGACGGGTGATTTCTTCTTCTCGACCTTCGGCGGACAGAACCAGGTCATCGAAGTGCAGGGATTCAATCCTCCGGCACCGCCACCGCCGCCGCCACCGCCGGTTAGCCTCGAGGTGCCGACGCTGTCGCCTTGGGGACTTGCGATTGCTGCGATGCTCGTGTTGGGCGCCGGGCTGTTCCGGGTCAGGGGAACACGGCGGCGATAAGCCTGCTGTCGTTTCAGCGTCAGCGCTTTTCCGAACTGGTCGTAACGACGCGGCCCGTTACACGCCGGCTTCGCGCTTGCTGCCGAACGACCACTTGCGCCCGGGGGCCGCTTCGAACAAGGCGCGGGTGTAGGCGTGCTTGGGATGCGCGAAGACTTCAGCGACCGGCCCTTCCTCCACGATACGCCCCTGCTGCATCACCGCGATGCGGTGGCAGACTTGCGCCGCAACGCGAAGATCGTGGGTGATGAAGAGCATGGCGAGATCGAGACGCACGCGGATTTCGTCCAGGAGTGAGAGCACCTGAGCCTGCACCGAGACGTCGAGCGCGGACACCGCCTCGTCCGCGATCAAGAGATCGGGCTCGATCGCCAGCGCGCGCGCGATGCACACGCGCTGGCGCTGCCCGCCCGAGAACTGATGCGGGTAGCGATCGAGCGAGCGTGGGTCGAGGCGCACGAGCTCCATGAGACGCCTCGCGCCGGATAACGCGGCGTCGCGCGACGCGCCGTAGTTCATCGGTCCTTCGACGATCGACTCGCCGACCGTGCGCCGCGGATTGAGCGAGCGGTAGGGGTCCTGGAACACGATTTGGACGCGCCGTCTAAAGGGGCGAAGCGCCGCGGCACCGAGCTTGGCGACGTCCTCACCGTCGAGCAGGATGGTCCCCGCTGAGGGCTCGATCAGCCGCGCGATGCATCGCGCAACCGTCGACTTGCCGGAGCCCGATTCGCCGACGATGCCCAGCGTCTCGCCGCGCCGGATCTTTAGCGAGATGTCTTTTGCGGCGGCGACCGCATCGCCGCGGCGCAGCCATCCGCGGGTGTAAGTCTTGGACAAGCCCTCGGTGCGCAGGACGATCGACTCCGATGCAACCGGCTCGCGGTGACGCGGCGTCAGGCTCGGTACCGCGGCTATGAGCATCCGCGTGTATTGGTGCGTCGGCGCGGTCAGCAGCTCCTTCGTCGGCGCGAATTCGACGACCTCGCCCTGGCGCAGCACGGCAACGCGGTCGGCGATCTCCGCGACGACACCAAAGTCGTGGGTGATGAACAGGACGCCGGTGCCGTGCCGACGCTGCAAGTCGCGGATCAACGCGAGTATCTGAGCCTGCGTCGTCACATCGAGCGCCGTTGTCGGCTCGTCGGCGATGAGCAGGCGGGGATCGAGCACCAGCGCCATGGCGATCATGATGCGCTGCCGCTGACCGCCCGAGAGCTGATGCGGGTACGACGCGATCATGCGGTCGGGCTCGGGCAGGCGGACGTCGTGAACGATCTCGACAATCCGGGCGCGCCGCTCGGCGGCGGATAGACGCGTGTGTGCGGTGAGGACTTCGTCGATCTGGTCGCCGCAGGTCATGACCGGATTGAGCGCGGTCATCGGCTCCTGGAAGATCATCGACATTCGCGTGCAGCGCAACTCGCGCAGACGCGATTCCGATGCCGCGAGAATATTCTCTTCGTCGATCCGGATCTCGCCCCCGATCGCGCGAAGCGCGGAAGGCAGCAATCCCATGGTCGCCTGCGCGATCACCGATTTTCCGGACCCCGATTCGCCGACCAGACACACCAGCTCTCCCGCGTTGACAGAGAAGCTGGCTCCGGCTACGGCGAGCTCGCGATCGGCGCGCGGCGGCAACGCGACGCTCAGATCGCGCACGTCGAGCACCGGATGCCCGGCCGAGCTCACAGGCGCTTTTTCATCCGCGGATCCAGCGTGTCGCGCAATCCGTCCCCAAGCATGTTGACCGCGAGGATAGTGAGCGCGAGAAAGATGCCGGGATAGAGGATGTTGTGCGGAAAGACGCGGAACAGCGCCCGGCCCTCCGCCATGATGTTTCCCCAGGTGGGGATCTCGGGCGGAATACCGACACCCAGAAACGACAGGATCGCTTCGATCAATATCGCGACGGCGACGATGTAGGTCGCTTGAACGATGAGTGGCGGTATCGTGTTGGGAAGGATGTGCCGGATCACGAGTGGCAGCGTCGGCGTCCCCACCGAGATCGCCGCTTCGACGTACGGCTCTTCGCGCACGGAAAGCACGACAGATCGCACCAGTCGCACGACGCGCGGGATCTCGGGAATCACGATGGCGACGATGACCGCGGTGAGACCCGCCGAAGACAGCGACACGACCGCGATCGCCAGAAGAATCGCGGGAATCGCCATCACCCCGTCCATGACGCGCATGACGATGCCGTCGAGCCATCGTATGTAGCCGACGACGAGCCCGATGCAAAGTCCGATCGCGATGCTGATCACGGCGACGGTGACCCCGACCAGGAGCGACGTGCGCGCGCCGTAGAGCACGCGGCTGTAGACATCGCGTCCCAGCGTATCGGTACCCATGCGATGCGCGATGGTCGCCTGCGTTCCGTCGGCGCTGCGGACGATCTCGACAAAGCCCGGCGCCTTGTTGCGGACCGCCGGATTGATCGCCGCCGGATCGACGGTGCCCAGCCACGGTGCGGCGAGCCCGGCGGCGAGGATGATGATAAGGATCGCCGCGCCGGCGACGACAGTCGGATTCCCGAGCAGACGGCCGACGACACCGGTCTCGAGGATCGGCATGCGTCCGGCATCGGCTGCTGTCGTATCTGCGGCGGGCATTTTGCGCCGCGTCAGTACCGGATCCTCGGATCGAGCACCGTGTACGCGACATCGACCAGGAGGTTCAGCAGCACATAGACCAAGGAAAAAAGAAGAATCACTGCTTGCACCGTCGGATAGTCGCGCGCGAGCACCGCGTCGACGGTGAGCCTCCCGAGCCCCGGAATGCTGAAGACGCTTTCGGTGACGACGACACCGCCTATCAGAAAGGCGATTCCGATGCCGATGACCGTGACGATGGGGACGGCCGCATTGCGCAAGGCATGCCGCATCAGCACGACGCGATTGGACAGCCCTTTGGCGCGGGCGGTGCGTATGTAGTCCTCACCCAGGACTTCGAGAACGCTGGTGCGGGAGATGCGGGCGATCAGCGCGATGTAGATGACCGACAGCGTCAGGCTCGGGAGGATCAGACGCTGGAGAAAACCGCCGACACCTTCGGAAATCGGCTGATACCCTTGCACGGGCAGCCAATTGAGCCGGATGGAAAATACGTAGATCAGCGTGTAGCCGATGACGAAAACGGGGACGGAAAATCCGAGCACCGAAAAGCCCATGACGACGCGGTCGATCCACGTGCCCTGTCGGTACGCGGCAACCACGCCGAGCGGGACCGCGATCAGGACGGACCATACGATGGTGAAGGTGGCGAGCGCGAGTGTCGGTCCGACGCGATCGAAAACGAGATCGGCGACCTGCTTCTTGAAAAAGAACGACTCGCCGAAGTCGCCCGAGAGCACGTGACCGATCCAGATCGCGAACTGCTCGACGATCGGGCGGTCCAGCCCCAGCTTTTGTCGGATGTCGACGATGTCCTGCGACGTCGCGGCGGCGCCGGCGATGATTGCCGCGGGATCGCCCGGTGTGAGACGCAGCATCGAGAACACCAGCACCGCGACCACCGCCATCACAGGGATCGTGGCGAGCAGGCGGCGGGCGATGTAGGCGAGCATTACGATTCGCCTTTCAAAGTTCGACGGAAATCGAGAATCGTTGCGGCCTCGCGGACGAAGTTATAACGGCCGCCGCTGGCACTTTGAGGTTGGCGACCATTATCACCGCGAACGCGGGACTACGGTGTTTCGGCCTTCCTAGTAAGAATGCGTGAAGGCCATTTATCCCAAGCGCACGCGAGGGATCTGCTTTGTCGTCAGAGAGCTGAGTGGCAACAGCGGATTCCTCGGCGTCCAAGAACGGCGCCTCGGAATGACAGCCAATTTCGGTGTGGTCGGCTCCGGTCGATCGACTACCGACCCGTCTTGCTGATGTTCCAAAACACCGATGCGGGCGCCACGACGTAGCCGTCGACGTTCTTGCGCGACGCGCCGGGCTGGTACCACTGGCCGAGATCGATGTGCGTCGGATACTGCGTCCATCGAACCTGAACGGCTTCCGCGATGGCTTTTTGCTTCGCCGGATCGGTCTCGCGCGCAAACTCGTCGCGGAGCTTCTCGAGCTCCATGTCGCACGGCCAGCCGAACAGCGCCTTGTCGCAGCTCGCGTTCAAGAACGCGGTCGACACCGGGTTGAGAATATCCGCCGACACCCACGAAGTGAGGAACGCGTGCCATCCGCCCTGTGACGGCGGGTCCTTCTTGGCGCGCCGCGCGACGACGCTCTGCCAGTCCATATCCTGCATATCCACCTTGAAGCCCGCTTTTTCCATCAGCGATTTGGCGACCGGCGCGAGATTGGTGAGCACCTGAAGATCGGTCGAGTGCAGGAGCACGATCGGCGTGCCGTCGTAGCCCGCTTCCTTGAGCAGCGCCTGCGCCTTGGTGAAATTCGATTCGAGCAGACCGTCCATGCCCTTTTCCGAGGCGAGCGGCGTTCCGCAGACGAAGAGCGCCTTGCACACCTTGTAGTACTGCTTGTCGCCGATCGTCGCCTGCAGAAAATCCTGCTGATTGAACGCATAGAGCAGCGCCTGCCGCACCTTGGCGTTGTCGAAGGGCTTGGCGGTCGTATTGAATCGAAACGCGTACTGATTGCCCAGCGGATTCCAGTCGACCAGCTTGATGTTGGAGTCGTTGCGCAGGATAGGCAGTAGATCGTGCGAGGGTTGCTCGATGAAATCGATTTCCCCCTGGATCAGCGCATTGACCGCGGTCTGCTGATCGGCGACGACGCGCCATTCCACGCGGTCGACCTTGGCGATCTTGCCGCCGGCGAGCCCCGACGGAGGCTCCGCGCGCGGCTTGTATTTGTCGAACTTCACGTAGACCGCCTTGTCGCCCGGCTTCCATTCGTCCTTCTTGAAAACGAACGGGCCCGATCCGGTGTAATCCGAAATCTGCTCGTTCGGGCTTGTTTCGGCGATCCGCTTGGGCATCATGAAGGGCACCGCGGAAGACGGCTTGCCGAGCCCCGTCAGGACGAGGCCCGTGGGTGCGCTCAGGATGATCTTGAACGTCTTGGCGTCGACGATGGGCATGTCCTTCACGAACGACATCATCTTCTGCCCCATCGCGTCCTTTGCGCCCCACCGCTTGATCGATGCGACGCAATCGGCCGCGGTGACGGTATTGCCGTCGTGCCACAGCAAGCCGTCGCGCAGGGTGATGGTGTAGGTGAGCTTGTCGGCCGACAGGTCGTATCGGTCGACCATCTGCGGCTTGATCTGGTTGTTGGCGTCGGTCGCGAAAAGCGTGTCGTAGACCATGTATCCGTGATCGCGCGTGATGTAAGCGGTGGTCCAGATCGGATCGAGGATCTTGAGGTCGGAATGCTTGACGACGCGCAATACGCTCTGCGCGCTGGCGCCTCCTGCAGCAATCATGGACGCTGTCGCGACGATTGCGACAAGGAGCGCTGCGCGGGAAAAACGTGAGTTCAGCATGGATTCTCCAGGACGGGCGGCAGGCGCGTCGGCAACCACGGGGGCTCGCACCGATAGCGAGCGAGCACGATAGCGAAGCGTCGGCGATAACGCAATGGGTCCGCTTGAATTCGCACCTACGGCAGCCACGTTGGTAGGCCCGAATTTATTCGGGCGCTGTCGTGAAATCCGCCAGCCCGTGCGAATGAATTCGCACCTGCAGGGAATCAGCAGGCATGTGTCACCATGTCGGGTCAATCGGAGTGATCGCGCCGGCGCGCGCTTCGATCGCCTCCGCGGCATCGAGGCACACGTCTTCGCGAAAACGCCCGGCGATGAGCTGAACGCCCGTGGGCAGGCCGTCGGCCAGGCCGGTGGGCACCGCCATTCCCGGCAGCCCGAGCACGGGAAGCGCCATCATGGTCGCGCACTCGCGCCACAGCGCCGCGGTACGCGCGCCGCTTTCGACATCGAAGCCGTGCGCGTAGACCGGCTCCGACGATATCGGCGCGAGCACGAGCGGGACGCGATCGAGAAAAAGATTCCATTCCCGCACCAGCCGCGCGCGCTCGGACAAGGCGCGCATGTACGCCGGCGCGTCCGTTGCCGGGAAGTTCTCCAGCATGTAGCGCACGGCGACGCGTATGCCTTGATCGCCTTCCTTTTCGATCAGCGGCAGCACGAAATGTCGGAATTCTGGCATTTGCATCTCGAACCACAATTCCTTCGCGCGGGTGAAGCCCGGCGTCCTGTCGTCGACGATCTCGTAGCCCGCGTCCGCGAGCCAGCCCGCGGCTTGCTTGATCGCCGCGCCGACGCTTGGATTCAGGTGCGCTCCACCAAGATCGGACGCTTCGGTGACGACCGCGACGCGTTTTGCGACCGGCGCAAAGGCCTGCGGCGCCGCGCTCCACCACGGATCGCGCGCGTCGCGCTCGGCCATTGCAGCGAGCCCGAGGCGCACGTCGCCGACGCTGCGCGCCAGCGCTCCCTGCACCGACATCAGCTGCGAGGACATCGAGCGCTCTGCGACCTGCGTGGGGTTGTAGGCCGGCACGCGGCCGAACGACGGCCGAATGCCCGCGAGCCCGCAGCAGTACGCGGGAAACCGCACCGATCCGGCGATGTCGTTGCCGTGCGCGAGCGGCGTCATGCCCGCCGCCACCGACGCCGACGCCCCGCCCGACGAGCCGCCGGGTGTATGCGTGCTCGACCAGGGGCTGAACGTGCGCCCGCGCAGGTCGTTCACGGTGTCGAGCCGAAAGCTGAACGCGGGGGTATTGGTTCGCCCGACGATGATTGCCCCGGCGCGCTTCCAGTTGGCGACGACGGGGCTGTCGGACTTTGCCATGACGCTCTGGAAACCGACGACGCCGTTGGTCGTGGCGCAACCTTCCTGATCGACGTTTTCCTTGATGGTCACCGGAACGCCATGCAGAGGTCCCAGCCGATCGCCTCGCGCGACCGCCTGATCGGCGGAGCGCGCCGCCAGTCGGGCCGAGTCCGATAAGTCGACGGTCACGGCATTCAACTTCGGATTGACGGCGGCGATCCGCCCGAGACAGGACGCGAGCGCTTCCTGCGCGGAGATCTCGCGCTCGCGTATCGCGCTTGCGATGCGCACCGCGCTCCAGCGCCAGATGTCGTCAGTCATCGTCTCTTGAATTACCCAGTTATGGCCACATTCAAGGTTTGCGCGGCCGTTCGATTCCGGCTACTCTCGCGCGGCGCTGCTCCTTGGGCGCAACCGATGACAGCCGCGACGGTCCTTAAGCGCGGCTACCGGAATTGACAGTTCGCGGAAAGACTCGATGGCCCTTATTGCCGTAGGCGGCTTCCAGCACGAAACCAATACGTTTGCGCCCTCGAAGGCCGATTATGCGGCGTTCGAGCACGGCGGCGGCTGGCCGCCGCTCGTTTACGGCGCGGATATCGCACCACGGCTTTCGGGATCGAATATTCCCGCCGCGGGCGCGATCGACGCGTTGCATTCGCTCGGCCACCGCACCGTCGGCCTCGCGTGGGGCGCGGCCTCGCCATCGGCGCATGTCACTCGCGATGCCTACGAGCGCATCGTGGACGACATGCTAGCACGCCTCGCGCAAGCCGGACCCGTCGACGGCGTCTATCTCGATCTCCATGGTGCAATGGTGGCCGAGCACCTCGACGACGGCGAAGGCGAGCTTCTCGGCCGAATGCGCCGTGTCGTCGGCCCGCGCGTTCCCATCGTGGCGAGTCTCGACCTGCACGCCAACGTTACGCGCGCGATGATCGATCGCTGCGATGGATTCGTCGCGTATCGAACCTATCCCCACGTGGACATGGCCGACGCCGGGATGCGGGCGGCGGCACTTCTCGACCGCGCGCTTTCCGCCGGACACGCACCGGAGAGATCGTTTCATACGCTGGATTTCCTCACGGGTCTTCCCTCGCAGTGCACGATGATCGAGCCGGCAAAAGGTCTCTACGCGGCGCTCGATCGCCTCGAGCGCGAGCACAACACCGCGCTTTCGTTTGCCCCGGGCTTTCCCATGGCGGATTTTCCCGAGTGCGGCATGACTGTATTCGGCTATGGTGAGGACAAGGCACGCGTGGAAACCGCGGCCGCGGCGCTGAAGTACGCCATCGCCGACGCAGAGGGTCAATTTTCGATGGAGCTGTTCGAGCCCGACGCCGCCGTCGTTCGTGCGATGCGTCGCGGCACGCCAGGACTGCCTGTCGTGCTCGCCGACACGCAGGACAATCCCGGTGCGGGCGGCAACGGCGACACTACGGGGCTGCTCGCATCGCTGCTTGCGCGGCGCGCACACGGCGCAGTGCTGGGTCTGCTCATCGATCCCGCCTCAGCGGCCAAGGCGCACGCGATCGGAGCGGGCCGCAAGGCGGCGTTTGCCCTGGGCGAAATTTCCGGAGTTCCGGGACATTCTCCGCTCGAAGGCGAGTTCACGATCGAGCGACTCGCCGATGGCCGATTCACTTGCACGGGGCCGATGTTTCTCGGCTTTCGGATGGACCTGGGTCCTATGGCGTTGCTCGAGAAAGACGGCGTTCGAGTCGTGCTCGCGTCGCGCAAGTGCCAGGCGGCCGACCAGGAAATGTTCCGCCACGTCGGCATCGAGCCGCGGATGCAGACGATACTTGCGCTCAAGAGCTCGGTGCATTTTCGCGCCGATTTCGAGCCCATCGCGCGCGAAGTGCTTGTCGTCGCGGCGCCGGGGCCCGCGAAGGCGGATCCGACCATGTTCGCCTGGTCGCGACTGCGCAAGGGACTTCGATTGAAGCCCCTCGGACCTGCCTTTGGAGCGTCCCAGGCGACATGATCTGTCCGCAAGCTCGCGCTCCGCTGAGGTCGCGCCTCTGAAGTCCGGCATGCCGCGCCGCTTCGTCATCGCGCTGATCAAGCACGAGACCAACACGTTCTCGCCGCTGCCGACGCCGCTTTCCGCGTTCGGGCACGGCAACGGGCCTGCGTTCGGCGACGCGGCCCGGGCGCGCTTTGCGGGAACGAATACGCCGATGGGCGCGTATCTCGATCTCGCGGAGCGCGCGGGTGCGCGGATCGTGACGCCGGTCGCGGCGGAAGCATGGCCATCGAACAAGGCATCGCGCGAGACGTTCGAATGCCTCGTGCGGCCGATCGAAGACGCCGTTCGCGCAGGTTGTGACGCGGTCTTCCTGGACTTGCACGGCGCGATGGTGATCGAGGATTGCGACGACGCCGAGGGCGAGATCGTATCCAGGCTCCGGCGCATCGCGCCGGGACTGCCCATCGCCGTCACACTCGACTACCACACCAACCTTTCGTCCGAGCTGGTCGACAACGCGACGGTCATCACCGGGTACAAGACTTATCCGCACGTCGACATGTACGACGTCGGCAAGCTCTCCGGCGGGATTCTGCTCAAGACGCTCGACGGCGATGTCGATCCAGTGATGGCGTGGGGACGGAGGCCCTTGCTGGCGTCGATCATGCGCCACGCGCCGGAGGACGGACCGTCCGGCGACATCCTGCGCTATGCGCGGGACATGGAGGCCAGCGGCAAGGTTCTCGCGGCCACGCTCCTGCCTTCCTTTCCGCATGCGGATACGCCCTTCACCGGCGTATCTGCGATCGTCGTCGGAGACCGCAAGCGGGGCGGAGAAGCCGCCGCGCGCGAAGTCTGCGATCGCATGCTCGACATCGCGTGGGAGCGACGCGCGGAATACGCATTCTCCGCGCCGCCTCTTGCCGAATCCGTCGCGTCCGCCAAGCGTCTCGGCGAGACGGCGCGCGACGGTCCGATCCTTCTCATCGATCATTGCGACAACTGCGGCTCGGGCGGCGCGCAGGACGTCATGATGGTGGTCGCCGAGATCCTCCGGCAGGAGCTCGACGACGTCGCGATAGCGCCCATCCGGGACGCGGCCTCGGTCGCGCGCATGATAGACGCGGGCCCAGGCAATCGCGTCGCGCTTTCCCTCGGCGGAAAAACCCCCATGCCATCGATCGCGCTTGCGGGAGAGCCGCTCGAAGTCGAGGGCGTCGTGCGCGCGATCACCGACGGCGAGTTCACAATCACCGGGCCGATGTACACCGGCATCCGGGCCTTTCTCGGCCGCACTGCGGTCCTCGACACGGGCCGCGCACAGATCGTGGTCACCGAGCGGGCGCACGAGCCGCTGGACCTCGGCATATTCACCCATTGCGGAATCGACCCTCGGCGAAAGCGCTTCCTGATGCTCAAGTCGCGCATCCACTACCGCGCGGGTTTTCGCCCCATCGCATCGCACGTCGTCGAGTGCGCAGGCGCCGGCGTCACCAACGCAGATCTCTCCGTGTATCGTTACCGAAAGCTCAAGCGGCCGATCTATCCGCTCGACGCCTTCTCACCGGAAAACCCATGACTGCCGCAATGCCGGATTACAAGCTGCTGATCGATATCGGCAACACGTTTCTCAAATGGGGCCTGTTCCGCGCCGTGGCAGGACGCGCGGGCGACAATCGTCTCGACTCGGGGCACGTGCTGCTCGAGGAGATCCCCGCGCTCGCGGCGCAGTTTTCCAAGCTTCAGGCGCCTTCGCAAATCGTGATCTCGAACGTGGCCGGCACACGCGAGCGCACGACCATGATCCGCGTTCTGGAAGTCTGGCCCGACGGACCCACGCCGCATTGGGTCATCCCTCAGGCGGAACTGTGCGGCGTCGTCAACCGCTACCGCAACCCGGCACAGCTCGGCAGCGACCGATGGGCGGCGCTCATCGGAGCGCGTCACCTCATCGTCGGGCGACCGGTGCTGGTCGTCGTCTGCGGCACCGCGACCACCATCGACTACCTAGCCGCCGGCGGCGAATTCAAGGGAGGCGTCATTCTCCCCGGCGTCGGCTTGATGCTGCGCGCTCTTCACCAGCACACCGCTGCGCTTCCCGACGCGGGCGGCGAATACGATGACTTGCCTACCCAGACCGTCGATGCCATCGCCAGCGGTTGCCAGCACGCGCAGGCGGGTGCGATCGAGCGCCTCTATCACCTGCACGCGGCGCAGGAGCCGAAACTTAGCTGTCTGATCTCGGGCGGCGCGGCGCGCGCGCTTGCGCCGCGATTGACTATTCCATTCGAGCTGCACGACAACCTAGTGCTCGAGGGTCTTTTCTGCATCAGCCAGTCGCTTCCCGGCGCCGGGATCTCACGGGGCCGCTAGAGGACCGCGGGCAGCCGTATCAGAACCGCCCGCCGCGCGACACCGGTAAGCGCTGCGAATACCCGCATCAGGGACTCCACGCTTCATCCTGCATTGATTGAGTAGTAGTCGATTTATGCGACCGAAAACGTGGTGCTCGGATTCGAGCTCGCACCACATTCGGCGCTCGCCCTCTCGCGTGCGCCAGGCTGGAAAACGCGGGATAATCGACGTTCGCGCAAGGAGACGGAAATGAACGAGCAGAGAGAAGTGGTGATATTGAGCGGCGTGCGGACGCGCCATCGGCGACTATGGCGGGAGCCTGAAGGACTTTCCGCCGACCGAATTGGCGGCGCGCGTGGTCAGGGAGGCGGTGAAACGGGCGAACGTCGATCCGAGGGACGTGGCGCAGTGCGTCTTTGGCAACGTCATCCACACCGAGGCCAAGGACATGTACCTGTCGCGCGTCGCGGCGATCAATGGCGGACTGCCCGCGGAGTCGGGCGCGCTGACGCTCAATCGGCTTTGCGGCAGCGGCCTGCAGGCGATCGTCAGCGCGTCGCAGTACATCCTGCTCGGCGACGTGGAAACGGCGGTTGCCGGCGGGGCCGAGAGCATGAGCCGCGCGGCGTACGCCAACCTCACTCAGCGCTGGGGCACCCGGATGGGGGACGCCAAAGACATCGACATGATGGTTGGCGCGCTGACCGACCCGTTCGACACCATACACATGGGCGTGACCGCCGAAAACGTGGCGACCAAATGCGGCATTACGCGCGAGCAGCAGGACGCATTCGCGGTCGAGAGCCACAAGCGCGCTTCGGCGGCCGATCGGCGGCGGGACGCTTCAAGGACCAGATCCTTCCCATCGAGCTCAAGAGCAAGAAGGGGACGATCGTCTTCGACAGCGACGAGCACGTTCGCAGCGACGCGACCCTCGAAGGCATGGCCAAGCTGAAAGCGGTCTTCGCCAAGGAAAACGGCACGGTGACCGCGGGGAACGCTTCAGGCATCAACGACGCCGCGGCGGCGGTCGTCCTGATGGAAAAATCCGCGGCGACGAAGAAGGGCCTGAAGCCGATGGCGCGTCTGATCGCCTACGGCCACGCCGGCGTCGATCCCAAGATCATGGGCCTGGGCCCCGTCAGCGCGGTGCAAGATCGCGCTGGCCAAGGCGGGACTCAAGCTCGACCAGATGGATGTCATCGAGTCGAACGAGGCCTTCGCGGCGCAGGCGATGGGTGTAGCCAAGGAGCTCGGAATGAATCGCGGCCAAGGTCAATCCGAACGGCGGCGCGATCGCGCTGGGTCATCCGATCGGCGCGACCGGCTGCATTCTCACGATCAAGGCGGTGTACGAGCTGCAGCGCACGAACGGGCGCTACGGGCTCGTCACCATGTGCATCGGCGGCGGCCAGGGCATCGCCGCGGTCATCGAGCGGATGTGAGCGTTTGACGACGCAAGCTCGGCCTCCTTGCGTCAATGCCTTCTTGATCGCTGCGTTGTCGGCCTCAAGCTTCTCGACCTCCTAACGGTTGTCGCAGAAGTAAGAACACGCGTCGGCCTCAAGCGCCGACTCGCAATTCCCCGTCGATCCCCACGCTTCGCGCGGGCGACTGGCGACGCCGGGAGGCTCGCGCCTCGGCCTCCTTAACCTTTGGCGAAGAATTGATCGCTGCGTTGTCGGCCTCAAGCGCCGACTCGCAATTCCCCGTCGATCCCCACGCTTCGCGTGGGGCCCCGCGCCGGGTGGCTCGCGCCGCTAGCTGAATCCGATCTCGCGCAGGAACGCGCCGCGATCCTGGGCGCCGAGATGGCCGGCGACGAGCTCGACGAACTCCTGCTGCGTCGCCGCTTTCTGCGCTGCGCGTCTGGCGACAACCTTGGCGATGGGGCCGAGGTATACGGCGAGACGCATGGTCGTCTGGTCGACGAAGATTGCTCCAGCGCCTTGTCCGGAATTGAGCTTCGCCTGCTCGCCGGTGAGCACCACTCGCGGAGCGGTCAATTTGCTGGTCGCCCCGGCGGCCTGCCCGCCTGTCGAAGAATCGCTGACGCTTCACCGGATCGCGATGTTTCCGGCGAGCAGCGTGTAGAGCTGGTCGACGTCGGGGTCTGGTCCGCCGCCTTGCGCGATCATCACCCTCGCCATCGGGACCGACGTAGTGCGCGAGCTGGCGCTCGACCGTGCGCAGCACGGTGTCGTCCCAGACGGCCGGTGCCGTCGGTCGGCTGCATCTTGATCGCGGCCATGTTGATCTGCGTCGCGGCTCGTCGCGTCGGCGTCAGCCGCGCATCGCGTCGCAAGCCTGGCGCATCGCGCGGCTGAATGCCTTCGCGTTCTGAAAGCGCGCTCCGGATTCTTTTCGAGCGCGGCCGCAATCACCGCGTCGATCGTCGGTGAAAGCGTCAGGCGCGACACCGACGACGGCGGCCGCGGATTTTCGTGGCAGATCTTGTAGGCGATCGTCTCGATCGCGCCGCCGAACGGCTTTTCGCCGGCGACGCAGCTCGTAGAGCACGACGCCGGCGCTGAACAGGTCGGAGCGCCGGTCGACCGTCTGGCCCTGGCACTGCTCGGGCGACATGTACGACGGCGTTCCCATCACCATGCCCAGCGTCGTCAGGCTCGAGGTGTCGATGCGGGCGATGCCGAAGTCGGCGACCTTCAGCGTGCCCGCTGGCGGTGAGGATCAGATTCGCCGGCTTGATGTCGCGATGGATCACGCCGCGCTCGTGCGCGAAATCCAGCGCGAGCAGCAGCTGCGTCATGATCGCGACGACCTGCGGCAGATCGAAGCTCGCTCCGCGGTTGAGGAACTCGCGCAGGCCCGTGCCCTCGACGTACTCCATGACGATGAAGGCGTTGGCGTCGTCCTCGCCGTATTCGTAGACGCTGACGATGTTGGGATGCAGCAGCCGGCCGGCGGCGCGCGCCTCGTTCTTGAAGCGCGCCATCGACTGCTCGACCAGGTCGGGGTCGACCAGGTCCTTGCGCACGGTCTTGATCGCGACCACGCGCTCGATGCCCGGGATCGAAGGCCTTGTAGACGACCCCCATCGCGCCCTTGCCGAGCACGCTGTCGATGCGGTATTTGCCGATTTTTCGGGGTCAGCCATGTGTCGTGTCGCGTCGCATCGGGTTGGCGCCGAGCTGCGCCGGCCTAATCCTCGCTTCCAGCATCTTGATCGCCTGCACCATGCTGGTCTTCATCCGTCCCAGCGCTTCGGTCAGCACGCCGATCTCGTCCTTGCTTCGCGTGCGGAACTCGCCGGCGTCGAGATTGCCGAGGCTCACTTCGTCGGCGAGCTTCGACAGCCGCTTGACGCGGCGGATCACGAACCAGTAGAGCATCACGTTGAGCATGACGATCGTGAACACGAATATCGCCGCCGAGCGACAGCAGGAACATCTTGAACGTGTAGTTGGCGCGCTGCAACGGGAACCGACGGTCGGCACCGACACGACCTGCGCGCCGATGATCTCGTTGACCTTCCAGCCGAAGCCGTTGGCGGCGCCGTAGGTCTCGATCATCGTCTTGGGCGCCGCGTCGGGCGTGCTGTGGCAGACAAGGCACGCGGGGTCCTTGATCTGGATCGGCCGCGCCAGGTACAGCGAGCGGCCGTCCGGCGTGTCGCGCTCGCCGACGACCTCGGTGCTGGGTCGGCGTCTGGCGGAACTGGTTGACGACGTCGACTTCCCAGTCGGTCGCGTGGTCGCGCGGATTGGTCGGATTGAGCGTCGCCTCCTTGTACGCTGTAGTCGGGATATTTCTTGCGCAGGTCGTTGAACTGCTCGGTCGCCGCGAACGCCGGCACCGATTGCGGCAGGAACTTGTACTTGAGCTGCGTTTCGAGCAGCGGCCTGACCTGCGTGTTGGTGTAGTTGCGCGACGACGACGCCGATTCCATCATGATGCGGGCGTTCTGCAGGACTTCTTCGCGCGCGTTGGCGTGCAGCACTCTGTACGACACGAACGCGGCAAGCAGCGAAGCCAGCGATAAAGATCCCGACCAGCGCGGCGTTGAATTTCCAGATGAGCTTCACGGTTATCTACGCTCCCACGGCTCAGCGCCAGGTTTCTCCGGCTCATTGGCTTTCTCTTTGTCTTTTTCTTTTTCTTTTTCCTTTTCCTTCTCAGCTGCGGCGTTGCGGCGGCTCGACCTTGGCGGCTTGGCGACACTGCGTCCACTCGGGATGGCCTTGCCGTTGGCCTCCGCCGCGGCGCGGAACGCCGGGTCGGCGAGCTTGCGGCTCGAAGCGCTTGATGAAGGCTGCGCGATACGGCCCGGTCAGCCAAGGCTGCACCTCGGCGAAGGTCGCTTCGCGGTCGGCGGCGGGCTCGACGCGCGCGGAAGCGAATTTCGTCGCGCGCACGGGAAGCGGATCCATGAAATCGCGCGGCAGCGCTCCGACGAACTGCCGAGCGCGCGCGTGCGTCGAACGAGAAGGGCTTGCCCGGCGACGCGCGACGCGAATCCGCCCGCCTTGATCTCGCCCCCCGAGCCGTCCGCTTTCGCCGCGTCCGACAGCCTGGCGATTCCGGTTTCGACGAACACCTCGAGTGCGTCGCGGAGCGACGCGCGCCACTGCGGCGGCGTCCGACGCGGTAATGGCACCGAGCGCCGTACGCACGCGCAACCGCGGTCGCCCGGCGGCTTGGTGTCGAGCTTGAGCCAGCCGCGGGTGAGCTACAAACTCGGCAGTCCCCGGCTGCTTGGCATCGCGCGGCGTCGCCGACACTGCGTACAGGGCGCCGGGGCCGATGACGCCGACGCGCGCCGCCGTCGTTCATCTCGACTTGTAGCTGCGACTTGTCGGGAAGATCGACGACGTCGCCGTCGCGAATGCGAACGCCCTCGGCCAGGCTGAACCACGTCGTTGCCGCGCAGAAGCTTCGGCTTGCCGTCAAGGATCGTGATCGTGCCGACGTCAGCGCCAAGACAGGGCACGGCGACCAGACAACAAACAGCACCCGACCCACAACCAGGAATTTTTCATATCGGGGATTCCGCACGCAGAAAACTGTGCGCGCGAATCGACGAATACTAGGCTGCGCCCCCGTTCTAGTCAACGTGAATACTCCTCATCCGGGCCTTCGAGCGGGGTCTTGCCTTATACTCTTGGCCAAACACTCCTTCCGCATGGTCTCGACGACGCGCAACCTCGCGATTCTTTTCGCCGATATTTCCGGCAGCACCAAGCTTTACGAAGTGCTGGGCAACGACGAAGCACGAGCCATCGTCGACCGTTGCCTGGCTATCGTCAAGCGTGCCTGCGAGGATTTCGGCGGCCGCGTGGTCAAGACCATCGGCGACGAGGTCATGGCCGCGTTTCCAACCGCCGACTTCGCTGCTCAAGCCGCCATCGACATTCAGATGCGCGTCAGCAAGGAAAGAACCAGCCACGGAGCGCCGATCGCAATGCATATCGGATTTCATTCCGGACAGACGATCGAGGATGCGAAGCGACGTCTTCGGCGATTGCGTCAACGTCGCCGCGCGCGTGACGTCTTTCGCAAGCCGCGGGCAGATCTTCACCTCGGCGCACACCATCTCCGAATTGTCGCCGGTGCTGCGTCAGCGCACGCGCGACCAGGACGCGCAGACGGTCAAGGGCAAGGAACGCGACATCGGACTGTTCGAGGTGATCTGGGGAGACGCCGAGGACGAGCTCACCGCGATGTCGCCGCGTCTGGCGAGAACGCCCGCCAAGGTCACGCTGACCCACGCGGGTCGCGCGATCGAGCTCGGCGAGCAGCGCTCGCTCCTCACGCTCGGCCGCGACGCGCAGAACGACATGGTCATCGCGGACCGCAAGGCATCGCGCATGCACGCGCGTATCGAGCGGCGCCGGGACAAATTCGTCCTCGTAGACCACAGCTCCAACGGCACCTGGGTCACGGTCGACGGCGAGCAGGAAATCACGCTTCGCCGCGAGGAGCTGATCCTTCGCGGGCGCGGACAGATGAGCTTCGGTCACGCGTTTGCGGACGACCCGACCGAAATCGTCTCGTTCTCCTGCCAGGGCTGACTCGCACCCTTCGCCCGGTCGACGACGCGAACCCGCGGATCAAAGCAAGACCATGGATGGTTTCGACCTTTTCACGCATGCCGGCGACCTCGCGTGCGGCATGAATCGTGAGAAGCGGCCGTGACCTGGTCCATCGTCGCACGCGATGAGAGCGGCGCGCTCGGCGTGGCTGTCGCGAGCCGGTTTTTCGCCGTCGGCGCGCTTTGCCCTTACGCGCACAGCGGCGTCGGCGCGCTGTCGACTCAAGCGCTGGTCAACCCGCTCTACGGCTCGCGCGGCCTCGCGCTGCTGTCGCAGGGGCTCGCCCCCCACGACGTCATGCGCGCGCTTCTTGCCGATGACGGCGGTCGCGAGCACCGTCAGCTCCACCTCGTCGACGCGGAGGGCAACGTCGCTGCGCACACCGGTGTCGAATGCCTCGACTGGAGCGGTCAGGTGCCCGGAAACGGATTTTCGGTCGCGGGAAACATGCTCAGCGGTCCGCAGGTAATCGAGGACACCGCGCAGGTCTACGATGCAGGCCGCGATCTTCCCTTCGCCGAACGTCTGATCGCCGCGATGACCGCGGGAGAATCCGCGGGCGGCGACAAGCGCGGCAAGCAGGCCGTCGCCCTGCTCGTATGCACGACCGAGGCGTACCCGTTTCTCGATCTGCGCGTCGACGATCATCCCGAGCCGCTCACGGAGCTCCGTCGGCTCTATGTCAAAAGCCTGGAGCGCTACCAACCCTTCGTCGCGTGCCTGCCGGGGCGGGCGCGCCCGGCCGGGGTCACCGACCGCGCCTCGATCGAGGCGGAGATCCTGAATTTTCACGCGGCGCGCATGCACCGTCAGAATCGCAGTGTGTCCGAATAGCGCGGGAGCGCGGGCCGGCCGGCCGGCGCGCTCGTCCGTCGTCTCCTTTGCGAGCGGCATCGCGACGGCTTCGGCGGACGATGCACGATGACCGCCCTTCTCGCGGTCAACGAACTCAGGACATCGTTTGCGATCGAAGGCGGCGAGTTCCTCGCCGTCGACGGCGTGAGCTTTTCGATCGACGCGGGACGACACGCTGGGCATCGTCGGCGAGTCGGGCTGCGGCAAGAGCGTGACCGCGCTGTCGATCATGGGCCTGATCCCGCAACCGCCCGGCCGCATCGCCGGCGGGGAGATTCTGTTCGAAGGCGTCGACCTCACCCGTCTCACGCAGGGTGCGATGCGCGAGCTCCGCGGCGATCGCATTTCGATGATCTTTCAGGAGCCGATGACCTCGCTCAATCCGGTGCTCACGGTCGGCGAGCAGATCGTCGAAGGCGTGCTGCGCCATCGCAAGATAAGCCGCGACGCTGCCAAGGATCTGGCGATCGACATGCTGCGCAAGGTCCACATTCCGTCTCCGGAGCAGCGCTTCGACGACTATCCGCACCGGCTCTCCGGCGGCATGCGGCAGCGCGTGATGATCGCGATGGCGCTCGCCTGCAGGCCGAAGCTGCTGATCGCCGACGAGCCCACCACCGCGCTCGACGTCACCATCCAGGCGCAGATCCTGGACCTGATGCGGATGCTGCGCGAGGAGACCGGGACCGCGATCATGCTGATCACCCACGATCTCGGCGTGGTCGCGGAGCTTGCCGACGACGTGGTCGTCATGTACGCCGGACGCGTCGTCGAGCGAGCGAGCGTCGCGACGCTCTTCGCGCAGCCGCAGCATCCCTACACCGTCGGGCTTCTGGGATCGATCGCGCGGCTGGACGTGGAACAGGACCGTCTCGCGGCGATCGAAGGCCAGGTCCCGAACCCACTCGCACCGATTGCCGGCTGCCGCTTTCATCCCCGCTGCCCGTTCGTCTACGAGCGCTGCCTCTCGCACGATCCTCCGCTGCTCCAAGTCGCGCCCGCGCAGCAAGCGGCGTGCTGGCGCGCACCGCTCGACCCCGACATGTCGCTTCGCGGATGAACGCGCCGGGTACCGACCCTCTGCTGCGCGCAGAAGGCCTGGTGAAGCACTTCCCGGTGCGCAAGGGTCTCTTCGCCCGCAGCACCGCAGCCGTGCAGGCGGTCGACGGCATCGGTTTCGACCTCGATGCCGGCGAAACGCTGGCGCTTGTCGGCGAATCGGGATGCGGCAAGTCGACGACCGGCAGGCTCCTGCTTCGGCTGATCGAGCCGACCGCAGGCAGGGTCTGGTTCGACGGCATGGATCTCTTCGCGCTCGACGCCCGAGCGATGCGAGCGCAGCGGCGCGCGCATCCAGATCATCTTCCAGGATCCGTACGCGTCGCTCAATCCGCGAATGACGGTGCGGCAGACGCTCTCCGAGCCGCTGGCGCTCTACGGTCTTGCGCGCGGACGCACCTCGGAGCGCGTCGCGGAGCTGCTCGCGCTGGTGGGCTTGAGCCCGCAGCACGCGCAGCGGTATCCGCACGAGTTTTCGGGCGGCCAGCGCCAGCGCATCGGCATCGCCCGCGCGCTCGCGGTCGAGCCCAAGCTCATCGTCTGCGACGAGCCGGTGTCGGCGCTCGACGTCTCGATCCAGGCGCAGGTCATCAACCTGCTCATGGACCTGCAGCAGCGGCTGGGACTCGCGTACGTTTTCATTGCGCACGATCTCGCGGTGGTCAAGCACATCGCGGCGCGCGTCGCGGTGATGTACCTGGGCCGCATCGTCGAGTACGCCGACAAACGCGAGCTCTTCGCCCGCCCCAGACATCCGTATACGCAGGCGCTGCTGTCGGCGATTCCCGTACCGCGGCCGGGTGCGAAGCGCCGCCGCATCATTCTCGAGGGCGACGTCCCGAGCCCGATCGAACCCGCCGTCCGGCTGCCGTTTTCGGACGCGGTGCCCGTACGCCCGAAACGCGCTGCGAAGACGAAGATCCCGCACTCGAGAGTCAAGACGGGCACGCTGTGGCGTGTCATTTCTGGCGCGAGATCGCGGCCACCGTCGGGGACGCGCAAGCGGTTCCCGGGAGCGCACCCATCGATGTGCGGCTCGCCCGATTGCAGGCAGCGTTTCGCCGCGCGGAATCACGCATGTGAGCGGGCTCTGCGCGGCACGTAAAAATGCCCTAAGATCGCGCCAGAATCCATTGATCACGCCCAGGAGACAAGCATGTCAATTCCATCGTCGGCCCGTCGCGCCGCCATCGCGCTGATCGCGGCGCTTGCCGCCGCAACATGCCATGCCCAGCAACTGCGCTTCGGCCTGGCAGAGGACCCGGACGTCCTCGACCCCACGCTCGCGCGCACCTTTGTCGGCCGCGTCGTGTTCGCGGCGCTGTGCGACAAGCTGTTCGACATCGACGAAAAGCTCAACATCGTCCCGCAGCTCGCGACCGGCTACGAATGGTCGGCCGATCGCAAGGCGCTCACGATCAAGGTGCGCAAGGGCGTGACGTTTCACGACGGCGAGAAGTTCGACGCGGCGGCGGTCAAGTTCAACATCGAGCGCCACAAGACCATGGCGGGGTCGAACCGCCGCGGCGAGCTGGCGCCGGTCACCACGGTCGATGTCGTCGACGAATCGACGGTACGGCTCAATCTCTCGGCGCCCTTCTCGCCGCTGCTCGCGGCGCTCGCCGACCGCGCCGGAATGATGGTCTCGCCCAAGGCTGCGCAGGCGGAAGGTGACAAGTTCGGCGCCAAGCCGGTGTGCTCGGGACCGTTCCGCTTTGTCGAGCGCGTCGCGCAGGACCGCATCGTCCTCGAGCGCTATCCGAACTATTGGAACAAGGCGCGAGGTCCATCTCGACAAGATCATGTATCTGCCGATCGTCGACGCGACGGTGCGCCTGGCGAACCTGCGCTCAGGCCAGCTCGACATCATCGAGCGCATGGCCGCGTCCGACGTGCCTTCGCTCAAGACCGACAGCCGCTTCAAGGTCGCCAAGATCACCGAGATCGGCTATCAGGGAATCACCATCAACGTCGGAAAGAGCGATCTCTCGCAGAAGAATCCGCTCGGCAAGGACGCGCGCGTACGCGAGGCATTCGAGTTGGCACTCGACCGCGACGGCATCGTGCAGGTGGCGATGGATGGCGAGGCAGACGTCGGCAACCAGTGGGTCGCGCCGGACAACGCTTTCTACGCGAAGAACGTCCCCGTCCCGAAGCGCGACGTCGCGCGCGCCAAGGCACTTCTTGCCGAGGCCGGCGTCCCGAACCCGAGCTTCACCCTCGTCACTCCGACGACCTCCGATGCACAGAAGATAGCGCAAGTCGTGCAGGCGATGGTGAAGGACGCCGGGTTCGACGTAAAGATCCAGTCGACCGAGTTCGCCACGTCGCTCGACATGGCGGACAAGGGACAGTTCGAGGCGTACGTGCTCGCGTGGAGCGGGCGCGCCGATCCTGACGGCAACCTCTACAGCTTCGATTTCTGCAAGGCGCCGCTCGACTACGCCGGGTACTGCAAGCCGGACGTCGACGACCTGCTCAACCGCTCGCGCAGCACGCTCGATCCCGCCGAGCGCAGGAAGGTCTACGAGCAGATTGCCGCGATCGTGCTCAAGGACCGGCCGATCGTCTACCTGTTCCATCGTCACTGGCTCTGGGCGCACACGGCAAAGCTTGTCGGTCTGCGCACGATCCCCGACGGATTGGTGCGCGTGCAGGGGTTGAAGCTCAATTGAGACGCCGCTTCGTTGACGACCGCGCCCGAATGAAGTCGGGCCTACAAACCCGCGCACAACCGTGTTCAACTATCTCGTCCAGCGTCTCGCGACCATCGTTCCGACGCTCTTCTTCGTCTCGATCCTGATTTTCGGGCTGCAGCAGCTTCTGCCCGGCGATCCCGCGGTGATCCTCGCGGGAGAGGACCGCGATCCGACCGTCGTCGCGCATCTGCACGAGAAGCTGCATCTCGACGAGCCGCTGCCGGTGCGCTACCTGTACTGGGCCGGCGGCGTGCTGCGCGGCGATCTGGGCGAGTCGCAGCGAATTCAAAAACCGGTGCTCGAGCTGATCATGGAGAAGCTGCCGGTGACTCTCGAGCTCGCACTCATCGCGATCGTCATCGCGCTTTCGATCGGAATCACCGCGGGCATCGTCTCGGCCGTCGCCAAGGACAGCGTGTGGGACTACGCGGCCAACGTCTTCGCGCTATGGGGACTGTCGACGCCCAATTTCTGGCTGGGCATCATGCTGATTCTTCTTTTCTCGGTGACGCTGGGCTGGCTTCCGGCGTCCGGGTACGTCAGTCCCTTCGAGGATCTCAAGGCCAATCTCGCGTCGATGATCATGCCGGCATTCGTGCTCGGCAACGCCATCGCCGCGGTGCTCATGCGCCACACGCGCAGCGCCATGCTGCAGGTCCTCAACTCCGACTACGTGCGCACGGCGCGCGCCAAAGGGCTCGACGAGCGCGTCGTCATTCTCAAGCACGCGCTTGCGCAACGCGCTGATCCCGGTGATCACGCTGGGCGCGCTGGAATTCGGGACGCTGCTCTCCGGCGCGGTCCTGACCGAGCAGGTCTTCAGCATTCCGGGCTTCGGCAAGCTCATCGTCGATGCGGTATTCAACCGCGACTACGCCGTCGTGCAGGGCGTCGTGCTGTTCACCGCGACGGCCTATATCACGCTGAACCTGCTTGCCGATCTGGCGTATTTCGTCGTCAATCCGCGGTTGCGCGACTGATGGCGACCCTCGCCGCCGACGTCCCCGTCTTCCGCGAGCTCACGCCGAGGCAGCGCGTGCTGCGGCGGCTGATTCGCCGGCGTGGCGCGATGGTCGGCCTCGCGGTCGTGATCTTCTTCATCGCGGTCGCGTTGCTCGCGCCGGTGATCTCGCCGCTACGACCCACTGCAAACGTCGTGGAGCGCGGTGCGCAAAGCGCCGAGCGCGATGCACATCTTCGGGACCGACGAGATCGGGCGCGACGTGGCCTCACGCGTGATCTGCGGCGCGCGCGCATCGCTGCTTGCGGGATTGGTCTCGGTGTGCATTTCGCTGTCGCTCGGCGTGCCCATCGGCCTGCTCGCGGGCTACGTCGGCGGCTGGCCGGACTCGCTGATCTCGCGCATCACCGACGCGATGCTTGCGTGCCCGTTCCTGATCCTCGCTATCGCGCTTGCGGCGTTTCTGGGGCCGAGCCTCACCAACGCGATGATCGCGATCGGCATCTCGGCGACGCCTGTGTTCATCCGCCTGACGCGCGCGCAGGTGCTCGCCGTCAAGGTCGAGGACTACATTCAGGCGGCGCGCGCAGTCGGCAACTCGCACCTGCGCATCGCCTTGCGCCACGTGCTGCCCAACGTGGTCCCACCGCTGATCGTCCAGGCGACGCTGGCGATCGCCGCGGCGGTCATCGCCGAGGCGAGCCTGTCCTTCCTCGGTCTGGGTCAGCAGCCTCCCGCGCCCTCATGGGGCAGCATGCTCAATACCGCCAAGAACTACATCGACAACGCCCCATGGATGGCGGTGTGGCCGGGGCTGTCGATTTTCCTGCTGGTGCTGTCGTTCAACCTCCTCGGGGACGGGCTGCGCGACGCCCTCGATCCCCGGCGTTAGCGGAACACTGCGGGTAGGCGCAAGCGCCCGCACCTATAAGCATGGAATTTCTGGTTCCTTCCACGGGTCGAAGATTGGACGTAGCTTCACGGCTGAAGGAAACCGATCATGCCCAAGATTTTCGTCCTGCACGAGAACGACGCCTGGGTCGAACCCTTGCGTGAGGCGTTCGCACTGCGCAAACTGCCCTACGAAGAGTGGTTCCTGAGCGAGGGCAGAGTCGACCTTTCGGAGGTCCCTCCCGAGGGCGTGTTCTACAACCGGATGAGCGCGTCGTCGCATACCCGCGCCCACCGCTACGCCCCCGAGCTCACCGGCTCGGTGCTGTCCTGGCTCGAGATGTACGGACGGCGCGTCGTCAACGATGGCCGCGCGCTGCAGCTCGAGATCAGCAAGGTCGCGCAATACACCGCCCTTTCAAGACATGGCATACGCACGCCGCGCACGATCGCAGCGCTTGGCCGCGACAATATCGTCGCCGCGGCGAAGACGATGCCGGGACCGTTCATCACCAAGCACAATCGCGCGGGCAAGGGCCTGGGCGTGAAGCTTTTTCAAACCGTCGATGCCCTGGCGGACCACGTCGACAGCGCCGCATTCGAGGACTCGGTCGACGGCATCACACTGATCCAGGAATACATAAGCTCGCCCGACTCCTCCATCACCCGCGTGGAGTTCGTCGGCGGCCGCTTTCTCTACGCCGTGCGCGTCGACACGACGCTGGGGTTCGAGCTTTGCCCCGCCGACGTGTGCCAGATCGACGACGCGTTCTGCCCGGTCGGAGAGACTCCTTCGCCGGCTGCGCCCCGGTTCCGCATCCTTCCCGACTTCAGGCATCCCATCGTCGAGCGCTATCGCCGCTTCATCAACGACAACGGCATCGGCATCGCCGGTATCGAATTCATCGCCGACGCGAGCGGCGAGCTCTATACCTACGACGTCAACACCAACACGAACTACAACAGCGCGGCAGAGGACGAAGCAGGCATCTACGGCATGCGCGCGATCGCCGCGTACCTCGGCTCGGAGCTCGCGAGGCTCAAGCGCCCGAGAATCGACGCCGACGTCGCCGCCTAGCGCGACACCTGCAGGCGGCGCGGCGTGCGCCGCACGTTTGCCGGAGTTATCATCGGCGCTCCTGTCGATGGGAGACGACGATGAAGCTGTCGGGATCGTGTCATTGCGGCGCGGTGAAATTCACCCTGGACTCGCATACGCCGCAGCCGTACATGCGCTGCTACTGCTCGATTTGCCGAAAGACCGCGGGCGGTGGCGGATACGCGATCAACATCATGGGCTACGCCGCGACCATGAAGGTCCGCGGCGAGAAAAACGTCGCCACGTACCGCGCGCGAGTCAAGGAAAAGGGCGCGAAGCGGGCGAGTCTGTCGCAGGCGCGCCGACATTTCTGCGCGAAGTGCGCCAGCGCATTGTGGGTCTTCGATCCGCGCTGGCCGGACTGGGTTTATCCGTTCGCGTCCGCGATCGACACCAAGCTGCCGAAGCCTGCGGAGGAAGTCGAGATCATGCTCGACTACGCCGCGCCGTGGGCGGAGATACCCAAGGGGCCGGATCACACGCACTTCGGCGAATATCCGAAGGAAGGCATCGCCAACTGGCACAAAAAGCGCGGATTGGAAGTGCGGTAGGTGCGGATTCATCCGCACGCCGCGGCGGAGCGGCGCAGCGCTGTCCGAATGAATTCGGACCTACCGCCGCGCCGGGTCGTCTTCCGGCAGCACATCCGCCGCCCACTCGCTTTTCTTCCAGTTCGGAATCGGCGTATTGCAACCCGATTTCGGAACGAAGCTCGAACGTTCCACGAGCTGATAGCGATGGATGTAGCGCGGGCAGTTGGGAAACACGTGCGTTACGCTCACGCGCACGATGAATTGCGCCTCCGGATACTGGCCGAGCAGCGCGTCCTCGGCGGAGATTCTCGCTTCGCCTGAAAGCCGCAGACGCCGCTGACGCTCGAAGTCGATGAAGAGCAGCCCCACTCGCGAATTGCGCACGACGTTGCCCATCGACAGGAACATGCCGTTGCCGTCGTAATTGGGGAATGCGAGCGTGGACGGGTCGACCACCCGCACGAAACCCGGCTGCCCGCCCTTGTACGAGCAGCTAGGCTGTCCGGCGTCGTCGGCTGTGGCCAGAAAAAACATGTCGAGCGACTCGATGAAGGCCTTGTCGGTATCGCCGATCCGGTCGACGACGAGGCGCTCCTCGATGCGATCGGCAAGGCGCCGCGTGTCGAACCGGTCCTGCAGACCGCGGCTGCCGTCGTGATAGAAATCGCTCATGTGCACCCCGCCTATGCGCCCGCTTCGGCCGACGATTGCCGCTGCCCGGTATTGGTACGCTGTCGCAAGAGCTAGCCTTTCGGCGCCGGATGAATATTGTCGACCCAGTGGACCTGCTCGGGATTGGGCTCGACGGCGGGAATCTCGAGATTGACGACTACCGGCTCCTGGCCGCTGCGCACCAGCACGCACGACAGCGGCTCGTCGTCGCTGGCATTGATCTCCTGATGCGGGACGTAAGGCGGAACGTAGATGAAGTCGCCCGGGCCGGCCTCCGCGGTGTATTCCAGCCGGTCGCCCCACTTCATTCGCGCCTTGCCGCTGACGACGTAGATAACGCTTTCCACCGGTCCATGGTGATGTGCGCCGGTCTTGGCCTTGGGATGAATGACGACCGTGCCTGCCCACAGCTTCTCCGCGCCGGCGCGCGCGGCGGTGATCGCCGCGGCGCGGTTCATTCCCGGCGTCTGCGGCGTATTGACGTCGAGCTCGTCGGCGTGGACGACGCGCACGCCGTGCAGCCGCCATTTCGATTCGCGCGAAGACGTCACTTCATCGCTCCAATCGACGCGCCAGGCGGTACGCATCGTGCCCCAGACTCATCGCGCGCGCGTCCACGTTGCGCTGAGAGGAACGTGGTTGTTCCACGCCCCCGTTACCGAGATCGTGTTGTCCGCCCAGTTTCCCGCCATATCTCCCGAGAGCACGCGCCCGGTGGAACTGAATCCATCGAGCGCGATGTTGACGATGCCGTCCGTCGAAATCGCCCCCTTTCCATGCGCCGGGGCCCTTTCGAAGCGGCTCGCCCAGGTCGTGGAAAGCGCCCCGTTCCTCACTGTCACAGCGGTGTTCCAGCAGCGAGGCGATTTGTCGGCGTTGATCGAGCACATGTGGCCAAAATACTCGCCGTCGTAGCGCGCCGAACCCGTGCGTGCCGCCGCATCACTCATTGCTGCGACGGCCGCAGACGCCGTACTTGGCGGCGCGACCGGCGCCGACTTCGCCTCGGATTCAGGCGCTTCGGCGCGCGGCCGGGGGGTGCGTCCGGCCGACTGGGCATACAGCCGCTCACCGAACCGGGCCGCGTTCTCGGCGATGCGCATGGCCATTGCGGCCTTTGATTCGGCGTCGTTGTTTTTTGTACTTTGCTCGGCTTTTGCAAGTGCGTCCTTGGCCGCCTTGAGCTCAGCCTGCAGCCGCGCTTCGCGCTGCGCGGTTTCGAGGGCGTTGCGTTCCTGTTCCGATTTGACCTTGCTTGCCTCGGCGCGCTGCAGCGCCTCGCGCGCCGCCTGCAACTCGGCTTGCAGCTTGGCCTGTTGTTGAACGGCGTCGGTCGACCCGGATTCCTTGACGGCCTGCTGCTTCAATTCCGCAACGCGGGCTTCCTCGGCGGCCCCGGTCCGGCTTCGATAGAGCGCGTGCACGCCGACCGCAAGCGCAGCCGCCACCACGGCCGCGATCCCCCAAACCCACGCCTTCTTTGCCGATGCGCTCCGGCCACCGCGGGGTTCGGGCAACCCCTCTTCGGCGTCGGAGATGGAGAAGGTGCGAATCGGCTGCGAAATGTTCTTGAAGCTTTTTTCGCCGAGCTGCCGGAATTGCAGCGAGAGCTTGTTCTGGATCTGATCGTAGACGCTGCCGGAGATGCAGATTCCGCCGGGTTCCGCGACGGTCTGAATGCGTGCGGCCACGTTGACTCCGTCCCCCAGAAGGTCTCCTCCCTGAACGACGACGTCGCCAAGATTGATGCCGATGCGAAATTGCATCCGCTGCTCTGGAGGAAGGTGATCGTTGCGCGTGCGAAGCGCGGCCTGCGCTTCGGTGGCACAGCGCACGGCCTCGACTGCGCTCGGAAATTCCGCGAGGATCGAATCGCCCGCGGTGTTGAAAATGCGGCCGCGGTGCAGCTTGAGGAGCGCATCGAAGACCTCGCGGTGACCGCGAAGGACCCCGATCGTGCGTTCCTCGTTTTCGCCCATCATCCTGCTGTAGCCGACGACGTCGGCCATCATGATGGTCGCCAGCCTGCGTTCGAGCCCAAGCCGCGGGGATGCGGAAGCAGAATCGTCCTGCATGTCTTGCCTCCCTGACATCGCGCTTGCTGCGGACGCGACGGAGAGGGTTAGTGTATGTCAAACGCGGCGAAGCGTGAATCGGCCGGGTCGACCGCGCCGCCTTCGTGACGCTTGCTACAATGCCGCTCCTTTCAGGGAGGATTCATGGCGATTTCCATGTACCAGGCATCGGTTCCCGTGTTTGTACGCATGCTCGGCAACCTCAAGAACATCCTCGGCAAGGGGGCGGCGTTCGCTCAGGCGAAAAAGATCGAGGAATCGGTCCTGCTCGATTCACGTCTCTCTCCCGACATGCTCCCCTTCGTAAAGCAAATCCACATCGCCACCGACTTCGCGCGCGGAACCGCGGCGCGGCTGGCCGGAAACACCCCACCGGTCTTCGAGGACAACGAAAAGACCTTTGCCGAGCTGATAGCGCGCGTCGATCGGACCGTCGACTACCTGAACACCTTCAAAGCGGAGCAGATCGACGGATCCGAAGCACGCGAAATCGTGCGACCGATCGGCGGCACGCCGAAGAAATTCACCGGCATCAACTACCTCGTCAATTTCGCGCTGCCGAACTTCTATTTTCACACGACAACGGCGTACGCGATCCTTCGCCATAACGGCGTCGAGATCGGCAAGAGCGATTTTATCGGGCCGATGGAGTAGCCTGCGCCTGCGGGCTGACGCCCTCTCAATGGAATATTCGCCCAACAGATAGAAGCGTCGATGATCGTCCCGGCTCTGGTTGCGTTTTTCGTCCTCCTCGGGCTGGTCTTCATGCTGCTGTCGTTGCGACGGATGCGCCGCCGGCGCTACGGCGCCTGCGCCTTCCACGGCCTCTCGGCTGGTGTTTTTTCTTCTCGCCGCCTGTGCCGGCCTGCTCGGCTTCAATCTGCTCTCCTACGAGCGCCTGACGCACGAGAAGCACGCGCTGGAGGCGCACTTCACCCGTGTCGGGGACCAGCAATTCGACGCGGTTCTGACCTATCCGTCCGGCGCCACGCAGCGCTATGTATTGGGCGGCGATGAATGGCAGATCGATGCGCGTCTGCTCAAATGGCGAGGCGCGGCCAACATCCTTGGGTTCGACACTGCGTATCGGCTGGAACGGATCGCAGGGCGCTACAGCGACATCGACCGCGAGCGCGCGTCGCCGCGCACGGTGTACGCGCTGCACGCGCCCGAAGGCGTCGATGCGTGGGCGCTGCTGCGCAGTTACCACAAGTACGCTCCGTGGGCCGATGCGCTCTATGGCAGCGCCACCTACGTGCCAATGGCCGATGGCGCCGCGTACGAGGTCAACGTCTCGCAGAAGCGGACTCATCGCGAGGCCGCTCAATCTCCAGGCCCGCCAAGCCGTGGGTGCGTGGCGCTAAGCCAGGCGACGCTTAAGAGCGGCGGGCAGGCGGCGGAGCGCCTCGGGCGCGTCGGGGGCGCCGGCGGTGCGCGTCCCCATTTCGTCGACGAGGCGCGCCACCGCAGCCTCCAGCGGCAGTGAAACGCCGAAATGCAGCAGGACCTCGCCGCGATAGATCGCCAGCGTCGGGAAATTTTCCACTTCGATGTCGCCGCACGCGTCGCTGTCGTCCTCGATGTCCAGCCACCCGAACACGGCGTCCGGACGCGCCGCGGCGATCCGGTCGAAGCTAGCGCGGAACTCGCTGCAGGTATCGCACCATGCGGCGCAGAGCGATACGACGACGAGCGGCGCGCCCTCTGACCAACGCGCCAACCATTCGCGTGCCTCGCCGGGCGCTGTCGTGAATACGCGCATGCTATGTGTGCAGGCTTAGGACGCGACCCGGAGTCCCGATGCGGGTCCTAGAGGTTGGGTGCGAGCTGTCTTCTCGCGCTTTCGGCGTCGATCCGGACCGCCGCGCGAAATCCTCGAGCTGGTCGTCGCCGATCTTGCCGACCGCGAAATACGTCGCCTCCGGATGCGCGAGATAGAAGCCCGACACCGACGCCGCCGGCAGCATCGCGTAGCTCTCGGTGACCGACATGCCGATCTTCGGCGCCTGCAGCAGCTCGAACAGCGGCGCCTTGACCGCGTGATCGGGGCACGCCGGATAGCCCGGCGCCGGCCGGATGCCGCGATATTCCTCGCGGATCAGCGCGGCGGCGTCGAGCGTCTCGTCGCTCGCGTAGCCCCACAGCTCGCGCCGCACCTTCGCGTGCAGCCACTCGGCGAACGCTTCGGCGAGGCGGTCGGCGAGCGCCTTCAGCATGATCGCGTTGTAGTCGTCCTTCTTCGCCTCGAACTCGGCCAGCTTTTTCTCGATGCCCAAGTCCCGCCGTCACGGCGAACGCGCCGACGTAGTCGGCGACGCCCGAATCCTTCGGCGCGACGAAATCGGCCAGGCAGTAGTTGGGCTTGCCCGACGGCCGCTCGTTCTGCTGGCGCAGGTTGCGCCACGTCAGCGCGACGCTCGTTGCGCGACTCGTCGGCGTAGAGCTCGATGTCGTCGCCGACCGTGTTCGCCGGCAGCAGCGCGATCACGCCGTTGGCGGTGAGCCAGCGGCCCTCGACGATGCGCTTGAGCATCGCCTGGCCGTCGGCGTAGACGCTGCGCGCCGCTTCGCCGACGACCGGATCGTCGAGGATCGCCGGGAACGGCCCGGACAGCTCCCAGGTCTGGAAGAACGGCCCCCAGTCGATGAATCGCGCGAGCTCGGCCAGATCGACGTTGCCGGAATTCGCGGCGGCCGATGAACGCCGGCCCGGCGGCGCGTAGTGCGCCCAGTCGGCCTTGAACGCGTTGGCGCGCGCCGCGGCGAGCGAGATCAGCGCCGGGCCCTTTCTTGCCGGCGTGCTGCACGCGGATCTTTTCGTAGTCGGCCGGCGACCTCGGCGACGTACGCCGCCTCGCAGCTCGTCGGACAGCAGATTGCTCGCGACGCCGACCGCGCGCGACGCGTCCGGCACGTAGACGGTCGACGCCCGCGTAGTTCGGCGCGATCTTCACCGCGGTGTGCACGCGCGAGGTCGTCGCGCCGCCGATCAGCAGCGGCTGCGCTCATGCCGAGCCGCTGCATCTCGTGCGCGACGTGCGCCATCTCCTCGAGCGACGGCGTGATCAGCCCGGACAGGCCGACGATGTCGGCGTTGCTGCTCGCGCGCGGTGTCGAGGATCTTCTGCGCCGGCACCATCACGCCCAGGTCGATCACGTCGAAGTTGTTGCACTGGAGCACGACGCCGACGATGTTCTTGCCGATGTCGTGCACGTCGCCCTTGACGGTCGCCATGACGATCGTGCCCTTGGGCTTGCCGGCGTCGCCCGACCTCGCCTTCTCCGCCTCGATGTACGGGATCAGGTGCGCGACCGCCTGCTTCATCACGCGCGCGCTCTTCACGACCTGCGGCAGGAACATCTTGCCCGCGCCGAACAGGTCGCCGACGACGTTCATGCCGGCCATCAGCGGCCCTTCGATCACCTGGATCGGCTTGCCGCCGCGCTGCTCGATCTTGCGCCGCGCTTCCTCGGTGTCCTCGACGATGAAGCGTGGTGATGCCCTTGACCAGCGCGTGCGACAGCCGCTCCTCGACCGCTCGCGTCGCGCCACGCGAGGTCCTCGGTGACCTGCTTGCCCTTGCGCCTTGTACGGTCTCGGCGAACGTCACCAGGCGCTCGGTCGGGCTCGCCGTCGGCGCGCGCGATTGAGCACGACGTCCTCGACGCGCTCGCGCAGCTCGGGATCGAGCTCGTCGTAGACGCCGAGCTGGCCGGCGTTGACGATGCCCATCGTCATGCCGGCCGGATCGCGTGATACAGGAACACGGTGTGGATCGCCTCGCGCACCGGATCGTTGCCGCGGAACGAGAAGCTCACGTTCGACACGCCGCCCGAGACCTTCGCGTGCGGCAGGTGCTGCTTGATCCAGCGCGTCGCGTTGATGAAGTCGACGGCGTAGTTGTTGTGCTCTTCGATGCCGGTCGCGATCGCGAAGATGTTCGGGTCGAAGATGATGTCTTCGGGCGGAAAGCCGACCTTGCGCGTCAGGAGCTCGTACGCGCGCCGGCAGATCTCGATCTTGCGCTCGAACGTGTCGGCCTGGCCCTTCTCGTCGAACGCCATCACGACCGCCGCGGCGCCGTAGCGCCGCACCAGCTTCGCCTGGCGCAGGAACTCGGCCTCGCCTTCCTTCATCGAGATCGAGTTGACGACCGGCTTGCCCTGCACGCACTTCAGGCCCGCCTCGATCACCTCCCACTTCGACGAGTCGATCATCACCGGCACGCGCGCGATGTCGGGCTCGCCGGCGATCAGGTTCAGGAAGCGCACCATCGCCGCCTTCGAATCGAGCATCGCCTCGTCCATGTTGACGTCGATGATCTGCGCGCCGTTTTGCACCTGCTGGCGCGCGACCTCGACCGCGCCGGCGAAGTCGCCGGCGAGGATGAGCTTGGCGAACGCGCGCGAGCCGGTGACGTTGGTGCGCTCGCCGACGTTGACGAACAGCGAGTCGTCGTCGATCGTTGAGCGGCTCGAGGCCGGCCAGGCGCATCGGTCGGGTCATGAGGCATCTGTGGCGGAAGATGCCCGGTGCGGACAATCGCACGGGCTGCGCGGCGAAGAGCCGTTGCGCGAGACATAGTCGGGCCCAGCGGCCAGGAGTCCCGTTCGGCCTCACGCCGGCTGTCTCGGCGCTGGCACCTTGCGCGGCGGCAGCTTCTTCACCGCCTGCGGCGATCGCGCGGATGTGCGCGGGCGTCGTGCCGCAGCAGCCGCCGACGATGTTGACGAAGCCGTTCCTCGCGAAGTCTTCGATGCAGTCGCGCGGTCGTCTCCGGCGTTTCGTCGTAGCCGGTGTCGCTCATCGGATTGGGCAGGCCGGCGTTCGGATAGCACGAGACGAAGGTGTCGGCGACTCGCGACGATCTCCTCGATGTACGGGCGCATCAGCGCCGCGCCGAGCGCGCAGTTGAGGCCGACCGCGAGCGGCCGCGCGTGCCGCACCGAGTTCCAGAACGCCTCCGGTCGTCTGCCCGGACAGCGTGCGGCCCGACGCATCGGTGATCGTGCCCGAGACGATGATCGGCAGCCGCATCGCCGTGCTCCTCGAAGTACGCGTCGATGCGCGAACAGCGCCGCCTTGGCGTTGAGCGTGTCGAAGATCGTCTCGACCAGCAGCAGGTCGACGCCGCCTTCGACCAGCCCGTCGATCGCTTCGCCGTACGCCGCGACCAGCTCGTCGAAGCTGACGTTGCGGAAGCCCGGATCGTTGACGTCGGGCGAGATCGTCGCCGTTCGATTGGTCGGCCCGAGCGCGCCGGCGACGAAGCGCGGCTTGTCGGGCGTCTTCGCGGTCCACGCGTCGGCGCATTCGCGCGCGATCCTCGCCGCCGCGAGGTTGATCTCGCGCACGCTGTGCTTCGCAGCTCGTAGTCGGCCTGCGCGATCGCGCGTCGCGTTGAACGTGTTGGTCTCGATGATGTCGGCGCCGGCCTCGAGAAACGCGTTGTGGATCGCGCGCACGACTTCGGGCTGCGTGAGCACCAGCAGGTCGTTGTCGCCCTTGAGGTCGTGCGCGTGATCGTGCAGCCCGCACGCCGGCGGGCCGCGATAGTCGGCCTCGTCCGAGCTTGTAGCGCCTGGATCATCGTGCCCATCGCGCCGTCGAGGATCAGGATGCGCTCCCCGAGCAGACGCTCGAGCAACGCGGTCTTGTCGCTGTTCTCGCTCATGTCGTCGTCCAGAAACACAAAAACCCGTTCAGCTTGCCGCCGAGCGGGTTTCCGTCGAAAGCCGCTTTGTCGGGTAGGGACAGCTCGTTACCGAGCCATCCCCCCCTCAGAACCGGGCGTGCGAGTTTCCCCGCACCCGGCTCAAGCCTCTGCGAAGCCCCTGTCTACAAGGGCCGGCCCTCCAACGTCAAACCAGCGGCATGAAGTTGACGGTGGCAATTCGGATGCAGCAGGACCAGATTAGCGTAGCTGTCTGCGCCGCCTTCACATTTGGGGACTCGATGGTGAATATTCCACCCCGTTTCCTTCGTGATCAGGTGGTCGCATAGTGTACAACGCTTGTTCTGACTCCACCAAAGCCGCAGGAGCTTCGCTTTTCCCTTCATGTCGCCTTGCATCTTCAGACCGAGTCGGTCCTCGAAGTAAGGCTCCCATTGCGGGTCAAAGGGATTGGCGTCGCCCTTGATCTTCGTGTGTCGACGGATTGGGGTGTCACTCGCTTTCGCAAGCGTCACCCGTTTCCGCTTTCCTTCTGCATCCGTGAACTTCCGCAGAAAGCACCCAGCTTCGGCTACCAATTCTCACAAAGTATTTCTCTTTGATCCAATCGGCGCTCTTGTTGGGATGTCTCCGCTTGGCCCATTGCCATGTCTTCAACCACAGCCACGAGTCGATCGAGGCGAAAGTCTTCGAAGCACATGCCGCTCGGTGATAGTTCGCCCAGCCCCGAACCACCGGGATTGAAGACGCCTATCAGGTTCTCCTGCTTGGCGGTTTTGTTCTCCGCGAAGATCTCCTTAACCTTGGCTTTGAACGCTTGGATGTTTTTCTTCGACGGCGTGACGATGATCTTGCCGCCGAAACTCCGCACGTTCTGACCGAGGAAATCAAACCCTTCCGCGACATGCGTCGATCCTGGTCTTCTCTAGCGGAGAGTTCCAGTCCTCTGGTGGCGAGAAAGCGCTCCACCAGTGGATTTGACTTCGCGGTCGAGCAAGCTCTTGCGAACTGTCCGGTGATCACGAAGTCATCCGCATACCGCACCAGGTTGACCTTGGTACTTTCCGGCTTGGCGGCTGCCCTTCGATCCGAAGTGGGTCGTGCAGTTCCGCTTCCAGTCCGTCCAAAGTCCAGTTGGCCAACGTCGGCGAAATAATTCCGCCTTGAGGCGTTCCCGCTTCCGTCGGGAAGAGCTTGCCCGTCTCGATATAGCCGGCCTTCAACCACTTCCGGAGCATCTCTCTGGTCCATGCGGACGTGTAGAGATCAACCAGTCGTGGCTGATATGATCGAAACAGCCTTTAATATCACCTTCCAGAATCCACTGCGCCTTGTCATGTCCCGACAGTATCGTGTGACACTGTCGGATGGCATCGGCCGTGGATCGCGCTGAACGAAACCCATACGAGTTCCGATCAGCGAGCGTCTCCGACACCGGTTCGAGCGCGAGCAAATGCAACGCTTGCATCGCGCGATCGTGCAGGGTCGGAATACCCAGTGGGCGATACTTATCAGGCTGCCCAGCTTTCGGGATATTCACCCGTCTCAGCGGACGTGGCTGATACCCACGCCGTTTGAGCGACTCGATGGCTTGTCGCTTCTCCTCCGGGGTGGACCACGTGATGCCATCCACACCCGGCGTGCGTCTGCCTTGATTCTAGCTGCATTTGTAGAGCGCCCGCAAGCTAGGGGTCAAATCGGCGCTATGGATGCAACTTAAGGGCTGTGGCGGCGATTGTCAACCCGCACGCCTCGATCGGCTAATATCGATGCCTCGCTAAACGCGTCTTTCGTTCGATGATCGACCCCGACATCCAGCGCCTGCTCGACACGATCTTCAATGCGGCCCCCGTCACGGCCGCGCCCGATGTCGCAGCGCTGCGCGCCGCCGCGGAAGATGCGCCGAAACGGCTCGGCGGCGAGCAGGAGGCGCTCGCCTCGGTCCGCGATGTCGACGCGCCCGGGCCCGCCCGGCCCGTTCCGCTGCGCGTCTACAGACCCGAAGGCGACGGGCCGTTCCCGCTCATGCTGTACGCGCACGGGGGCGGGTGGGTCACCGGCTCGCTCGACTCGCACGACAGGCTGTGCCGCATTCTCGCCAAGCGCCTGCCCGCCGTAGTCGTGGCGGTCGGATACCGGTGCGCGCCGGAGTGCGTCTACCCTGCAGCGCTCGACGACGTCGAAGCCGCGTGGCGATGGGTGCAAACGCACGCCGTCGAAGTGGGCGCCGACGGTGCGCGATTCGGCGTCGCCGGCGACAGCTCGGGCGGCAATCTCGCCGCGGCGCTGACGCTGCGCTTGCGCGCGGCGGGCGAGCCTCAGCCCGATCTGCAGCTATTGCTCTATCCCGCGCTCGATTCCGCCTGCTCGCGTGCTTCGTATCGGGATTTTTCCGCGGGCTACAATCTGTCGGCGGCGCAGATGACATGGTACTGGGACGCGTATCGCGCAGGATCGCCGCACGACGTGCCCGAGCTCTCGCCGCTTGCCGCAGCATCGCTTGCCGCGCTTGCGCCCGCGGTGATCGCCGTCGCCGAAAACGATGTGCTGCGCGACGACGCGATCGACTACGCACGCCGCCTTGCCGACGATGGCGGCGCCGTGAATGTCATCCGCTGCGACGGGATGATCCATGGGTTTCTGCGCTGGACAGGTGAGGTTCCCGCCGCGATTCGCTGGATCGACCGGATCGCCGATGCAAGCCGCAAACTGCTGAGCGGACGTTGATGCTACTGGCGGCATCCGGTCCGCTCTCCGCGCTGTTTCACGACGCCCGGCGAGCTCGCGCGCCGGATCGCGAGGTCGCGTGGTATGCGGCGCGGCTGCCGCGAGACGCCGGGACACAGCTCGACGCGATGTGCGGTTCGGGACGCCTCCTCGTGCCCCTCGTCGAGGCGGGGTTCGGCGTGCACGGCGTCGACCAATCCGAAGCGAGACTTGCAAGCGCTCGCGCGAAGCTCGGCGCGACTTACCGAAGCACGCAGCTCTTTCGCCAGAACGTCACCGCGCTCAATCTGCCGTTTCGCTATGCGGCAGCGTTCATGGGCGCAGGCGTTTTCCAGCGGCTCGCCGATCGCGTCGCCGCGCTCGATGTCCTGCTGCGCCTGCGCGCTCACCTGGTCGAGCCGGGGATTCTCCTGATCGATCTCGTCATGCCCGCGCGAGCCCTGCACCCGCCGGGCGCGCCCGTCATCGAGGTCGGTCAGGCTGTCCTGGACGATGGATCTCGCATCGCCTGCCGGTCGGAGACGACCGTCGACGCGGCGGGGCGGACGATGCGCACTCAGCGCCGCTTCGAGCGGCGCGAGCGCGGCAGAATCATCGGCAGAGAGGACGAGATCAAGACGATGACGTGGTACAGCGAGGAGCAGATCGCCACGTTGCTGGGCGACGCGGGCTATCGCGACGTCGTCATCGAGCCCTCTGCGTCCATTGGCGACGACGCGCGGCGCTTCGCGGTGAGCGCGCGGGCCTGACGAACCGAGCTACCAGCTTCCCGAGCTTCCACCGCCGCCCGAGCTCCCGCCGCCCCCGGAAAATCCTCCTCCGCCACCCGACGAAAATCCTCCCGAGGATCCGCCCGAGCTCGACATCACGAACCCGCCGATGCTCGCATGCCCCTTGGTCTTCATGTCCGCCGCCGCCTTCTGGTACCACGCCGTTCGCGACAGTATCAGCTTGGCGATCGGATAGCCGATCACGTAGGTGCCGAGCAGCACGATCGTTCCGCGCGCACCGACCACGATAAGCGGGAACATCGCCCAGAAGGGAATCAGGAAGACGTACAGGAACCATCCCACGCCCGGCGTCATGATCCCGACGAAGGTGAACAGCCCGATGATGCCGAAGATGAAGGCACCGAGAAGAATGCGTTCCGGCCAGGCGAGATCCGGCCCGTTGAAGTGCACACCCGAGCTGCTGCTCGACTCGACCGCCGGTGCATCGGTGCCCGAAGTGACATCGCCCTTGCCCTCGAGCTGGGCGATGATCGCATCGACGCCCGCCTGCACCCCGCCGTCGTAGTCGCCGTTCTTGAACTGCGGCGTCATCTGGTTGCGGATGATGCGGCTCGATGCGACATCGGTCAGCGTGCCTTCGAGCCCGTAGCCGACTTCGATGCGCATCTTTCGGTCCTGCGGAACGACGACCACCAGCACGCCGTTGTCCTTGCCCTTCTTTCCCAGTTTCCAGTTCTCGAACACTTTGGTTGAGAATTCCTCGACCGATTCGCCGTTGATGGTTTTCACGGTGAGCACCGCGATCTGGTCCCCGGTCGCGTCCTCGTGCGCCTTGAGCTTCTGGGTCAGCGCATCGCGCGTCGAGGCTTTCAGAATCTCGGCATTGTCGACGACTCTGCCGGTGAGAAACGGCACGTCGGCGGCAAGCGAAGTCGCGGCCCACAGCGCGATTGCGCCGAGCGGCAGCAGCCAGGCCCGCGCGAGCGCCCTCATCTCGGTCCCCGCAGGTCGAGCGGACGGTCGGATAGCTCGTTGTCCGCGTCCGCTTGCGGCGGGGGCAAGTGCTTGGCCTCGAGAACGCGCTCTAGGGCGTCGAGGCCATCGCGCAGGGCGTCCGCCGGCTTCGAGCTCGCGAGCGACGGCGTCATTCGCGAAATCACCTTGCGCCAGTCAGGCTCGCCGATTCCTGCATGCAGGCCCACGTCGGGAAGGACCTCGACCTTGCGCTCGAACCGGCTCACCAGGATCAGAATGGCGTTGCGCGCGCGAGTCCTGAACAGCTCGCGGCGGAGGAAAAGCGACTGCGCATAATGACGGACCTCCGTGTCGCGCCGCGACGCGGTCAGGAACAGACGCGCATAGGCAGGGACGAGCACCGCGAGGAGCGCGCTGGCGGCACCCGTTCCCAGCGTCGCCAGCGCGTCCATCAGCGCGGCGTTCGCGCTCGACCATTCGGGATGCACTCGATCGGCGATGACGACCGCGAATGCCGCAAGGGTGGCGCCGATCGCGAAGGCCATCCATGGCAGCTCGACGTAGGCGTCCGCCTTTCCGATCACCGCGGTAACGATCTGCACTCCGAAGCGCTTCTCGATCCGGGCGATGTGCGCTTCGATCGCGGAAGCCTCGGCGTGGGACAGGAACGTTCGAGCGCCCGTCACAGCACCAGCCGCATATAGACGACACCGGACAAAGGATTGTGGTAATACGCCTCGCATTCACGAAAACCGAGGCTCGCGTACAGGCTACGCGCCGATTTCATCGATTCCAGCGTGTCGAGCCTGAGCTCGCGATAACCGCTCGCGCCGGCATGGGCGATGACGGCTCGCGCCAACCGGTTGCCCCAGCCTTCGCCGCGATGCCCGGGTCGCACATACAGGCGCTTGACCTCACCGATCATGCCATCGGGGGACAACCAGGCGACCGCCGGCAGCGGCCGAAGCGCGACGCACGCAAAAGCACTTCCGGGCGAGCCCGCGAGCAGAAGGCAACCCTGCGGCGGCGCATACGCACCCGGAAGCGTCTTGAGCTCCTCGGCGAATCCCTGAAAGCACAGATCGACGCCGATCGATTGCGCGTATTCCTCGAATAGCTCTCGCGCCAGACCGAAGTCGGTGTCTTCGGCTGCTGGGCGGATCACGGCAGCGGCCGCGGCAGATGTGGCGTTCACCCCGTCTTCTCGCAGGTTCCGATCTTGATCTCGCTGCCCTGAAATTCGCCTTGCAGCTCTTTCATTCGAATCACCGCCGGCGCGGGAGGGTCACGTACGACGAGCATCGACTGCTGGACCGACTGCGCGCGCGGCCCGACCTGGGCAAGCGTCACCCCCTGCGCCTGCAGCGCAGCGAGCCTCGCCTGCGCCGCGTCCTCGCTGCGAAAGACGCCGAGCGATATCGCAAAGCGCTGCGGCCCGCCGTCCATCGCGATCACGTCGCGCACGCCTTGTGCCTTGAGGTCCACGACGCGCTTGTCGGCCGCCGCTTTGTTTGCCTGCGGCGGGATGAACACCCAGTAGTTGGTGATGACCTCGACTTTTTTCTGGCTGATGAGCTTGCCGAGATCGAGCGGGTCGAGGCTCGCCATCGCGCGCGCTCTGTCGGCGTCGGAGATCGGCCCCCACTCGAGGCACACGTCGGCGAGCGATGCGACTTTGGCGGGGCCGAGCGCAGCGACCTGCTGCGGCCCGAGCAACTTGATCTTGTCCGGTTGAACTTGCTGGTTGAGGCGGACGCCCTCGCCGGTTCCGACGCTGTCGAGCTTGATGTAGGCGAACAGCGTGAGGTTCGCGAGGAGCAACAGAAAGACGAGTGTTTTCAATGATCGGCCGTGGCGAGCGCGAGGACGCCCTCGAGCACCAGATTATCCACGACCTCCACCGGCGCGGTAAGGTGCGGCGCGATGTCGTCGGCCGCGCCTCCGCTGATGATGCACTTGGGCGGCGGTTCCGCGCCCAGCCGCTGGCGCATCTGCTCGATCGCGCCCGAAAGCGCCTGCACGGCTCCCGACAGCATTGCGTCGGCATTGCTTACGGGAAAATCGTGGTATTGCCCGGGGGGCATTTTCAACGACGTGTTGGCCGCAAGCGCCTGCAGCATCAGGTTGAGACCCGGAAGGATGATGCCGCCGCGAAACGTTCCTTCGGCGTCCAGAGCATCGACCGTTACCGCGGTGCGTGCGTTGACGACGACGCAGGCCGACGGAAAAAGCTCGCTTGCCATGCGCTGCCTCGCCGCGACCAGCGAAGCCCAGCGATCCGCGCCGAGCTGCGACGGTCGTGCGTAGTTGTTGAAGACGCCACCGGCTGCCTCGGTGGCGATCAGCCACTCCGGCATGATGCGCCAGCGTACGAGCTGCGCCTCGACTCTCACGCGCGTGGCTTCGCCCGCGACGTTGACTCCGACCGCGCGCATCGGACGAGGCAGGTTCTGCCAGTCGCGAAGCGCCAGCGTGCCGATCTCCTGGTTAGCGAGGGAACCCGACGCCTCCCATCCGCGCTCGCCGGCAAGGCCCCAGGCGAGACGGCTGTGGCCGCAATCGAGCACCAGAATCATGCGTGGGCGCTAGCCTCGGCGCAGCGACACTTCGCCGGTGACAAATCGACGCCGCTGACGCCCGTCGTCGAGCACCAGCGCGCCGGCTGCGTCGACGCCGACGACTTCGCCGCGTGCGGTCGTGCCGTCGGGAAGCACGACGCGGACGGGTTTGCGATGCAGCGCATGCCGTCGCTGCCACTCGGCCATGAAAGGGGCGAAGCCCTCGCGGGCATAGCGCTCGAGCAGCGCGGTCAATTCCCCTGCGATGCGCGCGAGCAGCACGTTTCGATCGACCTCGCGTGTGCGGACTATCGACGCCAGGTCGGTGACGGCCTGCGAGATGTCGCGACGCGCGCTCGCCGGCAGGCGGACGTTGATCCCGACGCCGATGACGGCAAGCGAGGGTCCCAGGGCGTCGCCGGAGAGCTCGATTAGAATTCCCCCGAGCTTGCGGTGCGCGTGCACCAGGTCGTTCGGCCATTTCAGCGCGACGCCGCCGAATCCTTCGGCCTCGAGCGCGCGCGCGATCGCGACGCCCACGGCGAGCGAGAGCCCCGCGAGATAGCCCGCGCCCTGCTCGAAACGCCAGCCAAGCGAAAAGACGATGCTGCCTCCCGCCACCGAGGTCCACACGCGCCCGCGCCGTCCTCGCCCTGCCGTCTGGGACTCGGCGGCGAGCAGGCGCCGATGGATGTCCTCGCGCGCCGATCGCCGCAACAGAGCGCTCGACGTCGAGTCGATGGTGTCGGCAACTTCGATGACAAGCTTGGGGGCGGTCGCGCCGAGCGCCTTGGCAATCGCATCGCGATCGAGAAATCGCACCGGCTCGAGCAACCGATAGCCGCGGCCGCGCAGACGCTCGAGCGGGAAGCCCGCCGACTCCGCAGCCTTGAGCACCTGCGAGACGCGCGCGCGCGACATGCCGACGGCCGTCGCAAGCACTTCGCCAGAGTGGACTTGTCCGTCGGAGAGCTGACGCAGCAGCGCGAAACCAAGGGGAGGAAGCACGTGCCCGCCCGTTATTTCAGAACGCCGCGCCGGATCTGGTCCTGCTCGATCGATTCGAATAGCGCCTGAAAGTTGCCTTCGCCGAAGCCTTCATTACCTTTCCGCTGAATGATCTCGAAGAATATCGGACCGATCACGGTGGTCGTAAAGATCTGCAGCAGCATTTCGTTCTTTGCAGGCGCGCCGTCGATGAGGATTCGATTCTGCCGCAGGCGTGCAGCGTCTTCCTTGTGTCCCGGCAGCCGTTTTGGAAGCGCCTCGTAGTACGTGTCGGGGGTGTCCTGGAACTCGACCCCGCGACGCCGCAGATCCGCCACCGTGTCGTAGATATCCTCGGTACCGAGCGCGATGTGCTGGATGCCCTCGCCGTGGTACGCGACGAGGTACTCCTGAATCTGGCTTTTGTCGTCGGAGCTCTCGTTGATGGGAATGCGGATCTTGCCGCAGGGGCTTGTCATCGCCTTGCTCTTCAGTCCCGTGAGCTTGCCTTCGATGTCGAAGTAGCGGATCTCCCGGAAGTTGAAGAGGCGCTCGTAGAAGCTCGCCCATTCCTCCATGCGGCCGCGATGGACGTTGTGCGTCAAGTGATCGATCGTCGACAGTCCCGCGCCCCGCAGCTCTCGATCGACGCCTTCGCAGCGGCACGAAATCGATGTCGTAGATCGACACGCCGGAGCCGTTGCCGCGATAGCGGTCGACCAGATAGATGAGCGAGTCCCCGATGCCTTTGATCGCGGGAATGTTGAGCTCCATCGGCCCGGGACGCGCCTCGACACCCCACGCCCCCTGCTCGGTCAGCTTCTGATAGGCGTAGCCGGCGTCCTTGACGCGAAACGCCATCGCGCAAATCGACGGGCCGTGCACGCGCGCAAACCCTTGCGCGAAGCTGCCGGGCTCGGCGTTGACGATGAAATTGATGTCGCCCTGACGGTAGAGCAGAACGTTTTTCGAGCGATGTCTCGCGGTCGCGGTAAAGCCCATTCGCTCGAACAAGCGACCGAGCGCTTCCGGGTCGGGCGCCGCGTACTCGACAAATTCGAAGCCGTCGGTGCCGAGAGGATTCTCCCAGAGCGACGGGTGTGCGCTGGCCATGTCTCACTGCTCCTGGTACGGCTAACTCGTAAGCATAGCGCAATCGTGCTTAAGCGCTGCGCGAGCGGAGAGACCGCTCGAACGCCACCGGTCAGCGCGGAACGATGCTGACTCCTGCGAGTTTCTCCTGCGCTTCGATGAGCGATGCGACGTATTTGTCGCCGAAGCCGAGCAGGTTCGCCGTTACGAGGCTCTGGTGCACGGCCTCGCCCATGATCGCCGGCACCGGCAGCGACTCCGCGAAGTGGGTGTAATAGCGAAGGTCCTTCATGGCGTTGACCAGAGTGAACTTGAGGCCGCTAAGGTCGCCGCTTTCGAGCATCTTGCCGACCATCATCTGAAAGATGCCCGAGTTGACCGCGCCGGCGGAAATGATCTCGTGCAGCTTCTTGATGGACACGCCGGATTTCGCGCACGCCGCGCACGCCTCGGCGGTTGCCGCGGCGATGGCCTGCGCGATGAAATTGTTGACGAGCTTCAACATGTGCCCGTGGCCGGGCGGTCCGACGTGGATTACGTTCTCGCAATATGCGGAGAAGACGGGCCTTAACTGCGCGAAGGTCGCGTCGTCGGCGCCTACCATGGTGTTGAGCCGCCCTTCTTCTGCTTCCTTGGGCGTGCGGGCAAGGGGCGCGTCGACGTATTTCGTTCCTTTTTTGCCGAGGTCGTCGCGAATCCTCGCGGTCGATGCCGGCTCTGCGGTGGAGGTATCGACGATCACAAGCCCGGCTCGAGCGGCGCTCGATGATGCCTTGATCGCCATAGATGATCTCCTCGATCTGCGGCGAGCCCGTGACGCACAGAATCACCACGTCCGATGCTCGCGCGAGATCCGCATGGGTCGGGGCCTCCTTGGCGCCCGCAGCCAGGATATCCTCCGCCGCCTTGCGATTCTTGTGGACGCGCACCGTCAGCGGAAATCCCTTGGCGACGAGGTTCTTTGCCATGCCGTGGCCCATCAGGCCGAGGCCGATAAAGCCGATGCGCGGCTTGTCATCGTTCATGTCTTCTCCGGGGAGTATTCGGACGCAGCAAAGGGATTCGGGTGCACGCCGATTTTATCATTCGCAGTGGCCCGTAACGGGTGAAGCGCGAGTGAAACGAGGCGATATGCCCTCTAAGGAACCTCTGCAAAAGCCCCACATGAGTCGCGTTTCTGTCGCAATGGCTTCAGATGCTAGGCGCCGTGGCGCAGCGAATAGTTCATTCTATTCGCAAGCCGCGCAACAACGCAGATGAGGCCATTGCGGCGAAACCCGGAGGGACGGGGCTGGCCGGGCGATCTGCTGTGTCGCGCCGCTCGCCAATGGGAGCTACCATTGGCTTCGCACCGCTTCGTGCATCTCATCCCGGCGAGCCTCCGTCGCGACCACGCGGGACTTATGCAGAGGTTCCCTAGTCCACCGCCGCGGGCTCGGAGGCGGGCAGCCCCGCGCGCCAGCGCTCGTACCAGGTGAGCACGACGCCGCTCCCGGCGATGACGACCATGCCGGTCAGCGTCCAGCGATCGGGGAAGGTTCGGAAGACCAGCCACCCGGCGATCGTCGACCAGACGAGCTGGATGTAGGTGAAGGGCGCGATCGCCGACGCGGACGCTCGCTGGAACGCGACCGTAAAGAGAAGATGACCCACCGTTCCAGCCACGCCGACGATGAGCAGCAATCCGAGCTCGTAGAGGGAAAGCGAGGCGTGATAGTCGAACCCCAGCACGACCACCGCCATCGCGGCAGCCCCGATCAGGCTCGGAATGAACATCAGCACGACAAGGTTTTCGCCCGCGAGCTTGCGGGTAAGAATCTGAAATACCGCGTAGAGCGCCGCGGCGGAAAGCGCAAGCATCGATGCCGGGTGCAGCATCTCGCCGCCGGGACGCAGGATCAGGAGCATGCCGAGAAACCCCGCGCCGACAAACATCCAGCGCGGCCGCGTCAGCCGCTCGCGCAGGAACCACCCCGCCATGAGCGTCACCATGAGCGGCGTGCAGTAATTAAGCGCGGTGGCCTCCGCGAGGGGAAGAAACTTCAAAGCGGAAAAAAAGCACAGCGAGGACGAGATCAAGACCAGACCGCGGATGACGTGAAGTCTGGGATTCGAGTTTCGCACCAGCCCCCAGCGCATCTTCGGCCCCATCACGACAAGCATGAGAAGCGCCTGCAGGCCCCAGCGCACGCAAACCAGCAGCGGCACCGGAATGCGTTCGCCGAGATACTTCACGGTAGTATCGATGGCGGTGAAGCACGCGGCCGAAGCAACCACCAGCAGGATGGCCGACAAAGGAATCGCCGACGGGTGGCGCATCAGAGCGGGAAACGATGCATCGCGACTGGCGCGCTGTCCGCGCTCGATCTTGTCTTTCTGGGCGATGGCGTCATTGTACCGGCGTCGCGGCGCGAGCTCCAACGGCGCAAAGCGCTCGAACGCGCGCGGGTGTCCACGCAACGGTGACGGCCCCGCCGATCGCGAGAGCCTGCGATGCAGATCTTCCGTATCTTTCGTATCTGTCGTGTCTCTAACCGAACCGGCTGGAGACGATCGGCTGCGCGATGATCCACAGGCTGACCATCGTATAGCCGATCATCAGCGCGAGCATTGGATACTGACTCAGCATGGCGGTGCGCCGGTCCTCGAAGACTCTCACCGCCATCGCGTGCGCGAGATAGACCGCCGCGACGTGCCCCGCCACGATCGCAATAATCGACGCATACCAGACAAAGCGCGCGTCGACGATCGCGATTCGGATGAAATAGCGCGACGTCCCGAACAGGTCCCAGCCGAAGCCGAACGGATCGGACGCTAGTGGAATCATGTATTGGCCGGCCATGAGCAGGAACGACAGATAGTGGGCCAGGTGGTAGGCGATGGCGATGGGAAGCAAGGTGAGAACGAAAAAGCGCGCGATCGTGCCCGCACCGTACGCCGGACCTGTCCGTACGGCCGTCGGCGAGCGCGCAACCAGACGCGCGATCACGGCGCAGAACCCGAGGTAGATTCCCAGGAAAATCGCCGCGAAGCCGACGAGTCCGAGGGTATACAGAACGTCCCGCGCCGCATCGCTCAGCCCGGACGGCGTGTCCGCGGCGATCCATTCCGACACGTGCACGACGATGCCCGCCCACAGCGGCGTCTCGATGAACCCGTCGAACGTCACCGTTGCGAGCATCAGGATCACCAGCACCATCGTCGACACATGCACGGGGTGGTCGGTCAACAAGCCCACGGCGTACGGCCGCAGGTTCCACTCGCGGGCGCCGGGGCGTGCCCGACGAAAGCACGCGTAGCAGTCGACGCATCCCGACGCCGACCGGCGGTTTCCCACCGGGCAGGCGGCGCACACGTTTGCGTCAAGGACGCGAACCTCGGTGGGCGAAAACCGCGCCAGCAGGCCGAATACGATGGAAAAGGCCTCGCCGCGAGCAAGCCAAGTCTCGCGTCCGAACAGGAGCATCCCTGCCCAGGCGATCGCGCAGTACGCGAGCGTCGCAGCCGCAACGTTGGCGGGTACATCGTTGTGTTCCCAGACGAGCTCCGTCCACGCAAAGGCCAGGAACAGCAGCACCGCCGGCCAGATCCCCAGCCACGCCGGATAGCGAAGCGTGGGAGAGAGCACCGACCGGCGCGTGAGCCGGGCGAGGGGTTTTTCAACGCAGGCGAAGATCGTGTCGATGGGATTGAGCAGCACCCAGACGTTGCCGAGCAATACCGAGACGTAAGGCACCCCGACCCACCAGATCGCCCAGACCGCGATCGGCGCGATGTTTCTGAACGGGCTCTGAACCCCAATGAGGCCCGCCGACACTACAATGACGAAAAGCGCCAGTGCGATCGCTCGCACGAGCCGGCGCACATAGCGGTGCGAGACCGCACTTGCGACACGCCATCGCAACAGATTGAGTCGAAAATATCCGCGACGCTCCCGCCTCTCGCTCGCGAAGATCGCGAGCAGCAGGAAGGAAACGCCCACCGCAGCACCGGCGCCCGTGAGATAGAGCCAGAGTGGGACCGGCAGGTCGTAGCGCTGGCCGAAACCGTGGCCCGACACAGCCTGCGGCGCCGCGGCAAGAAGCACAGCAGCGGCGAAACGCGCGACCGCGACATGCCTCCAGGGCCTCGCGTCTGTGCCTCGCATCACCGGGCGGCTATTTCGGATGGACTTCCAGATACAGCAGCGTCTTTTCGCGCGGCGGTGCCGGTGGCGCCGCGACGCCTTGTCCGAATCCATGGGCGACGATAGGGAATCGCCCCGTCGAGCGAGCGTCGAAGGCCATCGTCGCGGGAGACCCCGGCGCAACCTTTGCCTCGATGTCGTAGCCGTGCAAATGCAGGGTCGCGACTTCGTCGCTCGTCCAGCGCAGCTCGATTCGCTCGCCCTGGATCACTCGAAGCGTGTCGGGGCCGCCCGCCAATCGACGTTGCTGAATGCGAAGATCGAAGCTGCGCGTGGCGATCGCCACATCGGCCGCTGCGCCGGCCGCGCACTGCGCTTCGCGCGCTTCCGCGCCGCTGCGATCCGCCGCCGAGAGCAACACGCAGCCGCCCGACACTAGAAACGCGACCGCGATTCGGAGCCGGCGCGATTGCGAACGGGCGGCCGCGGGACCCCGCGACGATCGCGGGTCGGATCGAGCAGTCATATCGCGTTCACGAGATTTGGACTGAAGCGGCCTTTCATGATCGCACGAGCCGCGACGAAACGCTCCCGACGCGGCGCTTGCCCAATGTCGGCGCTAGGCGGATCATGTTCTCCCTGCCCGACTGCCTGCAGCACGCCAGCGTCCCGTCTCAGAGATCGCCTGCAAGCCCGCTGGCCGGCGCGACCGGTCGCTTTGTCGCCGTCGGGCTCGAACAACAAACAGGAGGTTTCTATGAAACTCGATCACACGCATCTTGCCGCCGCGCTCATCGCTCTGGCGCTCGTCCCGGCGTACGCCGCGGCGGAGATCCTCGCCATGGTCAACTACGAGTCGAAATCGCCCGATTCGCTGAAGGTGCTGAAGAATCCCGTCGCAACGGGCCCGCGCAAGGAGGGAATCGCTGTCATCGACGTCGACCCCACCTCCAAGGCCTTCGGCCAAACGATCCAGGACATGCCCCTGCCGAGCGATCACGTGGCGCACCACATCTTTTACAACAGGGATTCGACCAAGGCCTACGTGACCTCGCTTGGAAAGAGCGAGCTTCGCGTCATCGACATGACGCGCAGGCCCTTCGAGATGAAAAAAGTCGATGTGCCGGGCTGCACCGTCGGCGAGGACGTCGTCTTCTCCGGCGACAACAAGAGCTGGTTCCTGACATGCATGGGCTCGCAGGCCATGATCATGGGCGATGCGCGCACCGATCAGCCGGTCAAGACCGTCAAGCTGACGAAGCCTTATCCGCACGGCATCGCCATTCACGATGCGATCGATCGCGTCCTGCTGACCAGCACGGTGCGCGCCTCGGACTTGGGCGATGCCGGGGAAACGATAACCGTCGCCAAGGCGAGCACCGGTGAGGTGCTGGGCTCCCACAAGGTATCGACCAAAGCGTCCCCGGCCGGCGAGGCGCCGGTCGAGGTGCTGTTCGTTCCGGGGGCCAATCCTCCGGTGGCGTATATCACCAACATGTACGGAGGAACGCTGTGGGCTGCGACGTGGAATCCCGCCAAGCAGGACTTCGACGTAGCGCAATTCTACGATTTCGCGACGGTCAAGGCGGGTGTTCCGCTCGAGATGTACTTCAACACCAAGGGCGACCGCTTCTACGTGACGACGGCGAAGCCGGGGCAAATGCACATCTTCGAAGTCGGCAAGGACGGACGCGATCCCAAGCTGCTAAAATCGATCCCCGCCGCGGAAGGAGCGCATCACGTCGCGTTCACCAAGGACGGCCGCTACGCATTCGTGCAAAACGCCCTGCTGAATCTTCCGGGGATGAGCGACGGCTCGATCACCGTCATCGATATGCAGAAGGAAGCGGTGGTCGCGAGCGTCGACACGCTCAAGAACCAGGGATTCAACCCGAACAGCATCGTGCTTCTGCCCCAGTGGAACGACCCCGCGGGACACTAGGACGGTAACGGTCTGACAGCGGCTCAGCGCGTGCCATCGCAAGCGAGCGCTGAGCCGCCGCTCGGGCGGGACCGATCCGCCACCTCATCGCCACAGGAGCATCGATGCGCATCCCATTCCTTCGCGGCTTCGCGGCCGCGCTCGCGGCGCTCGCAACCGTGTCCGCGGTCCCCGGCGTCATCGCTGCGGATGCGCAGCAGCCTGGCGCGCAGCGCAGCAGGGTTGTCATCCAGGTCAGCGATGCCGATCAGGCCAAATGGAACCTCGCGCTCAACAACGCCAAGAACGTGCAGACCGACCTGGGTGCTGCGAATGTCGACATCGAGATCGTCGTCTACGGCGCAGGCGGCATCGGCATGCTCAAGTTCGATTCGCCGGTAGGCAACCGCGTCGGCGAAGCCCTTGCGTCGGGGGTCAAGGTCGTAGCCTGCGAAACGACCATGCGCGGACAGGGGCTCGCACGCGGGGACATGCTCAAGGACATCGGCTACGTCGGCTCGGGCGTGGTCGAACTGATGTCCAGGCAGCAGCAGGGCTGGGCGTATATCCGCCCCTAGACGCTCGCTAGGCAGACGTGGGCAGGCGCGCGGGCGTGCCCGGCTCGCCCAGGTCGAAGAAAATCCCCGTCATGATCTGCAGGCCTTCGCGCGCGACCTCTGAGAGCATGTGCTCGTCGGGGGCGTGCTGCGAGCACGCCGGATAGGAGTGCGGCACCCAGATCGTGGGCAGGCCGAGCACGTCGGCAAAGCAATCGTTGGGCAGCGAGCCGCCCAGATTGGGCAGCACCGCAGGCGCCGCGCCGGTCGTCGCGGCGATCGATGCGACCGCCCAGCGCACCCATGGATGCTCCGGATCGAGCCGCGTCGCATTCATCGGCTCCATCGCATCCTGACGCACGTCGACCATGGTCAAGCCCTCACCGTCGAGATGAGCGCGAATCGCCGGTATGAACGTGCGCCAGTCGCAGCCGGCGACAAATCGCAGCTGCACGACCGCGCTCGCGCGCGGCGGAATCGCATTGACCGGCCGGTCGGGATTGCCGGTCCGAAACGCCAGCACTTCCAGCGCGTTCCAGCCAAAGACGCGCTCCGCGGGCGTCAAGCCCGGCTCGCCCCAGTCGGGATCGATCGATGGTCCGCCCGGCTCGCCGGGGTGGATTTCCGCCAGGGCGCGTCGAACGGATTCCGGAATCGCGGCCGGCCTCAGCGCAGCGACCCGGATCCGACCGCGCGCATCGACCAGCGACCCAATCGCGTTGGCGAGAATCGTCCCCGGATTGGCGAGCAGGCCGCCCCAATTGCCGGAGTGGTGCGCTCCTTCACGCAAGGCGACTTCGAGCACGAAGTTGAATGCACCGCGCGAGCCCAGAAAAACGGTGGGTCGCTCCGACGACAGCCTCGGACCGTCGGACGCGATCAGCACGTCGGCGCGCAGGTCGTCCGCGTGATGCTCGCACGCGAGCCTCAGGCCCGGCGAGCCGATCTCTTCGCCCATCTCTATCAACAGCTTCGCGTTGAAGCCGAGCCGTCCGCGCGCCGCCAGCACACGCTCGAGCGCCGCGAGATTGATGGTGTGCTGCCCCTTGTTATCTGCGGTGCCGCGGCCGTACCAGCGGCCTTCCTCGACGGTCACATTCCAGGGCGAACGGCCGTTGCTCCACTGAGGATCGTAGCCGGCGACCACGTCGCCGTGGCCATAGATGAGCACGGTAGGAACGGCCGGGTCTTCGTGACGGTCCGCGAAGAGCATCGCCGGGGCGCCATCGACCGGGTTGTCTCGGATAGAGACGTCAAACCCGAGCCGCTCGACGCTGGGGCCGATCTCATCCCGAAGATAAGACGCCAGCACGTCGGCACGTTCGGAAAGCTGGCTTTCGGTGCGAAAGCCTACACGGCGCCGCAAGTCGGCGAGAAGCTCGCCTCGATCGAACCACGCGGCAGCGTCGGCAATCGCGACAGCGCGTTTAGTGGACATGTGGCAATCGGGCGTTGATATCGAGCTGCGGTATATGGGGCGGGCTACGTTGGCGATACGTCGACGATATATCGGCGCCAACGCGTTAAGCGTATTGTCCCCCCAAAGCGACAAGTTGTGCATCGGCCGATTCGCATTCCGAACCGCGATCTCCGATGTGAACTCGTGTGTCACTCGCTGCGAGTCATATATTTGCAATTGCGGACCGGAGCGTGGACGCCGTAAAATGCGCTGCGAAACACATTCGGAAGCGGTGGCAAAGAGACGCGCCTTCGCGACCTGTAAAGCGGAGTGAGAAGCGAGGACGTTGCGGGTGTAGCTCACCAGCGGCGCGAGCGGTGAGCGAGCGACCCGCAGGACGCCGTGGCCTCATTTGGCAAATGAGACACGGCGGTCCCGAGCTGTGAGCGGAGCGAGAAGCGAGGGATGCCGAGCTCGCAATTAAGCGAGCGAGGCACAATCCCTTCACCCGCGGTGCGTACAGTCAGGGGGTGGGCGAGAACGGTACGACGAAGCGGGTGTAGCTCAATGGTAGAGCAGAAGCTTCCCAAGCTTACGACGAGGGTTCGATTCCCTTCACCCGCTCCAATGTGAAAACAACGCTGGTAAGGATGACCGATGATCGAGTCCGATTCCGCACGAGAGAAGTATTTCGTTCCTGCAGTTTCGCATACCAATGACACCGTCAGGATGCCGTGGGAATCCGCGGCACGCTCGCGCGAACGAGTCGTTCCTCCGAACCTGGCCGTCTTGTTCCGCGTAGCGGTCGGTCCTCGCGCCGACTACTATGTTCCCCGGTTTCTTCGATACGAAAGAGCAGGCAAGACATCGCTCGGCTGGAACTGGCCCGCCTTTTTCCTTCCCAGCGTATGGGCGTTCTACCGCAAGCTGTGGGCGGCGGGTGTTGCGTTTGCGCTGCTGCCGCTGATGGGGGCGGCCGCGTTCGGCAGCGTCGAATCCGCGCTGGAGGATTCCTCGGTCGCGTGGTTCGCGTGTGCTGCGTTCCTAGTCTTGATATTGCCAAGCGTCACCGCTGCCCTGTTTGCGAACTCGCTGGTGTACTCGCGGGTGAAATCGCTGGTGCGACGTGCGCAGGCTAGAACCGACGAAACGTCGGCCATGGCTGGCGTACTCGCCGGGCGCCGCCCAACCACCGTCGCCATCGCAATACTTTTCGGAGGCGCCGCGGTCCTGCTGGCGCCGCGCCTGGTCGCGCCGGGCCTCTATGCCATGTATCAGGACCACAGCATACGCACGCAGCTGATCGAGAGCCTCGCCGCAGTCAAGCCGCTGCAGCGCGAGGTCGAGGAAAACTGGGCGAGCTTCAAGTCGATCCCCTATTCGTTGGATGAGGCCGCCACGTTAATGCACCTGGGCGGCCTCGTAGTGGACAACGTGAGCTTCAGCCCCATCAACGGGAGGCTGCGTCTGGCGCTCGGATCGACGATAGCGGAGCTTTCCGGCAAGACGATTCTCCTCGCCCCCGCCGTAACCGCGACACATCAGATGCGCTGGGTCTGCATTCCTGTCGATATCCCGACGAAATATCTGCCGCAGGAGTGCCGCCGCGCTTGACGCGCCTCGCGGACGCGCTGCTCGTCGGTCGGCGCCGGCGCGCCGAATAGCGGCGAGCCGTTCGTGTTTACCCCCGTATTCCGCGTATAGGCGATAATCGATAGCTCGACCGACCGCGGCTTACAAATGCCGCGGCGGGAACCCCTGGCGCAGATCGGGGTCGACTATCGGCTGCGCCGCGGGCGCGGCAAGCTTGGAGGAACTGCGCGGAACAGTTTGCCGCGTCATATCGATGTCGACCAGGAAAAAGCTGTTTTCGGGCATCGCCGTTCTGGTGATGCTGGCGGTAGCCTTGCTTGTTGTCCAGCAGGCGAATCGCGGTTCGCGTGCCGAGGCGCAAAAAACTGCAGCGACGGTGCCCGTCACGGTCGCGTCCGTCGTCGCCAAGACCATGCCGGTTCGGCTGCTTGCCATCGGCAACGTCGAGCCGTTCACGACCGTCTCGATCAAGGCCCGTGTCGACGGCGAGCTCCTGGCGGTCAAATTCAAGGAAGGCGACGAGGTGCGGCAAGGCGCCGTGCTCTTCGAGATCGATTCGCGTCCGTTCGCGGCCATGCTGAGGCAGGCGGAGGCGAACCTGCTCAAAGACCGTGCGCTGCTCGACCGTGCGACCGAGCAGGAGAAGCGATACAAAGACCTGCTCGCCAAGAATTTCATCTCCCCCGATGCCTATGAGCAGGTCCGGACCAATACCGCGACCGCGGCGGCGACGGTGCGAGGAGACGAAGCCGCGATCGAAAATTCCAAGCTGTCTCTCGAGTATTGCACCATCCGCTCGCCGGTGACGGGCTATGCGGGCAGGATCCAGATCCAGCAGGGCAACCTGGTCAAGGCAAACGACACCAACCCGCTGGTGACGATCAATCAAGTCGTTCCGGTGTACACATCCTTTTCGGTGCCCGAGCAGAATATCGCCGACATCCGCAAATATCAGAGCGACGGCGAGCTCAAGGTGCAGGCGGGATTCGCGAACTCGACGCGTCCGATGACGTCCGGCAAGCTCTCGTTTGTCGACAACAGCGCGGACGCGACCACCGGCACGATCAAGCTTAAGGCGGAGTTCCCGAACACCGATAAGGCGCTGTGGCCCGGTCAGTTCGTCAACGTCGTGCTCACGCTCTACGAGCAGAAGGACGCGATCGTCGCGCCTTCGGCGGCGGTGCAAAGCGGTCTGAACGGACAGTACGTCTACGTCGTCAAGCCCGACATGACCGTTGAGCTTCGCAACATCAAGATCACGCGCGCCGAAGGCGACGATACGGTGGTCGCCGGAGGACTGCGGCCGGGCGACCAGGTCGTGACCGTGGGCCAGCTGCGCCTCGCGCCGGGGACCAAGGTGAACGCCAGTCCCGGCAAGGCGGCACAGGCATCATGAACATCGCCGAGCTCTTTGTACGCCGCCCGGTGATGACCGTGCTGGTCATGGCAGGGATCCTGATCTTCGGGGTTATTGGATACCGGCTGCTGCCGATCAACGCGCTGCCCAACGTCGATTTCCCGACGATCCAGGTGCAGGCCCAGCTCCCTGGGGCGAACCCCGACACGATGGCCTCCGCGGTCGCGACGCCGCTCGAAAAGCAGTTCTCGACCATCGCGGGTATCGACACGATGACCTCCGTCTCCACCGACGGGCTGGCGACCATCACGCTGCAGTTCTCGCTCGACCGCAATATCGACGCGGCGGCGCAGGACGTGCAGTCGGCGATCGCCGCCGCGGCGCGCTCGCTGCCGTCGTCGATGCCGACGCCGCCGACGCAGCGCAAAGTGAATCCGGCCGATGCGCCGATCATGAACATCGTGCTGTCATCGACGACGCATGCCGCTGTCCACCGTGGCCGAGTACGCCGAGAACCTGCTCGCCCAGCAGATCTCGACGATCAGCGGGGTTGCGCAGGTGCAGGTCTACGGCTCGCAGCAATACGCGGTGCGCATCCAGCTCGACCCGAACGCGCTGGCGACGCGCGGCATCGCGCTGACCGACATCGAGCAGGCCGTCGGCAACGGCAACGTCAACCTTCCGACCGGAACGCTGTACGGCGCGCGACAAGGCGACGTCGATCCAGGCGACCGGCCAGCTCATGAACGCGCAGGCCTACGCGCCGATGATCGTCGCCTACCGCAACGGCGCGCCGGTGCGGCTGAACGAGATCGGCCGCGTTTTCGACAGCGTGCAGAACGACAAGATCGCGGCATGGCACAACGGCACGCGCGGCATCATGCTCGGCAGTCCAGCGCCAGCCCGGAACGAACACCATCGAGATCGTCGACGCGATCAAGAAGATCCTGCCGACCTTCGAGGCGCAGCTTCCGCCGGCGATCCAGCTCACCATGTTCTACGACCGCTCCATCCCAATCCGCAACGGTGTCCGCGACGTGCAGGAGTCGCTGCTGCTCGCGCTGGGGCTGGTCGTCGCCGTGATCTTCGTCTTCCTGCGCAGCGCGTCGGCCACGATCATCCCGAGCCTCGCGCTTCCGCTGTCGATCGTCGGCACGTTCGCGGTGATGTACGCGTTCGGCTACAGCCTGGACAACCTGTCGCTGATGGCGCTGACGCTGTGCGTCGGGTTCGTCGTCGACGACGCGATCGTCATGCTGGAGAACATCACGCGCCACATGGAAATGGGCAAGTCGCGAATGCAGGCGACGCTCGACGGATCGAAGGAAGTCGGCTTCACCATCGTGTCGATGACCCTGTCGCTGGTCGCAGTGTTCATCCCGGTGCTGTTCATGGGCGGCATCCTCGGCCGGCTGCTGCGCGAATTCGGCGTCGTCATCATCGTCGCGGTGCTCATTTCCGGCTTCGTCTCGCTGACGCTGACGCCGATGCTGTGCAGCCGCATGCTGGTCGACGAGCACTCGAAAAAGCACGGCCGGTTCTACGCTTGGAGCGAGCGGATGTTCGAACGCGATGCTGGCGGGATACCGCAGCACGCTCGCCGTCGGTGCTTGCGCCACCAGCGGCTCACGCTGGCGGCATTTTTCGCCATCAGCCTCTGCACCGGCATCCTTTTCAGCACGATGTCGAAGGGCTTCCTGCCTGCCGACGATCAGGGGCTGATTCTGGTGTTCACCGAGGCCGCGCAGGACGTGTCCTTCACGGCAATGGCAAATATGCAGAGTCAGGTCGCGGAGATCGTCAAGCAAAATCCCTACGTCGAGGGCGCCATGTCGTCGGTCGGCGCCGGCGGCCCGAGCTCATCGCTCAACGTGGGCCGCATTTTCGTCGCTCTGAAGCCGCGCGACGAGCGCCCGAGCGCGGACGCCGTCATCCAGCAGTTGCGCGGCCCTCTTGCGCGCGTGACCGGCATCAAGGCCTACGTGCAGAACATTCCGGCGATCCGGATCGGCGGCCAGGTCACCAAGAGCTCCTATCAATACACGCTGCAGGGCACCGACACGACCGAGCTGTATCAATGGGCGCCAAAGGTCGAGGAAAAGCTCAGATCGCTGCCGGGGCTCGTCGATGTGACGAGCGACCTGCAGATCTCCAAGCCGCAGGTGACCGTCGAGATCGATCGCAACAAGTCATCGGCGCTCGGCGTTTCCGCCCAGGCGATCGAGAACACGCTCTACGACGCCTATGGTCAGCGCCAGGTATCGACGATCTACGCGCCGACCAACCAGTACTGGGTCGTGATGGAGCTCGAGCCGCGCTACCAGACCGACCCGTCGGTGCTGTCGCTGCTCTACGTGCGCTCGGCGAGCGGCGCGCTGGTGCCGCTCAACAGCGTCGCGAGCCTGAAGCCGACCGTCGGCCCGCTCGCGATCAACCATCTCGGCCAGCTGCCTTCGGTCACGATATCGTTCGACCTCAAGCCCGGCGTTGCGCTCGGCGATGCGATCAAGGAGATCGATAAAGCGACGGCCGAAATGCGCCTGCCGGCGACGATCACCGGGATCTACCAGGGCACGGCACAGGCATTCCAATCGTCGCTGCGCGGAATGGGCATCCTGCTCGTCCTCGCGATCTTCGTGATCTACCTCGTGCTCGGCATCCTCTACGAGAGCTTCATCCATCCGTTCACGATCCTGTCAGGTCTGCCGACCGCGGGCTTCGGCGCGCTGGTGACGCTGTGGCTGTTCGGCATCGAGCTCAACATGTATGCGTTCGTCGGCATCATCATGCTGGTCGGCATCGTCAAGAAGAACGCGATCATGATGATCGACTTCGCGATCGAGGCGCAGCGCAAGGACAGCAAAGCGCCGGACGAAGCGATCTTCCAGGCGTGCCTGACGCGCTTCCGTCCGATCATGATGACGACGATGGCGGCGCTGATGGGAAGCCTCCCGATCGCGCTGGGCTTGGGCGCCGGCGGGGAAACGCGGCGTCCGCTCGGACTCGCGGTTGTCGGCGGTCTCGTCGGTGTCGCAGGTCTTGACGCTCTACATCACACCGGTGATCTACATCTACTTCGAGCGCCTGCAGCAGTGGATGGCGCGCGGCCGCGAAGCACCGGCGCCGGAACCCGCGCACGCCGCAGCCGATTAGCAGATCGTGCCAATCAAACAGCGAGCGTCTCCTTCGCTCGCCCTTGCCGGTAAAGGCGCTTTGGCGTAAGGTTGTCTTCGACGCTAGGGGTCCTTTCCACGACAACGGAAGGGTGAGATCAGACCCTTGGTACCTGTGCGGATAATGCCGGCGCAGGGAAGCGTGCATCTGCCTCTCCGCTCCCCTGCCGCAGCGCTTCAACGCAGAGGAGCTCCATGAACGCCAACGACAAATTTTTCGCCCGCGACGCGCACGTCGACGAGGCCGCGGTGCAGCCGCTGCCGAATTCGCACAAGATCTACGTCGAAGGGTCGCGCCCGGACATTCGCGTGCCGATGCGCGAGATCGCGCAGAGCGACACACCCGCTTCGTTTGGTGTGGAGACGAATCCCCCGATCGTCGTCTACGACACGTCGGGTCCGTACACCGACCCTGCTGCCAACATCGACATTCGCTCCGGCTTGACCGCCGCTACGCGCGGCGTGGATCGAAGAGCGCAGCGATACGGTCAGCGCTGCCGGAGCTCTCCTCCGCCTACGGCCGCGCGCGCCTCGCCGACGCCGAGCTCACGGGGATGCGCTTCGATCTTCATCGCAAGCCGCGCCGCGCGAGAGCGGGCATGCAACGTGTCGCAAATGCATTACGCGCGCCGCGGCATCGTCACGCCGGAGATGGAGTTCATCGCCATCCGCGAGAATCTCAAGCGCGAGGAAATGCTCGCAATGCTCCCGGACCTGGTGACGCGTCAGCACGCGGGACAAAGCTTCGGCGCGGCGATTCCGGACGTGATCACGCCCGAATTCGTTCGCGATGAAGTGGCGCGCGGCCGCGCGATCATTCCCGCCAACATCAACCACCCGGAGACCGAGCCGATGATCATCGGCCGCAATTTCCTGGTGAAGATCAACGCCAACATCGGCAACTCGGCGGTCAGCTCTTCGATCCAGGAGGAAGTCGAGAAGATGACGTGGGCGACGCGCTGGGGCGCCGACACCGTCATGGATCTCTCGACCGGCAAGAACATCCACGAGACGCGCGAATGGATCATCCGCAACTCGCCGGTGCCGATCGGCACGGTGCCGATCTATCAGGCGCTGGAAAAAGTCGACGGCAAGGCCGAGGAGCTGACGTGGGAGATGTACCGCGATACGCTGATCGAGCAGGCCGAGCAGGGCGTCGACTATTTCACCATTCACGCCGGCGTGCTGCTGCGCTATATCCCGATGACCGCCAGGCGGATGACGGGCATCGTGTCGCGCGGCGGGTCGATCATGGCCAAATGGTGCCTCGCGCATCACAGGGAGTCGTTCCTGTACACGCACTTCGAGGACATCTGCGACATCATGAAGGCGTACGACGTCTCCTTCAGCCTGGGCGACGGACTGCGTCCGGGCTCGGGATACGACGCCAACGACGAGGCGCAGATGGCGGAGCTCGCGACGCTGGGCGAGCTCACGCAGATCGCCTGGAAGCACGACGTGCAGACCATGATCGAGGGACCCGGACACGTGCCCATGCATCTGATCAAGCACAACATGGACGAGCAGCTCCGCCTCTGCGGCGAAGCGCCGTTCTACACGCTGGGCCCGCTCACCACCGACATCGCACCCGGCTACGATCACATCACATCAGCCATCGGCGCGGCGATGATCGGCTGGTACGGCACCGCAATGCTCTGCTACGTGACGCCCAAGGAGCACCTCGGGCTTCCCGAACAAGAACGACGTCAAGGACGGCATCATGGCGTACAAGATCGCCGCACACGCGGCCGATCTCGCCAAGGGCCATCCGGGCGCGCAGATGCGCGACAACGCGCTGTCCAAGGCGCGCTTCGAGTTTCGCTGGGAGGACCAGTTCAATCTCGGCCTCGATCCCGACAAGGCGCGCGAGTTCCACGACGAAACGCTGCCGCAGCACGGCGCCAAGCTCGCGCATTTCTGCTCGATGTGCGGGCCGCACTTCTGCTCGATGAAAATCACCCAGGACGTGCGCGACTACGCGGCCAAGCTCGGCGTCGACGAAAACGCCGCGCTCGCGCAAAGGCATGGAGGCGAAGGCGGTCGAGTTCGTGAAAAAGGGCGCGGAGATCTACGGCAAGGCGTAGGTGCGAATTCATTCGCACCGGGTCGATTCAATCGGCGGCGACCGAATGAATTCGGCCCTGATAGGGCAGATGCGAGAAAAAGATAACCGCTACTTCGCCGGCGCAGCGAGCGGCGCGCCCTTCGGGATCATGTAGGCCGCGACGACCTTCACGCCTGACGCAGTGCGAACGTCGTGCACGACGCCGGTCGGAATCTGATACGACTCGCCGACCTTGAGCGTCTTGTCCGGCTGGCCCTCGACGATCAGGACCATTTCGCCTTCGGTGACCGTGCCCGTTTCGGGACCTGGGTGAGTATGGCGTCCCGCATTCACACCGGCGGAGATTTCCGCCACGCCGAGCACCGTCTCGTACGAGGTTCCCGGAATCTCGACTCGCTGCAAAATCGTGCGCTTGATGCCGACCGGCTGCGCGGCGGGCGGTTGCTGTGACAGCGCAGAGCCGGTCACGATCAGCGCGGCAATCGCGACGAAAACAAGACGTTTGGTCATAAATTTCTCCTCCAGCGGGATCCGCACGGTAATTATAGCCGCGTCCTGGCCCAGTCCGGCTCTCCGATAGCGCGAGGTTGTGCCATGTGGACGCCGTCGCGCAAGCCGGCGCCGCAGTCAACGTTTCCTTGAAGGGATCCTGGACAGTCTCGAACCCCGCGCGGCGGGCGGGTGTCCAACGGAGCGATCGCTCCACGAGGATTTCCTACCATGCCGGACGCAGTGCCCCACGCCGCGCCGCATCCCCTGCCGGCTCGTGCGGCCGCGGGATCGAAGACGCGAGCCCCGGGCGCCGTTCGCATCGGCATCTCCGGCTGGCGCTATCCGCCTTGGCGCGGCGGAGCGTTCTACCCGAAAGGCCTGCCGCAACACCGCGAGCTCGAATACGCGTCACGCGCGCTGCCGTCGATCGAGATCAACGGCTCGTTTTATTCGCTGCAGCGTCCGGAAAGCTACACCGCATGGCGCGACGCCGCGCCGGAGGGGTTCGTGTTCAGCGTCAAGGGAGGCCGCTACATCACCCACATGCTGCGACTGCGCAACATCGAAAAGGCGCTCGCCAATTTTTTTGCGTCCGGGGTGGCCAATCTGGAAAACAAGCTCGGCCCTTTTTTGTGGCAGCTCCCGCCGACGCTCCAATACGATCGTGCGCTGCTCGATGACTTCCTGTCGCTTCTGCCGCGCGACTCGGATCAGGCGTCGGCGCTCGCCCGCCGTCACGACGGCAAGTTGAAAAGCCGCGCCCGGATCGCGTTCAGCCCGAATCGCCCGCTGCGCCATGCGCTGGAAGTTCGGCACCCGAGCTTCGTTGATCCCTCGTTGATCACCCTGCTTCGACGCCAGCGCGTCGCATTCGTCATCGCCGACACCGCGGGCAAGTGGCCCGAGTTCGAGGATGTGACCGCGGATTTCGTCTATATCCGTCTGCACGGCGACGCCGAGCTTTATCGCAGCGCCTACATGGAAGACGCGCTGACGCATTGGACGGAACGCATCCGGCTATGGAGCAAGGGTGCGGAGCCGACCGATGCGCGCCGCATTCTCGACCGGCCCGCGCCCCGTGCATCGGCGCGCGATGTCTACTGCTATTTCGACAACACCGACAAGGTCGAGGCCCCGGCCAATGCGCGCCGCCTGATGGAGAAGCTCGGCGTCGTCTGGCCGATCGATGCGCCCGCGGCCATTCCCATCGCGAGGCCTCGCGCTAGCGCGGACGCAGGCCGGCGGAACGTGCGCGACGCAGCCGATTGATCACGATGAGGTAGACCGCAGCATTGATCAGCAGGACGGCAGCGCCGAGGACCTGCTGGATCTCTCGCGTAAGCCCGTCGGGGTAGATCGCAGCCACGATGTAGCGCTCCAGAAAGTCTCCGGAGTAACCCGCTCCGCCCGCGCCGACGCGCAGCGCGACCTCGATCGGGGTGAGCGGACAGATCCGTCCGCTGAGCTCGACAAACGCGGCCCACGCGACCGCTGGAAGGTGCAGCCACGCAAGCTTCGGCCGGCGCAGCACCAGGAGACCCCCGAACACCACGAAGAGCACGAACGCGAGGTGCGCTGCGAGAACTGTATCGGCGGCTGCGCGGTAGAACATGAGAACCTGCGGAAGCGCTGCATTCCCCGGCCGGACGGCCCCGGGGTGAATCTTTGGTCTATGCCGCTACGTTGATGCGCACCGGCACACGCCGGCGCCCCCACTGGCGCTCGAAGCGCTCGAAGCGGCCCGGGACCGATGCGCCGCAGCCACCGCAGGCGCCTTCGGGCGTGAGCTCGTAGGCAAGTATCTGGTGCCAGTCCCGGACGATCAGCGCCTTCCGGCATTTCGGACAGAACGTCGTGCCGCCCATCGATGTCGTGCACGTTGCCGGTATAGACGTAATTGCAGCCCCTCGTCCGAGCGGCGATCTTGCGCGCGCGCGTAAGCGTCGCGGCGGGCGTGCGCTGCGACGTCGGTCATCTTGTAGTCGGGATGAAACGCGGTGAAGTGCAGCGGCACGTCGGGACCGAGCTCGCGCGCGATCCATTTGCACTCGGCCTCGATCTCGGCGTCGCGAGTCGTTCTTGCCGGGGATGAGCAGCGTCGTGATCTCGGTCCACACGTTCGGTCTCGTGCTGAAGATAGACCAGCGTGTCGAGCACGGGCTGCAGACGCGCGCCGCACAGCTTGACGTAGAACTCGTCGGTGAAGCCCTTGAGGTCGACGTTGGCCGCGTCCATCTTGGCGTAGAAGTCGCGCCGCGCCTCGGCGCCGATGTAGCCGGCGGTGACGGCAACCGCCTGGATGCCGAGCTCGTGGCACGCGTCGGCGGTGTCCATCGCGTACTCGGCGAAGATGACCGGATCGTTGTAGGTGAAGGCGACGCTCTTGCAGCCCGCGCGCTCCGCCGCGGCGCGCGATCGCACCGGGCGAGGCCTGGTCCATCAGCGTGTCCATCTCGCGCGACTTGGAGATGTCCCAGTTCTGGCAGAACTTGCACGCGAGGTTGCAGCCCGCCGTGCCGAACGACAGCACGCTCGATCCGGGATAGAAATGGTTGAGCGGCTTCTTTTCGATCGGGTCGATGCAGAAGCCGGACGAGCGGCCGTACGTCGTGAGCACCATCGCATCGCCTTCGCGCTGGCGCACGAAGCACGCGCCGCGCTGGCCTTCGTGCAGGCGGCAGTCGCGCGGACAGAGGTCGCACTGGATGCGGCCGTCGTCGAGCTGGTGCCAGTAGCGGCCCGGATGATCGCTCATGCCGCTTCCTTTCCCGGCGGGCGTGTGGCCGCAAAGTCGCCGCTCCCGCCACTTGCTTACCGTGTAGCGCGACACGCTGCATCGACGGGCTCCAGAAATCGGCGGGCAGTCCGGCCTTGCGCTTGAGCTCGCCGAGAAACTCGCCGCGGCTCGACGACAGCGAGCCCCACACCTGCGGCAGGAACGTTGCGCGCTGCTCTGCGAATTCGAGGATCACGCCGTCGACGCCGGGGCGCAGGCGCGCGAGCACGGCGTCCTCCTCGGCGCTTTGGAGCCGCTCGGGAGGCGAAAGCAGCGAAACCTCGACCGATACGCCGTCGAATTCGATCGTCGACGCAACGGCGGAAAGCGCGGATCCGCGAACGCGGCGGCGATGGCGTTCAGCGCGGACGTCGTCGCCGAAGCGGACGCCGCGCCTCGAGCGTGCCGATGCAGCCGCGCAGCTCGTCGTCCTTGCATGAGCGTGACGAAAGTCGCGCCGGGCGAACGCCAGCGCGTCGTGCTCGGGCGATGCGCCGCCGCGCGCGCCCGAGCTCGCGCCGATGGCGCATGCGCGCGGTCGCGAGCAGCGCGCGTCCGAGATCCGCGTCAACGCATCGGCCTCGTGCCGTACCCGGCTCGTCGAAAGCAAACGACACGTAGCCGACGACGCGCGACTTGTCGCCCGCGGTGTCGCCGGAATTGCGCAAGGTCGATCAGCTCGGGCGTCAATCCGCGGCGCTGCGCGCATAGCGAGAAGCCGTTGATCGGCGTCGCGCCGCACGCCTGCTCGTGATCGAGCGTTATGCGACAGCGCGAGCGATCCGTCTGCGGTGTCGACGATCGATGCGGCGCGCATCGTCGTACTCGTGGTAATGCGACAGATCCGAGCTGACGACGATCAGGGTCTCGGGGCCGCCCCACAGCCGCTCGAGGACTTCCGCGACTTCTTCCGCCGACGCGTCGCCGACTGCGAGCGGAACGATGCGCGAAGTCGTCGAGGACGCTCTGCAGGAAAGGCAGCTGGACCTCGAGCGAATGCTCCAGCGCGTGCGCTGCGGCGCTCTCGCAGACCTGCGGCATGTTCCGCGATCGACTCCACCGCGTCGCGAATCGACCGGGATCGAGCCGAGCGGCGTCGACAAATGCGTCGGCAGCCGGCAGCGCGAGCCCGCGCACCGGCACGCGATGCACGGGCCCAAGCAGCACGACGCGGCGTATGGCATCGCGGCCCGGATTCAAGCGTGCATAGGCGCTGGCGGCGACCGCGCCGGAATAGATGTAGCCCGCGTGCGGCACGATCAGGGCCTTCGGCCACGATCGGCGCGGAACCGGTACAGCCGCGGAATCCAGCAGCTCGCCTACGCTGCGACGAAGCGCCGCGGCAGCGCCCGGGTAGAACATTCCGGCCACCGCGGCCGGTCTAAGGGTCGGCATCGAGAACCTCTGCGATCGGAAGATGACGGCTCGAGGCTGATTCACAAAAATGCAATGGGATTGTCGCGCCGGCGGAGGCTACTTGGCTACCGGCACCGGCGACTTTACGGTCGGCCATGTGGTGGAGGTAGGCGAGAAGGTCGGTCAGATCGCGATCGCTGAGTTGCTGGAGCGGGAACGCAGGCATCTTCGCCGCGGGCCAGCGTCGCAGCGTCTGCGGGTCGCGGATGAGCCGCCGAAGCGCATCGACCCGCAAATATTCGGTGGGGTTGTAGGGAACGTTCAAGTCGGGGCCGATGCTCGCGTCGCCGCCGAGGTTGATGGTGTGGCACACCGAGCAATTCTTTTCGTACACCGCGAATCCATGCCTGATCGGGTCGCGCGCGGAGACGCCGGCGGCCGGCGCGACCATGGGAAACCGGCGGGCGAGCGGAAGGACGGACTCGATTTTTACCACCTGATACGGCCACTGCTCCGGGCTGATGCCGCCTCTTTCGGGACGGAGCCAGACGAGGTAAAACGGACCGGCGGTCGAAGACTTCCCCGGCCTTGAGCGCCGGCCAAGGCGCATCCGGAGGCTCGATGGCGAGATACGCCACCGCGCCGTCGCCGCGCGCAAGAAGCGGGGCCGCGGGAAAGGTGGCGACGAATCCGTCGCTCGCGACAAAGCGCAGCGTTTCGTCGGCGCCAACCCCCGGCAGCAACGACGCGACAGGGATCGCGCGAAACGTCATGCTGTGCTTGTACGCAACGTCGTTGGCGATGGTCACGCTGGTTGCGGCGGGCATGGCGAGCAGCGCCGCGGAAGCGAACGTCGATCTTCGCCCGCCCGCCGATACCGTCAGCTCGGGATTTCCGGGCGAGGGAGCGTTGAGCTGGCTTGCGGGCGCGGGCGCCGCACCGCCCGGCGCCGGCTCGCCCGCAGCGGCAAGCGCCGCGAGCGCAGCGATGAGCGCGCCAGCGGCATAGGGTGCGACAGAGCTCATTCGTCCTGCGCCGGCAGACGGACGATGTAGCCGCCGGATTTTTCGTCGCGCTCGAGCTTGAGTCCCGCCGCCTGCTCGGCGGCCTCGAGCATGCCGTTGAACGACCGGAACCCGTAAGTACGACTCGTTGAATCCGGGCTTGCGGCGCTTCAATGCCTGCTTGACCATCGATCCCCAGATCTTCTCGTCGCCTCCTCGCTCGGCAACCAGCGCTTCCACCGTCCCGACGATGAGATCGAGCGCCTCCTGCCGACGTTCGTCGTCGGCTTTTCTTGCGGGCGCTTTGCCGTCTTTACCCTCCCTGTCGGCGCCGGCGGCGGCGGGCTTCGCCTCGGCATCCGGCGAGGGCTTCGCCGCTGGCCGGCGCGGCGTTTTTTTCTTCTTTTCCCGCACCAGGTCGTCGTAGAAGATGAACTCGTCGCAGTTGGCGATCAGGAGATCGGACGTCGAGTTCTTCACGCCGACGCCGATCACGACCTTGTTGTTCTCGCGCAGCTTCGAGACCAGCGGTGAGAAGTCGGAATCGCCGCTGATGATCACGAACGTCTCGACGTGGGATTTGGTATAGCAGAGATCGAGCGCATCGACGACCATGCGGATGTCGGCCGAGTTCTTGCCCGACTGGCGCACGATGCGGGATCTCGATCAGCTCGAACGACGCCTCGTGCATCGGCGGTTTGAACGCCTTGTAGCGGTCCCAGTCGCAATAGGCCTTCTTGACCACGATGCTGCCCTTGAGCAAGCAGGCGCTCGAGCACCTTGCCGATGTCGAACCGGTCGTATTTCGCGTCCTGCACGCCGAGCGCGACGTTCTCGAAATCGCAGAACAGCGCCATGTTGGTCACTTCGGGTTGTTGGGCCATCGAATCTTTCCAGGGGACCGGCGGCGTTCGGTCGAGGCCGCCGCAGGGATAGAATGCGCTCTCGCGTCCCGCTAAGATAGCAGCAACGGCGCAGCGTGGAAACGACCGGCGGCAGGCGCTAGGGTCCTAAGGTCGCGCCCGCAACCCCGATTCGGCCTCATTCAAATCCTTGACTTCTCAGATCCCCCCGCTTTCGCTGCTCGACACCCGCGTGCTCGGCGTGCTCGTCGAGAAGCAGCACACCGTCCCCGACACCTATCCGCTGACGCTCAACGCGCTTACCTCCGGATGCAATCAAAAGACCAGCCGCGATCCGGTGATGAGCTGGACCGAATGCCGAAGTCCAGGCCGCGCTCGACCACCTCAAGATCGCTCTCGCTCATCGTCGAGTCGAGCGGCGGACGGGTGATGCGCTACGCGCACAACGTCGAGCGCGTCATCGGCGTGCCCTCGCAGGCCGTCGCGCTGCTCGCGACGATGATGCTGCGCGGGCCGCAGACCATCGGCGAGCTTCGAATCAACAGCGATCGCCTCCACCACTTCGCCGACGGCTCCGCGATCGAAGCGTTCCTGCACGAGCTCCGGGATCGAAGCAGCGGCGCGCTGGTCACCGAGCTGCCGCGCCAGCCGGGTGCGAGAGAGAACCGCTGGATGCATCTGTTGTCGGGCGAACCCGCACCCGAGACCGTTTCGTCGATCGCCCAGCCGCGCGCGGCCGAGAGCACCGTCGCGGCAGAGATCGCATCGCTCAAGGAAACGGTGCAGCGGCTCGAGCGCGAGCTCGGGGAGGTCAGGCAGGAAATCGCGAGCCTGCGCGCGCCGCCCGACATCAAGCGCTGACGTCCTCGGAGAATCAGGCCACGAACCGGCACTGGGACGCCGGCGTCCGCGTGTCCATGTTGCGGCCCCGGTTCAAGTGATCGTCGATCTCCGCCGCGCAGCCGAGCATGCGTGGATAGAGGAAGATGGTGAACGCGACAATTCCAGCGCTCGCTACGAGAACGCGCCATCCCGGTAGGGCTTCCACAAAATCTTCAGCAACAGTGCGGCAATGACCGCGTCGATGTTCACCAGTAGACGTTGCGCGAGACGCCGGCCTCGAACAGAGCTTTCACCAGCGCGTGATAGTACTGGTGAAAACGCCTTGATGTCCTCCTCGCTTGCGTCAGGCCCCAGAACTTCGGCTGGAGGGAACCCCGCAAACTGAAGCAGCTTAGAGCCGTAGAGCATGCCGGTGACCCGCATCTCTTCCTCGGAATCAATTCCGTCGTGCGTCTATCCATAAAAAGGTGCCGATGGGTTCCGACATCGGCAGCGAACGGTCTCGGTAGCCTTGGAGGAGTCGGCCACCGGACCTGGGTGAACGCTTTATGACTTCATATTGGCGACGATCAAGACACACCGTTGCCCGCATACACCCACAGATCTTCCGAAGGGAGCTCAAGAAAGCACTCTTGGCTCCCCGCGGGCACATTGCCGTAACAACGCAGCCGCAAATCGCCCAGCTTGAACAGGTTTTCCTTGCGGTCGCCCAGGAACATCCCCGTGACCAGCTCGGCCTTGACGCAATCTGCGCCTGCCGCCGACGCGATTCTTGTGCGCTCGAGGCGGATAACGCCCGTGGCTGAGTCGCCGACAGCGAGCGGGCCGCGCGCCGAGCCCCACAGCCGCCAGCCATCGCCTGCGAGCAACGCACGACCCTCGGCGATCTGTGCCACTTTGCCCGGCAGGTGGTTATTGCTACCCATGAACTCCGCGGTGAATTGCGTTTGCGGCCGGTTGTACATGTCCTCAGGCGTGCCCTGCTGCTCGATCTTGCCGAAGTTCAAGAGCAGTATTTTGTCCGACATCGCCATCGCTTCGGTCTGATCGTGGGTGACGACCAGTGCCGAGATGTGCAGCCGAACGATCAGCTCGCGCAGCCACGCGCGCGCCTCCTCGCGCAGCTTGGCGTCTAGATTGGACAAGGGCTCGTCCATGAGCACGACAGGCGGGTTGTAGACCAGCGCGCGGGCGATCGCAACGCGCTGCTGCTGCCCGCCCGAAAGCTGATGCGGCAGCCGCTGCGCCAGCGCGCCCAGGCCAAGGTTGTTCAATGCCTGCGTGACGCGTTGCTCCATCTCGCCGGCCGGAATGTCACGCAGCCTGAGTCCGTAGGCGACATTGTCGAACACCGTCCGATGCGGCCATAGCGCGTACGACTGGAACACCAGACCGAGATTGCGCTTCTCGACCGGCATGTCCACGCCGGCATCGCTGTCGAAGAGCACCGCGTCGCCGATACGTATCTTTCCCCGGCTCGGCTGCTCCAGGCCGGCGACCGACCGCAGCAGCGTCGTCTTGCCGCTGCCGGACGCGCCGAGCAATGCGACGACCTCGCCCGGGTTGAGCGTCATCGAAACGCCCTTCAGGATCAGGTTGTCGCCATATTGAAGGTGAAGGTTTTCGACGACGAGCTTGTCCGTCGGCTTAGTTGCCAAACTGGTTGCCAAGTTGGTTGCCAAGGCGGTTGCCGACTTATTCATGGAGGCGCACTCCGAAGCGCAGGGCGACGGCAAGACCGACGGCGACAAGCGCGATGTTGATCAGCGACAGCGCGGCGACCTGGTCGATCGCGCCTGCGCCCCACAGTGAAACGAGCATCGATCCGATCACCTCGGTTCCCTGACCGAGCAAGTACACGCCAGTCGAGTACTCGCGCTCGAAGATCATGAACACAAGCAGCCAGCTCGCCAGGAGTCCGAAGCGTATCAGCGGGATCGTCACGTGACGCAAGACCTGCGCGTTCGACGCGCCGACCGTGCGCGCCGATTCCTCGAGCTCCGGCCCGATCTGCAATAGCGCGCCGGAGATCAGGCGCAATCCATACGCCAGCCAGACGACCGTATACGCAAGCCAGACCGAGAAGATAGTGTTGCGAACCTCTTTGAGACCCGGTACGAAGAGGAAGATCCACAGGAAGGCGAGGCCCGCAAGCAGTCCGGGTACCGCACGCGGTAGCAGCACCAGATAGTCGAGCACTTTGGCCACGCCACCGCGCTGTCGGTGACCCGCGAGCCCGATGGCCATGTAGCACGCGACGGCGAGCGCGCCACCGATAGTCCCGATGAGGAAGGTGTTGACGATCGCGCGGACCTGGTCGGACTGACTGAATACCTGCGTAAAGTTTTCCAGGGTCAGAACGTCGGAGAGCTTGATGCCCTCGCCCCATTGCTCGACAAAAGCGCGAAGCGCGATACCCGAGATCGGCACGACGATCGTAAAGACCAGCCACAGCGCGACGACGGCCAGCGCGATCCATTTCCAGCCGCCGAGCGGCAGGAGCTTCTGGCGGGTCGCCTTGCCTTTGACCGAAACATACTTTCCTGCAGTCTTGAGGAGCCACCGCTGCAGAAGCACCAGGGGAAACGTGATCGCAACGATGCAAACCGCCACTGCGGCCATGAGGTGATAGGAAGGCGTGCCGAGCTTGTTGGTGAGCTTGTAGAGATAGGTCGACAAAACGAGATGCCCCTCCGGATCGCCCAGCACCAGCGGCAGCCCGAAGAGTTCGAAGCCCAAAAAAAATACCAATACCGCCGCGTAGAAGAGCGCAGGCGCGGTCATCGGCAGGCTCACATTGAGCGCGACGCGCAGCGGGTTCGCGCCGACGACGCGCGCCGCCTCTTCGACGTCGGAGCCCAGGCTCTTGAGCGCCGCCGACGAATAAAGGTAGACGTGCGGCACATGGGTGAGCCCCGCAATCACCGCGATGCTGGCGAGCGAATACACGTTCCAGGGCACGTCGCCGACGAGGCCCTTGGCCCAGAGAGAATAGAAGCCCACTGGTCCCATGGCGACGACGTAACCGAACGCGAGGACCATCGGTGAAATGAACACGGGGATGAGGACCATCACCTCGATCGCGCGCTGCGCGGGCAAATCGGTGCGCGTGAGGAGGAAAGCCAACGCGGCGCCAAGCGGCAGTGCGATCAACACCATGCCCGTGGCGATGACGACCGAGTTCAGAAGCGACTGCCAGAAATCCGGATCGTCGAAGATGAATCGATACGCGTCGAAACTGAGGTGTTTTGCGGGATTGAAGAACGGCGCGTTGAGGAAGCTCTGCCAGAAAATAAGCGACAGCGGTGTAAGGATCACCAATGCCGTGATGGCGACTACCGTGACTCTGGGCAGGGTAAAGCTCCGGGCAATCATTATCGTTTGCGTACGTCTTATGAGCAGCACCAGAGGGGACGTGGTCGGCCACCAGTCAGCATCATGACGAATCCGGACGAAGCATAGAATTGCAGCTCTGCGCGAATCCTGTGCTCAATCGGACTGCACATCCTTTACTTCCGCGCGAGCGCCGCCTGCCATCGTTTGAGGAAGTCCAGCCGCTTGGTCTGGTCGAGCCCGGCGAGCAGCTCGTCGTTGACCGCGATCGGCTTCACCGCATTGCCCAGCTCCTTGGCAAAGCCCACGCCCGAGTCCTTGCCGGTGATGTCGGTCCGCACCGAAAAGAGCTCCGCCTGCTCCGCCGTGATCGTCTGCCCGCGCTTGGATAGCACGTAGTCCAGCCACAGCCGCCCGGCGTTCGGGTTCTTGGCGTTCTTCGAGACGAACACCAGCCGCGACAGCACCAGGTTGTAGTCGGTCGTGAAGGCAATCCCCATCGACGGGTCCTTCTTCGCCCGCGTCAGGGCATACGAGCCCAGCACGTCATAGCCGATCAGGTTCTCCCCCGACGACACCCGCTCCAGCATCGTCCCCGTCGACGACTGCACCTTCAGGCTGCGCTCGCCCAACGCCTTCACCAGGTCCCAGAACTTCGGGTAGAGCGTGGCGTCCTGGTTCATCAACATGAAGCCCACCCCCGACTTCTCCGGGTCGTACGCCGTCACCTTGTTCTGGTACTTCTCGCCCTTGCTCGTCAACAGCTTGAGCAGGTCGTCATGGGTCTTCGGCACGTCTTCCACCGCCACCAGACGCTTGTTATAGACGATCGCGATCGGCTCGAAGGTCGTCGCGTAGACCGTGTCCTTCCAGTGCGCCCACCCCGGCAACGCCGCAATCTCCGGCGACTTGTACACCGCCGCCGCTCCATCGGCGGCAAGCTTCATCTGCAGATCCATCGACGAGCTCCACACCGCATCGGCCGACGCCGCATTGGCCGCGTTCTCGCTGATGAAGCGGTTGTAAACCTCCGTCGAGTTCAGATCGGTGTATTCGACCTTAACTCCGGGAAACGCCGCCTCGAAATCCTTGACCAGCGGCGTCACCAGCTTGGCGTCGGTGGTCGAATAAACCACCACCTTCCCCTCCTTCTTCGCCCCTTCCACGATCTTCCCGTAGTCCGCCGGATAGCCAGCGGGAACCTGTGCCATTGCGCTCAGCGCCATCGCGGAGGATGCGATGGCCGCCCATTTCGAAAGCTTGATCATTGTCCTCTCCAAGATTTGCCTCGAGTGCTACTTCGGCGCGAACGTCAGAACGGTGAACGTGTCCGGGAAGTAACGGTTGGGATAGAACGGCGCCACGGCCTTGTTGATCTTCTTTGCGGGATCCGCGGTGCCTTCGGCGGTTACAAGATAGATCTTTTTGGTCTTGGGGTCCATCGCCATGGTACGCGCGTAGGGGCGCGTCGTTGTCGCTTCGGCGAGCTTGTATGTGTCCGGGCTCACCTGATCGTAAATGACCAGGTTCGCATCGACTCCATTGGAGGTGTAGATTTTGTGCGTTGCCGGGTCGTAGATGACACCGTCGTTGCCGCGCCCGATATCCAACGTAGTGATAACCCTGCCGGACTCGGAATCGAGAACCGCAAGGACCGGCTTCGACCCACGGCAACCGACAAAAATTCGCTTGTTGGCCTTGTCGAAAGCGATGCCTGTCGGCTCCTCGCAAGGGGCGGTCTTCCATTCGCTGGTCACCTTGCGTTGCGCGGCGTCGATCTTGGCCACCGAATTGCGATCGCGAAGCGCCATGAACAGGCTGCCCTCGCCATCGGCCACGGTGCCATCGAGTTTCTTGCTCTCCATCGGCAGCTCACCGACGACCTTGCCCGTCTTGGCGTCGATGAAGGTAATCTTCTTGCTGTCGCCCATGGTGAACGCCAGTTGCTTGGTGACCGGTTCGTAGAACGCGGAGTCCGCGTCCTCGCCGATCTTGATGCGATCAATGGCCTTGAGCGTCGAAAGCTGGAAGGCGGTGGTCGTGCCGTCTCCATTGATGGTATATCCACGGTCGAATTCCGGAACGAGTGCGATTGCGTTTGCATCATCGGATTTGTCGATGTTGCGGACGACTTTTTTCGACTTGATGTCGAAGACCGTCACACCGTCGCCGCGGCGTCCGATGAAAAGGTAGCCTCGTGCCGGATCCAGCGTGACGTAATCCCAGTCGGGCGCTGCTCCTTTCAGCGCGACCGCCGACTCGAGGTGGTAAAACTGTTGCGCTTGGGTCGAAGCGCCGAACGCGGCGATACCGAGTGCCGCACAGGCAAGAAATGGTTTCATGGCATCTCCAAGATTCAATTTGCTGCGGATGCGATGTCGAAACGAAGAATTGCCGCGCCGGTCTTGCTCTCGCCGGGCGACACCGCGACATAAAGACGCTTCAGCTCGGGCACCAGAATGCCGGTCTTTGCCCCCGCCGCCGACGTGACGCGCGCAAGCTCTTCGTAGTTGTCCGCGTCCTTCTGCTGAAAGACGCCGATGTAACCTTCGCCGCCGAGCGCGTAAATCCGGCGATTGGCGGCATCCCAGATCACCTGGTCGCAGCGCTCGGGCGCCTTGAAACTCGCGATGGATGCGCCCGTGTCTGCGTTCAGGACGATCAGCCTGCCGGGCTTGCGCGTGATGACGAACAGACGCTTGTTGGGTTCGTCGAAGGCGAGTGGCGCGTTCTGCTCCGCTTCCCTGATGGGCCAGGTGTTGAGAACCGTCAGCTTGTCCTTGTCCACCACGGCCATGTAATTCTTGCCGGTGACGTTGATGTAGAGCCTATTGCCCTTTCCCTCGATCGACATTCCCTCGACCTTTTCGGTATCGAACTTGAGGTCGCCGAGGCGTTTGAGGGTCGCGGGATCGACCATGGAGAGATAGGTCTCCTTCATCTTGGCGTCGCGGCCGCCGTTGACGATGTAGAGGCGCTTCTGTCGACGGGTCGTAGCCCATCGCGTCGGCCCCCGGCGCGGCAAGCTTGAGCGTGCCGGTAACTCTGTGGGTGGTCGCGTCGATCACCTTCGTGACCATGGCGTCTCCGCCGCTATCGGTGACGATAAGGCGATTCTTCTCCGGCAGATAGAGGATGCCGTGAGGCGTGTCGACGATACCCTTGACGCTCCTTTGCATTTTCAGTGTCCTCAGATCGAACACGTCGAGCGTTCCATGATCCTCGGCGGCAAGCCAGAGCCGGTTACCCTTGAGGTCGTATTCGAAGTGATCGAAGTCTCCGGTGTAACCGGGCAACTCCTGACGGCCCGCTAGACGCAGTGCCTCATCCGAGGCGGCCGCAACGGCGCTGGTCGCGTAAAGCATCACACAGCAAACGATTGAGACGATTCTTGAGCTCATTATGGTTCTTTCTCGAACGTGGTTTCAGGGAGAAGCAGCGACCTTCAAGGGTCCAGCTCGACGAGGGCATCGACCGAAGGAATGCGCTTTTGCAGCTCGTCCCGGACCTTTTCAGCCTTCGATAGAAGCGCTTTCTCATCGTCGCCGTTCTTGTAACGGAAGCCGACGCTGAGCGCTCCGATGGTCTTGTTTGCTCCATCTCGCAGGGGAAGCTCCACCCCGTAGCGCTTTCCTTCGCCATACACGCCGACGATCGGCTCGCCCGAGTCGATCACTTTCATGTCGTCATCGTCCCCTTTCTTGCCGATGCGACCGAAGTTCGACGCAACAATGATGTTGTCGCGGGCCTTCGGCGGAGTCACGTGCATGGCAAGCACGATGACTTCCGGGTGCTTCGAAAGCGTGTCATCGACCAACTTCTGCGCGTGCGTCTTTGTCGTCGCAAGCGGTTCGTAAGGATGGTGCTCGACCAGGCTGGCCGCATTGAGCGTTCGCCGCGCCAGCCAGTCACGGATTCCGATGGCTTTCTTCTCCAGCGCTTTCTTGTCATCGCCGCTCTTGTATGGAAAGACGAGTCCGAGTGCGCCGAGATTCGTGCCAACGACATCCCGCAGGACTAATTCGACCTCGAAACGATTGCCGCCATGGGCTATTTCGAGATTGGACTTCTCGGTCGTTATCACCCTCATGTCATCGTCGTCGCCGACCTTTCCGATCCGGCCGATGTTCGACGCGATGATCGGATAGTTCGCAACGTTCGGCGGCGATACATGGAACACGACAACGAGCAGTCCCGGATTCTTTGCGACAACCTGATCGACTAGCTCTTGTCCATAGCTCTTGACCGGCAGCTCCGCATGGAGCGGATGAGCCGCCGCTGCGGCGAGAAAAAATAGTGCTGCGCGATTCATCATCCGCTTCCCCATCGTCAATGCGACCAGCGTAGTTTCCCGACCTGAAATCAGTCTGACTGCATTCTGAATCCCCGTTCAGAGATCCAGGACGAGCAGCCCGCTCCTGGCACGTGAGACACACGGCATGATTTTGTCGCCCGCGCGGCGCTCGGCATCCGTGAGGAAAACATCGCGATGGTCCGCTTCTCCTTCGATGAGTCCGGTCACGCATGTTCCGCAAACGCCTTGCTGGCAGGACGTTGGTATCTCTATCCCGTGCTCTGCGAGTGCGTCCACGATCGTCTTGTCGGCGTCGACGCGATACGTCCCGCCTGCGAGTGCGAGCTGGACGTCGAAAGGCACGCGCGGACCTGCAAATGCCATTGGGTCCGCACTGAAGTATTCGGCATGCATGGCGTGCGGTGGCCAGTTCGCGGCGGCGATTTCCTCCACCAGATCCATGAAAGGGCGGGGTCCGCAAACGTAAAGGTGTGCACCGTCAGGCCGATGCCACAGAAGCTTATGCAGGTACAACCGCAAAGCGGCGGGTTCGACGGCGTAATGGAAGCTCACCTTGCCGCGGAACTCGGGGCGCGACAGGACGGCGTGAAAGGCCGTGTGAGCAATGCCGCGTGTGAAATATTGCAACGCAAATGAGCGGTGCGACTCCTGCAGTTGGCGCGCCATGCTCAGGAGCGGCGTGATGCCGATGCCTCCTGCCAGCAAAAGGTGGTGCTTGGCCGAGGGGTCGAGAGGAAAGTGATTGCGAGGGGTGCTGATCAAGAGAGCATCGCCTTGGGAAACGCGCTCGTGCATTGTGCGGGATCCCCCGCGCGAGCCGGGCTCCCGCTTCACCGCGATGACGTAACGGTCCTTGTCGCCGGGAGCGTTGCAGAGCGAATACTGGCGCACCAGGCCTTGGTCGATCCTGACGTCGATATGCGCCCCTGACGTGAACGCCGGCAGCGCCGTTCCATTCGCGCCCTCCAGCTCGAAGACCTTGATTTCCTCGGTTTCGGAGCTGATACGCTTCACGCGCACTCTCAAACCGGCTATGCGCTCCGGCGCGGAATATTTGCGCCGCAGATAGCCGCGGGTGCCCGTATAGGCAAGCACGGGCACGCCGAGGATGCCCGCGAACAACAGCAGCTGGACCGGTACGCCGCCGACGCCGGCCGTGTGAAGCGACCCGAGCCATCTGTAGACCTTGTTTCCCACGCTGCTCGACGCGTAAGGCTCGAACCTCAAAACCTCCGCGCTATAAGGACTGACGTAAAGATACGTACGAGCGTTCGGATGAGGTGCATCGCGCTCGACCGCAGAGATCTCGATGGAATCGCCTGGTTTTCGGGGATAGGTCAAAATAATGTCACGAGCGTTTGGCACCATCGATAGCGTGCGCCTCAAGAAGGGCTCCGCGGGCAGCGTCTCAGCGCTCGTCGCGCTCACGGTAGGTTTGGCCGCCGGCATGGGCGAGCCCGTGATCGAGAAGATCGCGTGTCGTGCCCATTCGAACGTGAAGGTCAGCGCCGTCACCGCCGACATCAGGAGGATCAGACCGGTGTAGAGACCCGTCGTCCGGTGTAGATTGAGGTCGAGAGCGCGTCCGGTAAGATGGGGCCGGAACTTCATCGAGCTCTTCAGCGCCAGCAGATTCGGCGGCCACCAGATGACGAATCCGCCCAGGACCATCACGAGCGCCACCACGAGGGCTACGGTCCCGCCGACGAGCTCCGACGTGTCGGCGTTGTCGATAAAGCGAAAGCGATGCCACTGCTCGACGGTGCCGAAAAAGCCACTCCATAACGGCTGCTGACCGATAACGTCGCCAGTGCAAGAATTCACGTAGACATCCTGCTTGTCCGCAAAGCGGACGATCGTCGCACCGTAGCCACCCTCCAGGATCTCGATCCGGACCAACGCCTCGCCGGGATGAGAGGCGCGCGCCTTTGCGACCAGCTCATCGAGCGGCAAACGAGCGCTACACGACGAAACCTGCCGGAGGTCGCGCTCGACGAGCGGTTCGAGCTGCGGCCGGAATACCATCGCAAGGCCCGTAATTGCGAGGTATACAGCCGCGAGACCGAGCGTCAGCCCTGTCCAGCGATGAATACGAAGGATGTTGTTGCGCAGGGCGATATTCAGGATGAATCCCCGGGGTGTCGGAGGTACTGTATTTCCCCATTCTTGATCCAGACTGAAGACACGCTAAAAAGGTATTCAGAAACGCTTCAGACTGGTTTCAGGTCAAGGACTCATATTCGAATCCTCGATCGAATGTCCCTGGGCGCGTGATTGCGGGTCTCCGACGTTCGACAATGGCCTGCTCGTGGCTCCCTGTGAGTGATCTGCACACAATTGAAGCGGCACCTGCCGGGACTTACCCCCCGAAGGAGAAGACGATGTTCCAACGAGTGTTGATGACTCTGATTCTGGGGGTGCTCGCGACGCCTCTCGCCTACGCCGCGGATGCGGCGGACGAGGATTCCGTCGCTGTCCAGGCCGCCCGTGAAAAATGGGTGAAGAACAAGGGCTACAAGGTCTACTACACCAAGAAGTTCGATCTCAGCGATCTGCCGCATTACAAGCCGGAGCAGAAGGTCTCCGGCACGATCCGGATGTGGGGATCGAATTACTTCACGGACAGCCCGCTCGCGGACTACTGGATCCAGGAATTCCAGAAATACCAGCCCGATGTGAAGTTCGCGCTGCACCTGAAGACAACTTTGCACGCGATTCCGGGCTTGATCTTCGGCATGTCGGATATAGGGCCGATGGGCCGCCAGATCACCTGGGACGAATTGCTGTCTTACCAGCGGGAACGCAATCACCTGCCTATCGGCATCGTGGCGGTGACGGGAAGTTACGACGTGTCCGGATGGAACCCGCCGATCGGCGTGTACCTCCACAAAGACAACCCGCTATCGAAGCTCTCACTGCAGCAACTCGACGGCATTTTCGGTGCGCAGCGATCGGGCGCGTGGCGGGAGCTGACCTGGGACAAGTCGCTCGCGCGTGGGCCGGAGAAGAACATTCGCACGTGGGGCCAGCTCGGGCTCACCGGCGAATGGGCCGACAAGCCGATCCATGTCTACGGTTACAACCTGCAATTCCATTTCCCTCAGGAAATCGAATCGAGGGCATTCGGTGGTGTATCGGGCAAGTGGAACGAGAACCTCATCGAATACGACAACCTGGCGCTACCCGACGGCAGTTTCAAGCTGGCCGGCCAGCTCATGCTGGAGGATCTCGCCAAGGATCCTTACGGGATCGTCTATTGCGCCGGTGGCAATGCATGGCTCACACCGCAAGTCAAGGCAATCGCCCTGTCGGTCAAGACCGGGGATCCGGCGTACGAGCTGACGCTCGACAATGTGCGCGAGCGCAAGTACCCGATGTACGCGGATGTGTTCTTTTACATCGACCGCGATCCGAAGAAGCCCGTCGACCCGAAGGTGAAGGAGTTTCTACATTACATCCTGAGCAGCGAGGGCCAGGCGCAGGTGATGCGCGATGGAAAGTATCTTCCCCTCACCGCGGAAGCGGTTCGCGCCCAGTTGACGCTGCTCGAGTAGGCGTGGAGCTTGGCAGCGGCCTTCGCGGGAGCTCGTTAGACTCGAGCCTGCCGTCCCTGCAAGCGACCTAGCGCGGCGCCGGCCCCGCAAACCGCTTTCGAAACCATTGTTCCAGCATCCGCTTTTCGTATACGAGGGGATCGTGCTCGGAGTATTGAGGTTCCAGGGATCGGAGAAAGTCAGGGTCGCACACCCGCTCGCGCCGTGATTGCAGAACCTTGCCATTCTCCTCCAAGGTGTAGTTGAGCTCGATGCAGGGCATGTCAGTCTTGCCATTGACGATGCGAATTTCCGTGGGCAGGTTCATTCGCGGACGACCCGCCCGGTCGAGATCCAGCACCTCGATTTTCAGATTGGCCTGCGGCGGCAGGTAACGATCGCCCAATCCCTTGAGGAATTGCTCGAGGCTGAGCATCACCTTCCGCGGATCGCTGTTGCGATCGCCTGCGTCGGTGAAACGATCCGGCTCCCCGTAGAAAACCGTGACCGCCGCATGAAGCGGCAGCGCGAGGAGCACGAGCACCGCTGCTGACACGAAGACTCGCTTGATCCGCATGGGACAACTCCCTTTGATTCGCCGGAGGTTTGACCCCGAACCGACGTCGGCGTTCGTCGGGTTTCACCCGTATCACTCAAGCTTTGCGCGCTCGACGGCCGCCACATCCGCGGTGAGCGGCAGGTATTTTTCGACGCCCTCGGTGAAAGTCTCTTGACCTTCACGGCTCAGGATGAAGCGAAGAAACTCGCGGACCGCGGGGCGCAGCGGTTTCCCGACAGGCTGGTTGACTCCAAGGTAGATCGTGCGCGTGAATGGATATCTGCGGCTCGCGACTTCGTCGTGGGTACCCTTGTACCAGGGACCGTCGTCGGTCTCCGCCACGGCCAGCGTTTTGGCGCCGGGTGCGCCGAATGCGAATCCGCTGAAGCCGATGGCGTAGGGATCCCGCGCCACTTCCCGGACAATCCGGTTGAGCATGTGCTGCTCCAGGGCGGGACCGTTGCTGTCGACCTGGTAGATGCTCCTTCTCAATCCGGTCTTTCCACCGAACACGCGTTTCTGAAGGTAGTTGATGATCCCCAGCGGATTGCCGTTTGGATCGGAGATAGGCACGCTGAAGACGTGGATGGGTCGATCTGACCATTCACCGCCGAGACCGAGCTGGCCCCATTTCGTGATCCTGCCGCCTGGCGCATAGATTTCACGGATTTGGGTGATTGAGATCCGCTCCAGCGGATTGGCAGCGTTGACATAAAACGCGAGCGCGTGCGTACCGCTCTTGGTCGCATAGCTCCCAGTCGCCACAGCCACTACGAGGGGCGGACCACCCAGTTGTCGCGTCAGCCGCTCGGTTTCGGAAGGCACGAGCTCACGCGCGGATGGGATGAGGTCGATGCCGCCTGCGGCGATTGCGACGTCGAACGCATCTGTCGTAAGGTGCGTGTCGTCGCGCAGGCGAACGCTCACCTGTGGATGGTATCGCGCAAACTTCTTCGCCCACGCCATGATCACGTCGTCGGTGGCGTGATTCCCCGCGCAGACGATTTCCCCACTGACTTGAGCGCCCGCCTCGTAGGGCGGCAGTCTCGAATCCACCGTGAGTCCGGCCGCCAGCGGCCGCCCGGCTGCGAGAAGCAGGCCCAGTACGGCGACGACTGCGCACCGCACTCGGCTACTCCAGTTTTTTGAGCTGCTCGCGGACGACCTCGGCGGTGAGCGGGAGGTATTTGCCGTCGCGCATGACGTCCGCCTGTCCCTCCTGACTTAGCACGTAACGAAGGAACTCCTTGACCTTCGGGTCCATCGGCGTGCCGGGCTTGACGCTCGTATAGAAATACTGCTCGTTGTAGAGCGGATACGTCCGGTTCTGCACGTTGTCGAGGGTGTGCTCGACGCAAGCCTTGCTTGCCCCCGCGGCGACCGCGAGGCGTTTGACCTTGGGGCGATCGCCGCGGTACCGGTTATAGGCGAGGCCGTAGCGATCCTTGCCCAGATTGTCGGTGATCTGGTCCGCCTCGATGTAGCGCGAACCGTCGGGATTCACGATGTTGCCGTAGCCGTGGATGTTCTCGTTCCATTTGTCGCTGGATTTGAGCACCTTGTCGGAAAAGTCCGTGGCCGTGTTATAGCGCAGGCTGAATCCATAGATGTTGATCGGCTTGTCGGCCCATTCCCCCGTCAGCCCGAGCTGGCCCCAGGTGCGGATGTTCTTGTCGGGACCGCGCGCCCAATCCGAGCGCCAGTTCGTTCCGGCCCAGCCGCCGTCCCGCGCTGCGCCGAATACGCCATCGAGCTGCTCCATGTTGATGCATTTGAGCGGATTGTCCTCGTTCACCAGGATCGTGAGGGAATTCTCCCAGCCGCCGACGTCGAACGATCCGGTGACTGCCGTGACTTCCGTCGGATCGAAATTCTTGACCCTTTCGTAGGCGAGCAAGTCGTAGAAGCCGGGTCTGTGCCCCATCACGACGTCAGCCTGGTCGTAATACAACGCGGCGAAGGCCAGCGCCGACGTCGGCAGAAAATACGAAATCCGGATACCCGGCTGGTATTTGGCGAATCCTTGTTGCCACAGCTCGCCGAGCAACCCGTCGCTGAGGTAGTTGTTCCCGTGGAGACGGATCCAGCCGGTGAGCAACTGTTTGGGTACGTAGTGCGGCATTCCGCTCAAGTCGAACTTCTGCGTGTAGTGCGCTACTCTTCCACGCTCGTAGACGACCCTCGCGCGGTCCGCCTGCGCACGCAGAGCCTTTTCGGTGTCCGCCGATTGCTGCTGGGCCAACGAAGGACCTGAAGCCAGCGCCGTGGCCAATGCAACCAGCGCCGCAGCGACGCTATAAATTACCTTATTCACGTTACCTCCATCTCCAGGTATGCACGAGCCGGTCCGCTCCGGAAAAAAAGGGGCCCCGATGAATGAGGCCCAATGCCACGGAGGATCTCAAGGACCTTCGTCATTCCAGCTTGCGCAGCTCCTCTTTCACGACCTCGGGCTGCAGAGGAATGAACACGCGCTCGTCGGCAACCACTTGCTGGCCCTCCTTGCTGAGCACGAGTTTCAGGAACTCCTTCACCTTGGGCGGCAGCGGCTTGCCCGGCGCCTTGTTCACGTAGATGTAGACATACCTGCTGAACGGATACTTGTGCGAGTAGACGTTCTCGACGTTCGGCTCGTAGCAGGTGTCGCCGTCCTTCCAAGAGAGCTTGAGCACTTTCACATTGGGCGTGACGTTAGCCATCAGCGCGTAGGTGAGGCCGCCCGGATGAGTCGCCATATCCTCGGCCGCCACCGTGAATGCATGCGTGAAGCCCTTGCCCTTCACGAACTGGATGTTGTCCTTGTACTCGCCGTTGTCCATCGCCACCCACTTGAAGTACTGCTCGATGCCGTTGACAGGCTTGAGCCCGTAGAGATGGATCGGGCGGCTGGCCCACTCTCCCTTGGCGCCGAGATCGCCCCAAGTCTTGACTTCCTTGTAGCCCAGTTTGCGCGTCTTCGAGTAGATAGCGTCGAGCTGCGGCAGGCTGAGGCAATCGATCGGATTGTCCTTGTCGACCAGGATCACGCTGGACGCGGTCTTGCCAAGCGAACCGACGCTCCCTGTGGCTACGCGGATCGGCGTCGGCTTGTAGCCGTACTTGTCGACAAAGGACTTCTCTTCCGCCGGAAACATCTCACGGCCGACAGGAGCCAGGTCGCCCTTGCCGGAAACGAGGCCCGGGGCACCCGCGCCTGAAGCGCGCAAGTCCAACGTGAGACTGAGACGTGGATACTGCTTGCGGTAGATCTTGACCCAACCCAGCGAGATCTCGTCCATGATGTCGGCGCCGACGAGGTTCAGCTCCTCCTCCGGCTCGCTCTTGACCTCGCCCGGCTGCCAGCTCGGCATGGATGGGTCGACCTTCAGGTTGTGCTCAGGCTCGGCGTACTTCAGCGCGGACGCCGGCATGGCGAGCGCGAGGGACAGCACGGTAAGGCCGGCTGCGATTGCGATACGGGGTTTCATGTTTCCTCCATGATGGAAAAGGCTGATGATCGGCTTCAATCGTTGTATTGCTCGATGGCGATTGCTCTTGCCCCAGGGACCCGCAACCCGAATGGCAAGCTTCATGCGCGAGCCTACCTACTATGGGTAAACACATTCTGAATCGCCTCTGAATCTTTGTTCATGCGACGATCAATTGAGCTTGGCACGCTCGAGCGCCACCTCGCGTGCCGAAAGCGGCAGATACCGTTGCGGGGACGCCGCGATCGCCGATTGGCCCTCGCGCGACAGCATCAAGCGCAGGAACTCGCGCGCCACCGGGGACAGCGGAGCCCGAGCGTAGACAAGCAAAAAGCGGTCGAGGGGATAGCGGCCCGCCAGGAGGTTCGCCTCGGTGAGCGCGACCGGTGCGCCGCCGTCGCGCGGCGCGAGCGGGACTACGCGCACGCCGGGGAGCGCGCGCATCGCTGCCGCGAATCCGATGGCGGCTGGATCCGACGCGACTTTGTTGACGACGTCCCTCGATTGCGGGAATCCGGTCATTGCTGCGCCGAACGCCGCCCCTTCCATGGCATTGCGTTGAAACGACTGGGCCAGCGGGGTTCCTCGCTCCACGCCATACGCATGCACTGCGCGCTTCGCCCATGCGCCGCCGAGCCCGAGCTCGCCCCATCGCGACGTCTCGCCGGTGTAGATTCGTCGGAGCTGGTCGACGCTTAGCGACGCGAGTGGATTGTCGCGATAAACGAAAACCGCGAGGGGTCCGGACAACGCACGGGGATCGAGCGAGGCGTGCGCAACGCGAAACTCCAGCGGATCGGCGCCGACCATTGCGCGATAGTCGGCAAGTTGCACAGGAGTGAACTCGGCGCCCATCGGAGCGAATGCGGATTTGCCTCGCGCCAGCGCGGCGGGCGCGAATCGCGTTCCCGGGAGATCGAGCCTGATGCGAATGTCGGGATGCGCCGCAGTGAACAGCGGCACCAGCGCTTCCAAAATGTCGCGCATGTCGTTGTAACCGACGACGGCGATCGCACCGTCGGCGTCGACGTAGCCGGCGGATGCCGGGATTTCGACGTCCCGCGGCTCGTAATGTGGAAGCGCCGGGTCCACGCTCGCGGCGTGGGACCCGGCGACCAGCAGCAGAAGCAGCAGCGCGGCGAGCGCAACGCGCACGGCGTCCAACATCACCGTCGCGCTTTCGATGCCGGTTACTTGGCCTGGTCGAACAGCGCCTTGTAGTTCGGGATCTTCTTGGCCAGATCATCGCGCAGCGCAGTTGCCTTGGCGAGATATTCCTTCTCCGTCGCGCTGGTGCTCGGATTCTTCGGATTCTTGAACGCGTAGACGACTAGGCCGACGTTTTCTCCCGATTTATCGCGCATCGGCATCAACACGACAAATTTCTTGTCGGTGTCATTGGTCCGGTGCCAGCGCGGGTCGATAATGGTAATGCCCTTCTTGGACACGTCGATATCGTCCGGGTCGTCCGGGTTGCCGATGCGGTCGAGATACGAACCGGCGAACATCGTGTAAACATTCTCCTGTCCGGGCGGGACGCCATGCAAAGTGATGCTGAGCAATTCGCGGTGCTTTGCCATGGTCTCGTCCGAGAGCTTCTGCGCGTAGATCTTTTGCGCGGGCGGCGTCCAATTTTTCTTCGGCGCATCGGCGGCCCAGACCGCCGTGTTACCGAGAATGAAGCAGGCGCCCAGGGCGGTGATGGATACGAGTCTCGCGAGTCTTTTCATGAATTCCTCCAGGGACTATCGGGGTTTGCGGCCAGAAACACGGCCATCGTAGTTTCCCCACCTTAAATCGAAATGAACTTGCGCTGAATTCGGATTCAGGCGGTTTCGAGCGCCTGGTTCCCGCGCGTTGGAAGCCAGCAGCCGGCAAACGCGTGGCACATGAAGGGGGTTTGCATCAGCCCGCCTAGAGATCGAGGACGAGCATTGCGCTCTTCGCTCGCGAGCAGCACGGTGTGAACTGATCGTTGCGCGCCCTCTCCGCTTCGGTCTGGTAGATGTCGCGGTGGTCCGGCTCGCCGTCGATGACGCGGGTAAGGCAGGTGCCACACACACCCTGACCGCAGGAAGTCGGAATCTCGATGCCTTGCTTCGCGAGCGCGGTGACCACCGTCTCGTCCCTGGCGACGCAATAAACCTTTCCCGTGCTCGCGAGCCGGACCTCGAATTCGGTATCGCTCGCCAGCGCACGCACCTCGGAGGCGAAATACTCGCGATGGAGCTGCGGCGGCGGCCAGCCCCGCGCGCGGGCGGTTCCGAGCAGCCAGTCCATGAAGCCCGTCGGCCCGCAGACGTACAGATGCGTGTCCGGCGGTGAATGCTCGAGCAACCGCTCGGCATCGAGCTTCTGTTCGGGCGGACCATCGTTGAAGTGGAAATGGACGCGGTCCGCAAACGACGACTGGCGGATCCGCTCCATGAACGCAGTACGGTCCGCCGATCGCGTGCAATAGTGCATCTCGAAATTGGCGCCGATATTCGCCAGCCGCTCCGCCATGCACAGGATCGGCGTGACGCCGATGCCACCGGCGAGCAGCAGCGAGCGTTTCGCGCCGTGGGCGAGCTGGAAGTGGTTTCTCGGCTCGCTGATCTCCAGGACGTCGCCCTCCTGGATCGCGTCGTGCATCGCTGTCGAGCCGCCGCGGGAAGCGGGAACGCGCAGAACCGCGATCATGTAGCGATGCGTATCACGCGGATCGTTGCATAGCGAATACTGGCGCACCGTTCCGTCGCCGATGTGGACGTCGATGTGCGATCCGGCGCCGAAGCTCGGCAGCGCATTGCCGAGCGGATCGGCAAGCTCGAACGTGCAGATATCCGTCGCCTCGACGCGCTTTCGAACGACCTGCACGGCCAGTCGCGCGCTTTCAGTCGCGAAGCGGAACTTGCGGCGGAGGTAGCTGCTGGCACCGGTGTAGGCGAGGATCGGAACGCCAAGCGCTCCGAACAGCAGCACCGCCGGAAAGAAGAGGCTGCCGGCCTTGCCACCGACCAGGCCCATGTGCCACGACAACATCGTGAAGTAAAGCTTGCTTCCCGCGCTCGCCTGCGCGTACGGAATGAACTTCACGACCTTGTCCGTGTACGGATCGAGGTAGATCACCGTGCGCGCAAAAGCGTGCGGCGCATCGCGCGCAACGCTGAAGATGTCGAGCGCCTCGTTCGGCTTGCGAGGCGATGGGAAATGGATCAGGGTTTCACCCGGGTTCGGAACGAGCGCCTGCACGTGCCGCCAGTACGTCTCCATCGGCTGCGGCTGCGTGACCTCGGGCGGCGCCACGCGCGGCGGCCTCTCCGGCTTCGAGCCGGCGAGCGCATAGACGCCGTCACGATACCAGTCGAATGCCAGGGGCAACCCGGTGAGCGCGCTCGATAGCACGAAGAGGCCCGCGTAGAGGCCGATGACCTTGTGCCGGTTGATCGTGCGGTGGCGACCCGAAAGGCGCGGGTCGAGCGTCGCAGCGGCGCGGAGCGCGCGCAGCCGGCGCGGCCACCACATGTACAGGCCGCCACCCAGCAGCACGATCGCGAACAGCAACGCGTTCGCGCCCGTGATCAGACTCCCGCCATCCATCCAGCGGAAGCGATGCAGTTGTTCGATGGTTGCGAGCCAGCCATCGTAGCGATCTCGCTGGCCGAGCACCGCGCCGGTGCAGGGATTGACGAACACGTCATGCTGGAATTCTTCCGGTTCGCTAATCCGGACCTGCACCGCGGGAATGCGGCTCGCTCCCGAGTCGGCGGACAAGAGCCGGATGTAATCCAGCTCGCCGGCGGGATGCGCGGCGCGCGCGTTGTCTGCGATCGTGTCCATCGATACGCGCTCGGTGCACGCGGACACGGTCAGGAGGTCGCGATTGACGATCGGCTCGAGATGCGGCCGGTAAGCGATTAACATGCCGGTAATCGCGACGAACACCAGCACGAAACCGAAGGTGAGCCCCGTCCAGCGGTGCGCCTGAAAGACGAGCGTGCGGAACGCAATCCGCGCCCGCCCGCCGGCCTTGGCGGCAGTTCGACGACTCGGCAATGGCTCCGGACCGCGGGACAAGCTGCCGAGACCATTCGCGACGGAACCGTTACTTCGCATGGGCCGCCTCCAACGCGGCATCGACAAAGCGATTGGTGTACGTATCGACCACGCGCACTGGCTTGTACTTCGGATTGGCCTCGGAGAGCACGCGCCACTCGAATTCCGCCGCGTCCTGGGGCATGCGCCCGTCGGTCTTAAACATCGGGATCTGCTCCGTGAGCACCTTGAGATAGTCGGCGCGATCCTTGCCCATGAAGTCGGGCGGCACCACCGCCGCGATCTCCTCCGGCGTATGGGTGTTGATCCAATGCAGCGTGCGGACGAACGCCGTCGCGAGATGCTGCGCGATCTCGGGGTGCGCTTGCACGCGCTCGCTCTTCATATAGACGGTCGATGTCGGGAACAGCTTGCCGAAATGCTTCCGCGTACCTTCCACCGTCGTCAGGTCGGCGAAGTCCGTCGCGAGGCCGAGGCCCTCGTAATAGTCGCCGTCGGGTATGGGAGCGACGACGAGATCAGCCTCGCCGGCACGGAGCGCCGCCGCGATCTTGTCCTTGCTCTCGTTGCGGATGCGCGTGTAGTCGCCGATCTTGTAGCCGCCCCCAAGCAGCAGCGCATTGGCGACGGCGGTCTTCGACGAGCCGTCGCCGCCGGCGATGATCCTGCTCCCCTTCAGATCGGCCGCGCCCTTGAAGCGATCCTTTGCCTGGTTCGCGACCAGCACCTTGGCACCGGGTGTCACGCCGAGCGTGACGATCGCCTCGAAATCCCGGCCTTGCGAGCGGTTAACGATGTTGTGGTGGTAGTACGCCATGATGGCGTCGACGCGACCGTCCATGAGCATCTCGGCGGTCGGTACCTCGTTGCGGATGTTCATCATCGTGACGACGATCCCGTCGCCATTGAGATAACCGAGGCGCTCGGCAACGATCGCGGGGAAGTTGCGGATCTGCCTGATCTCGTCGACCAGCAGCACGATCCGCACCGGTTCCGCCGGTGCTTTCGGCGCGCTCGGCTGCTGCGCCGGCAGATCGCCCGCCCGCAGCGCCCATAACAGAGCGAACCCGGCTGCAACGATGAACGGCTTCATGAGAGTCTCCGTGATCTCAGTTTGCTTTAGTTTGCGGCGAGCGGGTCGGCGATGACGGGCGGCCGCTCGTTCCGCACGTTCTTCTTGCTGTCGCTGATCGCCTTCCATTTCGGGTTGTCCTTGAGCTTCCCCCGCACCTTGGCCACCGCCGCGTCCCGCGCCGCAAGCCCCTTATCGCCCTTGTATTCGAGCACCAGCAGCGATTGCCAGGGCCGCCCGGCCGGATAGCGGGCGAGGTAGACGTCGTAGTGCGCGAGCACCCCCTCCTGCATCCATCCGTCGAGCTGCGGCAGCGTGTAGTCGTCGAGATACTGCAGATATTCGTTGACCGGAACGAGGTACTCGTAAGGGATCACCAGAAACACCGAATCGCGAGCCGATTTGCCGTTCTGGCGCATCACATCCGCGGGGATGGTGTCGATTGCACTGGTGAGCGTCAAGGCCTTTGGCGTCAGGCCGGCCGGCGAGTCCATCTCAATCTGCTTCCAGCGCTCGACGTCGGAATCCTTCGCAAAGAAAAGCACCGCCATGGCATCCCAGTTGGCGGAATCCACGTAACGATTGAACAGCAACTGATAGCTCTGCAGGACACCCTCCTCCTTCCAGCCCTGGAGCTGGCGAGCTCCCGGGCCTTCGAGCTCCTGGCGAAAAGCGAGACGATTGGTGGGCGGCGTGTGATAGGTGAGGATGATCGAGCGCGGCCCGCCCTCGCGCGGGTCAGCAGCCTGCGCAGGGCAGGCAAGGAGGGCGCATAGAACAAGGCCTGAACCAAGGCGCGACCCCGCATGGCTGATGGGGGACCCGGCGTGGTAGAGCAGTTGCAACAGTTTGGCGATCATCGCGAGCCCCTCTTTGGAATCCGATCGCGGTGGATATCCTGCATCAGCCACCGAGTCTCTAGGCGGTTCATCTGCCGAGCAGTGCGCGACCGCTTTGGATCTGATTGCCCCGCAGCGGGATGTAGCTTGCCTGATCGAGCACAACCTGTTGTCCTTCGCGGCTCAAGATGAATCGCAGAAACTCGTCGAGCGCCGGACTGAGCGGCTTGCCGGGCGCCTTATTGGTGTTGAAGAAAGTGAGGCGGCTCAAGGGATAGGTGGCCAGCACGACATTCTCGTAGGTAGGCGCTTGCGGGGACCCACCAGCTTTCTCGACCACGGGAATCACTTTCACGCCCGCATCGATGTAGGCGATGCCTGAGTAGCCGATTCCGTAGCGATCGTCGGACACCTTCTTGGCCACCGGAAAGACGACTTTTTCGAACGCGATGTCGTCGCGCCACTCGCCGCGCTTGTCGCCGACGCTGAGGACGCGCTGCCGCACGAATTCCTCGAAGCCGTTCCACGGCTTGATGCCATAGAGCTTGACCGGCTTGTCCGCCCACTCGCCGGTGAGTCCCAGATCGCCCCATTTGCTGATTGCCTTGCCGCCGCGATGATGGGTGGTCGAGTACAAGGCGTCGAGCTGGTCGAAGCTGATCTTCTCGATCGGATTGTCCTTGTTGACGTAAAACGCGATCGCGTCCAGCGCCCCAAAATGGCGGTAGGAACCGCCGGAAACCGGAACGCTCAACGGGTCGTAGCCGAACTTGGCCTTGAAGCCCTTGACGTCGTCGGGCTTCAGCTCGCGCGAGACGAAGACGAAGTCGAGGTCTCCCTTCACGAGCTCGACGGCGCCGAGGCTTCCGGCGTAGGGTGGTGGGATGGTGAACGTCACGTCGGGGTGGTAGGCCCTGAATTTTTCGACCCACTTTTCGACGAGCACCTTCATCACGTCGGACGCAGCGCCGTGAAAGCTTCCGGTCAACTTTTCCTTGCGCGGCTGGAATGCCGGGAGCGCGGGATCGAGGACCGGCTGGAGAACTTCCGGTGCGGGCAGCTTGCGTCCGGAGCGCTGACCCTCTTTGGCTTCCTCCTCGGTCTGGGGCGCGTTGGTGCCAAGCGCAGGTATGACCCACTCGACCATCGGTCGAGTGTCGACCGTTTGCGCGCGGGCGCCCGCGACAAGGGCGAGCGCGCCTAGCAACATCCCGAACTGACCTGCGATACGCATCATGTTCACTTCCTCCTGCAAAAGGCACTGGGCAGAGAGTCAATCGCGCTCGCCGCGTGCCTCGAGCCGTGACACCTTATTAGCCTTTCCTGAAACAAGGCTGACGACACTCTGAACACTCATTCATGTTGCGGACGGCGCATTCTTTCGGGTCGGGACGCATGCCACAGCCCCTCTCAGTCTGCCGCTTGGGTCCGAGGCAAAGCGGCTGCGGTGATCGGGCCCTTCCCCGAGTAGCGGTCCAGATACAGATAGATGACCGGCGTGATGTAGAGCGTGATCACTTGCGAGAATAGGAGACCCCCAACGACGACCAGGCCGAGCGGTTGGCGCAATTCCGCGCTGGCGCCCCAGCCCGATGCAATGGGCAACGCGCCCATCATCGCTGCGAGGGTCGTCATCATGATGGGACGAAACCGCAGCAGGCAGGCCTGGCGTATCGCCTCCGTCGGCGGCATGCCTTGCTCGCGCTGCGCGTCGAGTGCGAAGTCGATCATCATGATGGCGTTCTTTTTCACGATCCCGATGAGCATGAGGATGCCGATCACCGCAATGATCGACAAATCGAGGCCGAAGATCCAAAGCGTGAGCAGCGCCCCGACCGCCGCCGAGGGTAGACCTGCGAGGATGGTGATCGGATGGATGTAGCTCTCATAAAGGACACCCAGCAGTACATAGATCACCAGCAGCGCGCTCAACAGCAGCCAGATCTGGCTCGACTGGGAGCTCTGAAATGCCGCAGCGTCGCCGCCCCAGCTCGTGAGGATCGATGCCGGCATCGCCAATCTGCGCGCGATACTGCTCGAGCTTGGCAGCGGCATCGCCAAGGGCCGCGCCGGGAGCGAGATTGAACGACAGGGTGATGGCCTGCAGCTGTCCGGCGTGGTTGATCGCGATCGGTCCTACCTTGCGCTCGGCGGTGGCAAGGCTCGACAGCGGCACCAGCGAGCCCCCCTTGCCGCGCAGGAAGATCTTCGCAAAAGCGGATTCGTCCCGGCGGTCGGCATCGGTTCCCTGCAGGATGACCTGATACGAATCGGTCGAGGTATAGATCGTGGAGACTTGGCGCTCTCCGAAGGTGAGATAGAGCGCGTTGCGGATATCCTGGATCTGCACCCCGAGCGCGTTCGCCTTGTCGCGGTCGATGTTGAGCTGGGCCTCGAGTCCCTTGAGCTGCGCGTCGCTGGTGACATCGCGGAACACCGCGTCCTGGCGCATCAAGGCGATCAGCTGGTCGGCGCTGGCCTGCAGCTCGCGATCGCCGACGCTCTTCATCACGTACTGGAAGCGGCTCTTGCTGATGCGTCCGCCGATGCGCAGGTTCTGCAGCGGATTGAAATAGACGCTGACCCCGGGGATGCGGCGCGTCTCGCGCCGCAGCTCCTCGAGCACCTTTTCCATGGGCTCGCGCTCTCCTCGCGGCTTCAGGTTGATGAACGCTCGGGCCTGGTTGGTCTCGTTCGCACCGTACAGCACGGTAGCGACGGCAGGATGCGCGCGCAGCGTGTCCGCGACGCGCTGAACGACATCCACCATCGCCGGATACGAAATATCCTGGACCGCCTCGGCCGCGACCTGGATCTGGCCCAGATCCTCCGTTGGAAAGAAGCCTTTGGGAACGAAGATAAACAAAGCGATGGTCGCGAACAGCGTGGCAACCGCCACGAGCAACACGATCGAGCGATGATCGAGGCACCAGTCCAGCGTGCGCTCGTAGCGCGACAGCGTCCAGCGAAAGCCGTGCTCGAACCACGCCGTCCACCTGAGCGCGGGATCGTCCTCGCGCTCGTGCTTGATATACCGTGCCGCAAGCATCGGGACGAGAGTGAGCGAGACGAACGCAGACACGAGGATCGCCAGCGATACGACGATGGCGAACTCGTGAAAAAGACCGCCGATGACGCCTGGCATGAAGAAGATCGGAATGAAGACCGCGACCAGCGAGATCGATATCGACATGATGGTGGAGCCCATCTCCTTCGAGCCGACGATCGCCGCCTGGAACGGGTCCATGCCCTCCTCGACGTGGCGCACGATGTTCTCCAGCATCACGATGGCGTCGTCTACTACCAGTCCCACCGCCAGCGTGATGCCCAGAAGCGATACGTTATCGAGGCTCAGGTCGAGCGCCCTCATGAGCGCCAGCGTGCCGATGAGCGAGATGGGCAGCGACAGCACCGGGATGATCGTGGCGGAGAGGCGGCGCAGGAAGAGGTAGATCACCAGCACGACGAGCACGACGGTGATGGCGAGGGTGATCTTCACGTCGTGGATCGCGTCGCGTATCGGGACCGATCGGTCGTTACGGACGAGCACCTCCACCGAGCTCGGAAGCTGCGCCACGAGGCCGGGGACAGCCGCCTTGATGGCATCGACCGTCGCCACGGTATTGGCACCGGGCTGGCGCATGATCTGCAGCGTGATGCTGCGCTCGCCGTTGATCCAGCTCGCGGTCCTCACCGATTCGACGCTGTCCGCGACTTCCGCAACGTCCTCGAGGCGCACTGTCGATCCGTTGGGAAGCGTAGCGACGATGATCTTGGCGAACTCGGCTGCGCGCGTCATCTGCCGATTGGCCTGGATGGTCATCGTCTGGCGCGCGCCTTCCAGGATGCCCACCGGCGTGTTGGCGTTCGCGGACTTCAGCGCCACCGCAATGTCGTCGACGGTAAGATTGTGCGCTGCGAGCGTGTCCGGTCGCACTCGCACCCGAACCGCGAAACGCTTCTGTCCGGTGATCAGAACCTGCCCGACGCCAGGCAGGGTTGAGATCGTCGGCGTGATCAGGTCCTCGGCAAAGCCGTTGAGGTCCGACATCGGCATCGACGGCGAGGTGAGCGTGAGAAAAATGATCGGCGCATCGGCCGGATTGACCTTCAGATAGGACGGTGGAGTCGTCATCTCCGCAGGCAGCGAGCGCTGCGCGCGAAACAGCGCAGCCTGGACATCGACCGCGGCCTTGTCGATGTCGCGATCCTGGTCGAACTCGATCGTGACCTGCGTCGCGCCCTGCGTCGAGGTGGAGCTGATGGTGTTTACGCTCGCGATAGTGGCAAATTGCTTCTCCAGCGGGCTCGCGACCGAGGCAGCCATGTTTTCGGGACTCGCGCCCGGCAAGGTCGCCGTGACCTGGATGGTGGGCGTGTCGAATTTGGGCAGCGCGGCGATGGGGATGTCGGCATAGGCAATCAGCCCCGCGATGACGCACGAGGCCGAGAGCAGCACCGTCATCACCGGACGGCGAATGAAAATTTCCGAGATCTTCACGGCGCCTTTTCCGGCTCGCTTGCCGCGCGATCGTTCTTCTTGGATGCGCCCTTCTTGACTGCGACCTGATCGGCGTCCGATCCGCCGCTTCCCGCTTCGCTGACGACGCTTCCGGGCCGCAAATTCTGCGCGCCTTCGACGACGATGCGTGCGCCGGCCGCGATTCCGTCGACGACGGCGCGCCCTTCCTCGACATAGGCAAGCGTGACCGGCCGCGCAACGACTTTCCGGTCCGCGCCCACGATATACACGAATTGGCTGTCGGGTCCGGTCTGCACCGCCTGCGCCGGAACGACCGAGGCGTTTTCAAGCATGCGCGGCGCCAACGCGACGTTGACGAACATGCCCGGCCACAAGCGCGCGGAGGGATTGGCGAACTCGGCCTTGACGCGAATCGTTCCTGTTGCGGTATCGACGGTGTTGTCGACAAAGCTGATCCTTCCTGGAATGCTGTCGGCGACGCCCTCGAGCCTCACCTCGACGGATACCGGACCCGCCGCAAGTGCGCGCTGCAGCCCGGCAAGCTCCTTTTGCGGCAGCGTAAACGCGACGTCGATGGGATCGATCTGGATCACGGTGACCAGCGGCGCGCTATTGGGCTGCACGACGCTTCCCGGACGCACGCCGATCGCGCCGGTTCGCCCGGCGAAGGTCGCGCGAATCTCGGTGTACGCCCGCGACACACGCGCCGCTTCGAGAGCGGCCTGGTCGACCGCGAGCTGGCCGGTCAGCGTATCGACCTTGCTCTGCGCGACATCGAGCGTCGCGCGCGAGATGAATTGCTGATCGAAGAGCTCGCGCTGCCGGTCGAGGTTACGCGTCGCGGTGGCGAGATCGCTTCGATCTTTCTCGACCTGTGCGGCCGCCTTTTGCACGTTCGCGTCCTGAGCGCGAGAATCGAGCGAGACAAGCAACTCCCCGCCGCGTACGAACTGGCCTTCGGTGATGTGAACCTGGCGCACCGTGCCGGTGATCTGCGCGCGCAGATCGACCGATTGGAGCGCGATCACGCTGCCGTTGGCGCGCAGGCGCACCGGAACGTCGCGGCGCTCGACTTCCGCGGTGACGACAGGGATCGCGCCTTCCGTCTTGCTCCTCGAATTTTCGCTGGTCCTGGCACGGGACAGCCACCACGCCGCTGTCGCGGCGAGGAGAACGGCGATCGTGACGATCGCGATGAGCGCGCGCCTCCTCGACGGGCTCATGGAGCGGCGGATTCGAGCTTGCGCAGTTGCTCGCGCGCGGCCTCGGCAGTGAGCGGCAGGTATTTGCCGTCGCGCTGAACGGCATCCTGGCCCTCGCGGCTGAGGACGTAGCGCAGGAATTCCTTCACCTTCGGGTCGATCGGCTTGCCTTTCTCGCGCTTGAGGTAATAGTAAACGTCGCGCGTGAGCGGAAAGCTTCGATTCTGTACATTCTTGAGCGTGAGCTCGACGTACGGGGCACCCTCCCTGACTGCGAGCGCGACGGGCTTCGTCTGCGGGGTCATGAACGGAATGCCGGTGTAGGCGATGCCGTAACGGTCCTTGCCGAGATCGTTCATCATCAGCTCGCCCGCGCCCGTCAACGATCCGTCCGCCTTCAGGCCCGCGACATTGGAATAAGCGCGCAGCCTCTCGTTCCACTTGCCCGATCCCTTGAGCACTTTCTTGTCGATCTCGTCGGTGAAGTGATACTTGAAGTTGTAGCCATAGACGTGGATCGGCTTGTCCGCCCATTCGCCGGTGAGACCCAGCTGCCCCCAGGTGCGGATGTTCTTTTCCGGCCCGCGCGCGACGGACGTGTCCCAGTTCAATCCGTTCCAGCCGCCGTCGCGCTCGGCGCCGAAGATGCCGTCGAGCTGATCGAGCGTGAGGCGGCTGATGGGGTTGTCCTTGTTGACGAACACGCCGAGCGCGAAGGTCCATCCGCGGACGTCGAAGGAGCCGGTGGCCATGATGATTTCCACGATATCGACGTTGGAACTCCCTTCGCCGCCGCCTTCCGCGCCTTCGCGCTCGAAGCCCTTGAGCTCGTCCCACAGCGCCTGCCGCCCCATCGGCGCGAGATCGGCAACGCCGGCGATCAGCCCCGGGAACGCGACCGCGGAGCTCGACAGGTTGTCCTTGAAGCGAATGTCGGGGTGATACTTGCGAAAGGCGTTCTCCCAGACCTCGACCAGCGGGCTGTCCTTGATGTAGTTGTTCCCCCACTGGCGGATCGTGCCGGAAACGATTTGCTGCGGCTTGTATTCGGGAAGCCCCGACAGATCGAATTGCGGCTCGTAGAATTTGCGCACCGCCCGCGTCTTGGTGCCCGTCGCCCGCGCCTTGGATAGCGTCGCCGCATCGGTTGTGGATGCCGGCGCGTCGGCGGCCGCCATGGTCCACGTCGACCCGGCGGCGAACGCCAAGGCCAGCGATGCGATCGCCATCGATCGGCACGCTCCCACTGCCGCTCCTATTCCGCCGCCTTGGATGCTTTTCCGACTTCATCGAGCTTGCGCAGCTGCTCGACGGCGACCGCGGCGGTCAGCGGAAGATATTTTCCGTCGCGCTGGACCGCCTCCTGACCCTCGCGGCTGAGCACGTAGCGCAGGTATTCCTTGATCAGCGGGTCGATCGTCTTACCCGGTGCGCGGTTGGCGTAATAGTAGACTTCGCGCGTCAATGGATACGAGCGGTCCTGCACGCTATCCAGCGTCGGCGCGATGAACGGGCCGCCGCGCTCGCGGGCCAGCGCGAGCGGCTTCACGCCAGGATTGCGATAGAGAATCCCGGCATATGTAATTCCGTAGCGATCCTTGGACACCTCGGCCGTCATCTGCTCACCTGCGCCCAGAAGCGTGGCGAAATCACCTCCTGCAGCGGTCCCGCCGGCAGCGCGCGTCTTGTTGCTGTACTCCTTCATCTGCTCGTTCCATTTGTTGCTGCCCTTCATCACCTTTTCCGAAAAATCGCGCGGGAAGTGGTAATTCAGGTTGTACGCGTACACGTGGATCGGCTTGTCCGCCCATTCTCCTTTCAATCCCAGCTGACCCCAGGTGCGAATATTTTTGTCCGCGCCGCGCGAAGCAGTGGGATCCCATTCATTGCCGTTCCAGCCGCCGTCGCGCTCTGCGCCAAAGATGCCGTCGAGTTGCTCGAAGCTGAGCTCGCTGATCGGATTGTCCTTGTTGACGAACACGACCAGCGCAAAGGTCCAGCCGGCGACGTCATAAGAGCCGGTCGCCATGGCGATCTCCACTGGAAGCGTGTTGAACACGCGCTGGTACCCCTGCAGCTCATCCCACGTGGCTCGGCGTCCCATCGGCGCGAGCTCGCCGCGTTTGGCGTAAAGCCCGGCGATGCCGATGAACGTGCTGCCGAGGTTGTTCTCGAACTTCACGCTCGGGTGATACTTGTGAAACCCGTCCTCGAGGTACTTTTCCAGCATGCTGTCGGCGAGATAATTGGAGCCCCACTGCCGGATGGTTCCCGACATGGTTTGCGTCGGCTTGTACTCGGGCAGCGCGCTCAAGTCGAACTTTTTGGTGTAGTACACCTTGCCGGCGCGCATTTTGAGGCCGGCGGCGCGCGCCTTCTGAAGCTCGAGCGGGTCGACCGACTGCCCGCCCGAAGGCGCGGCCTCCGGGCTCTGTGACTGCGCGCGCAACTCGCCGGCCGCGAACAGCAGGAGAGCGAGCGCAACCGCGCCGAATCTCCACGTCATTTCGCCGCCGCTTCGAGCTTTGCCAGCTGCGCGTTCGCGACCTCGGCGGTGAGCGGCAAATACTTGCCGTCACGCATGACTTCGGCCTGGCCTTCCTGGCTCAATACAAAGCGCAGGAATTCCAGCACGGCGGGATTCATCGGCTTGCCCAGCCCACGGTCGGCATACGCGTAGATCCGGTCGTAGAGCGGATACGACCGATCGTGAAGCGTGTCCAGCGTATATGCGACGTAGGGTCCGCCCTCCTTCGCCGCAAGGGGCAGGACCCTTTGCGTCGGCTGCGCCGAGCCGCCGGTGAGGTTGGTCGTCGGTGCCGCAATGATGCCGATGCCGTACTTGTCCGCGGCGAGATCCTCGTTCATGCCGCGCTCCAGCTTGCCGGCCTTCGACACGAAGTTGGCATAGATCTTCAGGTGTTCGTTCCACTTGTCACTGCCCTTGAGCACCATGTCGGAAATTTCGGTCGCCTGGTGATAGCGCAGCGTCAGGCCGTAGACATTGATGGGCTTGTCCTTCCACTCGCCGCTCAGGCCGAGCTGACCCCAGGTGCGGATGTTCTTTTCCGGGCCGCGCGCCCAGTTGGGACGCCAGCTCGTGCCTTCCCAACCGCCGGCGCGCTCGGAGCCGAAAATCCCGTCGAGCTGCTCCATGCTGATCTTCGTGAGCGGGTTGTCCTTGTGCACGACCACCCCGTAGCCCGGCTGCCAGCCCGGCACGTCGTAGGAGCCGGTCGCCAACTCGATCTCGATGGGACCGCGGTCGGTATAGCGCTCGAAGAGCTCCTGCTCGGCGAAAGTGATCTTGCGGCCGATGCCCAGATCGCTCACGCCGAAGATCAGCGACGGGACCGCGGCGAGCGTCGTCTTCATGTGAAAGTCGAACTTGACGTCGGGGTGGTACTTCCTGAAGGCCGCCTCCCAATAACCGCCGAGGAAGCCGTCGGTGATGTAGTTGCTGCCCCACATGCGGATAGTGCCGCTCACCTTTTGCTTCGGCTGATATTTCGGCAGCCCACTCAAGTCCCATTGCTTGGTATAGGCGACCTTGCTGCCCCGAGCGCTCATCATCTTTGCCCGCGCGGCCTGCATGTCGAGGCCCTCGGTCGACTCTTTGCCCTCCTGGGCGACGCCTTGGGCGACGAAGCACGTCAGCAGTGCGAGACTCGTCGCGACGATTGTGAAAGTTTGGCGCATGGTCTGCTTCGTTCTCATTTGAGCCTGTTCAATTCCTCGCGCACGACGTCGGCCGTGAGCGGGAGGTATTTGCCGTCCTTCTGCACGAGCTCCTGGCCTTCCTGGCTCAACACGAAGCGGATGAACTCGCGAACCTTGGGATCCATCTTCCCGCCGGGCTTCACGCTCACCCAGAACGACTGATCGCCCCACAGAGGATAGGTGCGGTTTTGCAGGGTATCGATGCTGTATTCGACGTAGGGACCGCTATCGTCCTTCGCGACCGCGAGGATCTTGATGTCCTTGGGAAAGCCGGCGTGATAGCGCGCGTAGCCGATCGCGTTGGGGTCCTTCCTGACGTTGTCGAATATCTGATCTGCTTCGAGGTAAGTAGTGCCATTGGGCCTGCGGTAGTTCGCGTAGGCGTGGAGGTCTCCGTTCCACTTGTCGCTCGCCTGCAGCACCTTGTTGGAAAACTCGATCGCAGTCGCGTAGCGCAGGCTGTAGCCGTGCACGCTGATGGGCTTATTGGCCCATTCGCCGGTGAGTCCCAATTGGCCCCACTTGCGGATGTCGCCTTCCGGACCGCGGCTGAATTCGGGATGCCAGGTCGCTCCCACCCAACCGCCGTCGCGAGTCGAGCCGAAGATTCCGTCGAGCTGCTTCATCGTGATCCTGGTGATCGGATTGTCTTTGTTGACGATGATCACCATGTTGTTCTGCCATCCAACGTAGTCGTACGAGCCGGTGAATACCGAAAACCCGGTAGGCTCGTAGCCTTTGAGGCGCAGATGACCGAGGCTGTCGTAGAAGCTGGGTTCGTGATTGATGCCGATGTCCGCCAGATCGAAATACAGACGCGGAATCGCGATGGCCGCGGAGGGCAGGTAGTACTCGATCTTGATGCCCGGCTGGAACTTTTCGAAAGCGTCTTTCCACCAACCGCCCAGCGGCGCGTCTCCGATATAGTTGTTGCCCGCGATCCGCAGCGTTCCTCTCGGTTTTTCTTCGGGGACGTAGTGCGGAAGGCCGCTCAGGTCGAATTTCTTGGTGTACGCCGGCGCAGCGGCGCGGGCCGCCATTCGTGCCTTGCGCTCTTCCGCGGATCCGGCCGGAAGTTTTTTCGATTCCTCCGTCGGCTGGGACTGCTGCGCAGCCGCCGAGCTCATCCCCGCCGCGAGGGCCCATGCAAGCGATACCGCAAAAAGGAAGTGACGGCTAGAGCCCATGGCCGTCAATCCAGCTTTTTCAGCTGCTCGCGAATGTATGCAGCCGGGATCGGAGAATAGACACCCGCTTTCTGGATGATCTCCTGGCCCTCGCGGCTCAGGACGAAGCGGATGAATTCGCGCACTCTCGGATCCATCGGACGACCCGGCGCCTTGTTGACGTAGATGTAGGCGTCGCGAGTCAGCGGGTAGCTGCGGTTCTTGACATTGTCGGCAGTGAACGGGACGGCCGGGCCGTCAGGAGTCTTCGACAGCGCGATGACCTTCAGTCCGCGGTACCCCGGACACTTGGTTCCGTCCGGATTTACGCACGTGCCGTTGACATGCATGAGCGCAGCCCAGCCAATGCCGTATTTGTCCTTCTCCAGCGCCTCATACATCCGCTGGCTGATGACGGTGTTGCCGGCAGCGTCATTGGTCGCTTCTTTTTGCTCGACGTACTCCTTGAAGTTGGGGTTCCACTTCACCGACCAGTGCATCACCAGTCGCTGGAAGTTCGTCGCGAAATCCCGGCGCCACGTAGCCGTAGGTCTGGATCTCCTTGTCCGCCCAGTCACCGGTCAGGCCGAGCTGGCCCCACTTGCGGATGTTCGTCTCCGGACCCCGCGCGTACTTGCCGGTGAAGAGCAGATTGTTGTCCGCGCTCGCGCCGACTTCCCAGCCACCCGAGCGCTCGGAGCCGAAGATACGGTCGAGCTGGTCCATGGAAAGCTTGGCGATCGGGATTGTCCTTGTTGACGACGATGGCCCACGCGAAGAGCGTGCCGCGCTGATCGTAGCCGCCGGTAGCGATCGAGATTTCGGTGGGAACGTAGCGGAACGTGTTGTAGAACGGCATCTGGTCGGGAATCTTGGCGTCGTCGCCCATCGGCGCGACGTCGGAAGCGCCCGAGAACATCATCCCCAGCGCACCCTCGCTGCTGGTCATGAAGTTGGTCGTGATCACGACGTCGGGGTGAAATTTCTTGAACCCCGCGACGAGCAGGTCGACGTTACCCTTCAGCTCGCTGCCGGCGATGCGCAAGCCGCCGGCCACATTCGTATTCCGGCTTGTACGGTGGAATGTCGTTCAGGTTGGGGGCTTGCGCATACGCGCCGAAGGCGCAAAGAGACAGTGCCGCATAAGCGCCGGCTAAGAAAGTTTTCATCGGAGTATTTCCCATCTTAAGATGATCAATCGAGTTTCCTGAGCTGTTCCCGCGCCACGTCCGCAGTGAGCGGCAGATAGCTTCCGTTGCGCGCGACCGTTTCCTGTCCCTCGCGGCTCAGCACATAGCGAAGGAATTCCTTGAGCTTCGGATCGAGCGGCTTGCCGGGCGGCCGATTGACGAAGATGTAGATGCTGCGCACGAGCGGATAGCTCCGGTCCTGAAAGCTTTCCCTGCTGGGCATGACGTACGCACCACCTGTCGCGCGCTGCGATCGCCACGAGCTTTGATGCCGGACACGCCTTTCGCCTGCGGCATCACGGTCCATGCGATGCCGTAGCGGTTGTTCGCAAGCTCGTTTTTGAGCATGGATTGCAGGCCGAGGCGCTGCTCGGTGCGATCCTCGTCGGCGATCATCTTGCTGCCCGTCTCCACGTACTCGCGAAAGTTGGGATTCCATTTGTCGCCGCTGTGCAGCACCTTCCATTGAAAGAACCGCGCCGTGCCCGAAGGCGCGTGGCCATAGGTCTGGATCGGCTTGTCCGCCCATTCGCCACTTAAGCCGAGCTGCCCCCAGGTGCGGATGTTCTCGTCGGCGCTGCGCGCATCGGACGGCGACCACTTGAATCCGCGCATGCCCGCGGTGCGCTCGGATCCGAAGATGCCGTCGAGCTGCTTGATGGTGAGCTGCGCGATCGGATTGTCCTTGTGGACGAAGATGACCGGGCCGTTGGACTTGCCTTCGACGTCAAAGGCGCCGGACGCAACCGTGATGTCGGTGACCGGGTACCCGTAGACCTCGAAGAACGAAAGGTTTTCGGTCAGCGTCGCTTCGCCGCCGTCCGGCGCGAGATCGGCAACACCGGTGACGAGCGCAGGAATCGCGGCGTCACTGGTCGGCAATTTGTCGTCGAAGCGGATCCCCGGGTGGATCTTCTGGAAGCCCTGCTCCCACAATTGCAGGACGCCGCCTAACCCGAAGCCGAAATTCCTGATCGTCCCGGTGACGACCTGTTCCGGCTTGTAGCGCGGCAGATCGCCGAGTGCGGGCTGCGCTTCGACCGCCTGCGCGCAAGCGAACGCCACCGGCAAGACCGCCGCCATCAACGCCGGCGCAACCTGCCGGATCGATCGGTCAGCAATGAAGACGCTTCGCACGTTCGAGCACGCCACGACTTGACCTTCGATGCGACGAAATCGGAAGCGGTAAGGCTAGCCGCCCAACGTCAAGGCAACCTGAAAGGATTCTGAACGTTCGTTTAGCCGCAGGCTCTGTTCGCACCGTCGGCGAGCGGCACGCCGCGAATCGCTGCTTCAACCTCTAGCGCAACAGCTGGAACCCGAAATAGACGAGCAACTTCTGCTGATCGTCGCTGCGCGTTCCGAACTCGTGCCCGGCGGCGGCCAACAGGACTACCGACTCGTTGAGCTTCCAGTGGACGCCGATGTTGAGCAGCGTTTGCGAATTGTGCGCGCCCCAAGTCTGATGCACCTCGCCCAGACACTCCAGGCTCTCGCTCCCGCAGGCGTGCGCCACGACGAACCCCGCCTCCCACTGGTTTTGTCCGTATTGCACAAGATTCCGGCCGACTTCCCCGTCGAGCGCGAACTCACCCACCACGGTTGCGGCCTCGACCGGCAAGAAGATCTGGTGCCCGGGCGCGCTGATCCCTCTCCGCGGCGCGGACGAGCTCCAGTTCCAGGCGTACTGCGGGTAGACCGACATCGAAAACCCGGAATCCTCGATGTCGACAAAGCGCCACTTGACCCCGACGTTGGCGGGCCCCAATCCGGATTTCCAAGCCTCATCGGTCTCATGGACAAAGATCCACGGCACATCGAGCTTGAGCTGGACGTGCTCGCCCCAGCCGTAATTGATGTCCGCATCCGGCGCTGCGACTTCCCATCGCCCTGATGTATGCGCGGCGATGGCCGCGAGGTTGATCTCCCAGTGGCCGTCGCCCGGCGTTTCCGGATCATCGGTCACCAGCGGCGGCCCCCCTTGCGCGAATGCGGGCGCCGAGACGACGACCAGCACGGTGACGGCAGCGAAGCCGGCACAGCGGGCGACAAGGCGGCGAATTTTGACTGCCGAATCGGTTTTCAAGGTCGTGTGAGCGGCATGCGCCGCTGTCGTGAATCGCCTCGCGTATCGAGCCGGACCCGTCGCTCCAAGCGCTGCATTTGAGTCATCGCGTCGCCGCAACGGGTTCCGTCAGCTTGGCGAGCTGCGGGATTTGTTTGGCGAGCTCGTCGCGAATCATCTCCGCCCGCTGTACGAATTGCGATGCCTCATCGCCGGCCTTGTACGGGAAGACGATCGCCAGTGCCCCGATGGGCTTTGAGGATGCGTCGTGCAGCGGCAGCTCCACTTCGAAACGATCGCCGTTCTTGTTGACGTGGGCGAGCGTCTCCCCGGTCGCGATCACCTTCTTGTCTTCCGCGTCGGCTTTCTTGCCGATGCGGCCGATATTGGAAGCGATGATCTCGTTCTGCGAACCGTTCGGCCTCGTCACGTGCATCGCCACCACCAGCAGATCGGGATACCTTGCGACCGTCTGATTCACGAGCTCCTGAGCATATATTTTCTGCGGAGCGAGCGTCGATCCGGCGTGCACCGGCAAGGCGATGACCCCTGCGCAAAAAAGAATGGTGATCTGCATCGCTTTAGTCATGGTCTTGTCCATTACCCGGTTGCCATGCGCCCGGCGACGGAGCGCAGGACGGCGAGACAGTAGCCGCGTCACCTGAAGTCACCATGAAAACCTCATGAAAGATTGTTCAGAGGCGCAACACAAGCGCGTATGGGCTCCGACGGCGAGCGAGCGGGACCGGTCAGGGTGCTTGCCCGGGTCGGAGGCGCTTGTAGACGGGTCACCGTGGGTCAATCAAGCTTTCGGCGCTGCTCGCGCACGAGATCCGCAGTGAGCGGCAGATAGTCGCCTTCGCGCTCCACGTCCGACTGGCCCTGCCGGCTCAAAACATAACGCAGAAACTCCTTGATCTTGGGATCGACTCTGATGGGATCGCCGGTGGGACGATCGGGTGCGAAATAGATATACGCCGTACGGGCAAGCGGATATGTGCGGTTGCCGACGTTGCTCCGCGTCGGGTCGACGAACGGCCCCGCGGCAGTCTCGGACAAGGCCAGCGGTTTCACCTGCGCCGTCCGGTAGGCCATCGCCGCGTACGCGATGCCGTAACGGTCGTTACCTAGCGCTTCCAACATGAGCTTGCGGTCGTCGAATTCCTGCAGGCTCTCGTTCCATGTATCGGCACCTCCCATCACCCGCGTCTGGAAGAAGGAGACACCGCCGGGATAAAGGCCGGGGGGTCCATACACATGGATCGGCTTGTCCGCCCACTCGCCGGTTAAGCCCAGCGCTCCCCAAGTGCGGATGTTGTCCTTTGCACTGCGCGCGACGCCCTTCTCGACCCACTCGATTTTCTGCCAACCGCCGGTGCGCTGGTCGCCGTAGATGGCGTCCAGCTGCGCCAAGGTCAGGTTGGAAAGCGGATTGTCCTTGTGCACGAACACGCCCAGGGCCGTCGACTTGCTGCGCACGTCGAAGCTTCCGGTCGCCACCGCGATTTCCACCGGATAGAGCTGCGAGCGTCGATAGATGCCGTAGTACTCGTAGGGAAAGATCTCGCGGCCGCTCAGGGCGAGATCGGCCACGTTGACGTGCAAACCGAATTGCGCCGATGCGGTTCCCTTGAGCGAATCCTCGAACCAGACGTTCGGCTGGTAGCGGCGAAATCCCTCCTGCCAATACTTCATCAGCGTGGCCATGTGATTGGAGCCCCAGCTGCGGAGAACCCCGGAGACCAGAGTCTGCGGCTCGTATTCCGGCAGGGAAGATACATCCTGCGCGCAGGCGAGGCTACCCGCGCATGCAAGCACCGCCCACGCCACCGAAGCAAGCAGCGTCTTCACTGCAGCTTTGCGCGCTCGTCGCGAGCCGCTTGCGGATTGAGCGGCAGATACATGCCGTCGTCGATCACGGCCTGCTGCCCTTCACGGCTCAGGATGTAGCTCAGGAACTCCTTGAGTCGAGGCGAGATCGGCGTCCCGGGCGCACGGTTGATGTAGATATAGACGGCGTTGCTCAACGGGTAGGTCCGCCGGTACATGCTTTCCTTGGTCGGCGCGACGTACGGCCCGCCGACGCTAGGGGCAATCGCCAGCGCCTTGACTTTGGGCTCCTTCTCCACCACGCGCATCAGGTTGAAACCGATGCCGTACTTGTCGTTGGCCACCGCGCTCACGATTTGCACGTCGGAGGGAGCTTTGCTTCCTCCGCGCACCATCTCCTTCATCGCCGGGTTCCACTTGTCGCCGCCATTGAAGACTTCGCGCTGAATCAGGTCGGACCAATTGCTCAGCGTCGCATCGATGCCGTAGATGCGGATCGGCTTGTCCGCCCATTCGCCGCTCAAGCCGAGCTGCCCCCAGGTGCGGATGTTGTCCTTGGCGCTTCGAGCAGCCGCTGTCGACCACGCGGCTCCTCTCCAGCCGCCGCTGCGCTCGGCGCCGAAGATGCCATCGAGCTGCTTCAAGGTGAGCCCGGACAGCGGATTGTCCCTGTTGACGAAGAAGATCACGCCCGGGGTATTTCCCTTGCCCCTATTGAATCCACCCGTCGCGAACATGATCTCTAGCGGCGGATAGCCGTAAACCTCCTCAAAGGCCTTGAGATCCGACCGCCACGCTGTATGGCCCATCACGTTGATGTCGGCGGTGTCCGCGGTGAGCCCGCTGAAGCCGCTGGGCACGAAGTAGTCGCCGAATCGAATATTGGGATGCAGTTTGAGGAAGTTGTCCTCCCACAGGTGGACCAGATGTTGGGTGAGCTCGGTCCCGTGAATGCGGATGACGCCCCAGACTCCTTCGCAAACGGCGCCGTGACAATGCTTGGCGAGCGTGTCCTCCGCGCTCGGCTGCCATCGGTAGGACGGGAGCCCGGACAGATCGAACTCCGTCGAGCCAGTGTCGCGCGCCGTAGCCGCAGCGGCAAGCATGCCGCATGCGAAGAGCGCGGCGATCGGACACAGCGGCTTGATCCAGGCCACGACCGATCTACTTGCCGATTTCTGCGACGACGAATGGCCCCGGCGGGTAGGCGACATTGCCCAGCGGCGCGGGCTGCGAGGTGGCGTTGGCCGGAACATCTTCCACGGCGGCAGAAAAGAGCTTCCCGGTTTTCGAATCGAAGCCGAACGTTTTGCGCCGCGCATCGTCCTCACGTTTAGGCGCGTCTCTTGCAAAATCATCTCGGCCAACGGCTACTCGATGTCCTTCATGGCCTTGCGCACGAAACGATTGTCGTAGAGCTGATCGGCCTTGACCTTGGAATTGTCGCCCGTGGCGCGCCACCGGCCCTCCTCGCTCTGGTCGAACCGGCACGCCTCGATCGCGTCGACGACGAGCTTCACCGCGGCAGGCGACAGCGCATAGTCGCCCTTGGCATAGGTGGGCAGGGTGTTGCGGATGTACTTCATCGCCTCCGCCCGATCCTTCTTGTCGAAATACTCCGGCGGCAGCTTGTCGGCGATTTCGTCCGCCGTATGCGCGTTTACGAAGCGCATGGTGCGCACCAGCGCGTTGACCAGGTGCTGCACCGTATCGGGATGCGCCTGGATGTACTTCGGGGACATCAGCAGGCTCTGCGCCGGGAACGCGGCGCCGAGGACCTTGGTCGTCGCCTGCTTGCTGTTCAAGTCATACAGCGTCGTCACCATGGTCGATTCAAGGAGAGCGGATGTGACGGGCTCCTGAAACGTCATGACATCCACCTTTCCTTCCTTCAAACCATTGAGGACGCCTTCGAGCCTTCCTTCCGATTCGACCATCACCGGCCTGAAGCTGCCCGGCGCGACCCCGGCCTTCTTCGCGAGGTAGTCGGTGATCACCGCCTTGGTTCCGTATTGCGCTCCATCGGCAATATTCTTGCCCTTGAAATCCGCGGCGCTGCGGATCTTGTCCTTCAAGCGGTTGGCAACCATCACCGTCATGCCCGGTGCGTCGTTGATCACCATGACGGCCTTGATGGGAAGGCCGTGCCGGGCACCGAAGATGGTGTGGTTGAACCAGTGATACGAAGCGTCGATCTCGCCCTTGGTCAAGGGCTCTTGCATCAGGTAGTCGGCCTTGGCGATCTTTTCCAGGTCGACCGGCACGATCTCGACGCCTTCTTGCGTGAGATACCCCAAACTCGCTGCCAGGCGCAGGACGATCGGATCCTCGTCGATGCTCATCCTCACCCGCGCGAGCTTATCGGCGGCCACCACCGGCGCTGCGATCAGCGTGGCGCCGAAGGCGAGCGCCATCGCCGCGAAGGCTGAGGCGAAGCGTGGTCTCGGCTGCTTGCACAGTGCGCTCGTCACGTTCATTCCTCCAAGAGTTCCAGCTCGCGTGGAAGCTCGTTCGACTCGAGCTTGGTGAGCTGCGCCTGCACGGTGGCGAGCGGCAGCGGCAGATACGCCCCGTCCCGCACGACATCCTGCTGACCCTGCTTGCTCAGGATGTAGCGGAGGAATTCCCGTACCTTGGGGTCGACTCGCGGATCGGCGATCTCGGACTTCTCGTTGTCGATCGAATAGACGATGTACACCGGACGCGACAGCGGGTAGGTCCGGTCGGTGACGCCCTTCCGGGTCAGCTCGACGAACGGCCCTGCATCGCTCTCACCCACGGCGAGCGGCTTCACGCCCGGGGTCCGATAACCCAGCGCCGTGTAGGCGATTCCGTACGGGTCGCGGCTTAAATCGGCGATCATCTGCTTGCGATCCTGGTACTCACGCAGGTCTTCGTTCCACATGGCGCCGCCGTTGAGCACCCGGGACTGAAAGTAGGTGACCGACCCCGCGCCCAGCAGCGGTGGCCCATAGACATGAATGGGCTGGTTGGCCCACGCGCCTTTGAGGCCCAACTGCCCCCAGGTGCGGATGTTCTCCGCGCTGGTCCGGGCGGCGTTCACATCCCACGTCAAGGCAATCCACCCGCCGCCCCGCTCGGCGCCGAAAATGCCATCGAGTTGCCTGACGTTGAGCTTGGTGAGGGGATTGTCCTTGTGCACGAAAATCGCGTACGCCGGCGACTTGTGCGGCGTCTGAAAGCTGCCGGTGGCCACTTCGATCTCCACGGGATAGACCCATGAGCGTTCGTAGGAGCCGTAGCGTTCATACGGGTTGACCGGGCGGCCCATCACCGCGATATCCGCTGTGCGCATTTCCAATCCATACATCCCGGATGCGCTGCCGACGAGCGTGTCGGCGAACTGGATACCGGGGTGGTATTTCCTGAATCCCTTTTCCCACTGCTTCATAAGGGCCGCCATCTGATCGTTGCCGCGGCTGCGGAGCACGCCAGACAACTTGTGCTGCGGCCGATAGTCGGGCAGCGAAGACAGATCCTGCGCCGCGGCGCATGGCGTGAGCACCAGGGCGAGCAGCCAGCCGGCGATGAGGGTCTTCATGGTGTCAATCGAGCTTCTTGAGTTCGGCCTGCGCCTGCGCGGCGTTGAGCGGAATGAAGATACGGCTGTCGGCGACGATCTGCTGGCCCTCGCGGCTTAACACGAAGCGCACGAACTCCTTGTCCCGCACCGACAGCGGCTTGCCAGGCGCCCGATTCAGGTACAGATAGGCACCGTTGTGCATCGGATAACTGCCGTCGAAAAAAGTCTGCGGGCTCGGCGCGATGTAAGGGCCAGCCGCATTGGCCGCGAGCGGCAGCACGCGTACGTCGGAGCCGGTGGCATTGATGACGCGCTGGAACATGAAGCCGATCGCCAGCGGATCGTTCTGCACGCCTTCGATGATCTCCTGGTCGCGCGTCTTACCGTGCGCCTTAAGCCCGATGTCCGCGCGCGGGCCCTCGATGAGCGCCGGATTCCATTTCTTGCCGCCCTTGAACGCTTCGCGCTCGATCAAGTCGGCCCAGTTGCTCAAGGTCACGTCGGAGCCGTGCACGTGAATCGGCTTGTCCGCCCAATCCCCGGTGAGCCCGAGCTGGCCCCATGCCCTGATGTTTCCTTCCGGTCCGCGCGCCGCCGCGGTCGACCACTTCGTGCCGTCCCAGCCGCCGGTGCGTTGCGCACCGAAGATGCCGTCGATCTGCTGCAGAGTGAGACTGCGCAGCGGATTGTTCTTGTGCACGATGAACATGAGCCCCGGTGTGGAGCCCTCCGGATCGTCATATGAACCTGTGGCGAAGCGGATCTCCAGCGGGTCGTACCCGAACGCCTGATGGAATCCCATGAGGCTTGTGTGCCAGGTGCGGTGGCCCATCAGTCCGATGTCGGCCTGACCTGTAAGCAAACCCGCGAAAGCCTGCGAGGTGTTGATCAGATATGCCTTCAGGCGAACGTGGCCCTGCTTTGCCCGGAACGCGAACGCCCATTGACCGACCAGCGACTCGAGCGGCGTGCCGTAGATGCGCAAGACCCCGAGCGCCATCTGCTCCGGCTTGTACGGCGGAAGCGCGCTCAAATCGTACTTGGCCGGCGTGAATTCAGCGGCGCCGACCCCGCTCAAGGCCGCGAGCAGGAACGCGGCCGTTGTCCACCGCCGAAACCAACTGTGGGACGTTGCGCGAGAAGCATTCATGAATACGCGACGAGAATGGATCGGTTTGCGGGCATCGAGCGAGCGAACGGCGAGGATAGGCCATGGGTCTTAACTGCCGCTGAATGCAAACTGAACCAACAGTAAGGCGCCGCTTACGCGCAGTTGACGCTAGTCGAGCTTGGCCAATTCCCGCGGCACGTCCTTCGGGTCGATCGGCACAAAGCCGTCACTCACGGTCATCGATGCGATCAGCGCCTGGCCCTCGCGCGACAACGCCAGCGTTAGCAATTCCTTGAGCCACGGGTCGAGCGGCTTACCCGGCGCCTTGTCGACCACGAAACGCAGGCCGCCGGCCAAGGGGTAGATATCGCCGACGCGGCCGCGCGAGACCCGCGAATGCTTGTCCCACGACAATGGGAGGAAGCGCACCTTGTCGGCCAGTGCGGCGGTGCGGTCCCATCCTTCGTCGGTCGGCCACCAACCGATGAGACCGATGCCGAACGGATCGTTGGCCACAGCGTTGATCACGTCTTCCATCATTGGCAGATGCTCGACGCGACGCGACCACGACGCACCGCCGAGCACGTAGCGCATGGTCGCAAGAATCGGCAGCCGCTCCAGCTTCGGCATATAGGCGTGGATTTCGCGCTTGGCATAGTCCGCACCGTTGCCGCCGATCGGACCTTCGTGGCCCTCGAGCTGGCCCCAGAAAGTGTAATCTCCCTTCCCCGTGCCTGAGGTAAAGATGCCGGCAATGTCTTCCATGCTCAACCACGGCGTCGGGTTGTTCACATTCACCCAGACGCCCGGCGGGTACTTGCCCGGCGGATTGTGCTCGGCGTCGGGCGTGTTGTCCCAGCCGACCTGGATATCGGTCGGCGGATAGCCGTGGCGGGACGTAAATGCGTCCGCCTCTTGGAAACTGACATCGCGCGCGATCGGGCCGAGTGCCGATTTTCCGGAATTGATTCCGCTCACCGATAGGCCGGAGGTGTGCATCTCCATGTGAAATTTGAATTCCGGATGGCTCTTGCGAAAGAGCTCCGTGAGCCGCTCTATGTAGGACAGCATCAAGTCGTTGCCAGCGATGAGAATCGAGCCGTCAGGCAGCACGTACTTGGCCTCCTTGCCGGGCAACGGCACCTGTCTGGCCACATACGGTTTGAGCGGCGACGCGTCATTCTGCGCGGCAAGCGCGACCGAGGCGGCGAGACACGCCGCCAGCGCGCCGGGCGCGAAAGCAATGATGATGGACAACGCACGGGCCCGCATGGCGTCTAATCCAATTTGGCGAGCTCGTCGGCGAGCTCTCCGGCGTTGAGCGGCAGGTAGCCTTTGCCGTCCGCAGCAATGGCGTCCTGGCCTTCCCCGGACAGCACCATGCGCAGATATTCCTTGGCAAAGGGATCCAGCGGTTGGCCCGGAAGACGGCGGACATAAACGTAGAGGAAGCGGTCGAACGGATAGCGGCCGCTTTGCACCTCGTCGCGCGTGCCGACCATGGGCCTGCCCCAGTCGCCGACGGTGACGCCGATCACCTTCACCTCCGGGGTAACGCGATTGCGCGTCGTGATGCCGATACCGGCGGGGTCCTCGCTCACCCTCCGGGTCACCTCGGCATAGCTCGCCTGCATCTGGTAGTTGCGTGCGTTGTGGGCAAGGCTCCACTTGTCGCGGAACAGGTACACGCCAAAGCCGGGATCTTCTGACGGATAGTGGTCGGTCTCAGGCAGTCCGTAGCTTCTGATCTCCTGATCGGCGAGCTCGCCTTTGACGCCCGCCTGCTTCCACAGCACGATATCGGGCGCGCGTCCGCCCACCGTGAAGATATGCAACAGCGTTGCCGGTGAGAGCCGCTCGAGCGGATTGCTGCGGTGGACGATGAACACCAGCGGGCTTAGCTTGGCCGTCGAGTCGACCGCGCCGTGGGCGATGCGCACGCTGAAGGTCGGCGCCTTGACCAGCGCCCGGTACGCCGAATTGAGGCCGCTCGAAAACTCCATGCCGATCGGGGCGAACGCCGTTTCTCCGAAAATCAGCGAGTGCTGGGGCGCGATCAGGTTGCCGGACACGTAGTGGAATTTCGTGCCCGGGTGCGACTTCGCGTACAGCGCGTTCAGCTTCTCGAAAATGCCGCTCAGGTCATCCCATCCGACGATCTGGACAGTGCCATCGGGAAGCACGTAGCCGGCGTCTTTCGGGGGCGAAGCGGGATGCGGCTGGTAGAGCGTCTGCGAAAAGGCGCAGGTGATCGCCATTCCGAGCGCGACAAAACCGACCATGAAGCGCTGGATCACAGGTCGGTCTAATCGATGCTTGTGCAACGGGCCGATCTCCGTCGATACGCAAAAATGCAGTGACCCCCGGGCAATGCTCGGGGATCACTGGGTGAACGCCTCAAGCCGCGAGTGATACCTAAAAATCGACCTTGGCGTTCATTTTTATGCCGCGATCCATTCCCGTTCCATAGGTGCCCGTCTGGACCGAGTTCCAGTAGCGCTTATCCGCGACATTGTCGACATTCAGTTGCAGGGCAACGCGTCGGCCGCCGATTCTGGTCACGTAGCCGGCGCCGAGCGTGTACAGGGCGTAGCCTGGAATAACGCCCTGGTCCTGCGGATTGACGAAGCGCGTCGAAACCGCACTCGTACCTGCCGTCAGCGTGAGCCCCGCAATCTGTGGAACACGGTAGGTCACGGAAAGATTGGCAAGCCACTTCGGCGTATTTTCGGGCACCAGCCCGTTGATCAACGGCTGCAGCGGGGAGTTCTGTGTCGCGGTGAGCCACTGTATGGCGCCGTTGACGGCCCACTGGCGATTGATGTCGTAGCTCATCGTCGCCTCCACTCCCTTATAGAGGAGATTGCCGTTGTTCTCGAAGATCTTGCTCACCGGGTCGGTGACGGCGTTCGCACGGCTGATTTCGAAATAGGATCCGCTGATCGAAAGACCTTTGAAATACGAGTCGCGGATGCCGACCTCCTTCTGCCGCGATATCGCAGACGGCAGGATCACGTTCAGATTGACAGCGGTGGCGGGCGCCGTGGCGCCGGCTTCCAGCCCTTCCATGTAGCTCGCAAACAAAGTCGTCGTCGGCCGGATGTCGTAAAGAATGCCGTACGCCGGGGTTAGCACATTCGTCGTGGTGGCCGTTGCCCCGTTGAGCTCCTTGTCGCTGGTTTGCCGCACACCGAGCAAGAGCTTCCATTGAGGCGTGACGCCGATCGTGTCGTACGTATACACCCCGGTGTCCTTGCTGGTCTGCAACGGCAGCGCGGTGTCCGGTTTCGTAAAGACGGGCGCATCAAGGACGATCGGATCGAAAATATTCTGCTTCTGGGGCAAGGTCACATTGTTCTGGTGGGAAGTGTTTGCGTTCCGCTCAGCGCTCGACACACCGACTGTCAAATCGTGGGTGAGAAACCAGGTGTCAAACTTCCCAAGCAACTCTGTCCGCCAGAACTTGTTGATGTAGACGTTAGTGACCGGCTGGACCGTCACGACGCCCCCCGCCCCGGTAACGAGGTCGTAGTTGGCAATGCGGGTCGTGAATCGCGAACGCTCCGCATCTGAGCGCCCTACTTCGGCGAGCACTTTCCAGCCGTCGGCGATGATGTAATCGACGCGCCCCTGCATGTTCGTGGTCTTGGGTGTATAGACGGCCCATGTCCCCGACAACAGGTTCCTGGGGTTCGGGACCGGCGTGATCGGAACGACGCCGTTGACCGCCGTCGCCAGGCTAATACCGGCTTGCTCCGGGACATGCTTACTGTAATGCTCCAGGTCGCCCTGGAAGCTCAGTCGGTCGTTCACCCTCCAGTCGGCTCCCACGCTTTCGAAGTCGCCGTGGCCGCCCATGTTGCGAACACCGTTCTCCAGATGGGTGTCCGACGCATTGACGCGCAATCCAAACTGTTTTTCCGGGCCAAATCTCCGACCGAGATCGAACGTCGCGCCGTATTGCCCGAATGAGTTGCCGGCCAGTCCGAGCGTATTGACGTCATGGTCGATTGCTCGTTTGGTGACCAGGTTGATAATGCCGGCCGGACTGGCGACACCGAACATCAACGCGTTGGCGCCTTTCAGCGCTTCGACGCGCTCCTTGTCTTCGTTGGGGACCGTAATGACGCCGGCGATCGGCAACCCTCCATTGAGACGGTAATTTGAAAACAGATTGAGCTTGATGCCACGAATGTAGATGGAATCGTTCGGACTGCCCTTGGAGTTTGCGGGCGCGACGCCGGCGACGTTCCTGACCGCCTCCGCATAACCGTCTTGCGAGCTTTCCTCCAGCGCCTTGCCCGAGACCACCGCCTTGGTCATGGGCAACTCTTGTTTGTTGCCCAGCTCCTGCTTGTTGTAGTCCGCGATCGGCCTCGCCGCGTCAGCGAAGTTGGTATCCGGGTAGGGGCCGTACAAGGCAGCCATGCTGGCGATCCGCGGGCGCAGCTCATCCCTGATCCTCTCGGCCTGTCTTTGCAGCGCGTCCGGACTTTCAACTCTCCGATACGGGAAGATCACTGCCAGCGCGCCGATGGGATTGCCGGCAGCATCCTGCAGCTGGACCTTGGATTCGACACGAGCGCCTTGCGCGTCGACGGCGGTGTGAGAGACGCCCGTGCTCGTCACTTCGACATCGTTCGCGTCCGCCGCCTTGCCGATGCGTCCGATGTTCGATGCAACGATCGGCAGATCGGCACCGCCCTGCGGCGTCTTGGCGTGCAGGGCAAGGACCTCCGCCTCCGGATGCCTCGCCAGCGTATCGTCGACCAAGAACTGCGCGTAAGTGTGGGTCGGCACTCGCGCGTCGAGTTGCGTCGGGTCGGACAAGCTTTCTCTTTCCAGGATCCGCCTGCTCAATTCGTCGCGAATGCTGAGCGCCTTATTGACAAGCGCATCTTCGTCCAAGCCGGCCACGTAGGGAAAGGTCATTTCGACCGATCCTATCGGTCTGCGATTGACGTCGAGCAACTGGACCTCGGTCTCGACGTTTTGATCGCCGGTGCGGTTGATTTCGACCCGCGGCGTGCCGGTCTTGGCTACCTCGACATCGTCACGATCCGACTTGTGCCCGACTCGAGCGGGATCCTTGGAAGCGATGATGACACTCTCGGCACCGGCCGGCGGCGTCACGTGGAGGTCGAGTTGGCGCAGCTCCGGATGTCTGGCCATCGTCGTATCCACCAGGTACTGGGCGTAAAGCCTTGCCGGAGCCGGTGCAGCAGGCGTCTGTGCGAACAGCGGTGGCGCACCGAGAGCCGCCAGGAAAAGGACTGTGAAACGCATCATGTTTCCCCTTTCAGCAGTTTGCGTACAAACAGCCTGCCAACCTGCTTAAGGCGCGTACCTTCCAGCGCCGGCGTTGGGAACGGTTTGAGTCCCGGTGGCTATCGGCGAGACTAGAAGCCAATCCTGAAGCAATCCTGAAACAATCCTGAATTTGCGTTAAGCCCTTCCGTGGAGAATATTTGCTAGCATTGACGCGCCATGAAAGTGCTCATCGTCGAAGATCAAGAGCGCCTCGGCCAGTTTTTGGAGCGGGGACTCAAGGAGTGTACCTATACGGTCCGCTGGGTACGCACCTGCAAGGATGCGCTCGATGCGCTCGCAGAGTCCTCCTACGACGTCATCGTTCTCGACCTGGGGTTGCCCGACGGCGACGGCGTCGACATGCTGCGGCAATGGCGGGCAAGCGGATTCAACGAGCCGGTTCTGATCCTGAGCGCCCGCGATTCCGTCGAAGACCGCATAAAGGGTCTGAATGTCGGCGCCGATGATTATCTTCCGAAGCCGTTCAGCTTCGAGGAGCTGCTCGCGAGAGTTCGATCGCTGGTGCGGCGCCAGTCCTCGGTAAAGCAGGTTCTCCTGGAGCACCGCGGCATTCGCGTCGATCTGCTGAGCCACACGGTTCATGTGAACGGGCAGTCCGTCGACCTCACCAGCCGCGAGTACGCGCTCCTCGAGATATTCATGCAGAATCCCGGCCGCATTCTTACGCGAACGCTCATCTCGGAAAAGATCTGGGCGTCGCACTATGACGTCGACACCAACCTTCTCGACGTCTATATGAGCCGGCTTCGAACCAAGCTCGAAACGTCCGCGAAACCGCTTTTCAAGACGGTCCGAGGTGTGGGTTACCAGCTGCTATGAAGTCGATCGGCGCGCGTATCACCGTCTGGTACGCGGTCACCGCGACCGCCACGCTCGCCTGCCTTTTTGTCGCCGGGTACTACCTGCTGGAGAACCATCTGATCCGGCAGTTGGACGCTCTCAACGAAACGCAATTCAAGCAGCTCAAGGCCACGCTCGGCCCGAGCTACCAGTCGCTGACTCCAACGACGATCGACCAAAAGATCCGCGATGTGACGGAATCAGCATCGGCACTTTTCTATATCGACATGCATGGACCCATGAGCAACCGCTTTTTCCGGTCCAACAATCTGCGCGGCCAGTCGATCCCGGACATCCCGGGCAAGCACCGCTATAGCGTCGACATGAGCGGCCTGAGCCAGCTGCGCGTCGGCGAATTCCTCCTTCCGCCTTTCGAAGTCACGGTCGCCACACCCCTGGCGCCGGTGAAGGAAGTAATGGCGGGTTACCGCGAAGTCTTTATTGTCCTCGTCGTCGTCACTCTGATCGTGAGCATCGCCATCGGCTTCGCGCTGAGCCAAGTGATGCTGAAACCGATTCGCCTGATCCAGGCGACCGCAAACCGGATCCGGTCCGACAACCTGAACGAGAGGATCCCGGTGGGCGACGTAAAGGATGAGATCTCGAAGCTTGCGCGCTTCCTCAATCAGATGTTCGATCGCCTGGAACATTCGTTCGCGGAAATACGCCGCTTCACCGCAGATGCCTCCCACGAGCTGAAGACGCCTCTTTCGCTGGTGCGCCTGCACGCGGAGCGCTTACTCGTGAACGGCAACCTCGAGGCGGCGCAAAAGGAATCGTTGCACGTCCAACTGGAGGAGCTTGCCCGGGTCAACCGGATCATCGACGAGCTCCTGTTCCTGTCACGCGCCGACGCGCAGGCGATCACGGTCGATTTGAAGGAACAAGGGCCCGCCGCTTTCCTGCAGGGTTTTGCCCAGGACGCGAGCGCGCTGGCCGAGCATCACGGACGCAGGTTCACCTACACGCACGAGGGCGAAGGAATGGTTGCGTTCGAGGAAAAGCGAATGCGGCAGGTGCTCCTCAACCTCCTCGCCAACGCGCTCAACGCGTCTCCGCCTCAAGGCAACATCACGCTGCGTTCGGAACTGTCTGACGGCACGTGGCGCGTCGCTGTCGAAGACGAGGGTCCCGGACTCACTGCGGAACAGCGCATCAAGATCTTCGAGCGGTTTGTCCGCTTCAACCCTCCCGGATCGGACGACAGGGGAAGCGGACTCGGCCTGGCAATTTGCCGCAGTATCGTGAAGCTCCACCGCGGCCGCATTTTCGCGGCGGAGGGCGGAAACGGCCACGGCTTGCGGATGGTCGTTGAAATCCCGGCGGCAGTGGCGACCGCGTAAGGAACCAACCGCGTGTTTGACGTTCCCGGGTCGCGATTTCTATTCGAGCTTGCCTAGCTCCTGGCGCGCTTCTTCGGCGGTCAGCGGAAAATAGGCGGAGTAAAGAATGGGCTCCTGGCCTTCCCGGCTTAGGATGTAACGCAGGAACTCCTTTACTTGCGGCGAGAGCGGCTTGCCCGGCTGCCGCTGGAGCCGGATGTACATGTAGCGCGTCAACGGATATTTCCCAGTGGATGCGTTCACCGCATTGCCTTCGTAGAACGGCCCGCCCTCTCGCACTCCTACGGCGAGACTCTTAAGGTACGGACCGCCCTCTTCGAAACCGCCGAATCCGATCGCGCCATCGTCCCGGGCGATCGCCGCGGCAGTGTCGGCGATCGACGCTTCGTGCACCGCCTCGCTCCAAGCCCCGCCCCGGAGGACCATCATTTGCATCGACATGGCGTTGGGCGCCACGCGGGGCGGCATGTAGATCGTCACCGGGCGATCCGCCCAACTCCCGGTCAGGCCCAGCTGCCCCCAGCGCGTGATGGTTTGCGGTTGTCCAAAGATCGCCGTGAGCTGCGGCAACGTGATGCGAGACAGTGGATTGCCTTCGTGGACAAAGATCGCCTGGGCAGTGGTTCGTTGAGGCGTATTGAATCCTCCGCGTGCAACCCGGATCTCCAAAAGCGTCGACCGCGGATGGGTTGCCTCGAACGCAGCTTGCTCCTCCGGCCAGAGCTCCCGCCCCATCGGCGCCAGGTCGGTCTCGTCCACCACGAGCGCGTGGAACCCATTCAGCGTGCCGAGGTGTTCCCAGCGCTCGCCCTTGTGCACGGCGGGCTGCACGCGTTCGAAATCGCGCATCCAGCGGTCCATGAGCGTCTTCATGCCGTCGCTCCCTACGCTGCGAATCTCGCCGCGCACGCGCGCCGAAGGGTGGTATGCGACGAGTGCGGGATCGAGAGGGGCAAGAAATCCATCGAGCTTCTGACGCTCCTCCGCGGATTGGCGCGCATTCAACGGACTGAAGCGGCTCTGGTCCGCAACGATCTCCTGGCCGTCGCGGCTCAACGCGAACCTCAGGAACTCTGTGACTGTCGGCGGCAGGGGCGCTCCGGGACGCTTGTTGACAGCGAGGTACGCCGGCGCGTCGGCGACGCCGGCGACTTGTACGAGGAGGGGCGACTTCATCATATCGCCGGCAAACTGATGAGCATACGGCGCCAACTCGGCCGGCGACGGATTGCGTGCCAGCGGTGCGACGTCGGCAAGCTCGAACATCAACGCCCCGAAGGCGGTCGACGCCCCCGCATGCTCCCATCTAGTGCCCCGGCGCACACCGGGCTGCTTTTTTTGAAACGCTGCCAGCCATGCAGCCATCAGTGTTTGCATCGCATCGTCGCCGATGCTGTTGATACTCCCTTTGACTTGGTGCTCGGGTTGATAGACGGGCAGCGCTGCATCGAGTGTCGCGGCGGCGATGAGGTCGCTCGATCCCACGAACAGTACGGCGGCGATGCAACCGACAAATGCAAGCACCCAACGCTCGGTGAGACATTCGTTGGCTGACCAGGGCATTGCGTTCCCCACTCCGCATGTAAGAGCTGCGCGTTGACAGGCTTCGGAAAACAAGCACAGCGGCATCAGGACAACGCCGCCGCGCGAATAAAGCACCAAAAAGCATCGCCTGCAGTCACGGCGCAATGAACGTTGCGCTCTGCGTTGCAATCCTACGCGCCGGGAAGGCCGGATGGCAAGGCGGCGGCCGGCACACAGCATACTTTTGAGTCCCACACCACTTCGATATTTCTCTTCATGGGATCCGGCCCGGCCGGTCCTGCCGATCGCCGGGCGCGGGTGAAAATCCGCAGCAACGAGAAGACCGGGGCGCGATACAATAATTAGCTGGGCGGCGCAAAGCCGCCCGGCTTTTTTTCGACTGACTCCATGACCGAATCCAATCTGCTCACCGCCGCAATTCTCGGCCTGGTCGAAGGCCTCACCGAGTTCCTTCCCGTCTCTTCGACGGGCCATCTCATCGTCGCCGGATCGCTGCTTCACTACACCGGCGACAAGGCGAAGCTGTTCGAGATCGTGATCCAGGCCGGGGCGATCCTGGCGGTGTGCTGGGAGTTCCGCCGGAAGTTCATCGACGTCGCGTCGAAGCTCTTCAGCGATCGCGGCGCGCAGCGCTTCGTGATGAATCTGTTCATCGCATTCCTTCCCGCCGCGATCCTTGGTCTCGCATTCGCCAAGGCGATCAAGGCGCATCTGTTCGCACCCGTTCCCGTCGCGACGGCATTCATCGTCGGCGCGCTGGTGATCCTGTGGGTGGAGGCGAGGCAGCGCAAGCGTCCTGCCGTCGTGCGCATTTCAAGCGTGGACGATATGCGCTGGCCCGATGCGCTGAAGGTCGGGCTGGCGCAGGCGCTGGCGCTCATACCCGGGACGTCTCGCTCGGGAGCGACGATCATCGGCGGGATGCTCTTCGGCCTGTCGCGTCCGGCGGCGACGGAGTTCTCGTTTTTTCTCGCGGTGCCGACGCTGCTTGCGGCGACGGCATACGAGCTTTTCAAAAACCGCGCGTCGCTCGCGAGCGGCGACATTTCCATGATCGGGACCGGCTTTGTCGTCGCATTCGTAAGCGCCTTCTTCGTGGTGCGCTGGCTTCTGCGCTATGTCGCACACCATGACTTCGTGCCGTTCGCCTGGTATCGCATTGCATTCGGGATCGTCATTCTCGCAACGGCGTACGCGGGACTCGTTAATTGGGACTGACGCGACACCGCTACGCCGAGCTGGCAGGTCCCCTATTCGCCGTCATCGGCATCCTCGGATTCTCGTTCAAGGCGATCCTCATCAAGCTAGCATACGCTTGGACATCGATCGATGCCTTGACGCTCCTTACGCTGCGCATGCTCTATTCGGCTCCGTTCTTCGCGACGATGGCATGGTGGGCGGCGCGCGACCGGCAAGCCGCACCGATGACGCGGCGCGACTGGACCACGCTGCTTTGGCTTGGATTCGTCGGCTATTACCTGGCGAGCCTTCTCGATTTCATCGGGCTTCAGTACGTCACGGCCGCGCTGGAGCGGCTCGTATTGTTTCTCTATCCCACCATGGTGGTGCTTCTCTCGGTCGTGCTGTTCAGGCAGCGTATCGCCGCGCGCACCGCGCTTGCGCTGGTGATTTCATACGCGGGGATCCTGCTGGTGTTCGCGCACGATCTCCGGTTCACGGGCGACGAGCATGCGTTGTGGCTCGGTGGCGCGCTGGTGTTCGCGGGCGCATTCTGCTACGCGCTGTATCTGGTCGGCGCGGGGCCGATCATCGCGCGGCTCGGAAGCCTGCGCTTCATCGCCTGGGCGATGCTGGTTTCGTCGGCCTTCGTGGTCGTGCAATTCGTTGTGACGCGCCCTTTGGCCGCGCTCGACGTTCCGCCGTCGATCCATTGGCTGTCGCTGGTGATGGCGGTGTTCTCGACGGTGCTGCCGACATTTCTGGTCGCGGAAGCCATCAAGCGCATCGGTGCCAACCGGACGTCCCTGGTCGGCTCGCTTGGCCCCGTGTTCACGATCTGGCTGGGGTGGTGGATTCTCGGGGAACCGATTCACTGGATACAGCTGGCGGGTGCAGCGCTGGTGCTGGCGGGCGTCACGCTGGTCACGATGAAGCCGCGTTCCGAGGCCCGCCAACGCATTCAGTGACCGCTCCCGCCGACCGCTCGGGGACCACTATAATTGACGCACGGCGGGAAACCGCCCCGTCGGCGCACTTGTCATAGCAGCAGGAGACTTCGATCATGGCCCCAGACTCGACCGAGCGGCGCGCGCCGCTTTCCCTCAAGGACCCTTCGCTTTTCAGGCAGGAGTGCTACATCGATGGCCGCTGGCAGGATGCCGACTCGGGTGAAGCGTTCGATGTCGTCAATCCCGCGACGGGAGTAAGCATCGGCACCGCGCCGAAGATGGGCGCGGCGGAAACCGCCCGCGCAATCGACGCCGCGAACCGGGCGTGGCCGGCGTGGAGCGCGAAAACCGGCAAGGAGCGCTCGGCGATCCTGCGCAAGTGGTCCGAGCTGCAGCTTGCGAACATCGACGACCTCGCGTTGATACTGACCAGCGAACAGGGCAAGCCGCTTGCCGAGTCGAACGGCGAGATCACCATCGGCGCCGCGTATGTCGAATGGTTTGCCGAGGAAGCGAAGCGCGTCTACGGCGATGTCATTCCGACCATCGGCAACGATCGGCGCCTGGTCGTGATCAAGCAGCCCGTCGGCGTGTGCGCGGCGATTACGCCGTGGAATTTTCCGTCGTCGATGATCACCCGCAAGGTTTCGCCCGCGCTGGCGGCCGGCTGCACGGTCGTGCTCAAGCCCGCAGGCGCGACGCCGTATTCCGCGCTGGTCCTGGCGGAGCTTGCATCGCGAGCAGGCTTTCCACCGGGCGTTCTCAACATCGTCACGGGCGACTCGCGCGCCATCGGCGATGAAATGACGTCGAATCCGATCGTGCGCAAGCTCTCGTTCACAGGCTCGACCGAGATCGGCCGGCAATTGATGCAGAAGGTCGCGTCGACGGTCAAGAAGATTTCGCTGGAGCTCGGCGGCAACGCGCCCTTCATCGTCTTCGACGACGCCGACCTCGACGCCGCGGCGGAAGGTGCGATCGTCTCCAAGTATCGGAATACGGGACAGACGTGCGTCTGCGCCAATCGATTGTTCGTGCATGACAAGGTCTACGATGCCTTCGCCGCGAAGCTGGTCGAGCGCGTCCGCAAGCTCAAGGTCGGCCCCGGCACAGAGGCGGGCGTTTCGCAGGGACCGCTCATCAACCGCGACGCGCTGGACAAGGTCGAGGAGCACGTCGCGGATGCGACGTCCCATGGCGCGAAAGTCACGCTCGGCGGCAGGCGCCATGCATTGGGCGGGACGTTCTACGAGCCGACCGTGCTCACCGGCGTCACCGCGGACATGAAGATCTTCCGCGAGGAGACGTTCGGACCGGTGGCGCCGCTGATCCGCTTCAAGAGCGACGAGGAAGTCGTCGAGCTCGCCAATCGGACCGAGTTCGGCCTCGCGTCGTATTTTTACTCGCGCGACATCGGCCGCATCTGGCGAGTCGCCGAGGCCCTCGAGTACGGCATGGTGGGGGTCAACACCGGCCTGATCACCACCGAAGTCGCTCCGTTCGGCGGCGTCAAGCAATCGGGCCTGGGTCGCGAGGGCTCGAAGTACGGCATCGACGAATACGTCGAGATCAAGTACGTTTGCATGGGCGGGATTTGACGGTCGCACCCGGTAGGCGGACGCTCGCGCGTCTACGGATCGCGGGCGCGTCCGCCGCAACCGCCATGGCCGTCGCGTCCCGAGTGGACAGCACGTCGCCGCTGGCACCTGGCGTTGGAAGCTCATCCAATCGAAAACGGCAATCACGGAGGAAGTTGGAATGGAGCATTGCAGCACGCTGCCCTGCGTCTTGACCTGGCTGGGAAGCAACGCGGCCGGCATCGCCGCGATTTCCGCCATCATCATTGCACTGCTCACGGTATGGTACGTGCTGCGCCAGGAAAGCGTCGCAAGGCGTCACGACCACTTGTCCGTCATGCCGCTGCTCGACATTCCGTTCAACTACACGGTCGAGGCCATCCACCCTGATCGCCCGCAGCTTCATTGCCATGTCGTTCTGTCGCTCGCCAATCACGGTCTCGGAACCGCCATCATCAAGAAATACGAGGTCTACGTGGAAGGGAAGCTCATTCCCAACATGCCGCGCGCGGCGCTCGAGGGCGCCGTTCTCGCCGCACTGGGCCTCAATAAATCTCAGATGTCCAAGATGAGCTTCTTCGCGTACCAGGGCGACCACAGCCTGCCCAAGGACCAGTCGGTGCAAATTATCGATATCGCCTTTGTCGCGGCTAGCCAGGCGGCCTGGGACGACTTCCTGCAGAAATTCTCCCAGAACATCGGGGCACGGGTCGGCTACATGTCGATGTACGGTGAGCGGCGAACCTGCGAGAAGGGCGTTGTCGCCAAGCCATAGCCGTCGGTAGCGTCAATGCGGCGTTCAACGCGCGCGTCGTCACCCGCCCCCACCGCAAACAAACAGCGCGGGACCTAAAGAACCTCTGAACAAGCCCCACATGAGTCGCGTTTCTGTCGCAATGGCTTCAGATGCTAGGCGCCGCGGCGCAGCGAATAGTTCGTGCTATTCGCAAGCCGCGCAACAACGCAGATGAGGCCATTGCGGCGAAACCCGGATGGGACGGGGCCTTAGTTGGCAAGTAAGGGGCGATCTGCTTTGTCGCGCCGCTCGCCAATGGGAGCTACCATTGGCTTCGCGTCGCTTCGTGCATCTCATCCCGGCGAGCCTCCGTCGCGACCACGCGGGACTTATTCAGAGGTTCCCTAAAGTCCCGCGCTGCTTTTTCGACCGAGGCCGCGACCGCTAGAACGTCGGCGGCAGAGGCTCGATCTCGCCGCTCGGGGGAGCGAACCGCGAAGGGAAATACGCCGGAAGATATTCGGACGCGGTCGGCGGCAGCTTGGAGTCCGAGGTCGCGGCGCGCTCAGCGGGACGCGACAACACGGGCGAGCCGCCTGCATCCGTCATGTACAACGACATATCGTTGCCGCGGGCAGCGCTTGGCGCGGCGGCAAGCCGGGGCTGCTCGAGCAAGAGCACGGCGAATCCTAGTGCAGCGACAACGGCCGCCAATTTGAACGCTGCGCCGACACGATATCTTGTCAACCTCAAACCCTTCCGCTTCAGCATGATCGACTCCTCTCGATGAATTGCGTTGCACGGCACGTCAATTGGACTTGCCGCGTCAGGCGGCGATAGAGCGCCGCGGGACACGCCTACGATAGGTGTAGCTTGGGAATAGCGCGGCGGAAGGCGCCAGCGGAAATCGCTGGAAAATTCACGAAACTTCTGAAGACGACGGCGCGGCGCGCCTGTGCTACCAGCCTGACGGCGGCTTCTTGAGGACAGTGATGGTCTTTTCCCGGATGGCGAGGTAGCCGCCCGCGACCAGGTCCTTGAGCAGGCGGCTGATCATGTCGCGCGACGCCCCGACACGTTCGGCGATATCCTGCTGCGTCAGCTTTTCCGGTACGAGCAACACCCCGTCGCGCTCGACCGCCAGCGTCATGATCAGTCGAACGAGACGGCCGTAGACATCGGACAACGCCAGGCTCTTGACGCTCTCGGTCGTGGAGCGCACGCGCTGGATCAGCTTCTCGATCAGGTGCAGCGCGAACTCGGGATGGGCGAGAATGAACTCACGAAAGCTCGCCCGATTGACGACGGCGCAGGAGGTCGCCTCGACGGTCATGACCGATGCCGAGCGGGGGCTGCCGTCGAGGGACATTTCCCCTACGTACTCTCCAGGGCCGAAGAAACTGAGAACGATTTCCCGCCCCGCCTCGTTGCTCGCGAAGACCTTCACCCGTCCCGACAGCACGATGAACAGCGAGTCGCCGGTATCGCCCTCGTTGATGAGCACGGAATTTTTCGGAAAGCTGCGCACGACACCGGTCGCGGCAATGGCGCCCAGCGTTTCCTGCGCGAGCGGCGTCAACGGGTCGGCGGAGCGATCGGTCGTGGGCATGACATTCCGCGGTTGTCGCGCTGCAATCCTAGCACGCGCACGGCGTCTGCGGGGACACGCCTGGGGCGCTCGTCCGTAAGTCGGCCTGCGAGCGTGCCGGTAGAACCTGGGCGCGATTCAACCGATGCCGGCACCGTCGGCGTTGACGATTCGACGGCTACTTCGAGAACTCGAACTCACTCGCGACCGCGCTGTCGTCAAGCTTTCCGAAGCCATAGTATTTGTCGCCGGCCTTGAACATGTAGCGGCACCAGTCTTCATTTATCCGCGTCCACTGAATGGCCACGCAGAGCCGGCCATTGTCAGCCACTCGCCAGGTCCCTGTACCGGTTCCTGGCGTTGTTCTGCCGCCGCTGACGCCCCGGCCATCGGAGCCTGCAACAAAGGTTCCGTCCTCCTTGTTTTGCCACAAGCGCGTGCTGCCCGCATTGGTACGGCTTACGACCTTTGCGCCGGGCATCAACTGCTTCAGATCATCTGCGCTGAGCTGAACCGCGTTCTTGGCTTTGACGTCAGCCAGGGTGAGATCCTGCGCGCCGGCGAGTGAGCAAGCGACGACGGGCAGCGCGGCAAGGATCGTGCGAAACATCGCGCGTCGCAGTGTTGAAGTTGGTGTGTTATACGAACTTTCCCCGAACGGCATGAGCGGCCTCCTCTAGTCGTAGCGCCGCGTATCATCGATCACCTTGCCGTCGTTGGCAAGCTCGCCGGGCGCATGAAATGCCACTTCTCCGCGCAGCTTGGTCACCTCGCGCATGGACGCCACGACCGAATCCCCATTCGACGCGGTCTTGTCTGCGACCTCGGCGTGCAAGGTCATGCGATCCGCGCGGTCAGCCTGATCGACGACGAGGCGCGCTCGAAGGATTTCCGGGTGACGCTTGAGAATCGCCGCGACCTGGGAAGGATGCACGAACATGCCGCGAACTTTCGCGGTCTGATCCGCTCGCCCGAGCCAGCCCTTGATGCGCATGTTGGTGCGGCCGCACCCCGACAAGCCGGGGAGCACCGCGGACAGATCGCCGGTTCCGAAACGGATCAACGGGTAGTCCCGGTTGTCGAGAACGCTCACGACCACTTCGCCCACTTCGCCCTCGGCCACGTGTTCTCCGGTGCCGGGCCGAAGGATTTCGACGATCACGCCTTCGTCCACGATCAGTCCGTCGCGCGCGGCCGACTCGTACGCGATCGACCCCACGTCGGCGCTGGCATACACCTGGCAGGCGGCGATACCTTTGGCAGCGAAAGCGTCTCGCAGAGCCGCCGGAAAGGCCTCTCCCGACACCAGCGCCTTGGTGACGCTGCCGAGCGAGACACCGAGCTCTGCTGCCTTGTCCAGGATGATGCGAAGAAATGACGGCGTGCCGACGTAGCCGGTCGGTTTGAGGTCTGCCATCGCTTGAACCTGCTGTTCGGTCTGCCCCGTGCCGCCACGAAACACCGTGCAGCCCAGGGCATGCGCGCCGCTTTCCAGCATCGCGCCGCCCGGAGTGAAGTGATACGAAAAACAGTTGTGGACGAGCTCGCCGGTGCGAAATCCTGCGGCAAAGAGCGCGCGTGCGATGCGCCAGTGGTCGGGCTGGCGGCCCTCAGGCTCGTAGATCGGCCCAGGCGACGCGAACACCAGCCGCGCATCCCCCCATCGCGTCGCCGCAAAGCCGCCGAAAGGCCGGTTGCGCTGCTGCAGCTCCAGGAGCTCGGCCTTGCGCACCACAGGCAGACGCTCGAGCGCGGCGCGCGCGTCGAGGTCCCGCGGGTCGACGTCTGCAAGGAGCGCAGCGTACGCGCTCGTGTGCGCCTTGGCGTACGCCACCTGCGCCCGCAGCGCGGCAAGCTGCGCTCGCTCGCGCAGGTCCGGATCTCGGGTTTCGAGGGTATCGAAATACTCGTGCATCTCGTCGGTCTAGCGGCGGCGAGCAGGAGCACCGGCGATTTCCGCCTGTTGCTTGCGCGTGAGCTTCGAAAACACCAGGTCGTGCGAGCAAGCTACGAGCTCCCGCGCGATCGCGTCGGCGAGCGCCTTCGGATCCTGAACCTGGACCCAGTGCGCGCGGGCGAGATACGGCGCCGGGACGATCCCCTTCTGGTCAGTGAGCTCCAGGAAGCGCTCGGGATCGCATTTGAACGAGACGGTCTTCGGCTTTGCCTTGTCGATCCAGAAGACCGCGAACATTTTCCCGCCGACCGAATACACCTCGTCGGCGCCCCATTTGATGTCTCGCGTGGCGCCGGAGAGCGTCGCGCAGTGTTTGCGTAATCCGTCAAGATTCATAGAGCGATGCGATCGTAGTGAGCCGAGTCGAGAAGCAAGCATGGCGCGCGCAGACAAGGCGCCCGACCCGAGGCGAACGGAGTGTACACGAGCAGTACATGAGCATCGCCGAGGGGCGCGTAACGAAGTATGCGTGCGTCAGGCGTCGCTTATCGGCGTGGCTACGCGAGCCAGCGCTTGCGGCGTCGATAGTGCTTGACGTCGCGAAAGCTTTTTCGGCCGGCACTCGACAAGCCGAGATAGAACTCCTTCACGTCCTCGTTCTGAGCCAGATCGCCCGCGGCGCCGTCCATGACGACGCGTCCATTCTCCAGAATGTAGCCGTAGTCGGCAAAGCGCAGCGCGACATTGGTGTTCTGCTCGGCGAGGAGAAAGCTCACGCCTTCGTTCTTGTTGAGATCGCGAACGATGTCGAAGATTTCCTCGACGATCTGCGGCGCCAATCCCATGGACGGCTCGTCGAGCAGGATCATCGAAGGGCTCGCCATCAGCGCGCGGCCAACCGCCGTCATCTGCTGCTCGCCGCCGGAAGTGTATCCGGCCATGCTTTCCCTTCGTTGCTTCAGGCGCGGGAAATAGTGGTAGACCTTTTCCAGCGAGGCCCGGATCTCGCCACGCGAGGCCTTGCGGGTGAACGCTCCTGTCAGCAGATTCTCTTCGACCGTCAGATGGGCAAAGCAGTGACGTCCTTCCATAACCTGGCAGACGCCGCGGCGAACCAGCTCGTTCGGCGTCAGCTTGTCGACCCGCTTGCCTTCGAATTCGATCGTTCCCTTGGTGACGTCGCCTCGCTCGGCCGAGAGAAGATTCGAAATCGCCTTCAGCGTCGTCGTCTTGCCGGCGCCGTTCGCGCCCAGCAGCGTAACAATGCGCCCTTTCGGCACCTGCAACGACACGCCGCGCAGGACCAGTATCACGTGGTCGTAGATGACCTCGATGTTGTTGACCGAAAGCGCGATCGGCGCCGCCGGGTCGACCTGTGCCGGCATCGAGGCCACCTGGACCATTGGACGATTACCCTTCCTTGCTGCAATCCCGCAGCGTAATCTTCTTTTCCGTCGCGTACTTGGCGGCGCCTTCCTCGACCATCTTTTTGGTCAGCGCGCGGTCGCCCGCCATGAACGGTGTCAGCGACTTGAATTCCTTGCCGTCCCATTGCTCGAACTTGACCATGCCCGAGCCTTCATGGTCGGCGCAGCTGGTCTTGACCGGCGGAAACAGGCCGGAGGCACCGAGCTCCTTCAACCGCGCTTCGCTCAAGTCGAGATGCTCGAGACCCCAACGCACCTGCTCGGGCGACATCACCTTGCCCTTGCCGAAATGGTTCTGCGCCTGGCGGATCGCCTCGGTGATCATGATCGCGTAGGTGATGCCGCGCGTGTGATAGATCGAGCCGACGCGGGCCTTGTCCTCGAGATTGCCCTTGCCCGCGCCGTAGACTTTCTTGACGATGTCCTGCATCACCGGAAAGTTGGTGCCGTGCGCCGAGAAGGCCGCCGCGACATAACCCTTGGCGGCATCGCCGGCCGGAATGACGTCTTCCTCGGAAGCCGCCCACCAGACGCCCAGGATACGGTCGCGCGGGAATCCCAGCTTGGCCGCGGTCTTGAGCGCTACCGGGTTCATCACGCCGTAGCCCCAGAGAATCACGTAGTCGGGCTTGAGCTGCCGCACCTGCAGCCACTGTGATTCCTGGGTCGTGGCTGGCGGCGTGAGCGGAATCTTGGTCAGCTCGAATCCCGCGCGCGCCGACAGCGCGTCGAACACCGGGATCGGCTCCTTGCCGTAGGCCGAGTCGTGATACATGAACACGATCTTCTTGCCCTTGAGGTTGGCTTCGCCGCCGACCTTCTGGCTCAAGTAGGCGATCATCGCGGCGGCCTGATCCCAGTACGTCGTTCCCAGCGGGAACACCCACGGGAACGCGCGGCCGTCGGCGGCGATGGCCAGGCCGTAGCCGTTGGTCGTCATCGGGATCTTGTCCTGCGCGACCCGCTCGAACAGGCCGTAGGCGATACCGGTCGACAACGGCTCCACGGTGCTCGCGCCGCCGTGGCGCGTCTTCAGTCGCTCATAGCATTCGACGCCGCGAGAGGCGTTGTACTCGGTCTCGCACTCCTCCCAGACGATCTTGACGCCGTTGATGCCGCCGTTCAGGTTGATCAGCGTCCAGTAGTCGATCGCGCCGCCGAAGTAGCCGGAGCCGCCCGCGGCGTACGGCCCGATGCGGTACGACAGGACCGGGATGAACTGCTCGTTCTGGGCAGTCGCGATGCTTGCGATGCCCGCCAACAACATGCCTATCAACGCCTGCAGGAACCACTTCATGACTTCCTCCTATGATCGGCGACATGCTCGTCGTCCGAAGCTAAAGGCTTTCAACTAGGGCCTGTTAACGCTATGGGCGCAAACGCGAACAGGTGGCATGGGGCGCCAATCGCGGCAGCCGACGAAGCCAAGACTAGAGGTCTTGGCGAGGAGAGCAACAAAGAGTGGCGCCCCAGGCCACCTGTTCCCTTCGGGTTGCTGCCGAAAACCCCGATCGCTGTGTTGCGAAGGCTCGCCGGGTGCCCAACCCGCCTTCGCCTTCGCGCCTTGCGCTGGGCGTTTTCGGCTGTGCAACGCGTTGGTGTCCATAGCGTTAACAGGCCCTAGTACGGAAACGGCCACAGTCGCAATTTCTCCTTGGTGATCTGCCAGATGCGCGCCAGCCCGTGCGGCTCGACGATCAGGAAGAAGATGATCAGCCCGCCGAATATCATCAGCTCGAGGTTCGATCCGACGCTGCTGGGGACATTCAGATGAAGCGTGTTGTCGAGAAACGCGACGCCGATATTCAGCGCGATCGGCAACAGCACGATGAACGCGCTGCCGAGAAAAGCTCCCAGCACCGTTCCGACGCCGCCTATGATGATCATGAACAAGATGCGAAACGACAGATCGAGGTTGTAGGCTTCCGGCTCGACGGTGCCGAGATAGGCGTACGCGAACAGCGCGCCAGCCACGCCGCAATAGAACGAGCTGACGGCGAAGGCCAGCAGCTTGGCGCGCATCGGCCGGATACCGATCACCTCGGCGGCGACGTCCATGTCGCGGATCGCCATCCATTGTCTTCCGATATTGCCTCGGACCATGTTTTTGGCGGCGAGCGCCATCACCGTCACGATCGACAGCACGAGCAGGTATTTTTCCTGGGGCGTATCGAATGCGTAACCGAGAATGACCATCGGCTGCGCGGTAATCACGCCCGACGGATTGTAGTTGGTGAACCAGCCCACTTTCGTCAGACACCAGAGAATGAAGAACTGCGCGGCGAGTGTGGCAACCGCGAGATAGAAGCCGCGTATGCGCAGGCTTGGCAGCCCGAACACGATCCCGACCGCAGCCGCCATGACGCCGCCGCCCGCGAAGGCGAGCAACAGCGGAATGCCCGGTATGCGCAGGATGAAATTGTACGACATGAAGGCCCCGACGGCCATGAACGCCGCCGTGCCCAGCGACAGCTGTCCCGCATAGCCGGTCAACAGGTTCAGCCCGAGCGCCGCCAGCGCAAGGATCAGGCAGGGGATCAGAAGCGCGGAAAATAGATACGGTGACGCGGTGAGCGGAATGACGACAAAGGCGACGAGCAGGATCAGCGCGAGCCCGATGCGATCCTGGCGGATAGGCAGGATCGCCGAGTCCGCGGCGTAGGTGCTCTTGAACTGTCCGGCTTCGCGATAAAGCATGGCGAGTCGTCAGATCCGGCGAATGATCTTTTCGCCGAACAGGCCTTCAGGGCGCACCAGAAGGAAGATCAATGCGAGCACGTACGGGAACCAGCCCTCGATGCCGCCACCGACGTACGGGCCGAGGTAGACTTCGGCGAGCTTTTCCGTGGCGCCGATGATCAGTCCGCCGACGATCGCGCCCGGCACCGAGTCGAAGCCGCCGAGGATCAGCACCGGAAGCGCCTTCAGCGCAACGAAGGTCAGTGCAAACTGGACGCCGTTGCGCGCACCCCACAAGAGGCCGGCGACCAACGCGACGAACCCGGCAACCGCCCAGACAATCGCCCAGATCTGCTGCAACGGAATGCCCACGGCCAGTGCCGCCTGGTGATCGTCGGCGACGGCTCGCAACGCGCGGCCGATGCGGGTGCGGCTGAAAAAAAGCGCCAGCATCGTCACCAGGACCGCGGCGATGCCGGCCGCCGCCAGGTCGAATTTCGATACGTTGATGCCGGTCGGGTCGGCGATCCATGCCAGCGGCTCGTCCTGAATGCCGATATCGAGGCCGCGCACGTTCGCTCCCCACAGCAGTTGCGCCAAGCCTTCGATCAGGAAGCTCAAGCCTATCGTCGCCATGAACAGCGAGATCTGCGGCTGGTTGACCAGCGGGCGCAGGACGAACTTTTCGATCAGAAGGCCGAGCAGAATCATCGCCAGCAGGGTCACCAGCAGCGCGAGGCCGAATGACAAGCCATGTTCCATCAGTCCGACGAAGGTCAGCGCCGCGAAAAAGACCAGCGAGCCCTGCGCGAAATTGAAAACGCCCGAGGCCTTGTAGATCAGCACGAAGCCGAGCGCGACCAGCGAATACATGACGCCGGAAAGCAGGCCGCCGATCAGGACTTCGAAGAAGAATTGCATCGCTTGCCCTAATGAGGCACGCCGAGATAGGCGTCGATCACCGTCTTGCTGTTGCGCACCTCGTCGGGCGTGCCGTCGCCGATCTTGCGGCCGTAGTCCAGTACGACGACCCGGTCAGAGATGTCCATGACGACGCCCATGTCGTGCTCGATCAGCACGATGGTCGTGCCGTACTGCTCGTTGACATCGAGCACGAAGCGGCACATGTCCTGCTTTTCCTCGACGTTCATGCCGGCCATCGGCTCGTCGAGCAGCAGCAGCGTCGGCTCCGCCGCCAGTGCTCGCGCCAGCTCGACGCGCTTCTGCAGGCCGTAAGGCAGTCTTCCGACGGGCGTCTTTCGAATATGCTGGATCTCCAGAAAATCGATCACCTGCTCGACCTTGCGCCGGTTCTCGAGCTCCTCGCGCCGCGCGCGGCCGAAGTAGATCGCCTGCTCGATGAAGGTCGCCTTCATCTTGAGATTGCGCCCGGTCATGATGTTGTCGAGGACCGACATGCCCTTGAACAGGGCGATGTTCTGAAACGTGCGCGCGATCCCCTGCGCCGCGGCTTGGTGCGTGTTCATGTCGCGGCGCACCTTGCCGCGGAAAGCGATCGTGCCCTGCTGCGGATGGTAGACGCCGTTGATGACGTTGAGCATCGAGCTCTTGCCCGCGCCGTTGGGGCCGATGATGGCCCTTATCTCGTGCTCGCGCACGTCGAAGCTGATCTCCGAGAGCGCGTTGACGCCGCCGAACGAGAGCGAGATGTCGCTGAGCCGCAGAATGATCTCGCCGAGTCGCTGCGAACGTTGCTCATGGGCGCGGCTTGTTGCTTATGCGGGCTGCCGCGTCGCAGTGCGGGGAAGCGTCTTCGGCTTCGGCAATCCTCAGGTCCGCCGCGACCATGCCGCTGCGGCCGTCCTCGAACTTCACCAGCGTCTCGATATGCTGAACGCGTCCTGCCCGAATACAGCGCGTCGATCAGCGCCTGCGTACTTCTCGGCGATGAAGCTGCGCCGCACCTTGCGCGTGCGCGTGAGCTCGTCGTCGTCGGGATCGAGCTCCTTGTGCAGGATCAGGAAGCGGTGGATCTGCGAGTCGGCGAGCGGGCCCTCGCTGGCCAGCTCGGCGTTCACCTTCTCGACGCATTCGCCGATGAGCTTGTAGACTTCCGGCTTCGCCGCGAGATCGGTATAGCCCGAATAGGGTATGCCGCGACGCTCGGCCCAGTTGCCGACCGAGCCCATGTCGATGTTGATGAACGCGCAGACCTTGTCGCGCTCGTTGCCGAACGCGACCGCTTCCTTGATGTGCGGAAAGAACTTGAGCTTGTTCTCGATGTAGTTGGGCGCGAACATCGAGCCGCCGCTCAGCTTGCCGACGTCCTTGGCGCGGTCGATGATCTTGAGCTGGCCGCTGTCGTCGATCAGTCCGGCGTCGCCGGTGTGAAAGTAGCCGTCGGCGTCGATCGACTCGGCGGTCGCATCGGGCCGCTTGTAGTACTCCTTGAGCAGCATCGGTCCGCGCACCAGCACTTCGCCGTTGTCGGCGATCTTGATCTCGACTCCCGGCGCGGCTTGACCGACCGTATCGAACTTCACCGCGCCGTCGGGCTGCAGGCAGACGTAGGCGCAGGTTTCGGTCGAGCCGTAGAGCTGCTTCAGGTTGATGCCGATCGACCGGTAGAAGCGGAAAAGGTCGGGGCCGATCGCGGCGCCCGCGGTATAGGCGACGCGGATGCGGCTCATGCCCAGCACGTTGCGCAGCGGTCCGTAGACGATGAGGTTGCCGATCGCGTAGCGGACGCGGTCGAGCGCCGAGACACGGCTTGCCGTCGAGGATCGCGGCGCCGCAGCGCTGCGCGACCGCCGTGAAGTACCGGAACAGCCAGCGCTTGATCGCACTCGCGTCCTCCATGCGGATCATCACCTGCGTGAGCAGGTTCTCGAACACTCGCGGCGGCGCGAAGTAGTACGTCGGCCCGATCTCGCGAAGATCGGTCATCACCGTGTCGCCGGACTCCGGGCAGTTGATGGTGAAGCCCGCGACCAGCCATTGCGCGTACGAAAAAAGATGGTCGCCCGACCCACGCCATCGGCAGATACGAAAGAATGCTGTCGTGCGGCCCGAGCTTGTCGAATTGGCAGCCGCCCTGTGCGGAAACGATGAAAGCGTTGTGCGTCTGGCAGACGCCCTTGGGCTTGCCGGTCGTGCCGGAGGTATAGAGCATCACCGACACGTCGTCCGCGCGTCCCTTGGCTACTTCGCGGTCGAAGAACTCGGGATGCGCGCGGTCGAATTCGCGGCCGATCTCGAGCAGCCGATCGAGGCTCGTCACGCCTTCGTAGTTGCGCAAGCCTCGAGGATCGTCGTAGTAGATGTGGGCGAGGCTCGGCACCTGCGGCGCCGACTCGACCATCTTGTCGACTTGCTCCTGGTCCTCGACCACGGCGTATACGATGCTCGCATCGTTGAGCACGTAGACGAACTCGGCCGCGGGTGCGTCCTGATACATCGGAACCGGGACTCCGCCCAGCGCTTGCGCAGCGATCATCGACCAGTACAGCCGCGGGCGGTTGTCCCCGATGATCGCAAGATGCATGCCGCGCTCGAAACCTTGGGCGGCGAGTCCGCACGCGAGCGCGCGCACCTCGGCGGCGACCTGCCGCCACGTCCACGTCTGCCAGATTCCCAGGTCCTTTTCGCGCGTGGCCGGATCGTCGCCATGTTCCGCGGCGTGCTTGAGCAGCAGACGCGGGAACGTCGCTGCCTGATCGTATTGCGACCCTGGCATGAGCGGGATCCTCCTTCGTGACGCGCCGGGAGGCGGGCGTCGCTTTGGTTTTCGATGCAGCTCGCATGATACCCGGCAACGGTCCCCCTGTTCCGGCGAAGGTAGAGGAGGCCGAGGGGCGAGCCCCCCACGAAGCACTCGCTATTGTGGCTTGATGCCCGCTGCTTTGATGACCTTGGCGGACTCATCGATCTCGGAGCGCACGAAGGCCTTGAATTCCGCCGGGGTCATCGGCATCGCCTCGGCGCCGAGGTTAGCGAGGCGCTCCTTGATATCCGGCGCCTGCACCGCGCGCGCGACATCCTTGTTGATCTTGTCGACGAGTTCTGCGGGCGTCCCCGCCGGCGCGAAGAGTCCGACCCAAAGGTTGTAGTCGAATCCCTTCAAACCGGATTCGGCGATCGTCGGCACGTTGGGCAGCGCGCTCGATCGCTTCGCCGTGCTCACGCCGAGAGCGACCAGCTTGCCCTCGCGAATGTTGGGCAGCGCGGCCGAGATCGGCGAGAAAAAATAACTCACGCGTCCCGCTATGGTGTCGGTCAGCGCCTCGGGCGTCCCTTTGTAGGGAATGTGCACGACGTCGATGCCGGCCGCGAGCTTGAACTTTTCCGCGTTGATGTGCGTCCCGCTGCCGGTGCCGGCGGAGCCGAAGTTGAGCTCTCCGGGCTTCTGCTTGGCGAGCGCGATCAGCTCGGCAACCGACTTGACGCCGAGCGCCGGCGACACGACCAGGACATTGGGCTGTCCCGCGAGCGGCGATATCTCCACGAAATCCTTGACGGTATCGAACGAGAGCCCGGGATAGATCGACGCGTTGTACGCGTGTGCCGCCGAATGGACGAGCAGGGTGTACCCGTCGGCGGGCGACTTGGCCACGACGGCCGCGCCTATGGTTCCACCCGCACCGGGCCGATTTTCGACAATGACCGGCTGACCCCACATTTCGGAGAGCTTCTGCCCGAAGCTGCGGGCGAGGATGTCGGTGGCGCTCCCGGCGGTGAAAGGCACCACGACGTGCACCGGCTTGGACGGAAAACTCTGACCTGAGGTCATCGGCGTCCAGAACCACACCAACGCGTAGACGACGGCAACACGCACGAATCTCATTCTCGCCTCCTGGACATCCATTCAACGTCGCACCCGAATGATCGCGGCCCCAAAACACCTACCGCGAATCGTAGGTGCGAATTCATTCGCACGGGCTTATCGTCCATTCACGACCGCGCCCGAATGAATTCGGGCCTACAAGCCATCGCTCACTTCGACGTGCTCCGATTGGAGCTTCAATCCCGATGCATCTGCCTGCAGTGCCAGCAGCTTCGCGAAATCCTCGTCGGTCATCCCGCGTCCGATCAGGGTTTGCACAACGTCGCGCGTGATCGAGGCTAGAGGCATCGGGACGCCGTACCTGCGCCCCGCGTCGAGCCCGAGGTCGAGATCCTTGCGCAGCAAAGTGGGCGTGAAGGTGACCTTGAAGTCGAGATTGACGAACGCCGGCGTCTTGTAGCGCGTGAAGACCGATCCCATCACGCTCTGGTTCATGAAGTCGAGGAAAGCGTGGCGCGGCACGCCGGCTTTCTGCGCCAGCACGGTGATCTCTGCGAGCGATTGCGTGACGACACCCAGAAAGACGTTGTGGCAGATCTTGACGATGCGGGCGAGCTCGCCCTCGCCGACGTAGCTCGCGGAGGGAGCGATCATCCGCAGATACGGCAGCGCCGCATCGAACGCATCGCGCGGTCCGGAGCAGACGAAGGACAGCCTTCCTGCCTTGATCACCTTTGCGTTGCCGCTCACCGGCGCGGCAAGGAGCTCGACGCCGCGCTCCGCAAGCAATGCACGCAGCTCGGCCGAGCCTTCGAGCGAGATCGATGAGCATTCGACCACCATCCGCGGCACCGTATTCGCAATCGACAAAAGCCCTGCCGGCCCTGCGATCACGTGTCTGACGTCGTCCCACGTCGACACCATGCAGAACACGATGTCACACGCCGCAAGCTCGGTTAGATCTTGCGCGATCCTCGCTCCGTACTTGGTCAGCGGCTCAGCTTTGGCGCGCGTGCGATTCCACACGGTCAGATCGGCGCCGCCCTGCGCGAGCCGCGCGGCCATCTCGAATCCCATGCGGCCGGTGCCTATCCAGCCGACGCGTCCTTGCTGCGGCTTGTGCTGGGTCATTCTCTGTTCCATCGTCAGTACGGATTGGCGATCGGCAGCTCGTCCGCCGGATAGAGCGAAATGATCTTGGGTCCGGTCGGCGTGAGGATAACCTCCTCCTCGATGCGCGCGGCCGAGATGCCGTCGCTTGCCGGACAGTACGTCTCGACGGCGAACACCATCCCCACCTTGAGCTCGATCGGCTCCTTGAGCGAATTCAGTCGCGAGATCAGAGGGCGTTCGTGCAGACCCAGCCCCAGGCCGTGGCAGAAATTGAGGCCGAAGGCATCCATCTCGCTTGCGAATCCGATGTCTTTGGCCTTGGGCAGCGACTGCGCGATCCTGTCCGAGGCGATTCCAGGCTTGAGAAGATCGATGGTGCGATCCATCCATTCGCGCGCCCTGCGATACGCGCTTCGCTGCGGCGCCGTCGCCTTGCCCACGCTGAAGGTGCGGTAGTAGCACGTGCGATAACCCATGAACGACTGGATGACGTCGAAGAACGCCTGATCGCCGGGCCGGATCAGCCGATCGGTGAAATTGTGCGGATGCGGGCTGCAGCGCTCGCCCGAAATCGCATTGATCGCTTCGACGCAGTCCGAGCCCATGCCGTAGAGGCGCGCGGTTGCGAGCGCGACGATCTCGCTTTCCTTGATACCTGGCTTGAGCGCCTCCGAGATGTCGTGGTAGACGCCGTCGACCATCGCCGCCGCCATGTTGAGCAGCGTCAATTCGTCGATGTTCTTGACTTCGCGCGCCTGCAGCAGCGTCTGCTGGCCGTCGCGCACCTCGATCCCGAGCTTTTGCAGCTCGAAGAGCATCGGGGGCTCGACGACGTCCAGCCCCAGCGGCATGCTGCCCACGCCTTCGGCATCGAGGATGGACTTGATCTCCCGCGCGGCGTCGCGGAACAGGCTGATGTCGCCTCCCACCGCGCCGCGCAAGCCCAGCAATCCGGCGCGGCAGTGATCGTGTGCGAGCCACGGTGCGTGCAGTCGATGGTGCCGCGCGGCAGATCCGAAATCCCAGATATAGGGATCGCCGTTGCCGGTGAGCAGCGAATAGCGTGTGAGCTTGTCGCGCGCCCATTCGCCGATGACCGTGCTCGTCGTATAGCGGATGTTGTGCTGATCGAAGCACAGCAGCGCGCCGAGTCCGGATGCGGAGAGCGCGGCGCGCGTTCGCGCGAGGCGGTAATCGTGCAGGCGCCGGAAATCGACCCGCTCCTCGAAGTCGACCTGGGTATGGCCCGGCGACTGCAGCGGACGGTCCCATTTGTGATGCGGATCGATATCGTCCGGCCGGACGATCGTCGGTTCGCGGCGATCCTTGGTTTTTTTAGCCATGTGTCCCCGGAGCCTTCATCGCTCGCCGAATGCCTTTTCGTAATAGCGCAGGTCGACATACTTCTCTGGGGCGCCCAGCGTCCGCGGCGGCGTTCCGAACTTGCCGCGGAGCGCGAGCACCGTGCGTATGCCTTCGATGTCCAGGGCGGCGTTGCGCGAGAGACCGCCCTTGTCGGCGAGCAGCAGATCGTACGACTGTTTCGCCAGCGCAGGCGTCATGTCGCGGATATTGGCGACGAGCAGCGCTTCGGCGACGTCGCGATTCGCGCGATCGTAGACCCAGTCGACACCGGCGCGATAGCCGCGCATGAAGCCGATGAGCGCCGCGTCGTGATCGGCCGCCCACGAGCGCCTCGCTGCGCCGACGGTGCCCTCATACGCGCCGAGCGACTCCGCGGTCGCCAGCTGGTTCAATCCGCGGCTCTTGGCGAGCAGCTCGAAAGGCGTGCGCAGCAAGGTGGCGTCGTGCTTGCCGGCGACGAGTTCGCGATAGCGCTCGGGCGTGCCGCCGGCACGCACGAACTTGACGTCCGATTCACCGACGCCGTTCCGCGCGAGGAGCTCGCGCAGCACGAACGCGAGGCCGTTGGTCATCGCATCGACCGACAGCGTTTTTCCCTTGAGGTCCGCAAACGACTTGACGCCCGGCGACGCGACGATCGACAGGAAGCCGCCGTCGCCGCCTATGAACGAAAACAGATCGGGCTCCGCCGGCAGCTTGGCTTCGCCCTGGCCCTCCTGGTAGGCGATGAAATTGTCGATGGTCGCGAGCGCGATGTCGAAGCGCCCGTCGAAGAGTCCGGTGACCAGCACCCCCGACGAGGGCGTATAACTCAGTTGCACGGCGACGCCGTTGGCTTCGAAAAAGCCCTGGCGCTGTGCCGCCCAGATCGGCAGGTCCCATCCGCCGTTGAATGCCACGACCCGAAGGAGCGCGGGCGTCGGCGCCGGCGGCGAATCCGCGGCAAGCGCAGCAATTGCGTAGAAAACAAGCGCAAGCGTTGCGATGAATTTCATGATGTGAGCGGTCGGGGTGAGCGCGGGAACTCGCGAACGGCTCGCGAACCGAACGATATCCGATGTCGACATCTCTGTAAAAGAAGACCAGCCGGTGCCGGAGGAATCGCCCATGACCGCGCGTTTTCGCTTCATGCAATTCTTACGCAACGCAGAATTTCTTGCAGGGCACCGCATTCCCGACCACCGGATTAGGTCACGATAACAATGACTTGGCTGCTCGGCACTGTCCTTGCTCAATCCTACGCACAGTAAGAAAGATCCGTCCCTCGCGCCGGAGCCGGGTCGACCGGGCCGCCTTCAACATCCATGCCGATGAACGCACCCTTGCGAATCAACGAACAGCGCCTGCGCCGCCTCGAGCGGAGCGCCAATCTGCTGGTCCCGGGACGCAACTGCTGGCGCATCGATCGTGCGCACCGGGCAAGCTGGCTGGTCGACGGCGGCGAATACTTCAGCGCCGTGAGGTCGGCGCTCACGCAAGCGCAAAGCACGATTTTCATCATCGGCTGGGACATCGACAGCCGCATGCGACTGGTCCCGACCGGCGCGAACGATGGATTTCCGGAGCCGCTGGGCGATTTTCTCGCCGCGCTGCTCGCAGCGCGGCCGCAGCTCAACGCCTATATCCTGAGCTGGGACTACGCGCTCCTCTTCGCGCTCGAGCGCGAATGGCTGACCGAGCTCCGGCTTGCGTCACGAACCCAGCGGCGATTGAGCTTCCAGCTCGACGACCGGCACCCCGCAGGCGCATCCCATCACCAGAAGCTCATCGTGGTCGACGACGCGGTCGCCTTCGTCAGCGGCTTCGACCTTACGCGCAACCGCTGGGATACGCCGGAGCACAGGCCGAACGATCCGCGGCGGCGCAACGGAGACGGCAGCCTCTATTCGCCGTTCCACGACATCGGCATCGTGGTCGACGGAGACGTCGCCTCGGCGCTGGGCGAGCTTGCGCGCGATCGCTGGCACACCGCCACCGGCCGGCACGCGCGTCATCGCGAGGCGAAACCCGGCGAGCAGCGCTGGCCCGTGCGAGTCGAGCCCGACCTCGTCGAAGTCGATGTCGCCATCGCGCGCACCGAGCCACGCTTCGAAGGCCGTCCGGGCGTCTTCGAAGTACGCGAGCTTCATCTCGATGCGATCGCGGCGGCAAGGTATTCCTTGTTCGCGGAAAACCAGTATTTCACGTCGCGCACGATCGCGACGGCGCTGGAGGCTCGCTTGCGCGAAACCGATGGCCCTGACATCGCCGTCGTGTCGCCTTCGACCCAGAGCGGCTGGCTCGAAACCTCGACCATGGGCGTGCTGCGCTCGCGCATCCACGGCGATCTCTTGCGCGCCGACTCGCACGGACGCTACCGCGTGTACTGTCCGTGGCTCGAGGACGGCGCGGGAGGCCACGCCTGCCTCAACGTTCACAGCAAGGTTCTCATCGCCGATGACGAGCTCCTGACCATCGGCTCGGCCAACCTGAGCGGCCGCTCGATGGGTCTCGATACCGAGTGCAATCTCGCGATCGAAGCGAAAAACGACGAGCGCACCAGCCGCGCCATCGCTTCTCTGCGCAATCGGCTGCTCGGCGAGCACCTCGACCGCGATGCCGCGGAGGTCGAAGAGACGGTGCGCGCCCGCGGAGGGTTGATCGCGGGGATCGAAGCGCTGCGCGGCAGCGGGCGGTCGATGAAACCGCTCACGGCAGAGACGACCGAAGATTGGAGCGCGTTCATTCCCGATCATTCGGTCCTCGATCCCGAGGAGCCGATCGACGCCGAGCAGTTGATGGAGGAAGTTGTCTCCCGCGGCGAGAAGCGACCGATGGCGGTTCGCAGCCTCGCCATCGGGATGGTCATCGTGGCCTTGTGCGCGCTTGCGCTCGCGTGGCGCTACACGCCGCTTCGCGACTTGGTCAACGCCGACTCGCTGGCGCAGGCGAGCGAAGGTCTCACGCAAAGCCCGCTCGCGCCGCTGGCCGTGGTCGTCGCGTACGTGGTCGGTGGGCTGATCATGCTGCCGGTGACGGTGATGATCGCGGCAACCGGCATCGTCTTCGGTCCGCTGCAGGGCTTCATCTATGCGCTCATCGGCGAGACGCTCGCCGCCGTGACCACCTACTTCCTGGGACGCAAGCTCGGGCGCGCAACGGTCCGGCGAGTCGCGGGCAAGCGAATCAACGAGCTCAGCCGCCGGATTGCCAAGCGCGGTCTTATCGCGGTCGTGCTGGTTCGCGCGCTTCCGGTCGCGCCCTTTACCATCATCAATCTCATCGCCGGCGCATCGCATATTTCCTTCCGCGATTTTCTGCTCGGCACCATTATCGGCATGGCGCCCGGCACGCTGGTCCTGGTCGTTTTCGTCGATCGCATCGTCGCGGCGGTACGCGATCCGGGACCGTTGAGCTTCGCGCTTCTGGCGCTCATCGCCGGCATCGCGCTGGGCGGCGCGATGATGCTTCGCGCGCGGCTCGGTTCTGCTTTGCCGGAGGCACAGCCACCGCCGCCGGCGCGGGGCAAGGCGGATTGATGGAAGCGGCGCGGTTGCGTCCGCTCAGGATCGCAACCTACAACATTCATGACGGCGTCGGCTCCGATCGACGCTTCTCGCCCGAGCGGATCGCCGCGGTGCTGGCGGAGCTTTCGGCCGACATCGTCGCCATCCAGGAAATCGGCCTGCATTCGACCGGCACGGATGTCGTCGCCTTTCTCCGCGACGCAACGGGTTATGCGTCGGTGCTGGGCCCCACGCGGATGCGGCACGAGGGCGAGTACGGCAATGCGCTGCTGACGCGTTTCGCGGTGCAGGATATGACGCTCATCGACCTCACGTTTCAGAGCCGGGAGGCGCGCGGTGCGCTCGATGTCGTGCTCGACTGCGAGGGCGCGTCGCTGCGCGTGATCGCGACGCATCTCGGCCTGCGTCCGGCCGAGCGGCGCGCCCAGATCCAGCAGCTCCTCGGCGTGCTGGAGACGCAAACGCCGTTTCCCACGGTGCTCCTGGGCGATCTCAACGAATGGTTTCTCTGGGGCCGCCCGTTGCGCTGGCTGCACGCGCATTTCGAGAAAACGCCCGCAAAGGCCACCTTTCCCGCGCACGCACCCATTCTTGCGCTCGACCGCATCTGGGTCGAGCCTCGCTCGCTGCTGCGCCGGCTGTGGGCGCATTCGAGTCGCCTTGCGCGGTCCGCGTCGGACCATCTGCCGCTCCTGGCCGAGATCGGCGACGCTTCGACTGCGACCGGAGATCGGCCCGCCTAGTGGGCTGTAACAGTTGAATCAGCAGCCAGTATCGCGCAGCGATCGTCGGTTGCAGCTAGGCGCGAGGAGGAAGCATAGTCAATACTATGGTGACGACGAGCAACGACGCTGCGGCCGGCGAGGGCAAGCGAGACGCTAGCTATTTGATTGTTACAGTCCACTAGAATCCCAACGAGAGGAGTCGATGAATCTCCGCTGAGAGTTGCGGCGGACGCCGACGACGTGGGCCGCGAGCGACGCGGCCTCCGCGCAACGCGGTATGCTATCGAGCTCCGCTGTCTTTTAAGTTTCGCCACCCGCCGCTCGTGCGCATCCGCCGCAGATCTGCTCGTCCAGGCTTTCTGCCGTTCGTGGCGGAGCGCCCGCCGCTTTTTCAGTTCGTGATCCTCTCGATGTTGCTGCATTTACTGCTCATCGTTCTCATCGGCGATGCGAACCGGTCCGCCGCGCGCCGGGGCGACGGATTCTGGGGTTCTCTCGATGTCAGCCTTCGCGGGCTCGCGCCCGATCCGGGCATGGGATCGAGGCTCGCGCCGGGCGTCGACACGTCTCCCCGCGGCGCCGTAACGGCACGGCCGCCCCAAGGCGCGAGCGATGCGCCCACGGCGGGGCGGAGCGAGCCTCGAGTGCTCGAGCATCCCACGCCGGAGCAGAGCAACGACATCCACCGTGTGCCCGCGGAACCACTGCCGCCTGCGCAGGAAGCCGAATCGATCCCGGCCGCGCCATCCTTTGAAGTCGTACCACCGATGAATCTCACCGCTCCTCAGGAGATCGACAAGCCGCTTTCGCCGTCGCCGATGCCTCTGCTCAAGGTCGAGCCACAGCCGCGGCCGGCCGCGGAGCGCGCTTCCCCGGTCAAGCCTTTCACGCCGCCGCCGCTCGAACGCATGGCGCCGCCGAAAATCGAACGCGAGCTCGCACCCAGGGTCGAGACTTTCCCACGCGAAGTGCCCATCGCGCCGGCGCCGCTCGACCGAATCGCCCCGCGGCAGGCGGAGCGGGACTTGGCACCTCCGGTCGTCGTCACGCCTCGCGAGCGGCCAATGACGCCGGCCAACATCGAAAGCGTCGCGCCTCAGCGCATCGAGCGGGAGCTCGCACCGCCCATCGAGGTCGCGCCGCGTGAGCAGCCGATCGCGCCGGAGGCGCTGGAGCGTATCGCTCCTGCGCGAATTGAGCGAGAGCTGACGACACCCCCGGCGGTTGCGCCTCCTGTCGCTCCGGCGATGCCCGCGCCGATCGAACGCATCGCGCCGACGCAACGCTCCCCCGAGCTGGCCGCGCCCGTCGCCGTGCCGCGCAGCGTGGAGCCGGCCACCATTCTTCCGGGCGTCGAACGCGAAGCCGCGCCGCGAGCGCCCGCTTCGTCGCGCGACGCTCCCAAGGAAGCCCCCGCCGCTGTCGCCTCGCCGCCTGGAGCATCGCCGCCCCGATTGAGATTCGGCGCGCCGCAACCCGACGAGGACATATTCAAGCCGCGCAGAGATGTCGTCGTTCCCTCCACCGAGCCGGGCGGCGCACCGCGCATCGATCGCGAAGCGCTTCACGCGCGGGTGCGAGAGATCGAGCGCGAGACGACGCCTTCTCGCGCGCTGGTGGAAGTGGAGCTGCCGCAGCTCGAGCGCAAGATTGCGAACTCGTTCGACAAGGCCGCCAAACCGGATTGCCGCACCGCCTATGCCGGGCTGGGATTGCTGGCGATTCCGGCGCTGCTCGCAAGTGCGATCGCCGACGGCGGATGCAAATGGTGAGTGACTCATCCGCCCCATCGACACACGATGCAGCGGCTTCGAGTGCGCCCGCGGGCGTCGCTGATCTATCCCGATTCCGAGTCGCGCTGGAAGCGATCGAGCTTGAACGCGTCGAGATCGAGACGCGCCGTTCCGTCGATGACGAGCTCGGCGAGCGCCTCGCCGATCGCCGGCGAGTGCTTGAATCCGTGTCCGGAGCACGGCGACGCGATGAGTACGCGATCGGAATCCGGATGCGTGTCGATGACAAATCCGAAGTCCGGAGTCACGGTGTAGAGGCAAGCACTGGCCTTTACGCACTTTCCGTTCAACGCCGGCAGGAATCGCGCAATGTAGTGCTTGCGCATCTCCGCGACCTCATCGTCGCTGACCGTGAGATCGGCATCTTGCGCGGTCGTGCTCGCCGCGTATTGCTCGCTGGCGACCTTCACTGCGCCGCGCGGGCCGCCGATCGCGGGAAACCCGTAGATGCCCTGCGTGCGGCCCTGCAGCTCCCAGATGAACACCGGAAAGTTCTCGGGAAGAAAGGGCGTCACGTCGCCGGACACGTCGAGCCAGAACATCGCCTGCCGATAAATCGTGAGCAAGCGCGCGAACTTCCGGTCGACGAGCTCGGGGAGCCACGGGCCAGCGGCGACGATCAGGCGATCTGCCGAATACGCTCCGCTGTCGGACGCAACGACGACCGATCCTCCTGCGACTTCAAAGCCCGAGATCCTTTCGCCGAAGTGGATTTCCGCGCCGTGCGCCTTCGCCATCGCGAGGTGCGCACCGACGCATTCCTCCGGGCGCAGGAAGCCGGCTTGCGGCTCGAAATAGGCGGACTCGTCGTCCGCGATCCGGAATCGCGGATAACGGTTTCTGATCTGCGCGGCGTCGAGGATCTCGTGGGCGATGCCGTATCGCCGTGCCGCCGCCACCGTGTTCGCGAAGAACCCCTCCACATGTGTGATCGAAGACCTCGCGGAGCTCGAAATGATGAGCCCGCCGCAGGAGGTGAGCAGCGGCTTGCCGCATTCGTCCTCGAGCTCGCGCCAGAGCTCGTGTGATCGCATGGCAAGCGGCGTGTACTGCACGCCTTCGCCGATCGCCAGACGCGTGATCCTGGTTTCACCGTGCGACGACCCGCGCGTGTGCGGCGGCGAATAGCGGTCGACGCCGAGAACACGGGCGCCGCGGCGCGCAAGGTGATACACGGCCGCGCTGCCCATGGCTCCGAGGCCGAGTACGATGCATTGGTAATTTTTCAATGGTTGCGGCGCCGCGAGCGCGTGGTCGACGTCGTCCCTGTGGCGTCCGGCTCCTCCGGACGACACGCAATGGTTTGACTGCGTGCATCTTACCCAGCTTCCAACGCCCGTCCACGGCACGGCGCCCGTTTCGACGCCATGCAAGAACACGGCATGAGCCTAGACAAAACGCTTGTTTCGTGATTAACTGGTGTGAAACGTTCGTTTCTTGGCGGCGCACCCGCGATGCTCGATTCGTCTCCCGACTTTCCCAATCTGCTTCAACGCGTCGAGGAGAACTACGCGCGGCTGCCGGCCCAGGCGCAGCACGTCGCCCGCTGGCTGGTCGAGCACCCCGACGACGTCGCGCTGCTGTCGGCGAGGGAACAGGCGAAGTCGCTGGGTGTGGCGCCCGCGACCCTCACACGCTTCGCCCAGCACTTCGGTTTCGCGGGTTACGACGATTTGCGGCGGGTGTCGCAGCGTCGGCTGCGCGCCCGCGCGGGCGCATTCATGCCCGAGGCGCGCCGCATGGTGGCGCGGCGCAAGGCTTCCGGCGCCGCAGCGCTGGCCGAGGGCGTTGTCGACGCGATTGCCGCCAATATCGACTCGCTGCGCGGCAATGCGACGCCGGCCAAACTCCAGAAGGCGGCGCAGCTTCTGTCGCGCGGGCGACGGATCTACGTGCTCGGCAGCCGCTCGAGCTACCCGGTCGCGTATCATTTTTTCTATATAGCGTCGTTCGGCGGCGCACCCGTCATCCTCGTGGATGGACCCGGAGGCATCGGCGTCGATGCGCTGCGCGGCGCGGGCGCAGGCGACGTCATGTTCGCCGTCAGCGTCGTGCCCTACACGCGCGCCACCCTGGACGCCGCGGCGCACGCGGCGGCTCGCGGGGTCGGCGTCATCGCGCTCACGGACAGTCCGCTGTCTCCTCTGGCAGTCGGAGCACGCGCCGTGCTCACGGTACCTACCGCGACACCGTCCTTCTTTCATTCCATGAGCGCGGCCTTCGCGGTGGCCGAGACGCTCGCGGCGCTGGTCGTTGCCGAACGCGGCCCGCAGGCGCTGGAAGCGATCCGCCGCGCCGACCGTGAGCTGCGATCCTTGTATGCCTATCTCGATGCCGATCGCGGCGGGCGCCGGCCTCGGGCCGCCAAAGGCAAGCCTTGAACGATGCTCCCCGGAACGGCGCAGCGAGCCACGTTCTGCATCGGTCGCTGCGGCAGCGCTACCCGACCGCGGTTCGCGGCGAGGGCGCGTACATCGTCGACAGCACCGGCAAGCGCTACCTCGACGCCAGCGGCGGCGCAGCCGTTTCATGTCTGGGCCACGGTCATCCGGAAGTGCTGACATCGATGCGCGAGCAGCTCGATACGCTCGCCTACGCGCACACGAGCTTCTTCACGACCGACGCCGCGGAGGCGCTCGCCGACGAGCTCATCGCGCATGCTCCGGGAATCATGTCGCATGTTTATTTCGTGTCCGGCGGATCCGAGGGCGTAGAGGCTGCGCTGAAAATGGCACGACAGTATTTCGTCGAACGCGGCGAGTCGGAGAGGCGGCATTTCATCGCCCGATGGCAGAGCTATCACGGCAACACGCTGGGCGCGCTCTCGGTTGGGGGCAACGCGTGGCGGCGCGAGATGTTCGCGCCGATTCTCGCGCCCAGCAACCACATCTCCCCGGCCTACGCCTACCGCGGCCAGGCTGCGGACGAGACACCGGAGGCCTACGGCCGGCGCGTCGCCGATGAGCTCGACGCCAAGATCGCCCAGCTCGGCGCGAAAAACGTCATCGCCTTCGTGGCGGAGACGGTCGTAGGCGCAACGATGGGCGCCGTTCCGCCTCCGCCGGGATATTTCAAGCGCGTCCGCGACATCTGCGACCGTCACGGGATTCTGCTCATTCTCGACGAAGTCATGTGCGGCATGGGCCGATGCGGGACGCTGCACGCCGTCGAGGCCGAGGGCATCGTCCCCGACCTCATGGTCCTGGCGAAAGGATTGGGCGGCGGTTACGCGCCCATCGGCGCGGTGCTTACTTCGGCACACGTCATGGAGGCGTTCGCACAAGGCAGCGGCGCGTTCATGCACGGGCACACGTACATGGGACATCCGCTGGCGTGTGCCGCGGCCCTGGCAGTGCAGCGGACCATCCGCGAGCAGAACCTTCTCGAGAACGTGCGCAGGCAAGGCGTCTTGCTTGCAAATATGCTGCAGGAGAAGTTTGGAGACCATCCCAACGTCGGCGACATCCGTGGCCGCGGCTTGTTCTACGGGATCGAGCTGGTCGCCGACCGCGCCAGCAAGGCGCCCTTCGATCCGTCCTTGCAACTGCACTCGCGTATCAAGGCAGAGGCGATGCGGCGCGGGCTGATCGTCTATCCGATGGGAGGCACCATCGACGGTCGCAGCGGCGACCACGTCCTCCTTGCGCCGCCATTCATCGTCGACGAGAAGCACATCGGCGAGCTGGTCGACAAACTCGCGATGGCGCTCGACGCCGCGTTGCCGACGCGGATGCCGAACGCCGGATAAGGCACTTGCGCCGATTTCCAGCGGCGTGCCAAGTCGCGCCACTTTTAACGAGGAGACCGTACATGAGTTTTCGATTCTTGCTTTTGATGGCGCTTCTGGCCGTCGCAATGCCGTCTGCCGCGCAGGAAGCGGGCACCTTGAAAAAGATTCGCGAAACCGGGGAGATCGTGCTCGGGGTGCGTGATGCATCGATCCCGTTCTCCTACGCCGACGACAGCGGACAGTCGATCGGCTATTCCGTCGACTTGTGCATGCGCGTGGTCGATCACCTGCGCCAAACGATGAAAATGCCGGGTCTCAAGGCTCGTCAGCAATTAGTGACCTCGGCCAACCGCGTTCCTCTGGTCCTCAACGGGACCGTCGATCTCGAGTGCGGGTCGACGGTGAATAATATCGAGCGCCAGAAAACCGTTGCCTTCAGCCTGACGACGTTCATCGTCAACACCAAGTTCATCGCCAAGTCCTCGAGCAACATCCAGAAATTGGCCGATCTCAAGGGCAAGACGGTAGCGGTGACCGGCGGCACGAACACGATGCAGAAGATAACCGCGATCAACAAGCAGCAGAACCTCGATCTGTCTATCATCAACGGGAAGGACCACGCCGAGTCGTTCCTTCTCCTGACCAGCGATCGCGTCGCCGCATTCTCCGAGGATGACATCCTGCTCGCGGGGCTGGCGGCAACATCGCCGACACCGACGGCGTTTCGCCTCATCCCGATCGACGGCATGCTCGCCGATCCCTACGCTCTGATGATGCGGCGCGACGATCCCCAATTCAAAGCGGCGGTGGACGCGGCGCTGCGAGACGTCTTCTCATCCGGTGAAATCCAGCGCATTTACGACAAGTGGTTCGTGCGCGCCATCCCGCCTCGGAACGTCGTGCTCAGCTTTCCCATGGGCGATCAGCTCAAGCGCGTGCTCGCCAAGCCCACCGATTCCGGCGATCCGCAGGATTACAAATAGCAGATCACGCGCCGCAAGCGGCGACCGACTGGAGAAACCAATGCGAATTCCCCTCTGGACGCCGGCGCTGGCTGCGCGCGATCCCGCTTTGGTTGCCGCCATCGAGCAGAGGCGCGGCGGCAGCTTGCTCAATCTCGACCGGATGCTGTTGTGGTCGGAGCCGCTGGCGCGAAGCTGGAACGTTTTCCTGCGCACCTTGAGGCAGGAGCTCTCGTTGTCGCCGAAGCTGCGCGAGCTCGCCATCTGCGTCGTCGCCAAAACCACCGGCGCCGACTACGAGTTCCATCACCACGCGCCCGAATTCGAAAAATCCGGCGGAAGCGCCGCGCAGGTTGCGGTGCTCGGCGATCCCGACGCCGCAGCGGCCAGTCCGCTGTTCGACGAGCTGGAGCGCGACGTCATCCGCTACGCGCTTGCCAGCACTCGTGAAGTGAAAATCCCGGACGCGCTGTTTGCCGCGCTGGCCCGGCGCCTGTCCCCGACCGAAATGGTCGAGCTTGCCGCGGTCGTCGCGGGCTACAACATGGTGGCGCGATTTCTGGTGGCGCTCCAGGTGGTCCCCGAAGCTTAGTGCAAGACCTCGCGGCGATTCGCCCGAGCGGTTTTGCACGGCTCATCGCCCGGCAACGGATGCTATCGGATGGCGCGGCTCGCTTTCCGAAGAACATAATAGGCCGCCTTCCAATTTCGTCGCGATCGTATGCCCGATACCGAAGTGCTGATTGCGGGCGCCGGCCCGACCGGCCTCATCCTGGCGCTGTGGCTCAAACGGCTTGGGGCCCAGGTGCGAATTATCGACAAGGAGGCCCTGCCCGGCACGACCTCGCGCGCGTTGGTCGTGCACGCCCGCACGCTCGAGCTCTACCGTCAGGCCGGACTTGCCGAGGCGGTGGTCGAGAATGGAGTGCGATTCGACGCGGTCAACATGTGGGTGCGCGCCAAACAGGTTGCCCGCGTGGTGTTCGGCGAGATGGGCATCGGACTCAGTCCCTACCCATATGCGCTGATCTTTCCGCAGGACCAGCATGAGCGCTTCCTGATCGAGCGGCTGCGCGATCTGGGCGTCGAGGTCGAGCGCCCACTGCAGCTCCACTCGTTCGACGACCGGGGCGATCGCGTGATCGCGCGCATGAGGCGTCCGGACGGAAGCGAGGAAAGCTGTGAAGCGGCTTATCTGGCCGGCTGTGACGGTGCGCATTCCGTCGTGCGCGCGGCACTCGGTACCGGCTTTCCTGGCGGAACGTATGAGCATGTCTTCTACGTCGCCGACGCGCAGGCGACCGGTCCGCTCGTGAATCAGGAGCTGCACGTCGCCCTGGACGAAGCCGACATCCTCGCTGCCTTTCCGATGAAAGGCGAGGACCGCGTAAGGCTCGTCGGCACGGTGCGGCAGGACGCGGACCACTCGACGCTCGAGTGGAACGATGTCAGCCGCACGGTCATCGAGCACCTAGGCATCGATATCAAAAAACTGAACTGGTTCTCGACCTATCACGTGCATCATCGCGTCGCATCGCATTTTCGCGTGGGTCGAGCGTTTCTTCTGGGCGACGCGGCCCATATCCACAGTCCTGTCGGCGGCCAGGGGATGAACACCGGTCTCGGCGACGGCGTCAACCTCGCGTGGAAGCTGGCGGCGGTGTTACGGCAGCGCGCGAACGCGCGGATCCTCGATACCTACGAACCCGAGCGCGTGGCATTCGCGAAGCGTCTTGTCGCGACGACCGATCGCGCCTTCCAGGTCGTCACGAGCACGGGCAGGCTCGCCGCGTTTGTGCGCCTGCACGTGGTGCCTCTCGTCCTGCCGCCACTATTTGCAACGAGCATCATGCGACGCTTCATGTTTCGCACCATCTCGCAGACCGGGATCAACTACCGCGACAGCACATTGAGCTCGGGCGTGGCCGGCGACGTGAGAGCCGGCGATCGCCTTCCCTGGGTCAAGCTCGATGGTGCCGGCGACGGCTCCGCCGCGGCCGACAACTTCGCACCGCTCGCTTCGATGGACTGGCAGGTGCACGTCTACGGGGCGCCTTCGCCGGCGATCGCGGAAGCCTGCCGAGCCCGCGGATTGGCGCTCCACAGCTTTGCATGGCGCGATGCGATGCAGGCTGCGGGGTTCGTCCCCAACGCGGCGTATCTGGTCAGACCGGACGGTTATGTCGGATTTGCCGATGTCGCCGCAGGCGCCGAAAAGCTGCAAGGCTATGTCGAGGCGTGGCAGCTGAAGGGGCGCGCCCCGCCCGCCTGAGGATCGCGCCGTCGCGGGCACGCCGATTGCTCCCTTCCACATGTCAGCGGATGGGCCGTTCGAACGTTGAATATCTTACAAATGCAAACCTTGTTACCTTGTTACCGGAGGAAAATGATGACACGCCGCGCTCGCCTCGCTCCCTGGCTGGGAGCACTGCTTCTTGCGGTTTCGTTTGCTGCAAGTGCACAGGATGCCTTCACCACCCGATCGGTCAATGTCCGGGCGGGTCCCGACACTTCCTACCCCGCAGTGGACGTGCTTGGGACGGGCGCGCCGGTGCACGTGATGGGCTGTCTCGACGACTGGAGCTGGTGCGACGTAGCCTTTGGCGATAACCGCGGCTGGGTGTACTCGCCGTATCTTTCCTACGTATACCAGGGCTATCGGGTGCCTTTCTATTCGTATGCGCCGGCTTTCGGCATCCCGATCATCTCTTTCTCTCTGGGCTCGTACTGGGATCGGTACTATCGCGGAAGGCCATGGTACGGACGCCGCGACTACTGGGCGCATCGCGAATTTCATCATGAGAGACCCTCGGGACCGCCGCCGCGGGCCTCGCTGCCGTCGCAATTTCACGAGGGCCGTTTCCCTGAGAACCGCGACAATCGCAGCTACCGTGACTACAATCGTTCCGGCGACTATCGCGGCAACGACGCCAATCGCAACCGGGACGGCAACCGTCTGCCCGCTTCGAGGGCCGACAGCCCGCGTCCGCCTGGTGCGCAAGGCGGGCCGAGCATTCGAGGCGGTGAGGCAAGACCCGCCGCGGCGCGTCCCAGCACGCCCATGCAATCAGTGGAGCGGTCGCGTGGCGTCGAGCAGCACGCCGCTCCCCCGCAGTCGCGAGGCGGCGGACAACGCGTCGAGCGATCCAAGGAAGGCGGAGGTAAGGGAGAGGAGAAGCACTAGACCGAATCCGGCAAGCGGAGCATCGACGCAACGCGTCGCTGGTTCGGTTCGTATCGTGCGGCCCGGTCGAACCGGGTCGCTTCATTTGCGGGCGCACCTGGCGCATAGGGTTCGCGACGAACGAGCGCATTTGTTCCGGCAAACGATTTCCGTCAGCGGCGTTCGGCTTCGGCGCGGCGCCCACGGCGACAATAGCGTCCCGGCGCACGCCGTCTTGTCATTCAATTCCCGGCGGACTAGACTTTTAACAGGGCATCGCTTTCATCGCCCGACTTTTCCCATCGGTCCATTCTGCGTTTCTAAGTCCCGCGCGCGTGCAAAAATAAGCGGGCGATTCGTTCAAAGATTTGCGACAACGAGCCCACGAGGAGAAAGCTCATGAAACGATCGCATCTATCGCACGTCCTTTGCATCGCAACAATCATCGGTATGAACACGGCGGCCGCGGCGGACATCGACTCACAGCGCCTGGCCGACGCCGACAAGACTCCGGCCGATTGGCTGACCTACCACGGCAGTTACAAGTCCTGGCATTACAGCGGACTCGATCAAATCAACACGAGCAACGTCAAGAATCTCAAAGTGGCCTGGAGCCACGCCACACCCCGGTCGACGCGCGGCCTGCAGTCCTTTCCCCTGGTCGCCGACGGCGTGCTGTACTACTCCGGCTCATTCAACCAGTTGTTCGCACTCGACGGCGCGACCGGACAGCTGATTTGGGCGTACAAGCAGAAGCTCAACGAGGATCTCGTCGCGAAGCAGACCCACTCGCCGTACAACCGCGGCATCGCGCTCGGATTCGGCAACATCTACATGGGCACGCTCGACGGCAAGCTGGTCGCCGTCGACATGGCCACCGGCAAGCTCAAATGGGAAACCAAGCTCGTCGATTCCGAGAAGCTGACCGTCGGCTTCACCGGCGCGCCGCTCCTCGCCAACGGCAAAGTCATCATCGGCTCGCAGGGCGGCGAATGGCCCTACCGCGGACCCATCTTCGGCGTCGATGCGAAAACCGGCCAGCTCGCCTGGACGTTCTTTACCGTCGGCGGCAACGACGAAAACGATCAGGCGCGCAAGACGTGGGGCGGCGACTCCTGGAAGACGGGCGGCGGCGGAGGCTGGATGCCGGGCGGCTACGATCCCAAGAGCAACACCGTGTACTGGGGCACCGCGAATCCCGCGCCCCTCTACGATTGGGGCGGCGCCGAATGGAAGACCAAGGGCGCGCGTCCGGGTGACAACCTCTACACGACGTCGGTCCTGGCGCTCGACCCCGACACCGGCAAGCTCAAGTCGTTTCACCAGGAATTGCCGCACGACGCGTGGGACTTCGACAGCGCGGTTGGCGAGTTCGTCATGCTCGAGCGCGGCGGCAAGGACTACATCGTGCATCCGAACAAGGGCGGCTTCGTGTTCGTCTACGACCGCAATCTGAATGTGCAGAACGTCTGGCAGGGCGTGAAGAACGTCAACTTCGTCAAAAGCATCGACCCGAAAACGGGCGAGCTGATCGGAAGGCGCGATCTGGCCGAAGGCAAGCATCAGGCGCTCTGTCCGTACATCGCGGGAGGCTATAGCTGGAACGCGGGCTCATACAATCCCGACACGGGCATGTACTACAAGGTAGGCAACGAGTGGTGCATGGACCTCGAGGTCGTCAAGACCACGCCTATTCTCGAGCCGATGGCGCAGCTCAACATCGGTTCGAATTTCACGGTCAACAAGACGACACCCGACGGCGGAAAGGCACGCGGTCATGTCAGCGCGCGCGATCCGATCACCGGGGTGGTGAAATGGGAGGTTCAATACAGCGAGCCGCCGCTGGCAAGCCTGCTGTCGACCAAAGGCAACATCGTCTTCGTGCCCGACGCGCGCGGGTGGATCCATGCGCTCGATGCCCGAACGGGGCAGGAGTTGTGGTCGCACAACGACGGTCAGGGCCACAACGGCGGCATCATCAGCTACATGGCCAAAGGCAAGCAATACGTCGCAGTGGCGACGGGCTGGGGCGGTCTCGCCGGCGACGACTACAAGACTCTCTACGGCGAGCCGTGGGTAAGCATGCCGACCGATCAGGGCGCGTTGGTGGTCTTTGGCTTGTAGAGCGGTTTCGCTTTTCGAGGCGCAGCATCCAGGGCGTCCGCACGATTCGCAGGGTTGGGTTGAACAAGTTCCGGGCGGGGACTTCCCCCGCCTTTTCTTTTGGTGAGGTCCCCGATGTGCAAGCGCTTTGCCGCGCTGGTCGCCATGCTTATCGCCGCTGCGGCCGTCGGCACGGTGAGCGGCGCTGAGCTGAACAGCCCGATGTCGTCGACCAAGAAGGATGCCGCGGCGGTGGCGCCTTCGCCCGAAGGAGCTCCGGCGGACACGGCGGCGGCGCTCGACGTCGAAAAGTTGTTCGCGAGCACCTGTGGCTGGTGTCACAGCAACGCCGGGCGCACCGCGGGCAAAGGACCGCAGCTCATGGGCACGGCGCTCACCGACGCGGAGATCATCCATCGCATCAAGGTCGGCAAGCCCGGCGCCATGCCGGCGTTCGGGTCCGCGTTCACCGACAATCAGATCCAGGCGATCGTGAAATACATCCGCGGACTGCGGGACGAGGACGCGCCCAAGTGAAATCGCGCAAACGCGCGCTGCTCGGCGGTCTCTGCGCATGCATCGCGATCGCCGCGCTGCTCACGACAGCGCCGGCGATGGCGCGCACTCTGGCGGAAGTCAAGGCGCGCGGCGCAGTCTCGATGTGCGCGAATCCGGACGCGCTGCCGCATTCGAGCAGGAATCCCGATATGCCGGGCTTTCAGATCGAGATCGGGCGCGCGATCGCCGGCGCGCTGGGCTTTCCGCTGGAAGTCGATTGGATCGTCCCGCGGTTGCGCGCCGGCCTGGTCGATTGCGACATGCTGCTCGACACCATCATCGATTCCGAGGCGCAGCGCGCTCCATTGAAGCTTTCACATGCCTATCAGAAGAGTGGAGTGGCGCTGGCGCTGCGGGCGGAAAGCGACGCCCAAGGCTTTCAGGACATGGCGCGCGGCCAGCGGGTAGGCGTGATGGTGAATTCGCTTGCGAGCAAGCTCCTCGATCAACGCGGCGTGCGTACCGTTCCCTACGCCTTCGAAAGCGACATGGTCGCAGACCTCGGCAAGGGCGAGATCGACGCGTGCGCGGTGTCCCCCGCGAGCATCGCCTGGTACATTCGCAGCCACGCGGGGTCGGGCCTGCGCTACGTCCACGCCTACGACACCGAGCCCGAATTGCGCTGGAATCTCGCCGTGGGCTTGCGCCGCAGCGACGACGCGATGCTCGACGCGGTCAACTCCGCGCTCGACGGGCTGATCCGCGACGGCACGCTGGCGCGGATCTATTCGCGCTACGGCGTCGAGTATCGGCAGCCGTAGCGCTGGTGCGCGAGCTTGTCGCGGCTTCGATCCTTAGCCCGACAGCAGCGTCGGGATGCACGCGAAGATGGTGTCGGGCCCCTGCCCTTCAGCGCTCCAGCCGAGGGTGATCATATGGTCGCGAATCGAACGGTCCGGCGTATAGCGGTGGTTCGGCGCGCCTCCCATCCCGTTGTTATAGACGCGATACAGCGGTGACGTGTTGGCAGCACAGTTGCCGCCTGCATCGGTCAACTCCATGTAGAACACCGCCGTGTCCTCCAGCTGCCAGACTGCGGATAGTGTCGGATCGGTCTGCAGCGTCTGGCATTCGCTCGCGATCGGCGTGTAAAAGTGCGAGCTCTTGGGCGCAAACGACGCGCTGAAAAACCGGCAGACCGGGACGCGTCCGGGCCCGGGCGAGGTCCACACGCGCCAGAAGACGAACGTGCGGTGCCATGCGTCGCCGAAGACGCCGTCGACCAGCAGACGCGTCTCGACTTCGTCCGCGGTGTGAAAGTAATGGTCGAACGCCGCCTCGTAGAACTCGGTCGCGATCGCGGTGTTGGCCAGCGTATTTTCTTCCGCCGCGATCGTGACCGAGTCGGGGTTGGCGCCGTTGGTGTTCAGCACGAATATGTGGTCGAGCCCATCGATCATGCGCCATGGGGCCCCTCCCACGGCGAGGTTGTCGATGACCGTTTCTGTACCTGCATTTAGGATGGTCAGCGAATTGCTGCCCTGGTTCACGACATAGATGTTGCCGCCGTTCGAGTCGACAATGAGATCGAACGGCGTTGCGCCGACAGTCACGGTGTTCGTGACCGTGTCCGTGTCGGTATTGACGATCGTCACTGTGTTGTCGACCGCGTTCGGAAGGTAATAGCGGTGATACACCGCGCTCACCACGCCGAAATTCGACGAGCTGGTCGCACCGCCCGGGATCGTCGCGGTGACCGTATCGGTCGCGGAGTTGATGACCGAAATCGTCTTGTCGGTCACGTTGTTGACGTAGACCTTGCCGTGCTGCGCATCGACGGCCGCGGTTCCCGGACCGTTGCCGACGGCGATCGTCTTGATCACCGCAAGAGTATGCTCATCGATCACGCTGACGGTGTTGCTGCCTGAATTCACGACGTAGAGCTTGTCGAGGATGTCGTTGGAGGCGGGGGCTAACGGATTGACGCCCACCGGTATGGTCGCCACGACCGCGTTGGTCGCTGCGCTGATCACCGAGACGCTGCTGCCTGCATTGTTGCTGACGTAAACCTCGTTGATGAAAAAATTGCTGCCGACGCCGCGCGGGTCGTTGCCGACAGGAATGGTTGCGACGACCGCGTTGGTCTGGGCATTGATTACCGTGACCGTGCCGGCGGCAATCGAATTGGTGACATAGACGCGGTGCGTCGCAGCGTCGACAGCGATCCGCCTCGGGTTGGCACCGACAGGAATGGTTGCCAGCAAAGTCAGCGCGTTCATGTCGACGACCGACACCGTGCCGCTGTCGAAGTTGGTGATGAACACCTTATCCAGCGACGGATCGCTGGCGATGCCTTGCGTGTTGTTGCCCAGTGTCAACGTTGCCTGGACCGGCGGGCTCGCATTTGCGAAGCTGAAGGCAAGCATTGCGGCGACGGCAAACACTGTCTGTCGGGTTCTCATCTCCTCTCTCCTTTCTTGTTCCACAGATTACGCAAATACATCTCGGCGGCGATGACCCTGATCGGGGGCTGCGCCGCGACGCGTGACAATCTGCACTTTTGAAATTGAGTTTGCAATTGCTTATCCGTGCTTTTTGTCGCGAGATTGAAAAAATTTTGTAACGGGCATCGCGAATCGCGCGAAATTCACCTCACGCTTACGAAACGCTGACGCGAATCTTGCTGCCGGCTGACATCGCAAGTCATGTTTTGCGTCGAGAAAGTTTGCGCGGGTGCACCGCAGAAGAAGAATTCGGTGGCGAAATCACGCGCTCCGGCAATCACGCGTGATCTTCCGGAGCCGTGCGGCCGGTCGGTGTGGATGGCGCCGCGCGAATGCACCAACGCAGCGACAAGATTCTCTCGGCATCTCAAAGCGATGCGGCCTCCGCGACTGGGTTCCAAATTCGCTCCTACTCGAACTGCGCGGAAGAAATGCGGCTCAAGTCGGCCGGATCCGCTTGCTGGTAGTATCGTCAACCCAAGCGAAGCAGTTCGTGCTGCCCGCGCATCGGCCACTGATTAAGGAACTCCCCATGTCATCTCCCGCCAAGCGCCTGCGCGCGCTCATCGACGCGCCCGACATCCTCGTTCTCCCCGGCGTGTTCGACGGCTTCAGCACGCGCCTGGTCGGCAAGCTCGGATACACGGCCGCATTCGTCACAGGCAGCGGAGTGAGCGAGTCGCGCCTCGGTCAACCCGACGTCGGGCTCATGGGCCTCGAGGAGAACGTCGCCGCCGCGCGTGCGATGGCGGCATGCTCGGACCTGGCCCTGCTCGCCGACGGAGACACCGGTTACGGCAACGCGCTAAATGCGTACCACACCGTGCGTGCGTTCGAGCGCGCAGGCGTCGCCGGCTTGATGCTCGAGGACCAGGTGTGGCCCAAGCGCTGCGGCCACTTGAAGGGCAAGGAAGTGATCGCCGCGGAGGAGATGGTGCAGAAAATCCGCGCCGCCGCAGAAGCCCGCGTCGATCCCGATTTCGTCATCAAGTCGCGCACCGACGTGCTGGCGACGCACGGCGTCGCGGAAGCGATCCGGCGCTTGAATCTCTACGCCGAAGCCGGCGCGGACCTCCTCTTCGCCGACGCGGCGATGTCGGTCGACGATATTCGCACCATCGCCAAAAACGTAAGCAAGCCGCTGTCGGTCAACATGGGATTCGGTATCCGGCAGCGGTCGACGACGCCGCTCCTGTCAGCCGCGCAGCTGCAGGATCTCGGCGTCGCGGTCGTCATCTATCCGCGAATGCTGACCGCCTGCGCGCTGATGGGAATGAAGCGGGGGCTGGAGCTGATGCGGCAGTCGCTCGACGGCGGCAAGGTGGTCGACCGCCCGGATGCGTTGGTTTCCTTCGAGGAGCTCCATGACATCATGGGCATGCACGAGATCGAGGATCTCGAGCGGCGTTTCCTGACGCCGGAGCAGCTCGAGAGCAAATACGGCAAAGGGCGCGAGGCGGCGATCATGCCGGCCGCGAAGCCGGCGGCCCAGTCCAAGCAGACGGCCTGAGGAGGAGGGAGCCCTGCTCCCGTGCCGCCCCGAATAGCGTCGCCCCCGACGCTTGGCAAGCGCGCGTGCCCTCGTTTCCGATTGACGCGGACCGCCGGTAGATTAATATCCGCTTCGCTGCTTCCCATTGCAGGCCGCAGGGATGCGCATGGTCAACCGGACCCCCACGGCGCTTGTCGCGGCGGGGAATTCTCGCGGCGGCACGGAGACTTCGGGCAGCTGATGCCGGATTCGGGTAAGAACAATTCGCGGGGGCGGGCCACGGCGCGGTCCTCTGCCGTAAAGGCCGCCCCGATCAGTGATCGCGTACGCGACCTGGCATGGGCCGGCCAGCACGCGCAGGCGATCGACCTGGCGACGAAGGCGCTGGCTGCGAACGGCTTGAGCGCCAGGAAGCCGGCTCGACCTGCTCGACCTGCGCGCCGAGAGCTTCATCGCCCAAGGCGATCTCGATCGCGCCGGCAGCGACGCCGCCGCGATGCTCGAGCTTGCCGACCGCGCGAAATCGAGCGGCCTTCAAGGCGCAGGCGCGAAACCGGCTCGCGCTGGTGCAGATGCGCAACGGGCGAATTCAAGGCGGCAGTCGCCTCGGCCACCGCCGCGCGAAAGGCGGCGCGCCAAAGCAGGCAGGGCCCCCTGGAAGCCATGAGCCTGTTTCGTCTCGCCGAAGCTCAATTTCGGATCCGGGCAGATCTTGAACAGGCAGCGCGCAACGCCGTGCAGGCCGCGGAACTGTTCCGCACGCTGGGACGCCTCGCCGATGAGGGGCGTGCGCGGTGGGTGTTCGCCATGATCCGCAGCAGCCAAGGTCACGCCGTCGAAGGGGTCAAGCGCGGCCAACGCCGCGTTGGCGCAATGCCGGCAGGCAGGCGACCTATACGGCGCCGGCAACGCGCTCAACATGCTCATGTTCAATGAGGCCGATGTCGCCGTCCAGTTGAAGCTTTTGCATCAGGCGCTCGCAGATTTCGAGGCAGCGGGCTACGTCGAGCGCCAGGGAGTGATCACCGGCAACATGGGCGTCGCTTACAGCCGTCTCGGACTGTATCGGCGCGCCCGCCGCCTGTTTCTGAAGGCGAATGAAATCTCTGATCGCACTGGCTCGCGCGCAGGTCGGGGCAATATTTTCGCCGCTCTGGCCGAAATCGAGCTCGCGATGGGACACGTGGACAGTGCGCGCGAGTACATCGCCGAAATGGCCCGGATGGCGGAAGCGCTTGGTGCCCCTCTGGTCGCCGCAAACCTGATCATGAACCAGGGTCGGCTTGCCTTGCTCCAAGGTGAGCCAGCGACTGGCGCTGCGTCATTTCGAGCGCACGGCGCAGCTCGCGCGCGAGTGTGATCTCGTTGCCTTGGAAATCGACGCCGTGACGGCAATCGGGCAGGCCCGCCTGGCGCTGGGAAAGCCCCGCGTCGCGCTCGCTGCCACGCGGCGAGCGACCGAATTGCATCGCGCGCACGATCTGGCGGCACTCGATGGGATGTCGCCGCCGTTACTGTGGTGGCGGCACAGCCAGGCCCTGCAGGCCAACAAGCAACCGCAGGCAGCGCGCGAGGCGCTGGAGATGGCGTATCAGTTCATGCTCAAGGGCATCGCCAGCCTGAGCGACGAGGGCCTGCGCCGCAATTATCTGAACAAGATCGAGGCGCACCGCGAGATCGTCCGCGCGTGGATCAAGGACGCTCGCAAGCGCCGCCTGTCGCCGGAGCGCCGCACTGCCCATCTGGCGGGCGAAGCGAATCTGCGCGAGCCGTTCGAGCGGCTGGTGGACACCGGGCTGCGCCTGAACGAGCTGCGCAGCGCCGCAGAGTTGCATGAATTCCTGATCGACGAAGCCACCGAGCTCTCGCGGCGCCGAGCGCGTGCTGCTGGTGCTGGAGACGCCGCAGGGGTTGCAACTGGCGGGCTCGCTCGTGCCGCGCGGCGAGGACGCGCAGGCGCTGCTGCGCGAGATCACGCCGGCGTTGATGGATGTGCGCCGTACTCGCGCGGTGAGCCTGACGCACGGCCCCGAGGGCGCGAACGAGCTCGACCAGCGCTCGCGTGTCATCGCACCGCTGATCGCACAGCGGCAGCTGCTGGGCTACCTCTATGCCGATCTCGACGGCGCGTTCGGCCGGCTGCGTGAATCCGATCGCGATCTGCTGGGCATGCTCGCGAGCCAGGCCGCGGTCGCGCTGGACAACGCGCAGTGGTCGCAGGGCCTGGAGCAGAAGGTCGAAGAGCGCACGTCGGAACTGACGGCGTCCAACGCCAACCTCGAGCAGCGCAACGCCGAGCTCGCGATCATCAATTCGATCCAGCAAGGGCTCGCCGCCGAGCTGGACTTCCAGGCGATCGTCGATCTGGTCGGCGACAAACTGCGCGAGGTGTTCAATACGCCCGACCTCGGCATCCGTTGGTACGACGAAAAAGCGAACCTGCTCCACTATCTGTACGCATATGAGCACGGCAAACGCCTGACTCATCGCACCGCGACCACCGAATCCGGGCGGCATGTTCGAGACGATCACGCAGTACGCGCCAGCCTCGCGTCTTCAATACCGCCGCAGACTATGAAAGATACAGGGCAGGTGGCCGTCCCCGGCACGGACCAGAGCAAGTCGCTGATTTCCGTTCCGATCATCAGCAGCGACCGCGTGCTCGGGATGATCGACATCGAAAACTACGAGCGCGAGAACGCCTACGGCGAATCCGAGCTGCGCCTGCTTACCACCATCGCCGCCTCGCTGGGTACCGCCCTCGAGAACGCGCGGCTGTTCGACGAGACGCAGCGGCTGCTCAAGGAAACCGAGCAGCGCGCCGCCGAGCTGGCCGTGATCAACCGCATCCAGGAAGGGCATGGCCGCCGAGCTCGACTTCCAGGCGATCGTCGATCTGGTCGGCGACAAGCTGCGCGAAGTGTTCCACTGCCGGGGACGTTGGCATCTCCTGGTACGACCCCGCGACCAATCTGCTCCGCCGGCTATACACATACGAACACGGCGTGCGCATCGACGCGACGCCACCGGCCTCGCCTGCTCCCGGCGGCCCGTGGGAAACGATGGTCAGAACACGCCAGCCGTTCGTTCTCAACACACGCGCCGAGCAGGACGCGGCCGGCATGACGACTGTCGAAGGCACCGACCCGTGCGTCTCGATGGCCCGGGTTCCCATCCTCGGCAGCGATCGCGTGCTGGGTACGATCACTCTTGAAAACTTCGAGCGAGAGTACGCCTTCGGCGAGGCGGAGGTGCGCCTGCTAAGCACCGTTGCCGCGAGCATGGGCGTGGCGCTGGAGAATGCGCGCCTCTTCGACGAGACCCAGCGCCTGCTCAAGGAAACAGAGCAGCGCGCGACCGAGCTCGCGGTGATCAACCGCGTCCAGGAGGGCATGGCGGCCGAGCTCGACTTCCACGCCATCGTCGATCTGGTCGGCGACAAGCTGCGCGAGGTGTTCCACTCGGGGGACGTTAGCATCCACTGGCACGAGCCCGCGACCAATCTGATCCACTACCCTTTACTCATACGAACACGGCGAGCGCCTTACCGCCACCGCCGCCAGCCGCGCCTAGAGCCGGGCGGCGTGTGGGAGACGATAGCCCGAACCCGCCAGCCCTTCGTTCTGAATACGCTTGCTGAGGTGGTCGCGTCCGGAATGAGCACTGTCGAAGGCACCGACCAGTGCATCTCGATCGCCCGGGTGCCGATTCTAGGCAGCGATCGCGTCCTGGGTACGATCAGCCTCGAGAACTTCGAGCGAGAGTATGCCTTCGGCGAGGCCGAGGCGCGCTTGCTCAGCACGGTCGCAGCAAGCATGGGCGTGGCGCTGGAGAACGCGCGCCTCTTCGACGAGACGCAGCGCCTGCTGAAGGAAACCGAGCAGCGCGCCGCCGAGCTCGCAGTGATCAACCGCATCCAGGAAGGGCATGGCCGCCGAGCTCGACTTCCAGGCCATCGTCGATCTGGTCGGCGACAAGCTGCGCGAGGTGTTCCACTACGGGGGACATCGGCATTAGCTGGTATGAACCCGCGACCAATCTGATCCACTACCCTATACGTCTACGAACACGGCGAGCGCCTGAACGAGGTGCCACCGGTAGCGCCTAAACCCGGCGGCACGTGGGAGACCATAGTCCGAACGCGTCAGCCGCTCGTCATCAACACACTCGCCGAGCAGGACGCGGTCGGTATAACGGTCATTGCAGGTACCGACCGCAGCATATCGATGGTCCGGGTTCCCATTCTCGGCAGCGATCGTGTCCTCGGCGTCGATCACTCTTGAGAACTACGAGCGCGAGAACGCCTTCGGCGAGGCCGAGGTGCGCCTGCTCAGCACGGTGGCGGCCAGCATGGGTGTCGCGCTCGAGAACGCGCGTCTCTTCGACGAGACGCAGCGCCTGCTCAAGGAAACCGAGCAGCGCGCCGCGGAGCTCGCGGTGATCAACCGCAGTCCAGGAGGGCATGGCCGCCGAGCTCGACTTCCAGGCCATCGTCGACCTGGTCGGCGACAAGCTGCGCGAAGTGTTCAATACCGGCGACATCGGCATCCGCTTGGCACGACCCCGCGACCAACCTGATGCACCACCTATACGAATACGAGCACGGCGAGCGCCTGAACCTGCCAGCCAACCCGCCTCAAGTGGGCGGCCCGTGGGAGACGATAGTCCGAACCCGCCAGCCGTTCGTTGTCAACACACTCGCCGAGCAGGACGCGCTCGGACTGAAGCCTGCACAAGGTACCGACCGGCAGCCATGTCGATGGCCCGCGTTCCCATTCTCGGCAGCGATCGCGTTCTGGGTACCGATCACCCTCGAGAACTACGAGCGCGAGAACGCCTTCGGCGAGGCGGAAGTGCGGTTGCTCAGCACGGTGGCCGCGAGCATGGGCGTCGCGCTGGAAAACGCGCGCCTGTTCGACGAGACGCAGCGGCTGCTCAAGGAAACCGAGCAGCGCAATGCCGAGCTGGCGATCATCAACAGCGTGCAGGCAGGCGCTCGCGGCCGAGCTCAACATTCAGGGCATCTACGATGCGGTCGGCGACAAGATCCGGGAGATCTTTCACAACCCGGACATGGGCATCCGCATCTACGATCCAAAGACCGACGTGGTCCACCATCCGTATACGTACGAGAACGGCGTACGAATCACCGTTGGCCCTCAGCCCATGCGCAGGCAAGGGCTTCACGGGCCATGTTCTGCGTACGCGCGAAACGCTGGTCGTCAACGAGAACATGGCACAAGCGCATGGAGGAGCGCGGTTCCGACATTCTGCCCGGCACGCAGATGGAAAAATCCGCCGTCTACGTTCCGCTCGTGGCGGGCGACCAGGCGCGCGGAGTCATCGATGTCGATGGACTATGAACCGCGAGCACGCGTTCAGCGACTCGGACGTGCGGCTGCTCCAGACGCTCGCCGAACAGCATGAGCGTCGCGCTGGAGAACGCGCGCCTCTTCGACGAGACGCAGCGGCTGCTCAAGGAAACCGAGCAGCGCGCCGCCGAGCTGGCGGTGATCAACAGCATCCAGGAAGGCATGGCAGCCGAGCTCGACTTCCAGGCGATCGTCGATCTCGTCGGCGACAAGTTGCGCGAAGTGTTCAACACCGGCGACATCGGCATCCGCTGGTACGACGCGAAGACGCAATCTGATTCATTACCTGTACCAATACGAACACGGCGCGCGGATGCACATGCCACCGCGACCCCCTACTCCAGGTGGCACCTGGTTCAGAATGGTGGAGACGCGCCAGCCGATTGTCGTCGAACAGCCGAGCCGAGTTCGCTGCGGCCGGGATCGCCGCTGTCCCCGGCACCGACCTGAGCCAGTCTATCGCTTCGCGTTCCCATCATCGGCAGCGATCGCGTTCTTGGCACGATCGCGCTGGAGAACTACGAGCGCGAGAACGCATTCGGCGAGGCCGAAGTGCGCCTGCTCACAACGGTGGCCGCGAGCATGGGCGTCGCGCTCGAAAACGCGCGGCTGTTCGACGAGACGCAGCGTCTGCTGAAGGAGACCGAGCAGCGCGCGGCCGAGCTGGCGGTGATCAACAGCATTCAGGAGGGCATGGCGGCCGAGCTCGACTTCCAGGCGATCATCGATCTGGTCGGCGACAAGCTGCGCGAAGTCTTCAATACCGGCGACATCGGCATCCGCTGGTACGACGCCGGAGACCGGCCTCATCCACTACCTGTATCAGTACGAGCACGGAGTCCGGCTGACAGCTAACGCCCAGGCGCGCCCCGAAACCGCGGACCGTGGGCCAAGATTGCGCAGACGCGGCAGCCGCTCGTGCTCAGGAACCGGGCGGAAGCCGGCTGGCGCTCGGTGCAATGGCGCTACCCGGCACCGACGCAGAGCCAGTGCGTCGGTGTACGTCCCGATCCTCGGCAGCGACCGCGTGCTCGGCTCGATCATCCTCGAGAATTACGAGCGCGAGAACGCATTCGGCGAAGCCGAGGTGCGGCTGCTTGAGCACCGTCGCCGCGAGCATGGGCGTCGCGCTCGAGAACGCGCGGCTCTTCGACGAGACGCAGCGGCTGCTGAAGGAGACCGAGCAGCGCAACGCCGAGCTCGCGATCATCAACAGCGTGCAGGCGGCGCTGGCGGCCGAGCTCAACATCCAGGGCATCTACGACGCGGTCGGCGACAAGATTCGCGAGATCTTCGGCAACCGCGACATGAGCATCCGGATCTACGACCCGAAGACCGGTCTGCTTCACCATCCGTACCTCTACGAGAACGGACGCCGCGTGAACCCCGACCCGGTGCCGCATGGGCGACAGAGGCTTTACGGCGCACGTGATGCGCACGCGCGAGCCGCTGGTGATCAACGAGAACATGGCGGCAGAGGCCGAGACGTTACGGCACGACAGCCGCTGCCCGGCACGCGAGATGGAGAAGTCGGCGGTCTTCGTGCCTCTGATCGTCGGCGACCAGGCGCGCGGTGCGATCGCGCTGGCTGACATGGAGCGCGAGCACGCGTTCAGCGATTCCGACGTGCGGCTGCTGCAGACGCTGGCCAACAGCATGAGCGTCGCGCTCGAGAACGCGCGCCTCTTCGACGAGACGCAGCGGTTGCTCAAGGAGACGCGAGCAGCGCAACGCCGAGCTCGCGATCATCAACAGCGTGCAGGCAGCGCTGGCCGCCGAGCTCAACATCCAGGGCATCTACGACGCGGTCGGCGACAAGATCCGCAACATCTTCAACAAGGCGGACGTAGGCATACGTATCTACGACCCCGAAACGGGAATGGTGCATTACCCATACACGTACGAAAAAGGCAAACGGCTCGAGATCGACTCCAGCCCGTTGGGCGATCGGGGATTCGCGGCGCACGTCCTGCGCACTCGAGAAACCATCGTCGTGAACGAGAACATGGCGGAGGCCGTCAAGAAGTACGGGGCTTCCCTGCTGCCGGGCACGCAAATGGAGAAATCGTTGATCATGGTGCCGCTGGTTGCGGGCGACCAGGCGCGCGGGGTCATCAGGCTGATGGACATGGAGCACGAGTACGCCTTCAGCGATTCGGACGTGCGGCTGCTGCAAACGCTCGCCAACAGCATGAGCGTCGCGCTCGAAAACGCGCGGCTGTTCGACGAGACGCAGCGGCGCACACGCGAGACCGCCGCGCTCGCGGAAGTCGGCCGCGACATTTCCTCGACGCTGGACCTGGCCACGGTGATGGATCGCATCGCGCGTCACGCCAAGGACCTGCTCAATGCCGACAACAGCGCGATCTTCCTGCCCGACGAAGGCGGGCAGACCTACCGGGCGATCGTTGCAGTCGGCGACGTGGCGCCGCGCCATCCAGTCGACGGTGATCGAGGTGGGCGTGGGCATCATCGGCAGTCTGGTCCAAAGCGGTCGCGCGGAGTTCATCAACGACACGCGGGCCGATCCTCGCGCGGCGTCCAGATCGCCGGCACAGGACGCGAGGAGAACGAGCGCATGATGGTGGCGCCGCTTCTGGCCGGGCAAACCGTAAAGGGCGCGATGGCGGTATGGCGCAACGGCGGCCAGCCGTTCGGCGACAGCGAACTGGAATTCCTGGTCGGTCTGTCACTGCAGGCGACGGTCGCCATCGAGAACGCGCGCCTGTTCGCCGAGTCGCAGCAGCGCGCCGCGGAGCTTGCAACAGTCAATACCGTGTCGCAGCAGCTCGCGGGCAAGCTCGACCTCGCCAACCTGCTCGAGCTGGTGGGCGAGCAGATCCGCACGGTTTTCAAGGCCGACATCGCCTACGTCGCGCTGCTCGACCCGCAAAGCGGCATCATCGACTTCCCCTACCAGTACGGGGACAAGCTCGAGCCGCTCAGGTACGGCGAGGGCCTGACGAGCAGGATCATCGAGTCGGGCAAGCCTCTGATCATCAACCGGGAGACCGACCGGCGAAACCTCGAGCTCGGGGCCGTCGTTTTCGGCAAGCAGGCGCAGTCGTACTTAGGCGTGCCCATTCTGGTCGGCGGCACCTGCCTCGGGGTCGTCAGCGTGCAGAGCACGCAAACAGAGGGCATCTACGACGCCGACGACGAGCGTCTGCTCTCGACCATCGCCGCCAACGTCGGCGTGGCGCTGCAGAACGCGCGACTGTTCAACGAGACGACGGAAGCGCTGGAGCAGCAGACCGCGACCGCCGAAGTTCTTCAGGTCATCAGTAGTTCGGTGGCTGACACAGCTCCGGTGTTTGACAAGATTCTCGCCAGCTGCCAACGGCTGTTCGCGAGCGAGCAGCTCGCGGTCATGCTCCTGGACGAAGATGGGCGCGTGCGTCCGGCCGCTTGGCGCGGAGCCGCGTTTGACGGCCTTGCGCGGGAGGTCGGATCGATGCCACTCGAGAATACGTTCACTGGGCGGGCGATCCGTGAGCGGCGCACGGTTCACGCGACCCACGCCGATGCCGCAGCGCTCAATCACTGGGGCGTGCGTAAGTTGGTGGAGGCGCTGGGTCCCTATACTGCGGTCTACTGCCCGATGATCTGGGAGGGGCGCGGCATCGGATCTATCTGCCTTTTCCGCCAGCCGCCAAGGCCCTTCACCGACAAGGAAGAGGCGCTGCTCAGGACCTTTGCCGATCAGGCGGTCATCGCCATCCAGAACGCGCGGCTGTTCAAGCAGGCGCAGGAGGCGCGCGCCGCGGCCGAGGCGGCCAACGAAGCGAAGAGCTCGTTCCTCGCCACGATGAGCCACGAGATCCGCACGCCGATGAACGCGGTGATCGGCATGAGCGGCCTGCTGCTCGACACCAAGCTCGACACCGAGCAGCACGACTACGTCGCCACTATCCGCGAATCCGGCGACGCGCTGCTGACCATCATCAACGACATCCTCGACTTCTCCAAGATCGAAGCCGGACGCATGGACATCGAGTCGCAGCCGTTCGATCTGCGCGAATGCGTCGAGTCGGCGCTGGACCTCGTGACCGCGCGCGCCGTCGAGAAGCATCTGGATACGGCGTACGTGTTCGAAGGCGACGTTCCCGCGGCGATCGTCGGCGACGTGACGCGGCTGCGCCAGATCATGCTCAACCTGCTCTCCAACGCGGTGAAATTCACCGAAGCCGGCGAAGTCGTGCTGACGGTGAGCTCCAAGCCGCTGGCCGCCGGACCGTGCGGAGCTCACCTTCTCGGTGCGCGACACCGGTATCGGCCTGTCGGCGGAAGTCATGAGCCGCCTGTTCCAGTCGTTCTCGCAAGCCGACTCGTCCACCACGCGCAAGTACGGCGGCACCGGGCTTGGGCTCGCCATCAGCAGGCGCCTGTCCGAGTTGATGGGCGGGCACATGTGGGCGGAAAGCGAGGGGCCCGGTCGCGGCGCGACGTTCCTGTTCAGCATCCAGGCTGCCGACCGCGGAGTTGCCGCCGTCGCGACAGCGCGACTTCGTCGGCATCCAACCCGAGCTGCAAGGCAAGCGCGTGCTCGTCGTCGACGACAATGCGACCAATCGACGCGTGCTGAGCCTGCAGACCGCCAAGTGGGGCATGTACTCCCGCGCCACCGAATCGCCGCTCGAGGCGTTGCGCTGGCTCGAGCACGGCGAGACCTTCGATCTCGCGATCCTGGACATGCACATGCCCGAGATGGACGGCGTTGCGCTGGCGCGGCAGATTCGCGAGCGCAATGCTGTGTTGCCGCTGGTGTTGTTCAGCTCGCTGGGGCGGCGCGAAGTCGGTGTCGACGCAACCGCTCTTCGATGCCTATCTCGCCAAGCCGATCCGCCAATCGCAGCTGTTCGACACGCTGGTCGGCCTGCTGGCGCGCGACGCCGCGCCCAAGGTCGAGGCAGCACCGGGCAAGCCGCAGCTCGACCCCGGTCAGGCGGCGCGCCACCCGCTGCGCATCCTGCTGGCCGAGGACAACGTCGTCAACCAGAAGCTCGCGCTGCGGCTGCTGCAGCAGATGGGTTATCGCGCCGATCTGGCGTCGAACGGCATCGAGGCCGTCGAGTCGGTTCAGCGGCAGACGTACGACGTCGTGCTGATGGACGTGCAGATGCCGGAGATGGACGGGCTCGAGGCCTCGCGCAAGATCAACGCGCGCTGGCGGCGAGAGGAACGGCCGCGCATCATCGCGATGACGGCGAACGCCATGCAGGGCGACCGCGACATGTGCCTTGCCGCCGGCATGGACGATTACCTGACCAAGCCGATCCGCGTCGAACGTCTGGTCGAAGCGTTGAATCAGGTACCCGCCCGCAAGGACCGATGATGAGCGAAGCCGACGATCGATCGCGCGACCTTCGAAGCGCTCAAGAAAACCACGGGCGCCGAATTTGCGTTCGAGCTCGTCGATACGTTTCTGCAGGAAGCGCCGGCGATGCTCGACGATCTGCGCCGCGCGCTGGCTGCCAAGGATGCCGACAAGTTCCGGCGCGCCGCGCATTCGCTCAAGTCCAACAGCAACACCTTCGGCGCGCTCACGCTGGGCGCGATGGCGCGCGAGCTCGAGCTTGGTGGCCTGGCGAAGGTCGTCGAGAGCGGCGGGCAGCCACTCGACGCGCTGGCGCAGGAGTATTCGCGCGTTGCCGCAGCATTGACCGAATTGCGACATGCGTGAGCTGCGGCGCGGCTTGCGAAGCGGGCCCGCGCATCTGCTGGTGGTCGACGACAACAAGGTCAACCGGCTGCTGCTGACGCGCAGCCTCGAATTGCAGGGGCACAGCGTCGCGTCGGCCGAGAACGGCCGCGTGGCGCTGGAGATGCTGCGGCGCGAAGGTTTCGACCTGCTGCTGCTGGACATGGAAATGCCGGAGATGGACGGCTTCCAGGTGCTCGAGCAGCTCGTCGAGCGATCGCCAGTTGCGCGACCTGCCGGTCATCGTTACCTCGTCGCTGGAAGGCGTCGACAACGTGGTGCGCTGCATCGAGCTCGGCGCCGAGGACTACCTCACCAAGCCCGTCAATCCGGTGCTGCTCAAGGCCCGCATCGGCGCGAGCCTCGAGAAGAAGCGCCTGCGCGATCAGCAGAAGGAGCTGGTGCGCCGCTTCGCCACGCCGGAAGTCGCGCAGGACCTGCAGACGATCCGGTTTTTCGCTGGGCGGCAAGCTCGTGCACGCGTCGGTGATGTTCTCCGATATCCGCGGCTTCACCTCACTCGCGGAATCGCAGCCGCCCGAGGAGACGATCGAGCTGCTCAACACCTACTACGACGCTGATGTTCGACGCGATCAGCGGCCACGGCGGCGTCGTCACGCTGATGATGGGTGACGGCCTGATGTCGGTCTTCGGCGCGCCGGTGCCGCTGCCCGACCATGGCGAGAGCGCGGTGCGCGCCGCGCAGGAGATGGTCGAGCTGATCGATCTGTTCAATCGCGAGCGTCAGCGCCGCGGAGAAGCCGGTCATCAGGATCGGCATCGGGATCGCCTCCGGCGAGATGGTCGCCGGATACACGGGCACCAACGAGCGCGCGACTTACACGTGCATCGGCGACACCGTCAATCTCGCGGCGCGGCTCGAGGAACACACCAAGGTCGCGCAGCGCACGATCCTGATCGACGAGGCCACGCGGTCGGCGTTGAGCGAACGCATCGCGGTCGAGCCGCTCGGCTCCGTCGCGTTCAGGGGCAAGGCGGCCGCGGTCGAAGTGTTTGCCGTCGATCCCGCGCAGGGACGCTAGCGCTCCACGCGCACTCGATCGGCGGCGATCGGAAATGACCACCGCGCTCACGGCCGTCGACTGTCACGCCCACGTGATGCGGCGCGACGCGCCGCTCGCGCCGAACCGGCACTCGGCGCCGAAGCGCGATTGCAGCGTCGAAGAGTATCTGGCCCTGCTCGACGCTCACGGCATCTCTCACGGCGTGCTCACCGCGCCGAGCTTTTACGGCACCGACAATGCGCTGCTGCTCGACGCACTGGACCGCGCCGATGGACGGCTTCGCGGGACCGTCATCGTCGATACAGCCATCGACCGTGCGTCGCTGGCGGCGATGGGCTTGCGCGGCGCCGTCGGCATTCGATTGAACTGGGTCCGGCGCTCGTCGCTGCCCGACGTTACCGCGCCCGACTATCGTCACCTGTTCGCGAATGTGCGCGATCTCGACTGGCACGTCGAGATCTACCTCGAGGGCCCGTTCCTTGCGAAGGTATTGCCGGCGATACGCGCAAGCGGCGTCAAGGTCGTCGTCGATCACTTCGGCAGTCCCGATCCCGCACAAGGCATCGCCTGCGGCGGATTCAAGGCGGTGCAGGAAGGCGTGCGCGCGGGGGATACATGGGTCAAGCTCTCGGCGCCGTATCGTCAGGGCGGCGCCGATGTGCGGCGATATGTCGACGCGCTGCTCGACGCAGGCGGTCCGCAACAGCTCGTGTGGGCGAGCGACTGGCCGTTCGTGTCGCACGAGGAAAGCGTCGCGTACGGCGACTGCGTCCAGTGGCTGGCTGGCTGGGTGCCCGACGAGTCGGCTCGGCGCGTGATCCTGGCCGAGACGCCGGTGCAGCTGTTCGGATTCGATAGGCCGCTGGATAGAGTGCGTGCGAATGAATTCGCACCTACGGCGTGAATGCATCCGGAGAGTGATTTTGGCAGGCACGAGCCAGCGTAAAACGGAGGAGACATCGCCATGAAATTCATTCGCATCTTCATCGCCGCGCTGGCGCTGGCAGTCCCATCGCTCGCGCTTGCGGAGCCGATCAAGCTCATCGTTCCCACCGCGCCGGGTGGCGGCACGGATGGGTTCTTCCGCGTGCTCGCCAAAGAGGCGACGCCTTTCATCAAGGATCCCCTGGTCGTGATCAACGTTCCCGGCGCCGGCGGGACGATCGGCGTCGCGCAGATGGTGCGTTCGCCTCCCGACGGGCAGACGCTCGCCGCCGTATGGCTCGGGCCCGTGACGGTTTCGCCGCATACGATGAAGGTGCCGTACACGCCCAACGATTACATTCCCATCATCCAGCTCACCAGCGCGCCTTACGTGTTCTGCGTGCATCCCGACTTTCCCGCGATCGAAGGCAAGAGCTTCGTCGACGAGCTGCGCAAGAATCCGGACAAGTACACCTACGGCAACGACGGCGCGGGCGGCCCGGGCCAGCTCGCCGCCGAGCGCATCTTTCGCGCAATGAAGGTAAAGGCGCGCGACATACCGTTCAAGGGTGCCGGCGAGACGCTGACCGCGTTCCTCGGCAAGCACATCGACATCTATGTGGGATCGGTGCCGCCGATACTGCAGTACGCGCAAGCGGGTAGGGCGAAGTGCGTTCTGTTGAGCTCCGCTGACGCAATCGCGTCGCTGCCGTCGGCAACGGGGTTGCGCGATCTGGGCATCCCCGACGAAGAGACCATCCTGTGGCGCGCGGTGCTTGCGCCCAAGGGAACACCGCCTGCAAAGATTGCCGAGCTGGAGGCCGGATTCGAAAAAGCGGCGAACGCTCCCGCGACGCGCAAGTTTCTGGAAGACGCCGGCGAGCAGCTGCTGATCCGCAAGGGGACGGCGCTGCGCCAGTACATCGACAAGGAATATGAGGCGCTCGGCAAGCTCGCCAAGGCCCTGAACCTGTCGCCGCAGTAGCACGAATCGGGCGGCCGTGCGTTCCGGCGCGCGAGCTCGATTAACCCTCGAACTTGCGGCCTCCCTGGAGCGCAAGCGCAGCGTCGAGCGTTCCGCGGTCGAGCGCGCCCGTGCGGACCAGGATCTCGCCGAGCAGCCCGCCGCGCTGGCGCTGCATTTCGAGCGCCAGCTCGAGCTGGGCCGAACTGACGCGCTTTGCGTGAAGCAGGATGTCGCCCAAGCGGGTTCGAATCGCGCTTGCAACCATCAACGATCCGACGACGTCGTCGCTTCTGGCTTGCGCGCTTTGCACTTCCGACATTTCGTGGCGCTGCAGCAGACCGAAGCTCACCAGCGTTTCGCCGAGGACAAGGTTGTCGCGCTTCTTGGCTTCGATCGCCTCTCCGAGTCCGCCGGCGATCGGATCGTTTGCGCCGGATTGGCCGCCGCCCGTCCTCGAGCCAGGTGCGTTGCTCACGCGCCGTCCGAAACTCGTGAATCGTGCCGGTTTCGGACGCGTTACGTCACTGACGGCGACTCTCGCAGCATTCGTCTTCATTTGGCTCATCTCTCTCGGTGGCCATTCTCGATCGGTTTACGCCGCAGATCTGCTTCGAGACGTCGAATGTCGTTTTCTCGTAACGTACAGAGTGTTCCTGCGCCGTGTCACATGGACTGTTGCAACTCCCGTGCCCGAGGCCGCCGCAACGGCTCAAAAGGGACGCGGATCAGCGCAAGCGATAGGCGAGAACGTGACCGTCACGCGTTGTAGAGCGCAGGCCTATCCACTCGCCCGCGGGCCCGTACCAGACTTCGATGCGATTTCTTTCGGTATCGATTCGGTAGCGGTCGGCCGTGACCGCGGCTCCTCGGACGTCGACCGATTCCTTGCCAAGCGCGTGCACGGTGACCGGCGTCCATGCACCGGTCTGAATGTTGACCAGGTGCGTCTGCTTCAGCACGAGCGGGTTCCAATAGGCAAAGGTCATCACGCACGCCGGGAGCTGCTCGTGTCCGCGCGGACCGTCGACAACGAAAGCCCCGGCCTCCAGGTGTCCCGCGACGACGGTCACATTGCCCTTTTCCTCGGTTCGCGTATCGAGACGGGCAAGACAATTGCCTTGCCAGGATTCCTCTTCGTGCTGCTGATATGTATGCATTCCGAGCAGGCCGAAGCGCATGTCGCTCTTGACCGATCGCGCGTCGCCGTTCTCCTGCAGGACGAGATCGTGCGAACCGATGGGCAGACCGTCCACGCTGACGTCGAAGTGCCACTCTCGGGCGAGCACCGGCCGGGCGCAGCACAAGCCCAGCGCGACGAGCCCGAGAATAAGCGATGCGGTTCCGGTACACCTCTGACGTCGGGGACGAGCCGTGCCGGCACGCGAGTTTGGGGGCGCGGTCCATTGCGCAGGCCTTGCTGTCGGTTTGCCGTTCACCCTGTTTGGAGAGAAGAAGCCGCCGGTAGTTGCGCAAATCGCCCGCGCCCGGTGGCTCGGGAGCGTTGACGGAGGCGCCGCGCGGCGTCGGCCAGACTTATCTTTTTTCGCCGATGGCGGCTGTCGCCTCGGTCGGCACGCGCACCAGCTCGACCGTCACCGGCTCGACCGGATGCCCCGCGGCGATCCACGCGTCGAGGCCGCCCTTGAGCGGCCTTACGCGCTTGAAGCCGCTGTCGAGCAGCATCTTCGCGATCTGCGCGGCGGAAGCTTCGTTCGGACACGTGCAATACAGAATGATTTCGCGATCGCGCGGCAGATCAAGGACATGCTCGTCGAATGCCTGAAGCGTGACGTGCACTGCGCCGGGGATGCGGTGAGGCTGCATTGCACGTGCAATGGGCGTGCGCACGTCGACGATCATCGGCTCGTGCCCTGCATCCATTAAACCGTAGAGCTCGTCGACGTCGATGCGCGCCATGCGCAGCATCGAATAGAAGCTCCGCCGCTCCCACCATTTGAATGCGATGTACGCCGCGAGGAGCCCGCCGAGTGCGATGAAGGCGATCTTGCCGAATTGCTCAACGTAGGCAAGCAGGAGCTCAATCTGCGGGCCGAGCAAAATCCCGCCGCCGACGCCGGCGGCTACCCACGACGCGGAGCCCAGCGTATTGAAAAGCATGAAGCGCGCCCAACCGATCCCGGTCGCGCCTGCAAGCGGAGGCGCGATCAGTCCGAGGCCGGGCACGAATTTCCCAAACACCAGAGCGTTGGCGCCCCAGCGCTCGAACCTCGACTGCGTCTGGCTGACGCACGAGTCAGGCGTCAGCGAAACCCGGCACAGCACCTTCATGACACGGCTGCCGAAGTAGCGTCCTGCCATGTACGACGTGCCATCGGCAATGATGCAGGCCAGCATTGCCGCCGCGAGGACCGCACCTAGGGAAAGCTTGCCATTGACCACCATCGCCCCTGCCACGACCAGCGTCGGAATGGCCGGCACGGGAACGCCGAGCTGCTTGACCAGCACGTTGCCGAACACGATCGCGAGCCCATACTGGCTCACGATCGCGGAAGGGTCATAGGTCATCGGAAAATCGCTCTTGATGCAACCGAATTTGCGGCCGCCTTGCGCTCCAAATGGGATCTTCGGACCCGAATTCAATCCGTTGGCGTCGCGCCAGGGCGATGGCTGGCGCAGCGCGCCCGCTGCGATCTATCGGCTGACCAGGCATTGGCCCCCATCGAGCTTGAAGTTTTGCGTGGTCGTCGACGAGCTGCTGCCGTTTTTGTCCTTGGTCTTCTTCTCCATCGTCAGCGTGGCATTCTGACCGTCCACGACCAGGACGCCGTTGGACTTGATGTCGGCCGAGTATTGCGCTTCTGTCTGAGACATTTCCTTCATCATGCCCGTCATCATCGTCCGATCCTTGTCCGGCATGGCTTTCCACTGTGCCTGCATCTCCGCGGTGGTGAGCTTGTTCGCCTCATCCATCTTGCCGGCGTGGACCAGCCCCATCTGCTTGACGGCGACCTTGCCGCACGCATGATCGAGGATCGCTGCGCCTTTGACCTCGGATTTGCCTGACGCGGCCGCGGCAATGCCGCACAGCGCAAACGACAACACGGTACCGATGACCCTGGACCAAAATCGACGTTGGTTCATTTTCTATTCTCCCCTCGAACGGCGAATCGCGGACAGACTGCGATTTCGCGTGTGCAATGGCGAGGGTCTGTCCCTTGGTAAGCGTGACGCACGGAGCAGGCGCAGTATAGCGATCCGGAGGCGCTCCGAAGCTGGGAAAGGGCGGCTGAATACGCCCTTTTCTTGCTGCGGCGCCCCGCGCAGACAGGAACGGTTGCGGATAAACTGTCGCGTGGGGTCCGCCCCGTTTGCGGCGGTCCGCATGCGGGGCCGTCGAACAAAGACAAAAGGGGAGGAAACATGAAAGCTTTCGCAAGATTGACCCGGGGGATCGTCGTGGCAGCAATGGCATCGCTTGTCGGCGCCGCGTCGTACGCGGCAACGTTCGTCTATGTCTCGAACGCCGATGACGGCGACATCGGTACCTATCGGCTGCTCGACTCGGGAGAATTGCAGCCCGGCGCGCGCGCCAAGGCGGCAAGCGTGGTCATGCCGATGGCGGTAAGCCCCGATCGCCGTTTTCTGTACGCTGCGGCGCGCTCCAAGCCGTATTCGGTCTACGTCTATTCCATCGACCGCGGCACCGGAGCGCTGACGCAGGTGGCGACTTCGCCGTTGGCGGAGAGCTTCCCGTACATTTCGCTCGACAAGACCGGACACTATCTGCTCGGCGCCTCGTACGGCGGGCACGTCGTGAGCGTCAACGCGATCGGCAGCGACGGGCGCGTTGCGGCCGAGCCGCTGCAGGTGATTCCCGTGGGCCGCAACGCTCACTCCATCCGCGTCGACGAGAGCAACAAGTTCGTCTATGTCCCGACGCTGGGGAGCGACCAGATCTTTCTGTTCACCTTCGATGCGCAGACAGGCAGGCTCAGCTCGAACACGCCCGCGGTTTATATGACAAAGGCGATGACCGGCCCCCGCCATTTCATCACCTCGCCCGACAACAAGTTCGTCTATGTCTTGAGCGAATTGCTTGGGACGGTGACCACATTCTCGCTGGACAGCAAGACAGGACTGCTGACCGAAGTGAGCTCGGCTTCCGGCCTGCCGCCGGACACCAAGCTCGGGCCCGGCGCGCCGCGCGGCGCCATCGGCGGACCCAATGCGCCGCCGCCGCGCAACACCGACAACGACATCTGGGCGGCGGACATTCACATGACTCCGAACGGCAAGTTCATGTACATCTCCGAGCGGACCAGCAACAGCCTGGCCGCGTTGGGCGTCGATGGCGCAAGCGGCAAGCTCACCTATCTGTCGAGCGCGCCCACGGAAAAACAGCCGCGCGGATTCGCCATCGACCCCAAGGGCAAGTTCCTGGTCGCGACCGGTGAAAAATCGGACACGCTCTCGGTGTACGCGATCGATCCGGCCAGCGGCGCGCTCAAGTTCCTCAACAAGTATCCGACCGGAAAGGGCGCCAACTGGGTCGAGATCGTGAGCTTCGATTGAGTTGCGAATGCCGCAAGGGCGGATCGGCGAATGGATCGAGCGGATCGATCCCGGAATCCTCCGTGCATTGACATGCTCGCTGCCGCCCTGCCGAGCCCCGCGCCTTCGCTGTCCGCGACCGATGACGTCCGCGCGCTGCGGCAACGAATCAGGACGGGCGCCTTTTCGGGGCATACCTCGGGTCTTGCACCCGGACACGTGCAAGGCAACGTCGTCATCCTGCCGTCCGATCTGGCCGGTGACTTTCTGCTGTTCTGCCAGCGCAATCCCAAGCCCTGTCCGCTGCTCGCGGTCTCCGAGGCTGGCGAGACATCCGTGCCGACGATGGGCGCGGATCTCGACATCCGCACCGACGTTCCACGCTATCGCATCTGGCGCGATGGCGCTCTCGTCGACGAACCCACCGACATCAAGCGGCATTGGCGCGACGACCTGGTGACTTTCGTCATCGGCTGCTCGTTCTCGTTCGAACAGGCGCTGATCGACGCGGGCGTTCCTCTGCGCCACATCGCGCTCGGTCTCAACGTCGCCATGTACCGGACTTCCGTCGCCACCGAACCGGCAGGACGGTTTCACGGGCCGCTGGTCGTGTCGATGCGTCCGCTGACGGCCGACAACGCGATCCGCGCCGTCCAGATCACGTCGCGATTCCCTTCGGTGCACGGCGCGCCGGTTCATCTCGGCAAGCCCGAGCTGATCGGAATCGCGGATCTGGCGCGGCCGGATTATGGCGACGCGATCACCATGGCGGACGATGAGCTGCCCGTTTTCTGGGCCTGCGGGGTGACGCCGCAGGCGGCGGTCGCCGCCGCGCGCCTGTCGTTCTGCATCACGCATTCCTCCGGATGCATGCTCGTCACCGACCGCCTGAATCACGAGCTGGCCGCATTTTGACGATCGTTCTCGCGCACTCGCGCACGGCATCGATGTTTACTTGAATAAGGGAGCAGCGCAATGAAATGTTTTCGGTATGGGTTCGGGCTTGGCTTCGCATTGTCGCTCTCGCTGGTGCAGCCGGCGCTCGCGCAGGAGGAGATCCGCATCGGGGCCATTTATCCGCTGACCGGCGCGGCGGCCTCGACCGGATTGGAACTGAAGAACGCGCTGGAGCTTGCCGCCGACATGATCAACAACGGCACCAAGGGGCTGAATCTCCCGCTGACGACCACGGGCGGACTGCCGAATCTCAAAGGCGCCAAGATCAAGCTCTTCTTCGGCGACCATCAGGGCAATCCGCAGACCGGCGCAAGCGAAGCGGAGCGGCTGATCTCGCAGGAGAAAGTCGTCGCGCTGGTCGGCTGCTATTTCAGCAACGTGACCAATACCGCCAGCCAGGTCGCGGAGCGCAACGGCATTCCGTTCCTCAGTCCCGAGTCGTCCTCGGCGACGCTGACCCAGCGCGGCTTCAAGTGGTTCTTCCGCACGACCCCGCACGACGAGTTGTTCGTGGCGAACTTCTTCGAGTTTCTCAAGGACGTCGAGAAGAAGAAGAACATCTCGGTCAAGCGCGTCGCGCTGTTCAACGAGAACACGCTGTTCGGCACCGAGACGACCAAGATCGAGGAAAAGCTCGCCGGCGAGCAGAAGTATCCCATCGTCGAGAAGATCCTCTATCCCGCCAAGAGCACGCAGCTTACCTCGGAAGTGCAGCGCCTCAAGGCGGCGAACCCGGATCTGATCATGCAGTCGTCGTACCTGGGCGACGCGATCCTGTCGATGAAGACGTACAAGGAGCTGGGCCTCTCCCCGGATGCGCTGCTCGCCAACGACGCCGGATTCAACGACTCCGAATTCCTGAAGACGCTGGGCAAGGACGGCGAATACATTTTGAGCCGCGAGGTCTGGGCGCTCGACCTGACCGCCAAGAATCCGCTGATCAAGCAGGTCAACGATCTCTATCTCGAGCGCTACAAGACCAACTTCAACGGCAACTCGGCGCGGACATTCACGGGCCTGATGACGCTGGCCGAGGCGATCAACCGCGCCGGCAGCACCAAGCCCGAAGCGATCCAGAAGGCGCTCATCGAAACCAACATCCCGGGCGACAAGCTCATCATGCCGTGGAAGGGGATCAAGTTCGACGCGACGGGCCAGAACACGCTGGGCAGCGGCATTATCGTGCAAGTGCAGGACGGCAAGTACGTAACGGTCTGGCCGTTCGACATGGCCTCGAAGGACGTCATCTGGCCGATGCCGAAGTGGGACCAGCGCAAATAGGTCCTGCGCGCACCCGATGACCGCGTCCGCGGACATCCTGCTGCAGACCCTGTTCTCGGGGGTCCTGATCGGGCTGATCTACGCGCTGGTCGCGGTGGGCCTGACCATGATCTTCGGCGTGATGGACATCGTCAATTTCGCGCACGGCGAATTCCTGATGCTCGGCATGTACGCGAGCTTCTGGGGATTCGCGCTGTGGGCGCTCGACCCCATGTTCACGCTGCCGTTCACCGCGCTGATGCTCTTTGCCCTCGGCGCGGCGATCTACCACGTGGTCATCAGGCGCATCATCCGCGCGCCGATGCTGTCGCAGATCTTCACGACCTTCGGCTTGATGATTCTGTTTCGCGGGCTTGCGCAGTTCCTCTGGAAGCCGGACTTTCGCAGCGTCGACCACAGCATCGTCCAGGGCAAGGTCGCGTTCGCGGGTCTGCAGTTCGGCCTGCCGCAACTCGTCGCGGGCGCAGGCGCGATCGTCGTGACCGGCGTCGTGTGGTGGTTCCTGCAGCGCACGCGGCTTGGCGCGGCGCTCGAGGCCACCGCAGCCGACAAAGACGCGGCGGCATTGATGGGCATCGACGTGCAGAAGATGTTCGCGCTGGCGTGGGGCATCGGCGCCGCATGCGCCGGGGTCGCCGGCGCGCTGCTGTCGACGTTCTTTCCGATTTTTCCCGAGGTCGGCGCGAACTTCATCCTGGTCGCCTTCGTCACTGTCGCGCTGGGCGGCTTCGGCAGCGTCGCGGGCGCCTTCTGGGCGGGCATCATCGTCGGCATCGTCGAGGTGCTTGGCGGATTCCTGCTCGGACCGCAGTACAAGCTGGCACTCGTGCTCGCGCTGTATCTGCTGGTCGTGCTGTTGCGGCCGCAGGGATTGCTCGGACGCGCGTGACGCGGCCCGAATCTCGTGCGTGCCGCCATGAAAATTTCCGCGACTTCATCGGGTTCCGCGGACACGGCTCTCCAGACGACAGGCGCGAGCTGGCACGTGCAGGCAAAGCGTGTCGCGCTGCTCGCGTTGCTGGCGTTGTCGCTCGCCTTGCCGTCGCTGGTCGGCAACGCCAGCCAGCTCAACGTCGCCATCCTGGTGCTGATGATCGCGCAGGCCGGCGTGGCGTGGAACATCCTGGGAGGCTACGCGGGACAGGTCTCGCTCGGCCACGCCGCCTTCTACGGCATCGGCGCCTACACCTCCACGAAACTGCTGCTGTTGTTCGGCATTTCGCCCTGGCTCGGGATGCTCGCAGGCGGCGCGGTGGCAGTGCTGTTCGCGCTTGGCATCGGCTGGCCGTGCTTCCGTCTCAAGGGCCACTACTTCGCGATGGCGACGATTGCCATTGCGGAGATCCTTCAGATCGTCGTCACCAACTGGGAATGGCTCGGCGGCGCCGTCGGCTTGTCGTTGCCTATGGCCGAGGCGGGGTGGTGGGGCTTCGTGTTCAACAAGTCGAAGGTGCCCTATTACTACATCATCCTGGGCCTTCTGCTCGCTACCTTGGGCGTGAGCTGGCTGATCGAGCGCAGCTTCCTCGGTTACTACTTTCGAGCCATCAAGGACGAGCCCGATGCGGCGCGCAGCGTCGGCATCGACCTCAAGCGGTACAAGCTGATCGCGATCGCGGCCAGCAGCTTTCTCACCGCGATCGGAGGCACGTTCTATGCGCAGAAGGAGCTTTTCATCGATCCGGGCTCGACCATGGCGACATCGCTGTCGATCAAGATTGCGCTGGTGGCGATCCTCGGCGGCGTCGGCAGTCTCGGCGGACCCGTCATCGGCGCGGTGATCCTGACGGCGATCGAGGAAACGACGCGCGCCCTGTTCGGCGGAACAGGCCGCGGGACCGACCTCATCATCTATGCGCTCCTGATCATTCTTGTCTCCGTTTTCTATCCCAGCGGCATCGCAGGATGGTGGCGCGATCTCGAGCGGCGTCTGCATCGTTCCGCGCAGCCGAAACGAGCGCCGAGCTCGATGGAGACGAAATGACGGCGCCACTGCTCAACGTGCGCGGCCTGACCAAGCATTTCGGCGGGCTTTTCGCCAACGAGGACGTCAGCTTCGCGGTGGACCGCGGCGAGATCGTCGGACTCATCGGTCCCAACGGTGCAGGCAAGACGACGCTGTTCAACTGCCTCGCCGGTTTTCATGCGCCCAGCGCCGGGACCATCGACTTCGACGGTAAGACATTCTCGCGGCTCACGCCGGAGCAAGCCGCACGGCACGGCATCGCGCGCACTTTTCAGATCGTTCGCACATTCGCGTCCATGACCGCGTGCGAGAACGTCATGGTCGGTGCGATGATCCATAACAAGCGCGTCGCCGAGGCGCGCGCGCTGGCGATCGATATTCTCTCCTTCGTGGGATTGAGCGCGCGCGCGTCGTCGACGGCGGGAACGATGACGGTCGCCGAGCAGCGCCGGCTCGAGGTCGCTCGCGCGCTTGCGACCGCACCGAAGCTCCTCCTGCTGGACGAAGTGATGGCGGGATTGAACCCGTCCGAGGTACGTGAAGCGGCGGAGCTGGTCCTGCGCATTCGCGATCGCGACATCGCCTGCGTCATCGTCGAGCACGTCATGGAGGCGATCATGCCCATCGCACACCGCATCGTCGTACTCGACGCCGGGCGCAAGATCGCCGAGGGTCGGCCGGATGCGATCGCGCGCGATCCGGCGGTGCTCGCCGCGTACTTAGGCGACTGAGTTGGCTACTGAATTGGCAACTGAGATGCTCCAGGTCGAACACATCAAGGTGAGCTACCAGCGCGTCCCCGCGCTGCACGACGTCAGCCTCGAGGTCAAGCGCGGCGAGATCGTCGCCATCGTCGGCGGCAACGGAAACGGCAAGTCGACGACGCTGCGTGCGATCGCAGGGCTCAATCGTCTCGACGCGGGGCGCATCGCGCTTAGCGGTCGCGACATCGGGACGGTGCCGCCGCATGAGCGCGTTCGTCTGGGGATTTCGCTGGTTCCCGAAGGACGTCGCCTGTTCCCGCGGCTCACCGTCGCGCGGAACCTCGAGCTCGGCGCCTACACGCGCGCGGATTCCGCGGAAGTCGAAGCCTCGCTGCAGCAGGTTTTCGCACTGTTTCCGGTGCTGGAGGAGCGTCGAAAACAGTTGGCGGGAACGATGAGCGGCGGCGAGCAGCAGATGCTGGCCATCGGCCGGGGACTCATGGCGCGCCCGCAACTCCTGCTGCTCGACGAACCCTCGTGGGGCATCGCCCCCAAGCTCGTCACCAGGATTCTCGACACCATCGTCGCGATCAACGCCGGCGGCGTGAGCATCCTGCTGGTCGAGCAGAATCTGCGCCGCGCGCTGGCGATCGCCGATCGAGCCTACGTGATGCAGACCGGGCGCATGGTGCTCGAAGGCTCAGGCCGCGAGCTGCTTGAGAGCGAGCTTGTGAAGCAGGCGTATTTGGGTGGATAGTGATCGCGAGTCCGCGAACAACGCCCGTGACGGTTAACTTCCACTGAGATTGCAAAGGATGGCTCGCGTTTTCGTCACCGGCGCCGCCGACGGCCTTGGACAGATGGCCGCCAGGCTCATGGTCGCCGATGGCCACCGCGTCGTTCTTCACGCGTCGCAGCGAGATGCGGGCGAAGGAAGCGCTGGCCGCGGTTCCCGGAGCGGAGACCGCGGTTTTCGGCGATCTCTCCAGCATCGCGGAGTGCCGCCAGATCGCCGGCGAGGTCAACGCTCTCGGCGCGTTCGATGCAGTGATTCACAACGCCGGCGTGGGCTATCGCGAGCCGCGCCGGATCGCCACGGTGGATGGGCTGCCGCACGTGTTCGCGATCAACTCGCTGGCGCCCTACATCCTCACGTCGCTGATCCAAAGACCGAAACGATTGGTCTACTTGAGCTCCGGACTGCATCGCAGCGGCGACCCGAGCCTGAAGGATCTCGCCTGGAGCGCTAGACCCTGGAACGGCTCGAGCGCGTATGCGGACTCCAAGCTGCACGACTTGATCCTGGCCTTTGCAGTCGCGCGAAAATGGCCCGACGTTCTTTCCAATGCGCTCGAGCCCGGTTGGGTGGCGACCAAGATGGGCGGCCCGGGCGCGCCGGACGATCTCGATGCGGGCCCGAAGACGCAGGTGTGGCTCGCGACGAGCAACGATCCCGAAGCCATGGTCACGGGGCAGTACTTCTATCATCAGAAGCATCGCGCCGCAGCGCCCGCGGCTCGCGACGAAAAGATCCAGGATCGGCTGATCGCGGAATGCGCGCGACTGTCCGGCGTGCCGTTTCCCGGCTAGTATGTCTACACGCTGTGGCAGCTCGCTTAAGCAACGCAATCCGTTTCCGTCACTTCAGCGATCGAACTTAGACGATTCTCCGGTATGTTGCGAAGACATGACTCACAGACAATAAAGAGGAGAAGACGATGAGCAATTCCAGGCGTTGGACCCGGCGCGAGTGGCTCGGCGCAAGCCTCGCCGGCATGGCGATCGGCGCGCTGCCGGTACGCGTACGCGCGGCGACCGTGCTGCGCTGGGCAACGGTGCTTCCGACCAATCACCCGTCGGTAACGATGATGGAGCGCGTCGCCAAGCAGGTGCGCGAGGACACCGGCGGCTCGGTGGAGATCCAGACCTTTCCCGCGGGACAGCTCGGCTCGTCGCGCGACGTCATCGAATCGGCGTCGTCGGGCGCGATCCAGATCGTCGACGAGGGTGCAGCGCAGTTCGGGCAATTCGTTCCGCAGTTCTCGATCCTCGAGGCGCCGTACATCTGGCGCGATCCGCAGCACGTGCGCCGCGCGCTGACCTCGCCGCTGATGGACGAGATGAACGCCATGCTCGTCGCCAAGCGGTCGATGCGCGTCGTCGGCTCGACGTACTACGGCAAGCGCCATGTCACGTCCGGGACGAAGGCGATCAATACCGTCGACGACATGAAAGGCTTCAAGCTGCGCATTCCGGAGGTCGACACGTTCCGGGCGATGGCCGAGGCCTGGGGCGCACGGCCGACGCCGCTCAACATCGGCGAGCTCTACCTGGCGTTGAGCCAGGGCGCGGTCGACGGGCAGGAGAATCCGCTGCCGACCATCCAGAGCAACAAATTCTTCGAGGTGCAGAAGTATCTCGTGCTGACGGGACACATCATCACGCCGCGGCTCATCGTCGTGAACGAGACCGCATGGCAGGCGCTCAACGCCAAGGAGCGGCAGTCGATCACCGCCGCCGTGCGAGACGCACGGCCAGGCGCAGGACAACGAGATCCTGGCGCAGGAGGCCAAGCTGGTCGACACGTTCAAGGCGGGCGGCATGACGGTGATCCAGCCCGACCTCGAGAGCTTCCGCAAGCCCGTGCTGGCAAGCGTCCCCGCCAAGTTCGAGTCGAAGTGGGGCAAGGGAACCTGGGAGCGCATCGCCGCCCTCTGACCTAAAGCGCAACCAGAACTCAAACCGCCTGCGGCGTCCTAGAGTAATTTGCCAGCGTCCGTTCGGCCTGAGCTTGTCGAACGCCGGTTCGTGGACCCGTTCATGGTTCGACAAGCCTGTCCTGAGCCGAGTCGAAGGGCTCACCACGAACGGCTGATCCAAGCCCACGGCACAGGCGCGTTCGCCGCGGCATGATGGGAATGCCAATTCTTCGCGCTGTCACCGGCGCTTTCGACAAAGCGGCCGCGTTCGTCTGCTGCGCGCTCGTAGTCGCGCTGCTCAGTTGCGTATCGCTCGGCGTCGTCACGCGCTCGTTGGGCGCGCCTCTGATCTGGACCGACGAGCTCTCGCGCTTCCTGATGGTGTGGCTCGCGGTGTTCGGATGGGTCGCCGCGAGCCGCAAGCGCATCCACGTGCGCATCCGCTTCTTCCAGGACCGACTGCCAAGGCGCGCGCACCAGGCGACCGAGCTCGCGATCCAGTCCGCGATGACGCTTTTCGGCGCACTCGTCACGGCATACAGCGTGGGACTGATCGGCAAGAATCACGATCTCGAGGCGACCAGCCTGCCGATTTCCATGGCGTGGATGTATGCGCCGATGGTGCTCGGGGGAGCGATCACCGCGCTGCAGGGCGCGAGCGAAGTGGTCGAGACGCTGCGGCACCCGCCGCGGTCGAGCGACACAGCCGCGGCCGAAGAGGTGCCGGTCGAATGATCCATCTGATGATCGAGATCGTCGGCGTGTGGCTGGTCGCCATCCTGATGGGGATGCCGCTGTTTGCGTCGATGGGGCTCGCGGCGTTGGCCTTCGTCATCTTCAGCGGCCTGTCGCCGTCGATCGTGCCGCAGAAAATGGCGCAGGCGATGAATTCGTTTCCGCTGGTTGCCGCGCCGTTGTTCATCCTCATGGGCAACCTGCTCGGCGCGGCCAAGCTTACCGACCGCATCGTCCGCTTCGCGACCTCGCTGGTCGGATCGCTGCGCGGCGGGTACGCGCACGCGAGCATCCTCTCCAGCATGATCTTCGCCGGCATGGTGGGATCGGCCGTCGCCGACGCGGCGGGCACCGGTGCGGTCGAGGTGCGCGCGATGAAAAAGGCAGGCTATCGTCCCGAAACGGCCGCGGCGATCAGTGCGGCGGCCGCGACCATCGGTCCGATCATCCCACCGAGCCTGCCGATGGTGATCTACGGCGTCAGCGCGGATGTATCGATCGGGCGCCTGTTCCTGGCCGGCGTCGTCCCCGGCGTGCTGATGGGCCTCTCGCTCATGGCGATGGTGGCGATCATCGCGCCTCGCCAGGGCTTGCCGCGCCACTCCTTCGGCGGGCTTGTGCGACGTCTGGGTCGCATTGAAGGAGGCTATCTGGGCGCTGCTGACGCCGGTGATTCTGCTCGGCGGCATGTTCAGCGGGTTGTTCACGCCGACCGAGGCGGCGGCGGTCGCCGATCTGTACGCGCTGTTCCTGGGCTTCGTCGTCTACCGCACGTTGTCGGTCAAGGACCTGCCGGCGATCCTCATCAACACGGCAGAGACCACCGGCATCGTGGCGGTGCTGGTCATGGTCGCGGGCGCGCTGGGCTGGTGCATGTCGATCTCGCGCATTCCGCAGACCGTCGCGCCGGCGATGGTCGCGGCGATCCACGAGTCCGCTGGTGTTCCTGTTCGTCTCCAACGTCATCCTGCTCGCGGTCGGCTGCTTCATGGAAGCGCTCGCGGCGATGCTGATCCTGATCCCGATCCTGGTGCCGGCCGCGATCAGCTTCGGGATCGATCCCGTCCAGTTCGGGCTGATCATGATCTTCAACCTGATCCTCGGCACGATCCATCCGCCCATCGGCGTAGTGCTTTTCGTCATGGCGCGCATCGCCGACGTGACCTTCGAGCAGATCTCGCGCGCCATCCTGCCATGGCTGGTGCCGCTCCTGATCGTGCTCGTGGCGATCACGGTCTGGCCGCCGCTGACGCTCGGGCTGCCGGCGCTGGTGATGGGCAAATAGGGGGCATCTGATTCGCGGCCCCAAGCATCCGGCCCATGGACACCGATGTTTGGTGACCGTCACTGCACTGCAAACAAATTTCTGTTCCTTCGCAACCAGAAGCTTTAACCTTGGGGGTGCGCACCCGATTCGAAGGACTGCCATTGCATTTGCAGGGATGGCACGTTATTTTGGCGCGGGGTTGCACAAATCACGGACGTTTGATCCGGATGAGAAAACCCAGGAGGAAACGGAATATGAGAACCGGAATGTTTTGCCGCAGGACGGCGTTGCTTATTCTGGCCGTCGCGGCAGTGTCGCCGTGGGCCGGCGGTGTCTTCGCACAGAACCGCACGTTCAGCTTCGCATACGACCAGCCGACGACGACCGCTTACGGCATCGCCGCCAATATCTTCGACGCGAAGTTGAAGGAGCTCTCCGGCAACACGATGAGCATCAATCAGTTTCCCGGCGCCCAGCTCGGCCAGGAGCCGCAGATGCTTCAGAAGATGCGCGCCGGCGACATCGATTTCGTCATCACTTCGACGGCGAACGCTTCGACGCTGGCGCCGCAGGCCGGCGTGTTCTCGCTGCACTTCATCTTCCGCGACCAGAACCACCTGGCCAAGGCGCTCGCCGATCCGGCGATTTCGCAGGAATTTCGCGCGATGATCAAGGACTCGGTGCAGGGCGCGCAGGTGCTGGGCTTGCTGACGATGGGCATGCGCAACATGTACAGCAAGAAGGAAGTGACCAACATCGCCGACGTCAAGGGCCAGAAGGTTCGCGTACAGGCCACGAAGACCGAGGACACGCTGTTCCCCGCGTACGGCGCGCAGACCGTGCACATGCCGTTCGGCGAGGTCTATACGTCGCTGCAGACCGGCGTGGTCAACATCGCCGAAAACGGCGTCAACGTCTATCTGGCCAACAAGCACTACGAAGTCGCGCCCATCCTGTCGATGACCGAGCACGAGGCGAACAACAACTGCATCTGGGTCAGCGACAAGACCTGGAACAGCCTGACGCCGCAGCAGCAGCAGTGGGTGCAGGCGGCCGCCGACGAAGTGTCCAGGCGCGAGCCGATGATGGCGCTGAAGCTCGAGAAGGACTCGGCCGACAAGCTGAAGACGCTGGGCGTCAAGGTCGTCGAAGGCGTCGACAAGTCCGGCTTCATCAAGGCGGCGCAACCGATCCAGGACGATCTCGCCAAGGAGCTCGGACCCCACGCGGTGAAGCTGCTGCAACTCGTACGCGACGTCAAGTAGCCTGAAGTCTTGGTCCGGACCGCGGCGCTTTCGCGCCGTCGTCCGGGCTGTTGCCTGGCGCAAGAACCACCGGCAAAGGATGAGATGGCCGACTACCGGGCTTTGATCCTGCAGCGACACCGCCAGCTCAAGTGGAAGGCATTCGATCCGCTCGAGGCGATCCTGATGGTGCTTTGCGGCGCGAGCATCTTCATGTTCACGCTGACGGTGCTGCTCGACGTGATCACCCGCACGATCGGCATGCCCTGGCTATGGCTGCAGCAGGTCACGACCGCGTTCTTCGCCTGGGGCGTGTTCATCGGCATGGCCGCCGCGACGCGGCGCAACGATCACTTCTACCTGACCGAGATCACCAAGCGGATGACCGGTTGGCCGCGCAGCACCATCGAGATCGTCAATCGCCTGATCACCCTGGTCGTCGCCATCGTGATCGCGTGGTACGGCTGGCAAAACGCGCTGCTCGACCTCGGCAGCTTCCGCATGCCGTCGCTGATTCCGCTGACCGTCTACACGGCGATCGTGCCCGTGGCGGGGGTACTGGTCGCGCTGTTCACGATCGAGCAGCTGATCAACGGCTGGAAGCACGGCTTCGAAGGTCCCGAGGATCGCGACGATACGCGGGAGCCGATCATATGAGCCAGCCCTCGGTCCTGATCCTTATGACCGTGCTTTTCCTGCTGTTCGGCTACATGGGGGTGCCGGTGGTCTTCGCGCTGATCGCCGGCGTGCTTGCCGCGACGGCGTTCACACAGATCAGCATGCAATCGATGATCGGCCAGCTCTTTCACGGCATCGATTCCGAGACCTTGCTGGCGGTGCCGTTCTTCCTGCTCGTCGGCGAGCTGATGGCGGCGTCCGACGTCGCGACCCGGATGATCCGCCTGTCGCAGACGCTGGTCGGGCATCTGCGCGGCGGCCTCGCGCAAGTCGTCACCTTGTTCAGCATGTTCTTCGCCGGCATCTCGGGCTCGTCGGTGGCCGACGTCGCGGTGTTGAGCCGCACGATCGCGCACGACATGGCCAAGGAAGGCTACGACCGCGCATTCACCGCGGCGCTGATCGCCTCGGCCTCGACAATGGCCAACCTGATCCCGCCCAGCATCATGGCGGTCGTCTACGGCGCGACGGGCGACGTGTCGATCGGCGGCCTGTTCCTAGCCGGCGTCGTCCCGGGTGTGCTGATCGGCATCGGCCTGATGATCTACAGCTATATCTGGGGTCCGGCCGGCGTGATGAAAAAGCGCGCGCCGTTCAGCGAAGTCGTCATCGCGGCACGCGGCTCCGCGCTGCCGCTGGTGATCCCGGTGATCATCATGGGCGGGATACTCTCCGGCTGGTTCACGCCGACCGAGGCCGGGATGGTGGCGGCCGTCTACATCCTGATCGTTCTGATCCCGGGCCTCAATCCGACGCACATCCGCGAGCTGCCGCGCGACTTCATGTATGCGGGACTGCTCTATTCGCTGCCGCTCGGCGCGGTCGCGGCCGCCTCGGCTTTCGGATGGATGGTCGCGTTCCTGCGCGGCCCCGACATCGTCGCCGGCTACATCACCGCTGTTGCCGGCAACGACGGGCAGATGATCATGCTGCTGCTGGTCGCTCTGTTCGTCATCGTCGGCGACTTCATCGACGCAGTCCCGGCGATCATCATTTTCATGCCGATCATCCGCAAGCTCGCAGAGGTCGGCAACATCAACTCGCTGCACATGGGCGTCGTCATCATCACGACCCTGGTGTTCGGACTGATCACGCCGCCGTACGGATTGTCGCTGCTGGTCGCGTCCAAGTATGTCGGCGTCGGCTTCGGCAAGGCGGTGATACGATCGCTGCCGCTGTACATCGTGTTTTTCCTGACGATCGCCTTTACCGTCTACTTTCCCAAGGTGGTATTGTGGCTTCCCAAGCAGCTGCTGCCCGAGTCGGTCGGCTGCTTCAAGAGCCCGACCGGCGCCGGCTATATCTGTCCGCCCTGAGCACTACGGGGCTCTGCGCGTATCATTTCGGTCGACCCGGGTCACCATCCGGGTCCAGGGCACAGCAGGCGGCGCCTGCGCACGCAGCAACATCACGCATGCTGAACGTTCCCAACATCATCACTCTGATACGGCTCGGGCTCATCCCGGTAACGGCGTATTACCTTGCGGTCGAAGCGTATGGCTTCGCGTTGCCGATCTTTCTGATCGCTGCGCTGAGCGATTTCGTCGACGGCTATATCGCGCGCAAGTTCAAGATCACATCCGCACTGGGTGCAGCGCTCGATCCTGTCGCGGACAAGCTCCTCATGCTGGTCACGACCGTGCTGCTCGCGTGGCATGAGCTCGTGCCGATCTGGCTTGCCATTGCAATCGTGGCGCGCGACATCGTCATCGTGGCCGGCGCACTCGCGTATCGCCTGGTGATCGGACGTTTGCAGATCGCGCCGACTTGGCTGTCGAAGGTCAACACGTTCATCGAGCTCCTGGTGTTGCTGCTCGTCATGGCCGGGGCCGCAGGGTGGATCGCAGGCGGCGCGTGGATGGCCGCGCTGTTTCTCATCGTATTTGTGTCCGTCGTTGCCTCGGGCGCTCAATACGTGTGGCTGTGGGGCCGCAAGGCGTACGCAAGAGGTAGCGTACCCTAGTGTCCTGTCCCGAGTATCGTCGAAGGCAAAGGCGCGTGCCATGGACGTCATTCGCGAAACCATGCATTGATCTCGAGGCGCAAAGATGCGTGTACACACTGCCAGCTGCTTGATTTTCGTGGTCGTTGTTTCGTACGCGGCGGGACTCTTTGCCCAAAGCGCGCCTGGCTCGGGCTACCACAAGACGCAAGAAATAATTCTTGGCGGCGACGGCGGGTGGGACTACCTGACGCTCGATGCGAGCGCGCATCGGCTCTATATCGCTCGATCGACCCATGTAACGATCGTGGACCCGGACTCGGGCAAAGAGGTGGGAACGATCTCGGACACGCCCGGCGTCCACGGTATCGCACTGGCACCGGAGTTCGAAACCGGCTACACGAGTAACGGACGTGATGGGACGGTCACCGCCTTTGACTTACGAACGCTGCGGCAACTCGCACATATCCCGGTGGGAACCAACCCCGACGCCATTCTCTATGAGCCGGCGACGAAGCGCGTATTCGTATTCAACGGTGGAAGTCGCAATGCTTCGGTCATCGATGCGAAAACGGGAACCATCGTTCGGACCGTTCCCCTGGACGGAAGACCGGAGTTCGCAGTAGCGGACGGACGCGGAAGTATCTATCTCAACCTCGAAGACAAGTCCGAGGTGGTCAAAATCGACGCCGGCAAGCTGAGGATTGACGCGCGGTGGCCGCTCGCGCCGTGCGAAAGGCCAACTGGAATATCGATGGATGCGCAGCGACGACGGCTATTCGTCGGCTGCGCCAACCGCCTCATGGCAATTGTCGATGCGGATCAAGGCCGCGTAATCGCGACGCTTCCCATCGGCAGCGGGTGCGACGCGACGGCGTTCGATCCAAAAGTCAATATGGCATTCAGTTCGAACGGAGATGGAACACTCACCGTTGTTCGCGAAGATGGCCCCGACCGGTTCGTCGTCGTGGAAGATGTGGCGACGAAAACGGGCGCGCGAACCATGGCGCTCGATTCGCAGCGACAACGAATCTATTTGGTGACGGCCGCCTTCGGACAGCGTCCAAGCGCGACCGCGAATCAGCCGAACCCGAGACCCCCCATCTTGCCGGGGTCATTCACGCTTTTGGTGTTGGCGCGCTGAGGTACGCTTTGCAAAGAGTGGCAGGATGAGCGAAGAGGAAGCCTGCCGGTTGGCGCTGGAACCGTAGCGGGAAATCCCGACGGCGGATTTCGGCAGCTATCTTTCCTCGAGCTCCGCCTTGTAGCGCATCCTCGCTTCATGCTCGGCGCGGACGTCGGCGATCTCGCGCATGACATCGGCGGCGTCGGCGATCCGGGTGTCCTCCTCGACGTGCCCGGTGAGCGCGACTTCCTCGTGCAGCTCCCCGCGCTCGTAGAGCGACCAGATTTCCTTTCCGAACTGCGTCGACGCCAGCGACGGCGCGAAGCGAGCGAAATAGCCCGTGATGTTGTCGGCGTCACGCCGCAGCATGATCTCGGCATTGTTGTTGCCCGCCGCGTCGACCGCCTGCGGCAAATCGATGATCACCGGGCCGTCGCGGTCGACGAGGACATTGTATTCGGACAAGTCGCCGTGAATGATGCCGGCGCAAAGCATGCGCACGACCTGCCGGATCAGCATGGCGTGATAGGAAAGCGCCAGCTCCTGCGTGAGGACGAGGTCATTGAGCCTGGGCGCGGCATTGCCTTCGGCATCGGTCAGCAATTCCATGAGCACGACGCCCTGGAAAAAGCCGTAGGGCCGCGGAACGCGCACACCCGCGGCGGTCAGACGGTACAAGGTGTCGACCTCGACGCTTTGCCACGCCTCCTCCTGCGCCTTGCGCCCATAGCGCGAGCCCTTGTCGATGGCGCGGGCCTGCCGGCTGTTCTTGGTCTTGCGTCCCTCGCGATACAAGGACGCCTGCCGGAAGTTGCGCTTGTTCGCGTCCTTGTAAACCTTGGCGCAGCGGATGTCGTCGCCGCAGCGGACGACGTAGACCGTCGCTTCCTTCCCGCTCATGAGCTGGCGAAGCACCTCATCGATCAGTCCCTCGTGGACCAGGCCTTCGAGGCTCTTCGGTGTTTTCACGCCGTTCCCGCTTCGTTCACTGCTTCGCTCAGTGCTTCGTCTTCGCGCGCGAGTGCGCAGGTGTGGCCGCATTGCGCGCGTCGGTCCGCCGCGACGAGGGTCGCTGCCCGAAGCTCTGCGACCGTGCCGGCCTCTGCGCGTGGTCCGCGCCGCCCCTGTCGGCAGGGGCATGACCCCGCGCGTGGCTGTTGCCGGCTGCGTTCCCATTGCCCTGCGTCGTCCCGCGCGCGTGTCTTGCCTGTTGCGGCTGCGACCGGCCTTGCCCGCGCGAGTCGGGCTGTCCCCACGCTTGCGGCCGCTTCTGACCTTGTTGCGCATGTGCGCGCGACTGCGGCGCCCCGCGTCCGCGCTGCGCAAACACCGTCTGCGCAACCGCATTCGGATCGGGCTCGAAGCCCGGGATCACGTGCCTCGGGATCGTACGCTTGATGAGGCGCTCGATATCGCGAAGGAACACGTGCTCGTCGACGCAGACCAGCGAGATCGCCTCGCCGTCCGCGCCCGCGCGCCCGGTACGGCCGATGCGATGGATGTAGTCGCCGGGGACATTGGGAAGATCGTAGTTGACCACGTGCGGGAGTTGGTCGATGTCGATGCCGCGTGCCGCGATATCGGTGGCGACGAGCACTTCGATGGCGCCGCCCTTGAAATCGGCCAGCGCACGAGTGCGCGCGTTCTGGCTCTTGTTGCCGTGCAAGGCGACCGCGCCGATGCCATCGGCGTTGAGCGAGCGCACAAGCTTGTCTGCGCCATGTTTGGTCCGGGTGAACACCAGCACCTGACGCCAGCCATGGTGGCCCACGAGCCATGCCAGCAGCCGGCTCTTGTCCTCGCGGTTGACCGGATGCACGCGCTGCGCGATCGCGTCGACGGTTGAATTGGGCGGGGTCACTTCGATCGTCTGCGGCCGGTTCAGCAATTTGTCGGCAAGCGATCTGATCTCGGCGGAGAAAGTGGCGGAGAACAGCAGGTTCTGCCGCTGCTTCGGCAGGAGCGCGAGCACGCGTTTGACGTCGGGGATGAAGCCCATGTCGAGCATGCGGTCGGCTTCGTCGAGCACGAAGATCTCGACGCGGGAGAAATCGACGTTGCCCTGGCCGTGATGGTCGAGCAGGCGGCCCGGCGTCGCGACCAGCAGATCGACGCCGCGCTTCAATTGCGCGGCCTGCGGTCCAAAGCCGACCCCGCCGATGAGCGTCGTCGACGTGAGCTTGAGATGCTTACCGTAGGTCCTGATGGACGCCTCGACCTGCACGGCCAATTCGCGCGTCGGCGTGAGAATCAGCGCGCGCAGCGGTTTGCGCGCTCCGGTCGCATACGGCGATGCGCGCGTGGACAGCCGCTGCAGCATCGGCAGTACGAACCCGGCGGTCTTGCCGGTGCCGGTCTGTGCGCCGGCCATTAAATCGCCACCCGCGAGCACGGCAGGAATCGCCTTGAGCTGAATCGGTGTGGGGACGGTGTAACCCTGATCGGCGACCGCGCGCAGCAGCGCTTCGGACAGCCCGAGTGTAGAAAAGGACATTTGAAACTTTCGAATGGGTGCTCGGCCATTCGCCCAACAAGGAGCGGCCAGTCACAGCCAAACGGGAGAAGCTACGGAGGTCGAAATCGACTGCGGCAAGGGGACTGGAACAATAGGCCGCGGACGCATTATACACGCTTTGGTCGATCGTGCCGGCAAACCGCCGCGCGCAGGCCGGATCGCCGCGGAGACTTGCTTGAATGGTACGCGCCCGCGCACATCCCGCGCAGCTTGCTTATTCCGTTTGAGGAAGCGAATATTCCCGGGATTTCCTCACCCGCGTTGCGTGTCCAACACTAGCTCGCCGCACGCGAAGCTGCGGTTGCTACACAACGCGGGCGGCACGGCCTACAATGATTGTGACTGCGATCGAATGACGAGAGTGTCCATGCGCTTCTTCCATGCAGTTTTCGCGGCGGGCCTTGCCGGAGTTCTAACGCCGCAGCTTGCTCATGCGGACATCACCACCTGGGTGGATGCCTCGGGAACGGTCAACGTCAGTAATCTCGATCCTCCTGCGGGCGCCCGCGTGACCAAGGTCATTCGTGAGAGCGCATCGAAGCTGACGCGCGATGAGGCCGCCCGCGATGTGGCGCGCCGCGCCGATGTGCAGGCGCTGACGGATCGTGTGCAGGAGCTCGAGGATGAGCTGGAACGCAGTCGGCGTCCCGCGCCGGCGCCGGTGGAATACCGCGCCGTCCCGGTGCCGACCCCGGTCCCCTACCCCGTCCCATACCCGGTCGATCCTGCGCCGGCGCAATACACCGCCGCCGGGCAATATGCGAGCGGCGGTTGCGATCCGGCATGGATCTCGTGCGGCTCCTGGTGGAGTCCATACTTCTACCCGTACAGCGTCGCCGTCGTGAGGTCCGCCAACTTCCGGCGTGGGCAGAACTTTCACAACGGCCGCCCCTTTGGCGGACATCAGCCTGCCGGGCAGCACCCGATGCGCGTCTCCGGCGGCGGTTTTTCCAGACGCTGAACCGGCAGTCGTTCGCGCCTTCGCACCTCGCGATGGGCGGGGATCACCCGCCATGCACTCGCCGGGAGTCGTCCGGCGCCTGCTCGCGGTCGTTCAAGCCATAGTCTCGAAGCACGTGCGCAACGCGCAGCCGGTAGTCGGCGAAGATGCTCTTCCGGCCTTCGGCCTGGACGCGCCGATGGGGCTCGAGATTTCTCCACTGACGCACGGCTTCCTCGTCGCGCCAGTACGAAAGCGACAGTATCTTGCCCGGCGAAACGAGGCTCTCGAATCGCTCGATCGAGATAAAGCCGTCGATTTTTTCCAATTCCGGCCGGAGCGCTGCGGCAGCGTCGAGGTACGCATTTCTTTTATCCGGATGCGGCACAACCTCGAAAATGACGGCGATCATGCCGCATCCCGCGGGGCGGATGCCTCTTTGCGGAAGGTCCCCTCGACCGCGGTGACGAACGTGCGCTCTTCGCGCAGGACAAATCGCTTCACCTGCGCCTCGGCGAAATTCGCGCGCCCCTCCGGATCCGCTTTCAGGCGCGTGCGGTAGATCTCATAAGCGGCAAGGCTCTCGAACGAGATCACGCCCCAGGCAATGTCGTTGGTGCCCTCGTGGGGCAGAAAGTAGCCTACGAGATCGCCGCCGCATCGCGGAATGATGCGCCCCCAGTTCGACGCGTAACGCTCGAAGGCGTCCCGCTGGAACGGGTCGATTTGGTAACGGATGAAGCATGTGACGCCCATGCGGCCTCCCTCGGATCGATGTTCGGCTATCATACGGCTTGCGCGGAAAGTATGGTTCGTCTACGATCGAACCATGAAAGACGGCCCGAATATTGTCGGCATCGCCGCGCTCATCGGCGACCACGCGCGCGCCGAAGTTCTCACCGCGCTCATGGCGGACCGTGCACTGACCGCGACCGAGCTCGCCGACGTGGCGGGCGTGACCAAGCAGACCATCAGCGCCCATCTCGCCAAGCTGGTCGACGCGGGACTTGTTGCCGTCGAAAGTCAGGGACGGCATCGCTATTTTCGCCTTGCCGATCGAGACGTCGCGGATCTTATCGAATCGCTGATGGGTGTCGCATTCCGGACCGGCGCGACCCGGGTTCGCGCCAGCCCGCGCGAGCCTGCCTTGCGAAAAGCCAGGGTTTGCTACGACCACCTCGCGGGTGAGGTCGGTGTGCGCATGTACGAAAGCTTGCTAAAACGCGGTGCGCTCGCACGGGATGCCGAGGGCCTCGAGGTCACGGCCGCGGGCCGGCGCCTGTTCCGCAAGCTCATGATCGACACCGATGCGCTTGCCGGGCAGAAGCGCGCCTTCTGCCGGGCGTGCCTCGACTGGAGCGAACGCCGCCACCACCTGGCCGGCGGACTGGGGGCGGCGCTGTTCGCGCGCATCGTCGATCTCGGCTGGGCAAGCCGCGCCAGGAATTCGCGCGCGGTAACGATAACGACGTCCGGCGAGCGGGCGCTCAAAGAGATATTCGGGGGGTAGTGTCCTAGCGTATCGCGTACACCGCGCCGTCGGTGCTGCCGACGTAGACGACTCCGTCGACAACGACAGGGGAAGAGAGCACGGAGCCCAGGCTGTACATGCGATCCAGGCCGATGATCACGCCGTCGAGCGTGGAATCCGGATAGAGCGCCGCGTAATTGATGTGGCCCGCCGCGTCGATGTACTTGGCGGCGTTCTCTTTCGAGCCGTCGGTCTGGAACTCGGATCTCATGCGGCCGGTTGCGGCGTCGATCGCGTGCACCCAGCCGTCCGAGCTTCCGAAAAACACCGTGTCGCGCACCAGGGCCGGCGACGAGAATGACACCGCCTTGTTCGAAATGTCGTAGAGGGTGGCGCCGGTGGCGGCATCGAGCGCCTTGAAGCGCTGGCCGTCCGACGTCGGAAAATAGACCACGCCGTGGTCGACCGCCGGAGACGCGATGACCCAGCCCTTGTTGTTGTCGTGGTCCCATTTCCTGGCGCCGGTCCTGGCGTCGACGGCATAGAAGTGCCCGTCGCGACAGCCGAAGAACACGGTGCCCGCCGCCACCGCGGCGGAGCTCGCGATGCCGACCTGATTGTAGGTGTCGGTGTCGTCGCCGGTCTGAAACTTCCAGACCAGCGCGCCAGTCGTTGCGTTCAGGGCGTAGAGATTTCGGTCCCAGCTGCCGATGTAGACCACGCCATCGGCAACCCCGGGAGAGGCGTGGACGACATTGCCGGTCTCGAAGGACCAGCGCAGGGCGCCGGATGACGCATCGAGCGCGTACACGCGATGATCGCCGCTGCCGAAATACAACGTGCCCGCCGCGACGACCGGCGATGAAAGGAAAACGTCGAACGGATCGGGCATCGACTCAGTGCGCGGGGTGGCGCCGTGGATTCCGGGCGCAGTGAAGCGGCGCTCACCGGCGGTGCTGAACTTCCACTCGAGCTTGCCCGCGGCGGCATCCAGCGCGTAGAGATTGCCGTCCGCGCTGACGATGAACACCGTGCCCGCGACGACGGCCGGCGACGAGTTCACGGCGCCGCCCGTCTTGTAACGCCATTTTACGGTTCCGTCCCTGGCATCCAAGGCGTAGACGGAGCGATCGGAGCTTCCGATGTAGACAATGCCGTTGACGACTGCAGGCGACGAAACGACCTTTCCTCCGGTTTTGAATTTCCACTGCATGCGCTCGAGCGTCGGCACGCTTGGCGATGCGTAGACGCCCGAATGAGCTGCGTCGCCGCGAAACGACGCAGCCTGGCCCCATGCGACGGCGCTCGAAACCAGGAAAATTCCTGCGGGCACGAACAAGCGGACTCTGCGTGACGTGGACATGCGTGACCCCATGGCTTATGGACAAGCCATGAAATCGTATGACGCCCGCCGTCAGCTCGGCGAGCAGGTGACGAATCGCTTCGTTGACGGGATGGAGTGCGGCCCCGGGCGACGGAGCAAAGGCGCGTGTCCAAGAAAATCAGCGGCCGCGTTCCGGACGCGCAGATGCGCCGGTTTTCAGCCATTTTCAGTCACTCGCCAGGGACCGCTTCTGGGCGATAGTTGGGCTCAGCTGGTGGACACGCTATCGTTGCTGTAAGACGCATCAAAGTGGAGGGGCCGTAAGCTGATGTACAAGGATCGACAAGGCATGAAAGCGGTCTACATCAACAAATACGGTGGAAGTGACCAGCTTGTCTATGGCTCCCTACCGCGACCAGAGCCGCGATCGGGGCAGGTATTGGTCCGCGTGCGAGCGGCCGCAGTCAATCCACGCGACTGGATTCTTCGGGATGGTCGCTACGTTTTCAAGTTCGCACTGCCCGGGTTCCCAATCATTCTAGGAAGCGACTTATCCGGCGAGGTCGTCAAGTGTGGACCAAGTGCATCGCGGTTCCGCATGGGTGACGACGTCTTTGGAATGCAGCCGCTTTTTGGGGGAATGGGTGCATACGCCGAGTACGTTGCAATTGACGAGACCGCCCTGGCCGATAAACCACCGTCAATCTCGCATGTGAATGCGGCAGCCGTGCCATGTGCCGGGCTCACCGCGTGGCAAGCACTGGTGAATATTGGGGACGTCGGTCAGGGTGCCCGAGTGACAGTATGTGGCGCTTCTGGCGGCGTCGGGAGCTACGCCGTGCAATTTGCAAAGGCTCGAGGCGCACAGGTTACGGCGGTTTGCAGCGCACCAAATGCCGACTTGGCACGGAGCCTCGGAGCTGATGCAGTCACCGACTATAAGACAGTTCACTTTACGAAGGTGGTAGGCGAGCAGGATATCGTGTTTGATGCAGTGGGCCGCGACAGCTTCCGCGTAGTCGCTCCTGTGCTGGCCCGCGGTGGGCGCTACATCACGACGATACCCAGCGTGAGCTCTGCGTTTGCATCGTTGGTAACAGGTGCTCTTCGTTTTTTCACGCTTGGTCGCAGACCCAGCGCACATTTGGTGCTCGTCCGCGCACGGGGCGATGACTTGACACAAATCGCGAGGCTGATGGTGCAAGGCCGGGTGAAAAGCTTGATCGATAGGAGGTATCCGCTCGCCGAAGCAAGAGCCGCACAAGAGCGCAGCCGTTCGTGGCGGTCTCGCGGAAAGATCGTCTTGGAGGTCGAATAGTTTCCAAATCGGAATATCACAGACCTCTTAGGCCGTTGGATTGTCTGCGTCGACCATCCACCTATAATCGGCGTGATGGATGACGGGCCGTTCCCAACAAACGTACCTGCACGTCTTGATCGGCTTCGCTGGTCGTCGTTTCACTCGTCCCTGATCGCTGCCCTCGGCACGAGTTGGATCATTGACGGGCTGGAAGTCACGCTCGTCGGCTCACTGGGTAGTGTGCTGACCTTGCCCACCGCGCTTGGGCTCACGCCGGGTGACGTCGGCGTGGCTGCGGGCGCGTATGTGGCGGGCGCAGTGATGGGCGCGGTTCTGTTCGGAGGGCTCGCCGATCGATATGGTCGGCGCAGGCTTTTTTTCGTCACGCTCGGCGTATACGCTGCGGCGACAATTACTTCCGGACTTGCGCCCAACTATCCTGTCTTTCTGGCGATGCGCTTTCTCACCGGCGCAGGCATTGGCGGCGAATACGCAGCCATCAATTCGGCCATACAGGAATTCATGCCCGCGCGCTTGCGCGGACGCGTCGATCTTGCCGTGAATGGCAGCTTCTGGATCGGCGCTGCTGCCGGAGCGGCGGCCGCGCTACTCTTCCTCGATACGGATTTGTTCGCGCCGGCGTGGGGCTGGCGCCTCGCGTTCATCGTCGGCGGTTTGCTCGCATTGGGAATTCTTCCGCTTCGACGCTTCATTCCCGAGAGTCCGCGCTGGCTCCTATTGCAGCGCCGCCACGGCGAGGCTGAACGCATCGTCCTGGAAATAGAATCCAGGGCGCGAGTACTTCATGCGGAAGCCGCCCCTACTATCCTCCTCGATCCACGGGGACACGTCGGTTGGTTTGAGCTGTTGGGCGTGCTGGTTCGTCGTTATCCGCGCCGTGTAGTGCTCGGGTTGAGCCTCATGGGTTCTCAGGCATTCCTCTACAACGCGATTTTTTTCACGTACGCGCTGGTCCTGACTCGCTATTACGAAGTGGCCGAAGGGCGAGTCGGGTTGTTCCTGCTTCCGTTTGCCGCCGGCAACTTTCTTGGGCCACTCCTGCTCGGCCCATTGTTCGATCAGATCGGGCGGCGCTTCATGATCACGACGACCTATGCGCTATCCGGAACGCTTATCATCGTGACGGGACTCTTTTTCAAAGAGGACATGTTGACGCCGCAAACTCAAACGCTGGCGTGGAGTGTCGTATTCTTCTTCGCCTCCGCAGCGGCGAGTTCGGCCTATCTCACCGTGGGCGAACATTTCCCTCTCGAGGTGCGCGCGAGTGCCATCGCATGGTTCTACGCGATCGGCACGGCGCTGGGTGGAATCGCGGGGCCGATCGTATTCGGCCACCTGATCGCGTCAGGAGAACGGGGAGAGGTATTCATGGGGTATGCCCTCGGAGGAGGCCTGATGCTGGCGGCGGCGGTAGTCGCCTGCTTCTTCGCCATCGATGCCGAGCGACGTTCGCTGGAAGCTGTCGCGGCGCCGCTCGCGCTGTGCAACAGCGAGTAGCCGTCACCAGCCATCGCGCGACCGCCGGCTTCGGGGTCGATTCCTGTCATAGGTCCCGAATTGAAGCGCGCGGCGTGATCTCGATGTGTGCGAATCCGGACGCGCAGGGATGGCGTGTCGGCATGTGCCCCATCCGCGACGTCGCAGGGCCAGCACTCCACCCGCAGCTACATCAGTCGAGCGAGTTGACGCACCCCGTCCCCAATCTGTTGCGACTTGACGGCACCGTAGCCGAAGACGAGCCCCTCGGCCTTGTGGCCGGCGGCGGCGAACTTCTGCAATGCGTGGAGCCGGATACCCGCCGCTTGCGCCCTGTCGATCAAGGCCGTTGCGGAGATCGATCCGGTCAGCAAAGCGGCAAGATGCAGGCCGGCACCGATGCCCACGACTTTGAGTTCGCGGCTGCAGAAACGCTCGATCGCGCTCTGTAGGATGTCGTGCCGCTCGCTGTAGATCCGGCGCATCTTTCGGACATGGCGGGCAAGATGACCTTCGGCGATGAACGCGGTGAGCACATCCTGCGCAACCAGAGGCGCGTTCCAATCGGTAAGCTGCTTCGCCGCTACCAGCGCATGCAGGGCCCATCCGGGCGCGATGACGAAGCCGAGTCGCAACGACGGGAAAAGGCTCTTGGAGAAGGTGCCGATGTAGAACACGGTCTGCGCGTTGTCGAGCGTCTTGAGCGCATCGAGCGGCTTGCCGGCAAAGCGAAACTCCCCGTCGTAGTCGTCCTCGATGATGACTGCGCCATGCGCCCGCGCAAAATCCAGCAGCGCGCTGCGCCGCGGGAGCGACAGATGCACGCCGAGCGGAAACTGGTGCGATGGCGTCACGCAGATGACCTTCGTGCTCCTGGGCAGCCGATCGACCCGGATCCCTTCGCCGTCGACGGGGACCGACACCACCTTTGCGCCGGCCGCCGCGAGCACGTTGCGTAGCGGCGGATAACCCGGCTCCTCGACGGCGACGGTCGTCTTCCCGGACGTCACCAGGATGCGCGCCAGGAGATCGAACGCCTGCTGCGCGCCTGCTGTGACCACGATGTCTCCCGGCGTGCATGCGATCGCGCGAGCAAACGAGACATGACCGGCGATCGCCTCGCGCAGTGCCGCACGTCCCTGGGGATCAGCGTAGTCGATGTGCGATGCGGATACGGCGCGGAGCGCGCGGGCCGAGAGCCTGCGCCAGACGTCGAACGGAAACGACTCCCAATCCGGGATCCCCACGCTGAAGTCGACGCGATAGCCATCGCGTTCTCCTATCGGTATCAACGAAGGCGTACGCCATGCGGGACTCAAGCGTGGATCGCGGCGCGGCGCCAGGACCGTACGTTCCAACCGCGCGGCCGCCAACAGGAAATCGGTGACCTCCGTCCCGGCGCGGCCGCGCGCGCTGGCGTAGCCCTCGCTCAGCAGCCGGTCATACGCGGCCACCACCATGTTGCGCGACACACCGAGTGCCTCCGCCAATTCGCGCGTCGCGGGGAGTCGGACTCCGGGCTGCAACCGGCCCCCGACGATGGCGGCGCGCAGTTGATGATGCAGGTCTCGCCCCATCTGCCGCGACCTTCGCCCAGGGAGGTCGATCGCAAGGTCGAATGCCGAGATGTTTGGACTCATACAAAATCACAAATATGGACCTTTTATAGTACCAATGGTCTCACGTATCGTCCCTCCTGTCACCAACGCTAAGGGAGGTCGGCATGTTCGCTTCAACACACAGACTCGAGCTGGATCCGGCGGTCAGTTGGAGGCTCGTGGGTATCCCGAAGGCGCGCCGGCAGGCATCAACCGTCGTGGGGGACCCCGAAAACGTGTTCGATCGGGAATGCGCGACGGGCGACGGTATCGTGTCGCGGTCGTATGAGACCCGGATTCAACCGGGCCTCGGCGATGCGATGGAATTCGCGCTCTTCGCCCTCACCCTCGCGGCGATAGGCCGGCTGCATGTCGAATTGCTTGCGCTCTTTTGGTAGCGGTGCGTCGCGCGCGGAGGCAACGATCGGCCATTCGCTCTGGACGAAAAGCAGGGAATGAGGTCTCAGTGGCTGGCTGCAGCTCACCAGCACGAGATCATCCTGACGGGTAGCGTGATACCCTCGCGGCGCCGTCGAGCGCCGAAAGCCGCCCTATTTTTCCTTCGTGTTCACTCCAGGGAAGTGCGCCCGCTGCTGAGCGTCAAGCGCGCGGCACAATGCGTCGATGTCACGCGTCCATGGGCCGTGCGCTACTGAGGATTCGTTCGGCACAGCCTCGGAGTCGGCTGTGGCAAGTTCCGCGGCCAAAGGCTCGGCCACGACAGTTTTGGCATTCATCGATGAATCTCCCGCAAAATTTAAAGGCGTGCGGCTGTCGCAATGCGTTAGTTTCTGACGCTGGCCGCACGCGCAATGCGCGGCGGCGACCACCGCAGAGCCGCAGAAGCAAGGCAGCAAGCGTCGTGCCAGCGCCGGAGGCGCTCGCCTCCGTACGCTGCGAGTGCGAGTGCAATGTGACGGCGGGGGTTGTGAGGTGAAGGGGTCCGCCAATGCAAAGACCCGACGGCGCTGAAGTCCGCGCCATCGGGTCCTTTTTCACCTCACCGCGAGGACGACTCAGCGTCCGCGATGGCCATTGTTGCCGTGCCGGTCGCCGTGTCCGTGGTCGTTGAACCTGCCGTGATCGACATAACGTGCACCGTAGTAGTGGACGTAGTCGAATCGCGGGCGCGGATAGTAGACCGGCGCAGCCTGGTAATACGCCGGCGCGGCGCCATAGTAGACCGGCGCAGGCGCATACACGGTCGCCGGCGCGGCGTAGTAGCCCGAATCGTAATAGGCCGAGTTCGCGGCAATGCTTGCCCCCGCAATCGCGCCGATCACGCCGCCTACAGCGGCACCGTCGCGGCCGTGAACGTTATGACCGATCGCGGCGCCGATACCTGCGCCGACAACGGCGCCGAGCAATGGGTTATCTTGGGCATACGCCGGGCTCGACAGCGCGGCGGTGCCTACGGTTGCCGCCGCGACGGCGGCGATCATCAACGATTTTCTCTTAAGCATGTCTATCTCCTTGATTGCTGAATTCTGTATTGGAAACCGGCACCACAGCGACTGTCATCGCGGTTCGTCGACGATGCGCTTGCGCTTTGACTCACATCGATGACGCACTTCCGCTTGCGGTGCCCTTATTACCTACTTGACTACCGTATCAGCCGCGACCGAAATGATGATGGCGATGCTGAAACTGCGCTGTCGAAGATCTTTTGCTGTTCCGGTGACAGAACGGCATAGAACTCCTTGACCGTTTGCGCGCGCACTGCGGCCCGTTGTTGCGCGGTCTGCAGGAACGCCACCATCCGGTCCGCGCGTTCAGGCGCGGTCATGGTCGCGGCAGGCGCTGATTCGGTGCGTGACCGGCGCGGTGGCCTGCAACTTGTCGGTGAACGGTCTTCCATGCCGCTTCCTGCGCAGGCGACAGACTGAGCTTGTCGTGCAGCGCGGCCTGTCGCTTGGCCATCGCGTTCGGCAAACTTGGCGCCGTGCGAACCGGATGCGCCCCAGTGGGAACCTCCGCCGGCCGGCGCTGCGCCCGGGTCCGACGCAGCAAGCGGCCGCGGTACCCAGCCCGAGCGACGCGACGGCGATGACGATACTCTTGCGAAATGTGTTCATTGATCACTCCTTCTGGTTGGGGAAACTGTGCTTCTCGCACGGTTCCCATCGTCGTCGCCCGATGTATCGCGCGACTTGTCCTCGAGAGGCCAATGTGTACCGGCGTGTACCGCCCACGAGCGCGTTTGTATCGGTTTGTATCCGCTGCGCCAGGGGATACATTGCGGTACACAGTTCGTGTCCGGGCGACCGGCGGGGCCTGCCATAATCACGCCATGAATGCGCAGCCGCATGATTCTGGTCGTCGATGACGATCGCGAAATTCGCACGCTGCTGTCGGACTATCTCGCCGGCAACGGTTTCCGCACGGCGGAGGCGGCCGACGGCGCGGCGATGTGGAAGGCGCTCGACGCGGCGCGCATCGACCTGATCGTCCTTGACCTGATGATGCCCGGCGAAGACGGCCTGCAACTGTGCCGGACGCTTGCGCGCACGATCGAACCTGCCGGTGATCATGCTGACCGCGCGCGGTCAGCCGATCGACCGTATCGTCGGCCTGGAAATGGGCGCCGACGACTATCTCGCCAAGCCGTTCGAGCCGCGGGAGTTGCTCGCGCGCATTCGCAGCGTCCTGCGACGCACCGAAGCGCTGCCGCCGAACCTCGAAGCCGGCGGAAGCGACGCGCATGCGCTTTGCAGGATGGACGCTCGATCTCACGGCGAGGCATCTCGTCAATGCGCAGGGTGTCGTCGTCGTCTTGTCGGGCGCGGAGTTTCGCCTGCTCAAGGTCTTTCTCGAGCATCCCAAGCGCGTGCTCAGTCGCGACCAGTTGCTCAACCTGACGCAGGGACGCGATGCGGATCCGTTCGAGCGCTCGATCGACCTGCAGGTGAGCCGCGTTCGACAGAAGCTCGATGAAGATGCCCGCGACCCGCAGCTCATCAAGACCGTGCGCAACGAGGGCTACGTGTTGAGCGCCGACGTGAAGAGTCGAGACGCGCGCCGTGAAGCGCATTCGTCACGTCGATGCAGGGTCGCGTGTTTCTCGTCGTCATCGGCGGTATCGTGGCGTCGGCATTGCTCACCGCCGCCCTCGCCGATCGCGAGGGCCGCCGGACGTTCGCGCAGGTGCGCGCAGCGCACACGGCCGATCGCGTCGAGCAGCTGGTCAGCGCGCTCGAGGCGGTGCCGCCCGAGGTTCGCCCGACGCTGGCGGCGACGCTCGGCAGGGGAATGACCGCGCAATTCGCGGCCCCCGGACACCCCTGACAAGAGACCGACGCCGAGCTCACCGAGTGCGCTGGTCGAGGAGCTCGGTCAGGATCGCAACGTAACAGCAACCGCGGGCACGCGGCCGATTGCGCAGCCCAAGCCGCCGACACGACAACGCATCCGCGCGTCCGGTCAGCGACCTCGTGCCAGGTCGATCTCGCTGACGCTGCACGACGGCACGCCGTTGCACCTCATCCTGCGGCCACAGCCCGACTTCAACTGGTCGCGACCGCACTCTTCGCGCTGGCTGCTGTACGCAATCGTGTTTCCGCTTTGCCTTGGTCTTGCTCGCCTACGTCGTCGCGCGCATGGCGACACGCCCGCTCGGCCGTCTCGCGCGCGCGGCCACCGCGCTTGGTGCAGACATCAATCAGCCTCCGTTGCCGGAGACGCGGCCCGTCCGAAGTGCGTCATGCCGCAGCGGCCTTCAACCTGATGCAGGCGCGCATCCGCAGCTACGTCGAGGAGCGGACCGAGATGCTCGCCGCGATCGCGCACGATCTGCAGACGCCGCTTACGCGCTTGCGGCTGCGGCTGGAAAAGGTCGCGGACGAAAGCCTGCGCGACAAGCTGGTCGACGACCTCGGCGCGATGCAGGGCATGATTCGCGAAGGACTGGACCTTGCGACAAGCCTCGATACCGGCGGCATGATGCAGCGTGTCGACCTGGATTCGCTGCTCTCCAGCGTCTGTGCCGACGCGGTCGACGCGGGCCAGGACGTCACGCTGGACGGTCAGACGCGCGCTTCGATACCTGCCATTCCGAGCGCGCTGAAACGCTGCCTTACCAACCTGATCGACAACGCCGTGAAATACGGCGGGTATGCGAGAGTGACGGCGGCGCGCGAGGGAAACAAGGCCGTGATTCGCGTGCGCGACGGCGGTCCCGGAATACCCGAAGCGCAAATGGAAAAAGTCTTCGATCCGTTCTATCGCATCGAGACATCGAGATCCCGCGACACCGGCGGAACCGGGCTCGGGCTGACGATCGCCCGCAATATCGCGCAAAAACACGGCGGCACGCTGGTTCTGCGCAATGCGCCGGGCGGCGGTCTGGAATGCATTTTGACACTGCCGCTCAACGGCTAACCCGCGGCTCTTTGCATCGGTATGCCGGGACGGTCATTGGATGACACCCGCGCTCCATCGCGCCGGCGGCGTGCCGCCCGGCGATGTAGCCGAAGGTCATTGCGGGACCGAGGTTGATGCCGCCTGACGGGTAGAAACCCCCCATGACGCTGGCCATGTCCGTGCCGACGGCATAAAGACCGGTGATCGGATTGTCTTCGGGACCGAGCACTTGCGCAAAGCGATTCGTCTTTAGTCCGGCGAATGTGCCGAAGCTGCCGGGCAGCACCTTGACGGCATAAAAGGGCCCGCGCTCGATCGGTGCCACGCACGGATTGGGACCGTGCAACGGATCGCCTTGCTTGCGGTTGTACGGCGTCGAGCCGCGTCCAAACTCCGGGTCCTCACCCCGGCGCGCATGCTTGTTGTAGTCCTTGACGGTTTCGGCCAAGTCGGGAGCGATGCCGCACGCTGTCGCAAGTTCCTCGACGGAGGTACCGCGCTTCAGATAGCCGCTACGAAGGTAGGGTGTCAGCGGAAGGGGAAAGGGTTTCGCAAAACCGAGGCCATATCGACGCTGAAAACGATGGTCACAGATGAGCCATGACGCCACTTCCTGGCCCTCTGGCACCGCTGCCACCATGGCCGACGTGTAGTCGTAGTAGCCACCGGCTTCATTGACGAAGCGCTTGCCATTGGCCAGCACACCGATCACACCCGGCTTTGCACGGTCGATGATGTGCGGGAAGTGACCGATGCTTCCGTCGGAGTAGTGCACCTTCGAGACCGGCGCCCACGCGACGGGTGAGGCCAAGTCCGTCACCAGTGAACCGCCGGCCGACTCACCCAGGTTGATCCCGTCGCCGGAACAACTCTTCGGCGGCAGCGCAAGATGTTCCAGACCGGTCGGCGTACGCGGAAAGAGCGCCTTGCGCCGCTCGACGTCGTTGGGAAAGCCGCCCGCGGCCAGTACCACGCCTTTCGTCGCGCGAATCTCGATTTCACCTTGCGCGGTCGATACGACCGCACCGCGCACGGCCCCGTCCTCCACAATCAGCCGCTTTGCGGGCGCGGATTCGATGAGCTTGACGCCCAGGTCCGCAGCGGATTTCGCTAAACGTGCAATCAGCGCGACGCCATTAACCAGCTGCATCGCGCGTTGGTACATCGCCAGATCCAACAGGTGACGACAAAAGCGCTTGCTGACATGGAAGAACGACTTGATCGAGCGCGTCACGCTGAGAAACGCCATGAGGTCCGCTCCAGCCATGATCGGCATGCCCATGAAGGAGGTCTCGCGCATGGTCTTGCGGAGGCGACGAATCAACGGCCCCACGTCACGGCCATCGTACGGTGCGGCGATCACTTGATGCCCTTGCGTCCCGGCGCCCGGCACTTTGCCGTGGATGTCGGGAATCGCGTTCCCGTCCACAAACTTAAGCTCGGTGTGTTCTTCGAAAAACGCCACCATGCGCGGGGCGTTGTCGAGGAACGCGTCGACGCGCGAAGCGTCGTATCGATCGCCGAGCTCGTTCTTGAGGTAGGTCCGCGGCTGGTGCGGATCCTCATTGATGCCGGCACGCTTCGCGAGCGGATTGCCCGGCACCCACATCCATCCACCCGACCATGCGGTTGCGCCGCCGAACACCGGATCTTTCTCCACGACGATGACCCTGAGACCGTGCCACGCCGCGGTTACGGCGGCGGCGAGGCCGGAAGCTCCGGAGCCGACGACAAGCAAGTCGCAGCTCATGCGACTTGGGTCGGTCGCTTTTACCAAGGTCATCACCGCTCCTTGCGCCCGGCCGTGGGCCGCTTCACCGCGGTCGGCTCATCGTCCATTTCCGGCGGTGTCGGCTCCAGCACGGTAAGGGCAGCGAGTGAAATCGGTCGGTTCATGTTTCCTCTTGGCAATCTGCGCGGCACCGAGCGACCTTGAACGCCGCGGCCTTCCAACCAGCATTGCGGAACTGAGCCAGGCTCGAAGCGCGCCATACTCTCGGGCTCAACTTCGCGAGCGCGCACTCTCCGAGCTTCTCCGAGGGCACCAAAGCGTTTGCTCACTGCGCGACGTGATGACGGAAGTCCTGCGGCGCATCGCTGCCCCTCGGCGGTGGGCGATGAATCGCATTTCGCGGCGAGTGGATGTATCTTAACGTTTCGCCACGGCGAGCACCCGGCGGGCCCCCTCAATCGTTAGGATCGGTGAAATGGCAACCTTAAACGTCAACGGCAAGCAGCGCAGTTTCGACATCGAACCGGATACGCCCCTTCTGTGGGTATTACGCGAGCAGTTCGGGCTGACCGGCACCAAGTACGGCTGCGGTGTCGCGCAATGCGGCGCGTGCACCGTCCTCATCGACGGCCTGGCGACCCGCAGCTGCGTACGGCCGGTATCCAGCGTTAAGTCCACGGACAAGATCGTCACCATCGAAGGGCTGTCGCCTCGAGGGTTGCACCCTGCCCAAAAGGCGTGGATCGCGCTCGACGTGCCGCAATGCGGCTTTTGCCAGAGCGGAATGATCATGGCGGCCGCGGCGCTGCTCGCGGCCAAGCCCAATCCCACCGATGCCGAGATCGACGAGGCGATGACCAACATCTGTCGATGCGGCACCTACAACCGGGTCCGCGCCGCGATCAAAGCGGCGGCGCAGGGCGGCGATGCGAAGCGCGCCGGCCTGTCGATTCAGCACGCCGACGGGAGCACGACATGACCACGAATCTTTCGCGTCGACGGTTTCTAGGCGCGTCCGCCGCGGCCGCGGGCGGACTCGTTGTCGGCTTCCACGTTCCTTTCGCGCGCGCGACGGCGGCTCCAGCAGCCGCGACACCCGAGATAAACGCCTGGGTCGTCGTCAGGCCCGACGAAACGGTCGTGATACGCATTGCCCGCTCCGAGATGGGTCAGGGAACGCTCACCGGCCTCGCGCAGCTGGTCGCCGAAGAGCTCGACTGCAACTGGGCCAAGGTCACGACCGAGTATCCGACGCCGGGCGAAAACCTCGCGCGCAACCGCGTCTGGGGCAATTTTTCGACCGGTGGCAGCCGCGGCATACGCGACTCGCACGAATATGTGCGCAAGGGCGGCGCGACCGCGCGGATGATGCTCGTCCAGGCTGCCGCCGACGGCTGGAACGTTGCAACGTCAGAGTGCGTGGTCAGCGAAGGAGTGATTACTCACAAATCATCGGGGCGCAGCACATCCTACGGCAAGGTGGCTGCGCGCGCCGCCAAGCTGACGCCGCCAACCGACGTGCCGCTCAAGGATCCGAAAGACTGGAAGATCGCCGGCAAGCGGCTGGCACGCCTCGACACGGTCGACAAGGTCACCGGTGCGCAGATCTACGGCATGGACCTCAAGCTTCCGGGGATGCTCAACGCGGCCATCAAGGATTGCCCCGTCTTCGGTGGAACGGTCAAGAGCGTCGATGCAGCGGCCGTGCTGAAGCGCAAGGGCGTGAAGAAGGTCGTGCGCGTGGGAGATTCCGCGGTGGCCGTGGTCGCCGACACCTGGTGGCATGCCAAGACCGCGCTCGACGCGCTGCCGATCGAATGGGATTTCGGACCCAATGCGCAGGCGTCGAGCGAGAGCTTCGCGCAGGTGCTCAAGGCGGGGCTCGATGCCAATGAGGCCGTAGTGGGCAATTCCGTGGGCGACGCGCGCGCAGCCATCGCTGCCGCGCCGCGCAAGATCGAGGCGGTGTACTCGTACCCGCACCAGAACCACGCGACGATGGAGGTGATGAACGCGACCGCGCGCTGGACCCCCGAGCGCTGCGAGGTCTGGACGCCGACCCAGAACGGCGAGGCGGCCCTTGCCGCCACATCCGAATCCTCCGATCTGCCGCTCGCCAAATGCGAGGTCTATAAGCAGCTGTTGGGCGGGGGCTTCGGGCGCCGCGGCGCGACCGACTGGATCCGTCAGGCGGTGGCGATCGCCAAGGAAATGCCGGGCACGCCGGTAAAGCTCCTGTGGACGCGCGAGGAAGACATGACGCACGGGCGCTATCACCCCGTGACGCAATGCAAGCTGACCGCGGGCGTGGACGCGAACGGCAACGTGACGGCGCTGCACATGCGTATCTCGGGTCAGTCGATCTTAGCCTTCGTCGCGCCGGGGAACATCAAGGACGGCAAGGATCCGGTCGTGTTCCAGGGCCTCAATCCTCCGGGACCGGAGGCGTCGATCACTTATACGATCCCCAACCTGCTGGTCGACCACGCGATGCGCAATCCGCACGTGCCACCGGGCTTCTGGCGCGGCGTCAATCTCAACCAGAACACGATCTATCTCGAGTGCTTCGTCGACGAAGTGGCGCACGCGACGGGACAGGACCCACTTGCGCTGCGCCGGAAGCTGATGACCAACAGTCCGAAAGCTCTGGCGGTGCTCAACGCCGTTGCCGAGCGCGTCGGCTGGGACAAACCCCCGCCAAAGAACGTCTATCGCGGTCTGGCGCAGACGATGGGATTCGGGAGCTACGTCGCCGCGTGCGCCGAGGTCTCGGTCAGCGACAGCGGAGAGCTCAAGATCCACCGCATCGTCGCCGCGACCGATCCCGGCCACGCGGTCAATCCGCAGCAGATCGAGGCGCAGGTCGAGGGCTCGTTTGTCTACGGCCTTTCGGCGGCGCTCTACGGCGAATGCACCGTGAAGGACGGCCGCATCGAGCAGCAGAACTTCAACACTTACCAGGTGCTGCGGATGAATGAGATGCCGGCGGTCGAAACGATCGTGATGCCGTCGGGTGGCTTCTGGGGCGGCGTCGGCGAGCCAACGATCGCCGTTGCCGCTCCGGCGGTGCTCAACGGAATTTTCGCCGCGACCGGGAAACGCATTCGAGATCTGCCGCTGAAGAATCACAGCTTGAAAAAGGCTTAGTGCCGTTCGGGCGCAGCGATAAGCTGCGCGACGGCGATGACTATGATCTGGCCCTCAACCGGGCAGCGCGATCGATGGCGGCAGGACACGGAGGCCAGATTGTCCTGTCGCTCGCCAAGGAGGAATCGGTGCTTGGCCATCTTCCTCCGGGTACCGCGCTGCGCGCAATTCGTTGCAACTCGTATCGACCATGGCAGCTATCGTAATCCCCTGGGCGCGGCCCTTAGCGCGGGATAAACGATAGCTGCCTCTGAAAGGCTTAGTGCGAGGTCGGTGGGGGGCCGAGTGGAATTCCCCCTGGGCCCGAGCTAAACGTCAGCCACGCAGCAATAGGAGGCTGTTGTCCAACGCCGGGCTTCGAGAAATCGCAGACACCCGATGGAAATGTTTGCTGCAGCCGCGCCCACTGCGCGTCGGTGAAGGTGACGCTGTAATCCGCTCGATCGAGCGGCTTGAGCTGGCACTTGAGCACGTCATCGGTATTCGGCCCGCCCGCCACCATGCGTGATAAGCCAGTAAACGTAAACAACATCTCGCATGTCGACCCCGCTCGCCACTCGAACATGAAGCCGCTATCCATGCATGCATCAAAGAGGGCGGATGGCTTGTTGCGCGTTACCTTGACTTCGTGCGCAACATCGCTTTGGTCGGCTTCAATGGCAGTTAGCCATCGATCCATCATGCTAAAGGCTTTAAAGGTGACGGCCGCTGTCGGCCGCGCGACGGCGACCGGAGTGTTTTGCCACCAGTGGATTTGGTTGGCGGCGTTGCCGTTCGTGCGCAAGAGACGGAATCGGGTGAACATCCACTCGGAGTTATTGTGCATTTCGAAATTGTCGTCTTGGCGTGCATCGATGACGGGATATTTGCCAAGCTCGGCTCCGTACGTGATCAATCCCGACTGATACATCCGCTGCAGGCCAACACTGTCAGCGACGGTGCGTTGCGCCTGGTAGTTTCCGTCGATGTCGAGACCGCCGATCTTTTCGTTGAGATCGACAAACTGCTCCGGAGTAATGCTGCCGGCGTTGAGCGGGTTCAGGCCGTATTGCAGCCCGACATTGTCCGCGATTTGGTAGGTATAGCCGTCCTGCGGCCGTACGCCAAGCTCGTTGATGTGATAGTCCTTCATGCTGCAACGCACGCCGTGCGGGTTGGTGACAGGGTCGTATTGCGACGCCGCCGGAAGCGCGCAGCTCGTATTCGTCACCACGAAGAAGCGGGTACCGAACGCAGGCGGTCCGTCCTGTGCGGGGCACTCCTGTTCCGAGTTGAGTCCGATGACCGCCAACCGATCGGCGAGGTTCGTCCACATCGCTGGCGAGATCGCCGTGAAGTAACGCGTAAAGAGCTGGCAATCGTGGCTGTTGACGTAAAGCGACCAGGTGTCGGGGTAGGTGCATTGCGGGAGAAGCCCATCGAGGAGGCCGGGGTACTGGTCGCCGATGCTGTGCTGCTGAATCGCGCCGCCAGAACAACCCTGACCGATGGTATAGCGAATGCGTCCATACGCTTCCGCAAGGTGCTCCTTGACCATCATCAGGGTCTCGGCATTGAGCTTGGTATTGGCAATCGTCCCGTGATTCGTCAGCGTGGCCGCGGTCGTAGCGAAACCGCGCGAAAGCGAGTTGTCGTCGAACGCATTGTTGAGCGTACCTTGCGTGTACATCGTGCCGGCGCCAGCGCCAAACATATGCAAGACTTTTCCGTTCCATTGCGGTTGCGGCGCCCACGGTAGCCAGGGCTGCGCTGGATTGAATAGCACCGTGATCTTGTAAATCGAACGGTTCAACGCCCCGGTTTCTACGCGGACAATGTAGGGCACGGTGAGACCCTGGTCGGTGGTCGTCATCGCGATCTGCGCCGCGGGTGGCGGGTTGGCCGGGTCATAAGCGGCAAACGCGTTTGTCGTCGCGTTCTTATAGAAAAAAGCGAACTGAGACGCTGCATTGCAATCGGCGTCGAGTGGCGCGCCGAGACCGGCGGCCGACGTTGTGCAGGTCCATGGCTGCAGATGGGGCCCTGAAAAAACCGGACCCCCAATCGGATAATTCGTTACGTCCAACTGCACCGAGCTTCCGCCCGCTGCGAGCACCAAGCTGTTATGCCCAAGATTCAACCCAGTGACGAGCGCAAGAAATCCGCGGCCGTCCGGGGCGGCGTGCAGCGCATTGGCAAGCGCCTGGCCATTGAGCGAAAGAACCGCTTGGTTTGCGCTAACTCCGGCAGGCAGGATAACTCGCACTAACGCATCGCCTCCGGACACAAGATCGGCACGATTGGAGACTGCTTCGATTGCCAACGAATCGGCGGCTATCGCGCTGCCGAATGCCAGCGCGAATACGATCACCACCAGCGAGCCAACGAACCAACGATGCTGCTGAGATAGCAATGGATTCAATATTCGACGATGACTCATAATTCCTCCCTCGTAGTGAATGTGGGGCCTGAGCGCCCGGTGCTTGTAGATGCCAGTGCGTCGACCACCGCAAGGCCGAAACGACGATATTCACGGGACCTGACGTTCCAACGCTGCTTAAATTTTCCCCCTCTTATTCGAGCATGTCCACTACAACTTTGACAGGAACGACGTGGAGTGACGGGTTTCGGTGAAAGCATGCTTGCGCAAAAGGAGAAGATGCCAAGCCTGCGGCTGCGCGACGCACGCGGTTCCTAGCGCGTGCAGCGGTTCGTCCTATTTGCTTTCGCGACCGTCGGGGCTCGGTTGCCACAAACAAGGGCGTGCAGCCCGTCGCTGCTGATTCCCCGAAGCGAGAGGGCTGCGTTTTTTTCCATGCGGGCCTAACGCGCGACCTCTCTTCATCCAGGTCGAGGCGAAGCGGTGCTCATAGCACGCGCACGGTTCGTTCCGCTAGGCGTGGCCGCCCTATCCGGATTATCCTCGCCGACACAACGGGACTGACAACGCTTCATTTCCTTCATTGCCGCGCAATGCGCGGCCTTTTTCTTTCACAGGAGACTTCATGGCCGACGCGCCTGCGCCCACCAGCGACCCCAAGGAATCGGATAAGAAGATGCGCGAGCATGTCGACAAGCTCATCGCACAGTCGGCGAGCGAGAGCAGCGGCTCGATCACGCTGGGCGCTTTGCCGCTCGAGTACACGGTCAGCGCGGCTTTCCTGCCGGTCATCGCTGAAGGCATGGACGGCGCAATCGGCGAGCCCGAAGCCGCCGTGATGGCGACCAGTTATGCGCTCAAGGGCGCCGACCCGCGCACGCGGCCCGTGTGCTTCGCCTTCAACGGCGGCCCGGGCTCCGCGTCGATCTGGCTCCATCTCGGCGCCCTGGGTCCGAAGCGCGTCGTGACGCCCAACGATGCCAGCATGGGGATGGCCCCGTATACGGTGGCGGACAACCCGCATAGCTGGTTCGAGCATTTCGATCTTGTCTTCATCGATCCACCGCACACCGGCTGGTCCACCGCAGCGAGCCTCGACGCGCGCAAGAAGCTGCTCTCGGTCGACGGTGACGTCGCCGCGCTGGCAGGCGTGGTCCGGCTCTGGCTGACGCGTCACAAGCGATGGGGCTCGCCCGTGTACCTGGCGGGCGAGAGCTACGGAACGACGCGCGGCGCCGCACTTGCCGACAAGCTGCAAAGTGCCGGAGTCGCGCTCTCGGGTCTCATCCTGATCTCGTGCGCGATGGATCTGCAAAGCCTCGTCTTCGCGCCCGCGAACGACCTGCCTTACTCGCTTTTCCTGCCTGCGTTCGCCAACGTCTCGCAGTTTCACGGGCTGCTCAAAGGCGCGCCGGGCGCGTCGCCCGTCGCAGCGCGCGCGGCCGCCGAAGCCTTTGTCGACGAGGAATACGTCGCCGCGCTGCAGGCCGGCGCGCGCCTGGATTCCAAGCGTCGCGGCCGGATCGCGCGGCGCGTCGCCGAGCTCACGGGACTTCCGCAGGCGCTGGTCGAAGAGAAGAACCTGCGCATCAGCGAAAGGACGTATTTCTTCGAGGCGCTTCGTTTGCAGGGCCGCATCGTCGGCCGCCTCGATGCGCGCGCGACAGGTCCTATGGCCGCGAGCCGCACCCGCGACTGGGAGTTCGACCCGGGGATCGAAGCTATCGCCCCACCGTACACGATGGCGGCGATGGCGTACTTCGGCGAACAGCTCGGCATGAACACCGAGGCGCGCTACGAAGTGTTGTCGCTCGACGTGCACAAAGGCTGGAACTGGAACCGCGGCGAAGGCAAGGGCAACAGCTACGCAACGACGAGCCCCGATCTCGCGCGCGCCTTGCGCCGCAACCCGCATCTCAAGGTCTTCGTCGGCAGCGGCCGGTACGACCTCGGAACGCCGTACAGCGCGACCGACTGGTCGCTGGCGCAGCTCGATGCCCCCGCCGATGTGCTCTCCCGCGTCCAGCACCGCTACTACGACGCCGGCCACATGATGTACACGCGGGAGGAAGACCTGACGCAGCTCAAGGCCGATCTCGCGGCGTGGCTCGAGGCGTGAATCCGCCGCAGGGTGGTCGCCTTGTGCGGCGGATCGAGTGCCGCCTGACGTTATCGCTTCCGCTCGATCACGACTTCGAGGTACTCGCTCGGCAGCACCAGCGTGCCGTCGCTCGACGCGGTTGCGGCTCTCCATGAGCGTCCAGCAAGTCGTCGATGAAGGCGACCTGCCTCTCGGCATCGAGCGCGCCGAAAGTCTTGTTCATCGGGCCGTAGTAGGTGCGGAACACGTCGATCCAATGCGCCGGCGAGCGGTAGCGGAAGGTGAACTCGCGGCGGGTCGCGCGGATCGCCTCCGCGCGTGTTGCCGAAGAGCTCCTCGAGCCTTGCCTGCGTGCCCCAGAGCGCCGGCGATTTGACGCCCGGCGCGGGTGGGACGTACTTGCCGATCGTCTTGAACAGTTGTCCGATGAAGCTCTCGGGCGTCCAGTTCGCAAGGCCGATTCTGCCGCCGGGCTTGCAGACACGCGCGAGCTCGCTCGCCGCCTTCTCCTGGTTCGGAGTGAACATCACGCCGAAGGTGGACATCACCACGTCGAACGACGCGTCGGTAAACGGCAGGTTCTCGGCGTCGGCTTCCTGGAACTGGATCGCTGTGGCCCTCGGCCTGCGCACGCGCCCGCCCGGACTCGAGCAGCGAGGACACGTAGTCGGTGGAGGTCACGTCGCACCAGCGGCGCGCGGCCGCAAGCGTGGCGTTGCCGTTGCCGGCGGCGACGTCGAGCACGCGGCTGCCGGCGCGCAGGTCGAGCGCTTCGCACAGGTTCTCACCGACGATCTGCAGAGTGGTGCCGACGACGGCATAGTTGCCCGTCGACCAGGCGGCTTGCTGGCGGGTCTTGACTGCGGCGAGATCGATGGCGGGCGAGGAAGTGGAAATGACTGCGGACATGGTTGTACTCCTGGTGATATTGGTCGGGACTTGCTGCTTTCATGCTCGCGCTCCCGCGTGGAATGGAGCGCAGTAACCGGCTCGACTCGCCGGCTCAACCGGCAGGGCCGTGCGACGTCCATAGCGTAAGCATGCGGGTGTGCTCCGCTTCTCCGGTTATGTCCGCCGCGACCGCCCTTATTTCGCTGCGGTCGAAGCCGAGATCGCGCAGCGTGCGGTCATCGAGCTCGCGAAGTGCGTCTCGGACGGCCCATGCCTCCCGGCGTTTCCGGTGGCGCGCGTGGGCTCGCCGTGCGATCGCAAAGGCTGCCCGGATCGCGGCGACGACGATCTCGCCGAGCATCAGCGAGCGCTGCGCGCGAGCGCCTCGATGCAACTCGTACTTCGGCAGCTGCGCGGAAGCTGCGGTATCGATGGTTGCCGTACCGCCAACGCCGTCCGTCGCGTGCTGCGCCGACAGCTCGATGTCGTCATCGCCGAATGTCGCCGGATCCCCTGATGCGGCATCGTTGCCCGCGGCTCCTCGCAGCAAGATAAAGACCGGGAGGTCGCTGTGCGTGACGCCGCCGAGCGTGCCCTGTTCGGGCGCGGTCAGGCTGCCCACTCTCGTTGATGTGCGCATGTAGGTTCTTTGAGGGGACATCCATAAGATCATCGGGCGCGTCGCGCCGCCGAGCTTATCGCTGTTCATCGTTTCGGTCCGCAACACCTGCGACCTCCGTCAGTTGAAATTCGAAGCCTGCGATCGCAGATCTTCCTTCGCGTGCGCGTCCGGATCAGTCGTGCCATCGGCGCGCGGGTCATAAAGGTCGTAAAAAAGGATTCGGCTCCAGTGTGTATCGGTCGGTGGAATGACAGGGTCGCCGGCCGGCTGCAGCGCGAGGTGAGCTTCCGCATTGCCGGCGGCTGCGACAATATTCATGCGAAACCTCTGCGCCATGCGCATGATCGGTGCATTGCCCGAGAGAAATTGCATGAACAGCCTCGGTATCGAACGATCGCGTGCGTGCGCCACGGCTCTCTTGAACAGCGCACTGCCGATCCCGCGTCGCCTGTGCGAGGGAAGAACCGAAAGCGCGAGCTCGGCAAGATCGCCTTTGACGGCCATGTGCGCTACGCCAACGAGCGCAAGGCGATCGTCGTGAACGCCAAAAATCGCATCGCGGCCGAAGTCGATGCGGTCGACGTAGTCGCCGATCGCTGCTGGCGCGACGGGCGTGCCGAACCGCAGACACCGGTCTTTCGCCGGCAGCGCGAGAAAATGCGCCATGAGCGTGGCGCGAACGCCTTCACCGAAGCGTTGAACGGCGAGCGTCATGATCGCACCTCCGGTTCGATTGCAATGCCATGGAGGAGAACGCGGCAATCGCGCCTCGTTCGGTTCGATTGGGCGAGGCGCGTACGGTTGATCCAGCGCGTGGCTCCGTGACGACGGCAGGCGGCAATTCGGGATTCTCGATGACGATCAGACCGCGGCGCCAACCGATTGCCGCAAGCGCGCCTCCGAGGGACACCAGACACAGCGCCCATGGCCGATTCGCTTCCCCGGCCAACAGCAGAAGCAGCCCTGCCGCCAGTCCACATGCACCGATGAACCCGATATGCAGCCAGACGCTGCACGCAACCATCTGGCGCTCGGCGCTACTATTGAATTTAGGCATTGAATGAAGCCTCAGATTAGTTGTGATCTCGATCCGATGCGCCCCATGCCACGCGGTGCACATCCACTCGAGTAAGTCCGATGTCGAGCAGATCGCGCTCGCTCATCTTTCCAAAATCCTGCAGCGCCGCTGCAGCCACTCGTCGCCTTTCGAGCCAGGCGTCCAGAAGCTTCGCCGCGGCGCGCACCCATCGAGCACTGGCCTGCATGAAAATGGCAACCCGAAACAAGGTCGCTGCGGAACGGTAGTGCGTCCTGTACATAAACATCGATCGAATCTCCCTATCGACCCAAGCCAAGTGCGGCCGACGCAGCAAACGGCGCGTGTCGTGTTCGCGCAAGCTTCGCTGGTGCATCTCCCGTACACCGGGATTGCAGCCAGTTTATTGAGCAGGCGTGGCAGAAGGACTTCACCGGGAAGCCACTTTTGTTTCATTTGTTTCACGCGTCCCTGGAAGCGTCGAAACGATCGCAAGTGGATTTATCCTTGGGGGGGTGCACACGCTCGGTTCCGATGATTCGATTGCGTGGCTGGGGCGTACCCGGCGCGACGCCTGCCCTGGGTGGCGGGCCGGACTCGAACGTTTGCAATAGGCCATCTTCAAAAGCGAGTTCCCTTGACCCCCACATCGCGACTCGTTAGTTGTACGATTTATGATTCTTCCCGCCGTGCATGCGATCGTCCGCCGGTCGAGGATGCCCAAAGGACAGGAACAATGTCTGTGAGCCCCAAAGCCACGATCATGATCGTCGATGACGAGCCGGACGTACGCGAGGTGCTGGAGGAATACTTCACCGCGCACGGTTACACGGTGATTGCCGCTGACAGCGCCACCGCCGCGAAAGCGACGGCCGCTGCGCATCCCATCGATCTCGCGCTGGTCGATATCCACATGCCGGGCGAGGACGGCCTCAGTCTTGCGCGGCATCTGCGCGAGCGCTACGTGGACATCGCGATCGTCATGCTGACGTCCGCTGCGACGGTCGTGGATCGGATCGTGGGCCTCGAGATCGGTGCGGACGATTACGTCCCCAAACCGTTCGATCCGCGCGAGCTGATGGCCCGCGTCAAGAGCGTGCTCCGCCGCACGTCGTCCGCGGGACGTGCGGAGCTTGGCGCCGAGCGGGTGCGCATCGGACGATGCGTGCTGGATGTCGCCGCACATCGGCTCACGGACGAGAACGGGAAAGAGGTTGCAATGTCTCCGCTCGAGTTCGATCTCCTCAAGGCGCTTGCGGAGCATCCCAACCGCGCTCTCTCGCGCGAGCGCATCCTGAACCTCAACCAGCAACGGGATTGGGATCCATTCGATCGCAGCGTGGATCTGCGCATCATGCGCTTGCGCAAGAAGATCGAGCCGGATCCCGAGCACCCAAGGTTCATCAGGACGATCCGCAACGAGGGTTACATCTTCGTCCCGGACGGAGGCTGACGGCAATGAGCGGATGTGTGCGCGCCGGAAAGTTTCTGTGCGTTCTTGCTTGCGCCGCGTTTTCCCTTTCGTTCGCCGCTTGCACGCGCGAGCCGGAGAGCCGCTCTGCGCATCGGCACCAACGTGTGGATAGGGAGCGAGCCGCTTTATCTCGCGCGGGAAATCGGACGTCTGGATCCCGCAGCGGTGCAGCTGGTCGAGTATCCGTCGGCGAGCGAAGTCCTTCGCGCTTTTCGCAATCAAGCCATCGACGGCATGGTTATCAGCCTCGATGAGCTGTTCGGACTCGCAGTCGACGGGTTGCAGCCGCGGATCATCCTGGTAGTGGACGTGTCGCACGGGGCCGACGTGGTCGTAGGCCGTCCCGGCATGCGGACGATGCGCGACCTCAAGGGGAAATCGGTCGCCGTGGAAAGCAGCGCCCTCGGCGCCTTCGTGCTGAGCCGGGCGCTGGCACTCAATGACATGCAGGCGAGCGATGTCAACGTCGTCCACCTGGAGTCGAACGAGCAACCGGGCGCGTTCGAGAAGGGCCAGGTGGATGGCGCCGTCACGTTCGACCCGTATACCGCCCAATTTTTGAAAGCCGGTGCCAAGACTCTGTTCGACAGCTCCCAGATTCCGGGTGAGATCGTCGATCTGGTGGCCGTGCGCGCTAGCGTCCTGGAAAAGCGTCCGAAGGCGATACAGGCGCTGCTCGTCGGCTGGTTCGGTGCGATCGACTACCTGAAGACCAATCCCAAGGACGCGGCACGGCGCATGGGAATTCGTCAACAGACCACGGGAGAGCAATTCCTGGATGCGCAGAAAGGCCTCCATATTCCATCCCGCGACGAAAACCTGAGGATGCTTGGCGGAACGACGCCGGAATTGGCAGTGACAGGACGCCGGCTCATGGCGCTGATGGTGGATGCGAAATTGCTCCGCACGGGAGTGGAAATCGAAGGCGTGCTTGCGCCGGGGCCGCTGGCGAACCTGCCGATATGAGGTTTAAGGAATGAACCTTCGTGTTCCGGCGTCGCTCAAGGTGACCGTGCCGCTCATTCTGCTGGTCTTCGCGGCGACGCTGAGCACGGTGAATCTCCTCTATCACGTTCCCCAGGCCGAGCATGAGGCGGAAGAAGACAGCCGCAAGCGCCTGGCCCAGGAATTGTCGCGCTTGCAAAGCACGCTCGAGTACATGCTGCTCAAGGGCGACGTACCCGCCGCGCAACACGAGATTGCCGTGCTGGCGCACAACCACGATGTGGTTCTCGCCGCACTGACCGATGACCGGAGCGTGGTCATCGCCGCGACTCGGCGCGCCTTGCTGGGGCAATCACTGGCAGACGTGTTGCCGCAGTTCGATCTCGATAGAGCCGCCGGGGCCATTCGAGAACGTCGCGCAGGAATGACCACCGATTCGCACGGCGATGAGCTGCTGGGTTACGCCGGGGTCCTGATGGGCAGTGAGCGCGAGGAACTGAGGCCCTCTCGAACCGGCAGCTTGTTCCTGGCCTACGATCTCAAGCGGTACAAGGCGGAAGCGCGCGCGCAGGTCCTTCAGCAATCGCTGTACTGGGCTGGATGGGTGACGGCGCTGGCGCTGGCGATGTGGCTGGTGTTTCATTTTCTCCTGACCAGGCGCACCGCGCGTCTGGTCGGAGCAGCCGAGGAGCTTGCCGCGGGAAATCTCGCCGCGCGCAGCCATCTGAAAGGAACCGACGAACTAAGCCGGCTGGGCCGAGCCTTCGACGACATGGCGCTCGCGATTTCCACCGACATTGGCGAGCGTAAGCGCTCGGCCGAGGCACTGCGCGTGTCGGAGGCCAGCTATCGTGCGATTTTTGACGCCGCCGAGGATTCCATATTCGTACACGACCTTGAAACCGGCGCCATTGTGGATGTGAATCCCAAAGCATGCGCCACGTTTGGCTACACCCGGGAAGAGTTTCGCCGCCTCGATGTCGGCACGCTCGGCACCGGCGAGCGCCCCTACACCCAGCAGGACGCGATGGGGTTGATCGCGCGCGCGGCTGCGGGGGAGCAACTGAGCATCGAATGGCACGGCAAAAGCAAGGATGGCGTCCTGCGCTGGCACGAAGTGTTCGTCAAGCGCGTAACCATCGGCGGACAGGATCGGGTACTGGCGCTCGCACGCGACATTACGGGCCGCAAGATCGCCGCGGCGGCGTTGCGCGCGAGCGAAGAACAGTATCACTCCATGTTCAATGCGTCGATCGACGGACTGGCGCTGTGGAATGCTGCGGGCCAAATCGTCGATACCAATCCCGCGCTATGGCGGATGTACGGCTATAGCGGCGACGAGTCGTCCACATTGCCGCCCCACGGATACAAAGGTCCGTCGTATGACGCCGAGTTCCTCCAAGCCGTCGCCGCGGGTAAATCGCTCGACTTGGAAGTGACGCAGCGGCGCCAGGACGGCTCCGCATTGGAGCTCGAAGTGCATGGGATCCCGATGCAGTACCAGGGAAAACCCCATGTGCTGACCATCGCGCGCGACATCACGGAAAAGAAGCGCTCCGCGGAAGAGCTGGCTCGACAGCGCGAATCGTTGTACCAGCGTGAGAAGCTTGCCGCTCTGGGTTCGCTATTGGCCGGTGTCGCCCATGAGCTCAACAATCCGCTTTCTGTCGTCGTCGCTCGCGCGGTGTTGCTCGAGGAGCAGGGCGATTCGGCGACCCAGACCGCGGCGCTGAAGATTCGTACGGCCGCCGAGCGCTGCGCGCGTATCGTGCGCACCTTCCTCGCCATGGCCCGGCAGCAGCGACCCGAACGCGGTCCGGTGGCGATCAACGAGGTCGTATCGGCGGCGCTCGACATTGCCAGCTACGCCATTCGCACCAGCAGCATCGAGGTCTCGCTCGATCTCTCAAAAGGTATTCCGCTTATCCTCGCCGATGCCGACCAGATCCATCAAGTCTTGCTCAACTTGATAATCAACGCGCAACAGTCGCTGCAGGATCAGCCTCCGCCGCGAAAAATCCAAGTCACGACCTGTTTTGACTCGTTCGCTGAAGTGGTCTGCATCGGCGTCGCAGACAACGGACCCGGCATTCCGGCACCTCTTCGCGCGCGGGTATTCGAGCCGTATTTCACCACCAAGCCCATGGCAGTCGGCACGGGCGTTGGATTGGCGGTGAGTCTGGGCATCGCCGAAGCCCACGGCGGCACGCTCACGGTTCGTTGTCCGATCGAGGGGGGCGCCGTGTTTACCGTTACGCTACCCTTGGGCGCCGTGGAGGCGACCCGCGGCACTGCCGAGCCGTCCTGGAAGCCCAGTGTGAGCCAACGCACTATCCTCATCGTCGACGACGAGGCGGAAATTCGCGAGGCACTGAGCGAGATCCTGACCGGCGCGCGGCATCGCGTGGTCACCGCGAGCTCCGGGCGCGAAGCACTGCAACGCATGTCGGCGGAGCACTACGATGTGATCCTCACGGATATCCGTATGCCCGATCTCGACGGGCGTGCCCTTTACCACGAGATCGAAAAGCGCTGGCCCGGCCAGGGTAGGCGCGTCGTTTTCATCACCGGGGACACCCTGGCTTCGGCGCTGCGCGAATTCGCTTCCGACAGCGGGCGCCCCGTGATCGAGAAGCCATTCCTGCCAAGTGAAGTCCGGCGCGTCGTTGCCGAAATGGCCATGGATGGCGAGGCGGCGCCCCCCCACTGAACGCGCATCCGTCCCGCAATTCTCACGCTGCGCATCGTCTTCTCTTCTCCTGTCGATCTCCGAAAAACGCCAGTCTCACCCGATCCTGCCACGGGTGACGAGTCGGGCTCACCTGCAGCCCCGTTCGTGATCGATCAATGCGCGCAATAGGCGGACGGAACAAACGAAACAAAAATGCACGTTTGCTGAAATTTCCCTGCCACACGCGTCCCCTAGACTGCAGCTTCCTCCGCCGGCCCATCGTCGATCGGTGGCGCCGTCACGATATTTTATTACCGCATGGGGCGGAGCGGACGGTAAACAGCTCAAGGAATACCAACATGAAACGCTATGAACCTTCCACACCTCGCGCAGCATTGGGATTGGCAGCGGTCGCGATGACCGCGATCACCGTGGGCGCGTTGGTCGTGCTGCCCGCGAAAATCGAGTCCGGCAGCGTCGACCCGTATACGCTGGCGGTAGCCGACGGGGCGGCACGCGCGTCCATCGAAGCCGCTATCGTTCCGGCCGGCGTCGATATCCTCGAATTACTCGATCGTGAAGAACAAGTCCATCCTGTTGCGCAACTGTCGTCCCGTGAGATTTGCGCGGGGAAGGATACGAATTGAGGTCGCGCTATCGGCCCGGGAACCTGACATGGACGATCGATCCTTCGCGCTGGTCGGCGCCAACGGCACCGCGGTGGGCCCTCCTCGGTCGGGAGAGGTCCTGCCGGAGTAACCGCCCCGCGCGGCGTGCGCCTATATGCTTTCTGCGGTACGCTCCGCCGACTTCGAACAGCGCGTTGGCGCGCACCTGATAATCCCGATTCCGCATTCGGTCCTGGTGCGCGCGGATGAGCTTCATTGCGGTGAGCAGAGCCCTACGCCGATCCCTTCCCCTTCCGGCGTCCATCCGGCCGCCGTCATCCGCGAGAACTCGTTGGCGTCCGTGATCAGCCGGTGGTTCGGAGCACCGCCCATGCTGTTGTTGTACAAGCGGTAGACCGGAATGCTGCCCGCGGAACACGTGCCATCGCTCGAGGGCAGTGGGGCGCTGAAAACTGGCCCTTCGAGCGACCAGCCGGCAATGTCGCCACTCGTCAGCGCGTCGTATTCGTCTTCCATTGCGGTATAAACGTGCGAACTCTTTGGCGAGAACATCGTGCTGACGAATCGCGATACCGTGAAACTGGATGCCGGGGCACCGTCGAGCGCATAGACGTTGAATTGCTGGCCGGTACGTCTCCACAGGCCACCAAAAGCACCACCGTCCAATGCGCCTATCTCACTCGGGAGCGCGGTAACGAAGTACATATTCCACCCCGCGTAGTAGTACTCCACGGCCACCACGATCTTCGGCGTTGGTGGCGCCGGCGTCTTGGGCGTTGGTGGCGTCGATGCCGCGAGTACGTCGAAGCGTTGGGTATTGCAACCTTCGCCGTTGAGTTGCACGGCGATGCTGATCCCGTTTTCCGCGGCGGAGTAAGCGTGCGAGACGGCCACATTGTGCTGGTAGAAGAACTCCCCATAGATGGGGAGCCTGCGAGAGGGCGCACTACTGCTCGTAGTTGTTCCGTCGCCCCAAAGGATAGTGTAGGGCTCCGGCCACGAGAACTCATCACGGTTCGACGCACTGACTTGAACGGGAACGCCTGCTTCGTAAGGGCCTCCGGACAGGAAGCACTCGACGTCGGCAAGAGCGCTCCCGGCGAGCGTCGAAAGGAAAGCACCAAAGGCAAGCGCCTGAAGGCGCGCCCGAAATCGGCCAAGCGCTTTTGATCGCGGCACGAAGTTCATCGTTGTCTCCCTTTGTCGTTGACCCCGGCAATACAACGCGCCGGATGCCTGCACCTTATGCGCGTGCGCAGAGGATCAACAGGGAACATCCCGACACCCAGCCACTGAAAATTCACGATGGACTACAAAGACTGTGCTGGGTCAACGGTATTTCACGCGGCGGTCCTTGGTGTTCCGCACCATCGCCGCCGCACGGATCTCGTCCGCTACTACGCGACCTACGACATCACTCCGGATGAGGTCCACGAGATCGGCCTGCAGGAGGTCGCACGGATCCATCGCGAGATGCAGGAAACGATGCGGGTGGCCAAGTTCACGGGGAACTTCGCCGACTTGTTCGCCTTTCTTCGCAGCGACCCGCACTTCTACGCAAAGACGCCGCTTGCCCTGCTGAATCCAGCCGTGCCTCGACGGAAGACCGACCTGGAGGACTACATACTCCTCCGATACTCCCCACCCACCTCGAACAGCGCCTTGGTGATCTGGCCGAGCGAGCACACGCGAACGGTGTTCATCAGCTCGGCGAAGACGTTGCCGTTCTCGATCACCGTTGCGCTTGAGCTTGTCCAGCGCCACCGGCGCGGCCTTCGCGTTGCGGGCGTGGAAATCCGCCAGCCGTTTTAGCTGCGACTGCTTCTCTTCCTCGGTCGAGCGCGCCAGCTCGAGCTTTTTCGGTGTCTGATCGCCGTGCGGGTTGCGGAAGGTGTTGACGCCGATGATCGGATAAGACCCGTCGTGCTTCTGGTGCTCGTAGTAGAGCGATTCTTCCTGGATCTTTCCGCGCTGGTAGCCCGTCTCCATCGCGCCCAGCACGCCGCCGCGCTCGCTGATCGCTTCGAATTCCTTGAGCACCGCCTCCTCGACCAGGTCGGTCAGCTCCTCGATGATGAAGCTGCCCTGGTTGGGATTCTCGTTCTTGCCCAGGCCCCATTCGCGGTTGATGATGAGCTGGATCGCCATCGCGCGGCGCACGCTCTCCTCGGTCGGCGTGGTGATCGCCTCGTCGTAGGCGTTGGTGTGAAGGCTGTTGGTGTTGTCGTAGGTCGAGATCAGCGCCTGCAAGGTGGTGCGGATGTCGTTGAAGGCGATCTCCTGCGCGTGCAGGCTCCGGCCCGACGTCTGCGAGTGGAACTTGAGCTTCTGGCTGCGCTCGTTGGCGCCGTAGCGCTCGCGCATCGCCACCGCCCAGATCCGCCGCGCGACGCGGCCGATCACCGCGTACTCCGGATCCATGCCGTAGCTGAAGAAAAACGACAGGTTGGGGGCGAAGTCGTCGATGCGCATCCCACGCGCGAGATACGCCTCGACGAAGGTGAAGCCGTTGGAAAGCGTGAACGCCAATTGAGAGATCGGATTGGCGCCCGCTTCCGCGATGTGATAGCCCGAGATCGACACCGAGTAGAAGTTCTTGACGTGATGGTGGACGAAATACTCCTGGATGTCGCCCATCACCTTGAGGCTGAACTCGGTCGAGAAGATGCACGTGTTCTGGCCCTGGTCCTCCTTGAGGATGTCCGCCTGCACGGTGCCGCGCACCGTGGACAGCGCCCACGCCTTGATCTTCTGCGCCTCGTCGTCGGTGGGATCGCGCCCGTTGTCCTTCTGGAATTTCTCGAGCTGCTGGTCGATCGCGGTGTTCATGAACATCGCCAGGATCGTCGGCGCCGGGCCGTTGATGGTCATCGACACCGAGTTGTTCGGCGCGGTGAGGTCGAAGCCGGAGTAGAGCACCTTCATGTCGTCGAGCGTCGCGATCGACACGCCCGAGTTGCCGACCTTGCCGTAGATGTCCGGCCGCCGGTCGGGATCGTTGCCGTAGAGCGTGACCGAGTCGAACGCGGTGGAGAGGCGCTTGGCCGGCATGCCGTCGGCAAGCATGTGGAAGCGCTTGTTGGTGCGGAATGCGTCGCCTTCGCCGGCGAACATGCGCGTCGGATCCTCGTTCTCGCGCTTGAACGCGAACACGCCGGCAGTGAAGGGAAAGCTGCCGGGCACGTTTTCGGTGAGCTGCCAGCGCAGGATCTCTCCGTCGTCCTCGAACTTCGGCAACGCGACTTTCGGAACGTGCGTGCCGGAAAGCGATACCGTCGTGAGCGCGCTGCGGATCTCCTTGCCGCGAATCTTCACGACGTACTCGTCGCCGGTGTACGCGGCCTTGGTTTTCGGCCACATGTCGAGGAGCTTGCGCGCCCGCGGATCGAGCTTCGATTCGCGCTCGGCAATGAGGGCGTCGAGGCGCGCGAACGATTCGTCGGCTTTCGTGGAGGCGTCGCCTTTCATATTGGCGTCATTCCCGCGTACGCGGGAATCCAGTGTCTTTTCTTCCGCCGAAGCGTCACTGGGTCCCCGCTCAGTTACCAAAATGAGCGGGGACGACGTCCCAAGATGTTCGCCAGCCCCGGAAACGGTCGCAGACACTTCCGAGCTCAGCATCGCCTTCGTCGCCGCCAGCTGCTGCCGCTCGCGCGCGATCTTCGCCTGCTCCCTTGCCCACCCGTGATAGCCGCGCACGCTCTCGGCGATCTCGGCGAGGTAGCGCACGCGCGCCGACGGCACGACGACGTTCTGCGCGGTCGAGTGCTTGACCGTCGTCACGGCAAGCTTGCCCGGTGCGAGCTTCAGGCCCTCCTGCGTCAGCCGCGCCGCCAGCGCCTGATAGAGCGCGGTCACGCCGTCGTCGTTGAAGCGCGCGGCGATCGTGCCGTAGACGGGCATGTTTTCGGCGGGCTGGGAAAACAGCTCGCGGTTGCGCTGGTACTGCTTGCGCACGTCGCGCAGCGCGTCGGCGGCGCCCTTGCGGTCGAACTTGTTGATGGCGACGAAGTCGGCGAAGTCGAGCATGTCGATCTTCTCGAGCTGACTCGCCGCGCCGAACTCGGGCGTCATCACGTAGAGCGGTCGATCGACCAGCGGCACGATCGCCGCGTCGCCCTGGCCGATGCCCGACGTCTCGACGACGATCAGGTCGAAGCCTGCGACCTTGCACGCGGCGATCGCGTCGGGCAGCGCCTTGGAAATCTCGCTCCCCGCCTCGCGCGTCGCCATCGAGCGCATGTAGATATTGGGACTGTTGCCGAGCGATCGCGTTCATGCGGATGCGGTCGCCGAGCAGCGCGCCGCCGGACTTGCGCCGCGACGGATCGATGGAGATGATCGCGATCTTGAGCTTGTCGTCCTGATCCAGTCGGAAGCGGCGGATCAGCTCGTCGGTCAGCGAGCTCTTGCCCGCACCGCCGGTGCCGGTGATGCCGAGCACCGGCGCCTTGCGACGCTTCGGCGGCGCGCAGCAATTCGTCGCGCAGCTTCGCCGGCACGGCCTCCGCCTCGAGCCCGGTGATCAAGCGCGCCAGCGCCTTGTCCGGCCAGCGTTGCACGCTCTTGAGCGGTCGAGTCGTCGGCAGGTCCTTGGCGAGATCGACGTCGCACGCGCGTGACGATCTCGTTGATCATGCCCTGCAGGCCCAGGCGCTGGCCGTCCTCCGGCGAGAAAATGCGCGTGACGCCGTATCCGTGCAGCTCGTCGATCTCGGACGGAACGATCACGCCGCCGCCACCGCCGAACACCTTGATGTTCGCGCCGCCGCGCTCGCGCAGAAGGTCGAGCATGTACTTGAAGAACTCGACGTGGCCGCCCTGGTACGACGAGATCGCGATGCCGTGCGCGTCTTCCTGCAGCGCGCAGGTGACGATCTCGTCGACCGAGCGGTTGTGGCCGAGATGGATCACCTCGCATCCGGTCGCCTGCAGGATGCGGCGCATGATGTTGATCGACGCGTCGTGGCCGTCGAACAGGCTCGCGGCGGTGACGAAGCGCACCTTGTGCGCCGGCTTGATCGACCAGCGGCTTCTTGGCGATGGCGATGTCGTTCATCGGCGGCTCCGGCGTGGACGAATCCCGACGGGGCGCGAAAGCTTACTCCTCGGCGGGACAGCTACAGCTATATTACGTTTACGTAAACGTCAATTCAGCGCGAACTAAACGGCCGCTGCATGGTCTCTTAGGACTTCGGTTGCGATCGAGCAGACCGGCGTTCGCTTGGGGCGTGCGGTGTCCGGTCTCCAACCCTTTCCACGAACTCCATGGATTTCATGACTCCGCTGTCGCGTTGCCCTATCCGCTTCCTCGCCGGACTGGCTTTGTTTCTGGCGCTTTCCGCCGCCCAGCGCTTCCGCCCGGCGTCACCCAGGGCCCCACCGTCGAGGGCATCACCGAATACCGTCTGCAACAACGGCCTGCGGGTGCTGCTGTTTCCCGACGCGACGCCAGCCCAAGACCACGGTCAACATCACCTATCTGGTCGGCTCGCGCATGGAGAACTACGGCGAGACCGGCATGGCGCACCTGCTCGAGCACATGGTCTTCAAGGGCACGCCGTCGCGCGGCAACATCATGTCCGCGCTCGGCCAGCGCGGCATGGACTTCAACGGCACGACCTGGCTCGACCGCACCAACTACTTCGAGACCTTCTCCGCGTCCGACGAAAACCTCGACTGGGCGCTGGCGATGGAAGCCGACCGCATGGTCAACTCGTTCATCGCGCGCAAGGACCTCGACAGCGAGATGACGGTCGTGCGCAACGAAATGGAGCGCAACGAGAACAACCCGGTGCGCATTCTGATCCAGCGGACCATGGCCGGCGGCGTACGACTGGCACAACTACGGCAAGGACACGATCGGCGCGCGCACCGACGTCGAGCACGTCGACATCGGCACGCCTGCAGGCGTTCTATCACCTCTACTACCAGCCCGACAACGCGGTGCTGGTCATCGCCGGCGCGTTCGATCCGGACAAGGCGCTCGCGCTGGTCGCGAAGTATTTCGGCCCGATCCCGAAGCCGACGCGCGTGCTGCCGCGGCTCTACACCGACGAGCCGGTGCAGGACGGCGAGCGGCGAGGTCACGCTGCGCCGCGTCGGCAATACGCAGTGGCTGTCCGCGCTGTATCACACCGTGCCGGGCGCGCATCCGGACGCGGTCGCGATCGAGGCCGCGGTCGACGTCATGACCGTCGAGCCCCGGCGGCCGCCTGTACAAGGCGCTGGTCGAAACGCAAGAAGGCCTCCGCGGTCGACGACTTCGTCTACAACGGCCACGATCCCGGCTTCGCGATGTTCCTGGCGCAGGTGCCGGACAAGGATTCGATCGACGCGCGCGCGCGACGCCATGTTGCAGACGATCGAGGGCGTCAAGGCGCAGCCGGTCACCGCGCGAGGAGCTCGACCGCGTGCGCGCCAAGACGCTCAAGGCGATCGAGCGAGACGATCAACGATCCGCAGCGCCTCGGCGTCGCGCTTTCGCAGTCGATCGCCGACCGGCGACTGGCGTCTGTTCTTCCTGCGCCGCGACCGGTGGCGCGACGGTGACGCCCGCGGACGTCGATCGCGTCGCCGGCGCGTATTTCAAGCCGGCCAACCGCACCGTCGGCGAATTCATTCCCGACGCCAAGCCCGACCGCTCGCCCGTCGCCGCCGACCGTCGACGTCGCGGCGATGGTCAAGGACTACAAGGGCGACCCGGCGGTCGCCGCCGGCGAGACCTTCGACGCGACGCCCGCCAATCTCGATGCGCGCGCGCAGCGCTTCACGCTCGCCAACGGCATGAAGGTCGCGCTGCTGCCGAAAAAGACGCGCGGCGAGACGGTGCAGTTTCGCGCTGCGCGCTGCACTACGGCGACGTAGAAGTCGATCTTCGGGCAACGACGGCGAGGCGCGACCTCACCGGCGAGCATGCTCATGCGCGGCACGACGAAGCACAGCCGCCAGGAGATCGAGGACACGCTCGACCGGCTGCGCGCGACGCTGTCGGTCGGCGGCGGCCAGACCGGCGCGTCGGCGCGCGGGCAGACCGTGCGCGCCAATCTCGCGCCGACGCTCGACCTGCTCGCCGAGGTCCTGCGCCAGCCGTCGTTCCCGGCGACCGAGCTGGAGACGCTCAAGCGCGCGCAGCGTCGCCGGACTCGAGGAGGGGCGCTCCGATCCGCGCTCGATCGCGCGTGCGCGCGCTCGACGCGTTACGACAATCCGTATCCCCGCCGGCGACGATCGCTATACGCCGACGCTCGACGAGGAGATCGCCGAGCTGCAGGCGCCCGGACGTCGCTGCGCTGCAAGCGCTTTCACCAGCGAGTTCTACGGCGGCATCGGCGGCCGAGATCGGCGTCGTCGGCGATTTCGATCGCCGCCGCGGTCAAGGCGCAGCTCGAGCGACTGTTCGGCGACTGGACGCGCGCCATCGCCCTTTGCGCGCGTGCCGCGAGCCGCTGGTCGCCAAGCGCCCGGCCGCGATGCCGATCGAGACTCCGGACAAGGCCAACGCCTTCCTGACCGGCTCAGACCTCGTTCGCGCTCAGCGACAACGATCCTGACTATCCCGGCGTTGCTGCTCGCCAACTACATGTTCGGCGGCTCGACCAACTCGCGGCTGTGGAATCGCATCCGGCAGAAGGAGGGCTTGAGCTACGGCATCGGAGCTCGTTGCGCGCCAGCAGCTTCGAGCCCAACACGACGCTTTCGATCTCCGCGATCTTCGCGCCGGAGAATCTCGCGCGTCTGCGCGCCGGCGTGCAGGAGGAAGTCGAGCGCGTACTGCGCGACGGCTTCAGCTCGCAGGAAGTCGCCGATGCCAAGCGCGCGCTGCTGCAGGAGCGCAGGCTCGCGCGAACGCCAGGACGCGACGCTTGCCGTCGGCGCTGACCGAGCAGGCGTACGTCGGACGGACCTTCGCCTATTCGGGCGAGGTCGATCGCGCAATCGAGGCATTGACGCCGGAGCAGGTCACCGACGCGTTCAGGCGGCGCATGAAGGCGGACGCGTTCGCGTTCGTGTTCGCGGGCGATTTCGCCAAAGCGAAGAAGTAACGCGGAATTCCTATAGTTACCACCCTCACCCCTTCCCCTCTCCTAAGGAGGGCGAGGGGAAATGGAATGCGTCGCTTGCGCGCCGTGACTGAGTATGCGCGCGTCACATGCGCGGGTTGGGTCCCGCGCGCGGGACGTCTCCCGCGGGCGCGCGCGATTCGGGTTTCGCCGACGATCCGACGATGCGTCTGAGCGCGTCGGCGATCCCCGGCGCGCAGGCAAGCGCCTGCGCCGGCTCGAGCAGGCCACCGGGACCGGGAAACGGCGCCGCATAGCCGCCGGCTTCTTCGACCAGAAGCACGCCCGCGAGCGCGTCCCATGAGTTCAGCGACAGCTCGATGAATGCGTCGAAGCGGCCGGCCGCCGTATGGGCGAGCTGAAGCGCACCCGCACCCATGTTGCGTACCGCCGAGCCTTGGTCCATCAGCGCCTGCCGCACGGCGATGTACCGGGGCTCCGGGAAACGATCGTGATGGCCCAGCGCGATAAACGCGCGCTTGAGCGAGTTGCACTCCGCCACCTTGATCCGTTCCTCGCCGTCGGCGTGAGCGCACCACGCGCCATGCCCGCGGCGCGCATGGAAAAGCTCGTCGTGCTCGGGGTCGAAAATGACGCCGATCTCGCGTCTGCCGTGCTCGACGTAAGCGATCGACACGCAGTAATAGCGCGCGCCGCGCAGGAAATTGTGCGTGCCGTCGATCGGGTCGACCACCCACACGCGCTCCGCGCTGCCGGCAAATGCCGCCGCCGATTCCTCTCCGAGAAGCGCGTCGGAAGGAAATTCCTGCCCCAGCTCGTCGAAAATGAGCGTCTCGACGGTCCGATCCGCCTGGCTCACATAGTTCTGCGCGCCTTTCGCCTCGACCGCGAGCGCGCGGCGCCGGATGAAGAAATCGTGCGCCAGCTCTCCCGCCTTGCGGGCGATTTTCTGCGCGGCGATGTAGCGCGAGACGATCGACAAGCCGTTTTCCTATGAAAGCTTCATTTCAGGTGACGCGCCTCGGACCCGGCGCTCGCCCCGAAGCTTTTCGGCGGCGAGGCGGCGAGGGAAGCGTGTGCAGCATGGCACAAAAGCCGGCGAGAAAGCGGGAAGCAACAAATGGGATTGTAGCCCAGAGCATCGCACTTGCCTGCGAAGGTAAACTCCGCGAGAATTTGATCCGCACGCGCCGCGGGCTGTCGCCCTGGGATTGCATCCAGACTTTTCGAGCACTCATCGGCGCGCATCCCATGCTCAATCGCACACGCTTCGCCGCCGATCGAACGCTGGACGTGATCTGCCTCGGGCGTTTTGCGGTCGATTTCTACGCACAGCAGATCGGCGCGCGCCTCGAGGATGTGACGAGCTTCGCCAAGTATCTGGGCGGCTCGTCGGCAAATACCGCCTTCGGATGCGCGCGCCTGGGACTCAAGGCCGCGCTGATATCGCGCGTCGGCGACGACGCGCTCGGACGATTTCTGGTCGAGACCATCGCGCGGGAAGGGTGCGACGTCAGCCACGTCGGCGTCGACCCCACGCGCCTGACCGGCGCGGTCGTGCTGGGTATCAAGGACAAGGACACCTTCCCGCTGATCTTCCTTCGCGAGAATTGCGCCGACATGGCGATTGCGGAAGGCGACGTCGAGGAATCCTTTATCGCGCAAAGCCGCGCACTGCTGATCACGGGAACCCACTTCTCGACCGAGTACATCGACCGCATCAGCAATCTCGCGCTCGACCGCGCTCGCAAGAACGACGTGCGCACGATCCTCGACATCGACTATCGGCCGGTGCTGTGGGGGCTCACCAAGCGCGGCGACGGGGAAACGCGCTATATCCACTCCGACAGCGTCACCGCGCACCTGCGGCGCATCCTGCCCAAGATCGATCTCGTCGTCGGAACGATCGAGGAATTCAACATCGCCGGCGGCAGCATCGACATCATGGAGTCGCTTCAGGCCGTCCGCGAGTACACCGACGCCACGCTGCTGGTCAAGCGCGGCCCGCTCGGATGCGCGGTCATCGACGGCGCGATTCCGGACTCGCTCGATGACGCGTTCAACGGCCGCGGCGTCGAGGTCGATGTGCTGAATGTGCTCGGCGCCGGCGACGCATTTTCGGCCGGCTTTCTGTCGGGCTGGGTGCGCGGCGAGGATTACGACGCGTGCTGCCGCTACGCCAACGCCTGTGGCGCGCTGGTCGTCTCGCGTCACGGTTGCGCACCGGCGATGCCGACGCGGGTCGAGCTCGATTACTTCATTGCCAATGCACAGAGCATCCCGCACCCGGATCAGGACGCGACGCTCACGCGCCTGCATCGCGTCACCGCACCGCGCACTCCTCGCAGCGAGGTGCTCGCGTTTGCGTTCGATCATCGCAATCAGTTCTTCGAGCTTGCGCAGACCGCAGGCGCAAGCGAGGCGCGGATCGGCGAGCTGAAAAAGCTTTTCGTCGAAGCGGTGGGAGAGACCGAGCGAGCCCTGTCGCTCGCCGGCAGAATCGGCCTGCTGTGCGACGACCGCTACGGCCAGGACGCGCTCAACGACGCCACCGGGCGCGGCTGGTGGATCGGCGCGCCCCGTCGAGCTTCCCGGCTCGTATCCGCTGGAATTCGATCGCGGCCGCTCGGTCGGAACGCAGCTCATCGCCTGGCCGCAGGAGCACGTCGTCAAGTGCCTGGTGAAGTATCACCCCGACGACGCCATCGAGATCCGCCTGGAGCAGGAAGCTCAGATGCGCTCGCTCTACGACGCGGTGCAGGCGAGCGGACACGAGCTGCTGCTCGAGATCATTCCGCCGAAGGAGTTCGGCGCGCGCGGACGACACCGTTCATCGGGCGCTGAAGCGGATCTACAACCTCGGCATCTATCCGGAATGGTGGAAGCTCGAGCCGATGAGCGCGAGAGAGTGGCGCGGGATCGACGCGCTGATCGCTGAACGAGACCCCTACTGCCGCGGCGTGCTGCTGCTGGGTCAGGCAGCCGGCATGGACCAGCTTCGCGAGGGATTTCGCGAGGCGCGCTGCGAGCCGGAGCTGCCGCGGGTTCGCGGTCGGCCGGACGATCTTCCAGGAGCCTTCGCGCCGATGGCTCGCCGGCGACATCGACGACGACACGCTGATCCGGCAAACGCGGGCGATCTTCGAGGCGCTGATCGATGCGTGGCGGGAGACGCGCAGGGCAAGCGTGTCGCAAGGAGTCGCGGCGTGAGCGTGGGGAGGCACGCGTGAGCGCCGCCGGGCCGCCCCAAGGCGCGAACTACGCCCCCTCGGGGGGCAGCGCCGCGGCCGCTTTTGCCGTTCGGGCCGCAAGCGTGGGGGCACACCAGTGAGGCTCACGGCCGCGCAGGCGCTTATTCGCTATCTCGCCGCGCTGCACACCGGGGATCGAGTCCCTCTCTTCGGCGGCGTGTTCGCGATTTTCGGTCACGGCAACGTTGCGGGCATCGGCGAGGCGCTCTACCGGCACCGGAGCGAGCTGCCGACCTATCGGGCACATAACGAACAGGCCATGGCGCACGCCGCGATCGCGTACGCCAAAGCGCACTTCCGCCGCCGGATGATGGCGTGCACGACATCGATCGGCCCGGGCGCGACCAATCTGCTGACAGCGGCCGCGCTTGCGCACGTCAACCGTCTGCCGGTGCTGTTCCTGCCGGGCGACGTCTTCATGTCGACGAGCGCCGGATCCGGTATTGCAGCAGGTCGAGGATTTTCACGACGGCGGCGTGTCCGCGAACGACTGCGTTCAAGCCGGTGTCGCGCTATTTCGACCGCATCGCGACTCCCGCGCAATTGCTGACCGCGCTGCCGCGTGCGATGCACGTGCTGACCGACGCGGCGCTGTGCGGCCCGGTCACGCTGGCGCTGCCGCAGGACGTGCAGACGCATGGCGTACGACTTTCCGGAGGATTTCTTTCGCCCGGCCGAGGTCGCGTTCCGCGCGCGGCCGCCGGCGAGCTGCCGAGCTCGAGCGCGCGGCCGCGCTACTGCGAGGCGCGAAGCGGCCGTTGATCGTTGCAGGCGGCGGCGTTCTCTACGGCCTCGCGACCGAAGCGCTTGCGAGCCTTCGCGGAAGCGCACGGCGTGCCGGTCGCGGAGACGCAGGCCGGCAAGGGCGCACTGGCCTGGGACCACCCGCTGCAGCAGGGCGCGATCGGCGTGACCGGATCGCCCGCCGCCAACGCGCTGGCGCACGAAGCCGACGTCGTGCTCGCGATCGGAACGCGGCTGCAGGATTTCACCACCGGCTCGCATACGCTGGCGACGCAAGCGACGGCTGGTGAGTCTCAACGTGAATGCCTTCGACGCGCTGAAGTGGCGCGGCGTCGAGGTGCTTGCCGATGCGAAATCGGGACTCGCACGCGCTCTCGCTCCGCGCTTGGCGGCTGGAAATCGGTGCCGGAATGGGAAGCCAGATCGAAATCGGCCGCCGACGACTGGCGGCGCACGGTCGATCGCATCACCGGCGCGCGCGACGTCGAGCTGCCCTACGAAGGCGACGTGATCGGCGCGGTGCAGCGCTCCTCCCCGGATTCGGCCGCGCGCGACATCGTCGTCTGCGCCGCGGGCACGCTGCCCGCCGAGCTGCACAAGCTCTGGCGCACCGTCGCCGCCCGGCGGCTATCACGTCGAGTACGGCTACTCGTGCATGGGCTACGAGATCGCCGGCGGGCTCGGCGTGAAAATGGCGCAGGCCCGAGCGCGAGGTGATCGTCATCGTCGGCGACGGCAGCTATCTCATGCTCAACTCCGAGATCGCGACGTCGGTGATGCTCGGCAAGAAGCTCATCATCGTCGTGCTCGACAATCGCGGCTACGGCTGCATCAACCGACTGCAGCAGGCCTGCGGCGGCGCGCCGTTCAACAATCTGTTCGACGATTGCGTGCAGGGGCGCGACGGCGCGCCGCGACATCGACTTCGCCGCGCACGCGGCCTCGCTCGGCGCGCTCGTCCGAGAACGTGAAGACGATTCCCGAGCTCGAAGCGGCGATGAAGCGCGCCCGCGCCGCGGATCGCACCTACGTCGTCTGCATCGAGACCGATCCCGGATCGCACCACCGCAGGAAGGCGGCTGGTGGTGGGAAGTCGCGGTGCCCGAAGTGTCCGATCGCGAGGAGGTGCGCAAGGCGCGACACGGCATACGATCGAGGCAAAGCGCAAAGGCAGCAGCCATGATGACGCGTTCGACGTCAAGATCGGCATCAATCCGATCTCCTGGAGCAACGACGATCTGCCCGTCGCTCGGCGGCGAGACGCCGCTCGAGGTCGCGCTCTCCGAAGGCAAGGCGATCGGCTACCAGGGCTTCGAGCTCGGCAACAAGTTTCCGCGCGAGTCCGCGGCGCTGCGCGAAGTGCTGGCGCAGCACGGCCTCGAGCTCGTGTCCGGCTGGTATTCGGGCCGAGCTCGCGCGGCGCTCGGTCGACGAGGAGATCGCCGCCGTCGGACCGCATCTGAAGCTTCTCGCCGACAACGGCGCGAAGGTGATGGTCTACGGCGAAGTCGCCGACAGCATCCAGGGCGCGCCCGCGCCGCTGTACAAGCGCCCGCGCTTCTTCCACGACGAGCAATGGCGGGCCTACGCCGACAAGCTCACCGCGTTCGCGCGGCACACGCTCGCGCGCGGCGTGCGTCTCGCCTATCACCATCACATGGGCGCGTACGTCGAGACGCCGGCCGACGTCGACCGGCTGATGGCGCTGATCGGCGACGAGGTCGGCCTGCTGTTCGACAGCGGCCACATGACGTTCGCCGGCGGCGACGCGGTCGCGATGCTCGCGAAGCACGTCGGGCGCGTCTGCCACGTGCACTGCAAGGACGTGCGCCCGCAGGTGATCAGGCTGGCGCGCAATCGCAACTGGAGCTTTCTCGAGGCGGTGATCAACGGCGCGTTCACCGTGCCGGGCGACGGCGCGATCGATTTCGCGCGCTGCGTCAAGCTGCTGCTACGACCACGACTATCGGGCTGGCTGGTGGTCGAGGCCGAGCAGGATCCGGTCGTGGCGCCGAGCTACCGCTACGCCGAAAAGGGCTACCGTCATTTGCGCGACCTGGTCGACCGTGCGCCGTTGCGATGGCGCGCAGGAGGCAGCATGAGCTTGCTGGTCAAGGCGAAACGCGACGGCACGCGACATCGTCCGGGTGACGCCGCGAGTCGGCCGGCTGGAAGTACGTCGGCTTCGCAGCGCATACCGGCTGGAGCCCGCGGAGCAGATCGCTGTCGACATCGCGACCGAGCGACGAGCTCTGCATCGTCGTGCTGCGCGGCACGGTCAGCGTGCGAGTCCGACGGGGAGCATTGGACGGAGATCGGCGAGCGCAACAGCGTGTTCGAGACGCGTCGCGCCGTACGCCGTCTATCTGTCCCGGCCGCGACGGCGTGCGAGTCATCGCGCACGACGCAGGCCGAGATCGGCGTCGCGAGCGCGCCCGGCACGAGCCGCTCGCCGCGCGCGCCTGATCGAGCCGGCAACGATGAAGCGCTTCGCGCGCGGCGACGGCACTCAATCACGCGCTACGTCTGCGACATCCTGCCGCAGACCGAGCCGGCCGATCATCTGCTGGTGGTCGAAGTCGCTCACGCCCGGCGGGCACTCGTCGAGCTATCCGCCGCACAAGCACGACACCGACAATCTTCCGCTCGAGAGCTCGCTCGAGGAAACGTATTACCATCGCCTCAACCCGTCGCAGGGCTTCGCCTTCCAGCGCGTGTACACCGACGATCGCTCGCTCGACGAGTCGCTCGCGGTCGAGGATCACGACGTGGTGATGGTCCCGCGCGGCTATCATCCGGTGGTCGTGCCGTACGGCTACGACTCGTACTATCTGAACGTGATGGCGGGCCCGAAGCGCGAGTGGCATTTCAAGAACGATCCCGCGCACGAATGGATGCTCCGGCGCTGAAGCCACCACGCGCGGCCACAAAAGGGAGAACGCGATGATCGAAGTTGCATTGTTCGGCGCCGGCCGCATCGGCAGCATCCACGCCGGCAATCTCGCGCGCCAGCCCGGCGTCAAGCTCAAGTACGTCGTCGACGTCAATCGCGCTGCGGCCGTGGAGCTCGCGTCCAAACATCGGCGCCGAGGTGCGCGCGGCGGACGCGGCGTTTGCCGACGAGTCGATCACCGCCGTCGTCATCGCCTCGAGCACCGACACGCATGCCGATCTGCATCCAGCGCGCAGCCGCGGCGGGCAAGGCGATCTTCTGCGAGAAGCCGGTCGACCTGGACGTCGTGCGCGCGCGCGCCTGCGCTCAGGCTGTCTCGCGCAGCCGGCGTCACCTGCATGATCGGATTTCAGCGCCGCTACGATCCGACGTTCGCGGCGTTGAAGGAGCGCCTGCTCGCAGGCGAGATCGGCGAGCCGGAGATGCTCGTCGATCACCAGCCGCGATCCGGGCGCGCCGCCGGTCGACTACATCGGCACTTCGGGCGGCATCTTCAAGGACATGCTGATCCACGACTTCGATATCTTCCGCTGGATGCTCGGACGACGAAGCGCTGACGCTGTTTGCGACCGGGAGCTGCCTGACCGACCCGGCGATCGCTGGCGTGGGCGACATCGATTCGACCGCGGTCACGATTCGCACGCGGCGAGGACGCCTCGCGCAGATCAACACCAGCCGCCGCGCCGCCTACGGCTACGATCAGCGCTTCGAGGTCCTCGGCAGCAAAGGCATGCTGCAGGCGGGCAACCACAAGCCCACCGAGGTGGTTGCCTACACTGCCGCCGGCATATGCGAGGACAGGCCCGAGCACTTTTTTCTTGAGCGCTATCGCGGCGCCTACGCCGACGAGATGGCGCATTTCTTCGAGGCGATCACGGAAGGCAAACCGGTGCAGACGACGATCAACGACGGCGTCAAGGCGCTCGAGCTCGCCGAGGCAGCGACCCGCTCGTGGCGCGAGAAGCGCGTCGTCGAGCTTTGAGCGCCGCATCGCGTCTTCGCGTCGGCATCGCCGGTCTCGGACGGCTGGGGCGCCGGCATGCGGAGAATCTCGCGCGGCGCGTGCCCAACGCCGATCTGGTCGCCGCGTGCAGCCCCGTCGCCGAAGAGCTTGCGTGGGCAGGCGAAGCGCTGGGCGTTCCGCATCTCTATCGCGACTACGGCGACATGCTGGCGCGATCCGACGCGCAGGCCGTTTTCCTGGTCACGCCGACATCGCTCCATCCGCAGCAGATCATCGACGGCCTGCAAGCGGGCAAGCATGTCTTCTGCGAAAAGCCGCTGTCGCTCGCGCTCGACGATTGCCGCCGCGTGGAGGATGAGGCCGCTCGGTCTCCCGAGCTCAAGGTGATGATCGGCTACGGGCGCCGCTTCGATCCGAGCTACCGCGACGCCTACGACAAGATCCAGGCGGGAACGATCGGCAAGCCTTTCCTGGTTCGCTCGCAGAACCTGGACATGAACGATCCGTCGGGATTTTTCGTGCGCTTCGCACCGACCAGCGGAGGCATTTTCCTGGACTGCACCGTCCATGACATCGATCTCGCGCGCTGGCTCCTCGGCAACCCGGAACCCCGGCGCGTCTTTGCCATGGGCGTGGTCGCCATCCACGAAGGTCTGAGGGAGTTCGGCGATGTCGACAACGGCATTGCGACCTGCGAATTCGAAGACGGCAAGATGGCGTGCTTCTACGCGTCGCGAACGATGGCGCACGGCCACGAAACGCTGACCGAGATCTTCGGCAGCGCGGGCCGGCTGACCGTCGGGCAGAACGCGCGGCTCAATCGCGTCGACATCGCGGATGCCCACGGCGTGCGCAACGAGTGCACGCCGACGTTCTACGAGCGCTTCGAAGAGGCCTTTCTGCGCGAGGAAATCGAGTTCGTCCAGTCGGTGCTCGAGGATCGGCCGCCCGCGCTTACGCTGCACGACGCGACCGAAGCCACCCGCATCGGCATCGCGCTGCGCGAGTCGTTGCAATCCCGCCGCGTGGTCGAGCTGTAGCTGCTTGAAAACGCATCTCGCGCCGCGCGACCTCCTGCTAACCCTCGGCGTCGTCACCTTGTGGGGATTCTCCTTCGTTCCCATCAAGGTCGGCCTGCGCGAGGTGCCGCCGTTTGCGCTCGCCGCGCTGCGCTTCCTGTTTGCCGCAGTGCCCTTGGTGTTTTTCATAAAGCGCCCGCGGATGCCGTGGCGCTACATCGCTGGATATGGTTTCGCGATCGGCGTCTGTCAGTTCGGGCTGTTGTTTCTCGGCATGAAGCTCGGCATGCCCGCGGGGCTGTCGTCGATGGTCATCCAGGTTCAGGTGTTCTTCACCATCGGGCTCGGTATCGCATTTCTGGGCGACAGGCTCGAGCGTCATAACCTGATCGGCGCCGCGATATCCACCGCCGGGATCGTGATTCTGGCGGTGTACAAGGTCACAGCCGGAGCAAGCGCGACCTTTATCGGCTTCCTCCTGGTCATTGTCGCGGCGTTCGCGTGGGCGGCCGGCAACGTCATCGCCAAGCGCGCGGCGGGCGCGCACGACGACGCCATGCTCGCTTTGGTCGTCTGGTCGAGCCTCATACCGCCGCTGCCGCTCGCCGCGCTCTCATACCTGTTCGAGGGCGGCGACGCGGCGGCGCACGCCGTCGCGTCGGCGAGCGCGCTTACCTGGGGCTGCGTATTATTCCTCGCATGGGGCGCGACGCTGGTCGGATTTGCCTCGTGGGCCGGGTTGATGCATCGATATCCCACGGGCCTCATTTCGCCGTTCGCGCTGCTCATTCCCGTGTCGGGGCTCGCGAGCGGCGCGCTCTTCCTGGGCGAATCGCTCGCGCCGATGCAGGCGGTCGGTGCGCTGCTGGTTTTCGCCGGGCTGGTCGAGAATGTCTACGGGCCGCGCCTGCGCGCATGGGCGCGCGATACCTAGCTACTGCTAGCGGGGCATCGGCGCCAGTTCAGGACTTGCGCATCCGACCGCCCGCGGGATCGTAGAGCGCGTGCGCCCGCAGGACGGCGGAGCGCCGCTCGCCGAGGATCTCGATCTCGAAGCCGCTTGTCGCGTTGCCGAGCGCCGCCGGCACGTAGCCCAAGGCAATCGACTTCCCGACATGATGACCGTAGCCGCCCGACGTGATCCAGCCGACGACCTTGCCGTCGTGCCACACCGGCTCGTCGCCGATCGCGTCGGCATCGGCGGCATCGACAACGAAGGTCACCAGCCGGCGCGATGGCTCTTTGCCGCGATCGCGCAGCGCGGCTTCACGGCCGACGAACCCCGGCTTGTCCCACGCGACAAAGCGATCGATGCCCGCCTCGACCGGCGTGTAGATCGGACGGTATTCGCGGGCCCAGTTGCCGAAGCTTTTTTCGAGCCGCAAGGAATTGAGCGCGCGGGCGCCGAAGTGCGTAAGCCCCAGGTCCTCGCCCGCGTTACGCAGCGCGTCGTAGAGCGCGAGCTGTCCGTCGGATGCGACCCATATCTCGTAGCCGAGCTCTCCCGTAAACGAGATGCGGCCGATGTGCGCGGGCAGCATCGCGACCTCGGCGGCGCGAAACGCAAGGAAGGGAAGCGCTTCGTGGGACACATCGTCACGGCAGACCCGCGACAGGAGCTCGCGCGAGCGCGGGCCCGCGACGGCGAATCCCATCCACTCGCTGCGAAGCGATCGAACGCGGACACCCGAGGGCGGCAGATGCGACTCGAACCAGCGCAGGTGATACTGCTCGGCGATGCCCGAGCCGAAAACGATGAAGCGGTTCGCCTCGCGATTGGCGACGGTGAAGTCGCCGATCAGCCTGCCCTCGTCGTTGAGCATCGGCGATAGCGTGAGCCGTCCTTCGCGCGGCAAGCGGTTGGCGAGCACGCGATCGAGCCACGCCGCGGCGCCGTCGCCGCTCACCTCGTAGCGCGAGAACGTCGCGATCTCGAGCAAGCCGACACGCTCTCGCACCGCGTGACATTCCTTCGCGACGGGAGCGTGCGCGTTCGAGCGCCGGTAGGTCACGTCCTCGCGCGCTTCCATTTCCTCGGGCGCGAACCATAGGGCGTGCTCGAGCCCGTAGCTTGCACCGAACACCGCACCGCCCGCTTTCAGCCTGTCGTAGGCAGGCGTCATGCGCAGTGGCCGGCCCGCCGGCAGCTCCTCGTTGGGAAAGCGGATGCGAAAGCGGCGCGAATAATTCTCCCGCACCTTGGCGTTGGTGTACGCCGTCGTCGCCCAGTCGCCGAAGCGCGCGACGTCCATCGCCCACACGTCGAAGCCCGGATCGCCGCGCACCATCCAGTTGGAGAGCGCAAGGCCGACGCCGCCTCCCTGACTGAATCCCGCCATGACCGCGCACGCCACCCAGTAGTTGCGCAAGCCGCGAATGGGGCCCACCAGAGGATTACCGTCGGGAGAAAAAGTGAAGGGCCCGTTGATGATTTTCTTGATGCCCGCGCGCTCCAGCGCCGGAAAATGCTGGAAGCCGACCTCGAGGCTCCCCGCGATGCGGTCTAGGTCGGGCGCGAGAAGCTCATGCGCGAAATTCGAAGGCGTGTCGCGTTCCGCCCACGGAACGCCGGCTTTTTCATAGGTGCCGATCAGCATGCCCTTGCCTTCCTGCCGCATGTAGATCTCGCCTTCGAAATCGATGACGTGCAGCATCTCGGTCGCCGATGCCGCGACTTCGGGAATCTCTCCAGTGATCAGGTACTGGTGCTCCATCGCCAGCACGGGCAGCTCGAGGCCCGCCATGCGCCCGATCTCTCGCGCCCACAGCCCGCCGGCGTTGACCACGTGCTCGGCGACGATATTGCCCTTGTCGGTGATCACCTCCCACTGGCCGTCCGCGCGCGGCACCAATCCGGTCACACGAGTGAAGCGATAAACTTCGGCACCGGCGTTTCGCGCCGCTTTGGCGTATGCCTGGGTGACGCCGGCGGGATCGACGTGCCCTTCGAGCGGGTTGTACAGCGCGCCGACAAAATGTTTCTTGTCGAGGAGCGGAAATAGCCGTGCGGCCTCGTCGATCGAAATGATTTCCATGTCGAGCCCGAGATAGCGTGCGCGGGCGCACGCGAGCTTCAGGAAATCCATGCGCTCCGGCGTTCCGGCGAGGTCGACGCCCGCGGTGATGTGAATGCCGCAGGACTGTCCCGACGCTTCCTCGATCTTTTTGTACAGCCTGATCGTGTATTCCTGCAGCTTGGCGACGTTGGGATCGCCGTTCAGGGTGTGCATGCCACCGGCGGCGTGCCACGTGGAGCCGGACGTGAGCTCGTCGCGCTCGATGAGCACGACGTCGCGCCAGCCAGCTTCCGTGAGGTGGTAGAGAACGCTTGCGCCGACGACGCCGCCACCGATCACCGCGACCTGCACGTGCGTCTTCATGCGTGCCGGCGGCGGCGGTGCATATTCGCGTCGTCACGCCGCAAGGCGGCGACGAGGCTATCCACGAGCGGCGCCTGACGCGCCTGCGACCGATACCGCATCGAGATCGCGGATCGCGCATCGATTGAGCTGTGCAAGGATGCCGGGCAGCACCGGCATGAAGCGCTCCCCGTGTCCCTGGATGTTGGCGAGCTGGTAGATCTGATTGACCGCCTGCGCGACAAACGAGAACGCGGGCGCGCTTTCGGCGAGCTTGGTGTAGAAGCGCATGTCCTTCCCGGCAATGCGGATCGGTCCCTTGAGCCGGCTGTCATCCCCGTCGAGCACCCACGGCATCATCATCTGGAACATCGCGCTGTTGGCGCCTCCCGCCGAGACGACCTCGTTGAGCTTGCGCATGTCGACGCCCAGCTTAGCAGCCGTCGCCAGCGCTTCCGCGATGACCGCGCTCGTACCGATGGAAATGAAATTGTTGATGAGCTTGAGCGTGTGGCCCGCGCTTAAAGGCCCGGCTTCGATGATGGTGTCGGCGTAGCACTCGATGATCGGCCGCACCGCGCGCACGGTTTCCGGATCTCCACCGATGAACGTGCTGAGCTTTCCCAGCTCCGCCTCCTTGGGCGTGCGTCCGACCGGCGCATCGGCCATTCGAATTCCTCGCCTGGCGAGATCCGCGCCGATCCGCTGCGTGCTGCGAGGGTCCGCCGTTGTCGAGTCGACGATGATCGCGCCTTTCGAAGCGTTGGCGAGAAGCCCGTCATCCCCATATACGGTGCTCTCGACCTCGACCGTCGACGGCAGGCACATGAAGACGATGTCCGAGGCTTTCGCGATCTCCGCGGGCGTCTTCGCTTCCCTCGCGCCTTGCCGAACCAGATCGTCGACCGGCTCGCGATGCCGGTGTCCCATGATCGTCAGCGGATAGCCCTTGAGCAGAATGTTCTTCGCCGCGCCGTGTCCCATGAGACCGACACCGATGTAGCCGATTCGCTGCTTTGCCATGATTCAGGTCTTTCGTAGTGGTCGATGGAAGGGTAGAGCGCGTTCAGTCTGCGAGCCAGGTCTGCCCGATTGCTTGCGTAGCGAATGCGCCTCGCGGCGGGTCCTCACGGGTCATGCGGCTGCAGCACGGCGCGCACGAAGGTCTCGAGCTCGCGCGTCTTCGGCGCCGCGAAGAGCTCGCGCGGCGGCCCCTTTTCCCACACGCGGCCCTGGTGCATGAAGACGAGGGTGTCGGCGGTGCGCCGCGCAAATCCCATCTCGTGCGTCACCAGCATCATGGTCATGCCCGACGTTGCCAGCCGCTCGAGCACATTGACCACTTCGCCCACGAGCTCCGGATCGAGCGCCGAGGTGATTTCGTCGAAAAGCATCAGGCGCGGCCGCATCGCCAGCGCGCGTGCGATGGCGACCCGCTGCTGCTGGCCGCCGGAGAGCTGCGCCGGGTACGCACCGAGCTTGTCCTCGAGATCCACTTGCCGCAGCACATCGCGCGCGATCGCCTTGGCGTCGGCGAGCGGCAGCTTGTTGGCGATAGTGGGGCCGAGCGTGATATTGCGCTCGACCGAATGATGCGGAAACAAATTGAAGCTCTGAAAGACAATCCCGATCTGGCGCCGCAGCTCACGCAGCCCCGCGCCGCCCCGCGGCAGCGGCTTGCCGTCGAAGGCGATGCTTCCCTCGTCGATCGTCTCCAGGCCGTTGACGCAGCGTAGCAGCGTCGTCTTGCCGGACCCCGAACGGCCGACGATCGCGACCACCTCGCCGGGCTCGACGGTGAGCGACACGTCGTCGAGCACGAGGTTCGTCCCGAAGCGCTTACGGATGCCGCTTAATGCCAAGAGCGGCATCGATTTTCCTTTCCAGCCGAAGCGCCAGGAGCGAGAGCGGCCAGCATACGGCGAAATAGAGCGCGGCGACGACGGGGTAGACCACCATCGGTTGGAACGTGACGTTGACGACCAGCTGACCCGCCCGGGCGAGCTCGACAAAGCCGATGATCGACGCAATCGATGTCCCCTTGATTAGCTGCACCAGGAAGCCCACCGTCGGCGGAATCGCGATCCGGAATGCCTGCGGCAAAACGACGTGGCGCAGCTGCGCCGGGGCGGAGAGCGCGAGCGCGGCGCCCGCCTCCCATTGCTGGCGTGGAATCGCCTGGATCGATCCGCGCCAGATCTCGCCCAGAAACGCCGCCGCATACATCGTGAAGGCGATCGTGACCGCCGGCCAGGGATCGATGCGTATGCCGGTCAACACGGCGAGCCCATAGTAGGCGAGAAAAAGCTGCATCAGCACGGGCGTCCCCTGGATTACGCCGATGTACGCCGCCGCGAGCCACCGGAGCGGCGCTACGACTGAAGTCCGCGCGAGCGCGAGCAGCAGGCCGCCGATGCTTCCGCCGGCAAAAGCGATCAGCGCGAGCACGACGGTCCACCGCAATGCCCCCAGCAGGAAAAAAAACTCCGGCCATTCGAAATCCCGGCTCACGTCGCCCACGCCCGGTCGGCCGGACGCCCGCGCACGAACACCGCCCAGTAGATCGCGTCGAGCAGCCCTCGCGCGCCGAGCGACATGGCGAGATAAATACCGGTCGCCACGAAATAGAACTCGAAGGCGCGAAACGTCGTCGATTGCAGCGTGTTGGTGATCGCCGTCAACTCCTCCGCAGAAATCGCGGCGACCAGCGACGAGCCCAGCATCAGCAGGACGAACTGGCTCGCGAGCGCGGGATAGACCGTTCGCAGCGCCGGGAACACGATGATGTGGCGGTAGATCTGCAGCCGGGTGAAGCCCAGCGAATAGCCCGCCTCCACCTGGCTGCGCGGCACCGCCTCGATACCCGATCGAAGGATCTCGGTGGCGTAACCCGAAAAGTTCAGGCTCATGCCGAGCAGCGCCGCTTCGTTGGCCTCGAAGCGCAGTCCGAGCGCCGGCAGGGAGAAATAGATGATGAACAGCTGAATCAGAAACGGCGTGTTGCGTATGAACTCGACGTAGGCCCGGACGGCGGCGCGCAGCGGCGCCGGCCCCGCGTTGCGGACAAAGGCGAGCGCCGTCGCAATGGCCAGGCCGAGGACGAACGCACCGAAGGAAAGCCGCAGGGTGAGCCATGCGCCGTCGACAAGACGCGGGAGATGGTCCCAGACGATGCCGAATTGAAAGACGTACTTCATCGACGCGACATGGCGGGCGGCGCGCGTCCGATGCCGCGGCCGGCCGCCGCGGATCGGGGCGGCGAGAAATCCGCCACGCGAGCTATATCGTAGGCAAGTCGACCAGCACGACTTCGGTGTATCGCTTATAGATATCCGCGAGCTTGCCGTTCTGCTTGTTCAGGAATACCCACGTATTCACGAACTGCAGCATGTCGTAATCGCCCGGACGCAGCGCCGCGGCATAGTAGGCCGTGCGCACGGTCATCTTGTTCTCGATCAGAGCCTTGGGATTGCGATCGCCCAGAGACTTCGCGGCGAACGCCGACATGCCCGCGGCGTCGACCTGGCCGGAAAGCAGCGCCTGCATGGTGGCCGCGATGTCGTCGAAGAACACGATGTGGGTTCCTTGCGGCGCCATTCCGGGTACCGTGGCTTCCTCGAGCGTCGCGCGGGTAAGCCCTATTTTCTTTCCGGTCAAGTCGGCCGCGTTGTGAATCTGAACGCGGTGCGACGCGGTGATCACGATCGACAGCGCGCCGTGAGGCGAGGCGAACATCACCGTCTTCGCGCGGTCGACAGTGATGGAAAGCGACGAGATGGCGACGTCGGCGCGACCCGCGAGCAATGCCGGGATGCGTTGAGGCGCGGTCACCTGCACCAGCTCGAGCTCGACGCCCAGGTCGGTTGCGAGCTGGCGGGCGGTCGCGATCTCCGACCCGTCGGGCTGATTGTTGCGGTCGAGGATGCCGAAAGGAGGCGACGTCACTTCGGCGGTGACGCGGATCTTTTTTTCGCGGATGATGCGGTCGAGCGTTCCGCCCGCGCTCGCCGAGGGCGCGGGCGACGGGGCGGGCGATTGCGCCTGCGCTGCGCGAGGCAGTCCCGCCAGCGCTGCGATTCCCGCGGCTCCCGCCGCGGCACCGATAAACATCTCTCTGCGTTTCATCGTCTCTCTCCTCGTGGGTCGATTTTTTTCGTTGCTGCCGATTGCATTCCGTGTCGCGCGTATTTAGCGGACTGTAACAGTCAAATAGCTAGCGTCTCGCTTGCCCTCGCCGGCCGCAGCGTTGTTGCTCGTCGTCACCATAGTATTGACTATGCTTCCTCCTCGCGCCTAGCTGCAACCGGTGATCGCTGCGCGATACTGTCTGCTGATTCAACTGTTACAGCCCACTAGCGCGCGCCCGGGTCTTTCTTGCGCGCGTCGGCAAACTCCCGCGCAAGCGCATTTCTGAAAACCGCGACTTCATGACCGATGCAGATGCAGCGGATGCCGCGCGCGAGCGCGGCGCGCGCCGCCTCACCCGTCGTGACCAGCCAACCCAGAGGCTTTCCGCTGGCGCTTGCCGTCGCGACCAGGCGTTGCTCGGCGTCACGATAGCGGGGATTGCCGAAGTCCTCCGGACACCCCAGGCTGTCGGAAAGGTCGTAGTGCCCGAGCCATCCAAGGTCGAGGCCGGGAGTGGCGAGGATCTCGGCGGCGTTGTCGACGCCGTGCGCCGACTCGATAAGCGCAATCGTGAGGATCGCTTCGTTTGCCGCGTCCATCTTCATGCGCGCCGGGCCGCCCGCATAGCGGTCGTGTGCCACGCCGAATGCGAGGCCGCGGCGTCCCAGCGGCCGGTAGCGGCACGCGGCAACGAGTTCTTCGGCCTGCGCGCGCGTCTCGACCATCGGCGCCATGATTCCCAGCGCACCCGCGTCGAGCACCGGCGCGATCAAGTGATAGGCGCACGATGTCACGCGGACCATCGGCACGATGCCGGCGCCGTGCGCAAACGCGATCTGCGCCTTGATGGTGTCGATGCCGGCCCCGCTGTGCTCCATGTCGAGCAGCACGAACTCGGCGCCCGCTTCGGCCAATACGGTCGCGAGGCCGGGCGTGAAGAACTCGAACGCCATCACGCCGAGAGCAGTCCCCCCGCCGAGCAGCCGCGAGCGCACCGGATTTTCGCGCATCGCGTTGGTGCCGGGGCTCACGATGCAAGCTCCCGCGGAAGCGCAACGCCGAGGCTTTCCGCCACCTCGGCGATCTGCCGGCGCGTCTCGCTGTCCAGCGGAATGCCGTCGCGAAGACGCAGCGCGCGAGTACGCCGCTCCGGCTCTCCGGGAAGAAGCACCTCTCCGCCGGAAACCGCAGGAGGCGACGACTTCACCCAGGCGGCGAGCCGGGCGAGATCGTCCGCAAACGCCGCCGCACCCGAGAATGCCGCAGGATCGAATACCACCGACATCATGTTGTTGACGAGCCGCCGGGCGGTCGCATTGTCGGGATGCGTGCTTCCGCCGCCGGTAAGCGCCCCCGCGAGGATCTCACAGAAAAACGACAGGCCATATCCTTTGTGTCCTCCGAACGGTAGCAACGCGCCCTCGGGCGGTCCGTAAAAAGCCCGCGGATCGCGCGTCGCACGACCCTCGCTGTCGACGGTGCACCCTTCGGGCAAGAGCTCGTTTCGATTGCGCGCAACCTGTATCTTGCCCTCCGCGATGGCGGATGTCGAAATATCGAGCACCAGCGACGCGCCGGCGGGCCCTGGTGCGCCTGCCGCGATGGGGTTTGCGGAGAGCCTGCGCTCCGTTCCGCCGAACGGCGCCACGAGGAGGCCGAAGCCCGATGTGTTGACGAAGTGAACCGACGCGAGCCCCGAGTCTGCCAGCCGCTCCGCCCATGCGCCGATGCGGCCCAGATGGCCCGCGTTGTGCAGCGCGATGGCACACAGGCCCGCGTGTCTTGCCTTGGCCGCGGCGAGGTCCATCGCCTCGCCGGCGATAACCTGCCCATAGCCGAACTGGCCGTCGATCTGCGCGTGACACTGCGCCTCTCGCACGACCACCGCGTGACGGTTGGCGAGCACCATGCCGCGCGCGTGCCAGTCGACGTACTTGGACACGCGAATGACGCCGTGCGAATCGTGACCGGCGAGATTTGAATCGACCAGATGATCCCCGACGATCCCGGCTTCCTCGTCGGAGGACCCGACAGCCCGGAAAATAGACGAGACGACAGTGCGCAGAAGTTCCGCGGGGACACGGGCAAGCGATGCATCGGCGCTCATCGGCCGGTCCGGCACGTCGACGCGGCGATGACGTCGCAATGGTCGTTCACGAGCACGGCGGCACGGTCAGGGAAAATTGTCGAAGGCTCATAGTATCTGCTCGAGAAACGCGCGCGTCCGGTCCTTGCGCGGATTGCCGAAAAATTCCTCAGGCGGCCCGTCCTCGACGATGAGTCCCTGGTCGGTGAAATAGACGTGATGCGCGATCTCGCGCGCAAAGCGCATCTCGTGCGTCACGATGATCGACGTCATGCCCTCTTCGACGAGCTGCCGGATCGTCACCAGCACCTCCTTGCGCGTCTCGGGGTCGAGCGCGGCGGTCACCTCGTCGAACAGCATCACCTGCGGGTCCATTGCCAGCGAGCGCGCGATGGCCACGCGCTGCTGCTGCCCGCCGGAAAGCTCGGCCGGATACGCGAGCTCTTTGTCCGCGAGACGCACCTTCGCCAGAAGTGCGCGCGCCCGCTCGCGCGCGGTGTCGCGATCGCGTCCGAGCACCAGCATCGGCGCCAGCATGATGTTCTCGAGCGCGGTCTTGTGGGGAAACAGGTTGTATTGCTGAAACACGATCGCGACGTCCTTGCGCAGGGCGACGAGCTCCTCGTCGCTGTGCAGGCGGTGCACCTCGTGCCCGCCGACGCGGATTTCGCCGCGGTCGATCGGCACGAGACCGTTGATGCAACGAAGCAGCGTCGACTTGCCCGATCCCGAAGGGCCGATGATGCAAACGACTTCCCCGCGCGTGACGGTCATCGATATCCCGCGCAACACCTCGGTCGTGCCGAACGATTTATGCACGTCGGCGAGCGTCACGATCGGCGCAGCGCGGGAGCTCGGCAAACGTTCGGGCATGAGGAGGCTTCAGCCGGCGGCCGGAACGTCGACGATGCGCGGCGCGTGTCCGGTCGCGGCGAGGAATCGCGCCAGATCGTCGTGAGAGAGCACGACTGTCGCAGTGTTGACCAGAGGGTGCGCCTGCACCGCGGGGGCTTCCCACAACGTGCGGTCGAGAACGAATTCGACCGCATGCTGCGTATCGTTGACGAGCGCAAGCAGGCTCACCGAGCCGGGGGTGACGCCCAGGTGGCGCTGGAGCCTTTCCGCCGACGCGAACCCGATGCGCCCCGCGTCGAGGACGTCGCCGAGGCGCGCGAGGTCGACCGCGCGCCGTGCGGGTACGGTAACCAGGAAGTGCCGCGCACCTTTCTTGTCCCGCAGGAACAGATTCTTGGTTTTCCCGCCCGGCAAAGCCGGGACCAGCCGCTCCGACTCCTCCACCGTCATCACCGCGGGATGCTCGTGCCTTGTCGCGCCGATTCCAAGACGGCGGAACAGCGCGTCGAGCGCGGGTGCCGGCGTTGGCGTCGATCGCTCAGCGCACGGCATAGCGGGCCTCGAGGCGGCGCGTCCAGCGCGCGATCGGATAGCAATAGATGAAGAAGAGCAGGAGCAGGAAGGAATAGAAAGGCAGCAGCAGATCGGGCCGGCCCTCGGCGTTGAGCGCGGCGCGCGTGAGCGTGAGGCCGTCCTCGACGCCGACGATCGAGATCAACGGCGACGCGGTCGTCACGATCGCGTAGAGATTCATCCACGGCGGCAGCATGCGCTTGATGCATTGCGGAAGGATCACGCGCCAGATCACCTGCCGCCGGTTGAGACCGAGCGACGCGGCGGACTCCCATTGCGTCGTAGGGATCGATTGCAGAGCGCCACGCACGATCTCGGCGACATTCGCCATCACCGGCAGGCCGAGACCGATCACCGCCTTCAGCCATCCGGGAAACTGCACCGTGAGCCCGAAGACGCGGAACTCGAAAGGGATCAGGAAAATGCTGTAGAAAAGAAGCACCAGCCACGGCGCATTGCGAAAAAACTGGGTGATCCAGTCGCCCGCGCGCTGGAGCGCCCCCGAGCGCGAAAGCTGCGTCAACCCTAAGAACGCACCGGCGATCGTGCCGCAGACCATTGCCAGCGCGGACACGATCAGGTTGAACGCGAAGCCCTTGAGTATCAACGGCGACCATTTGATGAGCGCGGCAATGCTCCCCGCCGGCGCGGCGGCGATCGACAGTCCCGCGGCCGCCACCGCAGCGGTGACCCACAGCGCACGGCCCGCGCCGCCGAGCTCGGTTGCGCGCTCCGCGCTCACGACTGGTGTCCGAAGCCGGGAAGGCGCAGCGCCCGCTCCCAGCCTTTGAGCGCCAGCACCAGAAGCGCGATGAGCAGCAGGTAGACGATGAGCACGACGTTCATCATTTCGCGTACGTTGAGCTCCTCCGACCAGATCGCGGCCGCGGCGTAGAGCGTCTCGGGCACCGCGATGGCATAGGCGAGCGTGGTCGTTTTCACGAGATTGACGACGTTGTTGCCGTATGCGGGCAGGCTGAAGCGCAACGCCAGCGGCAGTACGATGCGCAGGTAGACCTGGCGCCTGGACAAGCCCAGCGATTGCGCGGCCTCGACGGTCGTGGCCGGAACCGCCTCGACGCCGGCGCGAAAGATCTCGACGTTGAATGCGCCTGCAAAGAGCGAAAAGGAAAGAATCGCCCAGCCGTAGTTGCTGACCAGCGGCACCGGGTTGCCCGCGGCATCGATCCCCAGCGGCAGCAGCGCGCCGATCGCGAAGAAGAAGAAATAAAGCTGGATCAATGGCGGCGTATTGCGAAAGAATTCCACGTAGGCGGAGACGGCGAGCCGCAGCGACGCCGAGCGCGTCTGTTGCAGCCACGCGCCGGTGAAGCCTATCAGCGTCGAGATCGCGATGCACACCAGCGACAGCCACGCGGTCACGCCGACGCCCCGCCAGAAGTGCAACGCATCACCGCGATCGTAGAAAATGCTCAGATTGATGCCGTGCGCGTCGTTGAGCCAGCGAAAGAAATGGGCGAGCGCGTCGATCATGCCGCGGCTCCTTGTGCGATGAAGCCGCAATCGGGTTCGCGCTCGAGCAGCATCAAGCGCCGCGCAAACGCCTCTGCTGCGTCACCCCCGCCTGCGTTGCGCACGAATTTCACGCGCAACTCGTGATCGCTGATGGGGTCGGCGGGCATTCCCCGCGCGGCGCCGATCCGCCGGATGAGCTCTCTTCCGTCGAGGAGGCGCAGCGTGACTTGCGCTCCCTCGGGCTCGTCGCCGCCAAAGTCGAGGTCGTCGCGCGCCTCGTGCCGAACCCGCGTCATCATTGCGCGTATGGCGGGATCGGCCAGCGTCGCGCTCGACAGGTGCGCCGGTGCGATTCCGCCATGGAGCGCCGCGCATGCCACCGCGAATTGCAGACTGAATTGCGCCTGCGCCGGAGTCTGCGGATCGGGATAGATGAGCGACAGCGTCACCAGCGGCGGAACGGCGCAGACAATAGCTTCGACCTCCTTCGCTTGCGCCGCCGCCTCGGCGAGAAGCTCGACCGTCGCCTGCGCTGCCGCCTGCGCGGCCGAGCATAGCGGATAGCGTTTGAACGCCACGCCCGGCGTGGTGAGCGACCATTCGCCGCCCAGCCGCGCCAGACGCGAAGGATCGAACGCGCCGCCGTTGAGCGCTGCGATTGTACCCAGCCTGTGCTCGAACACGCTCGCGGGACCTTCGATGCCCGAGGCAGCGGCGAGTGCTGCACGCAGACCGTCGCGAGCGGCGGCGCCGCAGCGGTAAGGCTTGGCGTGCGACCCCATCAACGCGCGCACGACGATCGAGCCCGATGCAGCGAGGGAGATAGCCTCGCGCGCCTGCGCCGTCGAAAGCTCGAGAAGGTCCGCGCAGGCGACCGCGGCGCCGACCGCGCCCAGATACGCCGTCGTCCACCATCCGTGCTCGAGATAGATCGCGTTGCCGAAAGCCTTGCCCAGCGCGTACGCGGCTTCGGCGCCGGCGATGAAGGCATCGACCGCGCGCGAGCCCGAGGCGCCTTGAAGCTGGGCCGCGGCCAGCACTGCCGGCCAGATCACGGCGCTGCCATGGGCGATGCCCGCGAAGCACGTGTCGTCGAAGTCGAGCGCGTGCGATGCCGCAGCATTCAGTTCGGCGGCTGCCAGCGGCCCGACTCGGTCGCCGGCGACGAGCAGGCTGCAAGCGCCGCCCGCAGATTCGCCGCGTGCCAGCGCAAGCATCGCCGGCACGGGAGCCACCGTCGATGCGGCCAGCGCGCAGCCGGTCGCGTCGGTGATGCAGCGCATGGCCGCACGGCGCACGTCGGGAGGGGGCCGACGCTCCACACGAGACGCCCACGCGGCCAGCGCGCCGGCTACCGTCGTCGCGGTCACCGGTGCTGCGCCAGTCGCCAAGCCGTGGCTCAGGATGCCTTGTACTTGGCGTTCATCTCACGCAGGAACGGCGACTCCTTGATCCCCCATTTCTTCTCCAGCTCCAGCAGGCGGCCCGACTTGTGCCATTCGACCGACATGTCATGCATCAGCTTGCCGAACGGCGCGTTGAGATCCTCCTGGCGGACAGCGATGCCCCACGGCGCTGGATCTTCGGAGACCAGCGGCATTTCGTAGTCGGCCCACTTGGGGTCGCCCGACGAGAGCATCGATTGAAACAAGGTGTCGTCGAACAGGAATGCGACACAGGCGCCCTGCTGCAACGCGTTGAATGCCTCGGGGATCGCCGGAAAGTTGACCAGCTCCCAGCCGTACACATCGGTCGCGCGCTTGTTGTAATACGCGCCCTGCTGGGCGCAAACCTTGCGGCCCTTCAAGTCCGACCACTTCTTGAAACCGTAGGATTTCTTGGCGAGCACGTTGGCGGCGCCCGCGTAGTAGTTGGGATCGATGATACCGATGACCTTGCGCCGCTGCGGATTGTCGCCCATGGTCGCGATCAGGAGATCGATGCGGCCCTGCTGCAGGAACTCCATGCGATTGGCCGCGGTCACCGGGACGAATTCGGTCTTGACGCCGATTCGTTGTGCGACATCCTTGGCCATGTCGATCTCCATGCCTACGATCTGGCCGGACGGATCGAGAAAGCCCCACGGCTTGTAGTCGTTCTTGACGCCGACGACGAGCACGCCCTTGCTCTTGATCTTGTCGAGCGTGTCGCTCTGCGCAGCCGCGCCGGTTGCGAAAACCAGCATCGCAGCAAACGCCCACAGCCGTTTGATTCCGTAACCCATGGCACCATCCCCTCGCGAAAACCCATCATTATCCGAAGCCGGCGTCTGGAGCCTTCGGGCTCGAGCCGGCGCAAACGCGTCGCGTAGAATGCGCGGTGATATCGCCGACACGCTATCGATCCAAAGGACGCCCCATACTATAAGCGCTTCCCGCCATAGCCGCACCACGCCGAAATTTCTCGGCCTGGCGACACGGCGACTGTGCGATTCCCCGCCCCCATGCGCTATTCGATTTTTTCCCTGCTGCGCCAGGGCCTGCGCGGCCACGACGGCTGGCCGGCCGCATGGCGAACGCCCATACCGAAAAAGCGATACGACGCGGTGGTCGTCGGCGGCGGCGGTCACGGTCTCGCCACCGCGTATTACCTCGCGAAGGAACACGCGATCACCGACGTCGCCGTGCTCGAGAAGGGATGGCTCGGCGGCGGCAATACCGGCCGCAACACCACGATCGTGCGCTCCAACTATCACCTCGATCCCAACGCTCACTTCTATGAATTTTCGCTGAAGCTGTGGGAGCGGCTGTCGCAGGAGCTCAACTTCAACGTGATGTACAGCCCGCGCGGCGTGCTCAATCTCGTCCATTCGCCCGCCGACATGGACGCGGCGATTCGACGCGGCAACGCGATGCGCTTGAACGGCATCGACGCAACGTTCCTGTCCCGCGATGAAATCGCGACGTGGATTCCCAACCTCGACTGCTCCGCGGAGGCGCGCTTTCCGGTGCTGGGCGGATTGCTCCAGCCGCGCGGGGGGACGGTCCGCCATGACGCGGTTGCGTGGGGCTATGCGCGCGCGGCCGACGCGCTCGGCGTCGACATCATCCAGAACTGCGAAGTGACCGGAATTCGCATCGATCGCGGCGCGATTGCAGGGGTCGAGACGACGCGGGGTTACATCGCGACGCCGAAGCTTGGCATCGCCGTCGCGGGACATTCAGGCCGCGTCGCCGCAATGGCGGGCGTGCGCCTGCCCATCGAGTCGCACGTGCTGCAGGCGATGGTGTCCGAGCCGATCAAGCCGGTGCTCGACACGGTGGTGACGTCGGGCGCGGTGCATTTCTACATCAGCCAGTCCGACAAAGGCGAGCTGGTGATGGGGGGCGACCTGGATTTCTACAATTCGTATGCGCAGCGCGGCAACCTTCCGGCCGTCGAACACGTCGTCGCCGCATGCCTGGCGCTGTTTCCCAGCTTCGGGCGCTTGAAGATGCTGCGGACCTGGGGAGGCATCATGGACATGACCATGGATGGAAGCCCAATCATCGGCAAGCTCCCGGTCAAAGGACTCACCATGACCGGCGGATGGTGCTACGGCGGCTTCAAGGCGACGCCCGCGTCGGGCTGGCTGCACGCGCACACCATGGCGCGCGGTGAGCCGCACGCGCTCAACGCCGGCTTCACGCTGGAGCGTTTCGCCCAAGGCAGCACCATCGACGAAAAGGGGGCGGGACCGTATGCGTGGGCGCATTGACCTGTGCGGCGCGCAAGCGGCGGAGGACATTTCGGGGTGAGGGCTGGCTTTCCGATTTCTCGGCGAAAGTTCCATAGATGCTGCTGATTCCCTGTCCGTGGTGCGGACCGCGCAACCAGGTCGAGTTCACCTATGGCGGCGACGCGACCGTCAAGCGTCCCGCAGCCGATGCGACCGAAGCGACATGGGTCGACTACGTTTACCTTCGCGACAACCCCTGCGGCGCGCACGACGAGCTGTGGCTGCACAGCGCGGGATGCCGCCGCTGGTTCAAGGTCCGTCGCGACACGCGCACGCACGACATTTTCGCGAGCGCGCGCCTCACCGATACGCTGCAGGCACCGTCGACGTGACGCAGCCGTTTCGTCTCGCGCAAGGCGGAGCGATCGACCGGTCGCGGGCGATGGGCTTTCGATACGATGGAAAGGCGTACGAGGGCTACGCCGGCGACACGCTTGCGTCCGCGCTGCTCGCCAACGGCGTGCACCTCGTCGCCCGGAGCTTCAAATATCACCGGCCGCGCGGCATTGTCGCGGCGGGCAGCGATGAGCCGAATGCGCTGGTGCAGCTCGAGCGCGGCGCGCGCACCGAGCCCAACGCGCGCGCGACGCAGATCGAGCTCTACGAGGGGCTGGTTGCCGCGAGCCAGAATTGCTGGCCGTCGGTGCGCTTCGATCTGGGAGCGATCGCCGACGCGATGTCGCGGTTTCTGCCCGCAGGCTTCTATTACAAGACGTTCATGTGGCCGCCGTCGCCGGCGTGGTGGCTCAAGTACGAGCATCTCATCCGGCGCGCCGGGGGCATGGGCCGCGCGCCGGCGGAGCCCGATCCCGCTCGCTACGAGCACCAGTTCGCGCACTGTGACGTCCTCGTCGTCGGCGGCGGTCCCGCGGGCTTGGCGGCAGCGCGCAGCGCAGCGCAGTGCGGGGCGCGAGTGATCATCTGCGACGAGCGCCACGCGCTCGGCGGCAGCGCGCCTATGCACGATGAGCACATCGACGGCGCGCCCGCGGCCGACTGGATGAGCCGCGTCGAGGGCGAACTTTGCTCGCATTCGGACGTGACGCTGCTGCCGCGCACGACCGCGTTTGGATGCTACGACGGCAACCTCGTCGGACTGCTCGAACGAGTCACCGACCATCGGTCGACGCCGCCGCCGCACGTGCCCCGCCAGCGCATGTGGAAGGTGCGCGCCGGCTCGGTGGTCCTGGCGAGCGGCGCGATCGAGCGTCTGGTCGCGTATCCGGCAAACGATCTGCCGGGCACGATGCTGGCCGGCGCTGCGCGCACGTATCTTGGGCGCTACGCGGTCAGGCCCGGCCGCCGCGCGGTCGTCTTCACCAACAACGACAGCGCCTACGCATGCGCGCTGGACTTGCACGACGCCGGCGTCGATGTCGCTGCGATTGTCGATGCGCGGCCCGAGGGAGCGCTGGTCGGCGACCTGCCGGCGCGGGCAAGGCGCGCAGGGCTGGCGGTCGTTGGGGCAAGCGCGATCGTGCGCGCCTACGGCGCGCTGCACGTACGAGCCATCGACGTTGCGCCTGTGGGTCAGAGCGGCCGCCGCCGCATCGATTGCGATCTGGTGTGCGTCTCGGGAGGATGGAACCCCGCGGTACATCTGTTCTCGCAGGCGCGCGGCAAGCTCAAGTACGACGACACGCTGGCGACGTTTGTCCCCGATGTGTCGCCGCTGCCGATCATCGCGGCCGGCGCCGCGAATGGAAAGCTGAGTCTTGCCGATGCACTCGACGAGGGCCATCGCGCCGGCGTCGCCGCGGCGTCGCGAGCCGGTTGCCCTGCCGTGAGCGACGCGCCCGCTCCTCGCGCGGCGCCGTGCCGCGCAGGTCCTCTCGCGCCGCTATGGGAGGCCGGGCTGCGGCGCGCGCGCGGCAAGTCCTTCGTCGACTTGCAGAACGATGTCACCGCCGACGATATCCGGCTCGGCAGCCGCGAAGGCTATCGCTCCGTCGAGCATCTCAAGCGCTACACCACGCTCGGCATGGGCACCGACCAGGGCAAGCTTTCCAATATCGGCGGACTCGCGCTGCTCGCGCAAGAGCTGGGCGTCACGGTTCCGCAGGTCGGCACGACCACGTTTCGCCCGCCGTATACGCCGGTGACGTTCGGGGCGGTCGTCGGCAGCGAGTCCGGCGCGCACGTCGAGCCCACGCGCTATTCCGCCATGCACGACTGGCACCTCGCGCACGGCGCGCGCCTCGTCAACGCCGGACTGTGGAAGCGGCCGCACTCGTACCGGCGCGCAGGCGAATCGGAAGATGATGCGGTGAATCGCGAAGCACTGAACGTGCGGGGCAACGTCGGCATGGTCGACGTGTCGACCCTCGGCAAGATCGAGCTGCAGGGAAAAGACGTTGCCGAATTCCTCAACCGCGTCTACGTCAACCGCTGGGACACGCTCGGCGTCGGACGCTGCCGCTACGGCGTGATGCTGCGCGACGACGGCATGGTCTTTGACGACGGCACGACATCGCGGCTCGCCGACACGCATTACCTCATGACGACGACCACCGTCAACGCGGTTCGCGTCATGCAGCACCTCGAAGCGCTCCTGCAAATCGACTGGCCGGAGCTCGGCGTCTACATCACGTCGGTGACCGAGCAATGGGCGGCGGCGGCCCTGTCCGGCCCGAATGCCCGGCGTGTTCTGGCCAAGCTGGTCGACATCGACATATCCAACGAGGCGTTCCCTTTTCTTTCGATGGCCGAATGCTCGATCGCACGCGCAGGCGCGCAGATTCCCGCGCGCTTGTTTCGCATGAGCTACTCGGGTGAGCTCGCCTTCGAAATTCACGTGCCTGCCGAGCGCGGCCCTGCCCTGTGGGAAGCGCTGATGCACGCCGGATCCGAATGCGGGATCATGCCGTACGGGACCGAGGCGATGAGCACGCTGCGCATCGAAAAAGGCCACATTGTCATCGGGCCGGAAGGCGACGGACGCACGACCGCCGACGATCTCGGCATGGGCAAGCTCGTCAGCCCCGCGAAGTGGTGCGTCGGCAAGCCGCTCATGTCGCGCCCCGCACTCGTCGATCCGCAGCGCTGGCAGCTCGTGGGGCTGACCGCGGTCGGCGGTGCGATTCCGCGCGGCGCGAAAATCGCCGCCGATCCCGAGCATGCGCTGCCGAACCCGATGCTGGGCCACGTCACCTCGTGGTGCTGGAGCCCGACAATCGGCGCGTCGATCGCACTCGCATTGCTCGCCGGCGGCCGTCAGCGGCACGGGCAAACGCTGTGGGCGGTTTCGCCTCTGGCGGACGCGCACGTGCAGGTGCGCGTCGGACCGCCGTGCTTTGTCGATCCCGAGGGGGTGCGGCTTCGTGGCTGAGGATCCTTCAGGCGTGACGCGCTCGACCGCACCGGGACGCGATGGCGCCCATCCGCCGCAGATCGCGCTGGGCGAGGTGACGAGCGCCTGGGCGTGGAATGTGCAGGGCGAGGCAGCGTCCGGACCGATTCCGGAACCTGTCATGCGCGCAATCGGCGCGCCGCTTCCCCTCGCAGCCAACACGACGGCACGCAGCGAAGGCACGACGTCGTTCTGGCTGGGACCGGCGTCGTGGCTGATCGTCGGTCACACATCGTCCCCGGCGATCACCTTCGATGCCGCGCGGGACGCGCTCAACCTCGCGGGCGGCGCGCTGTTCGACGTGTCGTCCTCCCGGGTCGTGTTTCGCATCGCGGGCGAGCGTGCCGCGACGGTGCTCGCCAAGAGCTGCCCGCTCGACTTCCACCCACGCACATTCCCTGACGGCGGCTGCGCCCAAAGCGTGCTCGGCCATATCGGCGCGCTCTTTTATCGCCGCGGAAAAACGGAGTGGCTGCTGATGTCGCCGCGCAGCTACGCGAGAGACGCCTGGCGCCTGCTATGCATTTCGTCGATGGAATACGGATACGAAGTCAACACGCCGGCGCCGTTCGGCTAGTGCCATCCTGCGCTGTCCTCACCCCGTGGCGGACAGCAGGTTTTCCACGAGCTGTCCGCTGGCGTGTGCATCGCGATCGACATCGGCGACGCAACGCTCGATCGCTGAGGCGCGTTCGGCTCCGAGCACCGGCTCCGCCAGTTCGCGATACTTGGTCCGAAGCTCGGCATCGTCCAGCGGATTGTCGGGATTGCCGCGCGCCCGCGCCGGCTCGGAGACGAGCGCGCGCCCGTCGCGCAATACGACCTCGACGCGTGCCCAGCGCTCGGAAGGAAATCGTTGCGAGAACACCCGGTCTTCGCGCAGCGCCATGGCGCCCAGGAGCTCGCGGATGCGCGGATCGGCTATCCGCGGCACATCGATCTCCTCGGCGCCGAGCCGGCCGAACACCAGTGCCGCCGCAACCGCGTAGGGCAGGCTGTACTGCGCATCCTCGGTCGTCGCCGGAATCGCGCACTGCGAACCCAGCGCGATCGCTTCGCGAAAGCTCCGGACGCTGATCGAGGCGACCTGCGACGCCGTAAAGCCATGCGCGCGCTGCAGCGACAGGGCAGCTTCGACGGCAGGCTGCGCCCAGCGGCACACGGGATAGGCCTTGAAATACTGTTCGAGGATCATCCATCGCGCGCCGAGGTCCGCCCAGTGAGCGCGGACATCCGCCCGTTCGACGGTCAGCGCGGGCGCGCCGGTGAATCCCGCGCGCGCGAGCAGCGCGGCGGTGACGCCAGCGTGCGCGCCCCAACCGGATCCGTCCTTGAGCATCGAAGGTGAATCGCACACGCGCAGGATCTGGCCGCGCGGACCGATGTACTCGGCGATGCCGAGCGCATGGCGCATCCTGACGTCGTCCAGGCCGAAATAGCGGCCGCCGATCGCGGCGCAAGCCAACGCGTTCCATGCGCCGGAACAGTGATAGTCGGCGACGCTTGCGTGCAGCGCGATGCCGGCACGCGTGCCGATCTCGTAACCCGCCACGAGACACGTGAGAAATTCGCGGCCGCTCATCGCCGACTTCGGCTCGCTATCGCAAAACGCGAGCAAGGCAGGAATCACTGCGACTCCCGCGTGGCCCTTGGTCAGCGCGTGGCCGTCGTGCGCATCGACCGCATCGATGGTCGACGCGCCCGCGAACGCCGCGCCCGCGAGCCCCGCGCGACGCCCATCGAACAGGATCCGCGCGGCAGCATCGCCGCCCAGCGTCTGCGTTGCCGCGTAGTTCCGGACGATGGCGGACGCCGGCGTCCGCGATCCCGCCGCCGCGACTCCGATCAGATCGAGCAGGCAGCGCTTTGCCTGCAGGACGACGGTCGACGGAAGCTGGTCGAACTCAAGTCCGCGCGCGAACGCCGGAACGTGGGCGAATGCCGGCGTCGCCGGCCGATCCTGCTCGGCCATCGCGGAAGAAACTAGATCAGCCCCTGTTCCTTGAGAAATCCGGACGCCGCGTCCTCGACGGTCTTCTTGTCGACGTCGACGCTGGCGTTGAGCCGCGCCATGTTGTCGTTGTTGAGCTTGGCCGAAAGCGCGTTCAGCGCGTCGGCAAGCTTGGGGTTCTTGTCAAGCACCTCCTTGCGCACCACAGGCGTCATGTTGTAGGGCGCCGCGTAGTTCTTGTCATCCTTGAGCACGACGAAATTGAACGCGGGGATGCGCCCGTCGGTCGCGAATACGACGGCGGTATCGACCTGCCGCTCCTTGAGCGCGGAGTAGGTGAGGCCGGTGTCCATGCGCTTGACATTGTCGCGATCGAACTCGAAGCCGTACGCGGTCTGCCAGCCCGGAAGCCCGTCGGGCCGCGCGTAGAACTCGGCGTTCGATGCGAAGGTGAGCTTGGCGCCGCCCTTGATGGCCTTCGCGAGATCGCTCATGGTGACGATACCGCGCTTCTGCGCATCGTCGCGATTCATGGCGAAGCCGTAGGTGTTGTTGACCGCGGACATGTTGAGCCAGACGATGCCTTTTGCCGCGTCGACCTCCTTGATCCTCTTGTAGGCATCTTCTGCCGATGCGAACTTGTCGTTGATCTTGTTGAACACGCCCAAGCCCGTGCCGGTGTACTCCCAGTAGACGTCGACCTGGCCGTTCTCGAGCGCAGCGCGCACCGCGGCGCTTCCCATGCCCGCCTTTCTCTCGGGTGTGAGTCCCCTAGCCTTGAGCAGCTCCACCGTCATCGCGGTCATGATCTGCTGCTCGGTGAATGACTTGCCGCCGACGACGATCGGCGGTGCCGGCTTTCTGGTCAGCCAGATGGCGACCCCGATGACCAGACCGATAATTACGACTGCAATGATTGTTCGACGAATACTCCACGTCATGCCGCTCCTCCTCCGCTGTTTTTAGACGCTGCGCAACGGATTGACGCCGCGCGGGACGAGCCAATACTGCGCCTGCCCGAACAAAAAATCCACGGCGACCGCGAGCAGCGCAGTCGGGATCGCCCCTGCCAGCATCATCCCCGTTTCCTGCAGATCGATGCCGGTGAAGATGAGCTCGCCCAGGCCCCCGCCGCCGATCAGAAAAGCGATCGGCGCCGTTCCCACGTTCACCGCCATCGCGGTGCGGATGCCGGCAAAGATCACGAACAGCGCATTGGGAAGCTCGACTCGTGTCAGGATCGCAAGCGGGTCAAGTCCCATCCCGCGCGCGGCATCGAGCAGATGCGGCGGCACCGCGCGAATCCCTTCGTAGGTATTACGAATGATCGGCAGCAGCGTCGCGATCCACAGTCCGACGATGGCCGGCAGCGCGCCGATGCCGAGCAGGCTCATCATCAATGCGAGCTTGCCCAGCGTCGGTATCGCGGTGACCATATTGACCGCCTGGATCGCGCCTTGCGCGTAGCGCGCCATCCACGGCCGCGACAGCCAGATTCCTGCGGAAACGCCGCAGACGATCGCGAGCGAGCCGGAGATGGCGACGAGCACCAGATGCTGTCGGATGAGATACACAACGTCCTTCCTGTAGCGAAGCATGTCCGCCCACAGGCCGCTCGCGACCAGCGCCCAGAGCAGCGCCGATGCGATCGCCGCCAGCACCACATAGGGTAAGAGCGAGCGTTGCGGAACCAGCGCAGCGTTCACGGGTTCGACGTTCGCAGCCACGCGGCGACGGCGGCGCGCGAGATGTGACCGATCGCCTTGCCGCCGGCGTCGACGCAGACGACCGATTCGACACCGTGCTCGAGGAAGAGCGTGGCGACCCGCCGCAGGTCGTCGGTCGCCTGCACCGTCGGCGCGGCTACGTCATGGCCGCGAACACCGGCCATCATGAGGTCGCCGACGCGAATCAGGCGCAGACGCTTCAAGGTACGGTCGCTGCCGACAAAACCGGCGACGAACGCATTTGCGGGTTCTCCCAGCAGCACGTCGGGTGCGGCGTGCTGCTCGAGTCGCCCCGCGCGAAAAATCGCGATGCTGTCGGCCATCTTTACCGCCTCGTCGATGTCGTGGCTCACGAACAGCACGGTCTTCCTGAGCGCACGCTGCATGCGCAGGAATTCGTCCTGGATCGCCTCGCGGTTGACCGGATCGAGCGCGCCGAACGGCTCGTCCATGAGGAGCACCGGAGGATCGGCTGCAAGCGCGCGTGCGACGCCGACGCGTTGCGCCTGCCCGCCCGAGAGCTCACCCGGATAGCGCTCCAGGAAATCCTTCGGCTCCATCGCCAGCATGGTAAGAAGCTCCTCGGCGCGCGAGCGTATGCGCTGCGCATTCCAGCCGAGCAGACGCGGAACGACGCCGATGTTTCCCGCGACGGTCATGTTCGGAAACAGTCCGATCTGCTGGATGACGTAGCCGATCGTGCGGCGGAGTTCGACAGGATCGGCGGCGCTGGTGTCGCGGCCGCCGATGAACACCTTGCCCGACGTCGGCGCCACCAGGCGGTTGATCATGCGCAGCGTCGTGGTCTTGCCGCATCCCGACGGCCCGAGCAGCACGCAGGTCTCGCCATCGGCGACTTCGAAGCTCACCCGATCGACGGCGGTGACCGGGCCCCGCGGCGTCGCGTAGGTCTTGGTCAAGCCTTCGATTCGTATGGCCGCCATCGAATCACGCGCCTTCGGCCCGCAGGCCCTTCGGCGTCAAGCCCTCGCTGCAGTCGCAAGAGCGCGTAGTCGGCAGCGATCGCCAGCAGTCCGAGCGCAAGCGCGCCGGTGACGAGCTGGCGCACGTCGGTCTGCGAGATGCCGCGGCTGATGAACGTTCCCAGCCCGCCGGCGCCGATATACGCGGCGATCGCGGTGACGCCGATGTTGATGACGACCGCGACACGGGCGCCGGCGATGATCAGCGGCAGCGCGATCGGCAGCTCGACCCGAGCCAGGCGCTGCGATGTCGACATGCCCATGCCGATCGCCGCGGAGCGCAGCGCGGGATCGACATTGCGAATCGCGGTGTAGGTATTGCGTATGATCGGCAGCTCGGCGTAGAGCAGCGCGGCGATCACCGCGGGTAGGTAGCCGATCCCCTGTCCGATCCTGGAGAGCACCGGGATCAAGATGCCGAACAGCGCGATCGACGGAATCGTCATCACGATCGATCCAAGATAGAGCACGGTGTCGGCAGCTCGCCGGCTCTGTGAAATCGCAATTCCGATCGGGACGCCGGTCAGGATCGCGATGCCGACGGCGACCCCGACAATCGCGATGTGCTCCATCGTTCGCTCGCCGATCGCCGGAAGGTTGTGCACGATGAACGCGAGAGTCTCCACTTTCCTTCCTTCTCGTTTGCTGCGCGCACGATCGGGCACGAACATGCGCCGCAACGTCCGTGCGTGCCTGTTCAGGCCGCGGCAAAAGTGCGATAGTACGCTGTCAATTTTGATTCGCGGAGCGGAAGCAGCGATGAACGCAACGCGGCAGGACCGGGTTCCTCTTCTCGAGCGTCTGGATCGTGGACCGGTGATCTGCGCCGAGGGCTACCTGTTCGAGCTCGAGCGGCGAGGCTATCTCCAGGCCGGCGCCTTCGTGCCCGAGGTGGTGCTGGAGCGCCCGGAAGTGGTGACACAGCTTCATCGCGATTTCGTTCATGCCGGATCGGATGTCGTGGAGGCACTGACCTACTACGCGCATCGCGAGAAGCTCCGCGTGATCGGCCGCGAGCAGGATCTCGAGCCCATCAACCGCCGCGCGCTCGAGATTGCCCGGTCGGTGGCCATGGAAAGCGGCGCGCTCTTCGCGGGCGACATCTGCAATACCAACGTGTACGACCCCGCGGACTCCGCCTCGCACAAGGCGGTGCGGCAGATGTTCGAGGAGCAGGTAGGCTGGGCGGTCGACGCGGGCGTCGACTTCATCATCGGCGAGACGTATTCCTACGCACAGGAGGCGCTGATCGCGCTCGACGTGGTCAAGCGCGCAAAGCACGTCGCGGTGATCACGCTCGCCATGCACCAGGCTGATGTCACCCGCGAGGGCTGGAGCGTCGCCGATGCGTGCAGGCGGCTCGCCGACGCCGGCGCGGACGTCGTGGGACTCAACTGCATCCGCGGCCCCGCAACCATGATGCCGCTGCTCCGGCAGGTGCGCGCCGCGGTCAAGATACACGTCGCGGCGCTTCCCGTTCCCTATCGGACGAGCGAGGGCGAACCGTCATTTCAGTCCCTGCGCGATTCGCATTGGCACGGCGACAGCGCAGCGCGCCCGTTCCCTGTCGCGCTCGATCCCTTCACCTGCAACCGCTTCGAGATCGCCGAATTCGGCAAAGCGGCTCTCGCGATGGACATCCGCTATCTGGGCGTGTGCTGCGGCGCCGGGCCGCATCACATCCGAGCGCTGGCCGAAGCCGTGGGCAAGCATCCGCCGGGGGCGAAATATTCCCCGGACATGTCCAAGCACGCATTTTTGGGATCGCACGAACGCATCGCGCAAGTGCAGAAGGACTACGCGAGCAAGCTTTAGTGCAAAGCCTCAGGCCCGCTGCGGCACCGAATGGTCGATGGTGTAGTAATCGCCCGCGTCGGCAACGTGTATCTGCAGCGTGGTCTTGAGGCCGGTCGGCGCATCGAGCGTGCCCGCGGCGATGGCGATGTAATCCGTGTCGGCCGCATCCCGGAACAGCGTTCCTCCGCACTGGCAACAGAAGCCGCGGCGCGCGATGTCGGAAGAGCGGTACCACTTGAGCCCGTACGCCTTGAGCAGATGCAGCGCGGTCCTTGGAACGGCGGTGTAGGCGCCGATGTGACCATGCGTCTTGCGGCACATCGCGCAATGACACTCGACGACGTCGCGCAAGGGCGCGGAAATCTCGTAGGACACAGCGCCGCACAGGCAGCTTCCGGTCGCTTGGACAGCGGCGACCGCCACCTCCGGACTTTCCAACTCGGTTTCGTGGCTCATCGATGGGCCGCGTCGCTCACGCAGGGAGCCGGCGTGCAAGTCGGCGCGTGCGTTTCCATGATTTCGCAGCCTCGTGGCTTTCGCGTGAGCGTGTGAGGCCGACCGCGAGAGCGTCGAGACTTCAGCCGTCTACCAGCACTGGCTCACGCTCCACGTGCCTCCGGTGACGCCTTTGAGCCCGGCATCGGTGTAGGTCATCGTTCCGCAGGGATCGCCGACCTGCGCGCCCGCGGGCGTGGCGCGCAGCGTGTACGTCGTCGCCGCGAGAGGGGACAGCGACAAGGTGTAATAGCTGTTCTGGCTATGGTTGGCGTAGACGCCTCCGCTTCCCAGCGTGGCGGTCGCATACGTCCCGCGTTCGGTGAACCAGCGTTCCATCTGGCCGGACGCGCCGAGCAGCGCCGATTTGGCTTCGGCGCGTCGCGACTTCTGGATCGACGTCATGTAGCTTGGATAGGCGATCGCGGAAAGGATCGCCACGCATGCGCAGGTGATCATGACTTCGAGCAGCGTAAAACCGCGGCAGCGCATGTCGAAACCTTTCAATCGATGTACACGACGGCAACGCGTCGATGCATGGGATCGGCGGCATCCAGGGTGAAACGCACCTTCGCACCGGTCTTCAGTGCGTAGATGCTCGACGCCTTGCCGGCGCGGTCGAAAACGCGCACGCGCTGCGGGTCGAAGCTGAGCTTCTGGCCATAGACGTGGAAGCTGCCCGTGGTGATGCTGACGGCCTCGACCGTTCCCCGGCGCATGCCGGAGCTGTCGTCGGCCATCGCCTTCGCAGCCGCAGGCGAGCTCGTCATGCCCTGCAAGTTCATCTTGCCCGCGGACGGAGCGGGCGTGGTTGTCGTCATCGCCCCCGCGGGTATCGCGGCGAGGAGCAGGACGATGCTGAGGATGGTTCGCTTCATGATTTGCCTCTCACTGAATCTGACGCCACGACTTGCGTCCCTGGGTGCCCATGCCGGCGGTCTCGCCGATGACGTTGACCGTTCCGGACGACGTGTTCACATACTTGTTCTCGAAGGGCGCGCCTCCGCGCGGCGGCATGCCGAGGAATCCGGCGGCGGCGGGAATGCTCGAGATCATCCGCCCGCTGGTGTTCTCGACGCCGATGCCCGTGTCGATAAGGTCCGCCGCCGAGATCTGCTGATCGCCATTGGTGTCGAACGTCGGTGTGTCGTAGCGGTTGCCGGTCATGACATTGACTTCCATGACCGAACCGCTCCCGCCGTAGCCGCACGGGTCGGTGTTGGGAATGAGCGTGTTGAAGACGACGCGACCCGCTCGAATCGTCGGATCGGTCACCATGCGCTCGCCCGACGTCGGCAGGTCCATGTACCAGCCTTTCTTTCCCGAGTTGTAACCGCTGACGGAAATGGTGTTATCCCCGGTCAGCGCACCGTCGAGGGTCGGTGCACCGACCGCGTGGGTGGTGATGCGGTAGGTGTTGCCGTCGGCGCCGGATGCCGTGCGCACGACCTGCTGGCGAACCAGGCTCGACCGGCCGCTTACCGCCGATCCGTTGTCGCGGATGCCGTAGAACGTCTGCTGGTCGGTCGTCGAGTTGTCGCTCGCGTCGATATAGCGCCCCGTGCCGAATACGACCAGATAGCCGCCTTGCGTGAACTTGGTCACGTCGGGGCGCGTGGTGATGGGCTGATTGTTATCGGTGGTGATAGAGCGGCGAGCCGCCGAGCGCGACCCCCCACGAGCCCGGACTCGACGAGGAAAGATCGAACTTCCACATGTTGCCGTTCAGGTCCCCGGCGTAGACCACGTCAGCGATTCCGTCACCGGTGGTGTCGACGGCGATCGCCCCCGACAGACCGTTGGGCGTGGAAACGCTTCCCGACCCGGTATCGATCTTGGCGCGCAGCGCACCGGTTTCGGCATCGAGCACGAACAGGACCGCGTGTCCGCTCGAGCTGGCGGCGCCGTCCGCCTGGCTGTTGTTGTAGCCGTTGGTGACGATGACCGACCAGTGGCCGTCGTTGGTCTTGACCACGAGCGGTTGGCCGAAGACGTAGCCCATGTCGGGATCGTTGCTGTCGTTGAATTCCCAGCGCACGATCGATGCCGCCGACGCCTGCGCGAAGTGGCTCGGATCGGTAATGTCGAGCGTATAGACACCCTGACCGCCCGCGCCGAGACCTCCGGTGAGCAGCGTGTGCCATGCATTCGCGTAGTAGACGTCGCCCACCGTGGGCGAGCCGTCGACGTAGTACAGATGCGGCGTCGGGTCGTTTGAATTCTGGGCAAAGCGCTGTGTGGTCAGCGCGCTCAGATTCCGGTACACCGGCGTCGGCACGTAGGCGAGGATTTCGACACCGGTCCTGGCATCGAAAGCGTGCAGCATTCCGTCGTTTCCGCCGACATAGATGGTCGGTGGACGATTGGCGTTCGCCACGGCAAAGGCACTGTACGCCGCCGCTTCGATGCTGTCGGGGTACCCGAAATTCGGCATCGCGACGTAGCTTGGCGCGGAGTGGATGAGGTCGCCCAGCTTGCTTGTCGGCCGGCTGCGGAACGACGGAGTGCAGGTCCCGCAGGTTCCGCCTTCGTTCGACGGGTTGCCGCGCACCCACTGGACGCGCTGCGCACCGTAGCCGTCGGTGTTCCCCGCGATGTCTGAATTGAGCTGAGACGATTGCGCGACATCCATTTCGGTGGTGCCCGGCAGACCCGGATAGGTCGCCGGCCAGCGGAAGGGTATTCCGCGGCTGCCGAACGTCGCCGAAGGCTTGTACGTCAACATCGTTCGCCCGGTGTCCCAGTTCTGGCCGTTGATCACCTGCCCTGCATCCCAGAGCTGGCTGCCCAGCGAGCCGTCGGCATTGATGACGTAGGCGATCAGCTGCCCGGACCAGTCACCGCTGTTGAAGCGCGCCTGATAGAGATTGGTGCCGGTGCCCCACGAGCCGGTATTGAGAGACACAGCAGATGCGGCCGCGGTCTTCGATTCGATATCGACCGCGATCGCCTGGAACGCCGCGGCAAGCGCCGCTGCGTCACCCGCGAGGTAGGCTTGATTGGTGCCGCCAAGCGTCGCGATCTGATTGAGCGTCGCGATCGAGCCGGGGTTGGCGACGGTGTCACCCATTCCGACGACGTACGTCTGGATGTCGAAGTGGTTGCCGCTGACCGTGACATTGCGCAAGGGGCTAACCTGGCCGAAGACATCGCTCGCCGCCTGGGAAAAAGTCCACGCGTGCGTGACCGGGTTGTACGTGTTCACCTGCTGCGCCAGCGGATACATCGAATCCCAGCCGGCCATGCTCGCGGTCGGATTGCCGTCGGTCGCCAGCATGATGAAGTTCTTCTGGCAGGAGCGAATGATCGGCGAGGTGCCGAGGCCGCCATTGAAGTATTGCTGCGCCGTGGCGAGGCTGCCGGCGAGCGGCGTGAACACCGCGCTGTTCTTGATGTCGGGACCCCATGGCGTCTCGTTGCCGAGCAGCGTCTGCAGGCTGGTCAGGTGTCCGGAAACGTTGGAGTCCTTGATCGGCTCGACGATATTGCCGTAGCCGTTGACGTCGGAATAGAAGCCCCACGCGCGGTACGCATACATCTGCCTCGAGATAGGAGGATTGAACGGAATGTAGCCGGCATCGGTGGGCGTGAAGCTCAGCGTTGCCCAGTAGCTGCTCATGTTGGCCTCGAACGCAAGGCCCGCGTTGTGGTTGAAGTAGAAGTTGTAGGCTCCGCCCCCGGCGCTCGTTGCCCAGGCGCCGGGCCCGAAGTATCCGATATAGAGAACGTCGTTGATGTCGGGGTCGTCGCTCGCCCTGTCGTACGTGACGTAGTTACCGCCCGCGAACGGCTGCGGATTCGGTATGCAGCGAAGTCCATTGTTCGACGCGGAGACACCGCCGTTGACGCCGCCGGGTACGCAGTCATCGGTGAACACCATCGTCTGGTCATTCCCGAGCCAGTACGGATACGTCGAGTACAAGCCCGGCCCGTTCGTATAGAAGGTCTCGAGACCCCAGTTGAACAGGCCCGAGTAGGCACTGATCGTGTTGCGTATGACCGTGCGCGCAATGTTGCCGCGGGTGGTCGGGTCGTCGCCTGCGATCAGCTTGCCGGCCATCGTTCCGTCCATCGACTCCGAGTTGTCGTAGATGACGAGGACGTTGGGCAGCGTCTTGCTCGTGAGAAAGAGCGGGTACCTGCGCAAGGGAGAGCAAAGCTGCGTGCGCGCCCTGTGCAAATGGGACACAGACCAGTACAAAAAGCGCACGTTTGAACGCGTTCATGAGTTGCTCACAAGAAAGGTGGATTGCAGGATGACGCGGGTTTCGGCGCGAACGCCGGTCGCGAGGACAGTCAGTCGATACGCGGCACCGCCGTTGAGCGGCAGTCCAGGCAACCCGATCCCCGCGCTGCCGCCGGGCCCGACCGGAAGGCTGGAGAGCTTTTCGATCACGTACTGCGGCTGCGCGGCGACATCGGGCAGCGCAGACGAGGATGTGTACACGCCGTAGCTTCGCGTCAGCCCGCTGTTGCTCCAGTCGATGGCCTTGGAGATATCGAGCGAGCTCGGTGACGGCCACGTCGACGGCGGGGTGCACAGCCCGTGCACGCACGATGCGCTGAAGACGGTTCCGCCGGTGACGTTCTTGATGACGTCGGCTTCCGCGTCGCGAAGACCCGCTTCGGCGGCCTGGAAGGCGAGATTGGTGTCCTTGGTGTTGGACACCATTTTTTCCTGCATCAGCGTGCTGTTGAGCGCCGCCACACCGATTACCGAAAGCACCAGCAGAAACATCAGCGCCGGAAAAAGCGACATCCCGGACTGGGCGCGCGAAGCCGAACATGATCTCTGGCGAGCCATCACGGCACCCGATTGCGGACGGTGACTACCGAAGTGAGCACCGTGCGCATACGAAGGTCCGTCGGCGTCGTCGTCACTCCGTTGAACGTATAGGGCTGTGCCTTGGTCGTCATCTTGTCGAGGACCGTCGCGAGCAGCACTTGAGGACGTGCGCTCACCACGTTGTTCCAGGTGCCTACCGCGTTCGCGGTGACGTAGCGGTTGGCGGCGCGATCGCCGTCGGTGTCCTCGCCGTAGAAAACGACCATGCCGTCGACGCCTTCGACCATCTCCTCCGGCTGCGGCTGGAGGTCGTACGCGGGGACGCTGTTGGCCCAAAGCGCATTGGTGCCCGGCTTGCGCGCGCTGGGCGCCACGTAGTAAGTGCGCGTCACCAGCCGGTAGACCGATGCGTCGGTGGAAAAGGCGTAGCCGAGATTCTTGGTCGTGTTGCCTGGCACACCTGCGGCGACCTCGTGACCGATGACGCCGCTGCCCGAGTTGAAGCTTGTCGCGTTGAAGATGGCGGCGTTTGCGCAGTCGGCAACGAGCAAGACGTCACCCGTGGCGAGCGGGCTGGCAGGTGAAACCTGGAGATCCGCGGTGGTGCTTCCCATCGCCGCGGTCAGCGCAACGCCCGGCCCGTCGATGTGGCGGATCGTCACCACGTCCGTGTTGGACGTGGGCGCCGGCGTCAACGAGCTGATGCTGGAATCGAGCGCCGGGCTCCATGCCCCGCTGTTGCCATAAAACCCCGCGATTGCGACATCGAAGTTGTAGGGATACGCAGTTGAATTGAGAACGTTGGCCGGCGTCACCGCGCCGCCGTTGCATCCGCGGTAGCCCACCATGCGCAGGTCCCGATCGAGCAGGTGGATGACGAAGCGCCCGTTTTCCTGCAGGCGGGAAACGGTGTCATTGACCCGCGTGATCTGTTTGGTGTTCATATAAATGACGCCGATCACCGTGATCACCAGCAGGCTCACCGCCATCCAGACCAGGAGCTCGACCAAGCTCATGCCTTTTTGCAGCCGGGTTTTCATGGCCGGAACGACGTGACGAAGGTGTGTTGCTGGCCCTTTTCGACCCACGAGAGCTTGATGGCAAAGACGCTGCCGCCGCCGTCGCAGGTGTCGGGCGAGCTGGTGAGACAGATCGTTGCGGCGCCGGAGGGCAGGACTTGAGCCGCTTCCGTCGACCACTCGTAGTAATCGTTCTGTGCGACTTGAGCGGCGGTGCAACCCGTGGCAATGCAGCCAGGACTGCTGCCGTCTCCACTCATCGAGTTGTACGAACCGAGCACGACCGCGGGAAGATTCGCTCGCACACGATCGGCCATTTGATAGCTCAGATAGACGGCTTTGCTGCGAAACATCGAGTCGTTCGCCGCGGCAAGCCCGTTGACCTGCAGCCCGGCGAAGCCCAGGAAGCCGATCGACACGACGAAGATCGAGATCAGGGATTCGATCAGCCCACTGCCGTTTTGCACGCGACGGTTCATGATTTTCAGCATGTCGTGCGCGCTACGGTCGCGACAGGGTTGCCGGAGAACTGCTTGACGTCGGTCAATCCGTTGGGCTGCACGACGAGGTCATATCCGCCCAGCGTCGGGTCGGTCGGACACATCTTGATATCGACCGCGGCCGCTCCGCTGAGAAAACCAAGCGGCGTGAACGCGATCGACGTTGTCGTTCCGTCGCCTACCAGAAAGTTCGAAGGCAGCGCATCGTGCGCGCGCAGCAGGGTGTCGCCCGTATCGAAGCTTCCATTGCCGTTGGCGTCGACAAAGACATTCCACCCGTGGCCGAACGCATTGCCGCTCGTGGGAGCGGTGGCGGCGATTACGACGGGAACGCCGCGTCGCGCGGCCTCGCTGCGCGCAAGCGCGAGATAGGCGACGAATTCGTCCTGGGTGGCGTACGCGCGGTTATTGCTCAGGGTCGAGCTCATCGACGCGGCTGCCAGCGTCGTAAGAATCGCAAGCACCGCGACGGTGGCGAGCATTTCTACGAGCGTGAATCCGCGAGAGCTCGCTCGCGTGCGTGCGCTGCGTATCGACGCGCAACGCGAAGTCTGTTCTGTCCCGATCACCACTGACATTGCGATCTCCCTGTGCAGTTCACTCGTGTTCGGCGCTGCTGTACGCCACATTTTGGTTTTTGGAGGGCGGCTCTCGTTCCGATTTGGCCGCCGCTAATCCAAAACAACACGGGGATAATCGAGCAAGACGTATGCCGGTGTGCACGACAGTGCCGCGAAGCCGGACAAGCGGTAGCTCTCGCCAGATTTGCGTTGATGGCCACCGGAAGTCCGGCGAAACATCATAATCAGCGCGGACATGCGTTCATTGACTGCGCCCGGCGGGATGTGACGCAATATGTCGGCAGCATGTTGATGTGCGCCGTTTCGCGCGCGCATTCGCGAGCACTGTCACCTACAATATGCGCGAGATGCGGACGGCTTTGGGCCACCGCATCGACCTACCGATCGACCTACCAAGTGCATGCAGCGTCGACATCGCTGCACGCTGCGCGTCACCGTTTCAGTGGTGCACGCGATGCTATCGAGCAAGGGCTATGCCACGGCGTCATTCGCCGAGAAATGCAGGGTCGAATCGCGGCGCATCAGAGAGGAGCGCGCGTCGCGCCTCGCGTTCCAGCCGAATGCGCGCCTGACGCACAGAGTCGTAAGTGCGCTGCGATGCGGCGCGCCGCCGTCGTCCGATGCACAAACCCGCTTCAGGATCTGCAATGCACGCGAACCGCGGAAACGCGCTTGCGCCCGCCGACGATGACTATGTGTCTATCCCGCCGATCGAGCTCTTCGAATGGAATCTCGAATGCGTCAGATGGAATGGGGGAGCCCGCTTGCTGGAACGCGCTAGACACAGACAGCGCACTGGCGACGTACGCCGAGACGATTGCACGTTTGGCTGGCGGGCTCCATGCGACCCGCTCTGCCGATCCTTGAGACAATGTGCTTGGCTGGCTCCGTGAACGGTCTTGGTCAAGGAAGGGTATCTTGCTGGATACGAAACTTCGGCGACGTGCCCGGGCGGGCCTTTCACGGTTCTTAGACGAGGTCGACTACGCCATGCGGGTGTTACTTCAGTCACCGGAGGAGCAGGAGCACGACTCCACGGCACGAATCTTGAGTTTAGTATTGCCGATGTCCACTCTCGAGCGATCAACCCAGAGGAGATCAGCTTCTCATGCCCAAAAGTCACTCACCCAGGACCTTTGCCGGCGGCCATTTTCCTTGATCCCTGCCACGTCTGAAGTGCTTGGAGCGCGACTCTTTCCAATCCGCGCAGGGTGCGAATGGATTCGGATGCGGTGTTCCTCACGCGCACGGCCAACAAAGGGCGACCGGCCCGCGCGTTAACCCGATGTCAGTCAACCGCAACATCGCAGCTGGTTTTCTCGGCAATACCTGGACCGCTCTTGTCCAGATCGCCTTCGTTCCGCTGTACATCCGGATTCTCGGGATGGAAGCCTACGGACTGATTGGGGTCTACGCCTTTCTGCAGGTCTCGCTGTCATTTCTCGATATGGGCTTGACCCCTGCGGTCAGCCGCGAAATGGCCCGCTTCAGGGGCGGCGCCCACTCCGTTCGCGAGATACGCACCCTTCTCAGATCCGTCGAAGTCGTTTTTCTTGGTGTGGCGCTCGTACTGTTCGTCACGGTCGTCACCACGGCGCCCTGGCTGGCCGGGCACTGGCTCAAGGCCGAATCCCTCCCGATTCCTGCTGCGATCCGGGCGCTCTACCTCATGGGTGCGTTGATTGGCCTGCGCTGGCTATCCAGCCTGTACAGAGGTGTGATCACGGGGCTGCAGGACCTCGTCTGGCTGAATGCCACGGGAGCCGCATTTGCCACATTGCGAGGGGCCGGCGTCGTCCCCGTCCTGATCTGGATATCGGCGAGCATCGAGACCTTCTTTCTCTATCAGGCTGGCGTCACGCTGATAGAACTGGTCGTTCTGTTTGGAAGGTCGTGGAGCCTTCTGCGTTCCCCCGACAAGCCGGTCTTCTCCCCCCATGCCCTGCGGAGGATCTGGCGGTTTTCCGCCGGCGTGACGATTGTCACGCTGCTCTATCTACTCCTCAACCAGTCCGACAAGTTGTTCCTCTCGACGATGCTGCCGCTCAAGGCGTTCGGTTACTACGCGCTGGCAAGTTCAGTGGCAGGGAGCCTGAACCTCTTCGTGGCACCGATCGGAAGCGTTGCCTATCCGCGCCTCAATGAACTGGTTGCTCGCGCCAATCAAGCCGCGCTTGCCGAGGCCTATCACAGCTTTGCGCAGATGCTGACCTTGGCCATCGCACCGAGCGCGCTGGTCCTGGCGCTGTTTTCCAAGCACATCCTGATGCTGTGGATCCAGGATGCGACAACCACCAGCGAGACGGCGCCGCTTGTGACGCTGCTCGCCATCGGCACCATGCTGAACGCGTTCATGACTACTCCGCAGACGCTGCAGCTCGCACTCGGCCGCACGCGGCTCATCATCGCCGTCAACTGTGCGTTCGTCTTGGTCTTCATTCCGGCCATTTACTTCGGCGTATCGGCCTTCGGGGCGATCGCGTCCGGATACGCTTGGGTCGCAATCAATGCGAGCGGCATCGTACTAGCCATCCCTTTGATGCACCGGTACGCGCTCACGCGCGAGAAATGGCGCTGGTATTTCAGCGATGTCGCGCTTCCCGCAGGAGCGGCTCTTGGCGTCGCGTATCTCGTCCGCCTCGTTGCGCCCGTCCCGGTTCTTCACGAAAACTGGACGCTCGCGATAGTCGTTTCAGCAGCCCTCGTGCTCGCCTATTGCGCCGCGGTATCGGTTTCTCCGGTGGGCAGGCGGATGTTGGCCCACGGGTGGTCATATCTTGCGAGATCGCCCGCATAGCGTATCGGCTGATGCGGTCACTTCGTCGACAACGTCAGCACCTTGAGCAACTGTCTCCAATAGTATTGCGGATACATGCTGGCTCGGAAGGGCCTGTTGAAGAACTGCACCAGCACGAGCTTTCCGGGGATCAGCGCTTGCAGCATGCTCCTGGCGCACGAAGCCGGGCTCCCTGCGGCGACGAGGTAGCGCGTCCAGTTTCCAAGTCGTGATCGCTTCTCTGCGTGAAGCATGAGGTCCTTCGACACGACCCTGCGTGCAAGCCGGGCATGCAACGCCGGTTCGCGCACGGCGAGGATGTGCGGAATCGCATCCGGGATGAAGCACTCCTCGCAAAGACTTGCGGCGATGTCGACGAACGGCAGGAGATCGAGGGCGCGAGCCGTCGCGGTGAGCTGATCGACATCGATTGTCGTTCTCAGACTGCGGGCCGCGACGTAGAAATCCACCAGCGGCTTGATGCTCGTGTATTGGTGGGAATGAAAGTGCTTCGCAAGATGGATCAGCGTCATCTCCGGTGAAAGGCGCAGCCCCGGCAGATAGGAATCCCCGCCAGAGGCGCGGCAATGCCGCCAGATAATCGCCAGCCTTTCCGGTTCGAGCACGTCCGGACCGATCGACCAATGAAGGTCCAGACTCGTGCCGTCCCGGTGGACCATCCCGGCCGCGTGAGCGCCTAGCCTCACGTAGTCGCGCACATGGTCAAACTGCCCAAGCGCATAGCCAAGCTCGAGCGCAATGGCATACGCCTCATCCAGGCGCTCGTGCTGGACCATGATGTCGCAGTCGTGGAATCCGCGAAGCGACAGGTCCCCGTATATCTCCTCACCCAGCACCACGCCCTTGAAGATGACGAAGGGAATGTCCTTGGACGCGAGCGCCTCCGCGGCCCGGCGAGCGGCCGCCCTCCGCGTCAGGTGCTGGACCAGTTGCCCGCGACGCAGGTCGGATAGCTCGTTCAAGATGGGTGCGCGAAAACCGGTTTTCTGGTGCGCCCATGCGAGGTTGCGGGCGAGCAATCCGGCGAAGCCATGTTGTTTCGCAAGATCGGCAACGGATTTCCACCCCGCACCGTCCAGCCTCCGCAACGCCTCTTCCTGCCCGTTCCAGTCATCGGGACTGGCGACGGCGCACCCTAGCAGGAAGACGTCGTTGATCAGGGGAGCGGCAGCCGGGCGATTCACTCAGCCCTGCCTTCAGCCCGACGGATGCGCGCCGATGCGTACGGGCGCCTGTGCGCCGGGGTTACGCCATCCCATCAGGTACGGGCCCAAGGACTTCCTGACCTCCGGCCTCCTAAATGCCCAGAACACTCCATCGAGATAGAAGTGCAGCAGGACCAGCGTGATCGCGACGGCCGCTACATGAAGTTGCAGCAGCATAAACAGTCCGCCCGACAACAGGAAAGCCAAGAGGAGAATCCGCGGATCGCGCCACAGACGCGCAAGCAAACGCTGCGCGCTGGACCCGGTGACCGCCGAGAACTTCCGGCTGCTCACCAGCCAAACGATGCCGAGATACTGGATGAAATGCCCCAGCAGCATACCGAGAGTGGCGATATTGCTGTCACGAACCCAGAGGTACGGATGGAAAAGAGTCAGGCTGGTCAAGAGGAAAGCCAGTTCGACGGCGCCCGGGCCGGTCCCCAGCCGGTATCGCCGGTAGAGCGAGATCGCAAGCGCGATGAGAGACGCACCTGCCGCCAGGAGCGACGTATACCACAGGATAGCGGGCAGAGAGGGCGACGGAATGGACAGTATGTCGTGCAAAGCCGGATACCATTCCGTATGCGAAAGCGCCATGCACAAGCTGGTGCTGATTATCGCTGCGTTCGCGACGGTCTTTTGGCGCCGGTCGAATATGCCGGCGCGACCGCGATAGATCGAGAGGATGCCGCAACTCTGCTTGGAAACGTGATAGGCGTTCCAGAAGTAGATCACCATGATGATGACGGCAGGAATCTGGAATATCGAGATCAGCGCCACGAAGAGAATAATCGTGGCCGGAATCAAGTAGTGGACAACCCATTTGTTTCGATGGTAGGCCACAGTGTCGTCCCAGAAAAAGAACCCGAACGAGGCGAGGTAATGCGGGCCGCCGATCAATGTGGCGGCGGCGATCGCCAGCAGCGTGCCGCCCGCGGGGTAGGCGAACAGAAATGCAAGGCCAACAAGCGGAGACAGGATAAAGAACGAAAGGTCGAACGCCGGCGATTCGATCCAGCGGCTGGGCGAATCCACCTTGCGCTGCAAAACCGTGGCGGCCTCGTTAGCATTCATCACGCAGACCTTGCTCGCGGGATCCTTGGGAACTGCGCTTGAAGCGCAGACTGGACGGGCCTATGATTCACAGCGACCATGATCATTTCGATACTGGGCAGTTTGCTTCTCCGGGCTGACCGACAGCCGGCAGTTCGGTCTGCACTTCTGCTTTTTCGGGACACGAGGTTTCATCGGCGCGGCGTCGCCATTATAATTCCTCAGGACAACTGTACACCCGCTCGGGCCATGCATGGCTCCTGGCTTGATCCGATGAGATTGCGCCATAGCGTAGGCCCATGACAATGATGGCGACCGCCCTGGACATTGTCTCTGAAATCCGCTCGCATTTCCCGCTCATTTGGGATATTGCGACCGCGTTCGCGACCCTGATGGCGGTGTTCGTCGTCGTTTTTTTCCTCGAGCTACGGTTTGGTGGCGACCTTCGCCGGTACAGGTCACGTAATTTCCTGACAGACTCGCTCTACGCGCTCTTCTATCAGGCAGGCATCCATAACCGGTTCGTGCAAGTGCCGGTATTGGCCGCGGTCGCGCTGGTCATGCCCTCGTGGCACCTCGATTTGATCGGGCAGCTGCCACCGCCACTTCGATTCGTGGTCTTCTGGTTGGTTTCCGACGCAATGAGCTACTGGGTTCATCGGTGGCAGCATAACAACGTTTTTCTCTGGAGTTTCCACAGCGTTCATCATTCCCAGACACACGTCACGTTCGCCACTACCTATCGCAATCACATCGTGGATCCGCTGATCAGTGGGGTCCTGGTATACGTGCCTCTCATGCTGCTCGGCGCCCCCAATTGGTACTGGGCTCCGGCGATCGCGTTGCAAACCCTCTTCGAGGCGGTTAAGCATTCCGACCTCAAGTGGCGCTATGGAAGACTCTATCCAATTATCGTGAGCCCCGCCTTTCACGGGATTCATCACTCGTCCGAGCGCGCCGAGCACGACAGCAATTACGGAGGGATTCTGGCCGTCTGGGATTACTTGTTCGGCACGATGTCCACGGGCCAGCGGCCCGCCAAATTCGGCGCTCCCGGCATCGAGGGGCGTGACACTTTCTGGGGAACGTGTGTCGATCCGTTCCGCCAACTCAAACGGTGGGTAACCGGTGATCCCATTGCTCCGGTGCAGCCCGCACGCCTGAGCGAACCTCGCCCTTGAGTCCCATGCTTCCGGTACCATTCCGCCAATCTTCAGCTCATCCGGCGCCTGCGTGGCGGATCAGCGCGAATGAGACAATCGGGCATGACCAGCGTGCGTCCATGATTTCGGGCCACGGAGGATTCCAGCGATGGCGATAGACGCAGCCCTGGATTCGATCTCGGCATTCTTTTCGCAGTACCCGCTGTTGAAGACCATGTCGAGCGCGATCGTGGCTCTTGCCGCGGTGTTTCTGTTCATTCTCTTCTTCGAGGCGCGGGCGGGCGGCGACTTGCGCCGCTACAAGAAGCGCGGCTTCGTGACGGACCTCTGCTACGCGCTAATCTACCAGGGAGGAATCTACAACACCCTGCTGTACGCGCCCATTTTCGCTGGGATCGCTCTGGTCATGCCTCAGTGGCATCCGGAGCTGATCGCGCAGCTGCCACTGCCCATCGGCTTTCTGATTTTCTGGGTGGTCAGCGACGCGATCGGCTACTGGATTCATCGGTGGGAGCACAACAACGCGATTCTCTGGTCCTTTCACAGCGTTCATCACACCCAGACGTGCATGACGTTTGTCACGTCCTTTCGAAATCACTTATTCGAGCAGCTGTTCATCAACTTGCTGATGTACGTGCCGCTGATGCTGCTGGGCATGCCCAAGTGGTACTGGGCTCCGGCAATGCTGTTGCAAAATATTCTCGAGGGCCTCCAGCATTCCGATCTCAACTGGCGTTATGGGCGACTCTACCCACTTTTCGTGAGCCCGGTATTTCATGCGATCCATCACTCCCCTGACCGTGCCCGCCACGACAGCAATTACGGAAAGATCCTGAGCATCTGGGACTACCTTTTCGGCACGATGTCCGTGGGCGAGCGTCCCGAAAAATACGGCGTGGCCGGACTGGAGATGCCGGTCTCGTTTTGGGGTACTTTTTTCGCGCCCTTCGGGCAACTGAAAAGGTACGTGCATGATGGCGTGCGCCCCCATGCTGAGGCGAATCGCCCACAATAGACTGTCGGAAAGATTTACGATCCCTCAGGCTCCCTTTTCCACGCGTTTGCCAAGTTATTGATAAAATGTGTGAAATTAATTGTGGCGCGCTTTCTGCTTTTTGATTCTTGGTTTCGTTCGGCCGGCACCTTGTGTCCGTGGCGTCTTTTTGGTTACATTCGGTTGACGCCATTCGTTATTGGGGATTGTGGCGTACGAATGACCGGGAATTGGGCTTAGTTTCTTTTTTTAACAGGTACCTCTCTTAGAGCGAGAGAACAAATGGAAAACTTTGACGTCGCGAAGAATACAGAAGTGACGACCATCCGCCCCTATGAAACACCGAGCATCCGGGTGATGGACGAGAAGGACGTGCTGAGCTCGTTTCAAGTGACGGTGGCCGGCATTACCTGGTGGGTAATGTAGGGAGTCGTTAAGTTCGCTAACCCGGCATGGCGGCTCGCTGGTGGGATCGTGCACCAGAGCTGTTGGAAAGAGCGCTGCGGGTTTCAGTTGACCGGCCAAACGTCAGCCGGTACGGGTTCGGGTATGGTCGGCTCGAGTTGGACTCCGACGACGGGCCGCTGAACCTTCGTTTCAGACAGATCTATCCTGAAGGTATTGTTGATCCGGAGCGGGGCCCCCGTGGCCCCCTTCGCGTGGGATGTACTGTCCGCTCGCTCCAGCAGCCGAATGTGGCGGGAATCGCCTTCGAGGACCCTGAAGATCTGGACGCCATCGAGTTCTGCCGTGCGCTTTTCCCCGATCGAAACTACATCCCCGGACCTCCCGCAGCCGCCGGTTGGGAGACAATATCGCTGAGCGAGAGCCCTCAGGACCCGCTGGTCGCGATGAATGGGAATTTCGCGATCGTGGATCGCCAGCAGGTCTGGCAACCTTTCATTGCGAATCTTGCCGTCAACCGGGTCCTGCGTCTTCAGCGCAACGTACTGTTCTTTCATGCGGCCTCGGTTCAGATCGGGGAAAGCGGCGTTATGCTCGTGGGATCCAAGGGCTCGGGCAAGACCACGACATCTCTGACGCTTGCGTCTCGGGGTCACGGATTTCTCGGCGATGAAATCGCGGCGATATGCGCCGATACTCGGGAAATGCTCCCATTCAGGCGGGCGGCTTCGATCAGGGTGGGCGTTAGGGCTTCACGAGTTACGCAGCGCCTGGCGGATGGCGAGTATCCAGCCGAGACATTCCCTGACGGAAGCGCCCGCGTCCTTGCCAATGTTGCCGACTTGTTTCCCGATGCGGTCGCTTCGCCTGCGAGATTTACCAGTGTATTCTTCTTGCGTCGGTTCGCCGCGCGGCCGAGCGTCGAGCAATTCACGTTCGGCCTCGAGCACTTTCAAATGCTGACCCCGCTGGGTTGCTGCATGTGGGGTGTGCCGATGGGCCTGCGCATGCTGCAGATGTCCCGGGTGCTGAGCGAAGTCCGTTGTTACCATCTCGATCCTGGATCACCGGACGAGACCGCCGAACTACTGGAACGTGTTGCGAAGGGGTTACCCAATTGAACGTAAAAGCCCGGGCTGAAGCGGTAGGAACATTTCGCCACGTCAATGTTTTCCTGATGGAGACCTTGGCTGCCTGGATACCCAGTACGCCGGAGATGGAAGCCAAAGTACTATTCGGCCGGCACCTCTGGCTCGTCGCCCAAGTCGCCGATAGGCTCGGCCGGCGAACGCGTGAATTGCGCGCGCCGTTGCAGTTCAGCCGTTTGCCGCCAGCGAGCTATGTAGCGGCGCTTGATGCCTTGGCTGGGGTCAAGCAAACCGGGGCGCGGCTTGCAGGACTCTACGAGGTCGCGCTACCCTCATTGGGAAGCGCCTATGCCGACTACCTTGCGCAGACCGACCGGGTAATCGATGAGCCCACGGTGGTCGTTTTGGAGGATGCCGCGCGGGAAATCGAGAAGATGCGAAGGGAGAGCACGCAGTTGCTCGAGGAATTCCCCGCGTTGCGTGAAGGCTCGTCCGGCGCGGGAGGTGAGCTCCGGCGCGCATTCGCCGAAGCAACCGACATGCTCGATCGCCGTGAATCGCAATCCGCTTGAGGGGAACATGGGACCATCACAGATGAACACGAAGGTCGTTTGCGGGATGACGTTACGTAAGGATCCCGCGCGGGAGCCGTGCTTCAAGGTTGTCGACACCGACGCCGAAATGGTCGCCTGGGCGGACATGTCGCCGCAATCGCGCCGCGAGCGTCTGCATCGGCACATGAGCAACGAAATAACATCCCTCGAGATCGCGGCGCAATGCCTGGCCGATTTCCCGGATACCCCTTGGGACCTGCGCATGCAGCTTGCAAGACAGTGCTGGGATGAAAGCCGGCACGTGACAGCGCTCCACAGGCGCTTGCGGCAGATCGGCGGCTTCAAAGGCGAGTTCCCTGTTGCAAATTTCGAGTGGTCCGTGACTTGCTTCCTCGATTCCCTGATCGGGCGGCTGACACTGCAGAACCGGACCTTCGAAGCCGGGGCTATGGATCTCATGGCGAAGCTTCCAGGGAAATGGCGCGATGCAGGCGATGGGGAAACGGCTGACCTGCTCGACTCGATCGCGGCGGATGAAATCCAGCACGTCCGGTTTGCCAATCAGTGGATTCGCAAGCTTACGTCCGAAGACAAGCGATTGCTGTTCAAGGTCGCGCACGCCGTGCGCTTCCTCGCTGAAGTCAACGTGGCCTTTGCACCTGCGCCAGGCGAGACGAATGTCGTCGGCGAAGTGATCGATGACGCAGGTCAGGTGGCCCCGATCAACATCGCCGACCGAGAGCTGGCGGGGTTCTCCGAAGAGGAAATCGCCGAGATCCTGCGCCAGGCCGGTTTTCCAGCGCTGGTTTCGCAGATGGGGACCCCAGCTTGAACAGTGCTTCCCATCCTGCCTCGCAGTCGCTGGCGGAACCGCCGATGCGCGATGATCGATTCGTGGTCCGCGATCGATGGCAGGATTGCGTCAACCTCCCGGAAGGGGACCAGAAAAAGACACTGGAATTCCTGCATCGGCAAATGAACGAGGAGGTCGATGCCCTGGAATGTTCCTCGCGATCCATTTGCGATTTTCCGGAAGCGCCGTGGGAAATCCGCATGTTCCTTGCACGCCAATGCTCGGACGAAGCCAGACATGCGGTGATGTTCCGCACCCTTTTCCTGCGTCGAGGCGGTGTCGTGGGCGAGTTCCCGGTCATGAATTTCCAGTACCGCATCATCTGCGGCATCGACTCGCTGGTTGCGCGGTTGGCAGTCCAGAATCGCACCTTCGAGGCCGAAGGGATCGATGCCATCCAATTCGGCATCGGTGAAGCGCGGCAGCGGGGGGACGAGGAACTGGCGCAGCTTTTCGAGGGCCAGTTTGCCGACGAGATCCAGCACGTGCGCGTGGCCAACGAGTTCATTCAGCAGTCCATCCAGAAGGAGCCGCGGCTTGCCTTGCGCGTCGCGGCTGCGCTCTCGGCGGCGCATCGGGTTTTCGGGCAGGTTTTCGGCGAGGCGGGTTCGGCCGTGTTCAAGTATTTGCCGAGCGAGGAGGGGCGTCTGGAAGCAGGGTTCGCGCCTGAAGAGGTCGATGTGGCTGTTCGCCTGGCAGAGAAGCGGCGCGAGCCTAGTAAACCCGCCAAAACCACCTAGGTGATGGACCGGGAAGCGCGTCGGAAGCGCGCCCCCATGCCGGACGCACTGCCGCCGTCAGTGACACCCGGCGACCTTGAACTGTTCCGGGTTCTGGCTAAGCGCAGTGGCCGTCCCGTCGAATCCGAGCTCAGGGGCGCGAGCATGGGCCGCGCCATCCCCAGCGGGTCGCGAATCCGAATTGTTCACAGCGAGGAGGTCGCGTGGCGTAAAGGCCAGGTCGTCGCTTTCCTCGCGGGCAGTCGTGTCATGGTTCATCGCGTGGTGCACGTCGGAAGGCGAGGTGCCGCGCGAAGGTTCCTGATCACGCTGGGGGACGGCAACTGGATATGCGATCCACCGGTGGGACTTGAGACTATCGCCGGGCTTGTTGGGGAATTCCGAGTAGGCGACCACTGGCAGGGTGTCGGACCGGCGAGGATTTCGCTGGTCCGCCGAAGTGTGTCCTTTGCGTCGCTGGCTCTTCTGCGCAGCGCGCTCGAATGGAACCCCGCCTGCGCTGTCTGGATCGGCCGCGGCATGACCCACGCCAGAATGGGTTTGGGCAGCATCTGGGCGAAATTCCGCCAATGCCTGGCGTCCGATGTGCAGCATTAGCGCGATAGCCGGATTCGCAGGCAATGGCGCCGACGATCTTGCTGCGCGGCTGGACGGGTCCGTGGACAATGACCTGGCGCGTGAGCACGACAATGCCTATGCGGTGTGGCACAGCTACAGCGCCTCGCGATGGCTTGATCTGCAGGCTCCATGAATGCATCGCGGGCACCGCGGTTGCGGATCGCATTTTTCGGTAGCGCATCTCGCTTTAGCCAGCTTGCGTTCGAAAAACTCGCCCCGACCCAGGAAATGGTCGCGCTCGTGCTGCCCCAGACCGCGAAGCCGGGATTGCGCAACGCACTGCGGCAAATCGCGGGGCGGCGGGCTGCTTCGCCGCTGGAAAAAATCGCCTACAATCGTGGAATTCCCGTGATCAACGCCTCCGGCGACCTCTCGGGAGCGCTTTGTGAGCGATTACGTGCGCTTCGACCTGATCTGATATGCATAGCCATTTTTCCGCGGATACTGCCCCGGGATCTCACCGGAATCGCTGCCCTTGGAGCGATCAATGCGCATCCCTCGCTGCTGCCGCGACATCGAGGGCCCTTGCCGCTTTTCTGGACCTACCGCTGCGACGACCGCATTACCGGCGTAACGGTGCATCATGCGAACGAGCGGTTCGACGCAGGCGATGTAATCCTGCAGGATCGCTTTGACCTTCCCCGTGCCTATCCGGTCGCGGAGCTCGACAGGGAAGTCGCCGATCGCGCGGCGCCGCTGTTACGCGCTGCAGTGGAGCAACTCGGACTGGGATGCGCCCCGCGCATATCGCAGGATGAGAGCGCGGCAACCTATGCGCCGGTCCCTCGGCCGGGGACGCCGATGGTTCCCTTCGACCAATGGGACGTCGAGCGCGTTTGGCACTTTCTTGCCGCCCTGTGTCCGCGCTACCGCGAGCCGCTTGTCGATGAAGACGGCCGTGATGTTCTCTACAATCGGGTAATCGGTTACTCGAGGGGCGCGTCGCGCGCGGCCCCGGGCGGGGTCGAGCGCTGTGAAGGCGGATGGACTTTGCACTGTCGGAACGGCGTGCTGCGACTGGGGGCACAGTAAAATCGGCGAGCGCGCGAAGAGCGCGTCGCTGGCGATTGACTGAATTTCTTTCGTGCCCGTACACTTGCCGACCGCGTCCGGCGTGTGCCATGCATGGCCGAGAATCCGCAAACACCGTCAAGAATGGGAACCATGACACTTCGAAGAAATCCCCAGGTAGAGGCTGCCCCGCTCAAGGACGAAATGCTTCTTTTCGACGGCAAGGACAACAAGTTTTTTGTCATGAATGTAACGGCCGCGTTCTTGTGGGAGCGACTTCGTGAACCCGCCGGCGAGGAGGCTCTCGTCCAGGCGCTGTGCGCTTCGTTCAGCGGAATTACTCCAGACCAGGCGCTCGCCGACGTGAGGCAGGCGGTAAAATCCATGCTCGACCTCGGCTTGCTAGTCGACGAAAGCGTGGATGCGGCGGGACCTCAGCCATAGGCTTCCGAGGCGGCATGCCGTGCAATGGTAGGTCAACGGAGGCAAAGCGCCACGCAAGTCCCTGTCCTCCGCGCGAGGCACCCGAAGTGCGGCACGGCAACTTGATCTTGCCGGACAGTGCCGTCGCGTCCAAGCCCACCCCTAGCACGGTGTGCCCATGACTATCGACCCGGGCCTGCCTGTCCTGGGCTTCGCGGTGCTTGGTCTCGTTGCCGGACTCGCGAGGCGGGGCAACGTCGACAACCGTCGGCTGGTCAACGTATTCATCGTCTATACGCTCGCGCTAGGTCTCGCCGCCGGCTTGTCACAGCGCGAGATCTGGCCCTTTTCGGCCTGGCCGCTGGTTGCGGGCAAGGTGCCCGTACCGGTGACTCATCCACGGTTCCTCGCAGTCGATACAGAGGGCCTCGAGCATGAGATCGACTATCGGGCATGGGGTCCGATCGAGTTCGACGAACTCATCGGGTGGGAGCAGAAGTATTTTTTTCGCCTGAACCGTGAATCGCAGGACCGCGCTGCGTCCTATCTCCTCGGCATAATCGAAGGAAACCGGCAGCGGTGGGCAGCCGGGGAGCCTGAGCGGCATTTCGATCGCTACCTCGGCCCCTTCCGTGCACCGTTCTTCCTCGGTCACCCCGAGCGCTGGATTCCCGGCGTGCAAGTCCCTGCAAAGCCGTTCGTGGACCTTCGTCTCTACAACGAAACCTGGAGCGTCGAAGAGCGCCAGCGCGATCCCCGAAATTTCACGCGAAAGCTCGTTTATGAATACCGCGCGCCATGAACGGCCTCCTCGCGCGCGCTCAGCAGGTCTGGGAACGGGTCTTCTTCGCTCCGGAGTCGGCCCTGAATCTCGCGGCCGCGCGCGTACTTTTCTCGGTCCACGCGCTCTGGGTTCTGCTGTCGCGGGATTTGCCGGCAACCTCATCCTTGCCGCCGGAGTTCTGGACGAACGTCCCACAGGCCGAACTCTGGCGTTTTCTGATATTCCCCGGTCACCTCCAGCTCGAATACGGCCTTCAGTACGTCGCAATTCTGACCCTGATCGGCGCAGCGGTTGGGGTCATGCCGCGCCTCTGCTGTTTCGTGTCGGCGCTGCTGCTGTACCATCTCGCTCCGCTGGAAACCATCTACTGGACCGCGAGCCCTTATCAGCGCGGATTCACCATCGATGTCCTGGCCCTTTTCACGCTGTCGCTCGCTCCCTGCGGGGATGCGCTCCGGATTGGAAAAGTCAGCCCGAAAGCGCTGTCATCGGTCTATTGCTGGTCCCTGCGTCTCGCCCAAGTCTATCTCGTACACACCTATTTCTTCTCGGGCTACGCCAAGCTCTACCGGGTTGGGGTGAGCTGGATGAGCCCGGAGAATCTTCGTTCCTGGTTCCTGCTCTTTTCCCAGCAGGACCAGGTGATGCGGCTGGGACCCGTCTTCAATACCGTGGGACCGTGGATCGCCGACCATTGGTTGCTTTGCGCGATGGCCGGCGTGTACGGTGTCGTCGTCAATCTGTTGTTCGTTTCCACCCTGTTCAGCAGCCGCGCGCGATGGTTCTTCATACCGGATGCGGTGTTCTTTCACATCCTGGTGTTCCTGACGCTGAATATATTCTGGCTGAACCTGCCGCAATTGCTCGTCTTCGTGAACTGGCAATGGCTCGTAGATCGCCTGCATAAGAATGCTCCGGCCAGTTGACCGGGCGCCCTGATGTGCGGCTTTAGCGCGATCGTCGACTTTCATCCCGGTGAAGGGCTGTTGGATGCACTGCTGGCCATGCACGCGCAGATTCCTCACCGGGGGCCGGATGGCGAGGGTTTTTGCCTCGTGGATGACCGCTGGCGTTCCATTCACGACGAGGGATCAGGCTTGCGCGGCGCCAGTTCCTCCACGGCGTTGCGGGCGGGTCTGGCGTTCCGGTGGCTGCAGATACAGGACAGCAGCGAAGCAGCTGCACAGCCCATGGCATCCAGCGATGGTTCAAGCCTGTTGCTGTTCAACGGGGAGATCTACAACTTTCGCGAACTTCGCCTGGAACTGAAGGCTTTAGGCCATTCCTTTCGCTCCGAAAGCGATACGGAAGTGATCCTCGCAGCTTATTGCCAGTGGGGAAACGAGATGTTTGCCCGGCTGGAAGGAATGTGGGCGATCGTGCTCCTGGATTTGCGAGCGCGGAAGCTGCTCATGTCCCGAGACCGGTTCGGCATCAAACCGCTCTTCTATCACCTTCGTGGGGCTCGCCTGATGATCGCGTCGGAGGTCAAGCAGCTCCTGGCGGCCGGAGTGCCTACCGTCGCGAACGTGTCGGCGGTGACGCGCTTCATTCGGGGATCGAGGCCCGAGTCGCCCGAGCAAACATTCTTTGCCGCTGTCGCTTCACAACCCGCTGCCACGTACGCGTCAGTGGATCTGCAGCAGCCCGCCGGCGAATTGACGTTCACCCCGTATTGGCGGCTTGCTCCGCCCACGGGTCCCGTTGCCGATCCACCGTCGCTGGAGGCGTCTTGTGGAAACCTTGACGGGTTGCTAACGCGATTGGTCGCCGAGCACATGGTCGGACCCGTGCCCATGGGGATTCTGGTTTCCGGAGGACTGGATTCGTCCGTCGTCGTGGCGTTGGCCGCCACACCTTTCGCCGAGCGAGGGGAGCGCGGGAGGGGGTTTTCAATGGTCCTGGACCGGAGTTACAGCCAATACGATGAGACCGCCCACATCGACCAGGTTGTCTCGGCCTTCGGCTTTCGTGGCTACACCGTCGAACTGACTCCCGCTTGGCTGAAGGCCAGTATGGAGCGGGTAAGCCGAACGCAGGAGGAGCCCGTTGCCGGCGTAGCGGTGGCGGGCCAGTACCTCACCTTCGAATTGGCTGCCAAGAATGGCGCGAAAGTCATGCTGGACGGCCAGGGCGCCGATGAATTGTTTGCCGGCTATCCCCGGCATCAGATCGTCTACCTCACTGACTGCGTGCGACGCCTGGCCGTCGGAGCCTTGTTCAGAGAACTGGCGGCCCTGCTCCGCCACGATCGCGGCTTCTTCAGGGCGGCCTGGAAAGCAATGTTCGTCCGGCGACTGGAACGCATCTTCGGAGGCGGCAAGTACCCGCCAATCGACTTCATCCGGGACCCGCCGGATGCTACGATCGGGCGCGCGAAGGAATCCAGCCGACTTCCAGCGTCCCCGGTGGACGGGGGAATGCGCGACTCGGCGCTCGGCGAGGTCCTTCGCAAGGACGTCCTGACGGGCAATCTCCGGGCGGTCCTGGCGCTTTCCGATCGCAATTCGATGGCGCATTCGATCGAAGCTCGCGTCCCCTATGTGGACCGCCGGATTGTCGAAGTTGCATTTCGACTGCCCGACCGGTACAAGATCGGGGAAGGGGAGCGAAAACTCATCCTGCGCAAGCTCGGCGCTCGCCATCTTCCCAAAGGAATCGTGGCGAGGGTGGATCGCATCGGATTCGGTGCACCCATACGCCAATGGCTGATGCAGGACTTCAAATCGGAACTGAGGGCGCTTCCCGAAGGGCCGGCCTTCCGTGATTCGATCTCGATCGACCGTACCCGCATGAGGCGGTTCATCGAGCGTTTCCTGTCGGGCCATCATCACGATGCCGGCACAATATGGCGTCTGTATGCGGTGGACCAGTGGGCGCGCGCCTACGCGGTGACCGGCCTCTAGACGGATGTGTTGTGAGACTGGCGCCGAGTCGGTGAACCGGTCGGAGGACCACAAGTGATGCCATCGATCGATGATTTCTGCAGACCGAAGGACGTGGCGTTGCGCCTTTCGCCGCGCTTCGATCCGGTGCGACTGGCTTCGGACCTGTCCCGGATGGAGGATTCGTGGTGGGAAAAACACCTGAGCGACTATCACGACGGCAACTGGCAATCAATTTCTCTTTTCGCCCCGGGTGGACGGCGCTCCAACCAGTTCAGCGGGGGCGACGCCTTTGCCGCGACGGAAGCGCTGCAGCGCTGCGACTACGTGCCCGAGGTGATCAACAGCTTTCCGGGTCTGAAAAATCGCATCCGATTCCTCCGTCTGCGCGCCGGCGGCGAGATCTTCCCACACTCGGATCCGATGCATCAGCTTGATCCGTCGATGGTTCGAATCCATGTTCCTGTCCAGACCAGCGCATCCGTGGCCTTTTACGTTCACGGCATCCGGCTGCACATGCTGCCGGGCGAGACATGGTTCGTCGACGTGCGCTTCAAGCACAGCGTTCGGAATGAGGGCGACATCGATCGAGTTCACCTGGTCATCGACGTGGTGGCAAACAGCGAGCTTCGCGCGATGATGGATGCGGCAGACTCCATGGGCAAGGCGCTTTTGTCGTCCTATTTTCTCAAGCACTCCTTGCCGAAGCGTGTCGTGCGCTGGCTCGATATCGGCAACTGATGCCATTGAGGCGACTAGACCTTGTTGTGGCAGGCGAAGCAACGCTCGACTGTGCGCGATTTATGGATCGATGAACGAATGTCCGATTCCGTTCAGGAAACCGTCCAGATCATCTACGACGGGCAATGTCCGGCCTGCGATGCCTATTTTCGTTTCCAGCGGCTGAAGCAGAGCGGGATCAACGTGCAGTTCATCGACGCGAGAGAGCATCCCGAGATCGTTCGGGCGTTTTCGGATCGCGGAATCGACCTCAATCGCGATTTCGTCCTCCGCTTGGGAACGGCCGAATACATCGGCGGCGATGCGGTCTTTGTGCTGGCGTCACTCGGAACGAAGTGGAATTTCTTTCGAAAGCTGAATGCCCGGCTGTTCAGGTCCCGTTCCGTCTCCCACGCCGTCTATCGCGTGATGCGCATCGGACGCCGTTTTCTGCTCCTGCTGCTAGGCCGCCGGTTGCTGGAGGGTCGCGACGCGTGACCTGGACCCGTCGCGACGTCCGGCTCAGTCTCTCCCCGCAAGAAGTCGTTTCGACGCGCCAGTCGCGGTATCGGATCATCACATCGGGCACGCTTTTCGCAGCCGGAGGCAAGAGCGATGAGCGAGACCGACACCGACAATCGTGACTGCCGCATTGGCGAGGGACTTGAGGCCTTACATCACCACACCGGGGTCGGACGATGGGCCCGCCGCTTGTGGTCGCCCTTCGCCTTGGCGGTGGCCATCACTGTCAGCGGTTGTACGGCGATTTCCGGCGGCGTTCTGCGCGATTCCCGGGAGCAGTTCAACGAAACGGCACAGATCACGAACGCAGAACAGATTCTCCGGAATATTGTGCGGTTGCGTTATGCGAGCTCTCCCTACTTCCTCGAGATCAGCACGGTCTCGACGAGCGCCACAATGTCGGGGACTCTCGGAGTGTCCGCCAACACCTCACCGTCGATTCAAGGACTCGGCCCGAACGTCAGCATCAATCCAGCCGTCAGCTATTCGCAGACACCCTCGTTCGTCTTTCAGCCGCTGACGGGCGACAAGCTTGCCCGCCAGCTGCTGCGGCCTGTCGAGATGCGGACGCTGGCGCTGCTGCGCACCGCCGGCTGGGGCCTTCGCGATATCCTGCTGGTTCTCGTCGACAGCATCAATGGGATTTCCAACGCGCCGACTGCGACTCAGTTCGCGCCGGAGGTCGTCCCCGAGAACTTGCAGTTCAGGCACGTCGTCGGTCTTCTCGATCGGTTGGAGGAACTAGGTTTGATCCACCTCGGCCTTGAAGCGGGAGCCGCGCCGCAGGATCCTCGGAGCGACATCGTGCTGTCGCTGCAGATCGATCGCGCCGCCGCCCGGCGCGAGGACGTCCAGGAACTTCTCCGCATACTGTCGTTGGATCCTGCGGACCTGACCTACCGGCTCGCGGCGGCAGTTTCCGGTGGAGGCGGCAAGAATATCGCCGTCAAGCCGCGCTCAGTTCTGGCCGCGATGCGCTATCTCAGCAAAGGAGTTGACGTGCCGGATGTCGACGTGCGCGGCGGTTTAGTGCCGGTGCTGCGAGAGTCCGGCGGCTCCGCCTTCGACTGGGCCAAGTTGCTGAACGGGATCATGCGCATTTCGTCCAGTGAATCGTGGCCCGCAAATGCCTACGTAAGGGTATTCCACGAGGGACATTGGTTCTATATCGACAACGCCGACCTCTCTTCGAAGCACGACTTCGCGCTGATCGAAACAGCATTCGCCCTTCAGGCCGGCGATGTTCCCCCTATCACAACCATCTTGACTTTGCCGATTTCGCGTTGAGCGTGCTGCCGTTCCTGCGTCACCCTCCATCGGCAAAGCAACGCTGCCGCCAGCTCATGGGTCGGCCGCTCGGCTCGCCGACATCAGCCCTTATAAAACTCCAGCGCGCCCTCCAGTGTCCCTTCGTAGGCGACCCGCCCGCGATTCATCACGATGCCTTTGGTACACATTTTACGCAGCATGGTCTCCGAGTGCGATGCCAGAACGAGCAGCCCCGTCCGTGTGACGAGCGCCGCCAGTCGCTTGTCGGCCTTTTCCATGAATGCCGTATCGCCCGCCACAATCCCCTCGTCCAACAGCAGAATGTCGGGCTGAATCGCGGTTGAGATCGCAAACGCAAGGCGCGCGTTCATGCCCACCGAATATGTCCGCAGCGGCATGCGCAGGAAATCGCCGAGGCCGGTGAATTCCGCTATCTCGTCGAACCGACGGTCGACCTCATCAGGCGTCATCCCCAGCAGCAGCCCGCGCAGGCGGATGTTCTCGTACCCGGTACTTTCGGGGTCGATACCGTGTGCGATGTCGAAGAGCGGTGCGACTCTTCCTTCGACCCTGACGCTGCCTCGGCAAGGCTCGTAGATGCCTCCCATCACGCGCAGCAGTGTTGTCTTGCCCGCCCCGTTGTGGCCGATCAGCCCCACCCGATCGCCGTGGTTGAAACGCAGGCTTACGCCTTCCAGCGCCACTATCTCCGGCGTGCGCGACGAGGACACGCCAATGCGCCCGCCCGTAGTAGCGTGCACAACGCGAGACTTCAGCGAACGTCCGCCCGCGTCGAAAATCGGAAAAATAACCGAGACATCATCGACGCTGATCGAGGCTATCGGTTTAGACCCAATAGGCGATTCGCCAGCGGTAGCGGGCAAAGAACGCGAAGGCAACAGCGAAGCCGGCAATCGTGATCCCCAGCGACGTCCACCAGTGAGCCATCGCCGGTGCATGGCCGAGCAAGGGCTCCCGGACGATCGCGATCAGATGATAAAACGGATTGAGGTCGGCGAACACCGCGAGATCCGATAGCTGATCCGCGCTCCACATGATTGGCGTGATAAAAAAAACGACCTGCACCAGATTTACAACGAGTTGCGGAATGTCACGAAAGCGGGCGCAGAGCAGCCCAAGAAGCATGGCGACCCAGACACCGTTCAACACCAGGATCAGCATCCCCGGTACGGCGAGCAACGTCGCGCCGCCGACCTGCACGCCGCAGGCCAAGGCGACAATCGCATAGATCCAGACGTAATGTGCAAAAACGATCAGGTTACGCCACACGATGCGGTAGACGTAGATACTGAGCGGCGCCTTGATCTGCTTGATGGTGCCCTCAGCGCCGATGAACGTCGCGCAGCTGTCGAGCACGAGCGCGGAGATCAGGCCCCAGACGATGAGACCTGCAGCGAGAAATGGCAAATAGCTGGCGGTGCGTTGCCGAAACAAGCCGGCATACAAAAAGCCGAGTCCTGCGATCATCGCGCCCATGCTGATCGTGATCCAAAACGGTCCGATTGCAGAGCGACGGTAGCGCTGACGTATGTCAAGCCAAGCCAAGGTCGCCCACAGCGGATAGCGCGCGGCTCCCTCCTTCAGGTCCCGGAGCGCCTGCACCGCGCCCGAGTCGCGAGGGCCTGCTGACAGTTCCGCTGAGAGTGACGGTGCGGTCGACGATTGGCTCAAAGCAGCGACATCCGTTCTGCAGGGCCGGAATTACCCAATTTGAGGTGGTAACGCGAAGCTCGAGTCCGAAGGCTTCACTGCTTCGAGCGTCAAGGGTCAGCAATCACCGATCGCGCGCCGACAGGGCGAGACTATGCGCCGCTCCGTGAAGCGCCAGGTTGGGATTGTAGGTTCGATCGTTCTCGAACTTGCCGCGCCACTTCTCCCGAAAGCGCGCTTCGTCCACTGTCTCCTGCGCGCTCGCGGTCGCCGCGTAGTGATAACCCCGGCTCGCAGATTCATAGTGGTAGAGCTCGGCGTGGGGCGTGAGCACATTGCGGTACCCAAGCTCCGCCACGCGCAGGCACAGGTCGAGGTCGTTGCACTCCACACGTAGTGCCTCGTCCATACCGCCCACCGCCTGATACACACTGCGGCGCACCGCCGCACACGCGGTGATCATGGCACTTACCGTATGCACCGCAAGGAGCCTGGCATCCACACCGCGGAAGCCGCGCGCGTAACCGATGTACGGCCGGTCGGCAACGCCATTGAGTCCGAGTACAACGCCCGCGTGCTGGATAGTGTCGTTCGGGTAGTAGAGCATCGCCCCGACCAGACCGATTTCCGTCCGCCGCGCGTGCGCGACAAGTTCGGTGAGCCAATCGCGGTTGATAGGGTCGACATCGTTGTTGAGCAGCACGACGATCTCGCCGTTGGCAGCGTTCACGCCTTCGTTGCATAACGCGGAGTAATTGAATTCACGCTCGTCCCGGAGAAGCTTGAAACGCGGGTCACTCCCGAGCGAATGCAGGAATAGCAGCGCATCGGGCTCAGCGCTGCCGTTGTCTACAATAATCGCTTCCCAATGCGCATAATCGGTGCGGGTGCGAAGCCCCTCGACGCAGCGCCGCAGCATGTCCGCGTGGTCGCGGGTCGGGATGACAATGCTCACCAGTGGCGGCTCCTCGGGCAACCAGTACTTGATCCGCCAGCTGCCTGCCGCCGCTACGACATCGGCGCTGTCGCCGCGCCGGGTAATGGCGTCGCGCAGCGTGCGCTCCTGCGCCGCGACGAGCCCGGCCTTTTCGTAGACGCCCGCGGCGGTCGATCCACGATGCTCTCGCCAGTGATAGAGGATGTGGGGGATGTGCTCGATCGTCTTGGCGTCAGCGTGTTCCGCGATCCGCAACATCAGATCCCAATCCTGCACCCCATCGAGTCCGGTACGCAGTCCGCCGATATGGCGAAGAAATTTCGTGCGTATGGCGACCGGGTGCAGCACATAGTTGGTCGTGCGCAACCACTCAGCATCCCAGTCCGGCTTGAACACGGGCCGTGAACGCAGGCCTGCGGTGTCCACGCGGTCCTCATCGGCGTAGAGCATCACCACATCGGGCCGCTCAACGGCCGCCGCCGCCATCTCGAACAGCGCACTGCTCGCAAGCAAATCGTCCTGATCAAGAAACACGCAAAAATCGCCGGTCGCCAATGCCAGCGCGTCGTTTGTCGCCAAGGCGATCCCGCCATTAGTTCGGCGGCGGTGAACGCGCACGCGCGCGTCAGCTGCGGCCAGATTCTCGAGGAATGGCAGGTGCGCGGTATTGGGCGATGCATCGTCGACGATGCATAATTCCCAGTCCGCGTACGCCTGCGCACGCACCGACTCGATGGCGCGCTCCAGGAAGTCAATCCGCGGACGATAGACGGGTATTAGAACCGAAACCCGCGGCCGCACGGGCCACTGGGCCGCCAGATGTGCCAAGCGGGCCACCCGCCCTTCGGCAAGCCGGTCAGCCGTTTTCACCCATGCCGGATAATCACGATAAAAATCCTCGACGGTGCGATGCCGCTGCAAGACTCCGCGCAGTTGCCCGCCGATGACAATCTGCCAGGCCCGGCGTCCGATCCACCAGAGCTTTCGGGGGTTCCCCCTCGCGTACCGGAGGTGCCGACGCAGGACGCGCCAACCCGCGGCGAGTGCCAAACCATTGAGTCCAGCTCTCTCGATCATGACGCCATGACAGATCACGGCCTAGAAGTTTGTATTATACGAACTTGCACTTGCATCATACCAACTTGCGGCGCGGCCGCAGAGACATCTAACCCGCCGAGCAGCCGCGACGATGCTGGTGCGGCGAAGCCCGACGCGCGCCATGTTCCAGTGTCATCCGACTGCAAAAGCCTCATGTCAGCCCGCTATGCGATGGAAGAGGCAGGCGCTTGCATTCCTCGCGTCTTTTTGGTTACATTCGGTTGACGCCATTCGTTATTGGGGATTGTGGCGTACGAATGACCGGGAATTGGGCTTAGTTTCTTTTTTTAACAGGTACCTCTCTAAAGAGCGAGAGAACAAATGGAAAACTTTGACGTCGCGAAGAATACAGAAGTGACGACCATCCGCCCCTATGAAACACCGAGCATCCGGGTGATGGACGAGAAGGACGTGCTGAGCTCGTTTCAAGTGACGGTGGCCGGCATTACCTGGTGGGTAATGTAGGGAGTCGTTAAGTTCGCTAACCCGGCATGGCGGCTCGCTGGTGGGATCGTGCACCAGAGCTGTTGGAAAGAGCGCTGCGGGTTTCAGTTGACCGGCCAAACGTCAGCCGGTACGGGTTCGGGTATGGTCGGCTCGAGTTGGACTCCGACGACGGGCCGCTGAACCTTCGTTTCAGACAGATCTATCCTGAAGGTATTGTTGATCCGGAGCGGGGCCCCCGTGGCCCCCTTCGCGTGGGCCTATGAGAATTTCTGTGCGTGAGCGGTTCGGTTTGAAATCAACCGCGCGTCATCGCGAGACGATCTTCGACCTGGGCCCTCGCGGCATGCCGGTCGAACTAGCCCCCATCCAAAGGATATCCGGAACCGGATTTCGGCCTGTGTCTTGCCAGCTTTGACGTCGCAAGCGACAGAATTCTCAATCCGATGCTCGAACGGTTTTGCCGGTGACGGAACAGCCAGGCGAATACTTTGTTGGGAAGAACCCGAATCAGCTTCCATGCGAGCGATGGCAGGAGCGGGAATTCGATTTGCGTCTTGCCAGCTTCGATTCCGCTAACAATAGTATTTGCCGCCCACTCAGCCTCTACCATGAGCGGGCGGGGAAGGCCGTCGTCCTCTGCGGCAGTCCGTACGAACCAAGGATTGACCGTTACTACGTGGATGCCATTGGGTCCCAACTCGAGCCTAACGGTATCGAGAAATGACTGCACTGCCGCCTTGCTCGCCCCGTATCCGGACCCGCCTGGCAAGCATCGAATTCCCGCTAGCGAAGCGATCCCCACGAAGCATCCCTGCTTTCTGTCGAGCATCCGGGGAATTACGGCGTCGAACAAATGAAGCGTTCCAAAATAGTTCGTTTCCATCAACTGCTTGGCCCATTGCAGAGGGAATTCGTTGGCCCACGTAGCGTGCCGGAGACCGGCGTTCGCGATCGCGAGATGTATGGGGCCCCACGTGCTTTCAACGAATTCAACCGCCTCGCGAACTCGATTCGCATCGGTCACGTCGCCCGGAAGCGCTAGCACCTGTCCCTCTGCACCCAGGATCGCCGCCTCCTTTTCCAACTTGTCGGCATCGCGCGAGAACATCGCAACGCGGTGTCCTCGAAGAAGCAGTTTGCGGCAAAGGGCGAGTCCCAATCCGCTAGCCGCGCCCGTTACGATCGCGGTCTTCACGCTGATGCACCCGAACGCAGTTGAAAGTCTGGCGTCAAGAGATGAAACCCGTCGCGATAGGGACTTTCTCGCGCCTCCAGGCATGCCAGCTGATGCGCCAGCCGAGTGATATCGGGTATGGCATTCATCAGCCCTATGGGATAAACACGCGGCTCCAACGCACCTTCCAGACTATTAACCCGACCTGGTAAAAGCAGCAGTCGCAAGCGCCTCCACTCCACATGGAAGTGACTTGACGCGGCAAGAGACTGGCGTTTGATCTCTCAGGTCGATCGATTGATTGGCTCTGAAGCCGCTGAACGAAGCACGCCTCGACTACTCTCCTGAGTAGAGTTTATCCCAATAGTCTCACGCGACAAGGTTCGAAACGGTATTGATCAAACTCACACGTCATTCCAATCAGCTGCCGCGGCACTCTGTCTGAACTCGACACTGCCCTCAAAAGCTCCTCGGAATTTGTCGGAGCCCGATGATGACGAACGACCAGACCGACAACGCGAAACAACCGGCGACAACGCCTGTGATCACTCGCGGGTCCATCTTGTCTCGAATGGACTGGAGGCCGATTCCTAGCATAGCGACGATTGGAAACAGGTATCGGCCCTGTGCTTGAAAGTCGTTGACCCACGAGTGGTAAATCGCCACCGCGACGGTGAGCGCGGCGAAGGTCGCCACGAACAGGAAGCACAGGCTTGCCGCAACATCCCTGGATTTCACCACCGCGCGGACATATACGGCCAGAAGAGTCAGATAAGCCGTGCCCATGATCAAATAGTAGGGCTCCGGGGCACTGTATTCGAGCCACCCATAATTCCCGGTGGCGGAAACGAAGGTCTTGGTGTGCCAGCTCCATGGCTGAGTGAAGAGTTCGCGCAAAGGCAATCCCTTGGCCCGAAGGTCCAGCCCATAGTAGGCGTCAAGCTTTTCAGAATAAACTCTCGATGGCTTGTAGCTGGGCGCTGCAAACTCCTCCTGGGCCTGGTTTATCGCTGCCTGCTTCTGCTCGAGCGAACCGTGCTGTGCGGCGTCCCACCAGACTCGCGGCACGATCACCGCCAGCGCCACTACGCAGACACATGCATACTTGACGAGCGCATTCACGCGCGCGCCGCGAGTCGATGGCCTAGCGAGGATCGCCAGCAGCACGAGCGCTGCTCCCCCCGCCGCCAGCCACGCCTGCGCTCCCGGGATTTCATACCACTTGAGGAACGCGCCTGCGGCGACAAACGCAAAGGCGGCGAGGAGAAGTGCGCTCGTCCTGCCGAGACGGAACAGCGCGGCGGCGACGGGGATGAACGCAAGGAACGTGAAGTAGTTCCTTTTCGACAAGGCCAACAGCCCGACGAGCAGCCCGAGCGCGATAGCGCCGGCAAAATTCCGCCATACACCTGGGCTGTCCAGCTGCCGGTTGAACAGGCTGCCGGGCTCGGCAATCTCGTACGCGATCAGGACAGCCAGGAAAAGCGCAAATGCGTCCCCGTTGAAGTAACTGAAGATGTACCAGATCTGCGGCGAGACGAGCAGCGGTGAAAAGATGAGAAAGGCGGCCGGGCGCATGGCGCAGAACGCCACCAGGATGCCGAGAAGAAGCACATTGAAAAGCCTGAAGCCGAGGTCATGATTGGACACGACAGGGGCGAGCAGCGCCGCGAACTTTCCGGCGAACAGATAGACGAAGTCGGTGTCATTCACGTACGACAAGCCGTAGTCGCGCGAGTACGAATTGAGCGTCGCGGGATCGCCGACCTTGGGCGGAAGCCAATGGTCGAGGTAGTAACCGGCAGCCGCGCGATGCAAGTACTCGTCCGGCGGCCCGGCCCACCTGCCGGGGATCTGGTTGATGGCGCCCATCATCGCCATCGCAAATGCGAGCATGAAGGCAATGAGCATCATCACGGCAACGACCCTTGGCAGGTTGGCCGGCCACGTTGAGAGATCGTCTGCAGTTACCCTCGTGCGGTTATTGGGGAAGGCTGCCGCCATTCCGTCTCCTTACCTACCGGTGGCCGCGTCGGCGCGGTTCGTGTCCGATCCGGCATTCATGCTCATTGCTTCCTATGCATTTCCCAAAGCTGGATTACTCCGCCAATTGTGACATTCGGAACTGTAGCGAACAGGGCGAGCCAGGATATCGCCACACCGGAAGCCGCGGGCAGGCCGAACAGCCCGAACAGCACTGCGAGCGTTGCATCACGAACACCAATACCGGAAATGCTGATCGGGATCAAAAGCATTACCGAGAGCACCGGGTAGACAATTGCGGCAAGAAGCAGGCCGGCATCGACGCGAAGCGCGCGAAAGCTAAGGAACATCGCGACCATATTCAAGACGTGGATAGCCATGCTGATCGCGAAAGCCTTGAGGAGAAGCGCCGGCCGATTGCCGTAGAATCTTGAGGCCGCCCACATGCCGCGCATGGCTCGAACAACGAGTCCCGTCTCCCCTTCTTTCGTGACACCGTCACCGCGAGTCGCGTAAAAGGCCGCGACAACGCTCGCCAGCACGCCAACAAGGGAAAGCACCAACGCTACCACCGCAAGGTGTCGAATCTGGGCATAGTCGTCTCCGTAACGCAAGTAGACGACCACGCAAGCGAGGTCCAAAAACAAAACGAGCGCAGCCAGCCCGATCACCTTTTCCGCAACGATCGACGCGGCCAGGCCCGACCGGGCGCTGCTGTCCTTTAGCGCAAGAGACACTCCCTTTGCGATGTCACCCGCGATCGATCCTGGAAGGACGTGGCCAAAGAAGACACCGATCCACGTGTATTTGAGTGCCGTCCCATACGAGATCCCTGGAGCCAGAATCCTCCAACGCCATGCGGCCAGGGCCATGCTTACCGGCACCAGCGCATACCAAACTGCCACGAGCCACGGATCAGCCTTCCGAAGGACATCAAAAATCGATGCCGGGTCCACTCTTGCGAGCACCAGGCCGAGAAGTCCGACCGACAGCAGTAGCTTGGCGACAACTAGCGCAACACCCTTTCCGTTCACTGGCGGACATCTCCGGCCCAGTCGGAACGAATTTCAACCATTGCGCTTGCGAAAGACAAACTCATTGCATCCGGTCGGCACGATCGCAGAGATGGCTCGGACCAGGGAGAGTCCCAGTGGACGGCACATTTCCTCCATTTCTCCGATGGTCGCATATTCGTAGGGATATCCTCCAACCCAGTCTACAACGTCATAGTAGAAATCCATGCCGCGCTCCTTGTTCTTCGGATTGTTGCCCGTCACCGTCAGCTTTGCGAGCCAGATAACGGGGTACAGGGCACCGATCATAAGTCGCTGGATCCATCGAGGTGAATGCACATAAAGCGCCTTGATCCCGAGCCATGGCAGGCTCGACCAGTGGCGATTGTAGATCGCGATAACGAAATACCCTCCCGGGCGTACCAGCGAGCCCGCATTGGCAAGCGCCCGTCTTAGATCGCCCGTGTGGTGAAGTACGCCCCAGGAATGCACGATGTCGAACCCGCGTCCTCCACTCGGATCCATTGAGCGCAGGACTTTTAACGTCGCATCGTCGAGAATCGATCCAACGTGAAGTGCAATGGGGTCCTGCGCGGCACCGGGAAACAACAATCGATTCCGATCGATGATCTCAACACACTTCGGGTTGATATCGCAGCCGACGGCTACCGCCCCGCCGGCCCGCGCTGATAGGAGGCTGAAGCCCTGACCGAAACCGATATCCAGAAAGCTCTTTCCCTGGATATCGATCCCACTCAGCAGTTCGGAGAAGTGGGCGCGCGCTTGGGCCACACGCTCGACGGTTGCCGCATTCGCCGAAAAGTCGGACCAGTTCTGGCCAAAATCGAACTGCTTCATGGTCGATGACCTTCGTCTCTGAGGAAGCAGTTGCCGTCAGGAAGGCAACTCTCCCAACCAGCAACGACTTGCGACCTCGCGTGAAGGATCATGTCAGATTGCTACCGGACACCTGCATACACGGGCAGCGGAACTCAGCCCTGGACATCGTCATGCCCCGACAACAGACTGACATATCGCCTGGCCACGCTCGTCCAGGAATAGCCCGCAAGCGCGACTTCCCGCCCGCGCGCGCCTAAGGAACGGCAAAGCTCCGTGTTGTCCCTCAGCGTCTTGAGATGCGCTTGCAGCGCATGCGGCTCGGAAAGACGGAACAAAAATCCGGTGGCCCCTGGAATCACCAGCTCATTGTTGCCTCCCACATCGCTCGCCACCACCGGAAGCCCGCTCGCCATTGCTTCCAGAACCGTGTTCGGCATTCCTTCATATATCGAAGGATTCACGAGGCAGTGAGAACGCCGGTAGAGTACGGCCGTCTCCTCCTTACTGCGCCATCCGTGCCACGAAACGCAATCGGAAAGACCCAGCAGGCGGGCCCGACGCTCCAAGTCCACGCGTTCCGGTCCGTCACCAACCACATCGAGATGCACCTGCCTTGCCCCTTCGCTTCGCATTCCCGCTAGGGCCCCAAGCAGGAGGGCGACGTTCTTCTGCGCGTGAAGCCTGCCCACGAAGAGAATGCGAAAGCTCTGCCCGTCGCTCCGCTCGCTGTTGGACGCAGGCTGGAAATAATCGGCATTCACGCCGTTGGGAATGATGCGAACCGGAAACGGGTCGGTGCGCTCCGACAGTCGCGCAAGGCTTGCGGAATTGGCAACTACCGCGCGGGCTTGGCGGAGAACGGCTCGGCGCAGGGGTGCCGTCAGACGGTGCATCCGGTCAATTCCGGGGACGAGGCCGGGGACATCTCCACCCCGCAGGGAAACGACGTAGGGCAATCCCAGGGTCCGCTTCAGGAACCAACCAACCGGGCCGCAGGGAATAGTGAAGAACGTGATCACGCCTTCGATTTGCCGTTCGCGCGCGACGCGCCGTGCATTCCAGAGGGCGGCAACGACAAAACTCGCCATCTCGATCTGATTCGACCGATCGGCGGCCCTGCGGATCGCGCGAATGCGCTGAACACAGATACCGTCGTCAAATGATCGCGGGGAAAGGTTGCCGAAAGCGGTGGTCAGAACCGTAGGTTCGTGACCCAATTCCGCCAGAACTTTCCCGATGAACATCGTCCCGTTGGCGGCACCCCCTCCTAAGGGTGGGTACTCGTAGTTCACCAGCAGGATCTTCAACGAGTCCGCCCTCCGAACTTCCACGAGTTGCCATTGCGCATGATGACGTATGTGCTCTCCGGGACAATTCGTTGATTGCCCTTGAGCCAATCTGCGATGGTGGCGCGCTCGAGATAGGTCGTTTGCGGAGTCACGAGTTGATCGAACGCGACATGCCGGAAAAAGGCGAACTCGCGCTTGGCGATCCACAGGCTGTACTCGTACAGCGGCAACCGGCGCAGCGCCGACCAACGGGGAAGTGCGCCCAAGAGCTTGGCATAGACGAAAAACGGCAGCGCCAGCGGTGTTGCCAGTCCGTACTTGGTGAGCCACCAAGGTAGACGCGCCGCAATCCGCCTTATCGGGTCCACGAGCCGTATCACGACCGCATTTCCCTCTTTGCCGTACACCCAGCAGTGAAACCTCCCCCCGGGGCGCGTATTGCGTACGACGGATTCAAAACCGAGCTTGGGGTCTTTGAGATGATGGAGCACACCAATGCTATAAACGATGTCATAACCCTCGCTCGTAAAGCTGGTCAGGTCATCCTGCACCAGGGACCAGTTGGCGTAGCCCGAGGTCGTCAGATTTGCCTCGGCGGACACGACAGCCGCGCCGAGATCGAGACCATCCAGCCATTTGGGTGACCAGCGAAGAACGTGGACCATGAGGCTGCCGTTCCCGCAGCCCATCTCGAGCACGCGCTCCCCCCGAATGTCGTCCGCCGAGAGCGGCTGGAACCAGTCGACAACCTGGTCATGCGTGTATATCGAGCCGGAAGGAAGGTTGTTCCACGAAGACGCAAATGCATCTGCCGTTTGTTGGTCTGCCTTCATGGGACTCCACACGCTTCGTTGATGCCGCGTGCTTCGGGAGTGCGCCCGGCCTGCCACTCCCGCAGCAGCCAGGCATTCCAGAGAAATGCGCGATCATCGGCGCGCCCAGCCTTGTGGTCCATGCGCTTGCGCTCGACGAAGGTCGGGTTCAGCGCTCCCCACTGGCCCTCGGCGGGCAAATCGAGCACCCCCCTGCGAAACCAAGGCCCTATCGGAACGCCAAAGCCCTTCTTTGGACGGTACAGAATCTCGTGCGGCAGCACATTCTCGAGCGCCTTCTTCAGAATGTACTTGGTCTGGCCATTGCGAAGCTTGTACTCGTGGGGAATTCTGCGGACGAAATCGACGAGTTCGATGTCGAGGTAGGGAGCCCGCACTTCGAGGGAATGCATCATGCTTGCGCGGTCGACTTTGGTGAGGATGTCGTCCTGCAGGTAGAGCTTCGTGTAGAACTGGAGAACCTTGTCGACCATGCTTTCCTGGCGGCAGGCATCCCACTGCTCGATCGCTTCGCTGTAGAGATCGTCGATGTCCACTGGCTCGTTGAACAACTCGGCGAGTTCCGCAGGATCCAAAGGGCCCATCCAGACGGGGCACCACAAACGCCGGTCGTAGCTCAGCCCGCGAAGGGTGCGCTTGATCCGAAAATCCAGACTCATGTTGACGTGGGAGACAGGCAGCCGGGACATCACCAGTCGGACGGCCTCGTGCACGGGCCGCGGCGTCAGCCTACTATAGGCCTCAGCTGCGCCCAGTGCGCGAAACGGATCGTACCCGGCGAAGAGTTCATCCGCGCCATCGCCCCCGAGAGCCACCGTGACAAGCGAGCGTGTGTGCTTGCACAGAAGGTAAGTGGGAAGAAGCGAACTGTCTCCCATCGGTTCGTCGAGCCTGCTGATGATCTCTGGCAGGAGTCCCCGCGCCTTCTCGAGCGACAGGACATCGGAGTGGTGCTGCGTGCCCAGCGACGACGCCATCAGCTCAGCGTATCGCGATTCGTCGAAGGTCGCCTCCTCGAATCCGATGCTGAACGTCTTCATCCGCCCGCGATCCATGTGCCGGGTCGCGAGCGCGGCAACCGACGAGGAATCGATGCCACCGCTGAGGAAGAAACCCAGAGGCACGTCCGACATCAAGCGACGCTTGACCGATGCGCTGATCAATTCGACGAGACGCTCCCCCCACTCGGCCTCCGGGTTCGCGGGTACTGTGTCGAAGGGTTCGATAACGAAATCCCAATACTTTTCGACGCGGAGGGCGCGGGTCTCGAGGTCAAAGCTCAACGAATGCCCTGCGGGCAGCCGATATACGCTTTCGAGGATGGTTGCGGGCGCCGGAATGTACCCATAGGCAAAGTATTTTTTCAGGCTGCGAGTCGACAGCCGCTCGGACGTTAACGGATGCCTGCGCAAAGCGCTGAGTTCCGACGCGAATGCAAAGGTTCCGTTTGTGAGCAGGTAGTAGAACGGCTTCTTGCCGAAGCGGTCGCGGCTGCAGAACAGGCGGCGCCGCGCACGATCAAGTATGACGAACGCCCACATGCCATTGAGCCTGTCGACAAACGCCGGGCCCCAGGCGCGATAGGCATGCAGCAGAACTTCGGTATCGGAATGGTCAGTCTGGAACTGATGGCCGAGACCGATGAGCTCGGCACGCACCTCGAGATGGTTGTATATCTCGCCGTTGAACACCACGGCCAGCATCTTGTCCGCTGTCCACATCGGCTGCTCGCCGCCGTGTATATCCACAATCGACAGACGGCGGTGACCCAGAAACACGCGTGCCGCCTCGTCGACCCAAACGCCTTCGGCGTCGGGGCCACGATGCGTGATGGCGTCATTCATGCGCCTCAGAATGGCGACGTCACCCTCTCCTGCAAATCCTGCAATCCCGCACACGCACTTCCCCTTCAGATTGAGCGCACTATCGACTGCTCTGCCGGCAGCGATGCGGGATCCGGATCATCAGGCATCCTTCCTCCCGACAATCATGAAGCGCCGGAGAAAGGTGAGTCGCAATTTGTAGAGCTTATAGTCCAGGTCTTCGCTTCGAGCGCGAGACGTGAGAATTTTCACTATGCGACTCAATCCATACCCGATAGCGCCCCGGAAACCTGAATACGCGTACTCGAAGCCGGCTGTAGTGAGTTGCTCGTTCATGAACATCTGGTGCGTTCGCCGAACCGTCGTCGGATTCGAGTGCGAGAAATCGCAGTTGTAGAAATCCTCCTTCCAGTCCATGACATCGGGGCTCAGGATGAACAGGATTCCTCCCTTACGCAGCACTCGCTTCGCCTCGGAGACAAACCGGTGCGCTTCGCGTGAGTCGTTCAAGTGCTCGAACACGTCGCACATGATGATAACGTCGTAGGACTCATCCGCTTCTTCCAAGTCCGGAATCAGGTACGACTTGGCTTGCCTGACTCCGAGGGCATTGAGCTTCGCCCTGAGCGTCGCGTTGGGCTCTACCACGTCATAGTTCCCCAAGCCCGCTGACATTATTCGCGCTGCGAACTCGCCGTGACCGGGACCGATTTCAAGAATATCGACACTGCGTCCATGGGGAAGGTGCCGCGACAGGAACGCGAACTGAAGATCGATCGCGCGGGCCGTCAGCCAATCGCCTATTCCCGTGCTCTTTCCTCCCGCAAAATGGTCAAAATACGCCAAGGCAAAGTCCCTGAATTAGATCCCTCTATCGGACTAGGAGCCGGTCTGCTTTCCAGATGCCGCGTCGGGCCGAAACCTCGAATAGATCTTTTCCAGCTTCGATGAAAATGCATCCATGGTGAATTGCGCCGCGTTAGCATGTCCCCCTTTCGCTAGCCGGTCGCGAAGGGTCGAATCGTTGGCGATCCGATATATGCACGCCGCCAGCGCCTGCGCATCGGCGGCTTCGAAAAGCAGGGTGTCCACCTCGTCGTGAACCGTCGCGCTGAGTCCTGGAACGCTCGACACGACTACCGGCACGCCGAACCTCTGCGCCTCGAGATGAGCAAGCCCGTGCGGTTCCCAATGGGAAGGCATGACAAAGCAGTCCAAAGCCCTGTAGAACCGTGCCATTCTATCGATGTGACCAAGCATCCGCCCGTTGTTTTCGAGACCAAGATGGTGAATATACCGTCCAACCTTGTCACGGTCTTCTCCATCACCGGCAAGAAGGAAGAACACCGGGAGGCGAGCGGAAAGCGCCTTCACCGCGTCCAGAAAATCGCGCCATCCTTTTCTTTCGACCAACCGGGAAGCAAAGCCGACGACATAGGCGCCGTCGGGCACTGCGAAGGATCGCCGAATGTCCATGGGGTCCTGCGCGTCGGCGCCCAGCGGGTACACCGGTATGGGATTTGCCACGACGGAAACGCGACAACGCGCCCCATCGACAACCTGCAAAAGCCTCGATCGGGTGTAGTCGCTGATGCAGATGAACCAGTCCACCCGCCGCCATGCGAGGCGAAGAAAGACGCGGAACATCAGCGCCTCCAACGCCGATTCACCCTCACGTCCAACCACCCTGCCGTGCTCGTGGAAAACAAGGGCGATTTGCGGAAAGAAAAGCGCCTTCAACATGTAACCGAATACCTGCGATCTGAACAAGTGACAATGCAGGACGCCGATTCGCTCCCGCGCAAGCATCTGGCGCAATGCCCGCAAGGGTGCCATGGACATCCTCGCGGATGACGGATTGATGTGGACGTTGGGGTGGGAAATATTCACCTGCCTCGGGGCGACTCGCAGCGCATAGAGGTGCAGCGACTTGTCGTCCGCGTGGCATTCGAAGTAATCCTTCAGGATGGATTGTGCTCCGCCGAAGGCGAGGGAATCGACGATGTGCAGCACAGCTCCGAAACGCAAGCCCGTCGCCCTGTCGCTTCTATTCATTTCGCAGACAGGACAGAAAAGTCATCGTCGACATACAAGGCCCCCTCTGCGCGCCAAGGCACGACGACGAAATCGGCGCTGCTGGCTCTCGCCAATTCCCTGAGCCGGGCCGTATCTTTGGCTTCTATCGCACGCGTCAGCTGAAGGAAGAACTGCGTCCGCTCCAGCGTTGCATCGAACGCCTTCACGACAGTTTGCCTGGGCCCCACCACAACCCTGTCGCGAAGGAGAATCATGTCGTCGCGGTCCGTCAGTATGCGCGCCTGCGAAGGAGTGTTGGCCTGTAACCACTCCCTGACTCGCTGCGTCGAGTAGTACAAGGAATTGCCTGTGGAAAGGCCAAGCGCCGAGCGCGCGTTGACGATGCTCGAGGGTCGGCTCTGATCGACGATTCGCAAGTCTGTCATCGCCGTCAAGACCCTCTCGCGTGCCCACAGCGGAATTGCTTTCATGAACAACGGCAACGCAACGACGGCAAAGATGATGGCCATCCCTCTCAAACGCCGGTGCGGCCCGTCTGCTTTGAGTACTCGCATGAACAACCTCATCACGAAGTAGAGGGCCGGAATCATGATCAGATTGATCGCCCTCACCTCCTCGATCGTCGCTGGATAGATTGACGTGACCGAGCGCAGCCCCCAGAGAACGGTTTGAGGCAACAAAGCAAAGAGCGGCACGACGACGAGCATTGCCGCCATGAACCTGTCGACGCGCGAAAATCCGGCTCGGGCTTCCCTAATCAGACCTGCGATGGCGAGCATGAGGATCAGCACCGAGGACGCCACGGTGTTGACCACATTGACCATTGGAAGCGGCATGTTCCGCCAAGGGCGCAAGCCGAGCTCGACGGCCCATGCCTCCTTTGCGCTTTTCACTACCAGAGTCCTCCCCGCGGGATCCGGCGCCGCGACCGCTGTAATAGGCGTTTCCTGAGTCAAGGCCTCCGGCGGTCGGCCGCCTTCCGCCAAACCGGGCGCCGCCCGTGCGCCGGCCATCCCATTCCGGGACTTCGACTCGCGAGCCTGGCCGAGCGGCGCGGCCGCAGTCTCGCTGGCCGCATGGCCAGGACCCGCCGACGAGCCTTGCGCCACGTCCTCAAAACACGTCGATGCGTCTCTCGCATCGGCGTTCGGAATGTCGATGCCGACGGAGCGAAACAAGTAAGGAACCTGGATACCGATGATCTGGCTTGAGATGGCGAAAGACTCGAGTCCAAATTGAAGGATCGCGGCCAGCGCCAAGGCGCCCACAAATGCAAAAGCGCGTCGATCGACCCGCATTCTGCGCAGCGCCACGAAATCCCAGACGTCGAGAATTGCGAGGACTCCCGCCAGATAGAACGTGCTCAAATGCAATAGGGAGCCCAGGATCAGGAGTGGGAATACAAGGTACTTCAGCGGCCGGTCGTAGTAGCGAATCCAGATCCACATGGAAATCATGATGATCGGGGCCACAAGGGTTCGCGGCAGAAGCGCAGTCGAATCAGTGATGCCCCATGACGACACGCCGAAGGACACTGCGAAGCAGGACACGAGCGCGAACAGGACGGCCTGCCAGTGCGTCCTCGAAAACAATCCGAAAAAGAGCTCAGCTGAAAGCAGGTAGAGGACCGTGAATACCGCAAGAACGATCTTCATCGAGAGGATATGCGATCCAGTCCAGGGATACAGATAGGAGAGCAGCACCCCGAAGCTGCGGTTGGAATTGGTTTCGCGCCAGTAGTCGCCGGAGGTGCACGACGCCATGATCGAGTCGGCCAACTGGATATAGGACAGATGGTCCGGGCTCAGCAACGGTCGGGGCCCGTGAATCAGGAATACCGCCGCAGCGAACCCGACGTAAAGCACGATCGATAACATCCACCGGGAATGGCTGCCCCCCCCGGCACGTACAGTCAAGGCATCGTTCGAGAGAGCCAAGGCTATATCGGGATCAGAACTGATCCCGCGCGCGGAATTGATGCGCGTTTTGCGCGCAATCCTGACCGCGCTTTCCACGGCCCGAATCCAAAATACCGGGGCGCATTCATCCGCTCAATCATCAGGATGCTTTCGAACCCGGACGACCGAGAAATAATTGTCGTGGTAGAGCGCGTTCTCGACCTGCCATCCCACGACGAAGAAATCGGCACCGTAGGATTCCGCCAGGCGTTCCACGCTCTGAGTATCGCGCGACCGCATGGCTTCCATTGTCCGGAATACCATCTGCGTCATCGCTGGAAGCTCTACCCCAAACTTTCGGGGAACTGCGGCCACCTGTCTGGGCCCGACGATTTCTCGATCTCGCAGCAGGATCAGCTCATCACGATCGGTGAGAATTCGGGCACCTGGAGCCGTGTTGTCACGAATCCACCGGATGACGCCTTCAGTCGAATAGTAAAATGGCGTGGAGTAGGTGATGCCCAGCGCCGAGCGCGCGTTGATGACGCTCGACGCACTGGAGGGATCGACAACGTGCAACGTGGTCATCAGGGAAAGAATTCCCTCGCGAGCACTGTTGGGCAGGGCCTTCATCGTCAGTGGCAATGCAATCGTCGCGACAAGGACAGCCGCTGCCTCCAGACGGCGATAGCGCCCTCCTTCTGCGAGGATCAACTGGAACAGTCGCAGAACAAAATAGAGGGCGGGAATCATGATAAAACCGATCGCCCTCACCTCTTCAATGGTTGCCGGGTAAATCCGGGTGAACGAACGCAGCGCCCACAGCACCGTCTGCGGAACAAACGCGAAGACGGGAACCGCTATCAGCATGGCAGCCATGAAGCGGTCGGCCGGCTTGAATCCAGCCGCATGCGCCCTGACCACGCCATAAAAGGCAAGCAGCAATACCACCGCACTGGATGAGAGCAGATTGGCAACATTCGCCATTCCCAGAGGCATGTTACGCCAGGGGCGAAGACCGAGCTCCATCGCCCACGCGTCCTGGGCGGTCGCGGCGACGCTTTGCTCAATCGTCTGGTAACTCCGAGCTGCGAACCGCGTTTCCGAGAAAAACTTCGGGATCAATCCGTAGAAAACCCCAACCGAGATGCCGAGCGATTCGAACACGAAAAGGAGTCCGGCAGCCAGCACGAGACCGCCGACAAACGCCGGAACGCGTCTATCGATTCGGCGTTTCCTGATCACAACGAAATCCCAGACCTCCAGCAGCGCCAATATTCCGGCAACGTAGAAGGTGCTGAGATGGATCAAGGAACCGATCATGAGAAGCGAGAACACGAGGTACTTGACGGGTCGATCGTGAAATCGGAGCCAGAACCAAATCGACACCATGACGATCGGTAGGACCAGGGTTCGCGGAAGCAGCGCGGTGGAGTCAGTCACACCCCATGATGAGATCCCGAACGACACCGCGAACCCGGAGAGGATCGCGAACAAGACAGCCTGCCAGCGAGCGCTGGTGAACAGGCCGAACAGGAGTTCTGCCGACAGCAGATAGAGGACGGTGGTTACTGCGAGCACGATCTTCGCCGACAAGACGTGTGATCCGGTCCACGCATGAAGGTATGCAAGGAGGACACCGAAGAACCGGACCGAATTGGATTCGCGCCAGTAATCGCCGTCGGGTCGCGCGTCGATGATCGAGTCGGCGAGTTGGAAGTACGTAACGTGGTCGGGACCCAACTGGGGCCGGCTGCCCTGAACGATGAAAACAATTGCTGCAAAGGTCGCGTAGAGCAGAAGCGAAGCAGCCCAGTTCCAGTGTGGATTGCTTTGGGAATTGTCGGCAGTCTCCCTGACGGCGGGCGCGAAACTCATGCTTGGACGCGATCCAGGTTGGGCAACGCATGTCGCGGCCGCCGCGGGAGGCCAGGCCGGCCTGCGAGCCGTCTCCCACGATTCCTCAACTTCGCGAATCGGTGAAGAACAGAGCTACAGTGGTTGTGTTCGACGCGCGGAAACAGGCAGCGCAACGACGGGCGCCTCGTCAAGGTTGCGCACCCCTCCGACCACGTAGATCGGCTTGTCCTGCGACTCGTGGTAGGTGCGGGTGAGCAGCTCGGCAAGCAGGCCCATCAAAATGCACATAACGCCGGTGATGGCGGTCAGCACGAACAGGAGGGGCAGCGGCGTCTGTACGAAAGAGACTTGGTGACCGAACTTCAGGTACAGGGCCCAGATGCCGGAGGCCAGTGACACCAGCAGGCTCATCAGCCCGACGCCTCCGAAGATGTACATTGGCTTCTCTGCAAACGTCGCCAGAAACTTGACGACGATGAGGTCGAGGCCGACCTTTATGGTTCGCTCGAGGCCGTATTTCGACTTGCCGAACTGCCGCGAATGATGCGTGACGGGGATCTCGGCGACGCGAGCACCCTGCCAGGATGCATAGATTGGAATGAAACGGTGCATCTCCCCGTAAAGCTTGATGTCCTTTATCACGCTCTTGCGGTAAGCCTTCAGGGAACAGCCATAGTCGTGAAGATGGACGCCCGAGATGGTCGAAATCAGGCGGTTGGCCAGCCAGCTCGGAAAGTTGCGCGTCAGCTTCGCGTCCTTGCGCCCCTTTCGCCAACCTGAGACCACGTCGTAGCCTTCGTCCAGTTTGGCCAGAAGGCGGGGGATATCCATGGGGTCATTCTGCAGGTCGCCGTCCATCGGAATGATGATGTCGCCGCGCGCGAAATCGAAGCCTGCCATCATCGCGGCGGTCTGTCCGAAATTGCGGCGCAGGTGGATCACCTTGACGTTCGGATCGGCGGCGGCCACCTTGTCGAGCAAGGCAGCGGTCCCGTCGGTGCTGCCGTCATTGACGAATATGAGCTCCCATGGTGTGCCCAGGCTCTTGAAAACAATCGACACGCGTTCATACAGCGCAACGATACTTTCGTCTTCGTTGAAAACGGGAACGGTGACGGATATCATCAATTGGCGACCTGGCGATGCTACTGGTTGATTATCATAAGTTTTAGTTCAGCGCATGTCGAGGGCAAACTTACTCGCGCTTCCCACGACCTCGCGCCCGGAGGCTGACGCTGGTCAGCAATCGGACGGCCTCGCTGATCAAATCGAAGATTGCAGTCCACAATGTCCGCTTTTGGGCACCGTCGTTGACGCGCGCTTCCTTGCGAGTCTCGACGGCAAGTTGACAGGACCGCCGGCTGGCGCTTCCTCGGTAGTCGCGGCCAAGAAATTACCCTCGACGACCGCACACAGAGATAGTCCAACTCGCCATCGGTCGTGAGAAAGAGCTGTCAGTCACGTGCTTCACATCACCACGTCTTGAGATCGCGGACTAACGAGCTGCCCTGTTCTTGCGAATTCTACGTACGATTGAACTAAACTTGCCGCGCAGGATGTCGGCTAGAAGGTACGGATGAGCGGTACATAGGAAAGCCAGCCTGGGCGACACTGTTCTGCTTTGATCAAAGCCGCCGCCTTGTCCTCTGATTGCGTCCCAGATGGCCAGCAGAGTTGCATTCATCTTGGCGGTCTCGCCGATCTCTTCAAAACCGCCCGCCCGCATTAGCGAGCTTGCGATGTATTCTCGCCAGAATCTCGGGCGTTTCGACAGCGGAAGATGCTTGTTCCACAGCAAGGCTCGGTTCCGTGTGTTGAAGTAGACGTAATATGCGGGTCGCTGGCTCGAATCGTTTTGCCCAAAATGAAATATGCGGGCCGTGGCCACGACCCTGTTTTGGAAACCGCTCCGTATAGCTCGAAGCGACAAGTCGTAGTCTTCATAGTAGGCGAAAAAGAGTTCGTCGAGCTGTCCTATCTTTTTCAGAGCGGAGACTCGGACGAGCAGTGCCGTGCCCCAAAGGCAAATCCTATCGGGCTCCGCGGCTTGAGCCTCGACCGCCAGATCCACGGTTTCCCAGTTCCGGAAGGACATCGTGTCCCAATCGATAGAGGTTCCGCAGTATTGGGTGCCGCCACTTTCTTTGCCGTCAACAATAACGGGGGAAACCATCGCAATCGTCGGGTTCGCATCCAACTCGGCCACCAATTCGCCGAGAGCACCGGCGTCGATCAACGTATCATCGTTAAGAACCCAGACGCAGTCGAATCCCTGCTCAGTCGCCAGACGCAATCCCTGGTTGTGTCCCTTGCAGAATCCCAGATTCTCGGTGTTCTGAATCAACGATACCCACGGAAATGCCTGGCGAATACGATCCACGGAGCCGTCCACGGACCCATTGTCGATCACGACCACGACGAATGACCGAAACTCCGATTTGGATAAAGATTCGAGACAGGCGAGGATACCGTCGCCCCCGTTCCAATTGAGAATCGATACAAGTACTCTAGGCTTGGTCACTTCGATCGCCGGGCTCCCGCTCTTCGCGCCTAGTGCCGAGCGCGTGACCCAGACGCCTCATTGCCCTTCTATATTTTCGGCTTAACTGCCATTGGAAGGGAATCCGCTCTAGCCTAGAATACACTTCGACAGTCCGCTTCCACTCCTGCCAGGGTCTCACGTCTTCGGCGGCGCGAGCGTCCCACGCCAGACGCTTCGCATCGTGCGCCTTGTCCCAGAATTGCCGGCGGAGTTGCGGCCAACTTCCATTTGACTTCGCCACTTTTCGGAGCGGCGCGTAAATCGGATCAAAGAGATATTGATGCAGGATGATCAGCGGATCCAGCCAACGATCCGCGTAATCCCGGGTCGTCTTATTTATCGCTGATGCTGATGCTGCGTGAACTCGAAATGCAACCAACGGATGCCTGACCATTTCGACACCAAACCGAATTCCCGATCGTATCCAAAATTCGGTGTCGGAGCGTTGCGCGAGAGATGAATTAAAATACCCTACTCTGTCGAACACAGAGCGGTGAATCAGCGTCGCAGGAGGCTCGCCGACCAAATTTAGGCCAATGTTTTCGCAGGCGAGCGTCGCGATCTCCTCAGCGGTCAATTTCGAGCGCGGGTAGAGGTTGGCGATCCGCTTGGCGTGCCAATCGTAGAACGTGTCGCCTTCGCTGCCCAATTTCCTTTCGTAGATAAAATCGCGAAAACTCGCGATGAGCAGGCCGCGTGTTTGGCGCGCAGTCCGAAACAACTCGGATATGCAATCCGGATAGAGGATGTCATCCTGGAAGAGAAGCTTTATCCATTCGCCTGAAGCCTTGGCGATAGTATGGTTCCAATTTTCAACGAGGCCAAGGTTGACCGGATTGCGATAGAGACGCACCCTCGAGTCCCTCTTTGCATATTGCTCTGCGATAGTCGTGGTGTCGTCGGTTGAGCAGTCATCGCAAATGATCAATTCCACGTCCTCGAAGCTTTGCGCAAGCGCACTGTCCAGGCTAGACGCGAGAAAGTCCGACCCATTGTAGGTCGGGATGCATACGGAGACAGCGGTCATTGAGCTCTTAACGCTTCGCACCGAGCGATGGCAGGTGCCCAAGAGACGATTGATTTCGGAAAAGACACGAGCAATCGAGGTCTCCAATCCGCTTTGGGGCGAATTCCGTCTTTCTCGATCTTCTCATCGGACGAGATACAAACCAGGGCAGGCAAGCTGGCGCCAAGATCGATGTGCCTTATCGCATTGAGACTCTCGTTGGGTGTGCACGATGGGTCACCCACGAGGCGGCGTTTTCAGTATGGGGCGAAAGCATGAAAGTTAGAAGGGCAACCTCAAATTGGCTGGCGCCGGGCGCTCCGTCTCACCGGCGAGGCTCGCGACGCAATGCAGTACTTGGTCGGCTGGGTGTGACAGTCCAGCTACGGCCCGTATCGCGAACCGCTCTCTAATCATGCTGCGATAGTGGCATGGGTTCGCACGCGGTGGTGGCCGGAGTCGGAAGCGCGCCGCGGATCCAACGAAGTCAGGCGTCCATCGCTATCGCCGCTCGACTGATCTTGGGAGGGCCTAATGTGTTCTGAGACTTTAGCTACAGCGGATACTTTGTTTTGCCGAAGGCATGGCAGCGAAAGCTTGACCGCCGCGTCATGTGGATTGGTGCTATCACATTCCTTAACCGGGCGCGATCACACACCTTTGCGCTCGACGGCGAGTATTTCGACTGACCTAAAAGCGCGCGGCACTACGCAGGCCGGCGCGGCCGGGGAATTTATCGACGCCTATGTTTACAGTACTAATGACTGCGTAGACCCGATGCGATTTGACCCGGCCGCCAGCCCGATATCCCGCTTTTCTACTGTTTTTTCCAGCGACACAGCTGCGCGCAATCAGCGCGCCGCGGGAGGTCACGCTTCGTGATCGGTTCTTATATCTTGGATTAGGAGTTGCCGAACGTCCCGACCCCCTGTGATGAACCCAAAAGCGCGGTGATTGGACGGGTAAATCTACTCCGGCGCTTTCGCCGAATGGAATGACCCAGGCGTAGCCCCAAGCAGGGCACGTTAGCGTGCGCTATCAGAGGGAACCGCATAAAGGTGGTAGGCCGTGCAGGGATCGAACCTGCGACCAACGGATTAAGAGTCCGCTGCTCTACCAGCTGAGCTAACGACCCGGCACTCAAATAAGCGATTCGCGAAAGGTTGCCCGCGAGCGCAAATTATAGGCCGAGTGGCGAGTCCCGGGCAACCGTCGCGGTTCCCTCCCTCGGACGCGATCAAGACGGCATTCCTACATTGAAATCAGACTGAGTCCGATACATTCAGCGGCGTCGCCGCTTACTCGCGGCGGTATGATGGATTGTCGGGCTCGAGCACCGTGGCCGCTCGAATATCCGGCTGAACTACCACAGCCTACGATCTAGCAACCATGCCAGGCGAATCAGCGGTCGACACCATCCGCCACGGATTGCACACAGTGCTCCGCGAGGGGGCGAGTGAGTTCCAGTTTCGCCGCTTGCTCGAAAAGCTTCCCGCCGGTGCGTACACCTGTGACCCCGACGGCCTGATCACGTATTTCAACTCTCAAGCGGCAGAGCTGTGGGGCCGCACACCGCGGCTCAACCACCCCGACGACCGCTTTTGCGGCTCATTCAAGCTGTTTTCCGCCGACGGCCGTCCTATCGAGCATCGGGAGTGCTGGATGGCGCTGGCGCTGGAAGGACGCAGGGACTACAACGGTCAAGAAATCATCATCGAGCGCCCCGATGGCGAGCGCGTGACCGCGCTGGCACATGCCAACCCGTTTCTCGATGAGTCGGGAAAGCTGCTGGGCGCGGTGAATGTGCTGGTCGACATCAGCGCACGCAAGCGCGCAGAAGAGACCCTGCGCGAATCGCACGACAGGCTCGCCCACAAGGTGATCGAGCGGACCGTCGAGCTCACCGAGCTGTCGCACCATCTTATGCAGGTCGCCGAGGACGAGCGAGCAAAGCTGGCGGCCGAGCTGCACGATGAAATGGGATCGCTGTTGACCGTGCTGTCGATGCGATTGAGCCGTTTTCGCGAGCGACTGGCGAGCACGTCTCCCGAACTGGTTCCCGAACAGCAGGAGCTGATCGAGCTGGTGCGAAACATGGTGAGCAGCCAGCGCCGGCTGGTGGGAAGTTTGCGGCCGGTGCTCCTGGACAGCTTCGGCCTCGGTGTGGCGCTGGCGCATTATGTGGAGGACTGGAGCAAGAACACCGGCATCGATGCCATGATCGACGTCGCTCCGGATCTGCCCTCGCTTTCGGCAGATGTGGCATTGGCGCTTTTCCGAATTACGCAGGAATCGCTCACCAACGTCGCGAAATACGCCGACGCCCGTCAAGTTCGGGTCACGGCGGCCGCCTCGGACGACTGCGTCACGATTTGCATCGAAGATGACGGGGTCGGCATTCCGCAAACACGAAGCCAAGCGCCGACCTCGCACGGCATCCTTGGCATGCGAGAGCGCCTGCTGAAGTTTGGCGGCGTGCTCAGCATCGTCAACTGCGAAGGCGGCCGCGGCACGCGCGTGCGCGCGGCGGTGCCGGTAGTCCCACGGTCGGCAAGCGCACGGGTCGACTGAATCGCCGCGCGAGGGCTCCAGCTATTTGCAGGCCCGTCGTCACCGCGTGCGCGCCCGCCTCGGCGCCGGAATCCACATGCCGCCGCGGTCCTGTCCGACTCTCAGGAAAGCTGTCATAGTAAACGCCCGCATGGCCGATTGCGCTGCAGATGCTACCGCGCGGAAACCCGGCCTTGCGTCCTTGAGTCCTAAGCGCCTACCGAGGCTCTCGGGGCGCAATGCTCAACCGGAGTGCGCGATGAAAACACGAGGTCGCGTTCTGTCGCCGCTCGGAAGCGTTCTTGCTGGGGCGTTTGTCCTGTTCGTTTTGGGCTGCCAGCAGCTTCCAGCGCCGGCAGCGTCCAACGCCGCGCCTTCACCGGGCTGGGATGCCTACGTCAGCGAGTTTATCCAGTCGGACTTCGCCGCTCGCCCGCATCACGCTGTATGGGCCGGCCGCCATGAATTCGACGGCAAGCTCGCCGATCTGAGCGCAGACGGAATCCGGAAGGACATCGAGCGGCTTCATTCGGAGCGGGATCGCTCGGCGAGCTTCGCGGATGGCTCGCTCGACGACAGGCAACGGTTCGAGCGCCTCTATCTACAAGCGGTCATCGATCGGGATCTCTTCTGGCTGGAATCGGCGCAGTGGCCCTTCGTATCTCCGGGGTTCTACGGAGGGGCGCTTGATCCGAACGTATACGTCGCGCGCGAATATGCGCCGCTCGAGCAGCGAATACGTGCCTATACGCTTTACGCGAAGGCGATTCCTGCTGCCACCGTGCAGATCCGTCAGAACCTCCGCACTCCCCTGCCTCGGAGCTATGTGCAACTCGGTCACATCATGTTTGGAGGTCTGGCGAGCTATTACGAAAACGACGTTCCGTCTGTCTTTGCCCAGGTAAAAGACGCGTCGTTGCAAGAAACCTTCCGCGCCGCAAACGCCGGCGCGATCAAGGCGATGAAGGAGCTGGACGCATGGTTTACGCAGCAGGAAGCGGGCGCCACCGACAGCTTCGCGCTCGGTCCGCAAAAGTTTGCCGAGATGCTCCAAAGGACCGAGCGCGTGAATGTGCCGCTGGCGCAGCTCAAGGAGATCGGCGAGCGCGACATGGATCGAAATCTCAGCGCCCTGCGAGACGCCTGCGGCAAGTTCGCACCGGGTGAGACCATTGCGGCCTGCGTCGACAAGGTGCAGAAGCTCAAAGCTGCGGGAACACCGGTCGAAGCAGCACAAGAGCAACTCGGCGGGTTAAGAGCGTTCGTAGCAGAACGCAAGCTCGTCACGATTCCGGGGCCTGAACAGGCGAAGGTCGCGGAAGCCCCGCCCTACAGGCGCTGGAATCCCGCTTATATCAACATCCCGGGGCCGTACGAAAAGAATTTGCACTCGGTCTACTTCATCTCGCCACCCGATCCGAAATGGACGCAGGCCGAGCAAGTTGCATACATCCCGGCGAGGGCGGAGCTCCTGTTCATTTCGGCGCACGAAGTATGGCCCGGTCACTTTCTGCAATTCCTGCATTCGAATCGGTCGTCTTCCAAGGTGGGGCAACTTTTTTCCAGCTATGCCTTCAACGAAGGCTGGGCGCATTACGCGGAAGAGATGATGTGGGAAGCAGGTCTGGGCGACGGCAGCGCCGAAGTCCACATCGGGCAACTGCTCAACGCCTTGCTTCGCGACGTGCGATATCTGTCCGCGCTCGGACTGCACACCGGCGCGATGACGGTCGCGGGATCCGAAGCCATGTTTCGCGAAAAAGCGTTCCAGGGCGCGGCCGGGGCTCGGCAACAAGCCGCCCGCGGGACATTCGATCCCGCATACGGCAGCTACACGCTGGGCAAGCTGATGATCATGAGACTGCGCGAGGACTGGACCGCGACGCGAGGAGGACGCAATGCGTGGCAGGCGTTCCATGACGAGCTTCTCGCGCACGGATCGCCGCCGATACCGCTGGTGCGCAAGGCGATGATGGGTAGCGAGGCGGGCCCGCTGCTCTAGTCTGTTACAGGGTTGAGCAGTACACGGCACGGCTATTGCTGTGACCTGTACAAGAAGCGCTCGATGTCGGCAAGAGGCAAACTCCTGTCGCCATAGGTCATAGGGTGACGCCCTGCGTCATGGGTAGCCTGTGGCCGATGACAGCGCCTACCTAAAAGAAGCAACCGAGGAACAGCCATCAGGACCGGCCGACGCGTTCGGAAGGGGGTGCCAGTGTTCGGCGGCCGTGCCGCCGACGCGCGGTATGGACGGGTCTGGGGCCCTCGACTGCGTCGGCCCGCAGAATCAGGCTGCTCAGCGCTGCTTGTCCTGAGGGCCGCGTGAAGGCCGTCCTCTCCATCACCAACGGTACGACGGCGCGGCATAAGCGCGCTTCCAGGAAGCGTCCGGAAAGCGACGCGACGTTCCGGCTGATGTTTGAAAACAATCCGCTGCCTCTTTGGCTCTACGACCTCGAAACGCTTCACTTTCTGGACGTGAACGAGGTCGCATGCCAGAAGTACGGCTACACGCGCGAAGAATTTCTTGCCTTGACCATTCGTGACATACGGCCGGCCGACGATATCCCGCTCGTAGACGTTTCTGTGCGAACGACGGCCTCGCAGACTTTCAACTCGGGCATCTGGCGCCACCGCAAGAAAGATGGAACGACGATTCGCGTCGAAATCCTTTCCCACGAGATGGTCTACAGGGGAAGGCGTGCACGTTTCGTGTGTCCGGTCGACGTCACTGAACGCGTACTCGCCGAGGAGAGCCGTGCGCAGCTGATGAGCGCGCTGCAGGAGCGTGAGGAGGGACTCCGTCATGCGGAGCGCATGGCGAAGCTCGCTCACGTGATCACGCGGCCGGACGGTTCGTTCGAAAGCTGGTCGGAGACGCTGCCGCCGCTCCTTGGCGTCGACGCTGCCCGCATGCCCGAAACCACACGCACGTGGCTGGACATTCTGCACCCCGACGATCGCGAGTTATTTCGAGCCAAAGCCCTCGAAGCCGGGGTCACGGGCAAACGCACCGATGTCGAATACCGGCTCAAGCGAGGCGACGGCGCCTGGATACACATACGCCAGGGGGTCGAGCCGATCCCGGGAGCGATCGGTCCCGACGGAAAGGGCCGTTGGTTCAGCACGCTCCAGGACGTCACCGAGCAAAAGCGGGCGGAGATCAGCATACAGCGCCTGAACCGCGTCTACGCGGTCTTGAGCGGTATCAACACGCTCATCGTTCGAGTCAGAAACCGGGAAGAACTCTTCAGTGAAACCTGCCGCATTGCGGTGGAAGTGGGAGAGTTCCAGTTGGCGTGGCTGGGCGTTGTCGACAAGGAGGCGATGCAGTTGAAGCCGGTTGCGTGGAACGGCACCGGCGAAGACTATTTGCAGTTGATGCCGCTCGGGCTGGACGGAGCCAAATCGGGACGGCATGGTCTCGCCGGACAAGCCGTGCGCGAACGAAGAGCGATGATCGTCGAGGACATGACGCACGACCCGCGGGTGTCGGTGCAGAGCGAGGCTTTAGAGCACGGCTTCCGCTCCCTGGTCATCCTTCCTCTGCTCGTGGCCGATGAAGCGGTCGGCGTGCTGGCCCTGTACGCGGCGGAGATCGGATTTTTCGACGAAATCGAGATGCGACTTCTGGTCGAGTTGGCGGGCGACATCGGATTCGCGCTCGAACACATCGCCAAGGCGGAGAAGCTCGACTACCTTTCCTCTTACGACCCGCTTACGGGACTGCCCAACCGCGATCTGTTCCACGAGCGTCTCGGACAATACGTCGCGGCCGCAAAGCGCGAGCAAGCTCGGTTTGCGCTGGTCCTGTTCGACATCGAGCGCTTTCACACGATCAACGACACAATCGGTCGACAGAACGGCGACCGTCTGCTCAAGCAGATTGCCGCGCGCTGCGTAAGCCTGGCGGCGGATGCGAAACTGTTCGGCAGGCTCGTGGGCGATCAATTCGCGGTTCTGATTCCCGACGTCAGGGTCGAAGACAATGTCGCCCGAATCGTCGAGCAGAGGAATCGTCAGATCTTCGGCGCGTCCTTTCTCGCCGGTGACACCGAGCTGCGGGTGGCCGCCAAGTTCGGCATTGCGGTTTTTCCCGGCGACGGTGACGACGCCGACGCGCTGCTCAAGAAGGCAGAAGCGGCGCTCCAGCGGGCGAAGGCGACCGGCGAACGCTATCTGTTCTATACGCAGCAGATGAGCGAGCGTGTCGCGGGGCAGCTCAATCTCGAAAACAAGCTGCGGCAGGCGCTGGAGAATCACGAGTTCGTCTTGCATTACCAACCCAAGGTCGACGTCGAGACAAGACGCATCGTCGGAGTGGAGGCGCTGATGCGCTGGCAAAGCCCGGATATGGGCCTGGTACCGCCCATCCGGTTCATTCCGATCCTGGAAGAGACCGGCATGATCCTCGAGGTGGGCGCGTGGGCGCTGCGCCGCGCGGTCCTGGATCATCGCCAGTGGGTAGAGCTCGGTCTGACCGCACCGCGCGTCGCGGTCAACGTCTCCCCGATACAGATGCGGCATCGGGATTTCGTCGAGGTAGTCCGGGACGCCATCAGGCTGGGTGTCGGGCCGCTCGTTCTCGATGTCGAAATCACGGAGAGCCTCATCATGGAGGACGTCGCCGGCACGATCGAGAAGCTCAAGGCGCTTCGCGATCTCGGCATGAGCGTCGCGATCGACGACTTCGGCACCGGGTATTCGTCGCTCGGTTATCTCGCCAAGCTGCCCGTGCATTCACTCAAGATCGACCGCTCGTTCATCGTTGGCATGGCGGACGATCGCGACGCCATGACGCTGGTCTCGACGATCATTTCCTTGGCGCATTCGCTGCGCCTCATCGTCGTCGCCGAAGGCGTGGAGACCGAGGAGCAGGCCAGGGTGCTGCGCTTGCTGCGATGCGACGAGATGCAGGGTTACCTGATCAGCCGGCCCGTCCCTGAGGGCGAGCTTCGGGCCCTGCTTCGCCCCCAGAACTAATCCATCGCACGGCAGGATCCGGCTCGACGCGGGAGCGCTGCTTCAGGGCGCATCCGGCTGAATTGAGTCTTGATTTGTTGGTAGGCCGTACTGGACTTGAACCAGTGACCAACGGATTAAAAGTCCGCTGCTCTACCAACTGAGCTAACGGCCCCAAAGGGCGCGGATTATATCGGAATCAGCGCTCTCTCCGCAAAGATTTGCGCGGCCGCATTTCGCGAGCGCAGCCCACTTTCGCACCGATGTCTCAATCGAAACTCACGAGGTTTCGAGTGAGCACGCAGAGCTGCGCCATGAAATCGATGCCTTCGTCGCGCAGCTCAAGGGCAAACAGGGTGCAATTTTCGCGATCGTCGTTCTAGCGCCTGCAACACCAAAACAGATACATCGCTCCGAACGTATCGGGATAAGTGCTTTCAAACTCGTCCCATGCCTTGAGGTCGGTATCTGCCACGCCCTTGGGAAACATCGCTCTGAACGCGTCACGCGTCTTCGCGTCACATTCCAACTCGAGAAACTCCAGGTCCAGTTGATCGAGGCAATCCGCTATCTGGGGCAACGTGAACTGATGCTCCTGGATATGCATCATGAGGTCACGACACTCGTCAAGCATGTAAAAGTCGGCAAAATTCATGATGTTTTTCGCCGGGTGCCCGCTGGGAAGCGTGCGGATGGCATTACGGGCATCGCGTATGCCCTCGGGAGTCAGCGGCAGATTCAGCGACTGAGTGAATTCCCTCGCCGCCCGAACGGCGCCACGCGCCTTCTCGCTATAGAGCGCGATCCTCATTAGCCCATCAGGTTCCAGGAGCTTGACCAATATTCGCCAACCTGCCATCGGATCGTCGAGATGATGAAGCACTCCAGCACACTCAACTATCGCAAAACGTTTTTCCAGAGTGCCGAGCTTGAGGATGTCTGCCTGTCGATACTTTATGTTGGAGATTCCGAGTTGTTCCGTCATCCGCACCGCGTAGGCCAGACTTGCCAGACTCAAATCGACGGCCAAAATTTCGCTGTCGGGGTAAGCCTTGGCGATCAGAATAGGATGACGGCCGGTGCCGCATCCGGCGACGAGTATCGGAACCGGGCGCGGACGGACGCGAACGTCTTTGCCTGGACGCAGTCGGGTAGATAGCTCCTCTATCGTCCGGGTATCCGGACTCGCGGTCGCAACCCATCGAGGATACGGATTCTCTTCATATTGCGCGCGCACTGCCAAGGAAATTTGGTCATCGATGGTCGAGATCGAAGTAAGTCGCGTCGCGATCTCCCGCTCGCGAATGCGATTCCCGATCTGCTCCTGCACGATCGGCCGGAACGCCGCGCTCCACTCGGCCATCGGATGTTCAAGCAGTCGCTCGCACCCTTTCAAGGTGTGCAAGGCGCCATAAAGTGAGACTACGGCCAGAGACGGTTCGAGCGTTTGAGGGTTGTTGATTGATTCCCGAAGTGTGTGCTGCACACGTTCGCGTACACCGGTCACCCGTCGTAGCTCCTTCTCATCTGCAAAAAAGGCGTACCCAGAGAAGAAACACTGTCGCGCCAGCGCGCATACGAATTCTGTCGGGACCTCCGGATCTGGCATTGCCACTGCGGATGGCACCCGGAACCGCATCAGAATGCACCGTCGCGTATACGCCAACACCTCTTCCACTGCTGCATCCGCCATCGGCATGCGCGGTAATGCGGCCAACAGGAGGGGGTCACGAAGAAACGCCTCGACTGCAGGATCAAATGATCTGAGGGGGTCGTCGCCTCGCAGGGCACTCTTCTGCAGGATTCGAAAGCCTTCAGCACCTTTGATTGCTGTGACAATCGCCGAAATGAGGAATAGCGTGGATACCCTGTCGTCCAGGCAAAGGCTCAAGAGAACGGTCCGCTCGCTCTCTGCGACCTCGCCGAGTTCGGCACCCCGCAGCGCCCCTACGAGAATCTCCCGTAATTGGTCATTACCGGGTTCTTTCGCCGCTGCCTCGAACAGCAGCTTGAGTGCTTCTCGTGTGCGGCCCTTCGCTTGCAGGAGCACCGCGAGATTGGTCTTGGCCGCCGGATCATCCGGCTTGAGTGCTAGCGCGCGACGATATTCCGTTTCGGCCTCGGTCAGGCGTCCAAGGCCATGCAGGCAAATACCGAGCCTGTATTGCGCGATGTAGTTGTCCGGGTCCAGCTCCACCACGCGCATAGCATTGGCGACAGCCACGTCAAGTCTGCCCACCCTTTGCGAAATCGCGCTAGCATTGAGGAGCGCGCCCACATAGTCGCCGCGCAGCGCGATTGCCCGATCCAGCGCAGCTAAAGCGTCTGCGTCCCGGCCGAGCTCCTCCAGCGCGTCGGCCAAGCCGACCCAGGCCTCAGGAAAATCCTGTCGAAACCGGAGCGCAGCACGAAAGCTCGCTTCGGCTTGCGAGTATTGCGACGACAATAAGTGCGTGAGGGCGAGATTGTAGTGCGCGGCGGCGTAAGTCGGATCGAGTGCGATTGCGCGCTCATACGATGCGACTGCGGCAGTAAGCTCACCTGAGGCGTGCAGCGCAATTCCGAGATTCATGTGCGCTGGGGCAAAGCTGCAGTCTGCCTCGACAGCCTTACGATAATACTGAAGCGCCGCTGGCGCACCGCCGCCTGCTTCTGCGGCAATGCCCTGGTCCACGAGCGTCTGCGCTAGGCGACGGTCATCACCCGACATCGATTTCGACCAGAAAATTCGCATCGAACTGGGGATTCTCGTTCACCCCGCCCTTGGCATAACCTCGTGGATTGCACACCACCCGCGTGCCATTCAGGACATAGTCGAAGCTGTCGTGCGTATGTCCATGTACCCATAGGCATGCGCGAGTCCCGTCGGCCAGGCGCTCGGCATCGGATACGAAGCACGCGTTCAGGAGCGAGTCCGCAAACCTCGGGTGGATGCTTTTCCGCGATGGAGCATGGTGGGTAATCACCACGGTCGGCCCGGCATACGGCTCGGCCAGCTTGCGATCGAGCCAACGAGCGTGGATGTCGAATAACGCCGCCGAATCGGCGGGGGAAAATAAGCGTTCGTCTGCGTCGTCAATGCGGATCCTGCTGAAATCGCGCATGAACTTCAGCGCTTCCTGTATCGCCGCCGCTCGCTTCTCGCCCTCGCCGAACAGCATGAAGTCTGTCCACAGCGTGGTTCCGAGAAACCGCACGCCGTCGAAGATGACTTCGTCGTCATCGAGCACGCGCACATTCGTCCCAGCGCACCGTTGCTTGAGTTCAGCGACGGTGCCGGTAATGCTGCCTCCGTAGAACTCGTGGTTGCCGACGACGTAGAACACTGGTTTGGCAAAACCCAGTGCCCACGCGACAGCTTCCTTCGGGCGAGCAACATCACCGGCCAGAATGACCGCTTCGGCGTTGTTCTCCGGTATCGGCAAGGTGCCGAGGCTCAGATGCAGGTCGGAAAGGACATTTAATTTCATCGCTGTGCCACGGTCGCGACCGTCCGTTGGGAATACTACGCCGGCAATTTCCTCGGATTCGTGGAGCTTGCCAGTATCACGATGCTTCTGAAGCGAATTTCAGATAGGTTCTAGTGCCTCCTAGACAAGCCCGCCATTTGCGGGGAAACCCGCCTCGGCCGGAGCGCTGAGTTGATTCTCTCGGCCACTCGGAATCTTCGCTCGGCTCGCGCGCGCGATGCTTTGCCGATGCGCTCCAGAATATGTGCTCGGCGTCGCAGACTCTAGGTCTGGCGGAATAGATGGCATCGCGGGGACCCGCTATGCACTGGTAGGCCGTACTGGACTTGAACCAGTGACCAACGGATTAAAAGTCCGCTGCTCTACCAACTGAGCTAACGGCCCCAAAGGGCGCGGATTATATCGGAATCAGCGCTCTCTCCGCAAAGATTTGCGCGGCCGCATTTCGCGCGCGCGGCCGACTTTCGTACCGATGTCTCAATCGAAACTCAATTCAGGTTTCGGGTGAGCACGCTCGGCAGCGCCATGAAATCGATGCCTTCGTCGCGCAGCTCATCGGCTTCCTCGCGCGTTGCCTGGCCGCGAATCGAGCGCTTGGGGACCTCTTCGTAGTGAATCTTGCGCGCCTCCTCGGCAAACGCGGCGCCGACATCATCGCTGTTGGCGATCAAGCGCCTCACGAGCTTCAAGGCTTCTGCCTCGCCTCCCGCAAGGTTCAGTGTCTCCTTCGTCTCCTTGGGCTCCTTCGTCTCCTTGGGCTCCGTCTCGGCGGGCCGCGATGAGGTCTGCACATTGGCTGAAAGACGCCGCTCGATCACGGCGTCGTCGCATACCGGGCAACGGATCAGCGTGGCTTCATGCTGAAGCGCAAAATCGCCGGCCGAAGCAAACCAGCCTTCGAATCGATGCGCGCGCGAACAGACGAGGTCGTAAACGATCATGGCGAGAAATAATTCAAGATACGCTCTTCATCCCATTCTAATCCTATTGCCACCTCGGAAAATCGCTGGAGATGCAGCATTTCCACCGACGGACGGGCTTCACGCCCGCCAGTACTGGTATTTCAACGCCGTGGCGCAACCGGCGATGATGGCCAGGAACGCGAATACGGACCCCAGCGCCAAAGTGGAGATTCCTGTCAGCCCTTGCCCGATGGTGCATCCCAGCGCGGTGACGCCTCCAAACCCCATTAACACGCCGCCGGCGATATGGTTGACCAGATCTTCGATGGACGCGAATCCTTCCCAGCGGAACGTTCCCGTCGCAAGCGACATCGCCGCGGACCCTGCCATCATTCCCAGGACGCCGGCGACGCCGAAGGTGACGATTCTCGACTGATCGCTCCACAACATCAGAAGTTCCAGAAGGTACGCGACGGGTGCTACGAACGAAAACGACTCGGCGCGTCCGGAATTGGTCGCGACGAAGGTCTCCTCCAGCGTGCGTGGATTCTCCGCAACGTAGCCTACATGTCCGGTGACGTACCAGCCGCCGACGATGACGGCGCCGATGACGAATCCGCCGACGATCATCTCCCGGCTCGCTCGAAAATCGGCGCTCGCCAGCGCCCATGCGCCGATGACAAGCGCAACCGCGGTTATCACGGCGATGCGCAGCACCGCACCGCCGCCGGTGAGCGCGGAAATCACGCTGGGGACGTCGGATCGGCGTGCGCCGAGCGTCGAAGTATCGAAGCGGAAGATGTCGAGCGCGTTGACCCGCCACACGGCGAAGAGCCCTTTCAGAGTCATGTACGCGGAGATGCCGAGCACGATCAGAACGATCAGCGATTTGAGATTGCCGCCGCCGATGCGGATCAAGGTCTTGCTGCCGCAGCCGGAGGCGAGCGTCATCCCGAAGCCGAAGATGAAGCCGCCGACGAGCGTCGACATCCATGGGACGCTCGGCGGCGTGTAAATCGTCCTGGAGAGATCGATCAGACCCGCTGACTCGAGCGCATTCGCGCCGGCGATGGCAACCGCGATCGCCAGCAGCCACATGCGCATGCGCCGCCAGTCACCGCTCTGAACCACGTCGGTGATTGCGCCCATAGTGCAGAAGTTGACGCGGTTGGCGACCGCGCCAAAAACAAACGCCAGCCCGAACCCAAGCCACGCAACCAGCGTCGAGAGGTGATCGAGGTCTTGCACGCTGGAATTATCTCACGCGCTCCGCTTTAACCCCGTTGCTTCACGTCGTACGTTCATAGCCTGGTCACGCGTTTTCTCATCGCCATTAACGGGAGCAGCCATGAGCATGTTGTGGAAAAGGAGCGCCGCTGTGGTCGCGTGCGTGAGTGCATTGATCGTCCCCGGTGCGGCACAAGCGCATTGGCCTGTGCCGCAGGTGAGCGTCGAGGTTTTCGACCGCACCGAAGGCCGGACACTGCCGATCTACGATCATGACGGACGCCGCTATGTCGTCGGCAGGCCCGGCAACGAGTACGCGATTCGCGTGCGCAACGGCAGCGGCGAGCGCGTGCTCGCGGTGATGAGCGTCGACGGGGTCAACGTAATCACAGGCGACACGGCGTCACCCGATCAATCGGGCTATGTGCTCGCGCCGCATGCCACGTTCGACATCGCCGGGTGGAGAAAGAGTCTCGCGCGCACGGCCGCGTTCTATTTCACCGCGCTTCCCGATTCATACGCCGCGCGGACCGGACGCCCCGATAACGTCGGCGTCATCGGCGTTGCGGTTTTCGGCGAACGCCAGAGAATAAAGCCTTCGCCGGGCGGACTGTTGAATCGCGAGCGGGCGGAAACCGATCGCGCCGACGCCGCGCCTGCGTCTCCCGCCAACGCGGCCAAGCAGGCTGCCGCACCGCAACTCGGCACCGGGCATGGACGCAGCGAAGATTCCTACGCGCAGTACACCGACTTCGAGCGCGCAAGCGACAGACCCAGCCAAACCATCGCGATCTACTACGACTCGTACGAGAACCTGGCCGCGCTCGGCGTACCCGTCGGCCGATCGCCGGTGGCGCGCGTTCGTCCCGATCCGTTTCCCGATCGCGGCCGCTTCGCGCCCGACCCGCGCTGATCCCGGGGAATTCGCGCACACGCCGCTCGCGCGTGTGCGAGTGGCCTGGCGCGTGCGGACCGCCGGCGCGGCGCCGCGGTTGTTACCGCGAACCTTGGCGGGCATACTTGGCGGTCATGTCCGCCTCCGCCGCGTCCAGCGACGAAGACCTTATGCTCGCTTACGCCGCCGGAGACGTGGCGGCGTTCGACACGCTTTATGCGCGGCACAAGGGCGGCGTCTACCGCTATTTTCTGCGGCAGTGCCGCCACGCGGGCGCGGTCGACGAATTGTTTCAGGACGTCTGGATGAACCTGGTGCGTGCGCGGACAACGTACACGCCTTCCGCGAAATTCACGACGTATCTCTATCGTCTGGCGCACAATCGATTGATCGATTACTACCGCGTCAACGCGCACGTCACGCTGGTTTCGGCCGACGATGAGACCTACGAGGACATCGTGGTGTCTCTTCCGGCGGAAGCTGCCTCGGAGCCCGCCAGGCGCGCAGAAAATCGCGAGCTGGGCGAGCGTCTGAAGGCTGCCGTGGCCGCGCTGCCGGCGGTGCAGCGCGAAGCGTTTCTGTTGCAGCAGGAAGGCGGGCTTTCGCTCTCCGAGATTGCCGCGCTCACGGGCGCCGGCATCGAGACCGTCAAGAGCCGCCTGCGTTATGCCATGAACAAACTCAGGACCGACTTGTCGGACCTGCGTGAGTCGAGCTCGCAGCCATGACCGAATCCGACAAAGACATCGACGCCGCGTGGCGTGCGGCGAGCCGCGAGGAGCCGCCGCAAACGCTCGACGACGCGATCCGTGCGGCGGCGCGGCGCGAGGTCGCGTCGGGGCCGCGACGCGCAGGCGGAACGCCGACGTGGTGGCCGCTGGCAGCCGCGGCGACCGTCGCCTTCGTGGCCATCGGCATCGTGGAAATGACGCCGCCCGAGCGAGTGTCCCCTGAAATTGCTGTGGACATGCATTCCTCGCCGATCGCCAAACAGACGATCGCAGAGCCAGCGCCTGCGCAGAAGGCGGCGGGCGCGGAATCCGAGCGCAATGCGCCTGCCGCGGCGCCTTTGGAAAAAGCCGCCAAGCTGCAAATCCCTGCGTCTGCGCTGCGCGAGGAGAGTCCCGTCAATGGTCGCTCGGAAGAGCAACTGACTGCCGCATCGCGCGAGCGCGCCGACACGGCGCGGCGGGCATCCGCCGGGCGCGGACTCGCGATACCGCCCGAGCGGGAGCCCCAACAGAAGTCCGAGCTTGCGAACGCCGCAGCGCCCGCGACGCGTTCCGCCGACGCATCGGCCGTGGCGCCCTCGCGCAGCGTTCCGTTTCCCGCGACGCCAGCGCCGCGCGACAAGCTCGACGCGCAAGCACCGGCGCCCACGCCGCCGCCGCTTGCCGAGGAATCGCGTCCCGCGGCGCTCGCAAAGCCCTCGCCCCCCGCAGGGCAGGCCGGCGCGCCGGCCGCGGATGCGTTCGCGCCGGCAGCGCCGGCGGCGGCGGAGAACCGAATGGCGAAAACGGCGACGGGCGAAATCGGGCGAGAGGCCGCCGCGCCGCCGCCCACCGCCGACGAGTGGATCAAGCGGATGCGTCGATTGATCGCCGAAGGCAAGCGGGTTGACGCCGCCAAGGAGCTTGCCTCGTTCCGGACGGCTTACAAAGAGCGCGCCGACGCTCTGCTACCGGCGGACTTGCGCGAATTCAAACCCTAGCGACGAATCGTCGGACTGCGGCACGCCGGAGAGCTTCGCGCGGCCACGCAACAGCTTCTTGATCGGCGCCGGCAGCGCCGCCCCGGCCACATCCTGCAATGGCAGCCAGAGAGATCCACGCTCCTGCGCGCGCGCGGGCCACCGCTCCACGACGCAAAGGCGTGGAGTAAGCGTCGAGGTGAAGTGGGTGAAGCCGTGCTCGATCGGGGGGAGCGTCGTGACCTTGGCGATGTCGGCGTCGAAGCGTGTGCTGCAAATTTCCCGTGCATCGTCACCGAGGTCGATCTCGGGCAGGCTCCACAATCCGGCCCATATGCCGCTGCCCGGCCGGCGTTCGAGAAAAACCTCGCGCCGGTGTTCGATCAAAAGCACCGCGATGGCGCGGTGAGGCAGCTTTTTTTTCGGGCGCTGCGCGGGAAACTCGCCGACGTGATTCGAAATGCGCGCGACGCAATCCTCCGCGACGGGACACAGCGCGCACGCGGGCCGGGTTCGCGTGCACAGCGTGGCGCCGAGATCCATCGTCGCCTGGGTATACGACTCGATGCCGCTCTCGGGCAGGCGCGCTTCCGCTTCGCGCCAAAGGATGGCCTCGACCGCCGCGCTGCCGGGATATCCGCCGATGCCCGCATGGCGGGCGAGGACACGCTTGGCGTTGCCTTCGAGTATCGCGCCGCGCGCGCCATAGGCAAACGCGGCAATTGCCGCGGCGGTCGATCTGCCGACACCCGGCAAGCTCGCAAGCCGTGCTGCATCGCAGGGAAACGCGCCGCCGTGATGCGAAACGACGGCACGCGCCGCGGCGTGCAGCAGATGCGCACGCCGGTAATAGCCCAAGCCGCTCCAGTGCTCCAGAACACGCTCGATCGGCGCGCAAGCGAGCGAATGGACGTCGGGAAAGGACGCGAGAAAGCGGCGGTAGTACGGAATGACTGTCGCCACCTGCGTCTGTTGCAGCATGATCTCCGACAACCAGATCCGGTAGGCGTCCCGCGTGTTCTGCCACGGGAGGTCCTTGCGGCCGGCGCGGTCGTGCCAGGCGATGAGCCGCGCGGCAAAGGAGATCGACAAGCGACGCCGGTCAGGCAGGACGTCTAGCGGCCCGCCAGACGCTGGCGCGCCTTGCCCGCCGCTTCGGACGTCGGGTATTTTCCCACGATCTCCTCCAGGCTGCGCTTCGCGCCGGCGCTGTCGCCAAGCTCGATCTGGCAGCTCGCGATGTTGAGGAGCGCGTCGGGAATCTTCTGGCTGTCGGGGAAGCTCGCGAGCAGCTGGCGCTGCGTGGCGATCGCCGCGCGATAGTCCTTTTGCGCATATTGCGCATTGCCTGCCCAGTAGAGCGCTGACGGCGCGAGAGGGCTCTTGGGGAAGTTCCGAACGAACGTCTGGAAGCTTGCCGCCGCCGCCGCATAGTTGCCGCCCTTGAATTGATCGAGCGCGGCATCGTACGCACGCTGCTCGCCCGCGATGTCCGCAGCGCGCGCCGGCGGCGCGGAAGACGACGCCGGTGCGGCTGCGCCGGCGTCGCCGGCTTGCGGAGCGTTCTGGCCCGCGCCGGCTTCGATCTTGCGCAGCCTGCTGTCGAGGTCGAGATACAGGTCGCGTTGGCGCTTCTGCGCCTGCTCGAGCTCGTAGGCCAGGACTTCATACTGACCGCGGAGCTTGGCGATGTCGCCCTTGATCTGCTCGACATCCCGGAACAGATCGACCAGCGCCGCGCTCTTCGCCTCGATCGCGTCGAGCCGCTGCGACAGCGAGCGCTCGAGCTGATCGACGCGGGTCTTGAGCGCATCGATGCGGCCCCGCGCCTCGTTGTCGTCGAACAGCGCCGCACGCGCCGGCGCGCAGGCAACGGCCAGCGAGAAAACCAGCGCGAGCATCGGAAAGGCCTTCATGGTCCAGGCACGCGTCTCGCGCTCGCCACGACTGCGTGCGCGTCGCGTCGCGTGCTACTCGCCCTGGTAGACGAGATCGTCACGACGGTTTTCGGTCCACGCTGCCTCGTCGTGTCCGGGGTTCCTGGGCTTTTCCTTGCCAAAGCTCACCGTTTCGATCTGCGAGTCCGTCGCACCGAAAAGGATCATCATTTTCTTGACGGCGTCGGCGCGACGCTGCCCGAGCGCGATGTTGTATTCGCGGCTTCCGCGTTCGTCGGTATTACCCTGGATGGTCACTTTGCCGGTCCGCGCGCCTTGAAGGTAGTGCCCGTGCGCCTCGATGAGCGGCTTATAGTCGTCCCTGACCGCGTAGCTGTCGTATTCGAAATACACGCTGCGCTTGGACAAGGGGCTGTTGGGATCACGCAAGGGGTTTCCCTGACCCGGCCGCGTCGCGGTGCCGGCAATGTTGCCGCCGGGCGTTCCCGACGTCGCCGCGCCCGATGTATCGGACGGCGTCGCGCGCTCCTCGACCGGCGCGCCGCCTTCCTTGGTCGGCGTGCTCGAGCATGCGGCGAGCACCATGGTCAATACGGCGGTGAAAATCAATCTGTGCATATGTCCTCCTGGCAATTGGCGATAGGTGGGAATGCTACTTCGGCAGCGGGCCCCATGCAGGCTCGCGCACGTCGCTTGCGGCTGCGGTCAATCGCTGCTTGACGCGACCGTCGCTGGAGACTGCGGCCAATATACCACGGCCCCCAACCTCCGACGCGTAGATGATGAGCTTGCCGTTGGGCGCGACACTCGGCGATTCGTCGAGCGAGCCCTGCGTCAAGATCTGCATCTGCCGCGTCGCGAAATCCTGCAAAGCGATGTTGAATCGTCCTCCGTCGCGGCGGACGAAAACGAACCCCTTGCCGTCCGGCAGATGTCGCGGCGAAACGTTGTAGCTTCCCTCGTAGGTCATGCGCTCGACCGCGCCGGTCGCGAGCGTAAGCCGGTAAATCTGCGGGCTGCCGCCTCGATCCGACGTGAACAGTATCGACCGGCCGTCGGGCGCAAAGTTCGCCTCGGTATCGATGCCGCCGGAGCTCGCCAGACGCTGCACGTTGCTGCCGTCGGCGTTGATCAGATAGAGCTGAGAGCTGCCGTCCTTCGACAGGGTGACCGCGAGACGCGAGCTGTCCGGCGACCACGCCGGCGCGCTGTTGCTCCCGCGGAAATTGGCGACCTGCTGGCGGCCGCCCGTAGCGAGAGACTGGACGTAGATCACCGGCTTCTTGTTCTCCAGCGAGACGTACGCGATGCGCGTGCCGTCGGGCGACCAGACGGGCGAGAGCAGAGGCTCGTTCGACGTCACGATCGACTGCGGATTGATGCCGTCGGCTTCCGCCACCAGGAGCTCGTAGCGCGAGCCCTGCTTGGCGATGTAGGCGATGCGCGTGCTGAACACGCCGACGTCGCCAGTGAGCTTTTCGTAGATCACATCGGCGATCTTATGCGCGGTCGCGCGGAGCTGCGCCGGCGCGACTACGTAGGTGAATCCCCCGAGCTGCCCCTGCTTGGCGGCGTCGAGCAGAGTAAACCTCACCTCGATCCTGCCATCCGGCTGCGGGACCATGGTCCCGACGACGACGGCGTCCGCGCCGCGCGCGGTCCAGTCGCCGAAGCGCACGTCCTCCGGGCGCGACGGACGCGGCGTGATCGCCGTCGAATCTACGAGCCTGAACAAGCCGCTCCGCGTGAGGTCGGCCCCGACGACGCCGGTGACGCTCAAGGGGTACGCCTGCTCGCCCGCGAACGGCACGATCGCGATGGGTATGGTCGTCGCGCCGCCGCCGATGATGTCGATGGTGAGCTGCGCGCGCGCCGCAACCGCCACGAGACACAAAGCGAACAGCCAGAAGCGCGACAAAGAGATCATGGGGTTCCGGGACGGTGCGAAAAAGGGACCACCGTCCGCGACAGGGGCGATGGGGAGGTGTCGGCGTGCACGCTGATTATAACGAATGGCAGGCGCAAGGCGGGTTAACTGAGGGATCACTGCGGGGTCAATGCGGGTCACTGCGCCCTGACGGTGCTGTCCAGCCCAAGCGATTCGCGCAGGCGCTCCGCGGCGCGGCGCGCGTCGTCGCGGCTCGCATAGGGGCCCAGCACGACGCGGAAAAGGCCTTCGGACTGATGCACCTTGGGTTCGACGCCGGCCATAGCGGTTTGGTTCGCGAGCTGCCCGACGAAACCCTGCGCGTTGGCGTTGTTGGCGAATGCGCCGAGCTGCACCACGAACCCGGCCGCCTCGCGGTCGATCGGCATCGATTGAGCGGGCGCGGCGTCGGTGGCCGCGACCGGCGGAAGGGGTACCCGCCCTGCCGTCTGCACAGCCGGCTCCGGAACGATGCTCTCGACCTCGACCTCACCGCTTCCCCGCTGTGCAATCCCGAGACGATACGCCGCCGCATAAGAGAGATCGATGACCCGTCCGGGATGGAATGGACCTCGGTCGTTGACGCGCACGACGACGCTTCGGCCTGTGGCGACATTCGTCACTTTTGCGTACGAGGGCAAGGGCAGCGTCGGATGCGCCGCCGTCATCGCGTACATGTCGTAGGTCTCGCCGGTCGCCGTTTTCTGACTATGAAACTTTCGACCGTACCACGACGCGATGCCGCGCTCCCTGTATGCGCGCAGCGTCGTCGCAGGGACGTACTCGCGGCCGAACACGGCGTAAGGACGATTGGCGAAACGGTGCAGCGGCTCCGCTCGCGGCGACGCATCGGGAATGCCGTCGAGGTTCGCAGGCGGATTGTCTCCGGGCCCGTCGTCCTTGTAGTAGCCGCCCGGCGACGGAGGAGCCGTGGGCGAGGGTAGCGCAGAAGGCGAAGGCGACGAGTCCCGCGGCGGGGGTGACGAGCACGCGGCCATCGAGATCACCACGACGGCGAACAGACGGGGCAAGCGGCGAGCCGCGCTTTGACCGGTCAGGCTCAACGACATATAGTCGGGAATTATACGACCCGCACGCGCAGCGTCCGCAGACGCCGCGCACCCACGTGAAAAAAATCGCGCTCGTTTCCGGAATCGTGCTGGCGGCCGCGACGGCGGCATTGGTGCTTGGATTGCGGGCGTCCGGCAAAGCCGACGTGCCGGGCTTCTTCGGACTCGGCACCTTGCAGGCCGACGTCAACCTCACACTCGAATTGCTGCTGGTCGCGGGTCTCACCGTCGGAATGGCGCTTGCACGGCGCGGTCATATCGAGGCGCACCGCATCAACCAGACGACGTGGGTGATGGTGAACGCCGTCCTGGTAGCGCTGATCATGGTCGGATCGATACGCGCTTTCAAGCTGGCGCATTTCTCCGATCTCGCCAACCCGGGCAACTTCATCATTGCGGCGCATGCGCTGTTCGGGACGCTGACCTTCGCCGCGGGCGCGTGGCTGGTCCTGCAGATGAACGACATCCTGCCGGAACGGCTGCACATCAGAAACTGGAAAGCCCTCATGCGCGCTGACGCTTGCCGGTTACTGGATCGTCGCCATCCTCGGCATCGCGACGTATCGTGCGTGGTATTCCGAATGATCGCCTAAGGAACCTCTGAACAAGCCCCACATGGATCGCGTTTCTGTCGCAATGGCTTCAGATGCTAGGCGCCGCGGGGCAGCGAATAGTTCGTCCTATTCGCAAGCCGCGCAACAACGCAGATGACGCCATTGCGGCGAAACCCGGATGGGACGGGGCTTATTCAGAGGTTCCCTAAGTGTTCACCAGCTTGCGGTTCGCCTGCACGCTCATGAGAATGCCGAGACCGATGAACAGGCTGACCAGCGCGGTGCCGCCGAAAGACACCAGCGGCAACGGCACGCCGACGATCGGCAGCAATCCGCTGACCATCGCCATGTTGACGAATGCGTAGGTGAAGAACATGAGCGTGATCGCGCCAGCGACCAGGCGCGTGAACAACGTCGACGCGTTCATGGTGATCACGAACGCGCGTCCGATCAGCAGGAGATAGAGCACGCAGCAGAAGCGCGTTGCCTATCAGCCCGAACTCCTCGCCGAATACGGCGAAGATGAAGTCGGTGTGCCGCTCCGGCAGAAAATCGAGATGCGTCTGCGTGCCGTTGAGCCAGCCCTTTGCCGATCACGCCGCCGGAGCCCAGCGCGATCGACGCCTGCGTGCTGTGGTAGCCGGCGCCCAGCGGGTCCCGGCTCGGATCGAGAAAGGTCAGGATGCGTTCCTGCTGATAGTCGTGCAGGTGCGGCCAGATCAGCGGCGCGGCGGCGCAGCCGCGACGCGCAACCAGGCCGATGATGATCTTCCACGACAGCCCGGCAAGATAGAGCACGTACAAACCGGACGCGCCGATCATCAGCGCGGTGCCGAGATCGGGCTGGCGCTCGCATCAGCGACGACCGGCACCGCGATCAGCACCGCAGCGCCAGCGCATAGTCGCAGAGGCGAACGCGGGTCTCGCGCTTCTGGAAGTACCAGGCGAGCATCAGCGGCAGCGCGATTTTCATCAGCTCGGACGGCTGGAAGCGCGCGACGCCGAGATTGAGCCAGCGCCGCGAGCCGTTGACCACCGTTCCGCCGACCGCGACCGCGATCAGCAGCAGGACCGCCGCGACAGTACAAGGGAAGCGCGACGCGCGCCAGTCGTCTGCGGCGCGATGTTGGCGACGACCCACATCAGCACCAGCGCGAATCCGAGCGACATCGCCTGGCTGGTCACGCGCGCAACGCTCTGGTCGGACGCCGAGAACAGCGTGATCAGCCCGATCGCCGACGATCGCCAGCGCGGCCGCCATGAGGTAGCTGTCGACGCGGCGGGCGAGCAGCTCCCAGAGCTTGCCGAGGATGGCGCAGAAGTTTTGCATCTCGCGTCTAGTCGCTTTCGTCGTCGGGCTCGCGCGGGCTCGGAGCCGGAAGCGCCGCCGCAGCCGCGGCTTCTGCCCCAGCAGGTAGTAGTCGAACACGAGCGCGCGCGATCGGCGCCGCCGCGCTGCGCGCCGAATCCGCCGTTCTCGACCAGCACCGACGAGCGCGATCTTCGGATGGTCGGCCGGCGCGTACGCCGACGTACCACGCGTGATCGCGCAGGCGCTCGTCGACTTGCCGGCGGAATAGTTCTCGCCCTTGAGCGAATACACCTGCGCGGTGCCGGTCTTGCCCGCGGAGACGTACTGGCGCCGACGAACGCCGCGCGCTCGTGCCTTCGCGCGGCAACGCCGATCAGCGCCTTCTTGATGACGGCCAGATGCTCCGGCTTGACGGCGACGCGTGTGCGTCGGCTCCGGCGGCGATCTGCCGCACGCTCGCCGGTGCTGACGTTCTCGATCGCCCTTTGACCAGGTGCGGCGCGAATCGCGACGCCGTCGTTGGCGATGATCGCGATCGCCTGCGCCTGCTGCAGCGGCGTGAACGCGTTGTAGCCCTGGCCGATGCCGGCCGAGATCGAATCGCCCGAGATACCACTTGCGATGCTCCTCGCGGTAGTTGCTTGCCCGCGAAGCGCTCGCGCTTCCAGTCGCGCGACGGCAGCACGCCCGGCAATTCGCCTTCGATGATCGATGCCGGTCTTCTGCCCGAAGCCGAACTGCGACATGAAGGCGTAGGTGTCGTCGATGTCGGTCTCGCCGGCGAGCATGTAGTAGTAGGTGTCGCAGGACGCGACGATCGACTTGGTCATGTCGACGTAGCCGTGACCGCCCGGCTTGTCGTCGCGGAATCGATGCGTCGACGCCCGGCGATCTGGTAGAAGCCGGGATCGAAGATCGTCTGCGTCGCGGTGCGCTTGCCCGAGGTCGAGCGCCGCGAGCGCGAGAAACGGCTTGATCGTCGATCCCGGCGGGATACGCGCCGCGCAGCGGCCGATTGAGCAGCGGCTTGTCGGGGGACTCGTTGAGCAGCTCCCAGTTCGCCGGATCGATGCCGTCGACGAACAGGTTCGGATCGAAGCCCGGCTTGCGAGACGAAGGCGAGCACGTCGCCGGTCGCGGGATCGATCGCGACCAGCGCCCCGCGACGAGTCGCCGAACGCCTCCTCGGCGACCTGCTGCAGCTGGATGTCGAGCGAGAGCTTCAGGTTGTTGCCGGATATCGGCGGCGTGCGCGACAGCGTGCGCACGGCGCGGCCGCCGGCGTCGACTTCGACTTCCTCGACCCCGGTGGTGCCGTGCAGCTCGCGCTCGTAGGACAGCTCGACGCCGACCTTGCCGATATAGTCGGAGCCCTTGTAGTTCGCGGTTTCGTCCCACGCGTCGATGCGGTCGACGTCCTTGTCGTTGATGCGGCCGATGTAGCCGATCGACGTGCGAGGCGACTTCGCCGAACGGATACTGACGGAACAGCCGCGCCTTGATCTCGACGCCGGGGAAACGGTAGCGGTTGACCGCGAAGCGCGCGACCTCCTCGTCGGACAGGCGCGTTCGCAGCGGCAGGCTCTCGAAGTTCTTGGATTCCTCGAGCAGCCGCTTGAAGCGCTTGCGGTCGCGCGGCTGTACCTCGACGATCTTGGCAAGCTCGTCGATCGTCTCGTCGAGATTCCTGACTCGCGACGGCGTGACCTCGAGCGTGTAGGCGGAGTAGCTCTGCGCGAGCACGACGCCGTTGCGGTCGGTGACGACGCCGCGATTGGGAACGATCGGCACGATCGCGATGCGGTTGCTCTCGGCCAGCGTCTGATAGTGCTGGTGCTGGATGAGCTGCAGGTAGACAAAGCGTCCGAAGAGTCCGGCGAAGGCGACGATGATGAGCGCGCCCACGATGAACATCCGGCGGCGGAAATGATAGAGGTCGCGGCCAGGGTCCCGGAGCTCCGGGCCGCCGAGAGCGCTCGCCGGATGGTGATTACGTCGGATGAAAAGGCGCCGCATGCTTCGATTATCGCTCGGTGGAGGAACGCCGCGGCCTCTGCGGCCACTGCAACACGACCGTCACGGCCGGCCACAGCAGCGCGCCGACCAGCGGTCCGATGGCGTAGGTCCAGCGCGGTATCGGCGCACCGCCGACGACGCGCACCAGCAGCACGAGCCCGGCGCAAAGCAGCAGCAGCACGGCCACCTGCGCCGCCTGCTGCCACAAGGGAAAGCGCAGGACGCGCCGGCGAAAATATTCGGCCGCGTAGGCGAGCACCGCATAGGCGAGCGCGTGCTGGCCGAACACCGTCGCATCGGCCACGTCCATCACCAGACCGACGCACCACGCGATACCGACGCCGATCAGGCGCGGCTCCTGAATGCACCAGTACAGGATCACCAGCGCCAGGAAATCGGGCTTGAGCATCAGCGCGACGCCGGACATCGGCAGCAGATTGGCCGATCAATCCCATCAGCAGCGTGAGCAGCACGAACCATGGCTTCGCCGGAAGCAGGATTTCCTCGGGACGCGCGGGCGCAAACGTTGGCATGGAGTGGCTCGGGTTGAACGACCTAGCGCCGGCGGGCGCGGCCCTTGCGCGGAGCATCCTTTTCCGCGGGTTCCTCAGGACGCGGCTGCGCGGACGAGCCGTGCCCGAGGATCAGGACTTGCGTGCTGCGCTCGACGCCGGCGAGCGGCTTGCATGTCACGCGCGCAAAAATCTGGCCGGTCTCGCGCTCGACCGATGCCACCTGCGCGACGGCGAGCCCTGGCGGATAGGTGCCGTCGATGCCGGAGGTGACCAGCCGGTCTCCCGGTTGAATCTCCGCGTTCGGCGACATGAACCGCAGCTCGGGCAGCCGCGCGGTGCCCGCGCCGTACATGACGCTGCGCACGCCGCTGCGCTCGACCTTGACCGGCACGGCATGGTCCTTGTCGGTGACCAGCGTCACCTCCGCCATGTAGGGAAACACCCGCGTCACCTGACCGACCACGCCGAGCACATCGATGACCGCCTGGCCCGGCTGGACGCCGGCGCTCTCGCCTTTGTCCACGAAGAGCTTTTGCGAAAAAGGATCGCGTCCGTAGTAGAGCACCTGCGCGGCGACGGCCGGCGTCGCAAAGCGTCCCTCCATCTTGAGCAGCGCGCGCAATTGCGCATTTTCCTCCTCGAGCAGGGGGCGGCTCTGCATCGCGGGCGCCTCGGCGAGGAGCTCCGCGCGAAGCGCGGCGTTATCGCTGGCCAGCGTGCGCTGCGAAACGAAGTACTCGCCTATGTACGCCACCGCGTCACCCGGAAGCTGTACCGCGCGCTGCAGGGGATAGAGCACCACGGCCATGACCTGCCGAAGGTTCTCCAGATAGCGGTAACGCGTATCGGCGAAAAGAAGCGCGAGAGAGATCAGACCGAAAAACGCGAGGCGCGCAGCGGGCGAGGGGCCGCGATGAAAGAACGGCGGGGGATCGACCGAGATATGGCGCATCCGGAACGCCGATCAGCCGCCGTTGCCGAGAAACGACGCGAAAACTTCGCCGTGACTGCTGCGCCGGCAGTCCCTGCATCCGACTGCCTGCTCGGTCATCGTCGAAAGAAGCGGCTTCCTCACTGCATCGGAACGGCGGTGCCCGAGCTCCGTTAGTCCGACGTGAAAATCGTATGGAGCTTTTCCATGTTCTCCAGCGCCTTGCCGCAGCCGCGCACAACGCAGGTCAACGGGTCGTCTGCGACGATCACCGGCAGACCGGTCTCTTCCATGAGCAGGCGATCGACGTCGCGCAGCAGCGCTCCGCCGCCGGTGAGCACCATGCCGCGCTCGGCGATGTCGGCGCCGAGCTCGGGGGGCGTGCGCTCCAGGGCGCTCTTGACCGCGGACACGATGCTGTTCAGCGGATCGGTCAGCGCTTCGAGAATTTCGTTGGACGATACCGTAAAGCTCCGCGGAATGCCCTCTGCCAGATTGCGTCCTTTGACTTCCATTTCCCTCACTTCGGAACCGGGAAACGCCGAGCCGATGGTCTTCTTGATCTGCTCCGCGGTGGTCTCGCCGATCAGCATGCCGTAGTTGCGGCGGATGTAATTGACGATCGCCTCGTCGAACTTGTCGCCCCCGACGCGGACGCTGCCCGAATACACCATGCCGCCCAGCGAGATCACCCCGACCTCGGTCGTGCCGCCGCCGATGTCGACGACCATCGATCCGGTCGCCTCGGAGATCGGCAGATCTGCGCCGATCGCCGCGGCCATCGGTTCCTCGATCAAATAAACCTTCGACGCGCCCGCCCCCAGCGCCGATTCGCGGATCGCGCGCCGCTCGACCTGCGTCGAACCGCATGGGACGCAGATGATGATGCGCGGGCTCGGCGAGAACAGTTTGGAGTCGAGCACCTTCTTGATGAACTGCTTGAGCATCTGCTCGGTGACCGTGAAATCGGCGATGACACCGTCCTTCATCGGGCGAATCGCGGTGATGTTGCCAGGCGTGCGTCCGAGCATCTGCTTCGCGGCCAGGCCGACTTCCTGGATGACGCGCTTGCCGTTGGGGCCGCCTTCCTGCCGGATCGATACGACCGACGGCTCGTTGAGCACAATGCCCTTGCCGCGCACATAAATGAGCGTGTTGGCCGTTCCGAGATCGATCGCGAGATCGCTGGAGAAGTAGCCCTTGAAGGATTCGAACATGGAGGTTTTTCTGGCGCGGAAGCCGTTGGGAGCGGACGGCGTGTGGGCTTATGACAATCGATTATGATACCCTATTCGGCTTTGTTTCTGCGTGGAAAATCGGAAGATTCGTCCGCCGGCAAATGTCTCTTTCCCTCGAAGACGTCAAGCGCGTCGCCCATCTCGCCCGAGTCGACATCACCGACGCCGAAGCAGCCGAGGTGAAGGAAAAGCTCGGCGGCCTCTTTTTGCTGATCGAACAGATGCGCGCGGTCGACACCAGGGGCATCGTTCCGATGTCGCATGCCCAGGACGTCGCGCTGCCGCTGCGCGAGGACCGCGTCGTCGAGGAGAACAAGCGCGAGCGCTGCCAGACAAACGCGCCCGCAGTCGCAGATGGTCTTTATCTCGTCCCCAAGGTCATCGAATAGCGCCCGCGCGGGCGGCGCAGGCGTTGCGCCGCGACGCGCCTAGGGCAAGACCCGACCGCAGATCGTGCTCACCTCCTCTGTTGCCACGCTGATCGAGGCGCTGGCCGCCCGACGCATGTCGAGCGTCGAGCTGACGCGGGCCCTGCTCGAGCGCATCGCTGAAGCGAACCCCGCGCTCAACGCCTTTCTCTGCGTCGACCGCGAAGGCGCGCTTGCGCAAGCGGCGGCCGCCGATCGACGTCTGGCGGCGGGAACCGCAACGCCGCTGACGGGGATTCCGGTGGCGCACAAGGACGTCCTCATGACCGCGAACCTGAAGACGACCTGCGGCTCGCGCATGCTGGAAAATTTCGTTGCGCCGTACAGCGCCCACGTCGTCGAGCGCCTCGCCGATGCGGGCATGGTGCTCGTCGGCAAGACCAACATGGACGAGTACGCGATGGGGTCGTCGAGCGAAAGCTCGTATTTCGGCCCGGTGAAAAACCCCTGGAACCTCGACTATGTTCCAGGCGGGAGCTCCGGCGGCTCGGCAGCCGCGGTCGCCGCACGGCTCGTCCCCGCTGCGACGGGGACCGACACCGGAGGGTCGATCCGGCAGCCCGCCGCCCTCTCGGGCGTATGCGGGCTTAAACCCACGTACGGCGTGTGCTCCCGCTACGGGCTGGTCGCATTTGCATCGAGCCTCGACACGCCCGGCCCGTTCGCGCGGACCGCGGAAGATTGCGCATTGCTGCTCAATGCGATGGCGGGCCACGATCCTCGCGACTCGACCAGCCTCGCCCGGCCCGCGGAAGACTACACGCGGCTGTTGCGCGAGCACGCGGCCGCGAAACCGCTCGCGGACTTACGCATCGGCTTGCCGAAGGAGTATTTCGGGGCGGGCGTCGATGCCGATGTCGCGGCCGCGATCGATGCCGCGCTCGCGGCCTTTCGCGCGCTGGGCGCGCGCACCGTCGAGGTATCGCTGCCCAATGTCGAGCTGTCGGTCCCCGTCTACTACGTCATCGCCCCGGCCGAGGCATCGTCCAACCTCGCCCGCTTCGACGGCGTTCGCTACGGATATCGGGCCGCAAAGTACGCGGACCTGGACGACATGTACAAAAAGACTCGCGCAGAGGGATTCGGCGCCGAGGTCAAGCGCCGCATCCTGGTGGGCACCTACGTGCTCTCGCACGGCTACTACGACGCGTACTATCTCAAGGCGCAACAGGTGCGACGGCTCATTGCCGACGGCTTCCAGCGCGCGTACGAGCACTGCGATGTGATCATGGGCCCGACCGCGCCGACGGCGGCGTTCAAGCTGGGATCGATGAGCGACGACCCGGTGAAAATGTATTTGAACGACATCTTCACCATCGCCGGGAATCTCACCGGCGCACCCGCGATGTCGATTCCCTGCGGCTTCGACCGCAAGGGACTCCCCATCGGCCTGCAGATACAGGGCAACTATTTTGCCGAGGCGCAAATTCTGAACGCTGCGCACCGTTTCCAGCAGACGACGGACTGGCACGCGCGGGAGCCTTCGGCGCTCACGCTCGAAACGCTTCGATGAGCTGGGAAATCGTCATCGGGCTCGAGACCCACGCCCAGCTTTCGACGGTCTCGAAAATATTCTCCGGCGCATCGACCGCGTTTGGCGGCTCGCCGAATACCCAGGCCTCGGCAATCGATATCGCGCTTCCCGGCACGCTGCCGTCGCTGAACAAGGGGGCGGTCGAGCGAGCCATCAAGTTCGGTCTTGCCGTCGATGGCGCGATCAACCCGCGCAGCGTGTTCGCGCGGAAGAATTACTTCTACCCCGACCTGCCCAAGGGCTATCAGATCAGCCAGTACGAGATACCGATCGTGCGGGGTGGCACGATCCGCATTGTCTCGCCCACGCGCGGCGAGATCGACATCCAGCTTACCCGGGCGCATCTCGAGGAGGATGCGGGCAAGTCGCTGCACGAAGACTTCCACGGGATGACCGGTATCGATCTCAACCGTGCCGGCACGCCGCTGCTCGAGATCGTGTCCGAGCCGGAGCTGCGCAGCGCCGAAGAGGCGGTCGCCTACGCGAAGACGCTGCACGGGCTCGTACGCTGGATCGGCATCTGCGACGGCAACATGCAGGAAGGAAGCTTCCGCTTCGATGCCAACGTTTCCGTCCGGCCGCAAGGCGACACGAAACTCGGCACGCGCTGCGAGATCAAGAATCTCAACAGCTTCCGCTTCCTGCAGCAGGCGATCACGTTCGAGGTCCGCCGGCAGACCGAGCTGATCGAGGACGGCGGCCGCGTCGTCCAGGAAACGCGGCTGTTCGATCCCGACCGAGGCGAGACGCGACCGATGCGCAGCAAGGAAGACGCGCAGGACTACCGCTATTTTCCGGATCCTGATCTGCCGCCGCTAATCATTGACGACGCGTGGATCTCGAGAACGCGAAGCGGGATGACTGAATTACCGCAGGCAATGCGGGCGCGCTTCGAACTGACATTTGGCTTGCTTCCACGAGATGCTACCGCTCTCACGGCGAGTCATGAGCTTGCGGTTTACTTTGAGGACGTTGCTCGCTCACTCGGCGGCGACAGTGATGGCCAAGCCGCGAAGATTGCGGCCAACTGGGTGCTCGGAGAAGTTACCGCCGCTCTTAATCGGTCAGAACTCGATATCGAGCAATGTCGAGTTACATCGTCGCAACTTGCTGAGCTTCTATCGCGCGTTAAAGATGGGACGATATCAAGTCGCGCGGCAAAGGAAATTTTTGATGAGATGTGGCAACGCACGATTAAGTTAGAACTAATGGCTGAAACAGCGGGCGTTGCCACGGTCGACATGATTATCAAAGCGAAGGGCCTGGAGCAGGTCTCCGACTCAGGCACCATCGAAAAAGCGGTCGACGACGTCCTCGCGGCAAGTCCCGCCATTGTCGCCGAGTACAAGTCCGGAAAAGAAAAGGCGTTCAACTCGCTCGTCGGCAAGGTCATGGCCGCGAGCAAAGGCAAGGCCAACCCGGCGCAGGTCAACGCCATCCTCAAGAAAAAGCTCGGCTGATACTCGACGAGCCCGGGCGCGGGCTCAGTGCATCAGCGGCTTGTATCGCAGGCGGTGCGGACGCGCGCCTTCCTCGCCCAGACGCTTCTTCTTGTCGGCCTCGTAGTCCTGATAGTTGCCCTCGAAGAAAACCCATTTCGAGTCGTCCTCGGCCGAGAGGATGTGGGTGGCGATGCGATCGAGGAACCAGCGGTCGTGCGACACGATGAGTGCGCTACCCGCGAATTCGGTCAGCGCGTCTTCGAGCGCACGAAGCGTCTCGACGTCGAGATCGTTCGAGGGTTCGTCGAGCAGCAGGACGTTCCCTCCCTTGAGCAGGGTCGCCGCGAGATGCAGCCGGCCGCGCTCGCCGCCCGACAGCGCTCCCACGTTTTTCTGCTGATCGGCGCCCTTGAAGTTGAAGCGGCCGAGATAGGCGCGCGAGGGCATCTCGAACTTGCCGACGGTCAGAATGTCCTGTCCGCCGGAGATCGCTTCCCACGCCGTCTTGTCGTTGGGGAGCGATTCACGCGTCTGATCGACGACCGCGAGCTTGACCGTCGAGCCGATGACAATACTTCCGCCGTCGGGCGATTCCTTGTCCGTGATCATGCGAAACAAGGTCGTCTTGCCCGCGCCGTTGGGGCCGATGACGCCGACGATCGCGCCCGCGGGAACCTTGAAGCTCAGGTTGTCGATGAGCACGCGCTCGCCGTAGCCCTTGCTCACATCCTTGAATTCGATGACCGAGTCGCCGAGGCGATCGGCCACCGGAATGAAGATCTCCTGAGTCTCGTTGCGCTTCTGATGTTCGTACGACGAGAGCTCCTCGAAGCGCGCGATGCGCGCCTTGCTCTTCGCCTGACGCGCCCTCGGATTGGTGCGTACCCATTCGAGCTCTTTGTGCATTGCCTTGACGCGGGCGTCCTCCTGCTTGGCTTCGGTGGCGAGCCGCTGCTCCTTCTGCTCCAGCCACGAGGTGTAGTTGCCTTTCCACGGAATGCCGTAGCCGCGGTCGAGCTCCAGTATCCACTCCGCGGCGTTATCGAGGAAATACCGGTCGTGCGTGACCGCGATCACAGTCCCGGGAAATTTCTGCAGGAATTGCTCCAGCCATTCGACGCTCTCCGCGTCCAGATGGTTGGTCGGCTCGTCGAGCAGCAGCATGTCGGGCTTCGACAGCAGCAGGCGGCACAGCGCGACCCGGCGCTTCTCGCCGCCCGAAAGCTTTTCGATTTTCGCGTCCCAGGGGGGAAGCCGCAGCGCGTCGGCGGCGACTTCCATTTGCACGCCGGAATCGGCGCCGGAGGTGGCGATGATCGCCTCGTATTTCGCTTGCTCGGCGGCGAGCTTGTCGAAGTCCGCGTCCGGCTCCGCGTACGCGGCGTAGATTTCCTCGAGTCTCGCCTGCGCGCCGAGAACGTCCGCCATTCCCTGCTCGACGGTTTCGCGAACGGTCTTGGCCGCATCGAGCTGTGGTTCCTGCGGAAGGAACCCGATCCTCATGCCCGGCATCGGCGTCGCTTCGCCCTCGTACTCCTTGTCCTCTCCGGCCATGATCCGGAGCAGGCTCGATTTGCCTGAGCCGTTCAGGCCGAGGACGCCGATCTTGGCGCCAGGAAAAAAGGAAAGCGAGATGTCCTTCAGGATGACTCGTTTGGGGGGCACGATCTTGCCCACCCGATTCATGGTGTAGACGTATTGCGCCATCGGTAGTGACCGCTGCGGGAAGGGAAAGGCGGATTATCGCAGCTTGCACGCTGCGCTGCCGCAAACCCGCGCCGAATCCACCGCGCGGACTGACGCTGCCAGCTACTTCGTACTCGTGGACACGCCTTTGGTCGCGGCCGGTGCCGGTGGCGTCACTGTGCCGCCGACTGGGACCGAGGCGGAAGCTGCCGCCTTTTGCTGCTCCGCGCGGATCTCACGGAAGCGCTGCTTGTCCTCGTCGTACTTCGCGCTCAGCGTGGCGTGCTCGTTCTTTCGTTGCACCAGCAGCTTGGCCTGGCGCGCAAGCTCTTCGTCGATCGCCGCAAGCTCGGTTTCGGTCGTGGCAGGGACGGGTTTGCCGGCAAAGGCAGCTTTCTGCTTCTGCAGCTCCTTCTGTCTACGTGAGAGGTCGGCGGTGTAATCCTCGGCCGACTTGAGCTGGCTTTCGATGGCGGAAAGAGCGCGGGTTCGCGCGAAATCGATCTCTTCCTCGCTGGTGTATGAATGCAGCAGAGCGGTATCGCGGCGCGCCTTGAGCTCCTCGACTTTGGCCGCGGCGCGGTGCCGTTCTTCTTCCTCTTCCTTTGCCTTGATTTGCGCCGCCGTCGGCGCGGGATCTATTCTTCTTGATCGAGCGACCCTGTTTGTCCAACACGACACTGCCCTTGTTGGTGGCATCGGCCGGTATTTGGTCGCTGTAATGCACGACGCCCTGATCGTCGGTCCACTTGTAGAGGCCCGCGCCGAAGGCGGACGTCGCGCAAAGCGCCGATACGGCTGCCAGCAGCCCAAGCGCCCGCATCGCCGTCTTCGCTATGTGTTCGTTCTTGATCACTCGCGTCCCTCGCCCTGTTCCGACTATTTGCCCGTCAAACGGATCACGCCGCCACGCCGTATGCCTCTCGGTAAGCGCCGACTGCCCGGCTGTGCGCCGCGAGATCCGTCCGCCGTCCGATCAGAGTCATCAAGTCATCGAGGGTCGCGATTGCAAATACGGGTATCCCGAACTCCTGATGCAACTCCTGTACCGCCGAGCGCGTTCCGAGCCCGCGCTCCATGCGATCGAAGGCGATGAGCACGCCGGCAGGCACCGCGCCGTGCGCTCGGATAAGCTCGATTGCCTCGCGCTTCGCGCCGCCGTCGGTGATGACGTCGTCGATCACGAGGACGCGTCCTTTAAGAACGGCACCGACCATTGCACCGCCTTCTCCGTGGTCCTTCGCTTCCTTCCGGTTGTAGCTATACGGCAGATTGTGACCTTTTTCGGCCAAAGCGATGGCTGTCGTCGCGGCCAGGGTGATGCCCTTGTAGGCCGGGCCGAAGAGCTGATCGCATTTCATGCCGGAGGCCAGGTAAGCCTCGGCATAGAATTGGCCGAGGCGGCGCAGGCTTTCTCCGTCATTGAACAATCCGGCGTTGAAAAAATACGGTGTCTTGCGTCCTGCCTTGGTGACGAATTCACCGAATCGGAGCACATCGCGTGCCAAAGCAAATTCGAGGAAAGTCTGGCGAAAATCGGACATTGCGAGAGGAAAAGCGCGGTGCTGCGACGGAAGCGTGAAGTATACCGCGGCTGCGGACGGACTCATCGATGCGAATAGTCACGCTCAACGTAAACGGCATCCGCTCCGCGGAGCGGAAGGGCTTGGCGCGTTGGCTCAAGCGCGTCGAGCCGTGGGATGTCGTGTGCCTGCAGGAGATCAAGGCGCACGTCGACGACGTACCCAGAGCGCTCGCGGCGCCGCGAAAGTCGCACGCGCGTTTTCACCCCGCGGAGCGCAAGGGCTACAGCGGAGTCGCGCTGTACAGCAAGAGGGCCGCGGTCTGGCGCACCGGCTTCGGCAGCAGCGAGTTCGACGTCGAAGGCCGTTACGTCGAAGCCGACTTCGGGACCTTGAGCGTGATCAGCGTCTACCTGCCTTCGGGCTCGAGCTCGCCCGAGCGGCAGCTTGCGAAGTTCCGCTTTCTGGCGGAGTTCCTTCCCCATCTGCTGCAGCTCCGCGACGCCGGCCGCGAGGTGATCCTTTGCGGCGACTGGAACATCGCGCACCAGCCGATCGACCTCAAGAACTGGCGCAGCAATCAGAAGAATTCGGGATTCCTACCCGAGGAACGCGCGTGGCTCTCGCGCGTCTTCGATGAGGTTGGTTTCGTCGATGTGTTCCGCACCATCAACAAGGAACCCGAGCAGTACACGTGGTGGTCCAATCGGGGACAGGCGTGGGCCAAGAACGTGGGTTGGCGCATCGATTACCAGATCGCGACACCCGGCATTGCGGCGCGTGCGCGCAGCGCGGCCATCTATACGAACCGGCGCTTTTCCGATCACGCGCCGCTCGTCATCGACTACGACTACGACATCGGACAGGGCTAGCGATCATGTTGCGCATCTCCGATCTCACGCTCGCGCGCGGCACGACGAGGCTGTTCCACGGGGCGTCGCTCACGGTACACCCCGGACACAAGGTCGGCCTGATCGGCGCCAACGGCAGCGGAAAATCCAGTCTGTTTGCGCTCCTGCGCGGCGAGATCTCGCAGGAAGCCGGGGACGTGTCGATGCCGCCTTCGTGGGTCATCGCCTACGTCGCGCAGGAAACGGCGGCGGCCGAAACGCCGGCAATCGACTACGTGCTCGACGGCGATGCGGAGCTCCGCGCCGTCGAGCGCGAGCTGGCCGACGACGACGACGGCGTCGACGCACACGCCGGCGGACAGCGCATCGCCCTGCTGCACGAGCGCTTCGACGCCATCGACGGCTACAGCGCGCGAGCGCGCGCAGCCGCGCTGCTCTCGGGACTGGGCTTCAGCGCCGAGCGCCACGAAGATCCCGTGGCCTCGTTCTCCGGCGGATGGCGCATGCGCCTCAATCTCGCGCAAGCGCTGATGTGCCGCTCCGATCTGCTGCTCCTCGATGAGCCCACCAACCATCTCGATCTCGATGCCGTGCTTTGGCTCGAGGACTGGCTGGGACGCTACCCGGGCACGCTGCTGCTGATCACGCACGATCGCGATTTTCTCGACGCCGTCGTCGGACAGATCGTGCACCTGGACAGCGGCACGCTTCGGCTCTACACGGGTAACTACGCGCAGTTCGAGCGCGAGCGCGCGCAGGCACTTGCGCTGCAGCAGGCTTCCTACGTCAAGCAGCAACGCCAGATTGCGCATCTGCGCTCGTTCATCGACCGCTTTCGTGCCAAGGCGACCAAGGCTAAGCAGGCGCAGAGCCGGATCAAGACGCTCGAGCGCATGGAATCCATCGCGGCCGCTCACGTCGACAGTCCTTTTTCGTTCGAGCTTCGATCCACGGAAATCGGCGCGCGGCAGTTGCTCAAGCTCGACCACGCCGACCTGGGCTATGGAGGTCTTCCCATCCTCGCCGACATCGACTGGCCGATCCTGGCCGGTGCGCGCATCGGGCTCCTGGGGCACAACGGCGCGGGCAAATCGACGCTGCTGCGCGCGATCGCGGGCGAGCTCGCTCCGCTGCGCGGCGGCAGGCTCGCCGCCAACGGTCTGCGCATCGGCTACTTCGCTCAACATCAAATGGAGCAGCTGCGCCTCGATGAGTCCGCGCTCTGGCATTTTCAGCGCCTCGAGCCCGGGGCGCGCGAGCAGGAATTGCGCAACTATCTCGGAGGATTCGACTTCCGCGGCGATCGGGTCACGGCGAAGGTTCAGGAATTCTCGGGTGGCGAAAAGGCGCGCCTCACCCTGGCATTGCTCGCGCGGCAAAAGCCGAACCTGCTGTTGCTCGACGAGCCGACCAACCATCTCGACATCGAGATGCGCGAAGCGCTGACCGAGGCGCTGCAGGACTACACCGGAGCGCTCATCGTCGTCGCGCACGACCGGCATCTTCTGCGCGCGACCGCCGATGAGCTCTGGCTCGCAGCCGACGGCAAGCTGTCGCCTTTCGACGGCGACCTCGACGATTATCGGCAATGGGTGCTGGAGGAACGCAGCGCACAAGCCGCCCGGTCGCAGAAGCCGCGCAATATCGCGACGATCGATCGCAAGGCGCAAAGGCGCGAGGAAGCGCAGGCGCGGCAGCGGCGCGCGAGCTTACGCAAGCCCTACGAGCACAAGCTCGCGCTCGCCGAAAAGGAGCTTGCCGACCTCGCCGCGGAAAAGCGCGGGCTCGACGACTGGCTCGCTACGCCCGACGCTTACGTCGATGAAGCCCGGGAGCGCCTCAAGGACACGCTCGCGCGCCAGGGGGACCTCACCTGGCGCCTGGCGCGCGCCGAAGCCGCATGGCTGCAGCTGCAGACCGCCCTGGAGCAACTCGAAGACGATTGATCGGGCACCCGCGCGTCAGCGGTCTTTGAGACGGCGCACAAACTTGAGTCCCGACCAGGTCGCATCGATGGCGCAAACCTTGACATCCACGAGGCCGATGCGAAGTCCGATTTGTCGCACGATGTCTTCGACCAGGTCGGTCTCGACCCCCGACGTTTTCTTCGGCCACGCCGCCCAGATCATGCCGTCCTTCGAGAGCTTGGCCTCGAGCTTTTCCATGGCTGCGGCAAGCTCGCGGGCGCGAGTCGCAAATAGCAGCGCGCAGTCGAACCCCGCGATGCGCGGCAACCGGATGATGTCGGCGGGCGCGCCGGAAAGAAGCTCGGGAAGATGCGCGGGGGCGTTCACCGCGAGGAGCCGCATGCGCGGTTTCAGTCCCAGCTTCTTCGGCAGCGGCGTGCCCGAGTAACCCGCCGGCGCCGCTTGCACGGAGGGGCTGCGGACCGTCGGTCGCTTGGTGGCGTCGGGCTTCATTCAATCCTCCGTTGGAATCGGCGCATTCCACGGCGCGACGCGCAGCAGAAGCGCCAAGCCGGGAAGCGCCAGCGCCGTGCACAGCAGAAAGAAATCGAACCAGCCGATCTGTTCGACGATCCATCCGGTCGTCGCGTTGATCAGCGTACGCGGGACGACGGCAAGGCTCGTGAAGAGCGCGAATTGCGTTGCGGTATAGCGCGGATCGGTCGTGCGGGCAATGAATGCGATGAACGCCGCCGTCGCGAGCCCGACGCCCAGCGCTTCGAAACCGATCACGCCCGCCAGCAGCAGCCGATCCGCACGATGCGCGTGGGCGAGAAGCGCAAATCCGAGAATCGACAAGAGCTGGACCGCGCCGAAGAGCCACAGTCCGCGGTTGATGCCGATTCGTATCATCCAGAGCCCGCCCAGCAAGCCGCCGCCGACGCTCGCCCACAGCCCCGCATTTTTGGCGATCAAGCCTATATCGGACTTGGTGAACCCCATGTCGAGATAGAACGGCGTCGCCAGCGCGGTGGCCATGCTCGCACCGAGATTGTAGAGAAAGATAAATCCGAGGATCAGCATCGCCTGGTGCCATCCCGAGCGGGTGATGAACTCGTGGAACGGCTCGACGACCGCTTCCCTGAGCGTACGCGGCGCGTTGCGGGACCGCTTCGGTTCCGCGACCAGCAGCGTATTGACGATGCCCGGCAGCATGAACAGCGCCGTGATCACGAAGACGCTTCGCCAGGCGAGATGATCGGCGAGGACCAGCGCCAGCGCGCCCGGAATAAGGCTGGACACGCGATACGCCTGGACGTGAATGGAATTGCCCATGCCGAGCTCGACATCCGGAAGCAGCTCGCGACGATAGGCATCGAGGACGATATCCTGGCTCGCGGAGAAGAACGCGACGACCGCGGCGAGCAAGGCGATGGTCCACAGGTCCAGCCGCGGCTCGAGGAAGCCGAACAAGGGCATCGTCAGGAGCAGCGCGATCTGGGTAATGAGCATCCATCCGCGGCGCCGGCCCAGCATGGGCAACCCGTAGCGATCGAGCAGCGGCGACCACAGGAACTTCCACGTGTAGGGCAGCTGCATCAGCGCGAACAAGCCGATCGACGTCAGATCGACGCCTTCGGAGCGCAGCCACGCGGGCAGCAGGTTGATCAGCAGCCACAGCGGCAGTCCCGAGCTGAAACCGGTGAAGATGCAGATCAGCATCCGCCGGTTGAAAAGTGCGTGCGCGAGTCGCGTCTTTTCGGCGCTCATCGGCCGCATTGTAGCGGGCAAGGCCCTTCGTCTAGCTGCCTTTGCGAAACCTATAGATCGCGAGCGACCCCAGCAGATTGGGCAGAGCGCTCACGCGCCGCGTCTCGTGCAGCACGACACGGTCGAGCACGTCGAACCCTCGCTCCTCGCAGAATGCGTCGAAATCCGCGACCGTGCACAAGTGGATGTTGGGCGTGTCGTACCACTGGTATGGAAGTTTGCCCGACACGGGCATCCTTCCGCGCAGAACCTGCAGCCGGTGCGACCAGAAGCCGAAGTTGGGAAATGTGACGATCGCTTCGCGGCCTACGCGCAGCATTTCCAGCACGATCAGCTCGGTGTGGCGCATTGCCTGCAGGGTTTGCGAAAGTATTACGCTGTCGAACGACTGCTCGTCGAAGCCCGCGAGCCCGCTCTCGAGGTCGCTTTGAATGACGTTGACGCCGTTGCCGATCGACGCGAGAACACCTTCGTCGTCGATCTCGATGCCGTAGCCGGCGGCGCCGCGCGACTCGCGCAAATACGCGAGCAGGCTTCCGTCGCCGCATCCCAGATCGAGGACCTGCGCGCCGGGCTCGATCCAGCCGGCGATGGTCGAGAAGTCCGCGCGGGCAACGTAGTTCACAGCCATGAGATCACAGCGATTTGCCGATCCGCGCTAGGTACGAGCGCACGATCGCGTGGTATTGCGGCGTGTCGAGCAGAAATGCGTCGTGACCGTGCGGCGCATCGATCTCGGCATAGCAGACGTCGCGGCGATTGTCGACCAGCGCCTTGACGATCTCGCGCGATCGCGCGGGCGGAAAGCGCCAGTCGGTGGTGAAGGAAATGACCAGGAACCGGCACGTCGCGGCGCGAAGCGCGCGCGCGAGGTTGCCGCCGGTCTCGGCGGCGGGATCGAAATAATCGAGCGCCTTGGTGATGCGGAGGTAGGTGTTGGCGTCGTAATACTCGGCGAACTTCTCGCCCTGGTGGCGCAGGTAGGACTCGATCTGAAATTCGGGCGCGAAGCTGTAGTTGAGGCCCTCGCGCAACTGCCTGCCGAATCGCTCGGCCATCTGTTCATCGGAGATATAAGTGATGTGGCCGATCATGCGCGCGACGCGCAAGCCCCGAACGGGCTTCACGCCTTCGTCGTAGAAGCGGCCGTCGTGAAAGTCCGGGTCGGTCATGATCGCCGCGCGCGCCACTTCGTTGAATGCGATGTTCTGCGCGGACAGGTTGGGCGCCGCCGCGATGACCAGCGCATTGGCGATGCGCGCCGGATAGCGCGTGGCCCAGGCCAGCGCCTGCATCCCGCCGAGACTGCCGCCCATCACCGCGGCGAGCCGGTCGATGCCCAGGCTGTCGGCAAGCCGCGCCTGCGCATCGACCCAGTCCTCGACCGTGACGATCGGGAAATGCGGATCCCCACGGCTTGCCCGTCGCCGGATTGATCGACGTCGGGCCGGTCGAGCCGAAGCAGCTGCCGAGATTGTTGACGCCGATGACGAAGAATCGATTCGTGTCGACCGGCTTGCCGGGGCCGACCATGTTGTCCCACCAGCCTTCGCTGCCGGGCTCGCCCGCGTAGGTTCCCGCGACGTGGTGCGATGCGTTGAGCGCGTGGCACACCAGGATCGCGTTTGAACGCGCTGCGTTCAGCGACCCGTAAGTCTCGTACATGAGATCGAAACCCGGAAGGCTCGCGCCCGAACGCAGGGCGAGCGGCGTCCCGAAGCTCGCCCGCTGCGCAACGACGTCGCCTACCGAGTTCGATACTTCCGCGTTCATGGCCGCCCACAAGCAAAAACCCGATCAGCTTGCGCCAATCGGGTCGGATGAACCTCACCGCTTTAGCCGTATTTATTCGGTGATCCCGATATCGGAATCCCTAGCGCCCGCAAGCTGATCGTCAAATCGGCGCAAATGGGAGTGTACCGCCGCTGCCCCCAAAGTCAACCGTTGAGCTTCTCCAGCAACGCCGAGAGTTTGTCGGGATCGTCGCTCTTGAGCATTCGGGCGACGAGCGGACGGGTGACCGAGACCTCGCTCGTGAGCACGCGCTGCTTGATGGTCGAGCAGATGCGCGGGATGCATGGAGAAATGCCGCAGCCCCATGCCCAGCAGCAGCCGCGTCAGCCGCAGCTCGCCGGCCATTTCTCCGCACACGGCGATGGGCACATTCGCCTTGTTCGCGGTGGTGATCGCCATCGCGATCAGCTTGAGCACCGCCGGGTGCAGCGGGTCGTAGAGATGCGACACCGCCTCGTCGGCGCGATCGACCGCGAGGGTGTACTGGATCAGGTCGTTGGTGCCGATCGACAGGAAATCGAGGCGGCTGGTGAACGCGCCGATCGCGAGCACCGCCGCGGGAATCTCGATCATGCCGCCGACCTTGATCGCCCTCGTTGAACGGCACGCCTTGCTCGCGCAGAGCTGTCCTTCGCGCGCGCGATCATTGCCAGCGTCTGATCGATCTCGGCAGCGGACACCAGCATCGGCACCAGGATGTTGATATTGCCGTAATGCGAGGCGCGCAGGATCGCGCGCAGCTGGGTCAGGAAGAGCCGCGGCTCGGCCAGGCAGAAGCGCACGGCGCGCAGGCCCAGCGCGGGATTGGGCGCGACGCGGGCGAGGCCGTCGAGACCCTCCTTGTGCTTGTCGGCGCCGAGATCGAAGGTGCGTATGGTGACCGGCATGCCCCTCCATGCCCGTCAGCGACCTTGCGATACGCCTCGAACTGCTCGTCCTCGGATGGCAGTCCCTGGCGATTGAGGAACAGGAATTCGCTGCGGAAGAGCCCGATGCCGGTCGCGCCGTTTTCCAGCGCCTGCTCGATGTCCTCGGGCAGCTCGATGTTGGCGAAGAGCTCGATTTCGCGCGCCGTCGAGCGTCGTCGGCCGGCGTCGTCTTGAGCCGCTTGAGCTTCTTGCGCTCGAGCTCGAACTCGCTTTGCTTGAGCCGATACTCGGCGAGCACCGATCGATCCGGATTGACGATGACGACGTTCTTGGCGCCGTCGACGATCAGGAGCTCGTTCTCGCGTATCAGGGTGCGGGCGTTGTGCGTCGCGACCACCGCCGGGACGTTGAGGCTGCGCGCGACGATCGCGGTGTGCGAGGTCACGCCGCCGAGATCGGTCAGGAACGCGGCGAAATGGTGATTCTTGAACTGGATGACGTCGGCCGGCGAGAGATCGTGCGCGACCAGGATCGTCTGCTCTTCGGCGTTCGCCGGCCGCACGCCGCTCGGCTTGCCGAGCAGCACCTTGAGCACACGCTCGACCACCTGCACGACGTCGGCGCGGCGCTCGCGCAGGTAGGGGTCCTCGATCGCATCGAACTGCTCGACCAGGACGCCCATCTGCTGCGTCAGCGCCCACTCTGCGTTGCAGTGCTGCTCCGCGATCATGCGCTTCGGCATCTCGGAGAGCGTCGGGTCGGTCAGGATCATCCAGTGCACGTCGAGAAATGCGCCGAATTCGGCCGGAGCGTCGCCCGACGTCATCGCGCCGTGCAGGCTCTCGAGCTCCTTCTGCACTGCCCGGATCGCCTGCTCGAGGCGCTCGATCTCGGCGCCGACCTGCTCGGAAGACACGTGTAATGCGCGACCTCGAGCGTCGCGTGCGAAACAAGCTGCGCGCGCCCGATCGCGATGCCGTCGGAAACGCCGATGCCGTGCAGGACGAAGCTCATCGGACGTCCCTCTGTCCCGCCGGAGGTGCGAGGGTCGCCTCGCCGGCCCCCCGGGATACGACTACTGCCGTTCGCCGAAGCCGTCGCCGATCAAACGCACCATCGCGGTCATCGCCGCGGCTTCGTCCGGCCCGCTGACCTCGACCCGAACGACGCTCCCGACTGAAGCCGCGAGCATCATCACCGCCAGCATGCTGCGCGCGCTCGCGCGCCTCCCGTTCAAGACCAGCGAGACGCTGCATCTGAACTGCGAAGCGAGGCGGACCACCTTCGCAGCTGCACGAGCATGCAATCCGAAACGGTTGACGATGGGGACGTTGCGGGTCTGCATGATGGGCACCTCTGATCAACAAGCGAACAGCCTGCCCAAGCTGGGAAGGCTCGGGGACATCCCCCATTGATCGCGGTGCGTATCCATTGGTTCCATGAAAGCAACTCGGATCATGTCTCGAATTATGTCGCCTGACGACGACGCATCCGCGCAGCACATCCGCCTTCACTGTCCCTCGCCGAAACAATCTCCGATCAGGCCGACGATCGCGTCCAAAGCCTCGGACTCGTCGGGCCCGTCGGTTTCCAGCATCACGCGGCTGCCCTTGCCCGCGGCCAGCATCATCACGCCCATGATGCTCTTGGCGTTGACCTTGCGTCCATTGCGGGCGAGCGACACGTCGCACTGATACTTGGCGGCAAGCTGGGTAAGCTTCGCCGACGCGCGCGCGTGCAGCCCGAGCTTGTTGATGATCTCAACTTCGCGTTGCTGCATACGTCGGGTCGATGGTGACATGGAGAACGCCGTCGCATCCGCCGCTGATCGCCTTCTTGATCATCGTGTCCATTCCCTTGGCACGATAAGTAAACGCGCGCACCAGCATGGGCAGGTTGACGCCCGCGATACCCTCGATGCGGCCCGGCTCGAGCAGCTTGATCACGAGGTTGCAGGGCGTCGCGCCGTAGATGTCGGAAAAGACCAGTACGCCGTCGCCGGTGTCGAGCTTGTGCACGAGATCACGCGCCTTGGGCAGCAGGGCGAAAGGGTCGTCGCTCGCCGAGACGCGGAAGCTTTCGAACTGGGGGGGGCGCGACCCGAGGACGTGCGTGACCGCGCGAACGAGGCTCTCGCCGAACGTGTCGTGCGCGACAATGAGGATCCCGATCATCGTGTCTCCCTCACCAGAGCCGGTTGTCGCGCCCCGGCCCGAGTCCAAAGTCATCTTAGCACGGCGGTTTGACGCCTTCACGACGCGTCCGCACGCCGCCGCTCACCGCAAAAAAGAACGACCGTCAGGTCCGCGTCAGCAGGGCATCGGCAAAGCGTCCCGCGACGTCGAAACCGCTCTGAGCGGTGATTTCCACGAAGCCTGTCGGACTCGTGACATTGACCTCGGTGAGGTAGTCGCCGATGACGTCGAGCCCGACGACGAAGAGCCCCTCCGCAGCAAGCCTCGGCCCGACGCCTTCGGCGATCTCGCGATCGCGCGCGCTGAGGGGACGCGCGATTCCGCGGCCGCCCGCCGCAAGGTTGCCGCGCGTCTCGCCGGGCTTGGGGATGCGTGCCAGCGAGAACGGTGCCGGCTTTCCGTCGATGAGCACGATGCGCTTGTCGCCGTCGACGATCTCCGGAATGAAGCGCTGCGCCATGACGCTGCGCGTCCCGAGGCTCCCGATCGTCTCGATGATCACGTTGCGATTGACGTCGTCACTTCTCACCCGGAACACGGAAGTCCCACCCATGCCGTCGAGCGGCTTGAGGATGACGTCGCGGTGCTCGTCGATGAAGGCGGCGACGAGCTCGGGATCGCGAGTAACCAGCGTCGGCACGGTGAACTCGGGAAATCGCGCGATCGCCATTTTCTCGTTGTGGTCGCGGATGGCCCGCGGCCGGTTGATGACGCGCGCGCCTTCGCTTTCGGCCAGTTCGAGAAGATACGTCGAGTAGACGTATTCCATGTCGAAGGGCGGGTCCTTGCGCATGAGGACCGCCGCAAAGGACGCGAGCGGCCGCACGACCGGCTCGCCTAGGCGGTGCCAATCGTGGTGATCGTCGGCCACCGTCAGGGGATGCACCCGGCCCAGCGTCGCTCCGTCGCGCCAGTGGATCTCCGTCTGGTCGAGAACGAACAGCGAGCCGCCGCGGGATTGCAGCGCCCGCATCATTGCGATGCTGGTGTCCTTGTACGCCTTGAGCAGGTGCACAGGATCGACGATGAAAGCAAATTCCATGGATATGGGGGCCGCTTTGAGGGCGGCGCCATCGTACCGCAAAACCCGCGGAATAAAGGTCCGCGGCGCGGCTTAGACCTTGCCTGTCGCGGACAGATCGCCGACGCGTACGAAACCGGCCGCCGCCTTGCGCCGGTACCCGGGCAGGCCGCGCACGATGCCGGCAAAGACGGGGCCGTCGAGGACTTCGATGAGCCGGCCGAGGGCCGGAGCCGCGATCGCCGACGCGCGCGCTGCGAGGTAGTAGCGCTCGCGCACACAAGGAATGAACGCGAGGCGAAGCTCGGCCGCGGCCGCGCGCAATCCAAAACCCGCATCGGCCGCGCCGGACGCGACCGTGGCGGCGACGGCGGGATGGGTGAATTCCTCGCTCGCATAGCCGCACAGCGATTCGGGCGCGACCCGCTCGTCAGCAAGCAATTGCTCGACCAGAAGCCGCGTACCCGAGCCCTGCTGACGGTTGACGAAACGCAGTCCCTTCCGGGCGACGTCGCGGAAGCTGCGAACGCGGGCGGGATTGCCCCGTGGCAGGATCAGCCCCTGCTCACGTTCGACCAAGGGGACCAGCCGATCGCGTCCAGCGCGCAGGCAGCGCAGGAACGGCGAGAGGCGTCCGCGCTTGTCGGACGCGACGTGAAAACCCGCGACATCCACGCGTCCTTCGTCGAACTGGCGCAACGCGTCGAGGCTTCCCATGAACGCTAGATCGAGCACGAGCCCTGTCTCCGGCTGCGCGTCGCGCAAACCGGCGAGCGCCAAGTCGTGACTTGCCGCGACCCGAAGCCGGTGCAACGGTTTGGCCCGGTCCGGACGAGCCGGTTCGCCGACGTCAACGCAGAGCGCAGCGAGAGAGCGCGCGAGGCGTGCGTTCGCGGCGCGATGCGCATCGAGCAAGCGTGCGCCCGCCGGCGCGAGGCGCGCTCCGCGGCCGCGCTGCATCTCCACCAGCGGCGCATTGAGCTTGCGCTGATACTCGCGAAGCATCCCCCACGCCGCGCGGTACGAAACGCCGCAGGCGACGACGGCGGCGGAAAGCGATTCGTCTGCCGCAACCGCTTCAAGCAGGGGCAGCAGGCGCGGATCGAGGAGTTCGGGAGTCGCCGAGTCGAGCCTCCAGCCTAGGGTTGGAATCAGGCGCATTTATGCAAAATCCTGCATATTTTTGCTGCCGAGTGGGTCGCGGTATGCTTCGGTTTCACTCTCATTGTCGCACCAAATTATGCCCTGCATTTCATATGTCGGCGAGGAATCTGTCCGTCGCTGGCATCGGTGAGCAGCCTTTCCCAGGCCGCGCTCGAAGCGTTGCGGCTCGTGGTGGCGGGCGACCCCAAGCTGCTGGAGATCGTGGCGCTGAGCCTGCGGGTGAGCTTGAGCGCCGTGGCGATCGCATGCCTGGCGGGTTTTCCCCTGGGAGCGGCGATCGCGGTCAGCCGGTTTCCTGGCCGGCGAGCGTTCATTGTTGCGCTCAATGCGGCGATGGGACTGCCTCCGGTGGTCGTCGGCTTGCTCGTGTACCTCATGCTGTCCCGCGCCGGGCCGCTCGGGGAGCTCGGATTGCTGTTTACACCGACTGCGATGGTGATCGCACAGGCCATCCTGATCACGCCCATCATCGCCGCGCTGACGAGGCAGGTCATCGAGGACGCGTGGCTCGAATACCGGGAACAACTCGAGTCGCTCGGCGAGACGCGCGCCGGTGCAGCCCTCACGCTGTTGTGGGACCTGCGGTTCTCGCTGGTCACGATCGTTCTCGCCGGATTTGGACGCGCGGCGGCGGAAGTCGGCGCGGTGATGATCGTCGGAGGCAACATCGACGGCGTCACTCGGGTCATGACCACGGCGATTGCCCTGGAGACGAGCAAGGGCGACCTTCCGCTGGCGCTGGGGCTGGGGATGCTGCTCCTGGTGATCGTGTTTTCGCTCAACGCCGCGGCCTATCTCGTGAACGAAACCGCGCAGCGCCGCTACGGATGACGTCCGCGCCGGCGCCGGCAGGCGCCAGGAAGCTGCTGCCGCTCGAGCTCGAAGGCGTTTCGTTTTCGGCGGGCGCGCGCCTGATTATCGACAATATTTCGGTCACGCTCGATGGAAACAAGCGCAGCGTGATAGTCGGGCCCAACGGCGCCGGCAAGAGTGTCCTGTTGCGGCTGTGTCACGGCTTGATCCCGCCGACGCGTGGAACGATACGCTGGAGTTCGCCGGAATCGCCCGGAACCGCGCGCAGGCAGGCGATGGTCTTTCAGCGTCCCGTCCTGCTGCGCCGGTCGGCGCTGGCAAACGTCGTGTACGCGCTCCGGGTCGCCGGCGCTCCACGCGGGGAGCGCGCGCAGCGGGCGCGCGAGGCCCTGGTCAAAGTCGGACTCGACGGGTTGCGCCGGCACGCAGCGCGCGTGCTGTCAGGAGGCGAGCAGCAGCGGCTCGCGCTTGCGCGCGCGTGGGCGCTGCGGCCGGAAGTTCTCTTCCTGGACGAACCGACCGCAAGCCTCGACCCAGGCGCGACGCAGGAGATCGAAGGCATCATCCGCGCCATGCACCATGCCGGCACGAAAATAATCATGGTCACCCACAGCCTCGGACAGGCGAGGCGGATGGCCGACGAAATTCTGTTTCTGCATCAGGGACGGCTGGTCGAGCGCGCGTCCGCCGGGCGCTTTTTCAAATACCCCGAATCCCCCGAAGCCGCACAATTTCTGGAAGGAGAACTGCCATGGTAATCACACGTCGCTTCTTTGTGGCAACGCTATTCGCGGTCGCAGCGCTCGCATCGCACGCGCAGGAACGCTTTATCACCGTCGCCTCGACCACGTCGACCGAGCAGTCCGGTCTGTTCGGCTATCTGCTGCCGATCTACGAGCGACAGACCGGGGTCAAGGTACACGTCGTCGCATTGGGCACGGGCCAGGCGCTCGACGTCGCGCGGCGCGGGGACGCCGACGTCGTCTTCGTGCACGCGCGCGCGGCCGAGGAGAAGTTCCTCGCCGAAGGTCACGGCGTCAAGCGCTATCCCGTGATGTACAACGACTTCGTTCTCATCGGGCCGAAGTCCGACCCGGCCAAGGTCGGCGGCGGCAGGGACATCGTCGTCGCGCTGAAGAAGCTCGAAGCCGCGCAAGCGCCTTTCGTGTCGCGCGGCGATCGCAGCGGCACGCACATGGCGGAGCTCGAGTTGTGGAAAGCCGCTGCCATCGACATCGACAAAGCCAAGGGGCCGTGGTATCGCGATACGGGGCAGGGCATGGGCCCGGCGCTCAACACCGCGGCGTCGATGGGCGCTTACATCCTTGCCGATCGCGGCACCTGGCTTGCGTTCAAGAATCGCGGCGATCTCGCCGTCCTGGTCGAAGGCGACAAACGCCTGTTCAATCAATATGGCGTGATGCTCGTGAACCCGGACAAGCATCCCAATGTGAAAAAAGATCTAGGTCAGCAGTTCGTGGACTGGGTGATCTCGCCCGAGGGCCAGAAGGCCATCGAGGGCTACAAGATCAACGGCGAGCAGCTTTTCCATCCCAACGCCGCCGACGCCGGCGCATGAGCTGCTGCAGCAGCGCCACCTCTTCAACTTCAGGGGCCGGGACCGAGAAGACCGCGCCGCACGGCGACCGCGATCGCCTCGTGGCGATTCAGCGCGCCGAGCTTGCTTAGGATATTGCCGAAGTGGAAATTCACCGTGCGTTCGGAAATCCCCAGCTTGGTGCCGATATCGGGGCTGGTCATCCCGCGCGCAGAGAGCCGCAGGCACTCGACCTCGCGCCCCGAAAGCGGCGCGCCCTGCGACAGGGGCGCAAGTCCTCGCTCGAGAAATGCCTTGACAAAGAGCTCCTGGAAATATTGCCCGAACAGCACGATTTCGCCGAGATCGCACACGATAGCGTTGCGCCTCGCCTCATCGATCACGGGATTCGCCGAGCTCAGGCTGAAGATCGTGCGCGCGGGATGGACCACATGCAGCGAGAACGACACGCCGCTGCCGACGCCGTGGGCCAGCGCGTCGTCCAGAAATGCATCGGTTCTGGCGTCTTTTCCACGCTCGCTCGCCTGGTCCCAGATGAATGGCAGGCAGCTCTCGAAAGAGCAGATCACCCGCGGGTCGATCTCCACGTACGCGCGCTGATCGTAGCGCATGACCCATTCCCGCGGCAGCGTCGTAAAAACATACATGCGCGAGTCGTTGGCCGGCTTCGGCGTATGGCCGCTGAACGCGTACATGAAGCTCTCGAAGCCGAAGCCTTTCACAATCGAATTCAGCGCGGGCACGAGATCGCGGCCCTGCTCGGCGGCCTCGATGAGAGGCGTCAGCGTGGGCGGCAGATATCGCGACCGGTCGATCCTGGCCGGCGCCAATTGAAACTGCTGTAGCATCGCGTTTGCACCTCTCGCGTACCAGGAAACGGCGACGCGCTGTACCTTGCCGAAACCCCGGTCTATGCAGAGCTTATCCGCGTTGCGACGCGTTCGCTACCGCTACTCCACGGTCACCGATTTCGCCAGATTGCGCGGCTTGTAGCTCCGGCCGCCAGCATTCGTGCAGCAAGCAGCGGGTTGGCGATTTCCTACTCCACGGTCACCGATTTCGCCAGATTGCGCGGCTTGTAGCTGCGGCCGCCGGCATTCGCCGGCTTAACACTCGCTTTGCTCGCGTTAGCCTTCGCACCAAGCAGCGGGTCGGCGATTTCCTACTCCACCGTCACCGATTTCGCCAGATTGCGCGGCTTGTCGACGTCGGTGCCGCGCATGACCGCGGTGTGATACGCGAGCAGCTGCAGCGGGATCGTGTGCAGGATCGGCGACAGCAGCCCGTCGTGCTCGGGCAGGCGCATCACGTGGACGCCCTCGGTCGATTGGATGTGGCTGTCGGCATCGGCGACCACGTAGAGCTCGCCGCCGCGCGCGCGCACTTCCTGCAGATTCGACTTGAGCTTCTCGAGCAGCGCGTCGTTGGGCGCGATCGCGACCACCGGCATGCTCGGTCGACCAGCGCGAGCGGCCCGTGCTTGAGCTCGCCCGCGGGATACGCCTCGGCGTGGATGTAGGAGATCTCCTTGAGCTTGAGCGCGCCTTCGAGCGCGATCGGGTAGTGCAGGCCGCGGCCGAGGAAGAGCGCGTTCTCCTTGTTGCGCGAAGTGCTCGGCCCAGGCGATGATCGGCGGCTCGAGCGCCAGCACCGCCTGGATCGCGGCCGGCAGATGGCGCAGCGCCGTGCGAGCCAGCGCGCCTCGTCGCTCCGGCGGTCAAGCCGGCCGCGCACCTTCGCGAGCGTCAGCGTGAGCAGGAACAGCGCCGTCAGCTGCGTCGTGAAGGCCTTGGTCGACGCGACGCCGATCTCGACGCCGGCGCGCGTGAGATAGGTGAGCGCAGTCGCGCACCATCGAGCTGGTCGCGACGTTGCAGATCGCCAGCGTGTGCGCGATGGCCGAGCGACTTGCGCGTGCTTGAGCGCGGCCAGCGTGTCGGCGGTCTCGCCCGATTGCGAGATGACGACCACCAGCGCGTCCGGGTTGCGGCACGCTGTCGCGGTAGCGGTACTCGCTCGCGATCTCCGCCTGCGCGGGGATGCCCGGCGACGCCTTCGAGCCAGAGGCGCGCCGACCATGCCGGAGTAGTAGCTCGTGCCGCAGGCGAGGATGAGCACCGCATCGACCTTGGACAGGATCTGTCCGGCGCCGCGCGCCGAACAGCTCTGGGTCGATGCCGCCCAACGCTTTCGAGCGTGTCGGCGATCGCGCGCGGCTGCTCGAAGATTTCCTTCTGCATGAAGTGGCGGTACGGCCCGAGCTCGACCGCGCCGTTCGAGACGTTCACCGTGACCACCTGCCGCGACGCGGGCGCGCCGTCGGCATCGTAGATCGCGTAGCTTCTCGCGCGTCACGTCGGCGACGTCGCCTTCTTCCAGGTAGACGACGCGCTGGGTGACCTGCGCGAGCGCGGTCGCGTCGGACGCAAGGAAATGATCGTGATCGCCGACGCCGACGAGCAGCGGGCTGCCCGCGCGCGCGCCGACGATGCGGCCCGGCTCGCGCGTGCTGATCACCGCGATCGCGTAGGCGCCGCGGAACTCGCGCGACCGCCTTGCGAACCGCGGCGAGCAGGTCGCCGTCGTAGTGCGAGTGAATGAGGTGGGCGATGACCTCGGTGTCGGTCTGGGTGACGAAGCGATAGCCCTGTTGCTGCAGGCGCTCGCGCAAGGGCTCGAAGTTTTCGATGATGCCGTTGTGGACGACCGCGACTCTCGCCGTTGCTGACATGCGGATGCGCGTTGTCGGCGGTCGGCGCGCCGTGCGTCGCCCAGCGCGTGTGCGAGATGCCGGTGTTGCCCGGAGATTCGCGTCGCGCTCGCCTGCGCGGCGAGGTCGGCGACACGCGCCGTGCTCACCAGCCGCTGCAGGCCGCCGTTGATCACCGCGAGCCCGGTCGAGTCGTAGCCGCGATATTCGAGCCTGCGGATGCCTTCGATCAGGATCGGGACGACGTTTTCGCGCGCTACCGCGCCGACGATTCCGCACATTGCTTATCCCTTTCTCGGTCGCTTCCAGCCGGAGATCGTGACCTGCTTGTTCTGAGAGACCGTCAGCTCACCGGCGGGCACCTCCTTGCTGATGGTCGCGCCGGCGCCGATGGTCGCGCCCCGGCGCACGATGACCGGCGCGATGAGCTGAGTGTCCGATCCGATATGCACGTCGTCCTCGATGACGGTACGGTGCTTGTTGGCGCCGTCGTAGTTGCAGGTGATCGTGCCGGCGCCGACATTGACGTCACGTCCGACCGTCGCATCGCCGATGTACGACAGATGGTTGACCTTGCTGCGCGCTCCGATCGTGCTCGCCTTGACCTCGACGAAATTGCCGATATGCACTTCATCGCCGAGATGCACTTCATCACCGAGCGATGTCGCCGGCCGGATGCGCGCGTAGGGCCCGACGCGGCATCGCGCGCCGATGACGGCGTCCTCGATATGCGAAAACGGGGCAACGACGGTGCCTGCGCCGACGTTGACGTTGCGCATCACGCAATGCGCGCCGATAACGACCTCGTCGGCAAGCGAGACCTCTCCCTCGAAGATGCAGCCGACATCGATGCTCACGTCGCTGCCGCAGCGAGATCGTGCCGCGAATGTCGACGCGAGCCGGGTCCGCAAGCGTCACGCCGGCGTCGAGCAGCGCATCGGCCTGCGCGCGCTGATACAAGCGCTCGAGCTCCGCCAGGTCGCGCTTGCTGTTGACGCCGAGCGTTTCCATGACGTTCGTCGGCGCTGGTCGTCGTGACGGTGACGCCCTCGCGCGACCGCCAGCGCGATGACATCGGTGAGGTAGTACTCGCCGCTGGCGTTGGTGTTGTCTATCTTCTCGAGCCAGCGATGGAATGCCGCGGTCGGTGCCGCCATCACCCCGGTATTGATCTCGCATATCACGCGCTCCCGCGCGCTTGCGTCCTTCTCTTCGGCGATCGAGACGACTCTTCCCTGCTCGTCGCGAACGATGCGTCCATACCCGGTGGGATCGCCGAGCTCGATCGTCAGCAGCGACAAAGCGTCGGTGCGGGCGCAATCGACCACCTTTCGCAGCGTCGCCACGCTGGCGAGCGGATCGGCGCCGAAAAGCACCAGCGTTACACCATCGGACTCGAGGACGCGCAACGCCTGCGCTAGAGCATCGCCCGTTCCCTTCGGCGGATCCTGCAACGCCCATTTCAGGCCCGGGTCGGGAAAGCTTCTACGCACCGCCTCGTCGGCGTAGACGATACATATCGCACGGGGCTCGAGCATTTGCGCGGTCGCCAATACGTGCGCGAGCAACGGCTTGCCGCCAAGCGCATGCAGCACCTTGGGCACCGACGAGCGCATGCGCTTGCCGACGCCGGCGGCGAGAATCAGCGACTTGGCAGAACGTATGCATCGTTCCCGGATTATCTCATTTTCTTCAAAGTCCCCTCCGCGGCGAGCAGGCGTCCCGACGGCGCACGGCCCTTGCGATCCATGCGAAAATGCCCCGCCCGCCGCGCAAGCGAAATCATCGTCACCTTCCCGCGAAAGGATATCTTGTAGCTATGGCGGTCATCGCGGTCTTCAATCAAAAGGGAGGGGTCGGCAAGACGACGACTGCGCTCAATCTGCTCGCGGGCATCGCGCTGCGCAAGCAGCGCCCGCTCGGTATCGACTTCGACCCGCAAGCGCATTTGTCCGGCGTGTTCGGAATTCATCCGCGTCTTGCCGACGACTCGGTCTACGCATTCTTCATGCGCCAGCGACCGTTGGCCGACGTTGCCGAGATCACCGGCAGCGGCGTCTTTCTCTGCCCGGCGCATCTGGATCTCACCAAACTCGACACGCTGTTCGGGAAGGGCGTCAATGTCGTCACGCGACTGCGAGGCGCGCTGCGTGCACCCGACGTCGCTCCCGGACCGGTGGTGATCGACTGCTGCCCGCTTCTCGGTGTCCTGTCGCTGAATGCGATTTTCGCGTGCGACCTGCTTCTCGTTCCAGTGTCGGCCGACTACCTGGCGCTTCAGGGTGCGCAGCAGGTCGAGCGCAGCCTCAACGCGCTCGAACCCGTGTTCAAGCGCCGCTTGCCGCGCCGCTACGTGCTGACGCGGTTCGACGCACGGCGCAAGATGAGCTCGGAAGTGGCGGACCTGATGGCATTGGCGTTTCGACCCGAAGAGATCTGTTCGACGCGCATCGCCGAAAACGTCAGCCTGGCGGAAAGCCCCTCGCGATGTCTGGACGTGTTCAGACACGCGCCGCAAAGTCGCGGCGCCCGCGATTACCAGACGCTGATCGAGGAGCTAGTGGGTGCCGGATTTGTTGCGTAGCATCGAGCGCGCGACCGCGGGCAGAGTCGCGGGTTCGTTGCTGATGATGCCGATGACGCCTGCAAGATCGAGCGTCTCGCTGCGGCGGACCGCTTCGCTGTTGCAGGAAACGATGACGCAGTGGTGATACATCTGCCGCAGGCGCCTTTCGGCGTCCTGGCGGCTCGCGGCCATGATGCAAATGTTGTCCACGCGCTGGCCGCTGCGCGTCTTGATATTGAATCCAAACCGAGTCATTGCATTTTCCTCCCCGCCGACCGGCCATTGCGCAACCGCTTGGACGCGCATTCGAGGCGTATCAGAGGCTTATCGATTCGGGCTGCCATCATAGTTTAGCGTCACGATGCAAGTATCGTACCGAATAGCCCTTTGGCCGCGCCGCACGCGGGTCCGTGGCAAAGCGACTTTCGAAATAGATAGCTCACAAACCCCCTGAAATTCACCGTCTCGATGTAAGTGTGTGTTCACACTCTTGGTATGGATTCATCGAGGGCGACACGCCCGGCACGATTGTTCGCCAGGGCCGTTGTTTGCCGTGCCGCGTCAACGGTGGCGCCAAACCGGCCCTCGACGTCCCCTTCGTTTTATGCAGCTCGCGCGCCGAAACCGTGCCGTTGAATGGCCGCGACGACCGGCGCACAATCCCGGCACCGCGATTTTCGAAGACCCACAGGGAGCCCCGACGATGTTTTGCGCACAATGCGGTCAACGCCTGACCGAGGGAACGAAATTCTGCTCGCACTGTGGCGCACCCGCGCCCGCCGCCGCGTCCGCTTCGACCGCGTCCACGCCGCCACCGGCAACCGACCCTGGACCCGTTCCCGCCGCCGCGTCCCTCATCGGCGCTCTTCCGCCGTTCGATTCCGCCGCGACACAGGGGCTTATCGCCCGCATCAAGGGGATTCTGCTGTCGCCGTCGACCGAATGGCCGCGAATCGCGGCGGAGCCGGCGACCGCCGGGTCGATTTACATGGGCTATGTGGCACCTCTCGCGGCGATCGGCGTCATCGCGGGTTTCATCGGCCACGTCGCCATTGGCGTCAACGTGCCTTTTGTCGGCCACGTGCACACCGGCGTGTTCGCCGGGATCGTCGCTGCAATACTGGGGTACGTCTTGTCGTTCGTGAGCGTCTTCCTGGTCGCTTGGCTGGTCGACGTGCTCGCGCCGACTTTCGGCGGCCAGCGCGATTCGCTGCGCGCACTCAAGGTCACGGCATACAGCTATACACCCGCGTGGGTCGCCGGAATCCTGTACATCGTTCCCGCCCTAGGGGTGCTCGCCGCGCTAGCCGGTCTCTACGGGCTGTATCTGCTCTATCTCGGATTGCCGGTACTGATGCAATGTCCCAAGGAGAAATCCGTCGGCTACACCGTCGTGCTCGTGATTTGCGCGATCGTCATTTCTGTCGTCATCGGCGGGCTCACCACCTGCGCGATTGCCGGACTGGGATTCGTCGGTCTTGGCGCGATGAGCCGTGCCGTCGGCGACCGGGCCGCAACTGCCGACGCGGCCGGGGCGCTGTCCGGTATTTTCGGCGGCAAGACCGACGCCGATCGCGCGCGCGTCGGCGATGCGCTGTCGCAATTGCAAAAGATGGGCGAACAGGCAGAGCGCGCGGAGAAATCGTCCCGCGCGGGAGCGGCCGCGCCCTCCGGCGCCAATTCGCCGGCCGACATGACGACCGCTCTCAACGCCGTTGGCCAGATCATGACGGGCGGCAAAGATGTGCAGCCCATCGATTTTCACAAGCTCAAGGACATGCTGCCCGAAACGCTGCAGGGAATGCGCCGAAGCGAAGCGTCGGGTCAAAGCGGAGAAGCGATGGGCATCAAGGGCTCGAGCGCCACGGCACGTTACAGCGACGGGGCCAACGGGAGCCTGCACGTCGAGATCGCGGACATCGGATCTCTGTCCGGACTCGCGGGTCTTGCCGCGAAGTTCGATCCCAACATGGAAAAGGAAACCGATTCCGGTTACGAACGGACGACCAAAGTGAACGGCCAGCTTGTCCACGAGCGCTACGACCGTCGCGCCAGGAGCGGAGAAGTAAGCATGCTCATAGGCGACAGGATCAGCGTGACGGTCGACGGTTCGGGAATCGATGCCGGCACCCTGAAGGGCGCGCTCAGGGAAATCGATCTGTCCAGGCTCGCGTCGCTGAGCGCGTCCGCGCGCTAGAACGGCGCCTGCTCAACGCGGCAGAAGGAAGTCCGCCAGCTCCGCGAATCCTTCGCCGCATGCGCGCGTCGTGACGTAGGTCGGAAGCGTGGCAATCCGGCCGGCGAACTCGCGCACGTTGGCAACGCCGACCGAGTGCGGAAAGAAGTCGAACATCGGCGCATCGTTGGGCGAGTCGCCGACGAAAACGAATTGCGCGCGCTGACCGTCGAGATCTACGCCAAATTCCTCGAGCGAACAAGATTCGCGTCATCGATAGCTTGTCGTGGCCCCCGAACCATCCGTTGACGTGTATCGAGGAAATCTTCGCGCTCATGCCTTCATTGCGAAGCAGGTCCGCGATGCGCTCGGCACTCGAAGCAGAGAGCGGCTCGACGTCCTCTCGATAGTCGATCGCCAGGTCGGTCTCCCGGAAGGACTGGTCCGATGCCAGTGCGCATCCCGGAACCTCGCGCAGGACGGTCGCGGCAATGCTCTCCAGACGGGCGCGATTGCGCCGGCGCTCGGTTTCTTCCACGGCGTAGTGCCGCCGCAGCTTTCGCGCCGCGGCGTCATGGATCATGTAGAGCCCGCCGTTCTCCCCCACGATCGCATCCACCGGCCACATGCGCGCGATGTGATCGCACCAGCCCGCCGGCCTGCCGGTGACCGGCACCACCCGCAAGCCCGCCGCACGCAATCGCTCCATCGCCGCGTAGGCTGCCGCGCCGACGCGTCCTCCCGTGGAAAGCGTGTCGTCGATATCGGTGAGCACTCCGCGCACGTTCCGGCGGACCGTTTCAGGCATGTCTGCAAGCGCCTGCATCACACGCCGGACGCGCGCCGCGCCATGTATTGGGCAACAGCATCGCGCTCCGCCGTGGACATGTGCAAGCCGCATTTCGATCTCCGCCACAACACGTCTTCGCTATCGCGCGCCCATTCCTGCGCCATCAGGTAGTCGACCTCGGCGGCGTAGAGCGTATGTCCGAAATGGCGTCCCGAGCTCTGCGGCGGTTTTCGCGCCGCGCAGAACACGCGGTGCGCGCGTGCCGTGGCGGCGCACCAGTGCGCTCAGATACTCGCCATTCAGCGAGGGGAAGCGCGCAGCGAGCTCGCTGCAATACGCAGCCACGCCGCCGCGCGGCATATCACCGCCGGGCAGGGGCCGGGAGCGCGTCCACGACGCCTTCATCGCCGGGAAAAACGGCTTCAGCTCCTGCATCGCCTGCTCGGCGAGCCGGCGATAAGTCGTGATCTTGCCACCGAAGATGGACAGGACCGGTGCGCCACCCCCCTGCGCGTCGAGCTTGAGCACGTAGTCGCGCGTCACCGCGGAGGGATCGGCCGAGCCGTCGTCGTAGAGCGGGCGAACGCCGCTGTACGTCCAGACGATGGAGGAGGCTACGACCGGTTTATCGAGATAGCCGTTGACGACACCGCAGAGGTATTCGATCTCCTCGCCTGAAATGCGCGGATGCTCGTAGTCCTCGCAGGGGATGTCGGTCGTGCCGATCAGTGAATAGTCATCCTGGTACGGGATCACGAAAACGATCCGGTTGTCGCTGTTCTGCAAGATGAACGCGTGGTCCCGATCGTGGACGCGGGGCACGACGATGTGACTTCCCTTGACGTGGCGCACGCTGGCACGGCTGGGCGCCGCGCTTACTTCATCGTGAACCTGTTTGACCCACGGCCCGGTCGCGTTGACGATGGCGCGCGCGCGATGCTCGTAGCTCATGCCGTCGGGCCCTTCCAAGGTCATGCGCCACACGCCTCCGTCGCGACGCGCTCCGACCAAGCGCGTGCGCACACGGATGTCCGCACCGAGCTCGCGTGCACCCATCGCGTTCACCACGACAAGGCGCGCGTCGTCGACCCGCGCGTCCGAGTAGACGAATCCCTTGTGGAATTTACGCTTGAGCCCTTCGCCCCATCGGCTGGTGCCGAGATCGACACCGAAGGACGAGGGCAGCGTCTTGCGGCCGCCGAGGTGGTCGTAGAGAAAGAGCCCCGCACGGATCATCCAGGCGGGACGCAAATGCGGCTCGTGCGGGAGAACGAACTGCAGCGGCGAGATGATGTGAGGCGCCGCGCGCAGGAGCACTTCGCGCTCGGCGAGCGACTCGGCGACGAGCCGGAATTCGTAGTGCTCGAGATAGCGCAGGCCGCCGTGGATGAGCTTCGTGCTCCACGACGACGTGTGCGAGGCGAGATCGTCCTTTTCGACGAGCAGAACCTGCAAGCCGCGTCCCGCCGCGTCGCGGGCAATCCCCGCACCGTTTATGCCTCCGCCGACGATGGCAAGATCAGAGAGAGTTTCGTTGCGCGGGGTCATGAACAAGCCGTTTCGCCAAAGGCATTCTATCGCGGACGGCTTCCGGGGTTTGCGCTACCATCGCGGCTTCTCTCGTATTCAGTTCAAAGGCGCATTGGCCATGAAAATCGTCTCGGAGATCGCGGCGCTCGTTCCCGAAATGCGGGAGTGGCGCCACCATATTCACGCCCATCCCGAAGTTGCCTTCGAAGAGAGCGAGACGAGCTCTTTTGTCGCCGAAAAGCTCCGCTCCTTCGGTCTGGAAGTGCACACCGGGCTCGCCACGACGGGTGTCGTCGGCGTCTTGCACGCCGGCAAATCCCCGACATCGGCCGAGCGCGCAATCGGGCTTCGCGCCGATCTCGATGCGCTGCACGTGCTCGAGCGATCGGGTGTTCCGTACGCGTCGCAGAACGTGGGCAAGATGCACGCGTGCGGACACGACGGCCACACGACGATGCTGCTCGGTGCGGCGCAGGCACTCGCCCGAAAGAGATCCATCGACGGCACGGTGTACTTCATTTTCCAGCCTGCCGAGGAAAACGAAGGCGGTGGCAGGGTCATGGTCCAGGAGGGTCTGTTCGACCGCTTTCCGATGCGCGCGGTGTACGGAATGCACAATTGGCCGCGAAAGGCGCTGGGCTCCTTTGCCATGCGCGTCGGCCCTCTGATGGGCGCGTACGACATCTTCGAGATCATCGTCACGGGCAAGGGCGCGCACGCGGCAATGGCTTATATGGGCAAGGACCCGATGCTGTTCGCGTCGCACGCCATCAGCGCGCTGCAGACGATCGTGTCGCGCAACCTGCATCCGCTCGATGCGGGCGTTGTCAGCGTGACGCAGGTTCATGGTGGCGATACGTGGAACGTCATCCCGCAGGAAGTCGTGCTGCGCGGCACCGTGCGCACGTTCAAGCGTGAGGTGCAGGACCTGATCGAGCAGCGCATGCGCGCGATCGTCGCAGGGCTTGCCGCGACATTCGAGATGAGCGCAACGGTGCGATACGAGCGCCGCTACCCGGCAACGGTGAACGCGGCGGCGGAGACAGCGCACGCCGTCGCCGCAGCGGAAGCAATCGTCGGACGCGACAACGTCGACACGGACCCGATGCCGGAAATGGGAAGCGAGGACTTCGCTTTCATGCTCGAGGCAAAGCCCGGCTGCTATGTATGGCTGGGCGCCGGTCGCGGCCCGGAGACGCCGAATATCCACAGCCCTCAATACGACTTCAACGACGACGCGCTTCCGATCGGGGCGAGCTATTGGGTGACGCTCGCGGAGCAGCAGTTGCCGGCAAGCTAGCGATTCTCACATTAGCGCACGGACGTGCCTGGCGATCATGAGCTCCTCGTCCGTCGGAATCACCCAGGCGGACACTCGTGCGCCGTCCGGGCTGATGCGCGGCCCGCCCCGGTCGTTCGCCGCCGCGTCGAGCTCGACGCCGAGCCACGCCGCATCGCGGCACACGCGCTCACGAATCGACGCTGCGTTCTCGCCGATGCCGGCGGTGAAAACCAGCGCATCGATACCGCCCAACGCAGCCGCCATCGATCCCAATTCGCGACCGAGCCGGTAGACGAACAAGTCGATCGACGCCTGGGCGCGCGGAGAATCGCTCGCGAGGAGCGTGCGCATATCGCTCGAGACGCCCGAAACGCCCAGCAGGCCCGACTCGCGATAGAGCATGGTCTCGACCGCGGATGCGTCCATGCCGAGCTCATCGCGCAGGTACATCACCACGCCGGGATCGATCGTCCCGCAGCGCGTACCCATGACCAAGCCGTCGAGCGGCGTGAAGCCCATGGTCGTCGCGATGCTCCTGCCGCCCTGCAGCGCGCATAGGCTCGCGCCGTTGCCCAAGTGCGCGACGACGACCCTTCCTCTCGCCGCCGCCGCGTCGTGGTCCGGAAGGACGCTCGCGATATATTCGTACGACAGGCCGTGAAATCCGTAACGGCGCACGCCGCGGGCAGTGATCGCACGACGGCAAAGCAAACGCCTGCGCAATCGCCGGCTGCGTGCGGTGAAACGCGGTGTCGAAGCAGGCGATCTGGAGGAGGGCGGGCTCGCGTTCCGCCATGATTCGGATCGCGGCGAGGTTGTGCGGCTGGTGAAGAGGGGCGAGCGGGACGAGCCGGTCGAGGGCAGCGAGCACATCGGCGTCGATCCGGACCGGTGACGAGAACGCCGTGCCGCCGTGCACGACGCGATGTCCCACGGCGGCAAGCTCGCGTGCCGCGGGCTCGTTGCGCAGGAAGTCGAGCATGTGCGCAATCGCTGCGGCATGGCCGAGGCGGACGCCGTCGTCCCACGTGCGCGCATCGGCGAGCGCACCACTCGCTCGATAGGCCGAGAATTTCGACGCTGTGTAGAGGCCCTCGAATTCGCCGCGAAGGATGCGCTGCGGACCTCGGCCATCCTCGCCGTAGAGCGAAAATTTCAGGCTCGACGAGCCGGCGTTGAGGACGAGAATCGCAGGCGGCATTCCGCTATCCATCCGACGGTGCGCAATTCAGGCGTTGACGGTGTGCGCTGCACGCCAGGATGGCTCCGCCCTCGGACCCGAAACGCGCCTGGCGGCTAGCGCCGCCCGCGCAGTTTGCGTATGGCAGCCAACTGGGCGATCGAGGCTGCCAACTCCCCTTCCGCCGCGGCAATCTCCGCTTTCGACGTCTTGTTCTGCATGGCCTCTTCCGCGGCCCGCTTTGCCTCGAGCGCCTTGGCCTCGTCGAGGTCCTTGGCCCGGATTGCCGTGTCGGAAAGCACGGTCACGACATCCGGCTGGATCTCGAGGAAGCCGCCTTGCACAAAGACGATTTGCTCGTCTGCCTGGCCGGGCACTTTGATGCGGACCACGCCAGGCTTGATCTGCGTGATCAGTGGCGTGTGCTTGGGATAGACGCCGAGCTCGCCCATGACACCGGGAAGAACGACGAACTCCGCCTCGCCGGAGTAGATCGACTCTTCCGCGCTGACGACGTCGACGTGAATGGTATTGGCCACGGTTGTTCTAGGCTAGGCTCTTTGGTGTCACTGCATCGTCTTGGCTTTTTCGATGGCTTCCTCGATGCCGCCGATCATGTAGAACGCCTGTTCGGGCAGCGCATCGCATTCGCCGTCGACGATCATCTTGAAACCGCGAATGGTCTCTTTCAGCGAAACGAACTTGCCCGGCGAGCCGGTAAAGACTTCGGCGACAAAGAAAGGCTGCGACAGAAACCGCTGGATCTTGCGCGCGCGGGCCACCGCCAGCTTGTCCTCGGGAGAGAGCTCGTCCATGCCGAGGATCGCGATGATGTCGCGCAGTTCCTTGTAGCGCTGCAGGGTCTGCTGCACGCGGCGCGCCGTGTCGTAGTGATCGTCGCCGACCACATTGGGATCGAGCTGACGCGAGGTCGAATCGAGCGGGTCGACCGCCGGGTAGATGCCGAGTGAGGCGATGTCGCGGGACAGCACGATCGTCGAATCGAGGTGGCCGAAGGTCGTCGCCGGGGATGGATCGGTCAGATCGTCGGCGGGCACGTAGACCGCTTGCACCGAGGTGATCGAACCGGTCTTGGTCGACGTGATCCGCTCCTGCAGCTCGCCCATTTCCGCGGCCAGCGTCGGCTGATAGCCCACCGCCGAGGGCATGCGGCCCAATAACGCGGACACTTCCGTCCCGGCGAGCGTATAGCGATAAATGTTGTCGACAAAGAACAGGACGTCGCGGCCTTCGTCGCGGAAATACTCCGCCATGGTGAGTCCCGTCAGCCCGACGCGCAGCCGGTTCCCCGGCGGCTCGTTCATCTGGCCGTAGACCATCGCGACCTTGTCGAGGACGTTCGAATCTTTCATCTCGTGATAAAAGTCGTTGCCCTCACGCGTGCGCTCACCGACACCGGCAAACACCGAGTAGCCCGAATGCTCGGTCGCGATGTTCCGGATGAGCTCGAGCATGTTGACCGTCTTGCCCACGCCCGCGCCGCCGAACAGCCCTACCTTGCCGCCCTTTGCGAACGGGCAGACGAGATCGATGACCTTGATCCCGGTTTCGAGCAATTCCGTGGAAGGCGAAAGCTCCTCGAAGCTCGGCGCATCGCGATGAATCGACATGGTCTTCTCCGCGCCGATCGGGCCTGCTTCGTCGATCGGACGGCCGAGCACGTCCATGATCCGGCCCAGCGTCTTGGGACCGACCGGCACCATGATCGGCCCGCCGGTATTCTTGATTTTCATTCCGCGCCGGAGCCCGTCGGACGAGCCGAGACAGATCGTGCGCACGACGCCGTCGCCGAGCTGCTGCTGGACTTCGAGCGTCAGCTCGGTTCCTTCGAGCTCGAGAGCGTCGTAGATCTTGGGCAGGTGCTCGCGGGAAAATTCCACGTCGATGACCGCGCCGATGCATTGGACGATGGTTCCTTCATTCATGATGCTTCCCTCGATTCAATCCGAAACGTGCCAACTATTCGTGCGACTTAAACCGCGGCCGCACCGGCGACGATCTCCGAAATCTCCTTGGTGATCGCGGCCTGCCGGGTCTTGTTATAGATGAGCTGCAGCTCATCGATGATCGTCCCCGCGTTGTCTGTCGCTGCCTTCATCGCGACCATCCGCGCGCTTTGCTCGGACGCCATGTTCTCGTTTGCCGCCTGGTAGATGATCGCCTCGATATAGCGCGTGAGCAGACCGTCGAGCACGGTCTTGGCGTCGGGCTCGTAGATGTAGTCCCAGGGATACTGCCGCTTGTCCGCTTCTCCCGGCAGATCGGCGATGGGCAGGATCAAGCCGTCGACCGGCGTCTGCTTCATGGTGTTCTCGAATCGAGTCGACACGATATGAGCTCGTCGATCTTGCCGTCGATGTACGCGTCGAGCTGCACCTTGACCGGACCGATCAGCTTGTCCAGCCGAGGCCGGTCGCCGAGATTGACGACCTGGGAGACGACGTTCGCTTTGAGGCGGTTCATGAAGCCCAGGCCCTTGTTGCCGATCGCGGTGACCTGCACGCCGATGCCTTTGGCCTGCCATTCCTTGATCTTGCCCAGCGCAAGGCGCAGCGCGTTGGTGTTAAGGCCGCCCGCAAGACCCTTGTCCGACGTGACCACGATAAGACCGACGTTTTTCACCTGGCCGCGGTGAACGAGAAAAGGATGCCGGTACTCGGGGTTGGCGCGCGCGAGATGGCGCGCGATCGCCAGCATGCGGCCGACATACGGACGCGACGCGCGCATCCGCTCCTGCGCTTTTTTCATTTTCGACGCCGCAACCATCTCCATGGCTTTGGTGATCTTGCGCGTGCTCTGCACGCTCTTGATCTTGTTGCGGATCTCTTTTGAGCCGGCCATCGGCGCTGCTCCGTTAGTGGACTGTAACAGTTGAATCAGCGGTCACTAGAACGTCCCGTTCTTCTTGAAGTCTTCGATCGCGGCAGCGAGGGCAGTTTCGCTCTCGGAATCGAGATCCTTCGTTTGCTCGATCTTGTCGATCAGTGCGGCGTATTTGCTTTTGATGAATTGTCGCAGCCCCGCTTCGAACGCGAGCGCCTTCTCGACCGGCACGTCGTCGTAGTAACCCTTGTTCACCGCGAACAGCGTCAGCGCCTCCTCGGAAACGGACAGCGGCGAATATTGCGGCTGCTTCATGAGCTCGGTGACCAGGCGGCCGCGATCGAGTTGCTTGCGGGTGGCTTCGTCCAGGTCGGACGCGAATTGCGCAAAGGCCGCCAGCTCGCGGTATTGTGCGAGGGACAGCCGCACGCCGCCGCCGAGCTTCTTGATGACCTTGGTTTGCGCCGCGCCGCCGACCCGCGACACCGAGATACCCGCGTTGATCGCCGGCCGGATGCCGGCGTTGAAAAGGTCGGTCTCGAGAAAAATCTGTCCGTCGGTGATCGATATCACGTTGGTCGGCACGAATGCCGTGACGTCGCCCGCCTGCGTTTCGATGATGGGCAGCGCAGTGAGCGATCCGGTCTTGCCCTTGACGGCTCCCTTGGTGAAGCGCTCGACCCATTCGGGGTTCACGCGCGCGGCGCGCTCGAGCAGCCGCGAATGCAGGTAAAAAACGTCGCCCGGATATGCCTCGCGCCCCGGCGGCCGGCGCAGTAAGAGCGAGATCTGCCGATACGCCCACGCCTGCTTGGTCAGGTCGTCGTAGATGATGAGCGCGTCCTGGCCACGATCGCGGAAGTATTCGCCCATGGTGCAGCCGGAATACGGCGCGATGTATTGCATCGCCGCCGATTCGGACGCCGACGCGGCGACGACGATGGTGTACGCCATCGCGCCGTGCTCTTCGAGTTTCTTCACCACGTTCATGATCGACGACGCCTTCTGTCCGATCGCGACGTAGATGCAGAAAAGGTCCTTGCCCTTCTGGTTGATGATCGTGTCGATGGCCACCGCGGTCTTGCCGGTCTGGCGGTCGCCGATGATCAACTCGCGCTGACCGCGGCCGATCGGCACCATCGCGTCGATCGCTTTCAAGCCCGGTCTGCACGGGCTGCGACACGCTTTGACGCCACATCACGCCGGGCGCGACCTTTTCGATGACGTCGCGCTCCTTCGCGTTGACGGGACCCTTGCCGTCGATCGGCTCTCCCAGCGCGTTGACCACGCGGCCCATCAGCTCGGGTCCGATCGGCACGTCGAGGATGCGCCCCGTGCACTTGACGGTGTCGCCCTCGGAAATGTGCTCGTAGTCACCGAGGATCACCACGCCCACCGAGTCGCGCTCGAGGTTGAGCGCGAGCCCGAAGGTGTTGTCCGGAAATTCGAGCATCTCTCCCTGCATCGCGTCGGACAGCCCGTGGACGCGCGAGATGCCGTCGGTAAGCGACACGACCGTTCCCTGCGTGCGCACTTGCGCGCCGACGTCCAGGTTCTGGATCTTGGTCTTGATGAGTTCGCTGATTTCGGATGGATTCAACTGCATGGCTTTTCCTCGCGCTTGCCGCGGCCGCTTCGACGGCGGTCTGCGTTAATTTGAAATTAGACTCGTAATTGGTTCTTCATCGACTGTAGTTCGCCCTGGATCGACGCGTCGATCACCGTGTCGCCGACAATGACTCGCGCCCCGCCGATCAACTCGGGATCGACGGTCACCGTCGCCTCGATTTTCTTGCCGAAGCGTTTCTGCAAGCGCCGCAGTCAGACTGTCGAGTTGCGCGTCGTCGACCGGAAACGCGCTCGACGATGCTTGCGCTCGCCACGCCTTCGGCCTCGTCCTTGAGCGAGTCGAAGATCTCGCGAATGTCCGGCAGCAGGCCGAAACGTCCGGCCTCGAGCAGAACCCGGATGAAGCTCTTGGCCATCGGCGTTGAGCTCGTCGCCGCAGATCGACAGGAACAGCGATTCCTTTGCCGCCCGCCGAGAGTCGCGGGTTGTCGAGCGCCTGGAGCATTCGCGGGTCCGCTGCGACACCTGCCGCCACCTTCAGCATTCTCGGCCCATACCGGCAGCGCGTTCTGCTCGCGCGCGAGCGAGAACACCGCTTCAGCGTATGGCCGGGCGACGGTGATCTGCTCTGCCATGAAGCCGTTATAGCTGCTTTTCGATTTCGGCAAGCAGGTCGGCGTGCGCCTTGGGGTCGACTTCGCGCTGCAGGATTTTGGATGCGCCGGCGACAGCGAGCTCGGCGACCTGGCCGCGCAACGCTTCCTTCGCGCGGTAGACCTCCTGCTCGATTTCCGACTTTGCTGCGGCGAGGATGCGGTCGGCCTCAGCCTTGGCATCGGTGCGCGCCTGATCGACGGCGTCGCTCTTGAGCTTCTCGCCCTGCGCGATGATTTCCGACGCGCGCGTCTTGGCTTCGCCCAGCATCTCGGCGATGCGCTTTTCGGCGTTGACCAGGCTATGACGGCCTTCCTCGCCCGCGGCGAGTCCGTCCGCGATCTGCTTTTGCCGAGTCTCGATCGCGCGCATCAGGGGCGGCCAGACGAATCTGGCCGTGAACCAGATGAAAGCGCCGAACGCAACGGCTTGCATCAGAAGCGTCAGGTTGATGTTCATTGCAAATTCCTCACCACAAAGTCGCTTGCGCTCCTGGACGGCTGGGTCACTTCAGACCCGGCGGGATCAGCGGATTGCCGAAGGCGAACAGCATCGCAAGGCCGACGCCGATGATGAACGACGCGTCGATCAATCCGAGGAGCAGAAAAACTTTGGCTTGCAGCGCCGGAATCATCTCCGGCTGCCGTGCGGCGCCTTCGAGAAAGCGCGAGCACATGATGCCGACGCCGACGCACGCGCCCAGCGCGCCCAGGCCGATGATGAGGCCGATGCCGATGCCGGTGAATGCCTGGATCTGCGCGACCAGTTGCAGCTTGTCCATGTTGCTTTCCTTTCTTGGCTCAGGTTGACGATCCGGTTGGTAATGGTTGTTTCCGCCGCCGCCGGGTTGCGGCGAACGGGCGAGAGGCCGGGACAAGCCGGCGCAGTTAATGCTGTTCGTGCGCCATCGCGATGTAGACCACCGTCAGCATCATGAAAATATAGGCCTGCAGCCCGACGATCAGAATGTGAAAGATCGACCAGCCCACATGCAATATGCCGCCGACGACGATTCCCGCGATGCCGGTGGCGGCCCATAGGCCCAGCAACATGAAAATGATCTCGCCGGCGTACATGTTGCCGAACAGACGCAGCGAATGCGAAAGCGGCTTGGACAGGTACTCGATGAGATTGAACAGAAGGTTCGGAATCCAGAGCAGGGGATTCGAGCCGAACGGCGAGCAAAAGAGCTCGTGGATCCATCCGCCTAATCCCTTGATCTTGATGCTGTAAAAAATCATCAGACCGAAGACGGTCAGCGCCAGCGCAAACGTGGTGTTGACGTCCGCCGTGGGAACGCCTCGCCAGTGGTCGAGATGGAACACGTGCTCGTAGATCCAGGACATGATGTCGATGGGAAGGAAGTCCATCGCATTCATGAACAGCACCCAGACGAAGACGGTGAGCGCGATCGGCGCGACAACGCTCATGTCCCGATGGAACAGCCCCTTGACTTGGTCGTTGACGAACTCGATGACCAGTTCCACGAAGGCCTGGGTCTTGGACGGAACGCCGGACTTCGCCTTGCGCGTGATCCACCAGAGGAAGCCGAGCGCAAAAACGCCGAGGATCGCCGAGGTGACGACTGTATCCCAGTTCACCGACCAGAAACCGCCTGTCGCGTTGACCGGCTTGGTGAAAAACGTCAGGTGATGCTGGATGTACGACGTTGCGTCGAGGGCGGCTTCTTCGGCCATTGCCTTAATCCCAGGAGCGTTGCGCGCTCCAATGTCAGTCGCGAATCAGGATTGCCGCCTGCGAGACCAGCACCGTGACGACGAACGACGAAAAAAACACGGCGTGAACCACGTCCGCATATGCCGTCAAGATAAACCAGAGCTGCAGAACGATCAGCGTAATCTTTACAGCTTCGGCGCGGAACATCGTTCGCAGCGTTCCTGCCGCCGTTTCCGACTTCCCGATCCCCGTCAGAACCGCGTAGGCCGCGCCCGCGCTGATGTTGACGAGGCCTCCCAGCAAGCCTGAAACCGCCCCGTGCCACCCCGACGCAACGGCCCCGATCGCCGCGACCCCTAGAGTGACAAGCAGCTGCCAGCCGGCAACGCGTCGCAGAGGGTAGCGGAACGTGGAACGCGACGGAAGGGAGTCCGACACCAGGACCGAAGCAAACCTTTGGATTATAAAGTTTCTCGCGGCGGCGCGTCAACGAATCCCGCCGTCATCCCCCGGACAATGCGCACACGATCATCACTTCGTCGCCGCTGCCTAGCGCGGGATGAAGGTCGTGCACTTGGATGCGGTTGACGAAGAACTTGATATGGCGGCGGATCCGTCCCTGCTCGTCGACGATGCGAAATTGGATCCCGGGAAAGCGGCGATCGAGATCGGCGACGAGCTCTGCGAGCGACGTGCCCTGAGCGCTCACGACGCGAGCGTCATGCGTATAACTCCGCAATGGATTGGGAATGAGCACTTGCATCATTTGTCTCGGGCGCATCGCGCCGCTTGAACGATGAGTTCGACCGCGTATTCCGCATCGCCGGACTCGATCAGGCGGCACTCGATCCAGTCGGACGCCGAATCGCGCGGAATTAGGCGCTCATCGTGGGGCAATGCGCGCTGCCGCGCCGCCGGGATGCGGATGTCGATCACGGTGTCCGAATGCAAATGCGCGATCTCGCGCCTTCCCGCGCGCCACGCGAGACGCCGACCGTCGCCGAAACGAGACGTCGCTTCTTCAACGCCCGGAATGGCGTCGAGCTTGCGCCGCAGGATTGCGACCGGCGGCGATGCGATACGCACGTTCAGGCGGCCTCGACCGCGTAAATGTGCGGAAGGTGGTCCGCGAGCCGTTTCCAACTCCGGCCCTCGTCGCGGCTGCCCCATACCTCGCCGCTACTCGTCCCGAAGTAGACCCCGACCGGCGTTCCCTGATCGGCCGTCATCGCCTGCCGCTTTACCGTCAGCCACGCCTGGGCTTTCGGCAAACCGGTGGCCTGCCGTTGCCAGGATCTTCCGCCGTTGACGGAACGGTACGCTGCGGGTTTGCCGCCGGGCGAGACGCGCGGCCACACGCTCGTGCCATCCATCGGAAACACCCAGAGCGTATCGGGATCGCCCGGGTGCAGCACCATCGGGAACCCGATCGGACCGACGCTCTTGGGCATCGAAGCGCCGATGTCCTGCCATTGCTCCGATGGCCGATCGAGCCGATAGATGCCGCAATGATTTTGCTGGTACAGCCGGTCCGGCATCTGCGGATGCAGTCGCACGCAGTGCGGATCGTGCCCGTATTCCGGATTCGGGTCCGGAAGGAAGTCGGCTTTTACGCCGCGGTTGAGCGGACGCCAATCGCGGCCACTATCTTGCGATTCGAAGACCCCGCCGCCCGACATGCCGATATACATGTGGTCCGGGTTTCGAGGATCGATCAGGATCGAATGGAGCTTAGGTCCGTCGGGCGTGCCGTCCTTGTCACCGCCGCACCACGCCTTGCGCTGCGGATGCATGTTGAATCCATCCACTCCGCGCCACGTCGCGCCGTCGTCGTCGGATACGAAGAGTCCCTGCGGCGAAGTACCCGCGTACCATATGCCCGGAGTCGATGGGTGCCCAGGAGTCAGCCAGAACGTGTGATCGACGACGCGGTCGCTGCCCTGCTCGAACGCGGGCGGTTGTTTCGCTTCGTGCCAGGTCTTGCCTCGATCGCCGGAACGGAAAATCGTCGGACCGAGGTGACCGGTGCGCGCGGCTGCGAGCATCGAGCGCGGATTGCGAGGATCGGCGACGCAATGATGAACGATATGTCCGAGAAATTGCGGACCGGCGATGCGCCAGCTTCGGCGCGTCGAGTCGCCTTGGAGCTGCCACAATCCCTTGCGTGTGGCGATCAGGAGCGTGACGGGGCGGCGCTTTGCGGCTTCGATTTTCGCCATGTTGGCCTTTCGAGATTTCCTGTCCAGCAAAATTACGCCTTCGCTTCGAAGTCGACAAGATCAAGTCGCGGCGTACTTGTCATCGCCATGAAGGCGGTCGAATTCCGTTACAATTAAAGATCCCCGCGGCGTGAAAGACAAACGCGCCAATATCGCAATCAAGGAGATCTTCATGGCCATCAAAGTCGGCGACCGGCTTCCTGCCGGCACGCTCAGCGAATATGTCGAGGTCGAAACGGCGGTTTGCAAAATCGGTCCGAATCAGTTCCCGGTGGAGGATTTGACCAAAGGCAAGAAGGTTGTCATCTTCGGCCTGCCAGGGGCCTTCACGCCGACCTGCTCGGCCAAGCACGTGCCGAGCTACATCGCGAACTACGATGCTCTGAAGGCCAAAGGCGTCGATGACATCATCTGCATGTCGGTCAACGACGCGTTCGTCATGGGCGCGTGGGCGAAGGACCAGAAGACCGATGGCAAGGTCCGCATGATGGGCGACGGCAGCGGTCAATACACCAAGGCGCTCGGTCTGGAGCTCGACTTGGTCGCCCGCGGAATGGGGGTTCGCTGCCAGCGTTTTTCCGCGCTGGTCGACAACGGCGTGGTGAAAACGCTCAATATCGAGGCGCCGGGAAAGTATGAAGTTTCGGGCGCAGAGACGATGTTGTCGCAGTTGGGCTAGGGTCCGGTCTCGCGATTCTTGGGTCCGCGGACTCGCGGCGCGGCAGGCGCACCCTGCGCCGTCGAATGTCGCATCGAGCGCGCTTGGAGCTGCGAAAAGCTCAGCGCAGCTTGGCGATGATTCCTTCGAGCTGATCGAGGCTCGAGTAGCCGATCACGACCCGTCCGGCGCCTTTTCCGGCGGCGACGATTCGAACGTCCGCGCCAAGCGAGTCCGAGAGCTCTTCTTCAAGCCGGGCGGCGTCCGCGTCGTAGTTCTTTCCGTTCCTGCGTTTTTTCTTGCGGCGGCCGAGCGGCGCATGCGCCAGCGTCGCCAGGCGTTCCGCATCGCGAACCGATAAGCCTTGCGCGACGATTTTTCCAGCGACGGCGATCTGCTGCGAGGCAGAAAGCGGCAGGAGGGCCCTCGCATGACCCATGTCGAGCTTGCCCGCGAGCAGCAATTCCTGCACCGGCTTGGCGAGCTGCAGCAGGCGCAGGAGGTTGCTCACTGCGCTTCGCGATCGGCCCACCGCGCCGGCCGCGGCTTCGTGTGAGAGTCCGAATTCGTCGACAAGCCGGGAGATGCCCTGCGCCTCCTCGAGCGGATTGAGATCCTCGCGCTGGATGTTTTCGATGAGCGCCAGCGCGAGCGCCGCTTGATCGGGGACGCTCCTCACGAGCGCGGGCATTTCCTTCAGTCCCGCGCGCTGCGCCGCACGCCATCTGCGTTCGCCCGCGATAATTTCGTATCGTCCCGCGTCGACCGGCCGCACCAGGATGGGCTGCATGACGCCCTGCGCCTTGATCGATTCCGCAAGCTCGTCCAGCGACTCTTCGTCCATGTGCGAGCGCGGTTGAAATTTTCCCGGCCGGATCCGATCGAGTGCGATCGCCTGCATCGATTCGCGGGTGGAATTTTCATCTGCCCCCGAAAGCAGCGCGTCCAAGCCGCGTCCGAGTCCTTTGAGCTTAGCCATTGGTCGCTCCTTCCGGGGCGGCAGCTTCCCGGCGCCTCAGCATCTCTCCCGCAAGCGATAGATACGCTTGTGCGCCTTTGGAGGCTTTGTCCAGGTGGAGCGCCGGGATGCCGTAGCTCGGAGCCTCGGCGAGGCGGACGTTGCGAGGGATCACCGTCCGATAGAGCTTGTCGCCGAAGTGCTTTTGCAGATCGGCGGAGACGTTGAGCGCGAGCGTGTTGCGCGGGTCGTACATCGTGCGCAACAAGCCCTCGATCTCGAGTTGCGGATTCAAATGCGCGCGGACCTTGCGGATCGTCTGCACAAGGTCGGAGAGGCCTTCGAGCGCGTAGTACTCGCACTGCATGGGAATGAGCACGCTGTCGGCGGCGCAAAGTCCGTTGAGCGTCAGCAGAGAGAGCGACGGCGGGCAGTCGAGAAGAATGAAGTCGTATTCGTTCCGCGACCTCGGAAATGGCCGCGCGCATTTGCGAAAGCGCTTCCGCCAGCGCGTCCTTCAGACGCATCTCCCGCTCCGGAAAATCGACCAGCTCGACCTCGGCGCCGGCAAGCTCCCGGTTGGATGGGACAAGGTCGAAACCTCCCGACTCCGAGCGAAGTCTGACCTCGTCTATTTTTCTTTCTCCAAGCAACACATGGTACACTGTGAGAGTAAGTGCACGCTTATCGATGCCGGCACCCATGGTCGCGTTGCCCTGGGGATCGAGATCGACCAGGAGCACGCGGCGCTTCATCGCCGCGAGGCTCGCCGCGAGATTCACACTGGTCGTGGTCTTACCGACCCCACCTTTCTGGTTGGCGACGGCGATGATCTTGGTCACTGCGCCCGTACTTCCATGATCACCAGATGCCGTCGGCCGTCGATGCCGGGGATCCGCAATTCGGGCACCTCCATGACGCGAAAATCGGATGGCAATTGCTGCAATTCTTCGTGCGGGTAAACGCCTTTCATGGCGACGAGCCGGCCGCCGGGCGCAAGCAAACGCGCTGAAGCGGCGGCGAAGCTCGGCAGATCGGAAAAGGCGCGCGAAATCGCAACGCCGAACCCTGTCGACGGCGAATAACTTTCCGCTCGCTGGGAGACCACGTCGACGTTCTTAAGCTCGAGCTCGATGATCGCCTGACGCAGAAACGCCGCCTTCTTATGGTTGCTGTCGAGAAGACAGACAATCCAGCCCGGGCGGGCGATCGCCAGCGGAATCCCCGGCAAGCCGCCGCCGCTGCCTACGTCGATCAGGCGCAAGGAGGGATCCGACCCTAGGTGCGCAAGCGTCGCCAGCGAGTCCAGCACGTGGTGGCTGACCATCTGCGCCGGCTCTCGAATCGCCGTGAGGTTGTGGGTGCGATTCCATTTCTCGAGCAGCGTCAGATAATCGGCGAGAGTCGATCGGGCTTTTGCATCGAGGTCGATTCCCAGCGCCGCCGCGCCTTCGGCAAGCGCCGACGCGACCATCATGCGGAAAGTTTCTCCGCTTTGGGCGGCGTGGATCCAAAGCCGCGCTTCAGGTGGACGAGCAGCAAAGCGATGGCGGCCGGAGTGACCCCCGAAATGCGCGAAGCCTGTCCGATGGTCTCAGGCCGATGCTCGTTGAGTTTCTGCTGCGCCTCGTTCGAGAGTCCCCGCACGCTCCGGTAATCCAAGTCGAGGGGCAGCCGCTGCGACTCCATCTGTGCGCGGCGCGAAATTTCCTGCTTCTGCTTTGCGATATAGCCCGCGTATTTGATCGTGATCTCGACTTGCTCGCCGACGGCGCTGTCCTGAGCGGCCTCGCCGGCGCCCGGAAGCGTCATGAGGCTGCCATAGCTCACTCCCGGCCGTCGCAGCAACTCCTCGAGCGAGTAATCCCTATCGAGCGGCGCGCCGAGCACTCGTTCGGCCTGCGGTCCCGCGACGGCGGGATTGACCCAGCATGACTTCACGCGCTCGAGCTCGCGCTCGATCGCATCGCGCTTCCGGCAATACGCTTCCCAGCGCGCATCCTCGATCACGCCGAGCTTGCGGCCGGTTTCGGTGAGCCTCAGGTCCGCATTGTCCTCGCGCAGCTGAAGGCGATATTCGGCACGGCTGGTAAACATTCGATAGGGCTCGCTGACGCCCCGCGATACGAGGTCGTCGACCAGCACCCCCATGTACGCCTGGTCGCGGCCGGGCACCCACGCTTCTTCACCGGAGACATATCGCGCAGCGTTGATGCCCGCGAGCAATCCTTGCGCGGCAGCCTCTTCATATCCGGTGGTGCCGTTGATCTGACCCGCGAAAAACAAGCCTCGCACAGCCTTGGTCTCCAGGCTCGTACGCAGGCCCCGCGGATCGAAGAAATCGTATTCGATGGCGTAGCCCGGTCGGAGGATGTGCGCGTTTTCACACCCGCGAATCGACCGCACCAGCTCGAGCTGGATGTCGAAGGGCAGGCTGGTCGATATTCCGTTGGGATAGATCTCGCGAGTCCGCAGGCCCTCGGGCTCGAGGAATATCTGATGCGCGGTCCGCGAGGCGAATCGGGTCACCTTGTCCTCGATCGACGGGCAATAGCGCGGGCCTATCCCTTCGATGACCCCCGTGAACAGCGGGGAGCGGTCCAGGCCGCCGCGGATGATCGCGTGCGTGCGCTCGTTGGTATGCGTAATCCAGCAAGGGAGCTGGCGCGGGTGCATTTCGCGGGTGCCCACGAAGGAGAACACCGGTGCAGGGTCATCGCCCGCCTGGATCTGCATGCCCGAATAATCGATGCTGCGGCCGTCGAGGCGCGGGGGCGTACCTGTCTTGAGTCTTCCGACAGGGAGCGCCATCTCGCGCAATCTCGCGGCCAGCGTTTTCGCCGAGGGATCCCCTGCGCGCCCCGCTTCGTGATGCTCGAGCCCGACGTGGATTCGTCCGGACAGGAAGGTGCCTGCCGTGAGGACCACCGCCTCGGCGGTGAAAGCGAGGCCGATCTGGGTCAATACCCCGGTGACGCGTTCGCCCTCGACGAGCATATCGTCGACGGCCTGCTGGAAGAGCGTCAGGTGTGGCTGCCCCTCGAGGCGCGAGCGGATCGCCTGCCGGTAGAGGCCTCGGTCGGCTTGCGCGCGGGTCGCTCGGACCGCCGGACCCTTGCTCGAGTTAAGAGTGCGAAACTGGATTCCCGCTTCGTCGGTTGCGATGGCCATCGCGCCCCCGAGGGCGTCCACTTCGCGCACCAGATGGCCTTTTCCTATCCCGCCAATCGAGGGATTGCAGGACATCTGCCCCAGGGTCTCGATACTGTGGGTCAATAGCAGTGTCTCGCGCCCCATCCGTGCCGACGCCAGGGCCGCCTCGGTCCCGGCGTGGCCGCCGCCCACTACGATCACGTCGAAATGCTTCGGGAACCTCATGTTTTCACAGAATAATTCGCCCAGTGCGGATACTACGCCAAAGCACGCTAAAGCGGAAGCCCGCGACCGGATATCCTCGATGTTTCACGTGGAACGTGGCGCCAGCATCAACGGCGCGGCCGCGGACCCACGAAGCACAAGCTTGACACCGGTCGGCTCCGGTTCGTGCGGCCGGCCTTCCAGCAGATCCAGCGCCATGCGAGCGGCAGTGGCTCCCGCCTCTTCGGACGCGATGCGGACGCTGGTCAGGCCGGGAAGAATCATGGTCGCCAGTCCGGTGTCCCCCACGCCCACAATCGATACTTGGCGCGGCACGTCGATCCCGTCCATGCGAAGTGCGCGTCGCAGTGCCACGGCGGCGAGATCGGTGCCGCAGATGAGCGCGGTGGGCGCATCGCCACGGAGCGCAACGAGTTGATCTGATATACGTCGCGCCGCGCCAAACTCTCGAACATCGCCAAAGTGCTGCAGATCGATTTTGAGTCCCGCAAGGTCAGGCAAGTCCAGCGGCGATTGGACGCCCCCGACCGACCCGGACTCCCCGACCAATCCGATGCGACGATGGCCGAGGTCGTGGAGATAGCGCGCCGCGAGCGTCACCGCGCGCTCCAGTCCGAGGTCCACGCGAATCCAGGGTCGCCGCATCGACGCGAGGGATCCCATCCCGCCCGCTTCGCCAAAGAGGACGATCGCGGCCGCTCCGCGATCCTCCAGCCAGCGGACACACGCCGGCGGGCCGCGGGAGTCATGCGCCACAGTGAGCAATACGCCGACGCCCGCCGCACTCATGCTGTTCTCGAACGCGCCGAGTGCGCGCAGGGTTTGCGGTGCGGTGTCCGCGGGCAACATCGCGCCGACGAGCCCCGCGCTCGAAAGCGACAGCGCTCTCGCCGCTGCGTTGGGCAAATATGACAACGCGTCGGCCGCATCGCGGACCTTTTGTTGAATCTTTTCGCTCACCAGGGACGGGCGGGCGAGGGCGCGGGAAGCTGACGCGATCGAGACGCCGGCGCGCCGGGCGACGTCGCGAAGGGTCGGCTCGACGTCTTGCCCGGAGCATCGGCGCCGTGGGGCATTCATTCTAGTAGCGATCTGCTTAGCGCATAGCCCACGCAGGAAGGCTTCCTTAAGTTTTGTGTAACCGCTTACTGCAACCGGTTGCATCGTATCGAACATAGAATACAAGCGCAACGTGGAAGGTTCAGGCGAAGAAGACGCAACCCGCGGTCCATGACCCGCTGGACTTAGGCACCGAGGGAGAAGTTGCGGTCGGATGCCGCCCCCTCCGCTCGAAGCGGGTGGCGGGTGTATCGCCCGATTAGTCTGCGAACCGAGCGCCCAGCTCGCGACGCTGCCGCGACAGCACGGCGGGTTGTTTTGTCCCGAGTTTGGAGAAAAGCTCGTCGTGGGCCTGCAGCTCGCGTTTCCATCGCGATCTGTCCAGATTCATGACCATTTGAAACCGCTCGGGCCCGTAGTTCAGGCCGCGCCAATCGAAGTCGCCATACTCGGGTTGCAACCCAAGTGCGGTGGGCACCGCGTGCGCCTGACCGGTGCATCGTTCGACGATCCACTTGAGGACGCGCATGTTCTGCCCGAAGCCGGGCCAGGCGAATTTGCCATCCGGATCGGTCCGAAACCAATTGACGTTGAAGATGCGGGGAGGGGATTCGACGGCCTTTCCCATCGCCAGCCAGTGCGCGAAATAGTCGCCGATGTGGTAACCGCAAAACGGCAGCATGGCAAAAGGATCTCGGCGCACTTCGCCGACTTTTCCCGTTGCCGCCGCGGTCGTCTCGGAGCCCATGGTCGCCGCCTTATACACGCCGTCCTCCCAGCTTGCGGCCTCGACCACAAGCGGCACGGTGTCGCTGCGCCGCGCACCGAAAATAAACGCGGAGATCGGCACGCCATCGGGGTTGTCCCACTCCGGATCGAGCGATGGGCAGCGCGTGGCGGCCACCGTAAACCGCGAGTTGGGATGTGCCGCCTTTCGACCGCATCCGGGTGTCCACGATTGGCCCTGCCAATCGGTGAGATGGGCGGGCGGCTCCTTGGTCATGCCCTCCCACCAGACATCGCCCTCATCGGTGAGCGCGACATTGGTGAAAATCACGTCGCGCTTGAGGGTCTCCATCGCGTTGGGATTCGATTCGTAGGAGGTCCCGGGGGCGACGCCAAAGTACCCGGCTTCCGGGTTGATCGCGTGGAACCTGCCGTCGGCGTGCGGCTTGATCCAGGCAATGTCATCGCCGATGGTCGTGACCTTCCACCCATCGAGGCCTTGCGGCGGAATGAGCATCGCGAAATTCGTCTTGCCGCATGCGCTGGGAAAGGCAGCGCTGACGTAGGTCTTGCGCCCGTCGGGCGCCGTTACTCCCAGAATGAGCATGTGCTCCGCGAGCCAGCCCTCATCGCGGCCCATGACCGAGGCGATCCTCAGAGCGAAGCACTTCTTGCCGAGAAGCGCGTTCCCGCCGTAGCCCGAGCCGTAGCTCCATATCTCGCGCGTTTCGGGAAAATGAACGATGTACTTGTGCTCCCGGTTGCACGGCCACGCAACGTCTCGCTGTCCCTGCGCAAGCGGCGCACCGACCGAATGAACGCACGGCACGAATGCGCCGTCGGTGCCGAGCACGTCGAACACGGAGCGGCCCATACGCGTCATGAGCCGCATGCTCGCGGCGACGTAGGGGCTATCGGTCAGCTCGATGCCGATGTGGGCGATCGGGCTGCCCAGCGGACCCATCGAAAAGGGCACGACGTACATCGTGCGCCCCCGCATACAGCCCTCGAACAAATCGTCGAGCGTCCTGCGCATTGCGTCGGGCGCCACCCAATTGTTGGTGGGACCGGCATCCTCCTCGCGCTCGCTGCAGATAAAGGTCCTATCCTCGACTCGGGCGACATCGGAGGGATCCGACCACGCGAGATAGCTGTCCGGCCGCTTGGCGGGATTGAGCTTGCGCAGCGTTCCGTTGGCCACCATGGTCGCGCACAGGCGCTCGTATTCCTGCTCGGAGCCATCGCACCAGACGATGCTTTCCGGACGCGCGCGCAGCGCGATGTCACGGACCCAGTTCAAGAGGCGCGCATGCCGGACATACGCAGGCGCCTGTACGGTAGCTGCTAGAGCGGGGGTCGGATCGGGATGATTCATGGGCAAGCCAGCAAAGGCGCGAGGCGCGGGCTCGATATGCACCCGCCGCGCGGAAAGGCAGCAACTCTAGCATGCGCGCCCTTTCCGGCGTAAGAGCGAGCGCCCATGCGCGGTCAGGCCACTGGGCCCCCGGCGTCGCGCCCTCCACGACGGCGCCGACGATTACGTAGCCACGCGAAAAGCGGTGCAGTACAGGTGAGCAAAAGTATGACGCGCGTGACGTGAAATGCGGTGACGAGCGGCACGCCGAGGTCGAGGACTTTGGCGGTCACGGCCATTTCCGCGATGCCGCCCGGCGCCGTCGCAAGCACCAGCGTGGCGGGATGAATACCCGTAAAGCGCGCCACGCCGACCGCGAAAAGAGCCGACAGGACCATCGCGGCGAAAACACTGAGCGCTACAGCGGCGACAAATCTGGGAGCGCGGCGCAGAAAACTTCGATTGAAACGGGCACCCAGGGCGCAGCCGAGCATGAGCTGGGCGCCGTTGATCGTCCACTTCGGAACCGCGGACGTCGATACGCCCAAGACGGTCAACGGAATCCCCACCGCCAGGGCGCCCAATACGAACGCGTTGGGCACGCCGAGCCGCTGCAGCGTCCAACCCGCAGCCATCGTTGCGGCGAGGAGCGCGGACAGGCGACCCCAATGCACCTCGTTTGCTCCCGAAAGAAAAGGATCGGCGCCGTGGAGCTTCAACGCGGCGAACACGCTGGGAATCGTGACCACCACCAGCAAAATCCGGATGGATTGCGCCGCCGCAACCTCATCCACGCGCGCACCGAAACGTTCGCCGAGAACCGCCATCTCCGCCGCGCCTCCGGGAACGCTCGCAAAGACCGCCGTGGTGCGATCGGTCTTGCCGACGATGGCGAGCAAGTAGCCGCACGCATAGCCCAGCGCGATCGCGAAGATCGCCCCGAGAATGATGAGCCATGCGATATCCGATGACGCGCTCCGCGACGGTGGGCGTGAAATACAAACCGAGCGCGGTACCGATGATCCACTGCCCAGCTTGGCGTCCGCCGCGAATCGCAGTCACGGGGAGCCCTGCGACGCGCACCGAGGCGATCGCAAGCAAGGGGCCGATCATCCACGGAAGCGGCGTCGCGATGGCCTCAAAAACGAATCCAGCGCCCAGGCCGACGCCCAATCCGGCAAGCGCGGGCGCAATCCGTTTACCGAGTTCGGAAAGACCTCGTGGGCTAAGCGCGGACACCATGCCAATCGCCGTCGAGGTTGATGAACCCGTCGCGCATACGCGAGCATAACGGACAGTCCCGAAGTCTACTCGCAGCGCGCGCGGACGACATCGCCCTGGGAGGACCGCGCTGGCGGAACCTTGCGTCAAGCTGATATCGTCCGTGTTCGATCGATTTTCCTTCCATCGCGAGAGGAGCCGATGTATCACGGTTTTCAAGCGCATCTCGCACGCGAGCTCGAGCGCATTCGCGCAGACGGCTTCTACAAGACCGAGCGGGTGATCGCGAGCCCGCAACGCCCGAGCATCGATCTCGAGCGCGGACCCTCGGTATTGAACTTCTGCGCGAATAACTATCTTGGCCTGGCGGACGATCCCCGCCTCGTGCAGGCATCGAAGGACGGCGTCGACAAGTACGGGTTCGGCATGGCGTCGGTGAGATTCATCTGCGGCACTCAATCGGTCCACAAGGAACTCGAGCGCGCATTGAGCGTCTTCCTGGGAATGGAGGACACGATTCTTTATTCGAGCTGCTTTGACGCCAACGGCGGTTTGTTCGAGACGCTTCTCGGCGAACAGGATGCCGTGATCAGCGACGAGCTCAACCATGCCAGCATCGTCGACGGGATCCGCCTTTGCAAGGCGCAGCGGCACCGTTACCGCAACAACGACATGGGCGACCTCGAGGCCAAGCTCCGGACGCGACAGCTGCGAACGCTCGCTACAAGCTCATCGCCACCGACGGCGTTTTTTCGATGGACGGCGTCGTCGCGGACTCTGGGCTCGATCTGCGACTTGGCCGACCGCTATGGGCGCTGGTCATGGTGGACGATTCACACGCAGTGGGATTCATGGGTGCGCGCGGCAGAGGCACGCCGGACATTTGCGGCGTCGAAGGCCGCGTCGACATCCTGACAGGGACGCTCGGCAAGGCGCTGGGCGGCGCATCGGGCGGATTTACCTCCGCGCGCAAGGAAATCGTCGAGCTGCTGCGTCAGCGCTCGCGCCCGTATCTTTTCTCGAACACGCTTGCGCCGTCGATCGCTGCAGCGTCTCTTCGCGTGCTCGCGCTGATCGAAGGCAGCGAAGGCGCCGACTTGCGCCGGCGAGTGCGCGAAAACGGAGAGACGTTTCGCAAACAGATGGTCGCGCTCGGGTTCACGCTCGTCCCGGGTGCCCACCCCATTATTCCCGTGATGCTGGGGGACGCCGCGCTTGCCACGCGTTTTGCGGACGCGATGCTCGGGGAGGGCGTTTACGTGATCGGGTTTTCATATCCCGTCGTTCCCAAGGGCAAGGCACGGATACGGACGCAGATGAGCGCCGCCCACACCGAAGGTCAACTCCGCGACGCAGTGGCAGCGTTTGAAAAAGTCGGCCGTGCCTTGCATGTCATCCACTGATCCGGAAGTCAACCCAGAAAGAAAAAATGAAAGCTCTTTCGAAGCTCGAACGCCGTCCGGGACTCACGCTGGACGAGCGTGAAGAAGCCCGAGGTCGGGCACAACGATGTCATGATCCGCATTCGCAAGACGGCGATCTGCGGCACCGATGTCCACATCTGGAACTGGGACGAGTGGGCGCAAAAGACGATTCCGGTTCCCATGCACGTCGGTCACGAGTACGTCGGGCGAGATCATCGACATCGGCCAGGAGGTGCGCGGCTTCGAGATCGGCGATCGCGTGTCGGGCGAAGGCCATATCACGTGCGGTTTCTGCCGCAATTGCCGCGCGGGGCGGCGGCATCTGTGCCGCAACAGCGTCGGCGTAGGTGTGCAAGCGCGAAGGCGCGTTTGCGGAGTACCTGGTCATTCCGGCATTCAACGCCTTCAAGATCCCCGACGATATTCCGGACGACCTCGCGTCCATCTTCGACCCCTTCGGCAATGCAACGCACACGGCGCTGTCCTTCAACCTCGTCGGCGAGGACGTGCTGATCACCGGCGCGGGGCCGATCGGCATTATGGCGGCGGCGATCGCGAGCCACGTCGGCGCGCGATACATTGTCATCACCGACGTCAACGACTATCGCCTCGCGCTTGCGCGGCGGATGGGCGCGACGCGCGCGGTCAATGTCGAGCGCGAGAAGCCTTCGAGACCGTCATGAACGATCTTGGCATGACCGAAGGCTTCGACGTCGGGCTCGAAATGTCGGGCGTTCCGGCACGCGTTCTCGAGCATGTTGGTGCACATGAATCACGGCGGCAAGGTCGCGATGCTCGGCATTCCGCCGGCGCGAGATGGCGATCGACTGGAACCAGGTCATTTTCAAGGGGCTCGAGATCAAGGGCGATCTACGGCCGCGAGATGTTCGAGACCTGGTACAAGATGGTCGCGATGCTCCAGAGCGGACTCGACCTGTCGCCGATCATCACGCACCACTACGCCGCCGACGGTTCGAGGACGGCTTTCGCCACGATGCTGTCGGGCCAAAGCGGCAAGGTGATTCTGGACTGGGCCGCGTAGGGTATCCGCGGTATCCGCGCGCAATCGAAAAACGCCGCGATGCAGCGGCGAAGCGGGCTCAACCGCGCTACTTGCCGATGCAGAATCGGCCGAAGATCGCACCGAGCAGATCATCGGCGGAGAACTCGCCCGGTGATGTCGCCAGCGCTTCATGCGCCTCGCCGCAGCTCCTCGGCGAAGAGCTCCAGCGGGGGCGATGTCAGCGGACAGATGCGCCGCCGCGGTGGAGAGATGGCCCTCGCCGCGTCCAACGCGCGCAAGATGGCGCTCGCGGGCGAGAAACGCGTCCTCCATGTCTTCATGCGCGCCCGCCGCGTCGAGGATCGCCTGCCGCAGAAGGTCGACGCCTTCCCCGGTCTTCGCCGACAGCCAGATCTCGCTGCTGCCCCGATGCTCGTCGCGCGCGCGGGCCTCGACCCGGCAAGGTCGATCTTGTTGCGCACGACAATCCTCGGCAGCGTCGCGGGTAAGCCTCGCGACGATCGCCGCGTCGCGCGGCATGCTGCGGCTGCGCGCGCGTCGGTGACGATCAAGCGCGAGATCGGCGCGATCGATCGCCGCCCAGGTCGCGCTCGATGCCGATCCTGCTCGACCGCGTCGCTCGTCTCGCGCAGATCCCGCGGTATCGATGATGTGCAGCGGAATGCCCTCGATCTCGACGCTGCTTCGCATCGCGTCGCGCGTCGTTCCGGGCAACGGCGGTCACGATCGCGATGTCCTCGCCGACGAGCTGGTTGAGCAGGCTCGACTTGCCGACGTTGGGCTGACCGATCAGCACGACGTCGAGACCCTCGACGCAACAGCGCGCCCTGGCGCGACCGGGTCCGAGACCGGCTTCGAGCGTTCGCGCAGCCGCGTCGAGCTTTCCGCGCTGCGTCGGCCGCGCGAACGAAGTCGATGTCCTCCTCGGGAAAATCGAGCGTCGCCTCGGTGAACACCCGAAGCTCGACCAGTGCGTCGAGCGAGCGCGCGGATCTCGCGCGAGAATGCGCCGATCAGGCTGCGCGCCGCCGCGCGACGCCGCGGTCGCCGTCGCCGCGTCGATGAGGTCGGCGACGCCTTCGGCCTGCGCGAGGTCGATCTTGCCGTTGAGAAATGCGCGCTTGGTGAATTCGCCGGGCTCGGCGAGCCGCGCGCCCAGATCGAGGCAGCGCTGCAGGATGAGCGCGAGCACCGCAGGGCCGCCGTGTCCGTGCAGCTCGAGCACGCTCTCGCCGGTGTACGACGCGGGCGCGGGAAAGAACAGCGCGATGCCCTGATCGAGCGTGTCGCCGTGCGCGCCGTGGAACGCAGCGATCGTCGCGACCGCGGCGCCAGCGGAGCGCGCCGACGATGCCTTCGACGATGCGCGTCAGGTCCGGTCCCGATACGCGCACGATGCCGATGCCGCCGCGACCGGCCGGCGTCGCGATCGCGGCGATGACGTCGGTCGGCGTCGCCAAGCGCGCGGCAGCGAGAGACACGGAGCGCTTAGCGGCGCTTCGCCTGCAGCGGCCGCCGCTTCGCGCGCGAGCACGCGGTTCATGTGCCATTGCTGGAAGATCTGCAGCGAGTTGTTGATCAGCCAGTACAGCACCAGGCCCGACGGGAAGAAGATGAACATGACCGAAAACGCGATCGGCATGATCTGCATCACCTTCGCCTGCACCGGATCCTGGATCGGCGTCGGCGAGAGCTTCACCTGCAGATAGGCGGTGATCGCGTAGATGACCGGCAGCACGAAGTACGGGTCGGGCGCCGACAGGTCGTGAATCCAGCCGATCCACGGCGCGTGGCGCAGCTCGACCGCGGAGAGCAGCACCCAGTACAGCGCGATGAACACGGGAATCTGCACCAGGATCGGCAGGCAGCCGCCGAGCGGGTTGATCTTCTCGGTCTTGTACATCTCCATCATCTTCATCTGCAGCTGCTGCTTGTCGTTGGCGTATTGCTCCTGCAGCGCCTTGAGCTTCGGCGCGATCACCTTCATCTTCGCCATCGAGCGCGCGCTGGCGTGATTGAGCGGATAGAACACGCTCTTGATGATGATGGTCAGCAGGACGATCGCCCAGCCCCAGTTGTGCACCAGCCGTGCAGCCACTTGAGCAGCCAGAACAGCGGCGCCGCGATGACGGTGAAGATGCCGTAGTCGACGACCAGGTCGAGTCCCTTGGCCAGCGACTTCAGCGTGTCCTGCTCCTGCGGCCCGACGTAGAGCGGGAACCTTGATTTCGCCGGTCGCGCCGGGCGCGATCGGCGTCGCCTGCGAACGATGACGCCGTCGGCGTACAGGCCGTTGTCGAGCTTTCTTGGCGTAGAACTCGCGCGGCGTTTTCGGCTCGTCGGGCGGCAGCCATGCCGCGACGAAATAGTGCTCGACCATGCCGACCCAGCCGTTGTCGGCGTTCTTGGTGAACGGGAGCTTGCGACTCGGATCGGCAGCGATCTTGTCGAGCTCGCCGAAGTCGATCTTCTTGAATTTGTCGGTGTCGTTGTAGATGACCGGGCCCGACGAACGCCGACGGCGCCATCGAGCTCTGCACGCTCTGCGACTTGGTGTCGCGCGTGAGCTGGAAGTACGCGAACGGCGCAATCGGCGCGGTGCCGACGTTGGTGATGTCGTAGCACGACGTCGATGACATAGCTGCCGCGATGAAAGGTCAGCGTCTGGACGATCTTGTCGCCGTTGCTGGCGGTGGCCTGCAGCTTGAGCTCGAGCTTGTCCGCGCCGGGCGCCAGCTCGCGCGGCCCGGGCAGCGGCTGCCAGAGCGTGCGATGGTTCGGCAATCCCTCGCCGAGCAATCCCGATTGCGCGACGAAAGTCCGCTCGGCATTTCTTTGCAGCAGCAGGTAAGGCTTGGTTTCGTCCTGTGTGTCGCGGTGGGCTGAGAGCGCGACATCGGTGATGATGCGCCGAGCGTATCGACCGTCGCGGTGTAGAGGTCGGTCTTGATGGAGATCTTTTCGCTGCTCACGCTCGCGGGGGCGGCCCCGCCAGGAACCGCGGCCGTGGCGGCGGCACTGGGCGTCGGCGCGTCGATGCCCGCGGGCGTTGGTGTCGTCGGACTCGCGACCTGCGGAACCGGCGGACGGTGTTCGCGCTGCCAAGCCTCCCAAAGAAAAAGCGCGGAGAACGAGAAGATGACAAAAAGAATCAGTCGTTGGGTGTCCATGAGACTATCCGGTCGCTTCCAAGAGCTTATCAGGGAACCGGGTCGTACCCGCCCGGATGATACGGGTGACATCGCGCTACGCGGCGCAACGCGAGCCACGTTCCGCGGAGCGACGCCGTGGCGCTCGATCGCTTCGCGCGCGTAGTCCGAGCAACTCGGATAGAAGCGGCAGTTCGCGCCGAGCATCGGGCGCAGCGCGTACTGATACGCGCGCAGGCACGCGAGCAGCAGCGGCTTCATTGATAGCCGATCGCGCGAACATATCCATCAGCGCCGAGGCCTCGGCGCAACTGCGCGCATCTCCGACCGCGGCACCGCGCGCCTAAGCCGGAAGATGATGTCGAACGGCTCGATTCCGGGACGCTTGCTCCGAACCGCTTCGCGCAAGAGTCTGCGCAACAAATTCCGGTCGACGGCGCGCCCGAGTTGTTTGCTGGCCGATGACATAACCGACTCGCCCATGCGGACGAGCGGCGGCGAGCACAAGCAGCTGCAGATTTTCACCGTCGATGCGGCGGCCGCGCTGAAATAGACCTGCAAACGCCGCAGCCCCTCGCAGACGGTGGCGTTGGATCGAGCCTATCGCCGGGCCCGCGTTGAGTTCGGGCCGGGCTTAGACGGCAAGCCGAGCGCGCCCTTTGCCGCGGCGGGCGCGCAGTACCTTACGCCCCGCTGCGGTCTTCATGCGAGCGCGAAAACCGTGCGTCCGCTTGCGCCGGACGACCGACGGCTGATAGGTGCGTTTCATGGTGCTGCCTTGCGGTCCGAAAAAGCCTTAAATTAGAGCACTTTGCGCACGTCTCTGTCAAGGCAAATTACCGCGCGCCGCTGTGGATAACTTTTCCGTGACAGGAGTACAATAGCTGCTCGACGGGCCTCTTTCGAGGCGCCCGCTCTTTTTTTCCGCGTAGTCCCGTAGAGCGTTCCATTCCATGTCGACCCCCGCATTCTGGCAAGTGTGTCTCGAGTCGTTCCAGCGCGAACTGACGCAGCAGCAGTTCAACACCTGGATCCGTCCGCTACGGCTCGAGCTGGCGGGGGAAGGCTTGAAGCTGATCGCTCCCAACCGCTTTGTCATGCAGTGGGTCAAGGAGCGATTCGCCGGCCGCATCGAGGAGCTCGCTGCCGTCGCGGTGGGCCGTCCTCTGCGGCTCGCGTTTGTCGTGGCGGAAGCGAGAGCGTGCGTTGCCGGCCGCCGCCCCGCCGACTGCGCCCGCCGCCGGCACCGTGACGGCACGGCGCAGCGAGCAGGCGAGCCTCAACCCGGGGTTCACGTTCGCCTCGTTCGTGTCGGGCAAGGCGAATCAGCTCGCGCGCGCGGCCGGTCTGCAGGTCTCCGAGCACCCGACCTCGTACAACCCGTTGTTCGTTTACGGCGGCGTCGGATTGGGCAAGACGCACCTGATCCAGGCGATCGGCAACCACATTCTCGACAACAATCCGAGCGCGAAGATCCGCTACATCCACGCGGAAACCTATGTCTCCGACGTGGTCCGCGCCTACCAGCACAAGGCGTTCGACGATTTCAAGCGCTATTACCGGTCGCTCGATCTTCTCTTGATCGACGACATCCAGTTTTTCGGCGGCAAGAGCCGCACCCAGGAAGAGTTCTTCTATCTCTTCAATACGCTGATCGAAGCGCACAAGCAGGTCGTGATCAGCTGCGACACCTACCCCAAGGAAATCTCCGGCATCGAGGAGAGGCTGATCTCGCGCTTCGGCTGGGGACTTACCGTGGCCCTCGATCCTCCGGAGCTGGAGATGCGTGTCGCGATACTTTTGTCCAAAGCGGCGCAGACCGGCATGAAGCTCGACGAGCAGGTGGCTTTTTTTATCGCCAAGCACATCCGCTCGAACGTGCGAGAGCTCGAGGGGGCCTTGAAGCGCGTCCTTGCGTACTCCAGCTTTCACGGTCAGGAAATCTCGCTGACGCTCGCGAAAGACGCCCTGCGCGACCTCCTCGCCGTTCAGAACCGCCAGATCTCGATCGAGAATATCCAGAAAACGGTCGCCGACTACTACAAGATCCGCGTATCCGACATGCATTCAAAAAAACGCTCGCGCGCGATCGCCCGGCCGCGACAGGTCGCGATGGCGCTTGCCAAGGAGCTGACGCAGCTTTCGCTCCCGGAGATTGGAAGCAATTTCGGCGGCCGCGACCACACCACGGTGCTGCATGCGTGTCGCCAGATCGCAAAGCTGCGCGAATCGGTCCCGGAGATGACGCACGACGTAAATTTTCTCCTCCAGGTACTGCGGAACTAGGTCAAACGCATGTATGAATCGGCATCGATCGGGTTTATAATTTGTTGATTAACTGCGCCATCCAAGAAGCCGTGTTTTCGTCCCCAATTCATCCACAGCCCGCACAGCTTTCATACACATCGTTCAAGCGCGCCAAGGATCGGACGCGTCTCGTTTTTTTGGTGTTTTACCCGTTTCAGCTCATCTCCTATTAGCTGTTCTTAGGTTTAAACAATGCAATTAAAACAGATACCCAGAGACGCATTGCTGAAACCGTTGCAGGCGGTTTCGGGTATCGTCGAGCGACGGCATACGCTGCCGATTCTCGCGAACGTTCTTGCTCGAGCAAAAAGACGATCGCCTGTACGTCACCGCCACCGACCTCGAAATGCAGATCACCGCCTATGGCGATCTCGCCGGCAAGCAAGACCAGGCGGTTACCGTCGCTGCGCGCAAACTTCAGGATCTGCTGCGAGCACTGCCGGAGGATGCGTCGATCAACATCGAGACGTCGGCGAACAAAATGACGGTCCGCGCCAGCCGGTCGCGATTCAACCTGCAGACGCTGCCCGCGGCGGACTATCCGAGAATCAGCCTCGCGCAGGAACGGCAGCAAACGATCAAGCTGCCGCAAAAGGAGTTCCGCGGGTTGCTGAAGCTCGCCGAGTTTGCGATGGCGCAGCAGGACATCCGGTACTATCTCAACGGCATGCTCCTGGTCGTTGACAAGGACTCGCTGCAGGCCGTCGCTACCGACGGGCATCGCCTGTCCTTCGCCAGTCTGGCGGTATCGGGAGACTACGCCCGCCAGGAGGTGATCCTGCCGCGGAAGACGGTACTCGAGGTAGGCAAGCTTCTCGAGGAAAGCGAGGAGGAAGTCACGATCGATCTCCTCGCGAACCAGGTGCGCTTCCGGTTCGCGAACATCGAGCTGGTGAGCAAGGTCGTCGACGGCAAGTTTCCCGACTACAACCGGGTCATTCCGACAGGGCACGCGAAGCAGATCGATCTGTCGCGGGCATTGCTGCTGCAGGCGCTGCAGCGCGCGGCGATTCTGTCCAACGAGAAATTTCGCGGCGTACGCCTTGTGCTCGGCAAACGATCAGCTCAAAATTATCTGCACCAACAGCGAACAGGAAGAGGCCGAAGAAGATCTGGAAGTCGACTACAAAGGCGAAGCACTCGACATCGGATTCAACATCACGTACCTGCTCGACGTCCTGCACAACCTGAGCACCGACCGGGTGTTGCTTGCGTTTGGCGACGCGAACTCGAGTGCGCTGGTTACCATGCCGGATCGCAACGACTACAAGTACGTCGTGATGCCGATGCGAATTTGAGGTTACGACCCATCGAGCCAATAGCTGCGGCGCCGACTCGAAGTCGGCGTCGACGCTTTAGAGGCTGACGAGAAACGAGAAACAAGCGAAATGATCGAACCAAATCCCAAGCCGACCGACAACGGCAGCGACTACGATTCGACCAGCATTCAGGTGCTAAAAGGGCTCGAGGCCGTGCGCAAGCGCCCCGGCATGTACATCGGGGACACTTCCGATGGCACCGGGCTGCACCACATGGTCTTCGAGGTGCTCGACAACGCAATCGACGAAGCGCTCGCCGGCTATTGCGACGACATCAAGGTGGTCATCCACGCGGATAATTCGGTGTCGGTGGTCGACAACGGCCGCGGCATACCGACCGACATCAAGGAAGACGACGAGCTGAAGCGCTCCGCCGCCGAGATCGTGATGACGGAGCTTCATGCCGGCGGAAAATTCAATCAGAACTCGTACAAGGTGTCCGGCGGACTGCACGGCGTCGGCGTTTCGGTCGTCAACGGCCTCTCCGAATGGCTGAAGCTAAGAATCTGGCGCGACGGCAAGGCGCACCAGATGGAGTTTCGCGACGGTGTCGCGGTTGCGCCGCTCGCTGTCGTCGGCCCGACCGAACGTCGCGGTACCGAGGTGCACTTCATGGCGTCGCCGGTGACGTTCTCCCACGTCGAGTTTCACTACGACATCCTCGCGCGACGCATCCGCGAGCTTTCGTTTCTGAACAACGGCGTGAAGATCGAGCTTGATCGATCAGCGCGACGGAAGAGTCGAGAACTTCGCCTTCACGGGCGGCATCAAGAGCTTCGTCGAGTACATGAACCGCAGCAAGAACGTTCTGCATCCGCGGATCTTTCACGCGATTGGCGACAAGGACGGGGTGATCGTCGAGATTGCGATGCAATGGAACGACTCGTATGCAGAATCGGTGCAGTGCTTCACCAACAATATCCCGCAGCGCGACGGCGGCACGCATCTGACGGGTCTGCGCCAGGCGATGACGCGCACGCTCAACAGCTATATCGAAAAGGAAGAGCTGGCCAAGAAGGCGAAGGTCGAGACGACGGGCGATGACATGCGCGAGGGGCTCACCTGCGGTGCTTTCGATCAAAGCGCCCGAGCCGAAGTTCTCGTCGCAAACCAAGGACAAGCTCGTCTCGTCCGAGGTGCAGCCGATCGTCCAGGAAATCGTGGGCACCAAGCTCAACGAGTTTCTGCTCGAGAATCCCGACGGACTCGCGGATCATCTGCGGCAAGATCATCGACGCCGCGCGGGCGCGCGAGGCCGCGCGCAAGGCGCGGGAGCTCACTCGGCGCAAAGGCGTCCTCGATGGAATGGGTCTGCCGGGCAAGCTCGCCGACTGCCAGGAGCGGGACCCCGCGCTTTGCGAGCTCTACCTCGTCGAAGGAGACTCCGCGGGCGGATCGGCCAAGCAGGGCCGCGATCGCAAGTTCCAGGCGATTCTGCCGCTGCGAGGCAAGATCCTTAACGTCGAGCGCGCGCGCTTCGACAAGCTCATCAGTTCGCAGGAGATCGTCACGCTGATCACCGCGTTGGGCACCGGCTTCGGCAAGGAGGAATACAACGCCGACAAGCTGCGCTACCATCGCATCATCATCATGACCGACGCCGACGTCGACGGCTCGCACATACGCACGCTCCTGCTGACGTTTTTCTACCGCCAGATGCCCGATCTCGTCGAGCGCGGGCACATCTATATCGCTCAACCGCCGCTCTACAAGGTCAAGCAAGGACGGGACGAGGCCTACCTCAAGGACGACCACGACCTGAAGCAGCATCTGCTCAAGGTCGCGCTGAAAGGCGCAGAGCTCATCCCCGGCGTCGGCAGGCCGCCGCTGTCCATCGAGGCGTTCGAGAACGTCGCGCGCCAGTATCTGTTGGCGGAGGCGGTGATCGAGCGCGTATCGCGTCTTATCGATCCGGCCGCGCTCTACGCGTTGCTCACGGGAGTGCCCATCGACCTGTCGTCGCCGGCGGTCGCGGCGGAAAGCGCCGCAGCGCTGCAGCGCGCGGTCGCGGATCCGGAAGTCAGCATCGAAGCCCGCTACGACGGTCAGACCGAGCTTCAACGGCTCATCATCGTGCGCAGGCGCCACGGCACGCCACACACCACCGCGCTCGACGCGGATTTCCTGAGCAGCGGCGATTACACGCAAATCAGGGCTGCGGCGGAAGTGCTGCACGGATTGATCCATGCCGGCGCGACGGTTCGGCGCGGCGAGCGGAGCGCGCCGGTCCGCACCTTCAAGGAAGCGCTCGATTGGCTGCTCGCGGAAGCGCGTGGTGCGGTCTCGATTCAAAGGTACAAGGGACTCGGGGAAATGAACCCCGGGCAGCTATGGGAGACGACGATGGATCCTGCGGCGCGCCGATTGCTGCGGGTCCAGATCGAGGACGGCATCGCGTCGGATGAGATTTTTACGACGCTGATGGGAGAAGAGGTCGAGCCCCGCCGCGCCTTCATCGAATCCAACGCTCTGGGTGTGCGCAACCTCGACATCTGATCGAAGCCGCGTTGTCCCGCTCCGTTCGCCTTTCTCTTTGGGTCGCGCTGACGCTCATTGCCGGATCAGGTCAGGCGGCGCCCGTTCCGGCCGCCGAGGCGACCACCCGGCAGCTGATTGTCAAATTCAAGGATTCGGGGCCCGCGGCGCGCAGCGCACTCACCATCGAGCGCCGGATCGGCCTGCTCGCTGCGGACGGGCGCGTGGCACTTTCGCATGTCCGTCAGATGGCGCTGGGCGCCCACGTCGTCGCCTTGGACGAACCTGTTACCTTGAGCGGCGCTCGGGCGATCGCGGAGATCCTCGCCGCGAACCCCGACGTCGAGTACGCTGAGCCGGATCGGCGGATCGTGCCGATGATGGTCCCCAACGATCCTTTCACCCGAGCACAGAACTACCTTGACGATAGCGGCACCGGTGTCAGCGCATTCAGCGCATGGGACGTCACCACCGGCAGCGCCGCGACGGTCGTCGCGGTCGTCGACTCAGGATATCGGCCCCACGCGGGGCTCGCGGGTCGTTTTCTGCCGGGCTACGATTTTGTCTCCGATGCTGTGGTGGCGAACGACGGCGGCGGTCGTGATACGGACGCGTCGGACCCCGGCGACTGGGTCACCGCAGCCGACCTCCACGGCGCTTTCAAAAACGACGGCTGTAAAGTCGAGAACAGCAACTGGCACGGAACCGCGGTGGCAGGTGTGATCGCCGCGAACGGCAACGATGACGCATGGACCGCGGGACTCGACTGGGCGGCAAAGATCCTGCCGGTACGCGCACTGGGCAAATGCTTCGGCAGCGAGTCCGACATTCTCGACGGTATCGCCTGGGCCGCGGGCCTGGCGGTCCCAGGCGTCCCCATCAACAGCACCCCCGCGCAGGTCATCAACCTGAGCCTCGGTGGAAGCGACGCCGGCACCTGTGGGGCTCACACCCGCGCGGTCTTCGATGCGGCGCTCGCGCACGGAGTGACGCGCGCTATCGTCGTCGCGTCCGGCAACGCCAACGACGACGGGGCCAATCACGAGTACGGCAATTGCAGCGGCGTCATTTCCGTCGCGGCGACCAACGCCCTCGGCGACAAGGCGTCGTACAGCAATTTCGGTCCGACGATCACCGTCAGCGCGCCGGGCGGCGATTACAGCGTTTCCGGAATCTACGTGCTGGTAGACAGCGGAAGCACAGTACCGGTCAGCGATACGGTTGCGGTGTACGCCGGCACGAGCTTCGCGGTGCCCATCGTGTCGGGAGTGATTTCGCTCATGCTGGCGGTCGCACCGAATCTGACGCCGGCGCAGATACGGTCGATCCTGACCTCGAGTGCGAAGCCGTTTCCGGTCGGATCGACCTGCGCCGGTATTTGCGGCGCGGGCATCGTCGATGCGCACGCAGCCGTTCTCGCAGCGCAAGCCACGACAGGCGCGGCCAATCATACCGATCTGTGGTGGTTCGGCCAGAGTTACAACGGGACCGGCATCAGCATCGTTCAACACGGCGACACCCTGTTTGCGGCGTGGTATCTGTATGACGTCAACGGCCATGGAAGCTGGCTCGTCATGCCCGGCGGCACATGGAACGCCGCGGATACCGGTTTCAGCGGCGCCTTGTACTCGGGCGTAGGCGCGCCCTTCAACAACTATGTGCCGCCGCCGACGGCTACCCAACTCGGAACGATGACGCTGCACTTCGCCGATTCGAACAGCGGAACGCTGAGCTATAGCTTCAGCAACGGGGTGAGTGGATCGCTCCCCATTACGCGGCAGATTTTCGGGGCGGTGGAGCCGCTCGGGCACCTCGACTACAGCGACCTGTGGTGGGGCGGACAAGCGGAAAACGGCTGGGGACTTACGCTGAACCAGCATTCCAACACGCTGGTCGCCATCTGGTATACCTATGGTCTCGACGGCAAGCCGGTCTACTACATCATGCCGAATCTGACGTGGACCGATGCGACGAGTCTCGCCGGCCCTCTATACGCGACGGTCGGCACGCCGTTCGGCGCGCCGTACAATCCCGGGCAGTTCAACGGATCGATCGTCGGCACCGCCACGCTTTCCTTCAGCGACGCCGGTCATGCGTCGTTTGGCTATACGGTCAACGGGGTGGCTATTCAGAACAAGGCTATCGTCAGGGAGCCGTTTTGATCTGCGGCGTGGATAAGCGCGCGAGGCGCATCAGGTCGCGCGCCGGCGCGTTGCGCCCTTGGTCTGCTTTTTCGCCTCTGTAACCTTAGCCGGCTTCTTAGACGTTCGTCCGATTGCGGACTTGCGTGGCGCCTTGGCAGCGGCCACCGATTGCGACGCGGCGGCAGGCTTGAACCCCCCTTTTTCCCGATTTTGCCGCCAGCAGCACCAACGCCTCGTCGAGAGTGAGCGCGTCGACCCGCTCCCGGTCGGGAACGGTGGCATTGACGGCGCCGTGCTTCACATAGGGTCCGTATCTCCCGGAATGCAGCTCCACCGGTTTTTTGTCTTTGGGATGCGAGCCCAGGACCCGCAGCGGCGCGACAGTACGCGCTCCGCGTCCTCCGCGTCCGGCCGGATTCTTGGCTTCGAATTCGAAGCCGATCTTCCCGTCGCTTTGACGCACGAGGAACGCGGAAAACGGACGCCGGGTTCGCGACGAGACGAATTGCAGCAGATCCGTCTTGCCGGTCGCGAGGAGCTTTTGCATTTGCGCGCGATCGACCGGCCGCTGCAGGATCACGCGGCCCGGATCGAAAATCGCAGGTCTGCGCTCCGGCCCGACGGCTTTTTCGCAGACGTACGCGGCCGGCATTTCGAACACCGCTCGACCCGCACTTCGGACAGGTCCCGAGCGGCTCCTGTCCGGTGAAATCGGGTGCTTCCGCGTCGCCGCCGTCGGTCGCTCCATCGCCGAAATCGAATTGCATTTCGTTGGCATCGTTGAGCTTGAGCTTCGCCGCGAAGGGGCGCCCGAGCTTGCTCCGGAATCCTTCCAGCGGCCCGACCTCGCGATCGGTGAGCAGCGTTTCCGCCTCGGGTACTTCGAGCTGGCGGCCGGCGACGATCTTCCACATTCCAAAGTCGCACGACTGGCATTGAAACTTCTTGTATTTCTCGTGCACTTCGCCGCCGCACTTCGGACAGCGGTGCGCTCAAGGTCGCGAAGTCGCCCGGGATCGTGTCGCTCTCGTAGTTCTTCGCCTGCTCCACGATGTGCTGCGTCATCTAGACGATCTCGCGCATGAACTGCTCGCGCTTGAGCTTGCCGTGCTCCATCTGCGCGAGCTTGAATTCCCACTCGGCGGTGAGCTCCGGCGAAAAGAGCTCGGGCACTCCCAGGCCATGCAGCAGGGTCATGAGCGAGAATGCCTTGGCCGTGGGTTGCAAGCTCGCGTCCTTCGCGCAGCACGTACTTCTCGAGGATCAGCCCTTCGATGATCTGGGCACGCGTCGCCGGCGTGCCCAGCCCCTTTTCGCGCATCGCCTCGCGCAGCTCGTCGTCGTCGATCAGCTTGCCCGCGCCTTCCATCGCCGACAGCAGGGTCGCCTCGGAAAAACGCGCAGGAGGCCTGGTCTGGTTAGCGGTGACCTTAATTTCCTCGGTCGCCACTTTTTCGTTCGGGCGTACGGGCGCGAGCGTCGCCTCATCGTCGGTCTTGCGCTTCTTTGCCATAGACCGCCAGCCACCCCGGCGAGACAAGCACCTTGCCTTCGGTCTTGAATGGCTCGCCGATGACTCGTGTGATGCGTGTCGTCAGCAGATATTCAGCGGGTGGGTAGAAGACGGCGAGAAACCGCTTGACCACGAGGTCGTAGAGCTTGGTTTCGAGCTCGCTTAGGCTCTTCGGGCGCTGCAGCGTCGGGATGATGGCGAAGTGATCGGAGATCTTGCTGTCGTCGAATATCCGTTTGTTCGGCTTGACCCATTTCGACTTGAGAATCTGTCCGGCAAAGGTCGAGTAAGCGTTGGCTTCGCGCAGCGACTCGAGCGTATCGCTGCACCGTGGGAAGATAGTCTTCGGGCAGCGCGCGCGCATCGGTTCGGGGATACGTCAGCACCTTGTGCTTTTCGTACAACGCCTGCGCGAGCGAGAGCGTCGTGCGCGCCGACAAGCCGAAGCGGCCGTTCGCCTCGCGCTGGAGGCTGGTGAGATCGTAGAGCAGCGGGGAGACCTGCGTCGACGGCTTGGTCTCCTCCGATACCGAGCCCGGCTGGCCTTCGCATTTGGCCGCGATCGTCTGCGCTTTGGCCTCATCCCACAGCCGCTCCGCGCGCGAGTCCGGATCGTCGTCGACCTTCTTGAAGGCTTCGTCGAACCAGCGCCCGTCGTACGTGCCGCCGGCGGCACGAACGTGCCGAGCATTTCCCAGTAGTCGCGGGGCTTGAAGCGCGGATTTTTTCTTCGCGCTCGACGAGGATCGCGAGGGTCGGCGTCTGGACACGGCCCACGGTCGTCAGCTGGAAGCCTCCCGACTTCGAGTTGAACGCGGTCATCGCCCGCGTACCGTTGATACCGACCAGCCAGTCGGATTCCGACCGGCAAACCGCGGCGTCCGCGAGCGGGCGCATGGTTTCGTCGCTGCGCAGATGGCCGAACGCGTCGCGGATCGCGCCCTGCGTCATCGATTGCAGCCACAGCCGCCTGATCGGTTTCGCGGTCTTGGCGTACTGAGCGATGTATGCGGAAGATCAGCTCCCCTTCGCGACCCGCGTCGCAGGCGTTGATGAGCTCGGTCACATCCTTGCGTTTCAAGAGCTTGAGCAGCAGCCGCAGCCTCGATTCAGACTTTTCGATCGGCTTCAGCGCGAACTTGGACGGGATCGCCGGCAAATGCGCGAACGTCCACTTGCCGCGCTTGACCTCCTCGTCTTCCGGCATGCCGATTTCGAGCAGGTGGCCGATCGCCGACGAAAGCACGTACCGGTCGCTCTCGAAGTAATCGTCCTGACGCGCGAACCCGCCGATAGCGCGCGCAATATCCGCGGCAACGGAGGGCTTCTCTGCAATGATCAGGCTTTTGGCCATCGGTGGTTATGCATCCGGCGTATCCAAGGGGGAGCAGATAATAGCAAGGACGACGCGGGCCTACAGGAAAATCCGTGCCGCGCTTGTTTCAGCGCAAACGCTGGAACAGGCCTCCCGGCAGCGACGCAACGCGACGGGCAAGCTCGAGCTCGACCAGAGCCACGCTGACCGCGCCGGCATCCAGCCCGCTTCTCTGCGCGAGGGCGTCGACCCCCAAGAGCTCGTAGCCCAGCGCGTCGAGCACGCGACCCGCATCGCCCGCCGGCGCGGCCCGCTCGGCGTCCGGCGTCCGAATATGCGTGCCCGTGCCCAGCTCTTCAAGGACGTCCTCGGCGGTCTCCACGAGCTTGGCGCCGTCCTTGATCAGCCGGTGGCTGCCTTTGGAGAAGGGTGAATGGATCGACCCCGGGATGGCGAAGACTTCGCGGCCCTGCTCGGCGGCGAATCGCGCCGTGATCAGCGATCCGCTCGCGAGCGTCGCTTCGACCACCAGGACGCCCCGGGAAAGCCCGCTGATCACCCGGTTTCGGCGAGGAAAGTTGACGGGCAGGGGCGGTGTCCCGAGCGGGAACTCGGACAACATCCCGCCGAGCTGTGCGAGCCGCTCTGCGAGGTCTCGGTTGGCGGGGGGATAGATCCGATCGAGACCGGTACCAACGACCGCGATGCTGCTGCCTTCGGCGCTCAGTCCTCCCCGGTGCGCCGCGGCGTCGATTCCCAGGGCGAGGCCGCTCGACGATGGTGAAATCCGCCGCCGACAGCGCTGCGGCAAACGACTCGGCGTTGTCCCGGCCTTGCGGCGTCGCATTGCGGCTTCCGACGATCGCAAATGAAGGGCGGTTGAGCAGCTCGGGCCTGCCGCGGTAGTAAAACGCGGGCGGCGGATCCGCCGATCGCAAGCAGCGCTCTCGGATAGTCGGGGTCATCCCACGCGACCAGTGCATGGCCGGGCTCGCCGATCCAGGCCAGCGTACGCTCGAGCTGGCCTGCATCCGGACCCCGCGCGATGATCGTGGCGGTTTCCGATGGGACAAGCTTCGCAAGGCTCGCCCGCTGAAGCATTCAAGACCGCTTGCGGCGCGCCGAACGCCTTCAGGAGCGCGACCAGGGCACGTGCAGAGACTCCGGTCAGGAGCTGCAGCGACACCCAAGCCTCGACGCGGGCGTCGATCTCCATCGGAGACGGCGACAGCGCCGGCTAGGGCTTGCGGATGAGGTCGCCGCCACGACGGGCTCCGCCGCATTGAGCACGATGGCGTAGGCGACCTTGTCGAACACCCGGAAGACGAACAGCAGTCCGGAGCGCTCGGGCGGAATGTTGAGATAGCGCGTCGGCGGCACGATGACCCGCGTCTGCTCGGCAAACCTGGCGAGAACGTCGGGACCGTCGTACGGACGAGGATCGGCGATGACCGGCGTCGGATGATAGATCGCGAGCACGTGGCCGACTTCGATTCCATCGCGTTGCTCCGCGATCGAGCGTGACGATGGAACCTCGACCCGCCTCGGCCGTGTCGCCGTCGAGCGCGATGATGCGCCCGTCGACCTACTTTGTCGGGCGCGTGCGGCACATAGTTCACCAGCTCCTCGCGCGGCGCGGGCAGCTAGCAGATCGTTGATGCAGAATCTCCTCGCGCGCCGACGTGATCTGCATGCGACTCGACTTCGCCGAAGCGGTCGACGCGCGCAGTGCCCAGATAGCGCATTTCGTAACCCAGCGTTTCGTTGCTGTCGTATGAGCGCAGCACCTTGCCCGGCCGGTAGATGTACCACTGCGTGCCCGCCTTTTCGTCGACGTTGATCGCATAGACGAAGTCGCCTTCGCCGCGTACGACGCGATTGTCGCGCGCGGCGATGATCTTCGCCGCGCCCGGCATGCCGTCGGCGTCGGTGACGACCGGCTGAGCGAGGAACGGCGCGATGTCGCCGGGCGGAATGCTCGGAATCGCCTCGGCTTCGAGGCTCTCGACGCGAGATGACGGCGCAGCAGACGAACGCGGACCGGTCCGCTGTCGCGCTCGAGCGAGAGGCGCCACTGGCCGTCGACCTTGTCGAGCGCGATGACATCGCCCGGATAGATCCGGTGCGGATTCTTGATCTGGTCGCGATTCATCCGCCAGATTTCCGGCCAGCGCCATGGCTGCTTCAGAAACTTGGCGGAGATGCCCCACAGAGTGTCGCCTTTCTGCACCGTGTAGCGGTCCGGGCGGTTGTCCTGCAGCTGGAGATCCTCGGCGGACGCAGCGGGACGCGAGCAGCAGCGGCAGCACGCATGCCGAAAACAGCAGGGTCGCTATGATAGAATTTAGGCGCATAAGGCCTCTCCGAACATGGAGTTGGCGGAGACTTGCAAACGTCCTAAACCGCCGCAAAATAAGGGTTTAGGGGTGATTCTGCATCCCGAGTATGCATTTTGCAAGCAATTATGGTTCTGGACATCCTGGAGTACCCCGATCCCCGGCTGCAGAAAGGTCGCCATCGCCGGTCGCGGCGGTGACCCCCGACATCCGCAAACTGGTCGCCGGACATGGCCGAGACCATGTACTCCGCGCCGGGCGTCGGCCTTGCCGCCACCCAGGTCGACGTGCACAAGCGGGTCATCGTCGATCGACGTCAGCGACGCCCGCGACGACCTCCGGGTTTTCATCAACCCCGAGATCGTGGCCGCCGAGGGCGAGGCCGAGTGCGAGGAGGGCTGCCTGTCGGTGCCGGGGTACTACGACAAGGTCATGCGGGCGGCGAAAATCACCGTTCGCGCGCAAAACGAGCGCGGCGAATCGTTCGAGCTTTCGACCGACGGCATGCTCGCCGTATGCATTCAGCATGAGATGGATCATCTGATCGGCAAGGTCTTCGTCGACTACCTGTCGCCGCTGAAGCGCGCGCGCCTTGCGACCAGGCTCAAGAAAAAACAGCGCTCGCGGGCTAGTCGATCGGGGGCGGCCGAAGCTGCGCATCGGCTTTGCCGGCACGCCGCCGTTCGCCGCGACGGCGCTGGCCGCGATTCTCGACGCGCGGCTACGACGTCGCCGTGGTGCTGACGCGGCCCGACCGACCGCAAGGGCGCGGCCTCAGGCTCGCGCCAAGCCCGGTGAAGCCGCTCGCCGCTCGACCGCGGCTTGTCCATCCTCCAGCCACCGAGCTTTGCCGATGACCCAAGCGCACGCGGTCGTCTCGATACCGCTCGACGTGCTGGTCGTCGCGGCGTACGGCCTGATCCTGCCCACCGAGGATCCTGCGATTGGCCGCGGCACGGTTGCATCAACATCCATGCCTCGCTCCTGCCGCGCTGGCGCGGCGCCGCGCCGATCCAGCGGGCGCTGCTCGCCGGCGATACGGCGACCGGAATCAGCATCATGCAGATGGACGCCGGACTCGACACCGGTCCCGCTCATCACAACGCGTGCCGTGTCGATCGCCCGCGCGACACCGCGGGCAGCCTGACCGAGCGTCTCGCAGAGGCGGGCGCAGAGGCGATCGTCGAGACCTTGTCGCGGCTGCAGCGCCAGGAGATGCTGCCAATCGACGCCTCAGTCATCGGAGGGCGCGAGCTATGCCGCGAAGATCCGGGCGCGATGAGGCCGCGATCGACTGGAGCGAAAGCGCGACCGCGATCGACCGCAGAGTTCGCGCCTTCAACCCGACCCCCGGGGCGATTACGCGACTGGACGGCGAGACGATCAAGATCTGGGCCGCCGAGCCGTCGCCGGGCGCTTCGGCCCCCCCGGCACGATCGTTCGCGCCGACGCCGCGGGCATTGTCGTGGCCTGCGGCGACGGCGCGCTGCTCGTGCGCGAATTGCAGCGCGCCGGCGGCCAGGCGCATGAGCGCGGCGGCGTTTCTCGCCGGCCATCCGCTCGACGGACGCGCATTTCGACACGGTAGCGCGCTTGAATCGACGCGAGACGCGACCATCTAGCAAGTGGCCCCACAACCTGATTCGGGGCGGAGATCGTCGACCATGTTCGGCAACTGGTTCAAGACGGGTTTGTTGATGGCCGCGATCATGGCGCTCTTCGGCGTGGTCGGCGCGGTGCTTCGGCGGCGGGCAGGGGATGCTGATCGCGCTTGCGCTCGGCCTGGCGATGAATCTCTGGGCGTACTGGTTTTCGGACACGATGGTGCTCAAGCTCTACAACGCGCGCGAGGTCGACGCGACGTCGGCGCCGCAGCTCTACGCGACGGTGCGGGATCTGGTCGGCGCGCGCCGGCCTGCCGATGCCGCAGGGTGTATCTGATCGACGAGGCGCAGCCCAACGCGTTCGCGACCGGACGCAATCCCGACCACGCCGCCGTCGCCGCGACGACGCGGCATCCTTCAGTTGCTGACGCACGGGAGTTCCGCGGCGTGCTCGCACACGAGCTCGCGCACGTCCGGAATCGCGACATACTCACGTCGACGATCACCGCGTCGATCGCCGGCGCGATCTCGACGCTCGCGCATTTCGGCATGTTCTTCGGCGGCGCAACGACGACGATCATCGCAATCCGCTCCTGGCGATTCTGGTGCTGATCCTCGCGCCGATCGCCGCGCGTGCTGATCCAGCTCGCCATTTCGCGCGGACGCGAATACGAAGCCGATCGCGGCGGCGCCGAGATTTCCGGCGATCCGCGAGCGCTCGCAGATGCGCTGGCGAAGATCGATCGCTACGCGCAAGGGCGTGCCGCTCGAACCGGCCGAAGAGCATCCGGCGACTGCGCAAATGATGATCGTCAACCCGCTGCACGGCGGCGGCTCGCCGGACTGTTCAGCACGCACCCGCCGACCGAGGAGCGCGATCCACCGCCTGCTCGCGCTCGCGCGCTGAAGCGACGCGGCGCGCCGCCGCGATGGAGCATGCGCAGCGCATCGCGGCGAAAAGCGTCCGTCGGGTCCTCGCCGGAGTCGCGCTTCCGGCGGCGCTGGCGCGATGCGCCGCGTGCCGTCGGGCCGAGCGCGCGCTCGTCCACGAGCTCGCGTACGGCACGCTGCGCTTCCTGGGCCAGCTGCGCGCATCGTGCGCTGCTCGCCGAGCGCCCGTTGACCGACGCGAGCGTCGAAGCGCTGCTCTGGGTCGCGCTCTATCAGCTGATCCACACCGGCGCGCCCGCGCACGCGGTCGTCGACGGCGCGGTGCGCGCGACGGCGCGGCTCAAGCGCACGTCGGCGCAAGGGCCTCACCAACGCGATCCTGCGCACATTTCTGCGCCGCCGTGACGCGTTGCTCGGACGAGATCGCGCGAGCCCGAAGCGCGCTTTTCGTATCCTCGCTGGTGGATCGATCGCGTCTTCGCGGAGTATCCGCCGGCGCAGCCGGCGATTCTCGATGCGGGCAACGCGCGGCCGCCGCTGACGCTGCGCGTCAATCGCCGCGCAATCGTCGCGCGACGAGTACTCGCGAGCTTGACGGCCGGCGGCGATTGGCGCGAGCGCGTCGGCGACGCCGGCGTGATCGTCGCGCGACCGCGCGCGGTCGACGAGCTGCCGGGCTATGCGGACGGCTGGTTTTCGGTGCAGGACGCCGGCGCGCAGCTCGCCGCGCCGCTGCTGGACGCGCGTGACGGCATGCGCGTGCTCGACGCGTGCGCCGCGCCGGGCGGCAAGACGACGCATCTGGCGGAGCTTGCGGCGCTCGATCTGATCGCGCTCGACGTCGACGCGGCGCGGCTCGAACGCGTGCGCGACAATCTTCGCGCGCTTGAGCCTTCGCCGCGCGTCGTTGCACGTCGCCGACGCGGCGAACCCGGCGCGTGGTGGGACGGCGATCGCGTTCGATCGCATTCTCGCTCGATGTGCCCTGCACCGCGTCGGGCGTCGTGCGCCGGCATCCCGACGGCAAATGGCTGCGCCGCGAGAGCCGATATCGCCGGCTTCGTCGCGCAGCAGAAGCGCTTGCTCGATGCGCTGTGGCCGTGCTCTGAAGCGCGGCGGCACGCTGCTCTATGCGACGTGCTCGATATTTCGCGCCGAGAACGACGATCAGATCGACGCATTTCTCGCGCGCCACCGCGACGCGTTGCGGTCGCACGTCGCATTGCCGGCGGAGTTCGGCGCCATCGACGGACAACTCTTGCCAGCCGCCCCGGGCGCAGCGCACAATCACGACGGGTTTTTCTACGCCCTCCTCCAGAAGAGCTGAGTCCTTCCGAAAGGATCGACGCGGCTCGCCGCCGCCCGTGGCATGTCGCCAACGTACCGCCTCCTTTCGGCCTGTTGTGCCTGACGCTGCGCTCGCTGCCGCCGCACGCGTCGGCGCACGCCGACACGATCGGAGTCCAGTCGGCCGAGCTGCGTGCCCGAGGACGAGAGTACGTCCTCAACGCGCAGTTCGACGTCGCGTTCAATCCGACGCTCGAAGAGGCGCTGCAGAAGGGCGTGTCGCTCTATTTCGTGCTGGAGTTCGAGCTCGGGCGCCCGCGCTGGTACTGGCTCGATGAGAAGGTCGTGCAGCTGATCGGTGCAGTATCGCTTGACCTACTCGCCGCTGACGCGCCAGTACCGCGCTGACCAGCGGGCTGCTCGGCCAGCAGTTCGATTCGCTCGATGAGGTCGAACGCCTGCTGTCGCGCGTGGTGTCGCGCCCGGTCGTTCGCAAGGACGCGCTGCGTCAAGGGCGCGCGCTACGACGCCGCAGTGCGCCTGCGCCTCGACGTCGCCCAGCTGCCGAAGCCGTTCCAGATCAATGCGCTGGCGTCGCGCGACTGGTCGCTGCAATCGGAGTGGTATCGCTGGAGCTTCACCCCGTGAGCAGGATTCTCGCGCCGCGCGCGATCTGCGCTACGTGCTGCTCGGCTGCGCCGTCCTCGGCACGGTGTTCCTGTTCCTGCTCGCCACGGCGAGCGCCAACACCGCGCTCTTCGCCGGCAACTACAACCTGCTGCTGGTGCTCAACGGCACGATGGTCGTCGTGCTGATGGGGCTCGTCGGCTACCAGCTGTGGCGGCTGCGCAAGAATCTCAAGGCGGGCGTCTTCGGTTCGCGGCTCGCGGTCCGGCTGGTGCTGCTGTTCGCGCTGGTCGCGGTGCTTCCCGGCGCGCTGCTTTACGGCGTGTCGGTGCAGTTTCTCGGCAAGAGCATCGAGTCGTGGTTCGACGTGCGCGTCGACCGTGCGCTCGAAGGCGGGCTCAATCTCGGCCGCAATGCGCTCGACTATCTGCTGAAGGAAACGACCAACAAGGCCACGCAGCTCGCGCTGACGCTGCAGGAAGGCGAGCCGGGCGGCATGGCGGCGCAGCCTCAATCGCGCCAGCGAGCAGGCGGGGATCTACGAGGCGGCGCTGTTCTCTTCGACCGGCGGCGTGCTCGCGGTCGCCGGCATTTCGGGCTCGACGCGCCACGCCGGAGCCGCCGCCGCCGCAGGCGTTGCGCCGCGCGCGGCTGCAGCAGACCTATTCGCGCGATCGAGCAGAGCGCCGACCAGGGCTTGCTGCTGCGCGTCGTCGTTCCGGTCAACAGCGTCGGATCCCAGCGAGCCGCTGCGGCTGCTGCAGGTCGTCGAGCCGGTGCCGAAGCAGCTGCAGCAGGATGCCGAGAAGGTGCAGGCCGGCTACCGCGACTACCAGGAGATCTCGTTTTCGCGCGTCGCGCTGAAGCGCCTCTATGCGCTGACGCTGACGCTGACGCTTGCTGCTCGCGCTCTTTTCCGCGCTGGGCCTTGCCGTCGTGCTGTCCGAGCAGTTCAGCCGGCCGCTCGGGCTGCTCGCCGAAGGCACGCGCGCGGTCGCGCAGGGCGACTTCAGCCGCCGTCATCCGGTGCAGAGCCGCGACGAGCTCGGCGTGCTCACCGAATCGTTCAACACGATGACCGCGCAGCTTGCCGAAGCGCAGCAAAAGGCCGAGGAAAGCCGACGCGCGATCGAAACGACGCAGCGCCTATCTCGAAAGCATTCTGGCCAATCTGTCGGCCGGCGTGCTGGCATTCGACAACGCGTTTCGGCTGCGCACCGCGAATCCGAGCGCGGCGGTGATCCTGCAGCAGCCGCTGGCCGACTTGATCGATGTGCCGCTTTCCGACTGGGCGCGCCGGCTGCCGCCGCTCGCCGCGCTTCGCCGAGCTTGTGGCCGACGGATTTCGCGGCGGACGCGACGGCCAGTGGCAGCGGCAGGCCGAGGTCACCGTGTCGAATCACACGCGCGTGCTGCTGATGCGCGGGTCGGGA
>CAVUXI010000023.1:0-70858 GCA_963745385.1 uncultured beta proteobacterium
ACGGTACAACTTCTTGCAAGAACAGATTCCTCGTCGCAAACGCTCCTTGCAATGACGTCCCCCATTTCGACAAGTATCGCGGGGAGTCAGTGCAGGCCTCCCTAGGCCGGCATCGTGCAGTTGTTCTCATCGCGAGTCGGGGCGATGACCTCGAGGCTCTGGCTTGCTGCCGGGACGGGAGCGGAGAGCGTGAAGAGGTCCCAGCGGTCCTTGACGTCGGCGGCGTTCTTGAACGTGATGGTATACATCTCTTGCATCAGCTGGTGGTCCCAGGCGCGGTAGTTGCCCTCGCGCGATTTTAGGATGTCGAAGTTCGCGCCCTTCTCGAGGTGCGTCAGCGAGCCGTGGTCGAGTCGGTCCTCTTGGTCTCGTTCGTCGTCTGCGCGACGTGCCGGGTCGCCATGTAGTCGCCCCACGCCTGATTGTCGGGTGGCTTCCGTACTTGTTCCAGAAGCGCTCGGTGAAGCGTTGGGCGGCAGGCATCTTCAGCCGCGAGTACCAACCAGCGGCCAGTTGCCGAGCACGTTCTCCATGCCGGCGCCCCACCGACCGCGGTGTCGATCCCAAATCCGGAGAGGGGGTAGGGCAGGCCGAATTCGTGGTATTGCTTCATGAAATTGGTGGTCTGAACGCCGGCCAGGTTGGATACGACCAGGTCGGGCTTCGCAGTGCGTATCTTGAGCATGTAGGGGGAGAAGTCCGCCGCGTCGGTCGCGACCAGGTCATCGGCGGCGATTCGCCGCCATTGTCGGCCAGGAATCGCGAAGCCACTTTGAGCAGGTCGTGGCCGAACGCGTAGTCGGCGGTAAGAATGTACCACTTCTCGCCTTTGACCAGGTCGTCACCCATCTGCGACGGCCCGCAGGCGTTGACATACATGGTGTTGCAGCCCTCCATATGGAACGTGTAGCGGTTGCACGTCTTGCCGCGCAGCTCGTCGGAGTTGGCGCCGGTGTTGAAGAAAGGCGTCCGGTTGCGCTGGGCAACCTCCGCGATGGCGGCCCTGACGCGGAGCTGATCTCGCCGATGAGGACGACGACTTTGTCGCGCTCGATCAGTCGCTCGGCCTTGGTCGCCGCGGTCTCGTTCACGCTGTCCTCGGCGATGAGCTCGATCTTGCGGCCCATGATGCCGCCAGCAGCATTGATCTCGTCGACCGCGAGATTGACGCCCATCACCGCGTATTCCCCGAGCGGGCCGAGGAAGCCGGTGCGTGGAGTCAAATGGCCGATGCGGATTGCATCCGCCTGACTGCGAACGATGGCGGGGAACCCCAGCGTGCCGAGCGCGGTGATGGCCCCTGCGCTCGTGATCAAATCGCGACGACGACGGCTGACCGGCGAACGATCCATGAATCCTCCTGTGAATGGCGACGTCGGGCGCAGCGCCTTCGCGGCTGTTTAGGTTCCTTAGCGCCCGGACTGCGCAGTTATAATCCAACCCGGTGTCGCGGTCCAGCATGGACCAGCGCTCGTGATCGGTCCTCCTTCCAAAGACGTGCGGACAGCCACAATCTAGTGGGCTGTAACAGTTGAATCAGCAGCCAGTATCGCGCAGCGATCGTCGGTTGCAGCTAGGCGCGAGGAGGAAGCATAGTCAATACTATGGTGACGACGAGCAACAACGCTGCGGCCGGCGAGGGCAAGCGAGACGCTAGCTATTTGATTGTTACAGTCCACTAGGATTCGAACATGGACCTCGACATTCAGGGATTGCGCGTGCTGATCACAGCGGGCGCCTCAGGCATCGGCCTCGCGACAGCGAGGGCGTTCACGCGCGAGGGCGCGCGGGTCGTCATCTGCGACGTCGATCGCAACGCACTCAGATCCGTGCGCCGCGGACAGCGATCCTGCGCTTTTCCAGGAGTTCTGCGACGTGTCCGATTCCGACGCGGTTGGACGACTGTTCGAGACCGCGCGCCGGGCGCTCGGCGGCCTCGATACGCTGGTCAACAATGCCGGCATCGCGGGACCCACTGCGGCATGCGAGGGCATAGAGCTTGCCGACTGGCAGCGCACCCTCGCGGTGAACCTTACGGGGCAATTTGCTCTGCGCGCAGCGCGCAATACCGTTGCTCAAGTCGAGCGGCAATCCCAGCATTGCCAACTTGTCGTCGGCCGCGGGACGCTTCGGGTTTCCTCTGTCGCACGCCCTACGCGGCGTGGGAGGATGGGGGGTGATGTTCGGTTTAACCAAATCCCTCGCGATGGAGCTGGGACCGCACGGTGTACACGTGAATGCCATTTACCCGGGCACGGTCGCGGGTGCGCGTATCGAAAGCGTCATTTCCGACGAGGCCGCCGCGCGAGGCGTCGCACCGGAATCGTGCGTGATGAAATGCTTACCAAGGCCTCGCTCAAGCGCTTCGTGTCCGCCGACGATATCGCCAACGCCATCGTGTTTCTCGCCTCGCCGTTGGGGGCGAACATCTCCGGACAGGCCCTGCCTGTCGATGCCGATACGCAGTTGCTGGTGTAAGAAGCCTCGCTGCTTGCGCCCAGTTCGCGTGGTGCGAAGCGATTCGGTCAGGCGGGAACCTCGCCCAGCACCGTGCAGCGGCGCACGACGCGGCCCTGCGTGGCCGGGTCGTAGGGCGTCGCGCGATGCATCAGGCAGCGGTTGTCCCAGACGATCAGCTCGCCCGGCGTCCAGCGGTGCTCGTAGGTGAGGTCCGGATGCACGGCGAGCGCGTTCAGTTCCTCGATCAGCGCGCGTCCTTCGTCGTACGGCATGCCGACGATGTATTCCGCGTGGTCGCCGAGGTAGAGGCACTTGCGGCCGCGTCTCCGGATGCGTGCGCACGATCGGATGGTCGACCGGCGGCGTTGCGCGCCGCTGCGCTTCGGTCATCGGATCTTCGCCGTGACGCCGCGTGCGCGAGAAATCGAGGTTGTGCACGGCGCGCAGATTGGCGATGCGCGCTTTCCACGCGCGCATCGAGGCGCTCGTACGCGCCGTACATGTCGCAGAAATGCGTCTCGCCGCCGGTCTCGGGCACGACCTCGCCGTAGATGATCGTCGCCTGGCCGGTGACGCGCTGCCAGGACCCGTCGGTGTGCCATGCGAGCGTGCCCTTGTCCGGATGCCGGCCGTTGGGCTTGCCGTGCTCGTCGAGGTTCGACAGCCGGTAGAGCTCCGGGATAGCCGTCGGCGTGATACTGGTTCATCACGTGAATCTGCACTTCGCCGAAGTGCCGCGCGAACGCGACCTGGCGGCCGGGCGGCAGGTCCTGCGGCGGGAACAGCAGCACCTGATAGCGCAGGAACGCCTGGTAGATCGCGCGAAAGACGTCGTCCGACATGTCGTCTGCCAGCGCCACGCCCGAGATCTCGGCACCGAGCTTCGGCGTCAGCGGACGCACGGCGAACGGCCAGCGAAGGTCAGCGGCGGAGTTCATGGTCGAATCCCTCGCAGGAATATTTGCGCCAGGTATCGTGCTTACGACGATCGGTACAACAGCGGTACCCAAGGAAGCATCATACTATTACGCGATATCAACCGACGGTAGAAGGACGTGCACCAAGGAGTGATCTACGCGCTTCTGGCCGCCGCGCTGTTCGGTGCCAGCACGCCCTTCGCCAAGACATTGCTGGGAGACGTGCATCCGGTCGTGCTGGCAGGATTGCTCTACGCGGGATCGGGCGCGGGCCTGGCGATCGTGCAGATCCTGCGCATCGCCCTTATGAACAGGACGCGAACGATCGTCTGGCCTGCGGGGCGGGATTGGGGCTGGCTCGCCGCGGCGGTTTTTTTCGGAGGCGTGCTCGGCCCCGTCCTCCTCATGCTTGGCCTCGCCGTGACATCGGCCTCCGCGACGTCGCTGCTGCTCAATCTGGAGTCGGCGTTCACGGCCTTGATCGCATGGATTCTCTTCAGGGAGAACTTCGATCGTCGCATCGCTGCGGGAATGGCGGCGATTTTCGCGGGCGGCGTCGTGCTGTCGATCGGACCCGAGCGCTCGGGAGGAATATCGGCCGGCGCGCTGCTCGTCGCCGCCGCCTGCCTCTGCTGGGCCATCGACAACAACCTGACGCGCAAAGTCTCGGCCAACGATGCCGTTGTTATCGCCGGGCTGAAAGGACTGGTCGCGGGCGCGATCAACCTCTCGCTCGCGCGCAGCCTCGGGTATGCGATGCCTGGCATCGGGACGGCCGCACAGGCCGCGTCGGTCGGCTTCCTCGGATACGGGTTGAGCCTCGTGTTGTTTGTCCTGGCTCTCCGACATCTCGGTGCGGCGAGAACCGGCGCCTATTTTGCCGTCGCTCCGTTCTTCGGAGGCCTCCTGTCTCTCCTCTTCCTGGGCGACGCCGTCACCCCGCAATGGCTGATCGCCGGAGCACTCATGGCGGTCGGGCTTTGGCTGCATTTGAGCGAGCGTCACGAACACCGGCACGCTCACGAGGCGATCGACCACGCCCACGCGCATCTCCATGATCTGCATCATCGGCACGCGCACGATTTCGAGTGGGACGGGACCGAGCCGCACATCCACCCGCACCGTCACGACGCGCTCGTTCACAGGCATGCTCATTTCCCCGACATTCACCACCGGCATCGGCACGACTAAAGTCACAGAAGGCCCTCGGCGGGACGTAGCGTCGTCGAGCCGGCATCGAAAGTGCTACGCCAGCCCGTCGCTGATGCGCTACCATGCTCGACGCAATTGTCTGAACGCAACGGCGCTGTACGCGCCGTGGCGCTCGCACGGGCGAACGGCCGCCCCGGCAGGGCGATAGGGAGGCACCATGAAATACAATCCGTCGCTAAGCGCACTCAGTTTTCCGGAGAAGATCCCGCCGCTGTTCGACGCGTCGCGCGTGTACGACCGCGACATGATCGCGGTCGAATCCGCGAGGCTCGCGTACTTCAAGTTCGAGAAGGACCAGCAGAGCCGGCAAGTCATCGAATCGGCATTGGCGATCGTCGGCTTCGACCACGTCGAATATTTCTCGGGCCATGTTCACGGTGGTCAGGCGGTCGCGGCATGGCAAATCGACGGGAACGACGCGCTAATCGCGTTCCGCGGCACGCAGCCCGACAACCTCACCGACATCGTGACCGATCTCGAGATACCCCGGAGCGCGTGGCCCGAGGGCGGAACGGTGCACAGTGGATTCAGGGAGTCGTTCGAGGAGCTGTGGAACGACATCAGCGCGTGGCACGCTCGCTCGGCCGGTCGCCATACCCTGATCACGGGCCATAGCCTAGGTGCCGGCCTCGCCACCCTGTGCGCGACGAGGGTGCAGCCCTGCACCTTGTTTACGATCGGGTCGTCGCGCGTCGGCGACGCCGACTTTGCCGCGCTTTTCAACGGCGTGGAAGTGCACCGGTTCATAGGCTGCTGCGACGTCGTGACTTCTCTGCCGTCGGAGCTGTTCGGATTCGTGCACGTCGCAGACGGCCGCTACATCGACCGCCACGGCACGGATCTGGGCAACGCTTCGAGCGGAGTCATCTCCGACGATCGCATGCACGCCCGCGGCGAATACTTCATCAAGTACGGCGGACGTATCGGCAACGTGTTGTTCCGCGATCTGGCCGACCACGCGCCGATCAATTATGCCTCCGCGGTTTTAGGCGTGCGCGAAGAATAGCTTCCGAGCGAACCCGAAGCGCCGCTGCAGCAAGTACCGTCCCCGCGAAAAAAAGGGCTCGCATCGGTGCGGGCCCTTCGTCGTTGGCGCACTTCCTCCATGCGGCCTCACGCGCCGTCGCGCCCGAACACCCAATGCCGCCGGCGATGAACTGCTAGAGTGACCGGCGTGCACGATCAGACCGCCGCTACGTTTCTTTTCACCGATATCGAGGGCAGCACCGTGCTGTGGGAGCGGGAGCCCGAGCGCATGCGGACGGCGCTGGCATGCCACGACACCATCGCGCGCGCGGCAGTCGAGCAGAACCATGGCACCGTCGTCAAAATGATCGGCGACGGAATCCATGCCGCATTCGACGAACCGCTCGCCGCACTGGACGCGACCCTGGCGATGCAGCTCGAGCTCGCCGATGAAGCCAAGACGAACGGCGTCGCGCTGAGGGTGCGCTGTGGACTGCACATCGGTGTCACCGAGCGACGCGACAACGACTATTTTGGAAGCCCGGTGAACCGCGCGGCGCGGATCATGGGTGCCGCGCACGGAGGCCAGATATTGCTGTCGCAAGCAGTTGCGGATCGCGTTCGCGATCGCCTTCCCGCCGGTGTCTCGCTGCGCGACCTCGGCGCCATCAGGCTCAAGGATCTGGGATCGCCCGAGCACGTCTATCAGCTCGTTCACCTGCGACTGCGACAGGGGTTCCCCGCGCTGCGCTCGCTCGAAGCGACGCCCAACAATCTGCCGCAGCAGGTCACGACTTTCATCGGACGCGAGGGCGAGCTCTTCGAGGTCAAGCGGCTCCTCAAGCAATGCCGGCTGCTGACGATCACCGGCTCCGGAGGGATCGGCAAGACCCGGCTTTCGCTGCAGGCGGCCGCGGACGCGCTCGACGCATATCCGGACGGCGTCTGGCTGGTCGAGCTCGGCTCGATCACCGATCCCGCGCTGGTTCCGACATCGGTTGCACAGGTGCTTTCCGTCCAGGAGCAGACGCGTGCTCCGCTGACGCAAACGCTGTGCAGTCATCTCAAGTCGCGCTGCCTGCTCCTGGTGCTCGACAATTGCGAGCACTTGATCGAAGGCTGCGCCACGCTCACCGACGCGCTGCTGGCGGCTGCGCCGGACATTCGCATTCTCGCCAGCAGCCGCGAGCCCTTGCAGGTTGCCGGCGAGCAGAATTTTCCGCTGCGTCCATTGTCGCTGCCCGAAGCGGACGCGCCGGTGGACAATCTGGCGCGCGCGGAGGCGGTGCAGCTCTTTGTCGAACGAGTCCGATCCCAGCAGCCGGGATTCGTGCTGACGGACCGGCAGGCCCCGGCGGTCGCGACGCTGTGCGCGCATCTCGACGGCATTCCGCTGGCGCTGGAGCTCGCGGCCGCTCGTGTCCGCTCGCTGTCGATAGAGGAGATCAATGTCCGTCTGAACGACCGCTTCAAGCTGCTTACAGGCGGCGTTCGAACCGCGCTGCCCAGACAGCAGACGCTCCGCGCGACGCTCGACTGGAGCTACGAGCTGCTCCCCGCGCAGGAGCGCACGCTCCTCAACCGCATAGCGATGTTTCCCGGTGGCTTCACCCTCGATGCCGCCGCGGCGGTCGCCTCTGACGAAGCGATCGACGACTTCGCCGTGATCGATCTGCTTTCACATCTGGTCGCGCGCTCGCTGGTCGTCGCCGACACGAATGCGGCCGGCACGCGCTACAGGCTGCTCGAGAGCACGCGCGCGTACGCGATCGAGAAGCTTGCGGAGACAGGACAGACATCGGCGATCGCGCGCCGGCATGCGCGGTACTTCGGCGAATCGTTCGACCGCGCGACCGACGACTGGCTGCGAATGTCCGACAGGGCATGGCGCGCGACATACACGCCGGAGCTCGACAACGTTCGCGCCGCGCTCGATTGGGCGCAGCGCGACGAGGCCGATTCGCTGGTCGGCGTCGCGCTCGCAGGCGCTTCCGGGGGGATCTGGGTGGGACTGTCGCTCACCAGCGAAGGCAGGCAGCGCCTGGAGGCGGCAGTCGCCCGCGTCGGCGAGCGCACGCAGGCGCTGGATCAAGCGCGCCTTTGGTTCTGGTTGGGGCAGCTGTGGGGCCAGACCGCGCCGGCACAGGCGGTAGCAGCAACGGAGCGCGCGATCGAGCTCTATCGCGAGCTCGGCGATACACTGGGACTCGGCTACTCGCTGGTGCGGCTGGGCGGAAGGCTGGCGGTCATGGGACGGTTCGAGCATGCCGCTCGCGTCCTCGCGGAGGCGCGGCCGGTACTGGAACGCACCGACGCGCCGAAGGCACTCGGGAGCTATTTCCGCGAGGCCGGTTTCCTGAAGATGGTGACCGGCGACGCAGCAGGCGCGCGGACCCACTTCGAAAAAGCGCTTGCCCTCTACCGCGTCGCAGGCGCCGACCATTTCGCGCTCATCACCATCGGCAACCTCGCGGATGTCGCGTGGGCGCTCGGCGATCTCGACGCGGCGCTTTCAGGCTTTCGGGAAACCGTGGCGCTCATGCGCAGCACGCCGACGACCACGCGAAGCACGCTCGGCGCCAACCTCGCCAATCTGGCGGGCGTGCACACCGAGCGAGGAGAGCTCGACGATGCGTTGGAGGCGGCACGCGAGGGTCTGTCGCTGCTCAAGGAAGGCGGTTACGCTTGGCTGTTCGCGGACCACGTGGCGTTGCGGGCGGCGTTGGCGGGCAACCTCGCAAACGCGGCTCGCATTGCCGGCTTTGTCGATGCAGCGCATTCCGGCAAGGAAGCGACGCGCCAGCCCAACGAGGCGCGTGCCCGCGAGCGCCTTGGGGCGATGATGCGCGAGAAGCTTTCGTCCGGCGAGATCGAGCGCCTGCTCGCGGAAGGCGCGAAGCTCGGCGAGGACGAAGCGTGCCGCATCGCGCTGGAGGAGTCGCCGGCTTCTCAGTAAACTAGGGAACCTCTGCAAAAGCCCCACATGAGTCGCGTTTCTGTCGCAATGGCTTCAGATGCTAGGCGCCGCGGCGCAGCGAATAGTTCGTCCTATTCGCAAGCCGCGCAACAACGCAGATGAGGCCATTGCGGCGAAACCCGGAGGGACGGGGCTTGCCGGGCGATCTGCTGTGTCGCGCCGCTCGCCAATGGGAGCTACCATTGGCTTCGCGCCGCTTCGTGCATCTCATCCCGGCGAGCCTGCGTCGCGACCACGCGGGACTTATGCAGAGGTTCCTTAGTGGACTGTAACAATCAAATAGCTAGCGTCTCGCTTGCCCTCGCCGGCCGCAGCGTTGTTGCTCGTCGTCACCATAGTATTGACTATGCTTCCTCCTCGCGCCTAGCTGCAACCGACGATCGCTGCGCGATACTGGCTGCTGATTCAACTGTTACAGCCCACTAGGTTCTTGACCCAACGGAGCGTTGAACCACCATGAGTCTCGATCACTATCCGCGCGGCGTCCTGGTTCCCGCGCTTACGCCGTTTCGTTCCGACTTGTCCGTCGACGAGCAGCGCTTTGTCGCGCATTGCAAGTGGCTGCTCGAGCAGGGCGCCGACGGCCTCGCAGTGTTCGGGACGACCAGCGAGGCGAATTCGCTGTCCATCGAGGAGCGCATGAAGCTGCTCGAGCGCTTGATAGGGGCCGGCGTTTCTGCGCGCGTGTTGATGCCGGGAACGGGTTGCTGTGCGATGCCCGACACGGTCGCGCTCACGCGCCACGCCGTCGAGCGAAACTGCTTCGGCGTGCTGATGCTTCCTCCTTTTTATTACAAGGGCGTGACCGACGATGGAATTTACGCCAGCATCGCCGAGGTGATTCAACGCGTCGCGGACAGCCGCCTGCGCGTGTACCTGTACCACATTCCCCCGATGGCAGGCGTCGGCTTCTCGATCCCCGTGATCGAGCGCCTGCTCAAGGCATTCCCCGGCATCGTCGTCGGACTCAAGGACAGCTCGGGCGATTGGAAGAATACGCAGGCGCTGCTGCAAGCTTTTCCCGGCTTCGAGGTATTTCCGGGCAGCGAAACGTATCTACTGGACGCGCTGCGGCTGGGCGGTGCGGGTTGCATCTCCGCGACCGCGAACGTGAACGTCGCGCCGATGCGCAAGCTTATCGAGGCCTGGGAGACCCCGGCCGCGGATGCGATGCAGCAGGCGCTCACCGCCGTTCGCGCCGCGATCCAGAAGTTTCCGATGGTCGCGGCCAACAAGGCGATCCTGGCCGAGCTGCAAGGCGCGCCCGACTGGGGCATCGTGCGGCCGCCGCTGCGTCCACTCGGCGTCGACGCGAGGGAGCAGCTCTTCGCCGCACTCGAGCCGCTGCACTTGATCACGCGCCATCCGGTTCCCGCCGCATGACCGGCGGCATGCGCCGAGGGCTTGCCAGCTACGGCGACGCGCGCAACAGAAGCCTCTGAGCGCGCTCTCGGAGCGGACGTCTCCGGATATCGTCGCCTATATCTGGAACATGTGCTCCGGGCCGGTGCGGGCTGCGACTTCGATTTCATGGTGAGACGTGCTCTGAGCGACGTCGCGCCAGTCGAATGCGTCGACAAGTCGAATCGCGTGATCGTCTGCAAGTTCGGGTTTGCCCGTGCGACTTCGTTCGAGTCGGTCGCGCGAACGCGAGCAGCGAATGATGAATTTCTTGCATGTTGCAATGTCTCATCAGGAGATGTATCGGTCTTCAAGCCAAGGAGTCCCAATGAAGCGCAAACGGCAAAAACCGGCATCACCGATAGTCGAGCCTGAATTGCAGCAGAGCGGCCAGATGGGCAGAGCTCGCGACGATCTGCTCAAGCGCGCCATCAAGCAGCATCCGCAGCGGGAGATACCGAAAATCGAAGACGTCGATCCCTCGGAGGCTCCAGCCAAGGAATGAACAAAGGTCAGGCAAGGCATCGGGGCAACCCGGCGTATCCGACGCGGCTGGAGTAGGGCGGGATCGCTAAACCCTGGCCGACCCGGCTTGACGCCGTCAACGGGATAATTCACGTTTTCCGGGGAGGGGTTTCCCTTGCGACCACGAACCGGCGATGCGCGCGGTCCCGTTGTTGCAGTGCACAGGACACGAAAAAAGGCCTGAAACCGACAAATCCGCTGATTCATGGCCTATGTCCCCGTTTGCGGTGTCCCTGAGCCGCTTGCAGCAGCGGTGGCCGCGTGTGAATATTCACGTATCAATCCCTGCAAACATGGCCGATACTTCGCACCGTATTCCTTGATCGTTAACTACCCGAAGGGGGGAAGCTCGATGACACGCAACAAGCAAACAATGCTCGTCGCGGTAGCCGTATTCGCGGTCGCAGGGTTGGCGATTTATACCGCCGACTTCAAGCCGGACGTCCTAAAGAAAGCCATGGGCACTCAGGCGCTGGGCACCGCGGGTAGCGCGGGATCAGCGGGCAGCGCAGGCTCTGCAGGCAGCGCGGGCTCCGCAGGTAGCGCAGGCTCGGCCGGCAGCGCAGGCTCGGCGAGTAGCGCAGGCTCCGCAGGCAGCGCGATGAGTGCAGGCAGCGCGGGTTCGGCAGGCAGCGCCGGTTCAGCGGGTAGCGCAGGCTCGGCAGGTAGCGCAGGCTCAGCGGGTAGCGCAGGCTCGGCAGGTAGCGCCGGTTCAGCGGGTAGCGCCGGCTCAGCGGGTAGCGCAGGCTCAGCGGGTAGCGCAGGCTCAGCGGGTAGCGCAGGCTCAGCGGGTAGCGCAGGCTCAGCGGGTAGCGCAGGCTCAGCGGGTAGCGCAGGCTCGGCAGGTAGCGCAGGCTCAGCGGGTAGCGCAGGCTCAGCGGGTAGCGCAGGCTCGGCCGGTAGCGCAGGCTCGGCAGGTAGCGCAGGCTCGGCCGGTAGCGCCGGTTCAGCGGGTAGCGCAGGCTCAGCAGGTAGTGCCGCGAGCGCAGGCAGCGCGAGCTCGGCCAGCTCCAACTAAAGACCATAGCCGCGGCTTTTCGACAAACTCTCGTTCGCCGGAATTGCCGCGGCAATTTCCGGACCTCGTCAAAAGCGGTAGTCGATCGACTACCGCTTTTGATTTGTGCATTTTGAGGATCTGACGCCCAACCAAGCTGAGTTACTCCCAGTCGATGACCCACTTTCAGCCGGTTAGCTACTCGATTCTCATTGCAAGCGTCATTCCGCTGCTGTTCCTTTACTTGATCAAATGGCTGAATTTCTTCGAGACCCACCGGGTCAGGCTGATAGTGCTCGCGTTGGTCTGGGGCGCTGTGTCGACCGAGCTATCCTACCTGGTGAGCCATCCGATGGCGTTGGTCTTGGGAAAGGCGTTCGTAGTGACCCACACCGCGCCCTTCGTCGAAGAAATCTTCAAATCGCTGGTTCTGCTCTATCTCATTCGTCGCGCCGACACGACGTTCTTCGTTGACGGCGCGATCTATGGATTCGCGTCGGGAGTCGGGTTCGCCATTGCAGAGAACATGCTCTACCTGAGTCGCGTGGAAATGGACACCGGGCTCATTGTCAGCACCTTGCGCGCCTTCGCAGCGTCGGTGCTGCACGGAAGCACAACCGCGATTGTCGGCATGGCGGTCGCCGGATTCCCTCTTGGACGTGTGACCCATCCCCTCCTGGCGTGGGTCGTCGGCCTGGCTATTGCGATCTCTTTGCATAGTGCATTCAACAATACCGCGTTCCACAACTTCGCCTTTGGGCAGATGGCCTATGTCGCCCTCGCGGCTATTGCTTTTACGGCCTTGATCATCGCCACTACCGGCATCTTGTGGGGTTTGCGCCGGGAGCGCAGCCGGATGCGCAAGGCGCTCCGCATGCCCAAGGGCGAGGCGATGCTGGTCCGGCGCATGGACGATCTGGATAATCTGCTTGCACCGGTCGAAGAGCGCTTTGGCGAAATCAAGCGTGAACAGGTCGCGAACGTTCTTTACCTCGGGGCGCAACTGGCGATGAAGCAGGAGCTGATCCGGAAGACCAAGGACCCCGAATTGCGCAGCGAGCTCGCCGTGCAGATCACCGAGACGAAGCGCGATATAAAACAGCAGCGACGCGAAGTCGGTATGTACGTGATGTCGTACGTGCGTTCGATCATGCCCAAGACCACGTGGTCGCTTTGGGCGCGTCTCGGCCAGCTCCTGACAACGCTCGAGACGCCGCGCGTGAACCTCTGGAGAGCTTTGGAGGCCAGGCTTGGCGTGCAGACTTCCGCAGAAGAACCGCTGCTTGTCCGACTACAGGCCGAACTCGATGTGCGAATGCGCGCCGCAAGACTGTCAATCGACGGCGACGGATGATTGCGCGGAAGCGATGCCAGGGGTTCGAGCAAGAGATGAGAGAATACGCGGTCGGGGGCCGCATCTCATTCAAGGGGAAATCGGACGGTGAAGTGTTTTTTCGACGATAACGAAGCGCGGGGCGTGTGCCGCTTTTGTGGAAGAGCCATGTGCAAGGAGCACGCCGACAAGCGGCTTCCCTATATCACGACGATCTACGTCGGCGCCAACAACACGCCCAAAGCCGTCGTCGTTGCGGATGCGCTCTGGTGCGGCGAGTGCAGGCCCGAAGCACAGCCGGTGCCCATGCCGGAAATCTACTGATTCGATCCCCGAGATCGAGAAGGTGCCGACGCTAAAGCGGTGAGCTCTGTATCTGAGCGAACGCGTGCCGCGCGCTGTCGAGCTTGCGCTGCGCGGCCTTGACCTTCTTTGCATCGCCCGTGGCTTCGGCCTTGTGCAACTCGGCCTCGCTCCGGTCTATCCGGCGCTGCGCCTGCTCGAGCGCGACCTTGCGTTTTTGCTTGAGACCATCGTCGCTGCAATGGACGATTTCGCCGCGCTCGCGCTCGAGACGGGCAAGCTGGCGGGCGTCACCTTTGGCTTTGGCTCGAGCGATCTCGGCGTCGATGCGGCACGCTTTGGCCGCACACCCATCCGCCTGCTCGCAGGACGCCGCGGCAAGGACGAGCGGCGCGCACGTGAGGATGGCTGCCGCCACCGCGGTGCGGATACACCAAGCCCGACAATTCATGGATCTCCCCCGGGTTTCAGCCGTCCAGGCTCGAATGCCGTCGGGCTGCCACCGAAATCTCAGGGCGATTATAGTAACTATCCACCGTTCAGTGCAGCGCAACAGGAACGGCGGTGCCGGCGCCTACTTCGCTTCGAGCGACGAAATCAGTCGTTGGACGAAGCCGTCCATCGCTTTGCCGTCGATCCACCGCACGACCGCTACGAGGTCGTGCTCGCGATCCACGTAGATCATGTTGGTGCCGTTGCCGATGTGGACGAATGCGCTGGCGGGTGCGCTGGGCAGCAATTTCCGGTCGGTGTTGAGAAACCAGTTCATGAAGCCATAGGTCGGTTGCGCCGGCGTCGGCGTCTGTGCCCAGTCCATCCATTGCTTCGAGATGAGCTGGCGATCTTTCCATTGACCGTGGTGCAGCGTGAGGTAGCCGAATCGCGCCATGTCATATGCGTGTATGACCATTCCGCCGCCCCAGTGGCCGCCGCCCGTCACCGACTGCATCAGCATGCCGTCGAGCACGATCCAGGAGTTTTCGTATCCGTACCAGCGCCAGGTGTTCGAGGCGCCGATGGGATCCATGATGGTCTCCTTCAGAACCTGGGGCAGCGGACGCCGCCATACGTTGAGCGCGGCAAGCGCCAGCACGTTGACGCGGGTGTCGTTGTACTTGTAGACGCTGCCCGGCGCGTTTCGCGGGCGCGTCGTCCATTCCGCCGGCACGTCGCCCGGTCGGTCGGCCCAGTCAGGCTTGCCCCATAGCGTGCCTTCCCAGTCGCTTACCTGGCGCAGAAGATGGTCCCAGGTGATGGTGCGGTTGTGCGGCGTGTCGAACAGGTACAGAAAATCGGATGCGGCAAGGCTGTCGGATTTATTGCCCGAACTGCTGGAGTTGTACACAAGAACCGGCGGCACGTACTCCCGAACCGTGTCGTCGATGCTCTTGATCATGCCTCTGTCGAAAGCGATCCCAACTACGCTGGACAGGAAGCTTTTGGTCACGCTGTGCGTCATGTCCACGCGCCATGGGTCGCCCCATTCAGCAACGATGTAGCCTCGGTAAACAATGACTCCGGTCGGGTCACCGCGGTCCTTGATCGGTCCGATGGCGTAACCGAACGGTTCGCGCCCGAAGGTCTGGTAGTGGTTGAGCTTCAGATCGCGCGGCGACTTGGTCTCTGCGGAAATCGCGAAGTCGATGGCTTCCTTGAGCCGCGCGGGATCGATCCGCGCTTCCGCTGGAGTCTTGTGCTGCCACACGGCACCGGGGTAGTAAGTCGCAGCATTGTTGCTGGGCTGCGCCGACGCACAGATCGGCACCACGAGCAGGAGCGCGTGCAAGACGATGCGATGAAAGCGCATGAGGTTCTCCAATCGGCGCTACGCCAGCGCCTGTTCGATATCGTCGAGGAGATCGTCGACGTGCTCGATGCCGATCGACAATCTCACCAGATCGGCGGGACACATCGTTCCGGGGCCTTCGACGCTTGCGCGGTGCTCGGCGAGGCTCTCTACCGATCCCAGCGATGTCGCGCGTTTGAAGACCCGAAGCCTGGCCGTAAACGCCTTCGCTGCATCTTCACCGGCACGAAGGCGCACCGACATCATTCCTCCGAACCCGCCCTGCATTTGCTTGGCCGCCACGCCGTGCCCGGGATGCGCCGGCAAGCCGGGATAGAGCACGTGCGACAGCCTCGGGTGGCCGTCGAAACGCTCCGCGATCGCCTGCGCGCTGGCGCACGCCGCAGCCACGCGCAAATGCAGAGTCCGCATTCCGCGCAAGAGCAGCCACGCCTCGAACGGTCCCAGCACCGCACCGCAGCCGCCGCGCACGTACCGGATGCGGTGCCATAGCGCGTCGTCGTGCGCAGCGGCAAGCGCGCCAGCGATGACGTCGGAGTGCCCATTGAGATATTTGGTTGCCGAATGCATCACGACGTGTGCGCCGAGCTCGATCGGACGCGTCAGCATAGGCGTCGCGGAGGTCGAATCGACCCCGACGATGGCGCCCACTTCGTGGGCGATCTCGCTTGCGGCGGAGATGTCGGTGATCTCCCACGTCGGGTTGGCCGGTGTCTCTATCCAGATCAGCCGCGGCCGACCGGCCCGTGCTTTTTGCGCGAGATCGTCGATCGCGGCGTTGTCGTAGAACTCGATCGCGAGCCCCCACGGCGCGGCGTAGTCGAGCAGCCACTTGCGCAAGGCCCAGTACATGCTGCGGGGCGCGAGCACGCCGTCGCCCGGAGCGAGGGACTGAAACAGCGCGGCCGCGGCGGCCTGGCCGGAAGCAAACAGCATCGCGGCTGCGGCGCCTTCCAGCGACGCGATCAGCGCCTCGGCCTGGTCGTAGCTGGGATTGTCCGCACGCGAATAGACGCGTCCGCCCGGATAGGCGCCGTCTGCGCCGCGCTCATAGGTCGTCGAAACGTGGATAGGCGGGACGATCTCGGCGTACGGAACGGCGACGCGGCCCGTTCCCTGCGCGGCAATCGTCTCGCGACGCAGTTGGGATTTTCGGTCAGCCATCGTCGGTCATCCTGGCGTGAATTCGGAAATGCTGCGCAATCATGATAAATGAGGAACCGAAAGATCGGCCGACACCCAGGAGGAGTATAGTTATCGTGAATCCGGTCGAATGCAGCGAATCATGACCTTCGCCTGGCCCGAAATGCTGTGGCTGCTTCTGTTTGCGCCTGCCTTGGTCGCTGCATACGTGTGGGCGCTGAAGCGGCAAAAGAAAGTCGCGCTCAGATACGCCAATCTGGGCCTCGTCAAGGATGCGCTGGGTCCCCGGCAGCGCATCCGGCGCCACATCCCGCCACTGCTCTTTCTGGTTGCGATGATCGCGGTCATCCTGGCGATCGCGCGTCCGAACGCCGTCGTGACGCTGCCTTCCGACCAGCGCACGACCCTTCTCGTAATGGACGTGTCGCTCAGCATGCGCGCATCCGACGTGAAACCCAGCCGCCTCGAAGCCTCCCAGGCGGCGGCGAAGGAGTTCGTGAAGGAGCAACCCGCCGACGTCCGCGTCGGGATTGTCACGTTCGCCGGCACGGCATCCGTCGTGCAGCCGCCGACGCATAATCGGGACGATCTGATCGCGGCCATCGACCGCTTCGAGCTTCAGCGGAACACGGCCATCGGCAGCGGCATCATCGTCGCGCTGGCGACGCTGTTTCCGGACGAGGGCATCGACCTCGAGTCGCTGGTGTTCCCCGGAGGATCGTGGGCTTCCCGCTCCAAGGGTGTCCCTATCGATCGCAGCCGGGAGCCTGAAAAGAAGGCGTTTACGCCGGTAGCCCCGGGATCCAATGCGTCGTCCGCGATCATTCTGCTCACCGACGGGCGGCGAACGACCGGCCCGGACTCGATCGATGCCGCCAAAATGGCAGCCGATCACGGTGTCCGCATTTTCACCGTCGGGTTCGGGATGCCCGGAGGCGGCGTCGCCGACATGGACGGCTATTCGATGTACATGGCGTTCGACGAAACGACCCTCAAGGCTATCGCCGAGACGACTCGCGGCGAGTATTTTCATGCGGCGAGCGGCGCGGAGCTGGCGACGATTTATCAGCGTCTGAATGCCCGTTTCGTGCTGGAGCGAAAGGAAACCGAGGTGAGCGCGCTTGCCATCGGCGCGGCGGCCATCCTGTTGCTCGCTGCGGGCATGCTATCGCTCACCTGGTTTAACCGCATCGTCTGAGAGAAAATTTCACTCGGCCGTCTTTGGACGACGCTTGTCGCCAGTCAGAACAAGCAAGCCTCGTTGTGGACATCAACAGCATCAACAAAAACGCCGCTCGCGCGGCGTTTTTGTCGGGGATGTCTCAGGCGCTATTTATTTGCCGACGGTGGGCGGCCGCGCCGCTGTACTGCCCGGCGAGCCGGGTGCGCTCCGTGCCCGTCCGGGCGTTGCAGCGCTGACCCGGCTCTCGGGTTTCACCGTCCCGAGGAAGTCATCGATCGACAACGACGGCGAGCCGGCCTGGCCGAACACGAAAGCGGCCTGCGGGCAGCGGTCGACTTCGCTGATCATCATGTACTCGCCACGCTGGCGCATCGCCGCTCTCGCATCCGCGCCCTGATCGCTTAGATCGACAGGCGGGATCGTGTCGCGGTAGACGACATTGTCGTTGCGGTCGAAGAGAACGTAGCAAATGAGGGCGTTGGCGGCGGTCCCGTACAGCGCGAGTGCAGTGCCGGCCAACAGGACGAGATGACGAATCGCAGGTCGCATCCGGAAGCTTTCAAGGGACGGATCCACATCCTATGCCCTGCGCAGCCGGGGTGCAATACGGCCCGAGTCCGAAACGAGGAGCTTCCGATGGTATTATCGGGCACAGCTGACGGGGGCCCTAGGGGCCGCTGAAAGCCGTGAAGGACACCAACAACATCGGAGGGATCAGATGAAGACAAGCTGGAGAATCGCCGGATCGGTCGCGCTCGTGACGGGCCTGCTTGCGGTCGGCGGATGGGCGTCGGCGCAGATGGGCAGCATGTCCGGGGGCGCCATGAACGTGACTCTAAGCGGAAGCAACGAGGTGCCGCCGGTCACCACTGCCGCCAAAGGAACCGGAACGATCACGATCAAGGATGACCATACGGTGAGCGGGAGCATCACGGTGACGGGAATGACGCCCACGGCGGCGCACATTCACGAAGGCGCGCCGGGCGCCAACGGGCCGGTCATCGTTCCGATGACCAAGAGCGGCGACAACATGTTCATATTTCCGGCCACGGCCAAGCTTACCGACGCGCAGTACGCGAGCTTCAAGTCGGGAAATACGTACGTCAACGTCCACACCGCTGCCAATCCGGGCGGCGAAATTCGCGCTCAACTCAAATGAACATGACCTGAGCGCCGATCGGACTTGAGGGCCCGCGCTGCGGGCCTTTTGTTTGCGGCTTCGGACCCTCCTTTTCCAGACTGGTCCCGCTTGCCCGATCGTCGGCGAAGGGTATAACCTAGAGTTTCTAAAAGGCGCTTCCTTGCGTTGCCGACTCCGAGCGAGTCGCCAGCGTGGGTCGCCAAGCAGGTCGATTTCTCCTAGAACGTTCGTCGCCAAGTTCCCCGCCAAGGAGGCATCGTGAACAAGCTCATTTCGATTCTGGTGTGGCCGCTCGTGGCCATCGTCGGTGCGTTTTCGTTCGCGGCGCTGGCGTTGGGTCGGGGCGAGCACGTAAGCGCCGTCTGGCTCGTGACAGCCGCACTTTCGGTGTACTTCATCGCGTACCGCTTTTACAGCAAGTACATCGCCGAACGGGTGCTGCAACTCGACGACACCCGGCCGACGCCGGCGATACGACACAACGACGGCATGGATTACGTTCCCACCAACAAGTGGGTCCTCTACGGCCATCACTTTGCCGCCATTGCAGGCGCGGGCCCGCTGGTCGGTCCGGTGCTGGCGGCGCAGATGGGTTTTCTTCCCGGGACGCTCTGGATTCTGGCCGGCGTGGTCTTTGCCGGCGCGGTGCAGGACTTCATCGTTCTGTTTGCATCGGTGAGGCGCGACGGGAAGTCGCTGGGCGAGATGATCAAGATGGAGCTGGGCCCTCTACCGGGGTCGCTTGCGCTGGTTGGCGTTCTGGCGATCATGATCATCATCCTCGCCGTTCTGAGTCTGGTCGTCGTCAAGGCGCTCACATCGAGCCCCTGGGGATTGTTCACCATCGCGGCGACCATACCCATCGCGCTTTTCATGGGCGTCTACATGCGGCTCATCCGTCCGGGACGTGTGGGTGAGGCATCGGCCTTCGGTGTCGTGCTTCTGCTCGCTTCGCTTTATTTCGGCCGCGCGGTAGCCGCCGACCCAACCTGGGGCCCGATATTCACCCTGAGCGGGACGCAGCTTGCATGGGCCCTGATTCTGTACGGCGCGATCGCGGCGAGCCTGCCCGTGTGGCTCATGCTCGCGCCACGCGATTACCTCAGCACCTTCCTCAAGATCGGGACCGTGGTTGCGTTGGCCATCGGGATCTATGTCGTTGCACCTCCGCTGGCGATGCCGGCGGTCACGCGCTTCATCGACGGTACCGGCCCGGTATTTTCCGGGTCGCTGTTTCCGTTCCTGTTCATCACTATCGCCTGCGGCGCGGTGTCCGGATTTCACTCGCTGATTTCGTCCGGGACCACCCCGAAGATGATCGAGCGCGAATCGCACATGCGCTTCATCGGCTTTGGCGGCATGCTCGCCGAATCCTTCGTCGCGGTGATGGCGTTGACCGCAGCGTGCGTCCTCGATCCCGGCATCTATTTCGCGATGAACGCGCCTTCCGCCCTCATCGGCACGACGGCTGCGAACGCAGCGCAAGTGATCTCCAGCTGGGGATTCACCATCACGCCCGAGATGATCACGCAGACGGCTCAGGATATCGGCGAGAACAGCATTCTGTCGCGCGCGGGCGGTGCGCCGACCCTGGCGGTCGGCATGGCCCAGATCCTCGCGCAAGCGCTCGGAGGAAAGTCGGTCGAGGCATTCTGGTACCACTTCGCCATTCTGTTCGAGGCGCTTTTCATCCTGACGGCGGTCGACGCGGGCACACGCGTGGGACGCTTCATGATCCAGGACATGCTGGGCCACGTATACCGGCCGCTGGGCAACACCGAGTTCCTGCCGGCGAACGTTCTCGGCACGGTGTTGTGCGTGGGCCTCTGGGGCTACTTCCTTTATCAGGGTGTCGTCGACCCGCTGGGCGGCATCAATACGCTGTGGCAGCTTTTCGGCGTCGGCAACCAGATGCTCGCGGGCATCGCGCTGCTGCTGTGCACGAGCGTGCTGGTGAAAATGAAGCGCGAGCGCTACGTCTGGGTGACCCTCCTGCCGACCGCCTGGCTGCTGGTGACGACGTTGACGGCCGGGATTCAGAAGGTGTTCCACCCGGATCCGCGCATCGGCTTTGTGTCTTTGGCTCGCAAATTCAGCGACGCCGCGGCGCAGGGCACCGTCATCGCGCCCGCGAAGTCGATCGAGGAAATGCAGCGCGTCGCGTTCAATAACTATCTCGACGCGGTCGTCTGCTCAGCGTTCGTCCTGCTCGTCATCGCGATGTGCATCTTTGCGGTCAAGATTTGCCTGCAGGCCCTGAGACAGGCGCGACCCACCGCGCAGGAGATTCCGCCGATGGCGGGCGCGCAGGGCGCATTGGCATGAAGACGACGCAGCCCGAAAACGAGGAGAATGCGACGACCGATGCGCCCGTGACGGCGTCGGCGCTCAAGAATAAGGGACGGGCGATGACGCAGGCGTTCAGGCAAGTTTTCGGCATTCCGGATTACGATCGTTATCTGACTCACTGTGCGCAGCACCATGCCGGCGAGCCTGTGCTTTCGCGGCGCGAGTTCTTCGCACAGTCGATCGATCGCAAGTACGGCAAAAGCGGGCCGAGGTGCTGCTAGCGCGCTTTTAGTTGCAGCGTATAGTCTAGACAGCGAGGCTCGACAGCGGGTCGGGTCGCATCCAGCGGCCCGCCAGCGGTGGTCGCGTAAGTCGCGGACCTACGACAAGGACGTTGGCGCTGACAAGAATTGCAGTGCTCGTCCGATTGCGAAAATCCGCAAGTGCGCGCAACGTCCGGCCATCGCATCGGATTCGCGGAGCGGGAGATGCCCAGCAAAAAAGTACGGACCACTGCCTGTGCACTCGTGCTTGCACTCGCCAGTGTTGGCGCGGCTCTACCCGCGCTCGCAAAGAGCGATCCGGAAAGCAACGTGGCGCCGCCGCCGCCGCGCACCGAGACGATCCCCAAGCACAAGCCAGGCTATGTCTGGGCGCCCGGTTATTGGTCGTGGAGCGAGCGCGGGCGAAAGCACGTGTGGACCCCGGGCAGGCTGCTCAAGGAAAAGCGCGGGGCGCGCTGGGTGCCTGATCAGTGGATCGAAAAGGACGGCCGCTATCACTTCAGCGAGGGACGCTGGGAGGCCAAAACGGCGGCGGGGCCGCAGCGCTGAGGCAGCGCTTGCTCTGCTCGCGCGTTCAGGCGTGCTGGCTGCCGGGAGTTATTAGTGGACTGTAACAATCAAATAGCTGGCGTCTCGCTTGCCCTCGCCGGCCGCAGCGTTGTTGCTCGTCGTCACCATAGTATTGACTATGCTTCCTCCTCGCGTCTAGCTGCAACCGACGATCGCTGCGCGATACTGGCTGCTGATTCAACTGTTACAGCCCACTAGTGTGTATGCGCCCTGGACTGCACGATCGAATCCCAGAGAGGATCGCTTGTTTCCGGCATGGGGAGCGGCGCAGAGGCGCGGTTTTCGCGGAGAATTTCGGCGATTGCCGGCGCCGGGAGCGGCCGGCTGAGCAGGAAGCCTTGCATGATCGTGCAGCCCAAGCTGCCGAGAAAATTGATTTGCGCCTGCGTCTCGACACCCTCGGCAACGACGGTTAGCCTAAGGCTTTGCGCCATGGCGACGATGGCGCGGGTAATGGCCGCGTCGGCCTCGCTTTCGCCGGCATCGCGAATGAATGACTGATCGAGCTTGAGCTTGTCCAGCGGCAGCCTGCGCAGATACGACAGCGAGGAATAACCCGTGCCAAAGTCGTCGATGGCGATTTTCACGCCCATCGCACGCAGCGCGGTCAGCGTCTTCAGCGCAGCATCGAAATCCTCCATCAACATCGATTCGGTCACCTCGAGCTCGAGGCAATCCAGCGGCACGCTCACCACGCGCGCGATCTCCTGCACGCGTTCGGCGAGACCGGGATCGCTGAATTGGACGCTTGAAAGATTGACGCCGATCGTAACCGCCGGCAGCCCCTGCTGACGCCAGGCGTTGTGCTGGATGAGCGCCGTCACGAGCACCCATTCCCAGATCGCCATAATAAGCCCCGCCTCCTCGGCGACCGTGATGAAATGGTTCGGTCCAAGCAGCCCGAGCGTGGGGTGATTCCAGCGTATCAGCGCCTCGATGCCGACGACTTCGCCGGTGCTGACGTTGATCTGCGGCTGGTAGTGCAACTCGAACTGCTCGCCCTCGATCGCCTTGCGCAGATCGTGCTCGAGCGAAAGGCGCTGCGCCGTCGCGGCGCGCATCGAGTCGTTGTAGAAAAAGAAGCGGTTGCGGCCCTCCGATTTGGCGTGATACATCGCGACGTCGGCGTTCTTGAGCAGCGAGTCGAGGTCGTCTCCGTCTCGCGGATAGAGGACGACCCCGATCGATGCCGACACGAATATTTCCTGCTCGCCGAGAACGATCGGCTGAGCAAGCGTTTCGATCAGCCGGTTGGCGGCGCGCGATGCGTCCTGTTCGGTCGCGACGCCGTTCAACAGGACGATGAATTCGTCGCCGCCCTGGCGGCATACATCGCGCTCCGCGCCTTTGCCCGGAGTAAGTCCGGCGATGTCCTCGCCGCGCAGCCCTCGCGTGAGCCGCTGCGCGATGATGCGCAAGAGGTCGTCGCCCACGGCGTGGCCGAGCGTGTCGTTGATGCGCTTGAAGTGGTCGAGATCGAGAAACATGATCGCGAAAGGCTTGGCGTTGCGTCTCGCGGCGTCGAGAGTCTCGGCAAGCTTTTCATGGAAACGGGAGCGGTTCGGCAGCTCGGTGAGGACGTCGAAATACGCCAAGCGGTGAATCTGCTGTATCGCGCGCGTACGCTCGGTCGCGTCCTGCAGCGTACCGGCGACTCCCTTGATCCGTCCCGACTCGTCCACCAGCGCCTCGCCGAGGACGTGCACGTGCCGCAGATCTCCTACGGGCGCAACGACGCGAACGTCGAGTCCCTGCAGGGGTGTTCCGGTCGCCAGCTTGATGAGCCAGCGCCGGAAGGCGCGGCGATCGTCGCGGTGGATAAGACCCTGAATCGCCCCGGGCGTCGGATGAAACAGCCGGGGATCGACGCCGAGAATGCGAAAGAGCTCGTCCGAGCATTCGACGCGGTTGCCGGCACGCTCCCATTCCCAGCTGCCGACGCGGGCGATGCGCTGCGCCCGTATGAGCTGTCGGGCGGCGTGACGGCTCGCTGCATTCTCGCGGCCGGCCTCCTCGGTTGCGGATTTGAGCTGCCGCCGGTCCTCGATAATCTGGCGATGCGCGTACTTGAGATCGCGGGCAAGCCTTCGGAGACTGCGCCTCCAGGTGTTCCGGTAAGGCGATTTTCCAGCGGGCTTGGCCCCGAATTGAAGCAGCACCGTGTGCAGATCGGTCACTGCGTTGGCCAGCCGGCTGGACAGTATGGCGATCCCGAGGCAGCAAAGGGTGAGCGCGCCCAGAGCGAACTGCAGCGCCGTCACGTGTCCAAAATAGACCAGAGGCAGGAGGATCGCGTGCCCCAGCACCACTATCGCCAGGGCTTGACCGACGAAGCTGCGCACGAACGCACCGCGAGATCGGGTCCAATCCGGACCTTTCCCATCGTTGGTTTCGGGCTTCGACGTCGCTGGTTCGCTCATTACGGCTCTGGACCTCGTTGGAAAGCACGTTCTACAGGCGAGCACCTACGGCCGCAACCGGTGGCGCAGTCCAAGTGATTTGCAAGGAATGTGCCAGCGAGGTCAACGCCTCCCTGCGAGCCAATGGAACGCCGCGAATCCCATGCTTCGATCGCGCATAGGCAGAAAGTGACGCGGCGGCGACGCAGCCCTAAGCCTTTCCGCCGTTGACGTGTCGCCACCGCTGGGACGTCATTGCCGCGAGTGGGTCGCTAGCGCATGTTGCCGGTGTGCCCCAGCGAGTAGCGTCCCGGCTGGGGCCAGACCGCCAGACCGTGCGGCTCCTTGCCGACGGGAATGCTTCTGAACTGGCCGCTGGCGGTATCGATCGCGTAGACCACGTCATCGAAGCGGCCGGCAAGCCACAGCGTCTTTCCGTCCGCGCTGACGTTGCCCATGTCGGGGCTTCCTCCGCCGGGAACAGGCCACGTCGCCTCGACCTTGCGCGTGGCGAAGTCCACCACCGAGACGCTGCCCTTGCCGTGCGGCCTGCCATGGATCTTGTTCGAGCCGCGATTCGATACGTAGAGCTTCTTGCCGTCGCGGCTGGGATAGAGGCCGTGCGTGCCCACGCCGGTCGCGATGAACGCGACCTCCTTGAACGTATCGCCGTCGATGACGAAGACGCCGTCGGCCATCATGTCCGCGACGTAGAACAGCTTGCCGTCCGGAGAGACGCGGATGTCCTGCGGCATGCCGCCTTTGGAGAGCTTCAGATAGCCGACCACTTTTCGCTCGACCAGGTCGATCTTGACCAGGCGCTTTGTCGAATTCGCAGGTGAAAATCGCGTAGCGGCCATCGATCGAGAAGTCCGCGTGGTTGATGCCGTCGCACCGTGGCGCCTCGAGCGAGGACTGCAGCTTCATGGTGTGCGGATCGCGAAAGTCGAGCCGCTTGTGCGCTTCGGCCACCACGATGGCCGAGTTGTCCGTCGGGCTGAAATACATGTTGTATGGGTCGTCGACCTTGACCGGCGTCCCGGGCTTGCCGGTCTTCGGGATCGATCGGCGTCAGCGTGCCGTCGGTGCGGCCCTCCGCGTTGTTGGCCACCCACAGTGTCTGAAGGTCCCACGAAGGAACGACGTGCTGCGGATTGATGCCGACCTTGAAACGGTCGACGACCTCATGGTCGCCGGATCGATCACGAAGACGCTCGTTCGACCGGACGTTGGGAACGTAGACGCGCGAGAGCGCGCCTGCGACTGCGGGGCTCAGGTGCCCGGCGGCGGTTTCGCTGTAGAGGTTGGTCGCATCAATCACCGGCGGCATGCCGCGAACCGTCGTCACCGTGCGCGGTGCGGCAGGCGGCGACTGCGCAAGCGTCGGGCACGCGATGCAGAGAGCGATGGCACAAGCCAACGATTCGATATGAGGGTGTCGCTTCACTGATGCTCCAGATGAAGATCCGAAGAACGAAGGATGGATGGAAGGGAACACTATCGGCGAAGCGACGCTTTGCGGATCGCCTCGACGGTTTCGCGCGACGATCGCGTCGATCCCCAGCTGTCCCAGCTCCGCCGAGGCGCGGCGCGGATCGCCGTAGACGCCTTGCGCGCGCGTGGGGGCGGCCGTCGACTTGAGGAGATCCGTTCGTACCAAGCGCGGGTCGACGGCGAGGGTAAGCGCCGTGTCGGCGAGGCCGGCGTGCGTACCGATTTCCTCGTCGCGATAGCCGCGCGGCGAAGCGCATCCGCGTAGGATTTCTGCGTCGCGCCGTAGTATTCGACGATGGCATGCACGCGGACGGGCGTCGCTGCCCATTCGCGATTGAGTCGCTCCGCGACCGCGGATTCGTCTTTCTGGTAGCCGCCGTGATCGCCGAGAAAAACGATGTCGCGGAATCCGTGCAACTTGAAGCTTCGCGCCGCATATTCCAGAACGCTCTCGAATGTGGCGTCGGGCACGGTGATGGTGCCGGGAAAGCGCATATGCGCGCTGGGCGGATCGACGCTGCCTTCGGGAACGTAGGCGATGACCGGCGCGACCAGCGCGTTCGCCCAGCATGCGGGCGATCTTCTCCGCCAGCACCATGGCGCGCACGTTGTGCTTGCCGAGCGCCATATGCGGGCCGCTTTGCTCGGTTCCGCCTATCGGCACGATGACGATGGTCTTGCCGGCTCGGATCTGATCCGAGCTCGGTCCAGGTCAGGTCGTCGATCAGAACGGACGGTGGGACCTCCGCGCACACAGCCGCGCTCGTAAACAGCGTAAGCAGCAGGATCCGGATGGTCGCTCTCAGGATGGTCGCTCTCATCGTGCGCATCTTAGGCGATCGATGCCGATCCCTACAAGCGAGTTACAAGCTTAGAACTCAAATTAGCCGCGATGATGCTGTAAAATCGCACGTTCGCCGGGCGCTGCTTGCGTCGCGCGCTCGACATTTCTCTTACCCGGATCGACCCATGCGAGTGTTCAATTTCAGCGCCGGCCCCGCGGTGCTGCCCGAAGCCCGTGCTGCGGCAGGCCGCCGCCGAAATGCTGGACTGGCATGGCAGCGGCATGTCGGTCATGGAAATGAGCCATCGCGGCAAGGAATTCATCAGCATCGCGGACAAGGCGCGAGGCCGACCTGCGTGCGTTGCTCGCGATTCCCGCCAACTACAAGGTCTTATTCCTGCAGGGCGGCGCGATCGCCGAAAACGCCATCGTTCCGATGAACCTGCTCGAGGACAAAACGGTCGCGGACTACGTCAACACCGGCGAATGGTCGAAGAAGTCGATCAAGGAGGCGAAGAAATATTGCACGGTCAACATTGCCGCATCGGCAGAAGACAAGCAGTTCACCTACGTTCCCGCCGCAGCGAGACTGGCAGCTGTCGCAAGGACGCGGCGTATGTGCACGTCTGCACCAACGAGACGATCGGCGGCGTCGAATATCAATGGACGCCCGACACCGGCGACGTGCCGCTGGTTGCGGACATGTCGTCGCATATCCTTTCGCGCGTCGATCGACGTCGCGAAGCTACGGCGTCATCTACGGCGGGGCGCAGAAGAACATCGGCCCCGCCGGGTCTGACGCTGGTGATCGTGCGCGATGATCTGCTCGACCGCGCGCTGCCCATCACGCCGTCGGCGTTCAAGTGGAAGGAGCAGGCCGAGGCCGACTCGATGCTCAATACGCCGCCGACCTATGCGATCTACGTCGCAGGCCTGGTGTTCGAGTGGCTCAAGGCGCAGGGCGGCATTGCCGCGATGGAGAAGCAGAATATCGCCAAGGCGGCGCTCGCTCTACGATTATCTCGACCGCTCGACGTTCTACTGCAATCCGGTGCGCAAGGAGGATCGCTCGCGAATGAACGTGCCGTTCCGCCTGCGCGACGAGTCGCTCGACGAAGCGTTTCTCAAGGGCGCCAAGGAGCGCGGCATGGTGCAGCTCAAAGGACACCGCGCGGTCGGCGGCATGCGCGCGTCGATCTACAACGCGATGCCCGTCGAGGGCGTCCGGGCGCTGGTCGACTACATGAGCGAATTCGAGAAGCGCCATGGCTGATACCAAATACCACATCCTGACCCTCAACCAGATCTCGAGCCAGGGCCTGCATCGCTTTCCCGGCCTCGCGCTACACCGTGGGCAAGACGGTCGATCATCCCGACGCGATCCTGGTGCGTTCGCACGACATGCTCGACATGGCGATTCCGCCGAGCGTCAAGGCGATCGGCCGCGCCGGAGCGGGCACGAACAACATTCCCGTTGCCGACATGTCGAAGCGCGGCGTGCCTGTGTTCAATGCGCCCGGCGCCAACGCCAATGCAGTGAAGGAGCTGGTCTTCACCGCGTTGCTGCTGGCGGCGCGCAACGTGATGCCCGCGCTCGGCTACGTCGCGGGGCTCAAGCGCGGAGGCTCGCGACCTGGAAAAGAGGGTCGAGGACGGCAAGAAGCAATTTGCCGGCGTCGAGCTGCCAAATCGCACGCTGGGAATCATCGGGCTCGGCGCCATCGGCAGCCTCGTCGCCGACACCGCGATCAAGCTCGGGATGAAGGTGATCGGCTTCGATCCGGAGATCACCGTCGACGCGGCGTGGCGCCTGCCGTCGAGCGTGCGCAAGGCCAACAGCATCGAGGAGCTCCTCAAGCAATCGGATTTCGTCACGCTGCACGTGCCGCTTCTGGACGTGACGCGCCACCTGATCGACGAAAAGCGCCTCGCGCTGATGAAGCCAGGCGCGGCGCTGCTCAACTTCGCGCGCGACGCGATCGTCGACGAGGACGCGATCGTCGCGGCGCTGCGCGCGCACGCTCAAGTACTACCTGTGCGATTTTCCGAGCGCCAAGCTGCATGCGGCGAGCCGCAGTGTCGCCGCGCTTCCGCACCTGGGCGCGTCGACCGAGGAAGCCGAGGAGAACTGCGCAGTGATGGTCGTCGACCAGGTGCGCGAGTATCTCGAGAACGGCGCGATCGCCAACGCGGTCAATTTCCCCAACGTCGACATGCCGCGCGAATCGCCGTACCGGGTCGCGATCGCCAATGCCAACGTTCCCAACATGCTGGGGCAGATTTCGACGAGCGATGGCGCGTGCCGGACTCAACATCCACAACATGGTCAACAAGTCGCGCGGCGAGATGGCGTACACGCTGGTCGACGTCGACAGCCCGATCCAGCCGCCGCTCATCGATGCGATCTCTGCGATCAAGGGCGTGCTGTCGGTGCGGGCGATTCCTGTGGAAGGCGCGGCGTGAATCCCGCGTGCGGCTCAATCATACGAGGCGGCATCGAGGAGGCGTCATGGTGATCCGTTGCACGTCAATGCTCGTCGGGTTTCTGGCGGCCGCGCTTTCGGCGCCGGTGCAGGCGGAGCTCGGCGAGATCAACGTCGCCCAGCAGTACGGCGTGAGCTTCCTCCCGCTGATGGTGATGGAGCGCGACAAGCTGGTCGAGAAGCACGCGAAGGCCGAGGGACTCCCGGACGTCAAGGTGAACTGGGTCAAGGTCGCAGGCCCCAGCGTGATGAACGACGGCGTGATCAGCGGCGCGATCCAGTTCATCGCCGTCGGTGCGCCATCGCTGATCACTCTGTGGGACAAGACGCAGGGCAATGTCCAGGTCAAGGGCGTTTCCGCGATGACGACCTACCCGCTCTATCTCAACGTACGCAATCCGAACATCAAGTCGGTGCGGGACTTCAGCGACAAGGACAAGATCGCGGTTCCGTCGATCAAAGTTTCGACCCAGGCGATCATGCTGCAGATGGAGGCGGCGAAAACGTTCGGAGATGCGAACTATGCAAAGCTGGACCCCTACACCGTCGGACTGTCGCACCCCGACGCGTTGCTTGCGTTGACCAACAACACCGCCGGCGTCGACGCGCATTTCACGTCCTCGCCGTTTCACGAGCAGGAGATCAAGCTTCCTGGGGTGCGCACGCTCACGACCAACTACGAGATTCTCGGCGGACCCGCAACCGCGGTCGTGATTGCCGCATCGACCAAGTACCGCGAAGCCAACCCGAAATCGTACAAGGCGTTCTACGACGCGTTGAAGGAAGCCATCGACAGCATCAATAAGGACAAGCGTGCCGCCGCCAAGGTCTATCTCGAGCAAGCCAAGGACACCAAGGACACGGTGGATGACATCTACGGCATGATCAGCGCGCCCAACTACGCCTACACACTCACGCCGCAGAAAGTCGGCAAGACGGCGGATTTCATGCACAAGATCGGCGCTATCAAGACCAAGCCGGCTTCGTGGAAAGACCTTTTCTTCCCCGAGGTGCAGGCGCTGCCCGGCGACTGACCGGCGCGTGGCTTCAGGCGTCCGATGCGGATTCGCATAGGCAGCGGTGCGGGATTTTCGGGCGACAGGCTGGAGCCCGCGGTCATCCTTGCGGAGCAGGGCGACCTCGACTACCTGGCGCTCGAATGTCTCGCCGAGCGCACGATCGCGCTCGCCCAGCTTCGCAGAAGGGCCGATCCGGCGCAGGGTTATGATCCGCTGCTCAAGCGGCGGGTGGAGATGCTGCTGCCCGTCCTCAAGCGTCGAGGCGTTCGCCTGATCAGCAACTTCGGCGCAGCGAACCCGCTTGCGGGGGCCGACGTCATTCTGGGTGTCGCGCGGCAGCTGGGCCTGCCGGTCAAGGTTGCCGTCGTGACAGGCGACGACGTGCTGGAAAAAATCGAGCGCGATCAGATGACGCTCGAGTCAGGCCGGCCGCTCTCGAGCTACGGCCCGCTGGTTTCCGCCAACGCGTATCTCGGCGCGGACGCCATCCTTCCGGCACTCGAGACCGGCGCGGATGTCGTCATCACGGGGCGTGTCGCCGACCCTTCGCTCTTCGTCGCGCCTATCGCACATCATTTCGGCTGGCGGCCGGATGAGCTCGATCGCCTCGCGCGCGCAACCGTCGTCGGTCATCTGCTCGAATGCGCCGGACAAGTCTCCGGTGGATACTTCGCCGACCCGGGCATCAAGGACATACCCGACATGGCGCATCTTGGTTTCCCGTTCGCCGATGTCGATGAGGAAGGCAATGCCGAGATCGGCAAGGTCGAAGGGACCGGGGGCGCGATCACGCTAGCGACGGTCAAGGAACAGCTTCTCTACGAAGCGAGCAATCCCGGGGCGTATATCACGCCGGACGTGATCGCCGATTTCCGCGGGGTGACCCTGCGCCAGACCGCGCGCGACCGTGTCGCGGTCGAAGGCGGCCGCGCCAACGGAAAGTCGCCCACGCTCAAGATCAGCGTCGGCTACCTTGCAGGCTACCTCGGCGAAGGCGAGATCAGCTACGCGGGCCGCAACGCGCTCGCGCGGGCAAAGCTTGCCGCCGAGATCATGCGCGAACGCTTGAGCGATTTATTCGAGGAGCTGCGCATCGACTATATCGGAAGTACATCGTCGCACCGCCGTTCTTTCGACGCCGCCGAGAACCCTTACGAAATCCGCCTGCGGGTCGCGGCGCGCGCAGCGACGGCCGAGCAGGCGTCGCTGATCGGTGAGGAAGTCGAAGCGCTGTATTTGAACGGTCCCGCGGGAGGCGGCGGGGCGCGGAAGCGCGTCACCGAGCAGGTCGGCATCGTTTCGACGCTGCTCGAACGCGCCGCCGTCACGCCGAGCGTCACCATCAAGGAATGGAAACATGAGCCGGCGGCTGTATGACCTCGCGCACTGTCGCGCGGGCGACAAGGGCGACACGTCGATCCTGTCGCTGATCGCCTATCGCGCCGAGGATTATCCGCTGCTCGTCGAACGCGTTACGGTCGAAGCGGTTTCGCGGCACCTCGCGGGAATCGTCGCGGGAGAGATACGGCGCTACGAAATGCCGAAGCTCGGCGCCCTGCAGTTCGTCTGCGAGCGCGCACTCAACGGCGGCGTCACGACGTCGCTGGCCCTCGACGCCCACGGCAAGTCGCTTTCCTACGCGTTGCTGGAAATGACGATTTAGTGTGGTGTTCCGCAACTAACTTGATAAAGTCCGTTCGGCCTGAGCTTGTCGAAGGGAGCTTGTCGAAGGCCGGTCTGCGGAGCCGTTCATGGTTTCTTTCGGCAAGCTCGGGACAGGCTAGCTCACCACGAACGGCTGAAAGTAATGCGAGCTATTAGCGGAATGCCACACTCGCTCGCGTTCCCGCGCACGGCCGGCTCATCGCGCCAGTCGCATCCCGAGCTCGCCCTTCCCGCGCGGCGGATGAATGCCTTTCGCTGTCAGACGACGCTTTGCCTGAGCCGCATTTGGCCCGGCAATGGCACGGCGCGACGAAGCACATCTTCGGCAAGCCAGATAGCAGACTGGCGCGCGCGGGCGGCGACGGTCGGCAGCGGCATCTGCTGGTAGTCGTCGTTGAATACCTCGAAGCTGTAGTCTCCGCGATAGCCGATGCGCTCAAGCCGCAACACGAGATCGGCCAAGGCGCTGCTGTGAACGCCTTCACCGGGGAAGACGCGGAAATGCCGAGCCGTTGCGATTCGCTCTTCGATCGTGCGAATTTCCTGCCACATGAAGTCGGCAAGCTGTACCAGAAAGATCTTGTCGGGGTCGAGGAAATCCAGCTCGTCGAGCGGGGTCTTGGCGGCAAAGATATGATACGAGTCGAGGCCAATCCCGAGATTGGGCGCATTGGCTTGGCGCACGAGCTCCCACGCGGTGGTGAATTCGTTGATCGTCCGTCCCCACGACAGACCCTCGTACGCAACCTTGATGCCCAGCGGCAGCGCCAGCATCGCGAGCTTCCGCAGATCGCCGGCCATCGCATCTGCATCGTCCGTTGCATGGGTGGACGTCGACGAGCACACGAGCAGCACTTTCGCGCCGACCGCGTGGCACATCTCGAGCATCGACTTCGCGACATCGACCTTATAGTCGTGCAGATGCCCGGACAGCCCTTCGAAGTCGCGCAATACCTGAAAGCCGGTGACGCGCAGCCCGCTGGCGCGAACAACATGCGCGGCGCTTTCGAGGCCGTCGGCGTGGCCGATCACGTCACGTGCCGACAGCATGATCTGCGAGAAACCGGCATTCTGCACGGCGGCAAGCTTCGCGGGCAACGTGCCGGCCAGCGAGATCGTATCCATTCCGAAGTCGAGGATGTTGGGAAGCGGTCCGGTCAAACCCGCTTCCGTTTCGCGGTCACGAGCGTTCATCGTGCACCAGTTCGAACATGACCCCGCCGAGATAACTTTGGGTGAGCGCGCCTCGAGGCCCGGGATGCACGTCCTGCGACTCGACGAAACTCACGCCGCGCTCCTTCAATGTCGCGACGGTCTTGAGCACGTCCGGCGCCCCAAGTCCGATGCGTTGCAGCATCTCCACGGGTTCAGGATCGAATATGCCGGGCTTGGGGTCGATCAGCTGCAGGTGGAAGCTGCGGCACGCGCTTTCCAGGATGCGTCCTTTGGGAAGGATCCCGTAGCGCTGTTCGTCCGGAAGGACCCTGAAGCCGAATAGCTCGGTGTAGAACTCGATCCAGTCCACCATCCGGTCGCTGCCGATGTATTGAACGATGCCGAACCAGTGCAAGCCGGTGAGCGCCGGCGGATGGCGATCGACGCCCGGATTGGGTATGAAATCGACATCGTAGATCGAGAATTCCCGATAGCGGTCGACGAAGTAGATGCGGCTCGCTCCCACGCCGTGGATCGCGGGGATATTGAGTTCCATCACCTCCACCTGGGAAGGCACGATCCAGGCACCGCGGTCGATCGCGTATCGGTACGCCGCCGCGGCGTCGCGCACGCGCAGCGCGATCGCTGCGATCGTCGGGGTCTCAGCGGGTTTGACCGCGCGTGGCTGGTCCCCCGAATGGGCGTTGACAATGACGTTCATGTCGCCCTGCCGGTAGAGCAACACCTCGCGCGAGCGGTGGCGTGCGATCGGGCGGAAGCCCATCATCTCCAGGACCTGGCCCAACGCCTGCGGCTTGCTGGTGGAGTACTCGATGAACTCGATACCGTCCATCGCTAAGGGATTCTCAGCGACCGGGGTCAGTTCACGTTGAGTGAGCGTAGTCATGTGTTCTCGTGCGCAGCGGCTGATTCGATCGGCAATTACGGATTCTATCAGCGTCACCGGCCCTGACGTTAGAACGAAGCGCTCGCTGCGCTGGGCGCATGACCGCCGAGAAAAAGGCGGTTGAGATTCGGATCCTGCAGCAGTTCGGACGCGGGACGGTCGAGCGCCAGACGCCCCATCTCCAGCACCAACGCGCGGTTGGCATATTTGAGGGCCGTACGTACATTCTGCTCGACCATCAGCACTGTTACGCCACTGTCGGCCAAGCCGCGCAGTAACGTCATCACCTCCTGCACAAGCTTGGGCGAAAGACCGATCGACGGCTCGTCGATCAGGAGCACCCGAGGACGAAGCAGAAGCGCGCGGCCGACTTCAAGCTGCTTCTGCTCACCTCCCGACATTGTGGACGCCTGGTTGTCGAGACGCTCCCTTATGCGTGGAAAGCGCCGCAGCACTTCCTCGATGCGCCCGGGCAACTCGGCGCGCGGCAGCGTGATGCCGCCCAGTTCGAGGTTGTGCCGCACCGACAGCGATCCGAACAGATTGCGGCCTTGCGGAACGAAGGCGATCCCGTCGGCGAGCAGCTCGCGCTGCGATTTTCCGTTGATGTTCCTGCCTTCGAAGCGCACTTCGCCCGAACGCGGCGTCAGCAACCCGAACAGCGTCTTCAGCACGGTCGACTTTCCGGCGCCGTTGAGGCCGATCAGCAGCGTGATCTCGCCTTTGCGTGCATCGAGTGTCGTTTCGTTGAGGATCGTGAGGCTCGGCGAATACCCGGCGACGACCCTGTCGAACTCGATGATCTTTTCGCTCATGACCGGCCGGCTTCAATTTCCCAGATACGCTTCGAGCACCTGCCGGTTCGCCTGCACGGTTGCCGGCGGCCCTTCCGCAAGCACTTTGCCTTCGACCATGCAGATGACGTGCGGGCAGAGCTTCATGATGAAGTCCATGTTGTGCTCGATGACGACGAAGCTGCCGCCGTGCGCCTTGTTCAACTTCACCAGCAGGTCGCGCAGCTGATCGACCAGACTCGGGTTCACGCCCGCACACGGCTCGTCGAGCAGCACGAGACGCGGCGCGGGCATGAACGCCATCGCGATGTCGATCAGCTTCTGCTGGCCGTAGGACAAAGTGCCGGCGTAGAGATGGGCAACACGCTTCAATTGGAATAATTCGATCATCTCGTCGGCATGCGGACCCAGTCCTGCGTCAGGCTTGGCCATCAGCCGCGAACCCAGTGAGCCCTTGAATTCCTGAGCCGCGACGATCAGATTGTCGCGCACCGAAAGCTTGCCGAACACCTGCAGCGTCTGGAAAGTCCGGCCGACGCCGCGGCGCGACAATTCCAGCGGCGACATCCCGGTGATATCTTCACCGCAGAATTCAACATTCCCGGCCGTCGGTTTGATTTGCCCCAGGATGCTATTGAACAGCGTGGTCTTGCCGGAGCCATTGGGACCGATGACGCCGACGATCTCGCCCGGACCCACCGAAAGGCTGACGCCATCGACGGCCCGGATGGCACCGTACGTTTTCTTGATGTTTTTCACTTCGAGGAAGGCTGTCATTTCGGGGCTTCCTTCCGGAAGCGCTCGCCGAGGGAGAGAATGCCTCCGGGGAGCCACACCATCAGCAAGACGACGGCGACGCCAAAGAAGACGAGATACCACTTCTGCATGAACTTCAACGCCTCCATGTTGCTTGCGCGCAAGAGCTCTGGCAGCAGGATGATGATGATGGTGCCGACGACCGGACCGAAGAAGCGCCCGGAGCCGCCGACGATCACCGCGAGCAGCATCAAGAGAGAGGTCGAGAAGTGGAAGGGTCCGGGTTCGATAAACTCGACCAGCGATGCGTAATAGCAACCGGCGATCCCGGCGCACGCGGCACCGATCGCAAACGCGAGCAGGGTATACGCGGTAATGTTGACGCCCAGGCTCTCCGCGCGAATCGGATTGTCGCGCAGCGCCGCGAATGCACGCCCCCACGGCGACCGCAGCAGCCACCACAGCAGGAACGCGAGCAACATGAGCGATGCGAAGGTGAAATAGAAGAACGCCAGATGCCCCTCCGTCGAGAAGCCGAACAGCGTGGGCCGCGGAATGCTCGAGATGCCGAACGTGCCGCCGGTGATCTTCTCCTCGTTGCGCATGATAAGAAACACGAGCACGTTGAAGCCGAGTGTCGCGAAAGCCAGGTAGTGATGCTGGACACGCAGCGCGGGAAAGCCGAGCGCGAGACCGACCACGAAGCACACCATCGCCGCGATGGGCACCACCGCGAGAAACGGAACGCCGGCCTTGAGCGATAGCGCCGCGATGTAAGCGCCGATACCGAAGAACGCCGCCTGTCCCAGCGACATCTGGCCCGCATATCCGACCGTCAGGTTCAAGCCTAACGTGGCCATGAGGTAGACCGCGCATAGCGTCAGCAGGTAGACGTCGCTGCGCTTGGCGAACGCGGCAAGAACGGCTACGGCGGCAAGCGCCACGACCAGCATCCCGGCCTTGACCCTGTTATTCATACTTTGCGCTCCTCGCTCTTGCCGAGAAGCCCTTCGGGACGAAACAGGATGACTCCGAGGAAGAGCACCAGCGCAACACCCTCCTTGTAAGCGGGCGATACATAGAACCCCACGATGTTTTCCAGAATGCCGATCAGAACACCGCCAAGGAGCGCTCCCCGCGTCTGATTGAACCCGCCGATGATCGCGGCGAAGAACGCCTTCTGACCGATCGAATCGCCCATGTCGAACTTGGCAAGGTACGTCGGCGTCACGAGCAGGGCCGCGACGACGGCGAGCACCGCATTGATCAGGAAGACGTACAACACCATCCGCTTGACGTTGATGCCAAGCACTTTCGCGGCTTCGGTGTTCTGCGCAACGGCTTGCATCGCACGGCCGGTGACGGTCCTGTTCAGGAATGCCTGCAGCCCGATGACGATCAGGCCCGCGATGACAAGCGTGCCGATGTCCGCATAGGAGATGTTGATAGCGCCCACGGCGAACTGGCCCGACGGAAACGGGCTCGGAAACGGATGCGCCTCGGCGCTGTAACCCGCGCGCACGGTCGACTTGATCGCAATCGCCAGCCCCAGCGTCGCGATGACGAGCGGGATTACACCATGCTTGATCAGCGGGTCGACGATCAGTCGCTTGAAGCCGAACCCCAGGACGATCATCGAGAGCGCGCACACGATCAGGAACGACAGCCACAAGGGCATGCCATTGGCAATGAACAGCAGCATGCCGAATGCCGGCAGCATCACGAACTCGCCTTGCGCGAAGTTGATCACGCCTGCGGCCTGCCACAGCAGCGTGAACCCGAGAGCGGCCAGCGCGTAAATAGCACCCGTGGCCATCCCCGACACCAGAAGTTGGATCAGATCGCTCATGACGACTCTCCCATCACCGCCGCCGCGTCATTGGACGGAGCTCGGCTCGGGCGGAGCATTCGCACCGTAATACGCCGAATTGATGTTGGATTGCCTGCGCTACTTGCCGGCCGGCGGGAGCGTTTCGATGACCACCTGCTTACCGTTCTCGACCTTGACGAGGAAGCTCTCACGGTCGAGGTCGCCGTTGTTGTCGAAGCTGACATCGAGGAGAACGCCGGGATATTCTTTGACGGATATCTTGGCACCCTGCAGTGTCTTGGCGAATTCCTTCGAGTCGAACTTCTTGTCTTTCTCGGTAATGGCCTTGATTACCTATGCCGCGCTGTAGCCCTTCGTGTTGTGGTCGCTCTTGTACTTGTACTCCTTCTGGAACTTGTCGTCGAAGGCCTTGATAGCCGGCTGCGGCGGATCCGCCGTAAGGCCGACGTGCGCGACAGCGCCGTTGGCGGCGTCGCCTGCCAGCTCGATCACCTTTTGCCCGGTCAACGTCGTCTCGCCGATGATCGGCTTGTCATAGGCCTGCTTCTTCAATTCGCGCAGGCCGCGCGCCGATTCTTCCTCGTTCAGATAGACGAACAGGGCGTCGGTGTTGGTCTGCTTGGCCCGAAGCACCGCGCCGGAATAATCGACCTGGCCGGGATCGGCGGGATCGGCTGCTACCTGCACCGCAGGCACCAGATTCCGTTACAAGCCTACCTCGGCTGAATCACCCGTTCGAGCGCTGACTGCCAGCGCATCGAGAGTCAGTGCAATGTCAATGGATTCGTCCGGTGTAGCGCCAACCCATTGGCCCCAGCCATGTCGAACGAGATCATGGAACGACTCGCCTTCCGCCAGAAAACCGTTGCTCGAAGCCGTCTCAATAGTCTCGCGCTTTGCATCCCAACCCGTCCCGCGCTTGACCTCAAGGAGGGGCGGGAATGCTGCAGACGTATCGTTGAAGTATGTGGTGCTGATCGAACCCGCATCGCCTGCAATGAAGGCATGACGGTGCCGAGCCGTTGCGAAGCTGCAGGAAACTTGCGCCAGCAGGCCGCTGGAGAATTCCAGCGTGGCCAAGTGTCGTCAGATCCACTCCTGATTCGGCCCATCGCGAAATCGCGTGAACGCGCGTCGGTCTCGTGCCAGCGACTGTCCGGACCAAGCTGACCGGATAGGAACCGGCATCCATCAACGCGCCCCCTGCAAGGCCGGGACTCATCCGGATATTCGCGGAATCAGTCAGCGGAAATCCGAATGACGCCTGAATCAGCTGCAATCTGCCGATGGCGTTGGCGGCAAGCAATTCCCGCATCTTCAAGGTTTGAGGTTGTGCACGATAAGGGTATGCCTCAACCGCAAATACGCCATTTACCTTCGCCGCTTCGAACACCGCGCGCGCCTCGGCAGCTGTTGCCGCAAGCGGTTTTTCGCACAAGTACATGCTTGCCCGCTTCCGCAGCACGAATCGACCAAGCGGCGTGAAGGTTGTTGGGCAGCGGGACGTAGATCGCGTCGATTTCGGGATCGTCGAGCAACATCTTCATAGCTAGAGTGAACCGTTCGCGACATTGGTATCTCGCGCGAACGCTGTCGCGCGACTCACGTCGCGACTTGCCACCGCGGTTACGACGACCTTTCGCGAGGCGCGCACTCCTTCGACAAAAAGACGAGCGATCTTTGCAGCCCCGAGGACTCCAATGCGCAGGGGGTTATCAGACGACGAATTCATTGCGGCAGTCGCGAGGGAATCCGAGCATGATCGCGGCCTCGAAAATAGTACGCCGCACCCGCGACCTGCTCATGCGTCCAACAGATCTCGAATTTGTGCTGCAAATGCACAGCAATTTCAATTCAGCGTAGCCACCAGTCTCCGGACACCATCTGCGCAACGCAGTCCTGAATGTGCGTGATCGTTGTCGCCTGAGCTGAGCGCCAATCACGTCCCAGCGCAAATGTCAGCAGCTTGCGGTGCTCCTCTGCGACTGGTTCTCCGCGAAAGACGGCCGCAAGCATGAGGTAGCGCAGATATTTGTCATAGATGCCCGCGTGCATGTCGAGAAGAACGCGCGAGCCGCAGGCGGAAATGAGTGCGTTGTGAAATTCCCAATCGTATCGCCGTAAGGTCTCCTCTTCAGACCGGTCTCCAGCGGCCATTCGCTTTTCCAATGACGCGAGCTTGTGGTGCGCCGCAACGACGCGTCCCTCCCATTCCACGTCGCCTGCCTCGAACGAGCTGCGCAGCGCGTCGCATTCGAGAAGCTGGCGCATGGCGGCGACCTCGCGCAGATTGTCGGGAGAGATCGATGCGACTTCGAAACCACGCGCGCCCTCCGCGGTGATGAGCCCTTCGGACGCAAGGCCGTTGAAGATTTCGCGCAAGGTGCTCACTGCCGAGCCATAGGCGTCTCTCATCCGATCCAGCGTCAATTTCTGGCCGGGCGCAAGGCGCCCGTAGACGATGTCGGCCCGGACGCGGCGGTAGGTCGTTTCGCCTACGGGCGTACTGGTCGGCCGCAGCGTCGCGCCGTCTTTGCGCCTGGCGAGCAGCCGCCAGTTCGCGCAGCTGTCCTGGGTGACTCGTCTGCGTCAATCTCGTGAGGCTGGATGGCGCATGTCGCATCTGGCACTTCTCCGACAATATCGATGATATTGATATTCTCCTATGAACATCATAATATCCGTCGCGAGCCGAAGATACACAACAATTGTCGGAACGGGCGACAGCTTCGTGGGTTCGCCTCGCTTCCGCGTAATCCAAAACGGAGGAGTTCATGCAGACCAAGTTCACACGTCGTTCGCTGCTGGCGGCCGGTGCATCGATGCTGGCGCTCGGCGCGTTACCGCACGCCCGTGCGCAGGCACGGACCAAATTGCGTTTCAGCTCTGCGTTCACTGAACAGGATTTGCGCGCCGATGCATACAAGTCGTTTGCCACTGCGATCAAGGACGGCTACGACTTCGAGCCCTATTGGGGAAACACGCTGTTCAAGCAGGGCACCGAACTCATCGCCCTGCAGCGGGGCAACCTCGAAATGGTCAATCTCGCGCCCGCGGACATATCGAAGCAGATTCCCGCGTGGTCGCTGATGACTTCGGCTTATCTGTTTCGCGACGCAGCCCACCTGAAGAAGACGTTCAAGAGCGACGTCGGACGGGAGTTCATCAAGATGGCCCGCGACCAACTCGGTATCCAGATCATCACGCCCGTCTACTTCGGGTCGCGCAACGTCAATCTGAAGCCCGACCGCCAGATCAAGACCCCTGCGGACATGGCAGGAATCAAACTGCGGATGCCGCCTGGCGAGTTCTGGCAGTTTCTCGGGGAATCCATCGGCGCCAATCCGGTGCCGGTTGCGTACGCCGAGGTCTACACGGCGCTGCAGTCAGGCGCCATCGACGGCCAGGACAATCCGCTGGTCGCCAGCAAGCTCATGAAGTTCTACGAGGTAACGACTCAATTCGTCCTGACCGGCCACGTCATCGGGTACGACGTGATGACCATCAGCAGCAAGATCTGGGATGCAATGGCTGCCCGCCCAACAAGCGGCATTCCAGGCAGCCGCCGAGAAGGCGATCGACGACTACGTGGTGAAGTTCAGCGCGCAGGAAAAGGAGGTCCTCGATTTCTTCAAGGCAGACGGCAAGAAGGTCTACACGCCCGACCTCAACGCGTTCCGCACGTTCGCCCAGAAGAAGTATCTCGACAAGTACGGCCAGGACTGGCCCAAGGGCGCGCTCGAACGGATCAACGCGCTGTAGCGAGACCGCAAGTATCACGTCTGGTGCTCAGCGTCGCCAGCCATTGCGCGCAATGGCTGGCTGACTGGCCGCCGGTCGTCTGGACAGCTGCGTCTCCGCGCCGTCGATGGCCCCTAAGGACCCAACGATGTCGAGCAATTCGGTGAATCGCAAGCGGCATGGCTGAGAAGGCGGGCCGAGAACGTGATCGTTGCGCTGATCGCGATCATGTTCGTCTCCTTCCTGCTGCAAATTGCCTTTCGCTATCTCCTGAACCGTCCGTTGGGCTGGACCGATGAAGTCACGGTCCTCTGCTGGGTGTGGCTGGTGCTATGGGGGGCGGCTTTCATATTGTCGGATCAAGGACGAGATCCGATTCGACATCGTCTACGGGCTTGTCTCCGAGCGAACTCGTCGTACGTTCACGGTGATTTCCAGCCTGGCATTGGTCGTTCTGTTCGTCGTCTCGCTGCCCGCTTCCTGGAACTATGTGCTCTTCATGAAGCGTGAGAAGTCCGCCTATCTGGGAATGCGGTTCGACTATCTGTACTCCATCTACGTCATCTTTTCTGTCGCCTGCATCGTCAAGCACGCCTGGATCGCCTGGAACGCGTTTCGCGGCCGAGAATCGCCGGAGGTAGACGTGCTCGAAGATGGGGAGCGGATCTGATGCCCAGCCATTTCACGCTGTGCATCATTGTCTTGATCGCGCTCGCGTTGTTCGGGTTGCCGATCGGTCTGTCGATGATCTGCGCATCGGTGTTCTATCTCCTCGTGACCGGTCTCGACCTTGGAACCGCGGGCGAGCAGATTCTGAACGGTCTGTTCAACAGCTATGTTTTGTTGGCAGTACCGCTGTTCATCCTTGCCGCGGATTTGATGAACAGCGGGAGCCTGACCGACCGACTTCTGAAATTCTGTCTTGTGCTCGTTGGTCGATTTCGCGGCGGGCTTGGTCACGTCAACGTTGTGGCGAACATCATCTTTGCGGGAATGTCGGGTTCAGCCATTGCAGACGCCGTCGGCATTGGCCGCATCATCATCGGAATGATGACGCGCAACGGAAAATATCCCATCGAGTATGCCGCGGCGATCACCGCATCGGCGGCCATCATCGGACCGATCATTCCACCGTCGATCCCGATGGTCGTGTATGCGCTGGTTTCCGACACTTCAATCGGCTATCTCTTCCTTGGCGGAGTCATCCCGGGACTGTTGCTCGGTGTGGCGTTCATGATCATGAACACGCTGATAGCCCGTCGCAGGAATTATCCTGTTGAGCCGCCGGTCCCGATGCGAGAGATCCCGCGCATCACGCTGGATGCGTTTCCTGCCCTGATGCTGCCGGTCGTGCTGTTGTTTGGCATTTACGGCGGTGTTATGACGCCGACTGAAGGCGCCGCTGCGGCGGCGGCGTACGCGCTATTGGCATCGGCTCTGATCTACCGGTCGATCTCGCTAAAGCAGTTGTACGCGGTCCTGCTCTCCAGCGCCAAGTCGACTACCTCGGTGGGCATGCTGATCGCCGGAGCATTGGTTTTCAACTACGTGGTTACGATCGAAAACGTTCCGCTTTCGGTACAACACTTCATCAGCGCCTTCCATCTAACTGCCATCGGGTATCTTCTTCTTGTCAACGCGATACTACTTGTCCTGGGGTGTCTGCTCGAAGGAACGACGATTCTCCTCGTCATCGTTCCAATCCTGATACCGACAGCCAAGGCACTGGGAATCGATCTCGTTCATTTCGGCGTCGTTGTTGTCGTCAATATCATGATCGGGCTTCTCACGCCTCCGTTCGGTCTGTTGCTCTTCGTCGTCGCGAACATGACCAAGAAGCCCCTGATGTCGATCGTCCGTGAGGCGACCCCATTCATTTTCGTTGCGATAGTTGTTCTTGCGATCATCACCCTCGTCCCACAAACAGTACTGTGGCTACCCAGAGTTATGGGATACAAGGGTAATTAACCCCCGCAAACTGGACTGCCTAATTATGACAAGCACCAAAACCAATCTATGTCTTGAATGGGCCCAACCTCAATCGCCTGGGACGACGAGAACCGGATATTTACGGCAAGTGACGCTTGCGGAGATCGAGGTGCAATGCAGGAATGCAGCTGGCGGGCAGGCAATCGAGTTTCGGCAGACGAACAGTGAATCGCAACTGATCGATTGGATCCACGAGGCCATCGACCTTGGCAGTGGCATCATCATCAATCCGGCTGCTTACTCGTTTACGTCAATCGCGATCATCGATGCCCTTAAGATGTTCTCGGGGCCGATTGTCGAACTTCACATATCCAATATTCACAAGCGCGAGGACCATTACCACCACTCCTATGTCTCGAAAATCGCCACGGCAGTTATCGCCGGACTTGGGCGAGAGGGTTGCGGTGTGGTCGCGTGCCATTGTCGAGATGATCAAGCGTGATCCACAGTGCTAGCTGGCGCGTTCACGCCGGCTGCGCTGCGCCGCCGGCGTCGACCGGAGTGAGCAACATCCCGAGCTCGCTCGCCGCCGCGCGAAGCGCTGGAAGGAACTTCGCTTCCATTTCGGGGATCGAAACGCGCGCCGATTGAGTACCCACATTGATCGCCGCGATGCTGTGGCCGGTGGCGTCCTTGACCGGTACCGCGATCGAGCGCAACCCGAGCTCCAGCTCTTGATCGACCACCGCGTAATCCTGACGCCGAACCGCGGCGAGCACGCGCTTGAGCTCGCTTGCCGTCGACACCGTCCGATGGGTGAGCTTCACCAGACTCACGCGGGAAAGATACGCGTCGAGGTCCGTCGCCGCGAGGTCGGCAAGGAGCACGCGCCCCATCGACGAGCAGTACGCGGGAAGGCGGCTGCCGAGACCCAGATCGATCGACATAAGCCGTGTGGTGGTCGTCGAGCGCGCAACATAGAGGATCTCGTCGCCTTCGAGGACTGCCATGGAACTCGACTCGTGAAGGCGGTTGCTGATGGTGTCGAGGAGCGGCTGCGCCATTGTCGCGAGTGGCGTCGACGACAGATACGCATGACCCAGCGCCAGGACTTTCGGCCGCAGCGAATAGCCCCGCGATCCGTCCGAGCTTACGTAGCCGAGTTTTTCGAGCGTGTAGAGGCAGCGTCTGACCGCCGCGCGGGGCAGCGCGGTTCTTTGACTCAGCTGAGCGATCGTGAGGTGCCTGCGCTGCTGGCTGAACGCGCGGACGACGGCGATGCCCCGTGCGAGCGAGGTCATGAAGTTGGGATCGCCGGTAAGCGCGTCGATCTCCGAGGCAGGCGTGACGTGACGGGGATTCGAGGCGAGAATGTCGGGATCGGCGCGCTTCTTCGCGGCGCGGCTTGCAGTTCGTGCGCGGGAGGGTTCCGGTTTAGCCATGGGATCACGCATGGTGTTCCGATCGCAAAATCATATCAGTTGAGCGATAAACGCCCGGTATTTCGATAACCGCTCATTGACGCTAGCTACGCGCGGACGTAGTATTTGTCCGTTGACCGAACATATGGTGCGATAATCGCACATGCGCGGCCGGCTGTAAATGGAGGGCCCATGATAGACAAGACCGTGGCAACGGTGGCTGCCGCAGTCGCGGACATTCCCGACGGAGCCACGGTGATGATTGGCGGTTTCGGCACGGCCGGAATGCCGTCGCAGCTCATCGACGCGCTGATCGAGCAGGGAGCACGGGATCTGACCATTGTGAACAACAACGCGGGCAACGGCGACATCGGACTTGCCGCGCTGCTCAAGAAAAAGCGCGTTCGCAAGATCATCTGCTCGTTTCCAAGACAGACCGACTCGTATATATTCGATGCGCTCTATCACGCCGGCGAGATCGAGCTCGAGCTCGTCCCGCAAGGCAACCTCGCCGAGCGTATACGCGCCGCGGGCGCCGGCATCGGCGCTTTTTTCACGCCTACCGCCTATGGCACGCCACTCGCCGAGGGCAAGGAAACGCGGATCATCAACGGTCGCGGCTACGTCCTCGAATATCCTATCGTCGCGGACTTCGCCTTGATCAAGGCGGAGCGGGGCGATCGCTGGGGCAATCTCGTGTATCGCAAGACGGCGCGCAACTTCGGGCCCATCATGGCGTCCGCGGCGAAATGCACCGTCGTGCAGGTTCGCGAGATCGTCGAGCTCGGGGCCATCGATCCCGAAGTCGTGGTCACGCCGGGGATCTTCGTTCAGCGCGTCGTGCAAGTGAACGTGGCCGACGCATTGACTCAGCCGCAGGCGGCGGCATGACCAGGATCAAGTGAGCGCCGTGGAAAGATTCAGCCGGGATCAGATGGCAGCGCGCGTCGCTCGCGATATTCCCGAAGGGGCCTACGTGAACCTCGGCATCGGACTGCCGACCGCGGTAGCGAACCATCTCCCGCGCGACCGAGAGATCTTCCTGCACAGCGAGAACGGTTTGCTCGGCATGGGTCCCGCGCCCGCGCCGGGCCACGAGGATGCCGATCTCATCAACGCCGGCAAGCAGCCGGTGACGCTGCTCACCGGCGGCGCGTATTTTCACCATGCCGACTCGTTTGCGATGATGCGCGGAGGCCACCTCGATTTTTGCGTCCTCGGCGCGTTCCAGGTTTCCACCGCCGGCGATCTCGCAAACTGGCATACGGGTGCGAAGGATGCGATCCCCGCGGTCGGCGGCGCGATGGATCTCGCGATCGGCGCCAAGCGCGTGTTCGTCATGATGGAGCATCAGACCAAGAGCGGAGCCTCCAAGATCGTCGAGCGCTGCACTTACCCTTTGACCGGGGTCGGCTGCGTCAACCGCATCTACACCGACCTTGCCGTCATCGACGTCACGCGCGATGGCTTGAGCGTGATCGAGACCGTCGAAGGACTCTCGTTCGAAGAGCTGCAGCGGATCACCGGCGTTCCACTCATCCGCGGCGAGTCTGCTTCGGTGAGGGCGCACTAGTGGACTGTAACAATCAAATAGCTAGCGTCTCGCTTGCCCTCGCCGGCCGCAGCGTTGTTGCTCGTCGTCACCATAGTGTTGACTATGCTTCCTCCTCGCGCCTAGCTGCAACCGACGATCGCTGCGCGATACTGGCTGCTGATTCAACTGTTACAGCCCACTAGGAACGCTATGGACGACGCATTCATCTGTGACGCCGTGCGTACGCCGATCGGCCGCTATGGCGGCGGTCTCGCGGGTGTGCGCGCGGATGACCTGGGCGCGGTTCCGATTCGCGCGCTGATCGAGCGCAACCCGTCGGTCGATTGGGCAAGCGTCGACGATGTCCTCTACGGCTGCGCCAACCAGGCGGGTGAGGACAATCGCAACGTCGCACGGATGTCGCTGTTGCTCGCCGGACTGCCCGATAGCATTCCGGGATCGACGATCAACCGCTTGTGCGGCTCGAGCATGGATGCGCTTGCCGTCGCCTCCCGGGCAATCAAGAGCGGCGAGACTACCCTGATGATTGCCGGCGGCGTCGAGAGCATGTCTCGGGCACCGTTCGTCATGGGCAAGGCGGAGTCCGCATTTTCCCGGTCGGCGCAGATTTTCGACACCACGCTCGGTTGGCGCTTCGTCAACCCGCTCATGAAAGCGAAGTACGGTGTCGACTCCATGCCTGAAACCGCGGAGAACGTCGCAATCGATTTCAAGATCTCGCGCGAGGATCAGGACGCCTTCGCGCTCCGCAGCCAGCAGCGTGCGCAAGCCGCGATCAAGGAGGGACGCCTGGCGGAAGAGATCGTGCCGGTAAGGATTCCGCAAAAGAAGGGAGATCCCGTCGTGGTCGCGCATGACGAGCATCCGCGCGCGGACACCTCGCGCGAGTCGCTCGCGCGCCTCAAGGGGGTCGTCCGTCCGGACGGGACGGTCACCGCGGGCAATGCCTCGGGCGTCAACGACGGGGCGTGCGCGGTGCTGGTGGCATCGGGTGAGGCCGCCAAGCGGCACGGTCTTACGCCACGGGCGAGAATTGTCGCGGCAGCCGTCGCGGGCGTGGCGCCGCGCATCATGGGCTTCGGTCCCGCGCCGGCGATGCGCAAAGTGCTCGCCAAGGCGGGACTGACGCTCGAAGATATCGACGTGATCGAGCTCAACGAAGCATTCGCATCTCAGGCGCTGGCGGTGTTACGCGATCAAGGCATCGCCGACGATGCGCCCAACGTCAATCCGAACGGCGGCGCAATCGCGCTCGGTCATCCGCTGGGGGCGAGCGGCGCGCGTCTGGTCACCACCGCGATGTATCAGCTCCGCCGGACAGGTGGACGCTACGCCTTGTGCACGATGTGCATCGGGGTGGGGCAGGGCATCGCCATGATCATCGAGCGCGTTTGAGGGCCGGGTTGCCGGCCCCTCACCCCTTGCGCACTCGCTTCCCAGCGACCTTAAAGCGATGCCGCGCGATAAAGGACAAGCGATGAGCAGCATCACCGGGTACCGCCGGCCGTACTACGAAACGCAGCCGCCGTACCTCTACCCAGGCTACAAGTCGACGGTGAAACGGGCGCCCAGCGCGCCGTTGATCCACCTGCCGCACACTTTGTCGGAGGTGACCGGCCCCGTGTTCGGCAGCGGCGACGTCGGCCCCGATGACGGTGACCTCACGGCACAGCACGACGGTCCGCCGCTCGGAGAGCGCATCGTCGTTTCCGGTCGGATCCTCGATGAGAACAGCCGGCCGGTCGCGCATGCACTCGTTGAGATGTGGCAGGCAAACGCGTCCGGCCGCTACGCGCACGACATCGACGACCATGACGCGCCGCTCGATCCGAACTTCACCGGCGGCGGCCGCGTGCTGACGGATGCCAACGGCTTCTACAGCTTCAGGACCATCAAGCCTGGCGCATACCCATGGCGCAACCACTACAACGCGTGGCGTCCCGCACATCTGCATTTCTCGCTGTTCGGGCTCGGGTTGGTGCAGCGGCTGGTGACGCAGATGTATTTTCCAGGCGACCCGCTGCTCGCCTACGACCCGATGTACAACAGCGTTCCCGATCCCCGGGCGCGCGAGCGGCTGGTGTCGACGTTCGACTGGGAGAGGACGATTCCCGATATCGCACTCGCGTATCGCTTCGACATCGTGCTGCGCGGCCGCGACGAGACGCCGATGGAAACCAGACGGTCGTAGTTCGCAAAACCCATGAGCTTGATCACGACCGCATCACAGACCGTGGGACCCTTCGTCGAGATCGGCTTCGCGGCGCTTGCGGGAAACGCGATTGCACCGGCGGATGCCGCGGGGGAGCGCGTAACGATTCACGGCCGGCTCGTCGACGGCGACGGCAGGCCGATCAGCGATGGGGTACTGGAAATCTGGCAGGCCGATGCCGAAGGCCGATACGCACACCCCGAAGGGGCGCAAGCCACACCCGCCGCGTTCCGCGGATTTGGCCGCATTCTCACGGATAGCAGCGGCGAGTTTCGATTCTCGACGATCAAACCGGGCCGCGTGCCGGGACCCGGGGGCGCGCTGCAGGCGCCGCACCTCGTCGTGACGGTCTTCACGCGCGGGCTGCTCAAGCACCTGCTCACGCGCGTGTACTTTCCGGACGAATCGTCGAATGGCGAAGATCCGGTGTTGAATCTCGTGCCCGCGGAACGGCGGGGGACGTTGATTGCGAGAACCGCCGCCGGATCGTCGTCGGCACTCGAATGGAATGTCGTGCTCCAGGGAAACAGCGAAACCGTGTTTTTCGATTTCTAGCGGCCTATGCTCAAGCGCTCTGCGACGATGGGAGACACGCCCGATCGGACATGCGTTCTTGCCGACGGCACTGCATTACGCTATCGCGTCGAAGGCCCGCCGGGCGCTCCGATGCTCGTGCTTTCCAACTCGCTTGGAACGAACGTCGCGATGTGGGATGCGCAGGCGCCGGTTCTGGCGCAGCGCTTTCGCGTGCTGCGCTACGACAACCGCGGCCAGGGCGCTTCAACGAATACCGAGGAACGGTACGGCATGGCGCAGCTTGCGCGCGACGTCCTGACGCTGCTCGATGCGCTCGAAGTGGCGCGCGCGCACTTTTGCGGATTGTCCATGGGCGGCATGGTCGGAATGTGGCTGGGAGCGCACGCTGAAGAGCGGATCGACCGCTTGATACTGTGCAATACTGCGCCGCGCATCGGCTCGGCCCAGTCGTGGAATGGCCGCATCGACGCCGTGCGCAAAGGCGGTTTGGAAGCGATCGCGGACGGAGTCGTCGACGGCTGGTTCACTGCGGAGTTCCGCAAGCGCGCGCCGCGGACAGTCAAACAGATGCGCTACATGCTTATCGCCAATCCCGCTGAGGGCTATGCGGCCGCCTGCGCGGCGGTGCGCGATACGGATCACTGGGACGTGCTGCCGGACATCGACCGGCCGACCCTGATCGTTGCGGGTGCGCATGACGCCGCCGCGCCGCCCGCAGAAGGACGCAGGATGGCACAGGAGATTCAGGGCGCGGCGTATGTCGAGCTGGATGCGGCCCACATTTCCAACATCGAGCAGCCGGATCGCTTCACGGCCGCGGTGGTCGATTTTCTCGGGGCCTGAACGGAGACAGCCATGGACGAGCGGGATCGCTACGAAAAGGGCATGACTGTGCGCCGCGCGGTGCTGGGCGATGCGCACGTCGATCGAACGCTTGCGCGCAAGAATCGCCTTCAACGAGGAGTTCCAGGATCTGATCACGCGCTACGCGTGGGGCGAGATCTGGACCCGCCCGGGGCTGACCGCGCCATACGCGGAGCCTGATCACCGTCGCGATGATGATCGCGCTGAATCGCGCCGACGAGTTCCGGCTGCATGTGCGCGCGGCATTCAACAACGGCGTCACCCGCGACGAGATCAAGGAAGTGCTGCTGCAGGCCGCGATCTATTGCGGCGTTCCCGCCGCGAACAATGCATTCCATCTCGCCGAGGAAGTGTTCGCCGCAGATGGACCAGCGCCGCGCTGACGCTAGCGGATCGGAACCCGCGATGCAGCATGCGCACTCAGGTCGGCGATCGTCGGCGCCGGGCCGGCCGGGCTGCTGCTGTCGCATCTGCTGCACCTGCGAGGGCATCGAATCGGTCGTGCTCGAGACTCGCAGCCGCGACTATGTCGAGCAGCGGGTGCGCGCCGGCGTGCTCGAACAGGGGACGGTCGACCTGCTCGAACGAGTCGGGCGTCGGCGAGCGGCATGAAGCGCGAAGGCCTGGTCCATCACGGCATCGAGCTGCGCTTCGGCGGCCGCGGCCATCGCATCGACATGACCGAGCTGACCGGCGGCCGCGTCGATCACCGTCTACGGGCAGCAGGAAGTCGTCAAGGATCTGATTCGCGCGCGCGGCTCGACGCCGGCGGGCAGATCGTGTTCGGCGTCGAGCGACGTGCGCGTTGCACGACATCGACACCGAGCACGCCGCGCATGTCTCGTTTCGCGACGGCGGCGAAGCGTCGAGCTCGATGTGCGACATCATCGCCGGCTGCGACGGCTTCCACGGCGTCTGCCGGCCGTCGATTCCCGCGCGGCGCGCTGCGCGAGCTTCGAGCGCACGTATCCGTTCGCGTGGCTCGGCATCCTGGCCGAGGCGCCGCCGACGCACGACGAGCTGATCTACGCCTACCACGAGCGCGGCTTCGCGCTCTACAGCATGCGCTCGCCGGAAATCACGCGGCTCTACCTCCAGGTGGCGCCCGAGGAAGACATCGGCGACTGGCCCGACGATCGCATCTGGGAGGAGCTGCACACGCGGCTCGAGACCGACGACGGCTGGACGCTGCGCGAGGGCACGGTGCATCGAAAAAGGCATCACCGGCATGCGCAGCTTCGTCGTCGAGCCGATGCAGTATCGGGCGGCTTGTTCCTGGCCGGCGACGCGGCGCACATCGTGCCGCCCGACCGGCGCCAAGGGCATGAATCTCGCGGTCGCCGACGTGCGCGTCCTGGCGCGCGCGTCGACGTGCGTTCTTCAAGTCGGGAAAGACGCGAGCTGCTCGACGCTTACTCGGAGACCTGCCTGCAAGCGCGTCTGGCGCGCCGAGCATTTTTCGTGGTGGATGACGTCGATGCTGCATCGCTTTCCCGAGCGACGACGAGTTCCAGCACCGGCTGCAGCGCTCGCAGCTCGAATACGTCGTCGAGCTCGCGGCGCCGCGGCGACGTCGCTCGCGGAAAATTACGTGGGTCTACCGTTCGAATGAGCTGTACAGCGAATGAGCCGTATCGCGCAGCGATCGTCGGTGCAGCTCGCGAGGGCATGCGATACTATGGGTGACGACGAGCAACGCTGCGCGGCAGGCAACGAGACGCTAGCTATTTGATTGACAGTCGAAGACATGAAACATTGCAGACCGAAATCGAAACGTTGATCGAGAAGTCGCATTCGAGCACAGATGAAAAGTACGCTGGCGGGATGGCATTGCTGGCGGCGACGGGCTCGCGCAGGCGCAGGGCGTCGATCAAGCTGGGTATGGTCGCCGAGTTCTCCGGCCCGTTCGCGCAATACGGCCAGCAGATGCTAGGGCGGCATGAAGGCGTACATGAAGCAGCACGGCGACACGCGTCGCCGGCAAGAAGATCGAGATCGTGCAAAAGGACACGACCGGCCCGCGCCCGATGTCGCCAAGCGGCTCGCGCAGGAGCTCGTCACGCGCGACAACGTCGACATCCTGGTCGGCTTCGGGCTCACGCCGAATGCGCTGGCGGTCGCGCCGGTCGCGACCGAGGCGAAGAAGCCGATGATCATCATGAACGCCGCGACGTCGATCATCACCACCAAGTCGCCCTACATCGTCGCGCGTGTCGATGACGCTGCCGCAGATCACGCAGCCGATGGCGCGCTGGGCCGCGAAGAACGGCATCAAGAAGGTCTACACGGTCGTCGCCGACTACGGCCCCGGGCTCGACGCCGAAGCGGCGTTCAGCAAGGCGTTCAAGGCGGCCGGCGGCGAGATGGTCGGCAGCGTGCACACGCCGCTGCAGAATCCGGACTTCGCGCCCGTTCATCCAGCGCGTCAAGGACGCCAAGCCCGAAGCGGTGTTCCTGTTCCTGCCGGCGGGCGAGCAGGGCATCGCCTTCATGAAGGGTTACAAGGAGCGCGGACTGGCCGAAGCCGGCATCAAGCTGATCGCCACCGGCGACATCACCGACGACGGCGTGCTCGAAGCGATGGGCGACCCGACGCTCGGGTCTGATCACCAGCTTCCACTATTCGGCGGCGCACGATTCGCCGGAGAACAACGCGTTCAAGAAAGCGTACGCCGACGCCAACGGCACCAAGCTGCGCCCCAATTTCATGGCGGCGGCGGGCTACGACGGCATGGCGGCGATCTACGAGGCGCTGAAGAAGACCGGCGGCTCGACCGACGGCGACAAGCTCATGGCGGCGTTCAAGGGAATGAAGATCGCAAGCCCGCGCGGCCCGATCATGATCGATCCGGAGACGCGCGATGTCGTGCAGACGGTGTACATCCGCAAGGTCGAAAAGACGGGCGGCGGCCTGTACAACGTCGAGTTCGACAAGTTCCCGGACCAGAAGGATCCGGGCAAGACCTGAGCCGGTCGCCAACGGGCGGCGAATGCCAACGCGAGGCAATCGCGGCGAGTGACGTCGTGCGCTGAGGTTCGCTTACGCGCCGCCCCACACTTCCTGCGCCGTCTCGACGACCAGGCGCAGCTTCGCCGCCTGCGCCTCGCGCGCGATCTCGTTGCCGTGGACCGTGCTCGAAAACCCGCATTGCGGCGACAGGCAGAGCTGATCGAGCGGCACGCAGCTTGCGCCGCCTCGTCGATTTTGCGCTTGAGCGCGTCCTTCGATTCGAGCTCGCCGAGCTTGGTGGTGACCAGCCCGAGCACGACGGTCTTGCCCTGGCGGGACGAAGCGCAGCGGCGAGAAGTCGCCCGAGCGGGCGTCGTCGTATTCGAGGAAATAGCCGTCGACCTGCAATTCGTTGAACAGCACCTCGGCCACCGGCTCGTAGCCGCCTTCGGCGACCCAGGCGCTCTTGAAGTTGCCGCGGCACAGGTGGATGCAGACCGTCATTCCCGGCGGCCGATCGGCGATGGCCGCATTGATCAGGCGCGCGTAGCGGCGCGGCAGCTCGTTCGGGATCGTCGCCGCGCTGCCGCGCGCCTTCGCGCATCTTTTCGTCGCACAGGTAGGCGAGGTTGGTGTCGTCGAGCTGCAGATAGCGGCAGCCGGCGTCGCCAAGCGCGCGTATCTCGTCGCGGTACGCCGCCGCCACGTCGGCAAAGAAAATCTCGAGGTCGGGATAGGCCTCGCGGCTGATCGCCTCGCGGCCGCCGCGAAAATGCAGCATGGTCGGCGACGGAATGGTGACCTTCGGCGTGCGCCGGGTCACCGACTGCAGGAACTTGAAATCGTCGACCTGGATCGGCTTCGACGTGCCGCACCGGCGCGGTGACGCGCATGACCGGCGGCGCGAAATCGACGTTGCCTGCCGCGCTGTGAAAGCTGACCGCAATGCCGCCCTTGGTTTCGACGCCGGCGAGCTGCTCGAGGAAGTCGATGTGAAAATAGGTGCGGCGAAATTCGCCGTCGGTGATCCCGCGCAGACCGAGATCCTCCTGCAGGCGGACGACGTCGCGAATCGCGGCGTCTTCGACGTCGCGCAGCTGGCCGCGCGTCGATCTCGCCCGTTGCGCGCTCGCTCGCGGGCTTCGAGCAATGCGGCCGGGCGCAGGAAGCTGCCGACGTGATCGGCGCGAAATGGCGGGTTCTTGCGTGCTGACATGAGAACGCTTTCAAGAATAGCGAGCGAGGACGCTCATTCAAAACCGAGCCTCGCTCGCTTGTCAAGAAAACAACCGGAGGATGCAAATGGACAAGATCCCTTCCCGTAGCCGCAGACGCTTCGTGGCGGGCGTTGCCGCCAGCGCGGTCGCCGTGGCGTGGGCGCCTCGATACGCGCTTGCGGCGGACCCGCTCAAGATCGGGCTGATTCTTCCGCTTACCGGGCCGTTCGCGTCGACCGGGCGGCAGGTCGAAGCGGCGTGCAGACTTTACATGGCGCGTAACGGCGATTCGGCCGCCGGCCGCAAGGTCGAGCTTATCGTCAAGGACGACACCGGGCTCGCCCCCGAAACGACCAAGCGCATTGCGCAGGACATGATCGTGCAGGACCACGTTGCCGTGATCGCCGGCTTCGGCCTGACGCCGCTGGCGCTCGCCACGGCGCCCGTGGCGACCGAAGCGCAGTATGCCGATGATCGTCATGGCGGCCGCGACATCGATCATCCCGCAACGCTCGCCCTTTATCGTCCGCTCGGGGTTCGCGCTGCCGCAGATCACGGCGCCCATCGCCGACTGGGCAGGCAAAGAACAAGATCAAGACCGTGATCACGCTGGTCACCGACTACGCACCGGGCCTCGACGCGGAGAAGACGTTCGTCAAGCGATTCACCGACGGCGGCGGCAGCGTGCGTCGAATCGCTGCGCACTCCGCTGCGCAGCCCCGATTACGCGCCGTTCCTGCAGCGCATCAAGGACGCCAAGCCGGAAGCGTTGTTCGTTTTCGTGCCCTCGGGCGAGGGGACTGCGGTGCTCAAGCAGTTCGCGGAACGCGGCCTGCGCGAAGCGGGCATCAGCCTGATCTGCACCGGGCGACGTGCTCGACGACGATCTGCTGGATACCATCGGTGCAGCCTGCGCTTGGCGTCGTGAGCTCGCACCATTACTCGGCCGCGCATCCTTCGCCGGAGAACAAGGCCTATGTCGAGGGCTTTCATGAAAGCCAACGGCGGCATGCGTCCGAATTTTCATTCCGTCGGCGGCTACGACGGCATGCATCTGATCTACGAGGCCGTCAAGAAAACCGGAGGCACGGGCGATGGCGAAGCTCTGGTGGCGGCGATGAAGGGCATGGCGTGGACCAGCCCGAGAGGCCCGATGTCGATCGACGCCGCAACGCGCGACGTGATCCAGAACGTCTACATACGCAAAGTCGAAGCGCGCGATGGCCATTACTGGAACATCGAGTTCGACAAGATCGACAACGTGAAAGACCCCGGCGCGTGACGAACGCGCAGAAGCTCGAATAATGCTTGGCAATCTCCTCGGCGTTCTGTTCGACGGCGTCGCCTACGGCAGCCTGCTGTTCATCATCAGCATCGGCTTGTCGGTGACGATGGGCCTGATGAACTTCGTCAATCTCGCCCACGGCGCGTTTGCGATGCTGGGCGGCTACGCGTGCGTGATCGTCATGACGCCGGCTTGGCGTGCCGTTCCTCGCGTCGCTGCCGATCGCGTTCGCTGGTGAGCGCCGCCGCGGGCGTCGTGCTCGAGCGCACTGCTGTACCGCCGCCTGTATCGCGCGACGCATCTCGATCAGGTGCTGTTCAGCATCGGGCTCGTTTTCATGTCGATTGCCGGCGCGACGTATTTTTTCGGCTCGCAGCAGCAGCCGGTGCAGCTGCCGGAGTTCCTCCGCGGCCAGGTCCATGTGCTCGGCCTGGATCTCGGGTCGTATCGCCTGTTCCTGATCGCGGTCGTGGTCGTCGATCACGCTGGCGCTGACGTGGCTGATCGAGCGCACGCGCTTCGGCGCGGAGATACGCGCGTCGGTCGACAACCAGCAGGCGGCCGCGGGGCTGGGCATCAACGTCTACCGGGTCTTCAGCCTGACCTTCGCGCTCGGCTCGGGTCTCGCCGGGCTGGGCGGCGGGCTGGGCATCGACGTGCTCGGTCTGGACCCGACGTTTCCGCTCAAATACATGGTGTATTTCCTGCTCGTCGTCGCGGTGGGCGGCGCGGGCACGATCAAGGGGCCGCTTTTCGCGGCGCTGCTCCTCGGCGTATTCGATGTTGCCGGAAAATATTACGTGCCGCAGATCGGATCGTTCGTGATCTATGTCGTGATGGTCGTGATGCTGCTGTCTGTTCCGCGCGGACTCGTGGGCGACGTGCGTGAGGACGGCGCGCAGTGAACGGGCGCTTCCGACGCGCGCGATGGAGCCTGTACGAGATCGGCTTCTGGCTGCTGCCGGTGATTGCATTCTTTCGTGTTTCCCAAGTACCTGACGCTGGGCAGCCAGATTCTCATCGCCGGCCTCTTCGCGCTGTCGCTCGATTTGATCCTCGGGCTATGCGCGGATCATCTCTCTCGGCCATGCAGCCTTCTTCGGCGTCGGCGCATACACCGCGGGACTGCTTGCCAAGTACGGATGGGACGAGCCGCTGAGCGGTCTGGCTGGCCGCCGCGCTTGCGGCGCGGCCTGGTCGGACTGCTCACCAGCTTCCTGGTCGTTCGCGGACAGGATCTGACGCGCCTGATGGTGACGCTGGGCATCGGCCTGATGCTTTTCGAGGCGGCGAACAAGGCGTCATCGATCACCGGCGGCGTCGACGGGCTCTCCGGCGTCGATATGGGCAAGATCTTCGGCGTGTTCTCGTTCGGCATGGACGGCAGGACCGCGTACGTATACTGCCTCGTCGTCTTGTTCGTCGTATTTCTGTTTGCGCGCACGCTGGTGCGCTCGCCGTTCGGCCTGAGCTTGCGCGGCATCCGTGAGGGCGAGCGGCGCATGCCCGCGATCGGCGTGTCGGTCCCGAGCGCAAGCTGATCGCGATTTATACCGTCGGTGCCGCCATCGCCGGCATTGCGGGTGCGCTGCTCGCGCAGACGACGCAGTTCGTCGGCATCGATTCGCTCGGGTTTCCGCGCTCCGCGGAGCTGATGATCATGCTCGTGCTCGGAGGCACCGGATACCTGTACGGAGCGCTGATCGGCGCGGCGGTGTTCATGCTTCTGCAGGACGTATCTTGTCGAACCTCAACGCCGTGTACTGGCAATTCTGGCTCGGGCTGCTCTTGATCATCATCGTCCTGTTCGCGCGAGGCGGCCTGATGGGCGGCATCATCGCGCTTAAGAATACGTGGAAAGGAAAGGCACGATGACCGTTGCGCTGCGAACCGTCGGGCTTTCGAAGTCGTTCGGCGCGTTCAAGGCCAACTCCGACATCACCTTGTCGTTCGACGTCGGGCGCGCGCCACGCGCTCATCGGCCCCAATGGCGCGGGCAAGACAACGTTCATCAATCTGCTGACCGGAGCGCTGACGCCCAGCGCGGGCGAGGTATTCCTGGGCGAGGAGAGAGTAACGTCACTTGCCGCAGCATTTGCGAGTCAAGGCGCGGCATGACGCGCACGTTTCAGATCAACACGCTGTTTCCCGGGGTTGACCGTGCTGGAGTCGGTGACGCTCGCGTGCTGCGAGCGCGACGGCGAGGGATCGATATGGTGGCGCACAGTGTCGGCGGCGCGGCGGCAGATCGACGAAGCGCTGAAGATTCTCGCGTTTGCTGCGGCTCGAGCCGGACGCTGCCGTCGAGACGCGCAACCTCCCCTACGGCAAGCAGCGTCTGCTGGAGATCGCGCTTGCGCTCGCGACGCGACCCAAGGTGCTGCTGCTCGACGAGCCCGCGGCGGGGATTCCGTCCGCGGAAAGCGCCGAGCTTTTCAGCGTCATCGCGAGCTTGCCCAAGGACGTGTCGCATCGTCTTCATCGAGCACGATATGAATCTCGTGTTCAAGTTCGCGGAAAAGATAACGGTGCTCGTGGGCGGCGCGGTCCTGGTCGAAGGAACGCCCGAGGAAATCGCGCGCGACCGGCGGGTGCGCGAGGTCTACCTGGGCGAGGCGGAGCATGCCTGAGCTGCTGACCGCGGCAGGATTGACGGCGGGCTACGGCGACTCGATCGTGCTCGAGGATGTCTCGCTTCGAGATCGCGGAAGGCGGCAGCCTGGCGTTGCTCGGCCGCAACGGCGTAGGCAAGACGACGCTGCTGCTGACGCTGATGGGGCTCACCCGCCTGAAGCGGGGAAGCATCGTATGGCGCGGCTCCGATATCACGCGGCTGCCGACATTCCGCCGCGCGCACGCCGGTCTGGGATGGGTGCCGCAGGAACGTTTCATGTTTCCTTCGCTGACGGTCGAGGAGCATCTCACCGTGGTGGCAAGGCCCGGTGCTTGGGACCTGAACCGCGTCTACCGCATTTTTCCGCGGCTCGAGGAGAGGAAGCGCAACCTGGGCAACCAATTGTCCGGCGGCGAGCAGCAGATGGTCGCGATCGCCCGGGCATTGATGACCAACCCCAAGCTGCTTCTGCTCGACGAGCCGATGGAGGGGCTGGCGCCGATCATCGTGCAGGAGCTGATGAAAGTCATCGGCGAGCTCGTGCGGGTCGGAGATTTCGCGGTCATCGTCGTCGAGCAGCATGCCCGGCTTGCGCTCGAGCTCACGGAAACAGCGATCGTGCTCGATCGAGGACGGATTGTCCATCGCGCAGCCAGCGAGGAGCTGCTCGCCGATCCGGCAACGCTCGATCGGCTGGTCGCGGTCGCTTGACGCTCGGCGGTCTTTCCACGATTCCAGAGCAAGCGCTCTCGCGGCGCACGCCGCGCGCTGCCTAAGGTATAGTCGCCGCGTTTGCGACGACCCCAAGTTTCGGAATTCCATGCAGTTCCTGCTCAAGGCGCTGACGCGTCTGCCGCTGCCCTTGCTGTATCCATGGGGAGCGCTGATCTATTTCGTGGCCTTTCGCGTCATGCGATGGAGGCGCGATCGTGCCGAGCGCGACATCGCCAACGCGTTGCCGGAAAGAGCGCCCGCGGAGCGCTCGGCGATTCTGCGAAAGTCATACCGCAATCTCGCCGACACGATCATGGAGTCGTTCTGGGGTTTCGGCGCCAGCGCGGATGCGCTCAAGCGCCGGGTTACATTCGAGAACCCCGGGCTCGTCACCGAGTGCATGGTCGCGAAGCAGTCGGTGATTCTGCTCACCGCGCACTACGGCAACTGGGAATGGCTATCGCTCGCCGCCGGCGCCACGTTCGACATGACCATCGATGTCGTCTACCAGCCGCAGCGGGTCGCCGCGTTCGACCAGTTTCTGCGCGAAGCGCGCGCGCGCTTTGGCAGCCGCTTCATTCCGCGCAAGGAGTTCATTTTCGATCTGCTGAGCCGGGCCGGACAGCCGCGGACCTATGCGCTCATCGCCGATCAGACGCCGAAAAAGAACGACCCTCGCTACTGGACGCGCTTTCTGCACCAGGACACGGCGTTTTTCGTCGGCGCCGGCAAGATCGCGCAATTCCTCGACGCCAAGGTGCTCTATGTCTCGATGCGCCGCGTGCGCCGGGGCTATTATTCGGTGACGCTTACCGAGATCGGCGCGCCGCCGTACGACGAGGGCGCCGACGTGCGCATTGTCGAGGAATACGCTCGCTGTCTCGAGCGCGACGTACGCGAGAGTCCGGCTGATTGGCTCTGGCTGCAGAACAAGTGGAAGATTCCAAAGCCCGCGGAGACGGGGCTTCGCGCACGGTAACCCATTGTGCCGTTCCGCAACCAACTTTATAAACTCCGTTCGGCCCGAGCCTGTCGAAGGCCGCCCTGCGGAGCCGTTCATGGTTCGACAAGCTCACCACGAACGGCTGAAAGTAATGTGGGTTATTGGCGGAACGCCACACTAGGTCGCTAGCCACATCGCGACGGTGGCGATCCATTCCGGCGGGACGGCCGCCGGATAGAGCCGCCACGCCTCCGGCGTGTAAGGCGGCGGCCCCGCGGTCAGCGCGGGTCTTTCCTGAATGGAAATGTCGATGTCGCGAAAGGGCGCCGACAGCGCATCGCCGGTCGCTTTGCTCATCGCTTCCTTGCAGGTCCACAGTCGAAGGAAGAGCCGCCGCCGTGGGTCGGTGTCGAGCGCGGCGAGGAAAGCTCGCTCTCGCTCTGTCATGAATTTGCGTGAAACGCCGTCGACGTTGACTGCGCGATCCGCGCGCTCGATGTCCACACCAACGCGAGTGCCGGAAGAGAGCACATCGGCGATGGCGATCAACGCGATCCCCTGCGTGTGGGACACGTTGAAATCGAGATTGCGCGCCGCGGCAAGCTCCGGCCGCCCGCGCCTCCCCGATTTGAGCTCGACGGCGTTCGGCGCTATTCCCAGCCTGGCGCCCAGCAGAGAACGAAGCGTTGCGCGTCCGACGATCCAGCGGCGGCGCAAAAGCTCGGTGCCGAAGCGCGCCGCTCGCGCCCGCTCGGCAGCAGAAAGCGAAGCCGCCATCGCGACGACGGCGTGCGAGTCGTCATCGAGGCGGCACAGCCACAGCTCGCAACCGGCTGCGGGCGCCGGCACGCGAGTGATCGCCTCGCCGGCGGAGCCTGGAACGGACGCCCGAGCGCCCCTCATCGTCTACCCAGGTCACGGCGCTGCAGATACACATCAACGCGGCGTACGTGCGCCCAAGGCTTGCGCATCACTTCCCGGGCACACGGCAACAAGTTGCGGTCGCCGTCAAATGCGCATCCGCGCCCGAGTTGCTCGCCGAGCACAGCCACGCCTGTCCCAGCGCCTTATCAGCGACGAGCTTCATGCTCGGCGAATCGCTGTCGCAACTGCCCGCCGTCAGCTGTATAGCCCGCGGCACATGCGGGCGACGTCGCGTTGCCCGACGAGCCCGCACCGATGGTCACCGCGCCCGACGTCTGCGTCGTGCATTGCAGCGCCGTCGCATCCGATGAAACGAAATAGCCCACGACGTCGAAGATGAGGTGCGCCGACAAGGCCGCCGGCATCGCGAAGTAGATATTGTTGCCGGCGACCTGCGGGACCACGTACATCGTCGACAGACCCTGGCCATGGGTGTAGTTCAGCGCGACCGTCGACAACGTCGTGCTCAAATCGCTGCTGTCGCTCACGCCGAGGAACGCGTCGAAATTCGGATTGAGTATCGTGATGACGATCGCAACACCGAAGATGGAACTGCCCGGCGGATTGGTGAGGCCGCAGTCCGAAGCTGGATTCCCGCCATAGATCCCCCAGTTCCCGCCAGCCGCGACGTATCCCGGAATCTGTTTCAGCGCTCCGCCGGTGATCGGACCCTGCACGCCGCTGGCTAGCGTCGCATGGCGCGTGTCCATGATCCGGCACGGCTCCACCGGCTTGTAGACTAAGTTGCTGGGGCCGGCCAGCCCCGCGGGCGCCGCTATGAAGAATTCCTCCGAGGCCATGGCCGCGACGTACTGGACATCTCCGGCAAAGCTCGCGCTCAAGCTCAGCGGTCCTCTCGACGGAACGATGAGAGTGCAACTCGCGTTGCCTTGCGCGTCGGTGATTCCGTTGCATGTCTGGCCGCCGAGCGAGAAATGGACGGTCGCGCCTGCGATCGCCGTGCTCGGATTTGCCGACGCATCGACCAGCGACGCCACGACCGTCACCGGCTGACCGGCGATGCCGCCCGAGGGGCTCAGGTTGAGCGCAAGGAACGTGACGTGTTTCCCGGGCGCCCAGGTGACCGTCGCCGCGTTCGACGTAAAGGTGGAGTTCGCTATCGTCGCGGTGGCGGTGACCGTATCATTTCCCGCGAAGGCTCCTGTGTAAGCGATTGTCGCCGCGCCGTTCGCGTCCGTGTTGCCAAGTCTTGTCTGGGCGTTCGCTCCGCTGACTTCAAAATAAACAGGAGTACCCGCCGGCGCAGTGACATTCTTGAAGGTCGCGGTGAAGCTCTGCGAGGCGCCCTGAAGCGGATTCGGTGAGACACTCGCCGGAGTCAGCGCCAGGCTCGGCGCCGGATTGGTCGGCACGAAGCCGCAGGGTCCGACGCTCGGTGCGAGCTTGTAGATGGTGTCGCTGGCGCCTGCATAGAGACATCCGTCAGGACCGATGACCGCGGGTGCGATCGATCCGGTGGCCAGCGTCGTCGATGTAAACGGTTGAGTGGTGACATCGACAAGCACCAAGGCACCGCTCTGATGGACCATGAACGACTTCGCCGCACCGCTGGGCAACGCCTGTGCGATCGCGATGCCGTAGTCCGTCGTGATACCGGACAGCGTCGTCTGGGTCGGTGGCTGCGGTTGGTCGGTACCGGAAATCCGGATGATCGGCGCGGTGGGATTGTTGAAGTAGCCCGTGACTGCGTATAACGTGCCGTCCGGCGAGAAGGCCAGCCCGCCGTTCGCCGTCGCGGGCAAGGTCGTATAGACGGACATCGTCGCAGCCCCGGCGGGATCATGGATGCGCCAAAGAGATGCGTTGTCGGATCCGGCCCCCGAGCATTGATCGTCGAAGAACAGGTCTCCGCTCAGCGGATCCACTGAGAGGCCGCCCGGACACGTCAGATTGGCGGCGACAACACGGAGCTGGGCACCGGTGACCGGGTCGATCTCGATCAGGTCGCCGGTGAAAAAGTTACCCGTTGTCGCGCCGTGAGTGGCATAGAGGCGGCCATCCTTCCCGAAAGTAGGCTGGCCCAGCGTCTGGTTCAGATTCGACAGCTTGTTCCCAGCCGCCGCCCCACCACCGAGTCCGAACTCGAAGAGGTCGCCGGTACGAAAATCGGCGACGAACACCGGCCCCGACGAGCTGAACGTCGGGTTGGTCGCGCCCGGGCACCCGCCCCAGTTTACGTTGCCGAAGAAAAAGTTTTGCGCGACGAAGCCATTCGCCCACGGCGTGATCGTATAGCCGGCCCCCGGGGTGGGCGCCGCGCCCACGCACGAGGTGTTGCCGCCGGTGAACGTTACCGTCGCCGAGCCGGGGATCGGCAAATCACCGTCGGTGACATCGACGGCGGTGTAGGTGACGATCTCGTTGACGTTGTCGGTCGCGATGAACTGGATTTGTCCGTTCGCGTCCGTAACGGCGGGCGAAGGACCGGTGACGATGGAATGGCCGCTTCCCTGCGAAAGCGTGATCAGCTTACCCGGTGTCGGTCGACTGAGCGCGTCCTGGAGCGTGACAGTGATCGTGCTGGTGCTGGTCCCGTCCGACGGAACCGTGGTCGGGGAGGCAGCGATCCCTGCGCTTGCCGCCGGTGGCGTCACGAATGTGATCTTCGGTGTTTTCGTGAGCGTGATCCCGTCAGTCGTGTCGGTGACGGTAAATGTCACGGTTTCCGCGACAGTGTCGGTGACGGTGAATGTCACCGCGCCGTCGGTATCGTCGGAAGGCCCGCTCGGAGCCGAGACGACGGCGTGGCTTCCGGCATTCGGAGTGAGACTGACGATCTTGCCTGCGACGGAGAAATGGCTGGCGTCGGTCAGGCTGACCCGCAGGACAGCCTGTGTGGTCCCGTCCGCCGCCGGGAGAAGCGTCCCACCCGCACGGGAAGTCGATGGGTCGACGGGGCCGATGGCATGGTTGGCGAAATGCGCCAGCAAGTTGTCGAAGTTGGGCGATCCGAGGCCGACGTGGGCGAAGTCCGAGCCCATGCTCGACGCCGAATGGAATGCGTTGGTCCCCGCCAGTGGATAGAAGGCCGGATTCAGTTGGCCGATATTGGATCCCAGCTGCTCGTTGAGGTAGGCCACGATGCCCGCCATCAGTGGAGCGGCCATGCTCGTGCCGCCGTACAACAGGCCTGTCGGGCAGCCACCCGCATCGGCCTGGCAGATACTGAAGCCCGCCGTCGGGTCGGCCGTGACAGCGACGTCTGGAACCGATCGCATCGCCGACGTCGTCAGGCCGTTTTGATAGAGGGGGCGAGCGAAGAAGCGGCTGACCCCGAAGCCGCCCTGACCGGTGGCCGGGGTGTCACCCGAACCGTCCCACCAAGTCTCGCTGCCATACGTGAAGCCCGGACCAAACGTAGGGGTCGTGCCGCCGACCGCGGTGCTATGGGGCGAGCTGGCCGGTACTCCGACGGTGTTCGGGCTGCCGTCGAGGCAGGTCGAGCCGCTGTCGCCGCTTCCGTTGATTACGGTGATGCCCGCGGCCGCGGCCTGGGCCAGGATGGAGTCGATACTCTGGACGTCCGCCAAGGTGTGTTGATCCTCGCACTCCGTCCAGGAGTTGCTGATGACCGTGACGCCATCGTTGATCATGACGTTGAGCACTTGCTGGAAGCTCGTATTCGGCGGCGCGTCGTATACCACGTAGGTCGTATTCAACGATGGGTCGGCGATCATGACCGTGGCAATGTCGAGGAGTACTTCCGACTCCCCCGAGCCGGGACTGCCAGCGCCACCGTTGACGTGCACTTCGCTGAGGTGGCTTGCGAAGAGCGGGTTGCCATGGACCAGACTCAACCAGCCGCTGATATCGCTCTGATGGAAGGTGTCGAACTCGAGGAGTCCGATTTTCTGCATGTTCGCGTCGCGCGCGGGCTTTTGGGCAATCCGTCTTGCGTCTGTGGTGGCTGCCAGTTTTTCTTCGAGGGTCTTGTCTCTCGCAGGACTGTTCAGGAAAAAGTTACCTGGATGATTGGACAGGTAGCCCAAGTAGAATCCGAGGCAATGTCCAATGGCACTCGGCAGAGAAAAATACTGAAACGCGAAGAAGTTGCCGAAGACCACTGAGATCGACGTGATGACGGAAATAAGATCCTGCGCCTGATCGTAGAGGTTCTGCGGCCCGGGCGGCTGTGCTTGGTGCATGTACGCCTGGAAAAGGCCGACACCCGGGATCAGTCCCAGCGCGTCATTGATGCACGCATTCTTGACATCCTGCGGCTTCGTCGTCTTAAGGGGAGCCGCGGGGACTGCGATATTCGACAGGCCTGATACCGACATCACGCTCGCGGCGAGCTCGGGCGGCAACGCAGGATTGCTGTCGTTCGCATAGAAGCTTTTGTCGTCTATGCGATAGTCACCGATATGCACCGCGAAGGCCTGCTCTGTTTGGACACGTGAGCCGCGTACCGTGATCGTCAGCCGGTTTGCGGACCCGTCGAGCAGCTCGAATCCGTTGGCGCGCAAGTAGTCCAGGACCTGCTGGTACGCGCCGCTCGTGGGGCCAAACGTGTCAGCGATCCCGGACTGACTCAGGAAATGCCTGAAAGTCGGTGAGCCCGGGTCGTACACGTCATGGAGATAGCGGTCGAATCCCGCCTGATCCGAGCGCTGCAGCGTGACCGTGAGCGTCAGCGGCTCCTCGCCGCCCGCGAGCAATTTGGCGCTAGTGGTCGGGAGCTGTGTCGCCTTTGACAGCATCGGCAACACGTGATCCGGCAGTTCGACTCGCGTCGATTGTCGAGTATCCGACGACGCTGCGTGCGACGGCCCGAGAAGCAGGAGCAAAGAAAAGAGCGTTGAAGCGAGCAGCCCGACGGATCGACCGATCTTTCTCACTTTGACCCCCCCACGACGTGTATCCCAACACGGCCTACGTATTGCACGAGATGAATCTAACGCGAGCTCGGCGGTGTATTTTTAGAAAGTGACGACGATGCTCATCGACTGGCCGGCGCATCCGCGGGACTAAAGTCTCGCCGGGACGTGAGACGTCTGCGAGACCGCCCTCTGCTGGGGAGCGTAGTGCGCGAGGCCACCGAAGATCAACGCTCGCGGTTCAGAAGCTTTTGCGGGCGACGCTGGACGTGACCTCCTCGCTCAGAGAGACGTCACTGAATCAGTAGACATGACAGCGGCGGCTATTGCTGCGGCGTGTTGCCTGTTCTCATGGATGTGCCCGGCAGGCTTATGCGGCGCGCCGTCGGTCTGCAGCTGACGCTGGATGCGCCCGGCGTTTTGCTTGAGCGTGCCTTCCTGCATCTGCTGCAGCAGCGCGACGTTCGCGGAGAACTCCCACGGCGTCTGCGACTGCAGCAGGCTCTGTTGCAACATCGGCGGAGCGCCCGCCATCAGGCCTTGCACCTTGGCAAGCCACACCTCGCGGTCCTCGACCACGCCCGTCGGCGTCGAGGCGAGGCGCGAGGGATAGAAGCGCAGCAGCGGCGCCGCGCTGGGAACGACCTGCGCTTGACCCGTCAGGGCCGGCGGCGCCGCGCTGGCGGCACTCGCCGTCAGCGGCAGCGCGATCGTCGCAAGGATCATCCAGTTCACTTTTCTCATGCGTTTCCTCTCGGTGTCGGCGGCCGGGGGTCTACTTGCCGGGGACGCGGCAGCAATTCGCGGTCGCGGTCAGATTGGCCGATGCACCGGTGTTGAACGCGGAGCAGAGCCACGTCGTATTGCCGCCTGATGCCTCGTGCGACACGAGCGTCATGCTGGTCGAGGTGCTGTCACAGCTTCCCCCTGTCAACGTGTATCCGGCAGTGCAGGCCGGCGAGGTTGCGGTGCCCGCGCTCGCCGTAGCTACGGCGACTGGCGCCGAGGCCTGCGTCGTGCATTGCAGCGCGGTCGCGTCGGACTGCACGAAGTAGCCCACGACGTCGAAGATGAGCTGTGCCGACAATCCCGTCGGCATTGCGAAGTAGATGATGTTGCTGGAAAGCTGCGGCACGATGTACATGGTCGACAGCCCTTGACCATGGGTGTAGTTCAACGCGACCGTCGACAGTGTGGTGCTCAGGCTGTTGGCGTCGGACACGCCGAGGAACGCGTCGAAGTTGGGGCTGAGTATGGTGATGACGATCGCGACGGCTTTGATGAAGGTTCCCGGCGGGTTCTTCAGCCCGCAATCGGTTGCCGCGCCACCGTAGATGGTCCAGTTGCCGCCGGCGGTAACGAAGCCTGGCAGCAGCTTGAGCGAATTCCCGGCTATCGGTCCCTGCACGCCGCTGCCCGCCGTGGCGCTGCGCGTGTCCATGATCCGGCACGGCTCCAGCGGCGTGTAAACGAGGTTGGCGGCGTCGCCCAGTGCGCGCGCCGTCATGGTTCCGCTCTTGGCCTGGCTCTTGAGCTCCGACCCGGCCTGCTTGAGCATGCCTTCCTGCATCTGCTGCAGCAGCGCCACATTGGCGGCGAAATCCTGCGGCGTCTGGGATGCAAGCAGGCTCTGCTGCAGCACCGACGGCGCCGCAGCGACCAGACCCTGCACCTTCGCGAGCCAGACTTGCGGCTCTTCGACGACACCGGCGGGCGAGGAAGGAAGCGGCGCAGGATAGAACCGCGCCAGCGGCAATGCGCTGGGGACGGCGTGCGCGCCGCCCGCCTCCATCACCGGCAGCGGTGCGGCTGCAGCGATGCCGGCCGCGAACGCCAGCGCGATTGCGACGGCGGCTATTCCGTTGCTGTTCGACTTGTTCATCTTCCTGTCTCCCGTAAAAGGACTACTTGGCTTCATCTTACTTTCCCGGAACGCGGCAGCAGTTTGCCGTCGCCGTCAAATGCGCTGACGCGCCCAAGTTGTTCGCGGTGCACGTCCATGTCGTATTGCCGCCGGAGGCTTTGTCCGACGTGAGCTTCATCGTTGTCGAATCGCTGTCGCAACTGCCGCTGTTCAGCGTGTAACCGGCGCTGCAGGCAGGCGAGACGGCGCTGCCGGTGCTGGCCGCGCCTATCGTCACCGCGCCCGAGGTGACCGTCGTGCAGGCGAGGGCGGTGGCGTCGGATACGACGAAGTAACCGACCACGTCGAAGATGAGGTGCGCGGACAAGCCAGTCGGCATCGCGAAGTAGATATTGTTGCTGGCGATCTGCGGAACGATGTACATGGTCGACAAGCCTTGTCCGTGCGTGTAGTTCAAGGCGACCGTCGACAGCGTCGTGGTCAGGCTGTTGGCATCGCTCACGCCCAGGAAGGCATCGAAGTTCGGATTGAGGATGGTGATCACCATCGCCACGGCGTAAATGTCTGTGCCGGGCGGGGTCGTGAGACCGCAATCGGACGGCGTTCCCTGCTGGCCGTACTGAGTCCAGTTGCCGCCAAGGCTGACGAAGCCTGGGATCTGCTTCAATGCCCCACCCACGATCGGTCCCTGGACGCCGCTGCCCAGCGTGGCGTGGCGCGTGTCCATGATCCGGCACGGCTCCAGCGGCTTGTAGACCACTGCGCGGGGGTTTGCGGGAACGCAGGATGGAAACTTGAACGAGCCGATGCGGTTATGCCAGTTGCCCGCGTTGCCGTTCGCCTGCGTATCGTAGTACTCGTTGGTGTACCAGAACGTGCACTCGTCGGCAGGATCGAGACTCATCGAGCTGTAATCGCCCCAACGATCGCAGGGATTGCCGGGGCCGCCGCAAAAGTTGTTCTGCGACCCGCCGCCGGCGATCATCTGACGTTCAGTCTGGGGCAGGGTATTCAGCGGATCGGTCGCAAGCCTGCCCGAATAGGCGATGCTGGGAAAATTCGGCGCGCTTCCGTTCGAGGTCGTGTAGCCAAGCGCCATATTGCCCTGATTGTCGGTAGCGATGCTGCCCATGAAGCGATAAAGAAAGGTATCGGGTGCATAGATCTGCTGCTGCACGGGTGTCGTCGCGATCGTGCCGCCGCTGACGTTGATCTGAGCCCACTGCATTGCCGTCGGGCCCGCAGCGGAGCCTACGGGGTGCGTGACCCACAATGATTCGACGGGGCCGATCTTGCGGTACTGCACCTTCTGCATGATGCGATCGTCGATCATGTCCAGCGTGTGCGTGGTGTTCGGCTGCGGCACGATGGCACCTGACTGGAAGGTGTAAGACGCCTGGCTGACGTTCACCGGCGCACTGAGCGTGCCGCCGCCGCCGCAGTTCGCACCCGCCGCGAATTTCCTGACTTCGAATGCAAACGCTGAGCCGGATTCCGACACGAAGTAATTCGGCGTTCCGGGCAGCGGTGCATTCGTCCCTTTCGCCTGGTTGTTGCTGGGGATCAGCGTGAAGGCATTGCTTGCGGGACCCAGATAACCCAACGCATAGGTCAATGGGAGGCCGTTGTACATGTCCGAACGGCTGAACGAGCCAAACGCGACGCCGTCATAGTTGAAGCTGGGCGCGGCGAATTCGTTCACGCCGATATAAAGGCAGTCGTGCCAGAGCCCGAACTTAGGATAATCATTGAGCTCGCCGACCGGGGGCAATCCTGCGCCGCCCGGGTCCATTCGAATCGCATACAGCCAATACCCTCCCGCGACGGGGTCGCTCGTTTTGGAAGCGGCGATGCACTGGTAGAACGGACTGAGGGGAGTGAAGTTGGGCGAGCCACTGTCGGCGAAAGCAAACCAGCTCAACACAAAGCGGTCTGCCAGCCAGTCGTAGACCACGATCGGATCGCCATCGGAATGGCCGTTGCACGGCGAAGAACCCACCCCGCTCCACAGGTTGTTTTCCGTGAACGACGCGAGCAATGTGCCGGTCTTGCTGTAGATCCCTATCGCGGTATTGACCGCCTCGACGTAATGCTTCGGTCCGACGTCCCCGTTCGGATCCGGCGGCCACCCCGAACCGCATTGACCGCCGGTGCAGGTATCGTTGAAGCTCAGTCCGGCGAAGTTCTGAATGGGGCTCGGCATCGGCAAGCGCGGACCGCCCGGGGGCTGGGGCGCCTCGATCGAGGGCGGAGGCGAGCCCTGGAACTTCGACGATGGCGGCCCGCGCAACAGCGGACGGTAAGGCCGCGGCTCGACTGTGCTTCTGGGCGCCAGCGGCAGCTTGCTCAAGTCGCCGTTGAACTCCGCCGGGAAAACCTTGGGCTGCGCGTAGGTGACGGCGTCGATCGCGGGATCCGCAGCACGACTGGGCAAGGAGCCGCACGTGAGTCCCGCAACCGCCAGCAACATGCCAATGCATAGGGTAGATGTTCTGCGTGACCGTGCCACGATTGCAACTCGCATGTCCCTGTCTCCCTTGACTACCCGCGCGCCATCATGCCACTAAATTCGCGCGTTGAAAATTGCGCTTGTTTGCTGGGACCCAGTTCTCATTTCCCGGGAACGCGGCAGCAGTTTGCTGTAGCAGTCAAATGCGCGGAGGCGCCGCCCGCATTGTTCGCGGTGCAGGTCCATGTCGTGTTGCCCCCGGACGCCTTGTCCGCCGTGAGCTTCATGCTTGCCGAATCGCTGAGGCAGCTGCCGCTGCCAAGCGCGTAGCCCGCGCTGCAGGCAGGCGAGACGGCGCTGCCGCTGCTGCTCGCGCCTATGGTTACCGCGCCCGACGTAGCTGTCGCGCACGCGAGGGCCGTGGCATCCGATACGACGAAATAGCCGACCACGTCGAAGATGATGTTTGCTGACAATCCCGACGGCATCGCGAAGTAGATGTTGTTGCCGGCGAGCTGCGGCACGATGTACATGGTCGACAGGCCTTGGCCGTGCGTGTAGTTCAAGGCCACCGTCGACAGTGTGGTGGTCAGGTTGTTGACGTCGCTCACGCCCAGGAAGGCGTCGAAGTTCGGATTCAATATCGTGACCACGATGGCGACCGCCTTGATTGAAGTGCCGGGCGGATTGGTCAGACCGCAATCGGATGGCGCCCCCGGCTGGCCGTACTGGGTCCAGTTGCCGCCGAGGGTGACGAAGCCGGGAATCTGCTTCAATGCGCCACCCGCGATCGGTCCCTGCACGCCACTGGCCAGCGTCGCATTGCGCGTGTCCATGATCCGGCACGGCTCGACCGGCTTGTACACGAACAGCGTCGAGGGCGGGGTAACGCCCGCCGCGGCAGCGGCAACCGCCGCGCCTGCGTCGATGATGCCCGCGCCGCAGGCGAACGTCCCGGAGGTCGTACAGTCCCGCCCGGTTCCTGTCGGGAACGCGCGCGCGGTCGTCTGGATCGTCGCGAGCACCTGCGCGGGCGTAAGCGCCGGATTGACCGAGAGGATCAGCGACGCGATGCCGGCGACGTGCGGCGTCGCCATGCTCGTTCCGTAATAGTAGACGTAATCGTAGCCGGCTGGATTGACCGTTGTCGTGCCGTTGTTCAACGTGGAAAGAACGCCGAGGCCGCTAAAGTCACCGCCGGGAGCGGCGATCTCGACCAAGGGCCCGAAATTGCTGTAGGACGCGCGTTGAGCCTGGCGTCCGATCGCGGCGACGGTGATGACGCCGTTGCAGTTGCCCGGCGTGGAATGTCGATGCATCGGTGTTGCCGTTGCCCGCGGCGATGGCGATCGTCGTGCCTGCGGCGAGAATCGCGTTGATCGCGCGACTGATATGCGCCGGAACACGCACTGGGCGCCGCCGAGGCTCAGGCTCTCGACGCGCGCCACGTTCGGATTGGCCGGAACGCCGGGCACTGCGATGCCCGCGCCCCACGACATCGCGTCGATGATGTCGGAATCGTAGCCGCCGCACTTGCCGAGCACGCGCAGGGGCACGACCTGGCTCACCCAGTTGACGCCGGCGACGCCGCTTCCGTTGTTGGTCGCCGCGGCGATCGTGCCCGCGACGTGCGTGCCGTGCCACGAGCTGTTCCCCGTGGGACAGCCCGGGAGCAATTGCCAGCGCGCGGCGTCGGCGGCCGTCACCCAGTCGCCGGGGTCGGTCGGATCGGCGTCGCGGCTGTTGAAGCATGCCGTGGTGGGAGCGGTTGCGCACACCGAGCTGTTGTCGTTGGCGACGATCGAATCCGAAATGAAATCGTAGCCGCCCACGTATTTCCCCGCGAGATCCGGATGCGGGAGGATGCCGGTGTCGATCACCGCGATCTTGATGCTGGGCGACCCGGTGGTGATGTTCCACGCGGGGGGAAGATTGACGCCACCCATTTCCGCCGGACGGGCTCTTGTAATGCCATTGCGACGCGTAGTTCGGGTCGTTCGGTGTCA
>CAVUXI010000024.1:0-118409 GCA_963745385.1 uncultured beta proteobacterium
GGACGTCTCGCCTGCCTATTTTGGTCATTAGAAGTTCGCGCGGCTTCGACCTGTTCACCAACGCCATTTTCGAACGGCCAGACCCGCTGAGGGCGACGTTGATACGCCGCACGTGAGCGCCGCTGATCTGCAGACGTCGTCGGCACGTCACCCTTTGCGTCGACCTGCGACGCTGCGCCGTACGCCGGGCACCCCGGGCCCGCTGGAGGCGAGTTTCGCCGGCACCCCGGTGTTGTCCTGGATGGCATCGACCCATACGTCGTCCGATACCGCGATCTGGTATCGGCCGGCCGGGAGGCTCTCGATGGTGACGATACGCCGCCCATCGCCGCCGTCGCTGCCGCGTTCGGGCGTGAGGATAGTGCACGTCGGCGATCCGGCTTCAGGGTCACCGCAAAGACACCTTCCTTGGGCAGCGACGGCGCGCTCTCGACGGTCGGCAGCGGTTCGTCGAACAGGTCGATCTAGCGTCCGATCGCCCACGAGAATTGTCCGCAGGCTTCGACCTGGGCCGCGCTTCGACGGCAGAACAGAGGGGAGGGTACAGGCGACGGCGAACGTTAAGGGAGAGCCCGCATGCCCCCCATCATGATCACGCCCAGCTCGGCAGGCCAGTCTTAATCGAGAAATTGTGATGGGCGGAAATCCACCGCACCGTGCCGGTTTTCGAGCGCATGACGATGGAATGGGTCTACGGCGCCGTTGCCGAAGCGCCGCACGCCCTTCAGCATCGAGCCGTCGGTGACGCCGGTGGCGGCGAACATGACGTCGCCCTTGGCCAGGTCGAGCAGGCGAGTATTTGCGGTTGAGGTCGGTGATGCCCATGTCCGGCGCGCGCGGCCCGCTCGTCGTCGTTGCGGAACAGCAGCCGGCCCTGCATCTGGCCGCCGATGCAGCGCAGCGCCGCCGCCGCCAGCACGCCCTCCGGCGCGCCGCCCGAGCCGATGTAGATGTCGATGCCGGTCGCCGGGTCGGAGGTGGCGATCACGCCCGCCACGTCGCCGTCGCTGATCAGCAGGATGCGCGGCGCCGGCCTCGCGCACCTCGGCGATGAGCTCGGCATGGCGCGGCCGGTCGAGGATGCAGACGCACGAGGTCGGCGATCTCGCACCTTCTTGGCCTTGGCGAGGTCGTTGAGGTTGTCGGCCGGCGTCTCGTCGAGATCGACGACGCCCTCGGCAGGCCGCCGCCGACGGCGATCTTGTCCATGTAGACGTCGGGCGCATTGAGGAAGTCGCCTGCTCGGCCATCGCCATCACGGCCAGCGCGTTCGGCGCCGCCCTTGGCGGTGATGGTGGTGCCCTCGAGCGGATCGAGCGCGATGTCGATCTTGGGGCCCTGCCGGTGCCGACCTTCTCGCCGATATAGAGCATCGGCGCCTCGTCGCGCTCGCCCTCGCCGATCACCACCGTGCCGTCGATGGCGAGCGTGTTGAGCGCCTGCGCATGGCGTCGACCGCCGCCTGGTCGGCCGCCTTCTCGTCGCCGCGGCCCATCAGCTGCGACGCCGCGAGCGCCGCCGCCTCGGTCACGCGCACCGCCTCCAGCGCGAGATTGCGGTCCATCTTGCCGTGAGCCTCGGCCATCGTTTCCTCCTCGACGCGTCTGGCAGCGCGCGTCCTCGGTCTCGAAATGCTTCGATGCGGATCAGGCAGCGGCTCTTCGCGCGCACCGGCTTGAAGCCGGCGATGCGCGCCCAGCGCGCGCTGCGCATGCGCGCCTCCTCGGTCTCGTGCGTGGTCAGCACGACCGGCACCGTCTCGCCGGCTGCGCGCGGCCGCGCTGCAGCATCGATTCGAGCGAGACGCGCTCGTCGCGCGAGCGCGGCCGCGACATGGCGCGATGCACGCCCGGCCGGTCTACCACCATCAGGCGCATATAGTAGGCGCCCGACTGGCGGTCCATCGGCGACGTCGGCTGTCGGCCGAGCCGCCGCCGGCACGCCGAAGGCCGGCACGTGCCGCCCGCGCGCCACGTCGACGATGTCGGCGACCACCGCCGAGGCGGTCGGCGCCTGCGCCGGCGCCGCGGCCCTCGAAGCATGGTCCGGCCGACGAAATCGCCCTCGGCGACCACGGCGTTGAACACGCCCTCGACATGCGGCGATCGGCGTGCCGAGCGGCACCATGCAGGGATGCACGCGCTGCTCGATGCCGTGCTTCGGTCGCGCGCGCGATGCCCAGCAGCTTGATGCGGTAGCCGAGCTCGCTCGGCGAAGTCGATGTCGAGTCGAGCGTGACGCGGCGGATGCCCTCGACATGGACGCCGGCGAGATCGACCGGCGCGCCGAAGGCGAGCCGGCCAGCATCGCCAGCTTGTGGGCGGCGTCGATGCCGTCGACGTCGAAGCTGGGATCGGCCTCGGCATAGCCCAGCGCCTGCGCTTCGGCCAGCACGTCGGCGAAGTCGCGGCCGGTCTCGCGCATCGTGGTGAGGATGTAGTTGCAGGTGCCGTTGAGGATGCCGTAGACCGCGCTCGACCCGGTTGCCGACCAGCCCTTCGCGCAGCGCCTTGATGATCGGGATGCCGCCGGCCACCGCCGCCTCGAAGGCGAGCGCGACGCCCGTTGCTTCTCGGCCAGTCGCCGCGAGCTCGGCGCCGTGCATGGCGAGCAGCGCCTTGTTGGCGGTGACGACGTGCTTGCCGGCGCGCAGCGCGGCCTCGACCAGGCGGCGCGCGACGCCGTCGGCGCCGCCGATCAGCTCGACCACCACGTCGACGTCGCGGCCTCCGCGAGCGCCAGCGGATCGTCCTCCCAGCGCACGCCGTCGAGGTCGATGTCGCGCTTCTTGGTCTGTCGCGCGCGCGCTCACGGCGACGAGCTTGAGCGGCCGGCCGCCGCGCAGCGACAGAGCCGGTTGTGCTCGGCCAGCAGCTTGACCACGCCAGCGCCGACGGTGCCGAGGCCGGCGATGCCGATCTTCAGGGGAGATTTCATCGGAGCCTGATACGACAGATGGCGGTCAGGCGCGAGCTTCAGGGCGTGATGTTGTCCCCACGCCGCGCAGGTCGAGATCGATGGATCGTGACGGATCGGCTAAGACTTGGCGGATGTTGCGGACCGCCTGGCGGATGCGCTGCTCGTTCTCGACCAGGGCGATGCGGACATAGCCCTCGCCATACTCGCCGAAGCCGATGCCCGGCGACACCGCGACGTTGGCCTGGGTCAGCAGCAGCTTGGAGAAGGCGAGCGAGCCCAGCTCGGCGAAATGCTTCGGGGATCGGCGCCCAGGCGAACATCGACGCCGGCGGCGCCGGCATCTCCCAGCCCGGCTGCGCGCAGGCCTTCGATCAGCACGTCGCGGCGCGCCTTGTAGGTGTCGCGGATCTCGTCGACGCAATCCTGCGGGCCGTTCAGCGCCGCCGTCGCCGCCACCTGGATCGGCGTGAAGGCACCGTAGTCGAGATACGACTTGATGCGGGCCAGCGCGCGCGATCAGCGTCTCGTTGCCGACGGCGAAGCCGATGCGCCAGCCCGGCCATCGAATAGGTCTTGCTCAGCGAGGTGAACTCGACCGCGATGTCGCGCGCGCCCGGCACCTGCAGGATCGAGGGCGGCGGATTGCCGTCGAAATAGATCTCGGCATAGGCGAGGTCGGACAGGATCCAGATGCTCCTGCGCGTTGCAGAAATCGACGACCTCGGCGTAGAAGTCGAGATCGACGACCTGCGCCGTCGGGTTGGACGGATAGTTCAGCACCAGCGCGATCGGCGTGGGCACCGAGTGGCGCACCGCCCGCTCGAGCGCCGGCAGGAACTCCGTCGGGCGAGTGTGCGCCCGGCACCGGAATGTGGCGCACCGAGCCGCCGGCGATGATGAAGCCGAAGGGATGGATCGGATAGCTCGGGTTGGGCACCAGCACGATGTCGCCCGGCGAGGTGATCGCCTGGGCGAGATTGGCGAGGCCTTCCTTCGAGCCCAGGGTCGACGATGATCTCGCTCTCGGGGTCGAGCTCGACGTTGAAGCGGCGCGCGTAGTAGGCCGACCTGGGCCTTGCGCAGGCCGGGAATGCCGCGCGAGGCGGAATAGCCGTGGGCGCGCGGGTTGGCGCGCCGCCTCGACCAGCTTGTCGACGATGTGCGGCGGCGTCGGCAGGTCGGGATTGCCCATGCCGAGATCGATCACGTCCTGGCCGGCGCGCGCGGGCGCGCGCCTTCATGGCGTTCACTTCGGCGAAGACGTAGGGCGGCAGCCGCTTCAGCCGGTGGAATTCCGAATCGTCCATCTGTCTTTCCTTGCGCGCTAGAATCGAGGTCTTCGGCCGTCGGCTGGCGGCGACGCCGCGGGCGGTGTTGGTGTCGTAGGCCGGCTCGCCGTCGGAGGCGGCCTCGGCGACGATGGCGCTGCGCGGCACGCCCATGCTGCATCAGCTGGTTGGCGATGGCCAGCGCGCGGCGGCGCGAGACTTCGTAGTTGCCGCGCTCGATCGCCTGCAGCCGACGCCGCCGTCACGTCCTGCGAGGCGTGCGCCACGATGCGCACCGTGCCGCCGTTGCGCCTCTAGCATCTGCGCGACCTGCGCAGCACGTCGTGGTCGTCGCCGCCCAAGCCCGACGAGGCGCGGCCGAACTGGATCACCGCAACCTGCATCGGTCCGCCGAACGGCGGCGACTTGACGACGCCGTGCGGCACCTCGCCCGACTGCGCCGTGGCAATGTCGGCCTTCGCTGCCCGGAGGAGGAACGGGTGTCATCGCCGCCGGCGGCGGCGGCGCACGACCGGCGCGGCGCTCGGCGGCGCCACGGCAGGCGCGCGCTTCGGCCGGCGGCGTCCAGCCCGGCGGCGGCTCGAAGGCCTTGTTCGGATTGGCCGGCCGGGCTGGCGCGACGCGACCTCGGGCGATGGTGCGGGGGCGTCGTCGGAGGCGGCGCGACTGGCGGTGGCGACGGTGGGGCGGCGCGGCGGCGGCTGCTGCACGACAGGGGTGCCGCGCTTGACGCCGGCGGCGTCCAGCCGGGTGGGGGCGCAGCAGCGCGGCACCGGATTCGGGTCCAACCCGGCGGCGGATCGAACGCCTTGTTGGGATTCGCCGGACGTGCGGCGCAGGATCGGCGGCCGGCGTCGGCGCAGGCGGCGGTGGCGGCGGCAGCCGCCGTCTGACACGCGGCAGCTGGCGGCGCGGCAGCGGCGTGGCGGCGGTCTGGCCCGGCGGCGTCCAGCCGGGCGGCGGCTCGAACGCCTTGTTGGGATTTACCGGCCGATCAGGCGCGATGACTGCGGTGACCGGCGGCGACGGCGGCGGCGCGGCGGTGCCGATAGGACTGGAGGCGCAGGCGCAGAGCGGTGCGACAGCAGTCTGGTCACGACGGGAGGTGGCGGCGGCTCGCTGTCGGCTGCCACCGGCGTATTGACCGGCGTGCCTGACCTGGCGGCGTCCACCGGGCGGCGGTCGAAGCCGTGATCGGGGCCGGTGGCGCGCGCCGCACGGTTGCGGTCGGCGGCCAAGCGCGGTGTCGGCACGGCGTGTCGGGAACGTCGGCATCGGCGGCGGCGGCGCAGCGGCAGTCGTGTGGCCACTGCCGGCGTCAGTGTCGGAGTGCAGGCTGCGCGTCGGCTCGCCGTGACGTCGGCGATGACCGCGAGCCTGGCCCGGCGGCGCCCAGCCCGGCGGCGGCTCGAAGGCCTTGTTGGGATCGCGCTGGCGGCACGACCGGCGCGGGCGTCGGTGGGCGGCGGCGGCAGGCGCGGTCTGCGGTGGCGTGTGCGGCGGGGTGGCGGCGCTGCGCGGCGCCGCGGGCGCGGCGCGGGCGTTGCGTCACCGGCTCGCGCGGCGGGGCTGGTCGGCGACCGCCGCCTTGCCGGCCGCCTTGTCGCCCTTCCCGTCCTTGGCCTCCGCTTCCTTGGCCTTGCGCTCGGCCTCCGCCGCCTTCTCGCGCTCCTCGCGCCCCCTTGTCGCGCTCGGCCGCTTCCTTGGCGGCAGCATCGAGCTGCGCCTTCTGGCCACCCTTGTCGGGAACGATCGAGCCGATCTTGGGTCCGCTGCGGGTCTCGTCGACCGGCGTCACCGCCGCGTCGTACTGCCGGCCGGTGCCGGCCGACTGCAGCGCGTTGCTGGGAGCGATCTGGCGCTCGACGCCGGCCGGGCCTTCGCGGCCTCGGACGGCGTGCTGCCGCCGAACAGCCAGCCGCAACCGGTCAGCGAGGTCAGCATCAAAACGCCCAGCAAACCGCAGGCTCTGTAGCCCGCCGCCTCTGCTCTCTCTTTCGCCCATTGCCTTCACTGGTTTGACCCGCCGGTTACCTCAGCCTACCTAAGGAAGGGTACTTGGCAGCCTGGGAATACCGACACAAGGGCTAGTTACCGGAACGCTGAAAGTACCGCAAGAAACGCCGCAAAGCCAATGATTTGAAAGAGGAAACGCATGTCGGACACACCAGCGCCAACCGCGATTCCCGGGCTCTCGGCGGCCGGAATCCGAGAAGATGCAGACGGCTTTCAAGGACATCGCCGAGCGCAGCCAGAAGCTGCTGCAGGACTTCGCCGAGCGCTACAAGGCCGATGGCCCGCAGCCGGTCGACCCGCTCCACCTGACCAACACGTTCATGGATTTCACGGCCAAGATGCTGGCCGATCCCAACAAGCTGCTGCAGGCGCAGATGGAGCTGTGGACGCAGTACATGCGGCTCTGGCAGGTCACTGCCCAGCGCATGATGGGTCAAACCGTCGAGCCGGTCGCCGAGCCGGCCAAGGGCGACAAGCGCTTCAGCGATCCGGCGTGGAAGGACGAGGTCGTCTTCGACTACCTCAAGCAGTCCTACCTGCTCACCGCGCGCTGGCTGCAGGGCACGGTCAAGGAGGTCGAGGGCATCGACGACAAGACGGCGCAGAAGGTCGACTTCTATACGCGCCAGTTCATCGACGCGATGTCGCCGTCGAACTTCGCGCTGACCAATCCGCAGGTCGTCAAGGCCACCGTCGAGAGCAAGGGCGAGAACCTGGTCAAGGGCCTGCAGAACCTGCTGACCGACCTCGAGCGCGGCAAGGGCCGGCTCGCCATCCGCCAGACCGACATGAAGGCCTTCAAGGTCGGCGAGAACGTCGCCACCTCGCCCGGCAAGGTCGTCTACCAGAACCAGGTGATTCAGCTCATCCAGTACGCGCCGCGCACGGACGAGGTCCATGCCATGCCGCTGCTGATCGTGCCGCCCTGGATCAACAAGTTCTACATCCTCGATCTCAAGCCGCAGAACTCGTTCATCAAGTGGGCGACCGAGCACGGCTACACGGTGTTCGTCGTCTCCTGGGTCAATCCCGACGAGCATCTCAGCCAAGCTGGCGTTCGAGGACTACATGAAGCTGGGGCCGCTCGCCGCCCTCGACGCCATCGAGAAGGCGACCGGCGAGAAGAAGGTCTCGGCGATCGGCTACTGCATCGGCGGCACCCTGATGGCGACCACGCTCGCCTACATGGCGGCGCGCGGCGACGACCGGATCGCGGCCTGCACCTTCTTCACCGCCCAGGTCGACTTCACCGAGCCCGGCGAGCTCGGCGTGTTCATCGACGAGGACCAGCTCGCCAACGTCGAGCAGGTGATGAGCAAGAAGGGCTATCTCGACGGCACCGAGATGGCGACCACCTTCAACATGCTGCGCGCCAACGACCTCATCTGGTCGTTCGTGGTCAACAACTACCTGATGGGCAAGGACCCCTTCCCGTTCGACCTGCTGTTCTGGAATGCCGATGCGACGCGCATGCCGGCGGCGATGCACAGCTACTACCTGCGCAACATGTACCAGAAGAACCTGCTGGCGAAGCCGGGCGGTCTGGTGATCGACAACGTACCGATCGACCTGCGCAAGATCACCATCCCGGTCTATCTGCAGGCCGGCAAGGACGACCACATCGCGCCGGCCAAGTCGGTCTACAAGGCGACCCAGCTCTTCTCCGGCCCGGTGCGCTTCATGCTGGCCGGCTCCGGCCACATCGCCGGCGTGGTCAATCCACCCGACGCCAAGAAATACATGCACTGGCTGAACGAGACGGAACAGAATCCGCCGACCCTCGACGAATGGCGGGCCGGCGCGACGGAATTTCCGGGCTCGTGGTGGAACGACTGGGACAAGTGGCTGTCGGCCAAGTCCGGTCCCAAGGTGCCGGCGCGCGTGCCGGGGGCCGGCGGCCTGCCGGCAATCGAGGACGCACCGGGCAGCTACGTGAAGGTCCGGCTGATCGACTGACTATTCGGCCAGTGCTTCGCTCAGGGCGCCGAGCGCATTGAGCGCCGGGGCGAAACCGGAGAGCGGCGCGGTCTGAATGATCGCCTCGATGACTTCGGTGCGGCTCAAGCCGAGATTGAGCGCCAATTCGCCGAACTTCTGCACCTGGCCGAGCTTCAGCGCAGTGAAGGCAGCGACCGCCACCAGCGCGCGTTGGCGCAGGTCGAGGCCGGGCCGGAACCAGATCTCGCCGTAGCCGTACTGGATCGCCAGCGGGTAGAGCGCGCCGGTCACCGGATTGCCGGGCGCCGCATAGCCTTGCTGGGCGCGATCACCGTGGAGCTGCGCCATCAGCTTGCGGCCGCGATCGGTCAGAGCTTCGAGCGAGTCGGTGCGCTCCGGCTCCTCGGGCATGGCGATCTGTCGCGCAGCAAACTCGGCGGTGGCAGCCTCGACCGCCTCCTCCGAGGCGGCGAAGCCGGCATAGATGCCGATCTGGATCAATACCTCGACGATCGCCTGGGGCGTCAGCCCCAGCTTGAGCGCGGCGCCGACATGGCGGCGCAGCTTCGGCAGGCGCTGCACGGCGGCAAGGGCGGCCAGAGCGCAGATCATGCGGTCCTCCAGCGCCAGGCCCGGGCGACTCCAGATCGCGCCGTAGCTCGCCTCGGTGTTCAGGGTGCGCATGAAAGCCGGTGCACCGTCGTCATCGCCGAACAGGCGCTGGCGCATGGCCTCGCCTTGCTGCCGGAGCGAAGCACGCGTGGTCATGAGTGGGCTCCCTGCTTGATGTCGTAGAAGGCGGCGCAGTTGTCGCCGAGGATCAGGTCTTTCTCGTGTGCCGTCAGGAACGGACAGTATTTCCGCACATAGTCGAGCGACTGACGGTAGGTGCAGAAGCGTTCGACATTCGGCATATCGGAACCCCACATCAGCTTTTCCGCGCCAAGCTGGTCGCGCAGGCTTTCGACCAGCGCCTGCGCCTCTGGATAGGGATAGTCCCAGACGCCGCCATAGGTGATCGGGAACATGACCTCGAGCATCAGCCGATCGTGGCGGTAGAGCGCAGCGAGATCCTCGGGGAACTCGTAGCGGCCGTTCCTGGCAAAGAAGGCGACCGGCGGGCTCATGGCGAGGTGTACCTTCAGATCGCGATGACGCGCGAGGATCCGTCGCAGCGCCACGATATGACCCATGTAACCCGCTTCGTCGTAGCTCGGTCCCGAGCTCAGCTCGAGGCAAAGCACGATGCCCAATCGCGCGAGCTCGTCCCAGAACGGCGCCATCTCCTTCGCATCGAGCGGCCACGGGAAGCCGTGGCGGGCCAGCGAATCGACGTTGAAGTAAAGGCCATGGAGCTTCAGCACCTCGAACGCGTGGTCGATCTTCGCAAGCTCGGCCGCGGTGCCCGCCATCGCCTCGTCGACATGCATCAGCCCGGTCATGCGGTCCGGGATATTGCTGCTGGGCGAAGGCGTTCATCTCCGTCATCGCGCCGTAGGCACCGCCCGCCTGCAGGACGCAGCGGTCGACGCCGGCATACATCATTTGCGCCAGCATCAGCTCGGGCGGCGCCATCATCTCCTGCATGCCGACCGGCATGTACTGGATGACGTGGTCCTCACCGCCGTGCGTGAACTCGAGCTGGCCGAAGCGGCCGACGCGGAAGTCGACGTCGGTGAGGCCGCTCCAGCCGGCATCGTCCGGTTCGGTACAGCGCCTTGCGTATCCGCCTGCGCCCAGTCGCGCGCCCGGAAGGTCGATGCCGCGGTGCGGGTAATCATGCGCTGCAGGTAGCGGTTATGGATATCGCGTGTCGGATGCCCGCATGCACCGATCCAATGCGTGAACACGTGAGCGTGGCAGTCGATGATCATGCTTCCCCGTCTCTCTTCCGGCCGGCATTCATAGTAGATATGCCGGAAGACGGAGACCAATGACATGACCCGACCCCTGCCCTCATGGCGCTCGCTGTTGTTCGTGCCGGTGATCTCGGAGCGCTTCCTCGCCAAGGCGCATGAACGCGGCGCCGATGCGATCATCCTCGACCTCGAGGATTCGATCCTGCCCAGCCAGAAAACCGAGGCGCGCCGGCGATCGCCGCTGCCGTGCCGCGCGTCGCCCAACGCGGCGCCGATGTCGTGGTGCGGATCAACCGACCGCTCGAGCTCGCGGTGCCCGACATCGCCGCCGCGGTGATGCCCGGCGTCGCCGCACTGATGCTGCCCAAGGTCATGGGGCCGGAGCACGTCCGGCTGCTCGCCGAGTTGGTGACGGCGCGAGAGGAAGCGCTCGGGATGACGGTCGGTCATACCCGCTTCCTGGCGCTCATCGAATCGCCCTCGGCCCTGCCGCATCTTTATGCCATCGCCGCCGAGCCCCGCATGGCCGGCATGTCGGTCGGCGGCGAGGACATGGCGACCGAGCTTGGCGCGCTGCCCTCAGCCGACAGCATGTACGTCTACGCCATGATGGGACTGGCGGCCTGCCGCACCGCCGGCATCCTGCCGATGGGCTCGATGGGCCAGCTCGCCAAGATCGACGACCTCGAATCCTATCGCGCCGGGCTGAAGCGCGGCCGCGCGCTGGGCTTCGGCACGGCCATCGAGCATGCCGATGATCTGCCGGTCGTCCGCCCGGCGATGGCCTCGCGGTCGGTGGTGAAGGCCTGCATCCTGAGATCCTGCTTGATGCCGTAGGCGCGCAGGAACGCCGGCACGATGCAGATGAAGCCCTCGCGCGCCAGCCGCGCTCAATACGGCGCTCGACATCGGTCGATGCCCTGGCTCGCGATGGACGTGTCGGCATCGCGCAAGGGGCCCGGGCCCTATCCGGCACGCCGACACGCTGTCGCCTGATGTTGCCTTTGACGCCGACCGTCGGGGGGCGCCGATGGTGCAGGCTCGGCAAGCTCCGGAGTGGCGGTGTTCACCGCGGCAGAGAACCGCGCCCTGCGCTTGACGTCCCGACAGGGCACGATCAGCCCTGCCCGGCCAAGCGCTGTTAGCGCTTCGAGAACTGGAAGCGGCGGCGGGCGCCGGCGCGGCCGTACTTCTTGCGCTCGACAACGCGGCTGTCGCGGGTCAGGAAGCCCGCCGCCTTGATGCCGCCGCGCAGGCCGGGCTCGAACTTGGTGAGCGCCTGCGAGATGCCGTGACGCACCGCGCCCGCTTGGCCCGACAAACCGCCGCCCGAGACGGTGGCGACCACGTCGAACTGGCCATTGCGTTGGGTGACGTCGAACGGCTGCTGGATCACCATCTGCTGCGTCGGACGCGCGAAGTAGATCTTCTGGTCGCGGCCGTTGATCGTGATCTTGCCCGTGCCGGGCTTCACCCAGACGCGGGCGACGGCGTTCTTGCGCCGGCCGGTCGCGTAGGCGCGGCCCTGGGCGTCGGTTTCCTTCTCGCGGATCGCGGCGGGCGTCTGCGCCGCCGGAGCAACCGGCGACTTCTTCAACTCGGCAAAGGACGAAAGTTCGGTAGCCATGTTCAGCCGATCCTCGAATTCTTGCGGTTCATCGCGGCGACATCGAGCTTCTCGGGCTGCTGCGCCTCGTGCTCGTGATTGGGGCCCTTGTAGACGCGCAGGTTCTTCATCTGCGCGCGACCCAGCGGACCGCGGGTGATCATGCGCTCGACCGCCTTGACGATGACGCGCTCGGGAAAGCGGCCTTCCAGGCGCTTGCCCAGGGTCTCGCCCTTGATGCCGCCGGGATGGCCGGTGTGCCAGTAGAAGACCTCGCGCTCGGCCTTGCGGCCGGTGAGGCGGACCTTCTCGGCGTTGATCACGACGATGTTGTCGCCGCAATCGACGTGCGGGGTGAAGAGCGGCTTGTGCTTGCCGCGCAGCCGCATGGCGATGATCGTGGCGAGCCGGCCGAGCACCAGCCCGTCGGCGTCGATCAGCACCCACTTCTTCTGGACGTCGGCAGCCTTGACGCTGTTGGTCCGGTGACTGAGGTTTTGCATGGTTCTTTCTTCCGTGAGCGGGCGCTTATGGCGGCCGCCCATGGAGATGTCAAATCACCAGAAATTCGCCAATTATTTCAGCGTCTTAGTGATACGGTATTATAATACCGTATGCCAAAACGTTGATTTCACGCCTTCTTAGGCGGGATCGAGTAGGTGACGGTCGCATGCGCCACCGGCTCCTTTTTCCCGTCGCTCCAGACGGTGAAATCGCCCACCGCCAGGGTCTTGCCGAGCTTCAGCAACCGTCCCTCGCCCAACAGATCGACCGGCTCCGGCTTGCGCATGAAGTTGATGTTGAGATTGGTGGTGACGGCATGCGCCACCGGACCCAGCCGGCCGAGCAGCAGCAGATAAAAGCCGAAATCGACCATCGCCATGACGGTCGGACCGGCCACGGTGCCGCCCGGACGAAGGTTGCGATCGTGCGTCTTCTGACGCACGCGGATCTTCGTGTCGTCGAGATGCTCGATCTCGACGTCGGCGGGCGCCTGCAGGAAATGCTCGGCGATGAATTTCTTGAGCTCAGGGATGGTCATGGCCGGCATGACGCCCTCCCCCTCAGCCGGTAAACTCCAAGCATGTCTGCTGCCCCCGCCTCCAACGAACCGGTCCTGCTGCGCCGCGACGAGGGCGCCGTCGCCATCCTGACGCTGAACCGCCCGCACGCCCTGAACGCCCTGTCGGGCGAACTTATAGACGCGCTCAAGGCGGAATTCGACCGGCTGGCGACCGACAAGTCCATCCGCTGCGTCATCATCGAGGCCAAGGGCCGCGCCTTCTCGACCGGCCATGACCTGCACGAAGTGGCGTCGAGCCGCGACTACGCCTTCCACCACGACCTGCTGACGCGCTGCTCGGCCATGATGCTGGCCATCCACCACCTGCCGCAGCCGGTGATCGCCAAGGTCCAGGCGGTTGCCACCGCTGCCGGCTGCCAGTTGGTGGCCGCCTGCGATCTCGCCGTCGCCTCGAGTGCCGCGACCTTCGGCACCTCAGGCATCAATAACGGCCTGTTCTGCGGTTCGCCCTCGGTGCCAGTCGGCCGCAATGTCGGATCCAAGCGCGCGCTCGACATGCTGTTCACTGGCCAGACGATCGACGCGGCAACAGCGCTGCGCGACGGGCTGGTGAGCCGCGTCGCCGCCCCCGACAAACTCGACCACGAGACGCTGGCGCTCGCCAACCAGATCTCCGACCAGCCGCCCGGCCAGATCGCCGAGGGCAAGGCGATGTTCCACAAGCACATGGAAATGGACCTGGCGCAGGCCTACGCCTACGCCACCGAGTTCATGGCCGGCGCCATCCAGAGCGGGGACGCGCAGGCCGGCATCGACGCCTTCGTGAACAAGAAGCCCAAACCAAAGTGGACCGGCCGCTAGGCCGTCTTTTCCCATCCATCACTGCAGGAATTCATTCACCGCTACTTTTCCGTCAAATTAGATGACTTGCCATCTATTTGTACGTCATCTAATTATGAGTGATGCCCTCTCCAGCCATGTCCGGCCGCAACGCCTTCGGCGCTCTGCTCGGCCGGACCTACCGCCAATGGCGGCGCGCCGCCGACCTGCGCCTGCAGCCGTTCGATCTCACTGAGGCGACCTGGCTGCCGCTGCTGCGCATCGCCCGGGCGCCGGCGCCGCCGCGACAGAAGGATCTCGCCGCGGCGATGTTCGTCGACGGCTCCTCGGTCGTGCGCCTGCTCGACAATCTCGAGCAGGCCGGGCTGATCCAGCGCAAGGAAGGCGAGACCGACCGGCGAGCCAAAACCATCCATCTCACGCCGCGCGGCCGCGCCATCGCCGACCGGGCGGAGACCGTGGCGCGGCGGGTCCGCCAGGACGCCCTGGCCGGGCTGTCCGACAAGGACATTGCGACCACGATCCGCGTGCTCGAGCACATCTGCGGCGTGCTCGAAGACGACGTGGAGAGTGCGGCGGCATGAGCGCTCCGCTCTGGCTTCTGACGCTGATCACCTTCAGCGGCACGCTCGCCATGCACATCTTCGTGCCGGCGCTGCCCGAGGCCGCGCGCGACCTCGGCTCCAGCGTCGGCGCCATGCAGCTCACCATGAGCGTCTATGTCTTCGGCCTTGCGGTCGGGCAGCTCGCCTACGGGCCGCTGGCCGACCGCTTCGGCCGGCGTCCGGTGCTGATCGTCGGACTGCTGATCTACACCACGACCGGCATCTGGGCGTACTTCGCCTCGACCGTCGAGATGCTGATCGTCGTGCGCCTGCTGCAGGCGCTGGGCGGCTGCTCGGGCATGGTGATCGGCCGTGCCATCGTGCGCGACACGTCGCTGCCGACCGAATCGGCGCGACGGCTGGCGGTGATGAACCTCATGGTCGCGGTCGGCCCCGGCGTGGCGCCGCTCCTGGGTGGCGCGCTCAACACCGGCTTCGGCTGGCGCTCGATCTTCGTGCTGCTGGCGGGGCTGGGTGTCGTCAACCTCGCCTTCACCCTGTGGCTGCTGCGCGAGACGCGCTCGGACGCAGCGGCGGCGCACACCTCGCAGCTGGCCCGCAACTACGGCCGCCTGCTGCGCTCCCCCTCTTTCCTCGGCTTCTCGCTGGGCGGCGGCTGCGCCACGACCTCGCTCTACGGCTTTATCGCCGCCGCGCCGTTCATCATCACCCATCAGCTCGGCCGCCCGGACTACGAAGTCGGCCTCTATCTCGCGGTCTTGGTCTCCGGCATCTGGCTCGGCACGGTGGCGGCGACGCGGCTCATTCCGATCTTCCCGATCGGCCGCCTCACCGTGCTCTCGAACCTGTTGAGCGTGCTGGCGTCGCTGGTCCTGCTGGCCGTCGTGCTCACCGGCCATCTTTCGGTGCCGCTGGTGATCGGGCCGATGTTCGTCTTCGCCATGGGCGTTGGCGTCGCCTCGCCGGGCGCGCTGAGCCAGGCGATCAGCGTCAATCCCGAACGTTATCGGCTCGGCGTCGGGACTCTATGGCTTCAGCCAGATGGGTGTCGGCGCGATCTGCACGGCGCTCACCGGCCTGGGCTCGAACCCCGCCCTGTCCGCCGCACTCGTGCTGGTGATCGCGGGCGCGATCGCCCAGACGTCGTTCTGGATCGCGCTCCGCTCGCGGCCGGCCTAAGCGCCTACTGGCGCCAGTCCGTCCCGTTATTCTGCTTGATGTGGCCCTCGACCTGGCGGACGGCTGCCCGCCAGTCGGCCATGCCGAATTCCGGCGAGGCGCGCTGCGCCTTGGCGCGCGTGGCATAGCTCTCGATCACCTCGGGATCGATCGGGTTGGGCTCCTCGCCGAGACCGCGGGCGATGATCTCGACCTCGCAGGCACGCTCCAGCATGTACATGCGCCTCAGCGCCGACGGGATGTTCTTGCCGACGGTGAGCAGGCCATGGTTGCGCAGCACCACCGCCTCGCCCTGCTGGCAGGTCACACCCAGCGCATCGCATTCCTCTTGCGAGGCCGGCATGCCGTAGTCGTGGTAGGCAAGCTCGTCATAGACCGCGAGCACGTCCTGGCTGATCGGGCGCAGCCCGTTCTTCAGCACCGAGACGCCGGTGCCGGCGCGCGTATGGGTATGCATCACGCAGTTGCCGTCGGGCCGCGCCTTGTAGACGCCGCTATGGATGGTGAAGCCCGCTGCGTTGAACGCGCCGCCCTTGCTGTACACCTTGCCGTCGAGATCCATCTTCACCAGGCTCGAGGCGGTGATCTCGTCGAACAGGTCGCCGTAGTTGTTGATCAGGAAGCAATTGTCCTCGCCTGGAATGCGCACCGACAGATGCGTGTTGATCGTGTCGGTCCAGCCATAGAGGTCGCAGATGCGATAGAGCGCGGCGAGGTCGCACCGCACCTGCCACTCGGCCTCGGTCATGTTCGGACGCTCGACATTCACCGCAACGTTCATCTCGAACTCCTTGGGCGACGTTCAAGTCGTTTGTGCAGATTTTAGTGCAACTCCCGGGCCAGCGCGACTCTTCCGAGGGTCTGCCGTCCCGCACCGCGGCAGAGGCCACGGCACAGTATTTGCGTGCTAGTCTCGCGGGGAATCCACGCTGGAGCATGCAGTTGACCAAACCGTTTCATCTTGCCTGGTTCCTCCAAGGTTCGAGCGCCCAGGCGTGGGGAGAAGCCTGGACCGGCCACATCGGCCGAGAACTGGATGATGCCGGAGCTGTTCCTCAACATGGCGCGCTCGCTGCGAGCGCGCCTGCTTCGACTACATCCTGCTCGAGATTCCTCCTACGTCGGCGAGAGCTTCAACGGCTCGACCGAGAATTATCGAGGGTCCGAAGCTCGGCACTGGCTATGCCGAAGGGGGCGAAGGCGGCCACGACCGTCGCGCGACCGCACCGACCAACACGACGCTCCGCCACGGGTTCTGTCCCGACCCCAGCAAGGAAAACTATCGGAAGGTCCAAGGCTCCGCCATCGCGAAGGCCACTCTCAGACCCCCAGGAGGTCCGACAGGCCCTCGTTGAACGTGGTCAACAGGGCGCCTGCCACGACTATCGCCACGCCGACTCCGCTCCCCACCACAACCATCGCGTCTGAGAGAGGGGACGAGGAGCTCGCCAACCGCGACGCCCCCAACACGGCCAGGGCTGTGAAAGCCACAAGAAGATACAGCAACGTCGCTGTCCCCAGGGCGACGACCGTCGCTCTAGGGATCGTCTTTGCGAGGCTGCCTCACCTCTTCGACGAGGGTGGCTATCCTGCTATAACCGGTGTAGGCGAAGAAAAGGAGACCATGTGCCGTGGCCTGAAGGTATCCCGAACACCCCGTTCAGAGCCGCCGCTGCAGCTGATGGACGGTCCCTGAAGGCAATCCGATGAAGACGACCGCCAAAAGCGGAGAGGATGAGAAAGCACCACGACCACGTCCGTGACTCTCACCGAGCGCTTGATTCCGACAGCATTTAGCAAGGTCATGGCGAGAGCGGCGAGACGGCCGCATCTCTTCGCCGGGACCGCACCGATAACCGAGTGCAGGTATCCACCGAAGGCAAGGGCTATCACACCTCGGCCAACTGTGTCAGGCGGTCAATGTCCAAGAACATCCAACCGGCGCCAAACCCCCACCACGGCCCGAGTAAGCGTATTTGCCGAAGGTGTATGTCCCGCCTGTCTTGGGAAGCACCGCAGCGAGCTGAGCGGACGACAGAGCATTACATAGTGCGACGAATGCGGCGAATCCTAGCGAGACGAGCAGCGCCAGCCCCCGGCTATGCCAGCCGCCGGGGCGATGACCGCGAATATCCTATTCCGAGGATAGCAGCCAACCCCGTCGCGATAGCATCGAACATGCCAAGCTGAGGCCTGAGCTGGGGCCCATCGCTGGAGTCCGGCGATTCTCATCCTGCCGAGCCCGGCGCCCTAGAAAAAGCTCTACCATTTCCCCCATATGGAATATTGATCGTCTACTCGGACGCGGGCCTCAACTTGAAAAAGGACCGGCCGGTTGGAAACCACCGTCACCGAGCTGACCGCCTGCAAGCTTCCTCATCGTCGCCGAAGCGTGATTCTTTGGTCGCGTCATCGAGGAGACGGCGGAGACCGTTTGAGGCGTGAACGGACCAACGCTTAATAGCCTACGGAGGAGAACTGCAGAAGTATGGCGAAGGACCCAGTATGTGGCATGGTCGTCGAAGAGAAGACGGCCAGGTTCGCGTGAGCCCACGGCGGTCAGGTCTTCTACTTCTGTTCAGCGGACTGCAAACAAGCGTTCGACGCAGACCCGCACAGATACATGCACGGGCATTCGCACTAGGGCCAAGCGGCCCGGCCCAACCGATATATCCTCCGGATAAGGTCTTATCGTCGTGCAGCCGGTCGAAGCACAAGCCCTACTCCAGGCGAGAGGTCATCATTATCGTGATAGTCGTCATAGTTGCAGCTATTCTTTCTCGGGACAATCAACACGACCACGACCACGGTGAGCAGTGCGTCCTCTGGACCCATCTCGATATCAAGAATTGCACGCGCGGTGCCAAGGGTTAACCGGCGCGCCGACATACTACCGCAGCAGCCTGGACCCGGACCTGAACTTCACGACGTACGCCTACGGCCGCTGTTCTTCGGATTTTCGTACCAACAAGCCAGCGGGTCGAGCAGCACAACCGAGACCGGCGCAACACTATAGGTCAATCCGGGTTGCAAAACATTTTTGAACCACGTGGATGATGTGGACTCAAAGACCGATGAGATGTTACTACCACCCTGGCGTTGAAGCGACAACACACTGCGAGGCATGCGCAAAGCCGTTGTGCAACGACTGCTCGCGTCGCGGTCGGCGGCAGGACGATCTGCAAACAGGATGCGGAGCGTCGGTTGGTGCGGGAGGACCACCTGCGCTCCCTACGTCATCGGGAGGTCGCCATAAGTATCGCCGCAATCCTGGACATCGGGAAGGCTGGCCGAGGTAGTCGTGGGCTTCCTGCTGATAGTCATCGGTCTCCTCGCCCCGTCGGCGCTGCAGTCCTCAATCTTCTCGACCACCGTCAAACCATTCCTGGACTATTTCGCTGACGTGCTAAAATTCTCATCCCAAGAGGCACTCTTTCTGGGTCAGAGCCGCTATTTACTCTGGGTATCGCATCGATGATCGCGGGCTACTCTGTGGATGAGGTCTCTAGCAGCAGCTATCGTCTCAATCATCACCGGCGCAGCGGGCTTAGGTTTGGTTGCAGGCTACGCCGTGATCCTCACCCTCGCGGGAGCTTTCACTTTCATCCACATCGTATCAGTGTTGGTAAAGCTGGCCACGATTGGGTATGGATGGCCACACCTTAGGCGACGAGAGAACTTGCAAGTCCCGCCAACCAAGAGCTCGCCTTCTCCAGCTCGCCCATCGTGAGCGAGTGCGTCGCGTGCCAGTTCGAAGATGACGCTGGCTCCCGCTTCATTCAGGAGGTCTCTCAAAGCTACGGTCCCATCCTGCGGCACCATAGGGTCGGAGCGTCCCGCAGAGATGAAGACCGCCATACCGGACAGCCGAGGAAGTCGAGCAGGCTTTAGAGGAAGGGTCGGCCGCAGAAGGACCGCGGCGCCGACGACCTGGTCGTAGGAGAAGCAGGGAGGCGCCGATGTTGGCTCCGTTAGAGTAGCCCAGTGCGGTAAGTCCGCTCGGCTTGAAACCATATCTACGAGACGCCCATATGAGGAAGTCGCCCAGCTCGTTCGCCCTCACTTTGATGTCCTCGACGTCAAAGACGCCTTCAGAGAACCGTCTGAAGAACCTCGGCATGCCGTTCTCCGAGGACCTTCCCTCTCACGCCCAAAGTGGACGCTTCGCTGTCAACCATCTCCGCCACTGGGATGAGCGAGTCTTCGTCGCCTGCCTGTCCCATGGAGGAGCAGAAGCGTCTGACCGTCGCTCCCCTTCGAGCGAACCGATGAGCGAAGTTTGGCTTGTAGACTCACACGATGTCCACCACAAGTCTTTCTGGAGGCACAGGCGTCTTCGAATGAGCTTGGCGGCCGCTGCAGGGGCAGGTTTCACGCCGTCCGCCCCGTCCAGCGCTTGCTCGATGACCATGAGGTTCAAGCCAGCCGGGAGGACCAGCTTGGTGCAAATAGCAGAGGCTGGTTCATCAACGCCATACCCAGGATTCTTTGTCGCCACCTCGAGGAGGTTCCCGTCGGTAGCGGAAGATGCGGTGGATTGGAACCAGAACCTGTGTCCGAGTTCTGGACGCCCAAGCGCTCCAGCGTTTTGCGGACTTTCGCCTGGTCCTCGTCGTCCTGGACCGCCATCGCGATGTGATGCACGTTCCCGATGCCGACATATCCTCGATGAGCGTCCTTCGATAGATGTCGAAAGTAGGTGGCCGCCCGACGTTCATGGTCGAGTCATTGTCGTCAGGGTTGTGTTCGGTGGAGGAATTGTCCAAGCCTAGCGCCTTGTCCATGAAACGCTTCACTCTCTCTGGGTCTCGGTTCGAGGACTGGCGTGGTTGAAGGACGAGAGCTTCATGTCGGGCGAGACGCTTTCAACTATCGGGACCTCGAGCTCGGCGAGGTACACTTCGGTGACGCCCTCGGTATTGCTTGTGGTCGCTCTATCATGACACCATCAGGGTCCCTGAGGTAGAGGGAGACCCGTCCGCTGCGCCGATAGAAGCCCGAGCTGGTCGACCCATTTCCAGACAGCCAAGCCTTCCATCTCACCGAGCACGTAGACCGAAGGTGCGTTGTCGAAAGATGGTGTGGGGAGCCGACCCGACCATCCCCCTTGGCAGTTCCGGCCATTCGAAGAAGGTGATGGCGTTCCCCTCGAAGGGTCTTCAGCGTAAAAGAGATGTCGATGGTAGATATCGTCCTGGTTGACGCTAAGTTTGACCCTCCTCAACCCCATGACCTCCGTGTCACAACATTCTGACAGACTCGTTAATGTGACCAGCGTTATGTGGTGTAGTCGTACTATAGACCGTCATCATCGACCATTCTAAGAGTGCACCATGTCCGAAAGGAACTTGCACACCCATCGATATATATCTGGTAGTTGTCGGCTACTTAGTACGTCAAGCGTCATTGACCTACCCACTGCACACAAAGCTTCTTGGGCTATCCCATCTTCCAAGTGTTTTTATTTCGGCCCGGTCACACTCCACCAGTTGTCCAACGTAATCCGCACCTTCTTAGACACTGCCCAAACTGCGGTCGACGGTTCGAGATTCGGCTAGTGAGCGAAAAGAACGTCGAGCGACCGACATCATCTGAGGACAGGGCCGGGGAAAGCTCCCCGCTGATAGCCGGTGGTGTGCCGACGGTACGAGGGACGGCGGGGATAATCCACCTAGGGGACTCCACGAGGCCAACGATCATCGAAGAGAAGGAATTGCTGGACACGTATCGGTGCGGCCACTGCGGTTATGCATGGACAGACTCCACGCACGACGATGAAAGACTGAAGATTCCGGCGCCCGCGACGCCGCCCTTAGTTGGGGAACAGGGCGCTAACGGCTCGAAAGAGCCGAGCATGCGGTCGGTTCTGACCCAACACTCTGCCGTTGGGACGGCCCATTCCGGCTGGCCGATTTCTAAAACGGAAGAGCCCACCAATGTCAGGCCGCACTCGACCATATTCATCTAACGAGCAAGAGAGACTTGGCCGTGTCTTCGAAGACAAAGAATGGTTATCTTACGCCAGACGCCTTGCTCACGACGGTTCCTCGCGCCGTCCGCAAGCGTCTTGACCTCACGAAGCCTGTAGACCGAAAGGTCGTGAAAGTCGTCGCAATCGCACAGCAAGCGCCCTCAGGGGGGAACAGCCAACAGTGGCATTTCGTCGTCGTGGCCGATGCAAAGAAGCGCTCTTTGCTCGCCGAGGTCTATAGCCATCTCGTAGGGGGAGCGGCCAGTCGACCTTTGCCGCCGACAGCGTCAGCGTCCCGTCGGATTTTCGGAGCGAACGCCCGCATCTGTGACAGGAGCGACACCATGGTGCGCACGTCGTTGAGCTGGGGGACGTTGGCAAGAATCAGCGGCTCGGACGTGAGCAGCGAGGCGCAGAGTATGGGCAGTGCGGCGTTCTTCGCCCCCGACACCCGGATTTCGCCTTGGAGCGGGGTCCCGCCCTCGATCGCACTGTCCACGGCGCTAACGCGATTGCCGCGCCGCATACTGCGCCGCGTCAGCGTCTGCATCGACAACGCGTGGATTTCTTCGCGCATCCTGTCCCCCAGCGCGCCATAGACGAGCTGGTGCTGCTTGACCTTCATCAAGCCCTCGAACGCGCTGCTGACGATCAACGCCTGGAAGTGCTGGCCGTCGCCCTCGACGCTGACGTGCTCGCAGGCGAGCCCGGCCTCGATGCTGCGCTCGATGGATTCGGAAGTGACCACGATTAGTGCCGAAGCTTGATGGATTCGGAAGTGACCACGATTAATGCCGAAGCTTGTTCCGCGCTGCAGAAGAGCCATCGTAAGCGCGGAGAGCAGAAGACAGCTCGCGGCGACGATGGCGAGGCTCCTCGACGGATCGACGTCGGACAAGCCGAAAAAGCCGTAACGAAAGCCGTCGATCATATAGAAGAACGGATTGAAGTGCGACAGCGCCTGCCAGAACGGGGGCAGCGTGTGGATGGAATAGAAGACGCCCGAAAGAAAAGTAAGAGGCATGACCAGAAAATTCTGAAACGCGGCGACCTGGTCGAACTTATCGGCCCAGATCCCCGCGACGAGCCCGAGGCTTCCGAGGATCGCGCTGCCCAGCAAGGCGAACGCGAGCGCCCATAGCGGGTGCGACGGTGCGACGGGCGAGAACCACAGCGTCACGGCGAACACCCCGAGCCCGACCGCGAGCCCGCGCACCATCGACCCCAGCACGTACGCCGCGAACATGTCCAAGGGCGACAAGGGCGTCAGCAAAACGAAAATGAGGTTGCCGGTGATCTTGGATTGGATGAGCGAGGAAGAGCTGTTGGCGAAGGCGTTCTGCAGCACCGCCATCATCACAAGGCCAGGGATGAGGAACGCCGTGTACGTTACCTGTCCGCCGAACACCGACACGCGGCCCTCGAGCACGTGAGAGAAGATCAGCAGATATAAAAGCGCCGTCAGGACCGGCGCCGCGACCGTCTGAAAGCTCACTTTCCAGAAACGCAGCAGCTCCTTGTACAGGAGCGTCATCCAACCGACGGCGTGAACGGCGGGTAGCATCACGCCGCCCGCTTCATGATGCGGAGGAAAACCTGCTCGAGATCGGCTTCCTGCAAGGAAAGATCGGCGATCCCGATTCTGTGCTCGCGCAGCGACGCGAGCAGACGCTCGAGCTCGGCATAGTCCGCGAGCGAGAGCAGGTAGCTCGTTCCTTCCTCTCGCAGCACGCGCGCGCGCCATTCCGACGGCAGCGACTCCGCGGAAAGGCGGACGGTGAGACCAGCGAAGCTCGACAGCAAATTCTGCGTCGTATCGAGCGCGACGATCTTGCCCGCCTTGAGCATGGCGATCCTTTCGCACAGCGCCTCCGCCTCCTCGAGGTAATGCGTGGTGAGGATGATGGTGTGCCCGTCGCGGTTGAGCTTGCGGATAAACCCCCACAGGCTCTGCCGCAGCTCGACGTCGACGCCAGCGGTCGGTTCGTCGAGCACGATCACCGGCGGCTTGTGCACCAGCGCCTGGCCGACCAGCACGCGGCGCTTCATTCCTCCCGAGAGGGCGCGCATGTTGGCGTCGGCCTTGGCGGTGAGGTCGAGGTGGTGGAGTATTTCGTCGATCCAGGCGTCGTTGTTGCGAATGCCGAAGTATCCCGATTGGATTTTCAGCGTCTCGCGCACCGTGAAAAACGGGTCGAATACCAGCTCCTGCGGAACGACGCCGAGACGGCGGCGCGCCTCGGCGTAATCGGCGACGACATCGTGTCCGAGGACGCGGGCGGTGCCGGTGTCGGCGTGGGTGAGGCCGGCGAGGATCGAGATCAGCGTCGTCTTGCCTGCGCCGTTGGGTCCCAGGAGGCCGAAGAACTCGCCCGGCTCGACGGCGAGATCGACGCCGGCGAGCGCCTGCACATCGCCGAAACGGCGGGCGATGTCGACGATTTCAATGGCGGGGGTCATGCGTGCCTCTTGTGGACATCGCACGTGCAAGCGCCGCGGGCGATTCGTACGACGGCGCGCGGCGTCCTAAGACGAGGGCTCCAGCAACAGGTCCTCGACGCCGTAGAGCTCCGCGAGCGTCGTCAGCGTCCTCGGCAAGCCCTCGAACACGATCCCCATCCCTTCCGTGATGGCGCGCCGTTTCCACGCCAGCAGCACCGCAACGCCTGCCGAATCGACGACCTCGACGCTCTGCAGCTCGATCACGCCGGACGCAGGGAGCGGCATCTCACGGCTCACCTCGAGCAGTGACGCCGCGGTATCCATGGTCAGCGCTCCCGAGACCTTCCAACGATCGCCGACGCTGTCTACTTGAGGGGGCGAATCGCTCACTTCGGCGCCGGCCCGCGATTCTTGTCGCCAAGCGTCTTGACCAAACCGTCGACGCCGGAGGTTTTGATGATGTCGTTGAACTCGTCCCGATAGTTGGTGACGAGGCTCACGCCCGCCACGATGATGTCGTACGCCTTCCAGCCCTCCGGCGCCTTCTCCATGCTGTAGTCGATCGAGACGGGCTGCTGGCCGGGGCGGCGCACTTCGGTGCGCACGGTGACCTCGGTGTCGCCGGGATTCATCTTCATGGGCTTGTAATCGATCGTGTTGTCGCGATAGCTCGTCAGCGCGCCCGAATAGGTTCGCACCAGCAGCGTACGGAACTGGTCGGTGAGCTGCTTCTGCTGCTCCGGGGTGGCGCTGCGCCAATTGCGTCCCATCGCCAGCGACGTCATGCGTGTGAAATCAAAATGCGGCGCGAGCTTCCCTTCGATGAGCTCCTTGATTTTCGCCTGGTTGCCGGCCTGAAGGTCCTTGTCCCCGCGAATGGAGGTGAGCACCTCCTCGGAGACGCGCTTGACCAGGGCGTCGGGAGCCTCCTGCGCAAGCGCGGCAACTGCGCACAGCGACAGCGGTATCAGAAACAAAATTGCGAGCCTGCGAATCATAGGGTCCTCGATTTGGAAAATGGCACGGTGCTCACGCGAGACACATCCGGTGGCGGCAAGTTCCACCGCCGCCTCGCCTAGAGCCTCGATCTACTCGTCCGCGTCAGGCGGCGGCTTTCCATCGTAGAGCTTGTAGCGGCGCGCCCGCAAATAGGCGTTGCGCAGGAACCGGTATTTGTCGATCGCCGCAGTGTCGAGCACGCTCTCGCTGCCGAGCAGCAGCGCGCGGGTGTCGAGATATCCCAATCCCCAGAGCGCCCAGGTCAGCTCCCACTCGTCGAGGTATCCGATCGGGCTCAGATATATTCGGACCACCCAGCCCGTGCCGTCTCGCACCGTGGTCGGCCCGAACAGCGGAATGAAGAGGTACGGACCGTCGGGCACGCCCCACTTGCCGAAAGTAATGCCGAAATCGGTGGTTTCCTTGGGGATCCCCGCCATTGTGGCGAGATCGAAAATTCCGACGATGCCGAAGGTCGAATTGAGCAGCACGCGGCCGAACGCGTCGCCTGCCCGGTCGGGCTTGCCCTGCAGCACGTCGTTGATGCCGCTGAACAGGTCATCGATGTTGCCGAAGAAATTCGACACGCCGGTGCGCACGGGCTCTGGAGTGTTCTTGACGTACGCCTGCGCGACGGGCTTGATCACCGCGCCGTCCACCGCCTCGTGCACGGAATACATTGCGCGGTTCCAAGGTTCGAACGGATCGACGCGCGACGGCGCCGCCGCGCACCCTGCCAGCAGCGCGACGCCGGCGATAGCCGGGGTGAGGATGCGATGCAGTGCGTTCATTTCTTGGCTCCCGTGTCGGACGCTTTGTCGAATAGAAACTGGCTGATCAGCTTTTCGATCACGACCGCCGACTGCGTCTTGGCGATGCGATCGCCGTCCATCAGCACGGCGGTGTCGCCGCCTGCGTCGAGGCCGACGTAGCTTTCACCCAGCAATCCCGACGTGTTGATCGATGCGATGGTGTCTTTGGAGAACGCGACGTCCTGGTTGACGCGCATGGTGACCACTGCTTCGTAGTTCTTGGTGTCGAGGCGTATCGATTCGACTCGCCCGACGACCACGCCCGCGGCCTTGACCGGAGCGCGCAGCTTGAGGCCGCCGATGTTGACGAAGCTCGCCTCCAAGCGGTAGCCCGGCGTGCGATCGAGCGTGAGCAGGTTGCCGACCTTGAGCCCGAGAAAAAGGATCGCGCCGAGGCCTATCGTCACGAAGATACCCACCCAAAGATCGATCGCGGCGCGATTCATACGCCGACCCCCCGGAACATGAACGCGGTCATGACGAAATCGAGCGCGAGGATCGCCAGCGAGGACATAACCACGGTGCGGGTCGTGGCGCTCGAGACGCCTTCGGCCGTCGGCTTCGCGTCGTAGCCCTCGAACACCGCGATGAGCGAGACCGCAAGGCCGAACACGACGCTCTTTATTATGCCGTTGGTCACGTCAGGCCAGAAATCCACGCCAGCCTGCATCTGACCCCAGAACGATCCCGCGTCGATGCCGATCAGACGGACGCCTACGATATACGCGCCGAAGATCCCCATCGCCGAAAAAAGCGCGGCCAGCAGCGGCATCGAGATCACGCCGCCCCAGAAGCGCGGTGCGACGACACGTGCCACGGGATCGACGGCCATCATTTCCATCGCCGCGAGCTGCTCGGTCGTCTTCATCAGGCCGATCTCCGCGGTAATGGCTGAACCGGCGCGGCTGGCGAAGAGCAAGCCTGCGACCACCGGCCCCAGCTCGCGCACCAGCGACAGCGCGACCAGGATGCCGAGCTGCTCGCCCGCCCCGTAGCGGCTCAGCACCTCGTAGCCTTGAAGCGAAAGAACCATGCCCACGAACAAGCCCGACATCAGGATGATCACCAGCGACAGGACGCCGGCAAAATAAATCTCGCGCAGCGTCAGATGCAGACGCCGAAAGGCGTGCGGCGAGAGCATCAGCACCATGATCAGAAACCGCGAAGCATAGCCAAGCTTGGCGATGGCGCCGGTGACGGCGGCACCGAGCCGCCGCAGCCACGAGACGACGCCGGTTGCGAGCTCAGCTGACATCGGCGAGCAACTGTGCGCGGAATGGCGGCGCCGGATAGTGGAAGCCCACGGGACCGTCGGGCGCCCCGTCGACGAACTGGCGCACGGAAGGATCGGTCGATGCGCGGACCTCTGCCGGCGTGCCGCTGGCGCTGATCCTGCCCTCCGATACGAAATACATGTAGTCGACGATTTTCAGCGACTCGTAGATGTCGTGAGTCACCACGACGGACGTCGTCCCGAGCGCGTCGTTGAGCCGCCGGATGAGCTGCCCGATGATGCCAAGCGAAATAGGGTCGAGCCCGGCAAAGGGCTCGTCGTACATCACGAGCATCGGATCGAGCGCGATCGCGCGCGCGAGTGCCACCCGGCGCGCCATTCCGCCCGAGAGCTCCGTGGGCATCATTCCCGCCGCACCGCGCAATCCCACCGCGTGGAGCTTCATCAGCACCAGGTCGCGAATGAGTTCTTCGTTGAGCTCGGTATGCTCGCGCATGGGAAAGGCGATATTCTCGAAGACGCTCATGTCGGTGAACAGCGCGCCGAACTGGAACAGCATGCCGAAGCGCCGGCGCAGCGCGTACAGCGCTTCGGGCTCGAGATCCGGCACCGACTCCCCTGCCACGATCACCTTGCCCGCATCGGGCTTGAGCTGACCGCCGATCAGCCGCAGAATCGTCGTCTTCCCGCCGCCGCTGCCTCCCATGATGGCGACGATCTTGCCGCGTGGGACGCTCATCGTGATCCCACGCAGCACGGGACGAGTGTCATACGCGAACGAGACGTCGACAAGCTCGATCGCGGCCGCAGAGGGATTCGACCGGCGCGATGGCGTCAAGGCGGCGTCACTCGCGCTCATTGCTACGGACATCAGAGTTGTTATTTGTCTGCGGGAAGAGAGGGCGATTGTAGCGTTTTCGCTGCAGCGCGACAACGATTCATCGTCTCCCGCAGTCAGCCGCGCAGCAGCTGATTTTCCGCCAGCGCGAGATCGGCGGGACGGCCGAGCAGCACCAGGACGTCGCCCGCTTCGAATCGATACTGCGGCCACGGTCGTTCGGATCGGGCGCCGCGGCGGCGGACACCGGTGATTTCGACGCGGCCGCGCAGGTCGATCTGATCGAGCGACTTGCCGACGGCCGCGGAGCGCTCGGTGAGAAGCAGCGAGTGCAGCCGTGGCTGAAGGTTGTCGGCAGCGTCCGCGGCGTCGGTCGCGCCGTGGAAAAAGCCGCGAAACAGGCTGTAACGCTCCTCGCGTATCGCGCGAATCCGCGCGAGCACGCGGTTGAGCGGCACACCCACCAGCAGCAGGGAGTGCGACGCCAGCATCAAGCTCCCCTCGAGCACTTCGGGAACGACCTCGGCGGCGCCGGCTTTGAGCAGGCGGTCGAGCTCACTGTCGTCCAAGGTGCGCACGATCACCGGAAGCTCCGGGCGCGCTTGCTGGACCTGGTGGAGAATCTTCAGCGCCGCCGGAGTATCGGCGAACGTTATTGCGACGGCGCGGGCCTTCGCCAGACCCGCTGCCGACAAGGTCTCGCGCCGCGTCGCGTCGCCGTAGGCAACGCTGTTGTTGTCGGAGGCCGCCTCGCTCACGCGCTCCGGATCCGAGTCGAGCGCAATGTACGGAATATCCTCCGCCTGCAGCAGACGCGCGAGATTCTGACCGCTGCGGCCGAATCCGCAAATGATGACGTGATCCTGGCGGGTGATCGTCCGTGCGGCGATCTGCGTGATCTGCGCGGCCTGCGCGAGCCAGTCGTTGGCGGTAAGGCGACGCGCGAGGGGCTCGGCAAACTGGATCAGGAACGGTGCGATGAGCATCGACAGGACCATGGCCGCCAGGACGAGCTGCGCCAGCGTCGGCTCGATGATGTCGAGGTCGCTCGCCATCGCAAGCAATACAATCGCGAATTCACCCGCCTGCGCGAGATAGAAGCCGGTGCGGAGCGCGGTGCCGAGCGGCGAGCCGAAAATTCTGGCGAGCAGGACCACCAGGAGAAGCTTCGCCAGCACCGGCCCGATGAGCAGCAGCAGAACCCAGCCGATGTTCGCGGCGACGACGCCGACATCGAGATACATCCCGACGGTGACGAAGAAAAGCCCGAGCAGCACGTCGCGAAACGGCTTGATGTCCTCCTCGACCTGATACCGGTATTCGGTCTCCGCGATAAGCATTCCGGCAAGGAACGCCCCCAGTGCGAACGAAAGCCCGGCGAGCTCGGTCAACGACGCCAGACCCAGCGTCACGAGCAGCACGTTGAGCATGAAAAGCTCGGGTGAGCGCTGCCGCGCGATCAGGTTGAACCACGCGCGTGTCGGCTGCTGACCGACCACCAGGATGACCGTCAGCGCGACGCCGGCCTTGGCGGCGGCGAGCGCGAGCGCCTTCCACAGATCCGCGCCGCCTCCCGCCAGCGTAGGAATCGCAATGAGGAACGCGACGACGCTCAAATCCTGGAAGAGCAGGATCGCCATCACGTCGCGACCGTGCGCGGAGCTGAGCTCGCTCTTCTCCGAAAGCATCTTGGACACGATTGCCGTGGAGCTCATCGCCAGCGCGCCGCCGAGCGTGAGTCCCGCAAGCCAGCCGTATCCCAGCATGTGCAGCCCGAGCATGGCAAACCCGGTCGTTATCGCGACCTGCGCGAGCCCGAGCCCGAACACCGCGCGTCGCATGGTCTTGAGTTGCGGAAGACTGAACTCGAGGCCGATCGAGAACATCAGGAACACGATGCCGAACTCGGCCAGGTCGCGCACGCCGGCGTTGTCGGGGACCCATCCGAACGCATGAGGGCCGACCGCCACACCGACAACGAGATAACCCAGGATAGGCGGGAGTCGCAGCAGCCGGCAGAGGACCACCACGACCACCGACGCCGCTAGCAACAGCAGGATGACCTGGAGGATATGAGGCATCGAATGAAAGACTGCTAAAGACGCCTGCCGACTGTAGCATGCCCCGCGGGGAATCCTGCCGATGGACCTACGCTATACTCGCCTCATGCCTTCGCCGAGCAGATCTCCCGCGCCGCATGCGGGGGGCGAGGTCGATAGCGAGCGCGCTCTTGCCCTCGCGCGCGAGGTCCTCGCCACCGAAGCGGCCGCCATTCGCGCAATCGAGGCGCGCCTCGGGAATTCATTCATCGACGCCGCACGCGCCCTCCTCGAATGTCGCGGCCGCGTCGTCGTGACCGGCATCGGCAAATCGGGCCATATCGCGCGCAAGCTTGCCGCGACGCTTGCGTCGACTGGGACGCCGGCATTTTTCGTGCACGCCGCCGAAGCGAGCCACGGCGATCTCGGGATGATCACCCGCGAGGACGTGGTCGTGCTGCTTTCCAACTCGGGCGAAACCGACGAGCTCGTGTCGCTCCTTCCCCATCTTAAGCGTCAGGGCGCCCGCCTCATCGCGCTCACCGGCAACGAGGGATCGTCGCTCGCGCTGGCCGCCGATGTGCATCTCGACGCCAGCGTCGACACCGAGGCCTGCCCGTTGGGACTCGCGCCCACGGCGAGCACGACCGCGACCCTTGCGCTTGGCGACGCACTCGCATTGACCGTCCTCGACGCCCGCGGCTTTTCGGTGGCCGACTTCGCGCGCGCACACCCCGGCGGGATGCTCGGCCGGAAGCTTCTCACCCACGTCCGCGATGTCATGAGGCGGGGTGCAGCCGTGCCGTCGGTCCCGCTCACCGCCACGCTCGCCGATGCGGTCATCGAGATGAGCGGCAAAGGGATGGGCATGACCGCGGTGGTCAATCCCGACGCGAGCGTCGCGGGCATTTTCACCGACGGGGACCTCCGCCGATGCGTGGCGCGCGTGCGCGATTTCTCCGCCACGCAGGTGCGCGAGCTGATGACCGCCAATCCGCGTACGATCGAGGCCGACCGCCTCGCCATCGATTGTGTCGATCTCATGGAAACCGCGCCGAAGGTGAACCAGCTTCTGGTGGTCGACGACAAGCGGACGCTGGTGGGCGCGCTGCATCTGCACGATCTCCTTCGCGCCAAGGTCGTATGAGCAGCGCGAGCCGGTCGGATCCCCTTGCGATCCCCGTCGCACCCGAGCTGCTGGGGCGCGCCCGCGGCATCCGGCTCCTATCCTGCGACGTCGACGGAGTGCTCACCGATGGCAGGCTCTATTACGCGGATGACGGGAGCGAGATCAAGGCCTTCTACACGCTGGACGGGCTGGGGCTCAAGATGCTGCACGACGCCGGCATCGTCGTCGCGTGGATCACCGGCAGCTCGGCACCCGCGGTGGTCAAGCGCGCGCGCCACCTGTCGGTGCAGCACGTCCTTCTCGGCGCCGAGAACAAGCTCGCGCCGTGGGAACGGCTTCGCGCCGAGCTCGGGGTCGCCGCGGACGAGTGCGCGCACATCGGCGATGATCTGCCCGATCTGCCGCTGATCATACGCTGCGGGCTGGGGGCAACCGTCCCGCACGCCCCCGACGTCGTCAAGCGGCGCGCGCACTATGTGACCCGCGCCGACGGCGGTTTCGGGGCGGTGCGCGAAATCTGCGAGTTGCTGCTTGGCGCGCGCGGCGCGCTGCAGGAACGCATCGACGCATTCGAGTCATGACGCGCTGGCTCAATCGACTGGTCGGCTGGTCGCCGGTGCTGCTGCTCGGCGCGCTCGCCGCATTGACCTACTGGCTCAACGCCCAGGTGCAGGGACCTGCGCCTGCGTTCGACGGATCCGGCCGCCACGACCCGGACCTCTTCATCGAGAATTTCAAGGCGATCAGCCTGGACGCGACGGGGAACGTGCGCCAGGCGCTGAGCGCGCACATGGCGCGCCATTACCCCGACGACGACACCACCGAGTTGGAGGCGCCGCTGATCACGCTGAGCGACCCCGGCAAGCCGAAGCTTTCGATCACTTCCAATCTCGCGAACGTGACTGCGGACCAGAAGCACGCGTATTTCAAGGGCAAGGTCAAGGCCGTGCGCGACGCGGCGGCCGCCGATGCGCACGACGGCCCGATGACCATCGAAAGCGAGTTCCTGCACGTGATCCCGCAAGAAGACAAGATCGAGACCGACAAGCCGGTGACGATCACCGACTCGCGTGGGATAATCAATGCCACAGGAATGCAAATCGACAACAAGGCCAAGACGATCAAGCTCGATTCCCGTGTCAGCGGGCACCTGCAACCGCAGAAATAGTCATGCAGAACCGTTCAAGTTATCGTCGAATGCCGCGGTTGCGCGATGCGCTTGCCGCGGCGGCGCTCGCGCTCGCGTTCGTTTCGCCCGGCACATTCGCCGAGAAAGCGGACCGCGACAAACCCATCTTCTTCAACGGGAACACGGCGGGCGCCGATTTCGGCACCAAGGGCGGCGAGCTGGTCGGCAATGTCGTGGTCACCCAGGGCACGCTCACCATCCATGCCGATCGCATCGTCTTTCATCAGAATTCGGACAACACGCTGTCGGCGACGGCATACGGCAATCCGGTGACCTTCCGGGAGAAGCGCGACGACAGCGACCAGTACAACGAGGGATTCGCCCAGCGCGTCGTGTATGACGGCAGCAAACGCTTTGTCGAGCTGTTCGATCGCGCGCTTCTGAAAAGAACCGGTGACGAGATACGCAGCAACTATATTTCGTACAACGCGGACACCGACGTGTTCAAGGCGGAGGGCCGCCCGGACACCACGACGACCAATCCCACCGATACGCCGCTCGGCTCGCGCGTACGCGGGGTTTTTCAACCGCAACCCAAGGACAAGGACGCGAAGGACGGCAAAAACGCGAAGGATGCAAAATCCACCGCGCCGGCGCCCAACGTACCCTTGCCGCTCAAACCCGAAGCCACTCTCAAAGAGAAATCGGATTGAGCGGGCCCGCGGTCGCGCGATGAGCACGCTGTCGGTCGCGAAGCTCAACAAGCGCTACAAATCGCGCATCGTCGTGCACGATGTATCGCTTTCTGTCGACAGCGGCGAAGTTGTCGGTCTGCTCGGACCCAACGGCGCGGGCAAGACGACCTGCTTTTACATGATCGTGGGGCTGGTCGCCACCGATGGCGGCACGATCGAGCTCGACGGCAAGGACCTCACCCGCATGCCCATTCACGTGAGGGCGCGGCTCGGGCTGTCCTACCTGCCGCAGGAAGCATCGATTTTCCGCAAGCTCTCGGTCGCGGAGAACGTGCAGGCGATCCTCGAGCTGCAGGGGATCGACACCGACGAGATCGCCAATCGCCTCGACGCCCTTCTCGAGGATCTGTCCATATCGCATCTGCGCGACGCGTCCGCGGTAAGCCTGTCCGGCGGAGAGCGCAGGCGAGTCGAAATCGCACGCGCGCTCGCGACGCGCCCGCGATTCATTCTGCTCGACGAGCCGTTCGCGGGAATCGACCCGATAGCCGTGCTCGACATCCAGAAGATCATCGGCTTTCTCAAGGAGCGGGAGATCGGCGTGATGATCACCGATCACAACGTCCGCGAGACCCTTGGCATCTGCGACCGCGCATTCATCATCAACGAGGGACGGGTGCTCGCATCGGGAACGCCCGACGAGATCGTGTACGACGAGAACGTCCGCAAGGTCTACCTCGGGGAGCATTTCAGGCTCTAAAGCCGCGGTGTCGGGGCGGCGGCGATCGATCCGCGCGTTCCGCTCGATTCTCGATCGGCCGCGACCGGATTTTTGGGTCGCAGCCGCGCCGGCAAATCGACATCTGCGGATACCCTTGCAGAACCCCGACACAGTACAATGGCGTACGCCCGACAGCAGACCGGGGATGTCGATCCCGAGCGCGCAGTGGGGCGCAACGCGACCGTGAAACCGACACTACAGCTCAAGCTCTCGCAGCACCTCACGCTGACCCCGCAGCTGCAGCAGTCAATTCGTCTGCTACAGCTATCCACGCTCGAGCTCAATGCCGAGGTCGAGCGCCTGCTCCAGGAAAACCCGCTGCTCGAAAAGGCCGACGACGAGGAAAACACGGCGCCCCCGCCCGAATTTCTGCAGTCGGTGGTGACGGCGCCCACCAACTCGGATTCTCCCGCCGAGGGCCGCGAAGAGTCGGCCAGCAACGATTTCGATCTGATGGCGTCGGCGGGCGGGGACCGCGACTGGGGGTCGGCGTCGAGCGACGACGACGACGAAAACTTCTCTCCGCAGCAGGTTGCGGCAAGCTCTCTGCGCGATCACCTCAATTCGCAACTCGCCCTGTGCAACCTTCCCCTGCGCGACCGCCAGATCGTGTCGGCTCTCATCGATGCGCTCGACGACGACGGTTATCTGAAGACGACTCTCGAGGAATTGCTCGAATTGTTCCCCGACGAGATCGAGATCGACGCCGACGAAATTTCGATTGCCTTGCGCCGCTTGCAGAACATGGAGCCCGCGGGCGTGGGAGCGCGCGATGCGGCGGAATGTCTCGGGCTCCAACTCAAGGCACTGCCGAAATCCACCCCGTATCTGGCCGAAGCGCTCAAGCTTGTCGAGAGTCACCTTCCGCTCCTCGCGGCGCGGGACTTCGGTAAGCTCAAGCGCCTGCTGCATCTCGACGACGTCGGATTTCGCGGCGTGCGCTCGCTGATCACCAGTCTCAACCCGCGTCCTGGCAGCGGCTTCTCGAGCACCGAAGCGAACTATGTCATCCCGGACGTGGTCGTAAGAAAACTACGCGGCCGTTGGCAGGCAGCGCTCAACGAGGCGGCGATGCCGAAGCTCCGCCTCAACCGCATCTATGCCGACATCCTGACGCGCAACCGGGAGTCTTCCAACCAGCAGCTCGCCGCGCAGCTGCAGGAGGCGAAGTGGCTGATACGCAACGTGCAGCAGCGCTTCGAGACCATCCTGCGCGTTTCGCAGGCGATCGTCGACCGACAGCGCCATTTCTTCGATCACGGCGACGTGGCGATGCGGCCGATGGTGCTGCGGGAGATTGCGGAGATCCTGAGTCTGCACGAATCGACCATCTCCCGCGTCACTACGCAGAAGTACATGCTAACTCCGCGCGGAACCTACGAGCTCAAGTATTTTTTCGGAAGCCACGTCGCAACCGATACCGGAGGCGCGGCGTCGGCGACAGCGATCCGCGCGCTCATCAAGCAGCTGATCGGCGCAGAGGATCCCGCGACGCCGCTGACCGACAGCCGCATCGCGGACCTTCTTGGCGACCAGGGCATCGTCGTTGCCAGACGTACGATCGCCAAGTATCGCGAGGCGTTGCAAATTCCGCCGGTGAATCTGCGAAAGGCGATCTGATCCGCAACCCCAGCCAAAACAAGGAGGCCGCTGGATGAACCTGAACTTGACCGGTCACCATCTCACGATCACGCCGTCGATACGCGACTATGTCAATGCGAAGCTCGAGCGCGTTACGCGTCATTTCGATCATGTGATCGACGTCAACGTGGTGCTTTCCGTCGACAAGCTCAGGCAGCAGGTGACCGCCAATCTTCACATCAGCGGCAAGGACATCCACGCCGAGTGTGTCGATGCGGACATGTATGCCGCAATCGATGCGTTGGCTGATAAGCTCGACCGGCAGGTGTTGCGGTACAAGGAAAAGCGCAATGGGAATCGCCATGAACCCGCGGCGGTGAAGCGGGCAGCCGACCCCGCTGCCCCGCCGAAGGCTCGCACGCGTTAGCGGCAACCGAAGCCGAAGTGCGGCGAAGCCGCACCCGACGCCCGCCCCGACACCTGCCATGAACCACATCGCGGAGTTGCTGCCCGAGGCGAATATCGCTCTCGACATCGAGGCGACCAGCAAAAAGCGCTTGTTCGAGCAGATCGGTCAACTCTTCGAGGAACACGCGCAGATTGCGCGCAGCGTCGTCTTCGACAGCCTTTTCGCGCGCGAGCGGCTCGGATCGACGGGCCTCGGCCAGGGAATCGCGATTCCGCACGGACGCATCAAAGGCCTCAAGCACGCGATGGGCGCCTTCGTGCGCCCGCTGCAGCCCATACCTTTCGATTCGCCCGATGGGCGTCCCGTCGAGCAGGTGTTCGTGCTGCTCGTCCCCGAGCAGGCGACGGAAGAGCATCTTCAGCTTCTGTCCGAGCTCGCGCAAATGTTCAGCGAGAAATCGTTCCGCGATCGTGTCGCGAACGCTTCGGATGCGTCGGGCATTCACCGACTGTTCTCGAGCTGGTCGCCGGATATGCGATGAGCGAGAGCAGCGAAAGCGGAGCGATCCGCCAGGTCAGCGTCGAGCGCGTCTTCGCCGACAATCACGATCGACTCGGCCTCGTCTGGCTTTCGGGGCGCCAGGGAGGAAGCCGCGTCCTGACCGGAGAGTCGTCGCTCAAGCCCACCATCGGCCAGGTCGGGCACATGAATTTCATCCATCCGTTTCGCGTCCAGCTGATCGGCGCCGCCGAAGCCGCTCATCTTCGCGCGTTGCCGGAAGACGCGCTCAATGCCGCGACCACCCGACTTTTCACCACCGAGCTCGTCGCGATCATCGTCGCCAACGGCGAGGACGTTCCGGCGCACCTTCTGGACCTCTGCAACAAGCACCACGTCGCCTTGTTCACCTCGCCGCAACCGTCTCCTCACATCGTCGACGTCATTCGCCTTTATCTGTCCCGCGTCCTCGCGGAATCGACCTCGCTGCACGGGGTGTTTCTCGACGTCCTGGAGATGGGCGTGCTCATCACCGGCGCATCGGCGATAGGCAAGAGCGAGCTTGCCCTGGAGCTCATCTCGCGCGGCAACGGGCTGGTCGCCGACGACATCGTCGAGCTCTACCGCATCTCGCCGGACACGCTCGAGGGCCGCTGCCCCGCCGTGCTGAAGGACTTTCTGGAAGTCCGAGGCATCGGCGTGCTGAACATCCGGACCATCTTCGGCGAGACCGCGGTCCGGCCGCGCAAGCTCCTGAAGCTCATGGTGCACCTCGAAGACCACAGCAACGAACAATTCTCCGAGCTGGACCGGCTGCAGGTGAGCGCGACCTATCAGGAAATTCTCGGCGTGCCGATTCGCAAGGTGACGATACCGGTCGCCGCAGGCAGGAATCTGGCCGTACTGGTCGAAGCGGCCGTGCGAAACTTCGTGCTCAATCAGCGCGGCATCGACAGCACCAAGGAATTCATAGAGAGGCAGCAAAAGCTCATGGAAGACGGAGGCTGAAGGCGCGACGCCTTCGCGCCGGACTTAGAGCTCGACTGTTCGCGATCCTTGGAGCCCTGATGCACCTGGTGCGCACACTCCGGTTTCACCTACCCGCGAGCGCAACCGACGCGATCGCAACCGCATTTGCCGCGCGGTCGCGGCGTCAAGACGATATCGCATGGACCTGCTCCTGATAGGAGGCGTCTCAGGATCGGGCAAGAGCGTGGCGCTGGCGGCGCTCGAGGACAGCGGGTACTACGCAGTGTCGAACCTGCCGCTGTCGCAGCTTTCAGGCCTGCTCTCGCATCTCGAAGCCGCGCGGCAAGAGCACGTCGCAGTCGTGCTCGACGTGAAAACCGAGCCCGGTCTTGCCGGGCTCTCGGAGGCCATCGCACGGGCGCGCGAGCGCGGCTGGAAAGTGCGCTTTCTTTATCTCGACGCCAAGACCGAGACGCTGGTCAAGCGCTTTTCCGAGACGCGGCGGCGGCACCCGTTCTCGAGCGAGGAGCGCACCCTCACGGAAGCGATCGAGCTCGAGCGCGATCGGCTCGCCGACATGCGCCAGGGCTACAGCTTCGATACCAGCGAAATCTCCGCCGCCGCGCTGCGCTCATGGATCAAGGATTTCGTCAGCGTCGACGCGTCGAAGCTCACGTTGCTGTTTCAATCCTTCGGCTTCAAGCACGGCGTCCCCCTCGACGCCGATCTCGTCTTCGACGTGCGCTGTCTTCCCAATCCGCATTACGAGCCCGCCCTCGCGCCGCTCACCGGCAGGGACGCGGCGGTTGTCGCCTACCTCGAACGTCACCCGGACGTCGAACGCATGTACTCCGACATCCATCACTTTGTCGCGAGCTGGCTTCCCGATTATGCGCGCGACAACCGCAATTACCTTACCGTTGCGGTCGGCTGCACCGGCGGACGGCACCGCTCGGTGTACTTCGTGGAGCGCCTCGCGCAGGCTTTTGGCGGCAAGTACCAGGTGCTGACGCGCCACCGCCAGCTTCCTTCGTAAACGGGCGCCGACTGACGGCTGTCAGGGACATTCGGATAAAATGATGCGATGACCTCACAGAAAACCGTCACGCTCGCGCTGACCGGCGCGTCAGGAATGCCTTACGGAATCCGGCTCCTGGAGTGCCTGCTCTCCGCCGGAACGCGCGTGCAGCTGCTCTATTCGCCGGCGGCGCAAATCGTGGCGAAGCAGGAGCTCGAACTCACGCTGCCGACGCAGCCGGCCGCCGCGGCGGCGTATTTTGCGGAGCGCTTCTCTGCCAAGCCGGGCCAGCTCACCGTGTTCGGCCGCGAAGACTGGCTCGCGCCCGTGGCTTCCGGCTCCAACCCTGCCGATGCGATGGCGATCTGCCCGTGCAGCATGGGTACGCTGGGCGCTCTCGCTGCGGGACTCGCCGACAATCTGATCGAGCGCGCAGCCGATGTCATGCTCAAGGAGAAGCGGCCCCTGATTCTGGTGCCGCGCGAAACGCCGCTGTCGGCGATCCATCTGGAGAACATGCTCAAGCTCTCTCGCGCCGGAGCGGTGATTCTGCCGCCTGCGCCCGGGTTCTACGGTCACCCGCAGTCGATCGGCGACCTCGTCGACTTCATCGTCGCGAGAATCCTCGATCAACTCGACGTCAGGCACGCGCTCGGGCCTCGCTGGGGAGCCGCGCGCGCCGCCTCGCCCTCCGTCGAACGGGCGTAGATCCAAGCGGCGTCTCCTCGCCAGACCGATGTTCTCGATTCTGCGCGGCGCTGCATCGCGCACGCCGATCACGCTGCCGCTGTTTCCGCTGAAGACGGTGCTCTTTCCGGACGGCGTGTTGCCGCTCAAGGTGTTCGAGCAGCGCTACATCGAGATGACCAAAGCGTGCCTCAAGGACGACAAGCCTTTTGGCGTGTGCCTGCTCACGCGGGGGGAAGAGGTCGCTCAGCGGGGGCGTCCTCCCGAGTTCGCGCCAATCGGGACGCTGGCTCGCATCACCTCGTGGGAAATGCCGCAGCTCGGCATCCTGCATCTGAAGACGGCGGGCGGCACGCGTTTTCAGGTGCACTCGCACACCGTCGCAAGCGATGGGCTGGTCGTCGGCTCGGTGACACTTCTCAACGCCGAGCCGGCGCTTGCGCTGCCGGAAGCGCACCGGCCGCTCGCGGAGCTGCTCGCACTGATGATCGAGCGCGTAGGCGCGGAGCATTTCTCCGCGGAGCTTGCGATGGGCGACGCATCGTGGGTCGGCTACCGCCTCGCCGAGCTTCTGCCGCTGCCGCTGCCGATCAAGCAAGGCATGCTCGAAATCAACGACAGCGAGGTGCGGCTCAAGCTCCTCGCGCAATTCCTCAAGCAGCAGCAGCTGTTGTAGGCGCACCGCTGCAAGGCCCTGTTGCCGGGCAGGCATCATCCGGCAATGCGCCGGGAAGAGCGGGGGCCGCCCGCACGTGCGAGGCACCTCGGGCGAAACTGCGTCGCTTCGGCAGTCGCCGATGCGCCGCGTATAATCGAGCGCGTCACAGTCGCGCTCTTATTCATCACATGGCCGGCCATAGCAAGTGGGCGAACATCAAGCACAAGAAGGCCGCGACCGACGCCAAGCGCGGCAAGATTTTCACGCGCCTCATCAGGGAAATCACCGTCGCCGCCAAGCTCGGCGGGAGCGACGTGTCGACCAATCCGCGGCTGCGCCTGGCGGTGGACAAGGCGATGGACAACAACATGCCCAAGGACACCGTCGAGCGGGCGATCAAGCGCGGCGCGGGCGAGCTCGAGGATGTCAGCTACGATGAGATCCGATACGAGGGGTACGGCATCAACGGCGCGGCGGTCATCGTCGACTGCCTGACCGACAACCGGACGAGAACCGTCGCCGATATCCGGCACGCGTTTTCAAAGAACGGCGGCAACCTGGGAACGGCGGGATCCGTGGCGTTTCTGTTCAAGCACTGCGGTCAACTTGTGTTTGCCCCGGGCGTCGACGAGGGCAGGCTGATGGATGCCGCGCTCGACGCGGGAGCAGAGGACGTCATCGACAACGCCGACGGGTCGATCGAGGTGCTGACTTCGCCCCACGATTTCGTCGCCGTCAAGGATGCGCTCGGCAAGTCAGGTCTCAAACCCGAGTTCGCCGAGCTGACCATGAAGCCCGCAGCGGAAGTCGCGCTGGCGGGAGACGCTGCCGCCAGAATGCAGAAGCTGCTCGACGCACTCGAAGCGATCGACGACGTGCAGGATGTCTACACGACCGCCCTCATCGAGGAAGCGTGACGGCACCCACGCTGCGCGGGCCGGCACCGTGAGCGTGCGGCGCATCCTCGGCATCGATCCCGGCCTTCGCATCACCGGCTTCGGTCTGATCGTATGCGTCGGCGGCAAGCTCACCTATGTCACCAGCGGATGCATTCGCAGCAACGCCGACGGCACTCTGCCCGACAGGATCGCGATGATCCTGCGCGACCTCTCGAGCGTGATTGCGGCGCACCAGCCCACCGAAGTCGCCGTCGAGAAGGTGTTCGTCAACGTCAATCCGAACTCGACACTGCTTCTCGGTCAGGCGCGCGGCGCGGCGATTTCCGCGGCGGTGCTCGCCGACCTTCCGGTGACCGAATACACCGCGCTGCAGGTGAAGCAGGCGGTTGTGGGCCATGGCAAGGCTGCCAAGGAGCAAGTGCAGGACATGGTCCGGCGCCTGCTTGCGCTCTCCGCCGCGCCATCGGCCGACGCCGCGGATGCCCTTGCGTGCGCGATCTGCCACGCCCATGGCAGAGAAGGCATGGGCGGATTGCGCGAAGGCGGCTACCGGATGCGGCGCGGTCGGCTCCTGTAGGAAGCTTGGGAATGGCGAGAGTCCCGGCGGCGGTCATTTTCGACATGGACGGACTGATGCTCGACACCGAATCGGTCGGGCAGCGCGCCTGGGAGGCCGTCGCGGCCGCGCACGACTCCGGCTTCGATCTCTCGCTTTGCCGTGCCATGATCGGCCGCAACCGGACCGACTGCGTCGCGCTCCTCGCGAGCCACTATGGAAACGAGCAGCGCGCGGAATCGTTGATGGCAGCGTGGGCCAAAAGCTACGACGCGATTTCGACCGCCGAGCCCATCGCGCGCAAGTCGGGGCTCGACGAGCTGCTCGACCTTCTCGATGCGCACGGTATCCCCAAAGCTGTCGCGACATCGACACGGCGGGAGCGCGCGCAGGCGAAGCTCACCCGGACGGACCTGCTGCACCGCTTCGACGCGCTCGTCGGCGGTGACGAGGTCGCGCAGGGCAAGCCCGCGCCGGACATCTTCATCGCTGCGGCAGACCGGCTCGGCGCTGCGCGGTCCGGCTGCGTCGTTCTGGAGGATTCGGAGCCCGGCGTCATCGCGGCGTTCGCGGCGGGGATGACGCCGATCATGGTTCCCGATCTGCATCCGCCCAGCGATGCGCTGCTCGCCAGGAATCTCCTGGTATTGCGCTCGCTCTACGACGTCGCGAGGCATTTCGAGTACTTGCTTGCGGACGATCGCGGCCGCTCGCGAACAGGCTCCATGCGATAATTTGCGTCCATGCCTGCAGGTCAAGCAACCGCCGTAGTCGTGCTCGAGCTCGCGTCGTGATCGGCCGCTTGTCGGGAACGCTGGTCGAGAAGAATCCACCGCAGATCCTGCTCGATGTTGCGGGCGTCGCCTACGAGGTCGACGTGCCGATGAGCACGTTCTACAACCTGCCCAATCTGGGGGACAAGGTCGTGCTGTTCACGCACCTGGTGGTGCGCGAGGACGCACACCTGCTGTTCGGCTTCGGGTCCGAAAACGAACGGCGCGCCTTCCGTCAGCTCATCAAGATCAGTGGTGTCGGCGCGCGCACCGCGCTATCGGTCCTGTCGGGACTCTCGGTTGCGGAGCTCGCACAGGCCGTCACCATGCAGGAGGCGGGCCGCCTCACGCGAATACCGGGGATAGGCAAGAAGACCGCCGAGCGCCTGCTACTCGAGCTCAAGGACAAGCTCGGTGTCGAAGTCACGACCGCCGTCGACGTGCACCGCGCGCCTCCCGTCGCTTCGGACGTGCTCCACGCGTTGATCTCGCTGGGCTACAGCGACAAGGAAGCGACAAACGCAGTGAAGCAATTGCCGGAAGGCATCTCGGTGGGAGACGGCATACGCCAGTCGCTGAAGTTGCTGGCGAAGGCGTGAGAGAATGAAGCAATGATCGAAGCCACGAAGCGATGATTGAAACCGATCGCCTGATCGCCGCAGCGCCTTCGAGCCCGCAGGAAGAGGTCGTCGAGCGCACGTTGCGCCCGCGCGCGCTCGACGAATACGTCGGGCAGGAGAAGATTCGCGGGCAGCTTTCGATCTTCATCGAAGCGGCACGAAAGCGAAAGGAGTCGCTCGATCATGTGCTGCTTTTCGGTCCGCCCGGCCTGGGTAAGACCACGCTCTCGCACATCATCGCCCACGAGCTCGGAGTCAATCTTCGCCAGACCTCGGGACCAGTGCTCGAGCGCGCCGGCGACCTCGCCGCGCTGCTGACCAATCTCGAGCCCAACGACGTCCTTTTCATCGACGAGATCCACAGGCTGTCGCCGGTAGTCGAGGAAATCCTCTATCCCGCGCTCGAGGATTTCAAGCTCGACATCATGATCGGCGAAGGGCCGGCAGCGCGCAGCGTGAAGCTCGACCTTCCGCCTTTCACGCTGGTCGGCGCCACCACCCGCGCGGGGATGCTCACCAACCCGCTGCGCGACCGCTTCGGCATTGTCGCGCGCCTGGAGTTCTACACGGCGGACGAGCTCACCCGGATCGTTACACGATCGGCCCGGTTGCTGAACATTCCGATGGATCACGAAGGCGCAGTGGAGATTGCGCGCCGATCGCGCGGAACGCCGCGCATCGCCAATCGCCTTTTGCGCCGGGTGCGCGACTACGCCGAGGTTCGCGCGGCAGGCAAGATCACGCGACCCGTGGCCGACGAGGCGCTGAAGATGCTCGACGTCGACGCGTCGGGGCTCGACGTCATGGACCGCAAGCTGCTGCGATGCGTGCTCGACAAGTTCGACGGAGGCCCCGTGGGCATCGACAATCTTGCGGCGGCCATCGGCGAGGAACGCGACACCATCGAGGACGTCCTCGAGCCATTTTTGATCCAGCAGGGTTTCCTCCAGCGTACCAACCGCGGCCGAATCGCCACCGTCCTTTCGTATCGCCACTTCGGGCTCGCTCCCAAGTCAGCTCCCGGCGAGCTCTTTGCGGAGTGAGCCGCCCGCGCCGAGCGGCGCTGCCGCAACCCTTCCACTGGCCGGTACGCGTTTACTATGAGGACACCGACGCGGCGGGCGCGGTGTATTACGCGAGCTACTTGCGCTACCTTGAGCGCGCACGCACGGAATGGCTCGCGACGATGGGCGTAACCGTGGCGGCGCTCGAGCGCGAACATAAAGCGGTATTCGTGGTCAACCGGCTGGAGATCGACTACCGGCTGCCGGCGCGCCTGTACGACGCGCTGGACGCGACGCTGAGCCCGGTCGAGCGCGGCGGCGCCCGCCTCGTCCTCGCGCAGGACGTTCTCCGAGGCAGTGATTTGATCGCGAGCGCGCGCGTCTCGCTGGCCTGCGTCAACCCGCTCACGTGGCGGCCGACCCGCATTCCCGCGAGCTTGCTCGCGCAAATGGAGACTTACGGTTGAATCTGCATCCCGATCTGTCGTTCATCGCCATGGTCGCCAACGCCAGCGTGGTCGTGCAGGCGGTGATGGCGCTGCTCCTCCTTCTGTCGCTGTGGTCGTGGTGGCAGATCTTCCTCAAGATGTTCGCGCTAAAGCGGGCAGCCCGCAGCGCCGATGCATTCGAGGACGAATTCTGGAAGGGCGGCGATCTCAACGCGCTGTTCCAGCGGGCGACCCAAAGCCGCGACGCGGGTGCGATGGAGCGTATCTTCACCGCGGGTTTTCGCGAGTACGCGAAGCATCGCAAGCAGGGGTCGTCGTCGGCAGCGACGATGGACAGCGCGCGTCGGGCGATGCGCGCCACCTATCAGCGTGAGATCGACGCCCTCGAGGCCAACCTGGCAGGCCTCGCCACGGTCGGCTCGGTCAGCCCTTATATCGGCCTGTTCGGAACGGTGTGGGGAATCATGAATGCATTTCGCGGCCTTTCCAACGTCAGCCAGGCAACGCTTGCGCAAGTCGCGCCGGGCATCGCGGAAGCGTTGATCGCAACGGCGATCGGTCTGTTTGCCGCGATTCCCGCGGTGGTCGCGTACAACCGCTACACGCACGACGTCGACCGCCTGGCGACCCGCTTCGAGACGTTCATCGAGGAGTTCTCGAATATTCTGCAGCGTCAGGGATGACGGCGAGCGATGAGACGTCCGCGCAAATCCATAAATCAGATCAACGTCGTTCCCTACATCGACGTGATGCTGGTGCTGCTGGTGATATTCATGATCACCGCGCCGCTCATCACACCGGGCGAGATCCAATTGCCCACCGTCGGAAGCAGACTCACGACGCCCGTGGCGCCGTTGGAGATCACGATCAATCCCGATCGCAGCTTGTCGCTGCGCGACGGCGTTGCTCCTCCGCAACGAATTTCCCGCGACGATCTGATTGCCCGAATCAGGGACAGGCAGGCGAACAGGCCCGACCAACCGATCGTGATCTTTGCGCGGGGCTCGCTGCCTTACAAGGATGTGATCGAGGTGATCGATTTCCTGCAGACCAACGGCGTGCGCAACGTTGGGCTGATGGCGCAACCCAAGTCCGGCTGACCGATGCGTCCGTCGCGTTCTGACGCTCGATGGTCGACGGGCAAATGGATTGCCGCGATTCTTGCGGTGGCGATTCACCTCGCCTTCATCGTTTTTCTGGTCTTCAACGTGACGTGGCAGAACCGCAAGCCCGAGGCGGTGAGCGTCGAGCTGTACGGGCCTCCCCCGCCGGAGAAGGTCGAGCCGAAAGCCAAGCCTCCCGAGCCGCAGCCCCCCACGCCGGAGCCTCCGAAGCCGGAGCCTCCGAAACCCCAGCCTGAGCCTCCCAAGCCGCCCCCCAAGGTCGAGCCTCCGCAGCCGACCAAGGCGGAAATCGCCTTGAGGGAGAAGGCCGAAGCTGAGCGAAAGAGGCTGGCTCAGCTCGAGCGCGACAAGATGGAGAAGGACAAGCGCGAAGCCGACAAGCGCGAAGCCGACAAACGCGATGCCGACAAGAAGAAGACCGAAGAGAAGCGGCTTGCCGAAGTGAGAGAGCGCCAGGCGCGCGAAGCGGACGCGCTCAAGGCGCAGGCCGAGCGCGAGCGGCGGGTCGTCGCTCAAGCCGCGGAAGCCACGCTGGCGAAGGCCAACGAGGATTACGTGCGGCAGATCCAGGCGAAGATCAGGGCGTTGGTCGTGGTGCCGCCGGACATCGCCGGCAATCCCGAGGCGATCTTCGATGTGGTGCAGCTGCCGACCGGGGAGATCATCGACGCGACGCTCAGGAAATCGAGCGGCGTGCGCGCCTACGACGACGCGGTTCAGCGTGCGATTATCAGGGCTTCGCCGCTGCCCCAACCGAAGTCGGCCGACCTGTTCCGGCGTAACCTCACCCTGAAATTCAGGCCGCTGGACTGAGACTATCTTGCGATCCGATCCGCTTCGCAAGCTACGATGACGGCCGGTGGCTCGCGCTTCGGCCTCCGGTCGTTCAACGAAATACTTACCGTTGCGTCGTCGGCCTCCTGCCGCGACTCGCAATTCCCCGTCGATCCCACTTCGCGGGTCCCGCGGCCGGTGGCTCGCGCCGCACTCGCAATTCCCCTAGCTACTCCTCTCGCGCTTTCTTTTCGACGATCTGGATCGTGGCCCAACTCCAATCCGGCCGCTGCTCGACGAGGTGACGCAGCGACACGGTGTAAACCGAGTGCGCGGTCGTGAGGATGACGTTGCGGCCTTCCGCGTATTCGGACGTAGGCACGATCACCGTTTTCATGGTCAGCGGCTTGTCGGGACGCGAGGGCGGCGGCAGATACAAGCCCTCGAAACGCTCTCCCATGGTCGACATGTCGAAACCGTTGACGACATAGCCCATTTCCTCGTGTGCGCGGCGCTTCGCCGCCAGCGTGACCGCGACCATGCGCTCGGCGATGATGTTTACGCCGGCTTCGACTTCCTCGTTCGACACCTTGTTCAGACGCCGTACGACCCCGAGCAGCCACGAATCGGCGTCCGATTGCCGTACCGCCACCAGCGCCCCAAGGGTAAGGCTTTGTCCGATGCCGCCGGTGGCCGCGATGCGAAGGCCGGCGACGCTGCGGTCCTTCACTTCCCACATCGGGTCGCTCCACGACGAAAGGCTCGCAGCCAGCGAGTCGTCTTCCGCGGCGGGCTTGCGCTTGGCGCGCGGCGCGCCCGCGACCGGATAGACCTCGATTTGCTCGGTGCTGCTGGCATCCGGTCCGCTCTCAGCGGCCTTCGCGTTGAGATCCTGGCAGATGCGCGAGAGCCCGATGCGCACGCGCGCCGAGACGGCGACCGTGACTCGCGGATCGCGCCGCAGGTCCATGTGCGACGAAGGCGACATCGACGGCTGGATCTTGCGCAGGACCGCCAGCCGCTGCTGGTTGATCGCGGCGATCGGACCCTGATCGGTCATCTCCGCATCGCGGAGCGCGCCTATTGCGCGATCCATTCCGTCGGCGAGCGGCGTCGTATCGAGATAGCGCAACATCGATCCGCGATCGTTGCCGGTGCGTCGAACCAGGCCTTCTCTACCGGCGAGGTCGACAAAAAAACCTTCGAGGGTCTTGGGTATCTGCTCAAGCGACAATCGGCGGCTCCAGGCGCGTAGTTGAGAGCTCGCCCAGTCGATCTCCGTAGGGCTCAAGTTCCCCGTGTTGAGCTGGTGAACGAGCAGGACGTAGAGATATTCCTGCTCGACCGACCACGGCTGAGCGGCGGCGCCCGCCGCGGGCAGCGCCATCGGTTGCCGGTCGCATTGCATTTCGCAGGATCGCAGATACAAATGATGCAGCTCCATCCACTTGGCCGGTATCCAGTGCTCGTACTTGAACACGCGGAGCTTGGCGTCGGTTCCATGAAAATGCACCAGGCGCACGAAGAGCAACGGCAGCATGGCGCGCCAGCGCGCGTTGGAGGCTTCCGGCGCGGCGGTTTCGAGCGCCACCTGATAGGCGAGCTTGAACGACTGGCTCATCTCCCACAGCGCATGCCAGATGCGGTCGGCAAGCTTCGGCGCGCCCTCTGCATTCTCGATGTATTGCTTGATGAGCTGGCGCCGGTCCGCGCCGAGCGCCGCGTCGACGAATTCGATCGCGGTGATGCGGTTCACATCGATCGGACGCTGCGCAAGCCGCATATCGTCCAGCGCGCGAATCACCTGCTGCTGCCTGCCGATCACGTCCAGCGCGGGCAACTGTCGCAGCCACGCCGCGGCCGCCTTGGGGTGCTGCAGGGGGTCGCCCGAGTCTTTTGCCTGCGGTGTGAGAAATGCGAACATGGTTTTCATCGACGGCGGCTGCCGGCGGTTGCCTGGACCATTGCCAGCGCCGGTAATCGTGGTCATGCGTACTCCATTAAACAGTTTCTGGCGCGGCTACAGGAGAGCAACTTATAGCGGAAAATCGCATCGAGCGCAAAAACCGGAAAGATTAGCGTACCATTTGTATCTTTCAAATCTGCGCCGCGCCCAAATTCGCGGCGCAATGTCGAGAGGTCGAGGTGGCCAGAATAAACACTCTTATGCACCACAACTGGTTTATCGCCGGGGTTGCGGCCTTGGCATTTGCTACAGGCATTTCTGCGCTGGCGCAGCCGGCGGCCTCCCCTCCACCCCTTTCAAGCAAGACGGATGCCAAAGTGACTGAACTGCAAAAGCTCGACGTAAAAGCGGGAGACGGCGCTGAAGCAACCAAAGGCGCTCTCGTGGTTGTCCACTACACGGGCTGGCTTTATGATCCCGCGGCGCCCGGGCAAAAGGGCGCGAAATTCGATTCGTCGCGCGATAAGCAGGTGCCGTTCGAATTTCCTCTCGGCCAGGGCCGCGTCATCCGCGGTTGGGACGAAGGCGTTGCCGGAATGAAGGTCGGCGGCCAGCGCACGCTGATCATTCCGTCGAACATGGCGTATGGCAGCCGTGGCGCCGGAGGTGTCATTCCGCCGGATGCTACGTTGATCTTCGATGTGGAGCTGCTTGCGGTGAAGCGCTGACGACTAGTTTCACCAATAGGTTTCCAGTGTTACGTGGCCGGGCTCGCGCCGCCGGTGGCGGCGCATGCCACGGTGCTCCAGCACGCTTTGCGTATCGCGAACCATCTCCGGATTGCCGCACAGCATCGCGTGCGCGTTCTCTGCAGTAAGAGGGACACCGGCCTGAGCTTCCAGCCTGCCGTCGCCGATGGCTTCCGGGATGCGCCCCCGGATCGCGCCACGGTGGGATTCACGGCTGACGAATGGAACGAAGCCGAACCTCCCCGCTCTCTGCGCCGAGATCCGCCCGATCGTGTCGGCATAGGAGAGATCACTGGAGTAGCGAACCGCATGCACGAGCACGATTCGCTCGAATTTTTCCCAGGGCTCGTCGGTACGCAGGATCGACAGAAAAGGGCCCAGGCCGGTGCCCGTGGCCAGGCACCACAGCGCCGCGGCGTCTGGTACCTCTGGCATGCTGAAAAAACCGTTTGCCCGCTCGAGCAGCCATATCGGATCCCCCGGTTCGAGAGCGGCGAGCCGCGGAGAGAGCGGACCTTCCGGAAGGACGTTGAAATAGAACTCGTGGGGCGTGCTTTCGGGCGGATTGACGAAGGAATAGGGCCGACCCAGCATCGGTTCCTTCGCGCCCAGCGGTGCGGGAAGCGCGAGACGCGCGAACTGGCCTGCGACGAAGCTAACGTCAGGTGCGGCGACCTCGAGCGAATACAGCCGGTCGGACCATTGACGCTTCCCTGCAACCTTACCTTCGACCCACTTGCTCATCGGGAAAAACACCCGCTTGCTAAAATCGGATTATGCCAGCGCCCAGAAAGGCCCTTATCGTAGGAGAGCGCGTCTATCTCTGCCGCCCGCAGCTCAAGGATGCGGCTGCGTTCATCTCCGCGGTCAAGGCGAGCCGCAGGCTGCATGGGAACTGGGTACAGGCGCCCGCGAGCCGCGCGGCGTTTGGCATGTACGTGCGCCGGTTCGCAGGACAGCAATCGCGCAACGCGGCTTCGGCAACGCACGTCGGCCTGGTCGTTTGCCGGCGCGAAGACCATGCGCTGGTCGGCGTGTTCAATTTCAGCGAGATCATCCGCAGCGCGCTGCAATCGGCTTTTCTCGGCTACTACGCGCTTGCGCCGCATGCGGGCGCGGGCTACATGTCGGAAGGGCTTTCGCTCGCGATCCGCATCGCTTTCGGGACGCTGCGGCTGCATCGCATCGAGGTGAATATCCAACCCGGCAACAATCGCTCGATCTCGCTCGTGCGACGCGCCGGATTCACACGCGAAGGCTACTCGCGCCGCTACGTGAAGATCGCGGGTCGCTGGCGCGATCACGATCGCTGGGCGCTGCTCGTCGAGGACTGGCGCGCGCGCCGGCAGCGCTGCGCTCCTGATGCCGCCGCCGATGCGCAGATGGCAACGGGGGCTCGCCGGGGCGCTCGCCGCGCTGACGCTCGCATCGTGCGCAGCGAAGCCCCGCGTCTCGATGCGGCCAAGGTGGTCAGCGGCGTCCAGCTCACGCCGTACTCGATCTACGAGGAATGCGTCGCGCTCGGCCGGGCGAGCGGATCGCATATCGCTTCGAAGCGTCGAGCCGGATCGCTTTCAACGTTCATTTTCACGACGGAAACGCGGTCATCATGCCCGTGAACGTGAGCCGCACGAGCGAAGAATCGGGCGATTTCATCGCCGATCGCGAAGCAGATCTACTGCCTGATGTGGGAGGCAGGCGCAAGACGCCGCGCTTCTGAGCTACCGGGTGCGAGCCGCTTCCTGCGCGCCCCTGACCGCCCGAGCGAACGGAGCGTAGAGCTCCTGTATAGGCGTACGTCCGCCCGTGCTCGACGTCAGCCGACCAGCTTTTCGACGATCTTGCGCCGCGACGATATCGGCGGAAACGAGCTGGCCGCTTTGCGGTGAAAGCCGCGGAACAGATCGACGCTGGGAAGGACGTCGCGCGGCTGCGCGCGCATGAACATCTGCATGTCGGTATCGATGATCGCCGGGGCGCACGGTGATCGCGCGAAAACGTCGGCGCGATCGTGCTCGGCGGCGAGCTGCCGGGTCAGCATCTCCAGTCCCGCCTTGGCGATCGAGTAAGGACCGCCTCCCGGGAAGCGCGATTCTGCGCGGCTCCCGACGAGACATTGATGATGCGCCGTTCGATGCGTCGCGTCGGCGAAGACGCGGCAGAAGAGGTTCGCGATCGCGATCGGCGCGACCAGATTGACGGCGAGCGAGCGCTGCAACTGCGCGTCGTCGAGCGTCCCGAGCGATGCCGACCGGCTCCGCGGCTGCGCGCGTTGTTGATCAGGCACACCGATTCCGGATGCGCATCGGCGATGGCCGTGAACGCGGGCGTCAACGCGTCGTCGATGCCCGGCGCATCGCCGAGATCGAGGCGCACGAAGCGATAGCTCGTCGCCGCCGAGCGCGGCGCTGCTCGCGCGCCCGACGCCGGTGACGGCGTAAGCCGTCGCTCGAGCAGCACGCTCGCGAGCGATTCGCCGAGCCCGCGCGATACACCGGTGATGATCGCAGTTTTCATGCATGGCCGCGGTCTCGCATCAGCGATGGCTGCCGAGCGAGAGCGCGATGATCAAAACGACGATGATCGCGATCACGAGCAGCGTCACCTTGATCCAGCTCTTGGGATACTCGCCGTCGATCGCGCCGGTGAAGCCGTTCATGACGGCCTGGAACGCCCGCGCGCCGAAGTTGTAGCGTCAGCAGCCAGACCGGCGCGAGGATGTGCTTGAAGGTCTGTCCGCGAATAGTTGGCGCTGCACCTCGAGGTTGCGATAGGTGTCGCCGGGAATCTGCTGCCGCGCACATCTGGCGGAGCTTGGCGTCCATCGCGTCGCGCGCCGCCTTCGCCGCGGCGACGAGGTCGATCTGGTAGCGCTCGACGACCCAGCCGGCGACGTAGCCGGCGTCGTAGGGCTTGAGCTCTGCCGTCGGAAACGGCTCGATGCCGCGCAGCAGCGGCGCGTGCACGCCCACCGACGCGCAGACGAGATCGTCGTCGAAGAAATGCTGCAGCTGCCCCGCGGCGGGCTCCCAGCGCACGTGCTGCACCTGCCGCGTCTGCGTGCGCCCGCTGCCGTCGGTGTACGATCTCGGTCGTGTAGTAGTAGTGGCCCGGCCTCGGCGGTCCACGTCGCGTCGACGTGCGCGTCGAACGTCCAGTACGGCAGATAGATGCCCTTGACGGTGTCGGTGAGCGCGCGGCGCTTGAGCGCGTTCGGCGCGAGCCACAGCTTGCCGTACCATGCGCGGATGCCGTCGCGCGCCTTGTCCTCGGTGATCTTGAACGGCAGCACGCTCTCCGGCCGGAACGCGTCCTTGGTCTGCTCGTAGGGCACGAGCTGCGCCGAGCCGCAGAATTCGCAGCGCTGCGCCTGCCGCTGCGGGTCGAGCACCGAGATCGCCTGGCAGCTCTGACATTTGACGTAGCGCTTTTCGGTCTGCCAGCCACGCTTGTCGTCGGTGATTCCGCGCAGCGCGGAAACGAGGTCGTGCTCGACGATCTTGCCGGTGACGGCGTCGAGCTTGGCCGGCGATTCGGTCCCGCAGAACGGGCAGACGAGCGCTTGCTTGGCCGGGTTCCACATCGCCTCCGCACCGCATGCGGGGCACGCGAATTTCTGCTGCGCGATTTCCTCGGCCATGAAATGATACGGGACCGGGATCCGTCTCGCGACCGTCACCGTCGGCTAGCGAATGAATATCCGATAACCCGCCAGTTCCCGTCCGTCTCGCGCTGCAGTGTCACCGTTTCGCGAGCGTCTGTCTTGTTGGCGAAGTTGGTGCGAAAAACCAGCAGCGCGTAGTCGCCGTCCGGCGCGCCCGGAAAGCTCTTGGTGAACTGCGTCGAGAGCATCGTGCGCTCGACAACGGACCCGAGCGGCGAGCGCACTTTTTTGAACGCCTCAGCCCAGCGCTCCACGGTGATTGCGTTTTGAAACAGCTTGCCCGCGGCGTTCCAGCTTGCGCTCGCATCGCCCCGGTCGCGTCAACGCCAGCCAGTCGCGGGCAGCCTTTTGCACGATCGTTGCGCGCGGGATCCTGAGCGCGTACGCCATTTTGCATCGACAGCGCGGCGCAAAGCACCACGGCGAAGACGAGCGCGATCCGCCAGACGTGACGTTTCATGTTGACCCTACGAATGCAGGAATTGGTCGACGGCGGCTTGCGTGATCCGCCATTGCGACCCGATTTTCTTGCCCTTGAGATCTCCGGAATCCAGGCTCGAGAGCACATCGGCTTCGCCAACGCCGAGGATCTGCGCTACCTGCGCCGGGGTCATGAGCGCGGGGGCGGGCGCCTGCGTCGGAGCCGCGATGCCAGGCGTCGATTGCGAGCCCATGATGCCGCCGGTCTGGTTCATCATCTGCTGCGCCATGGCCATGCCCACCGCCATTTCCGCGGCCATGCCGCCCGGGCCGCCATTGCCTTTTTCCAGGCCTTGCGCCATCTGGAACTTGACATAATCGTTGAGATTGCCCACCGCGGCCATGCTCGAACGTTTGTCGATCGCCTGTTCAACTTCCGCGGGGACGGAAACGTTCTCGACGATGAAGCTCGTGACTTCGAGCCCGTACTTCGACGTCATCTGCGGATTGATCAGCGGGCGCAGCGCCTCGCCCAGCTCGCCGTAGCGCGCGGCGACGTCGAGCGCGGGAATCTTCGACTGCGCAAGCGCTTCCGAGAAGACGCTGACGATGCGCGAACGCATGGTGTCGTTGAACTCGTCGAGCCTGAAGTGATCGTCGGTCCCGGCGACCTCCTTCAAAAAAAGCTTGGGATCGACGACCTTGAAGTCGTAAATGCCGTATGCACGCAGGCGCACGATGCCGAAGTCCTGATCGCGCATCATGACGGGATTGGCGGTGCCCCACTTGTTGCCGGTGAACAGCCGCGTGACGACGTAGTACACGTCCGCCTTGAAGGGCGACTCGAACCCGTATTTCCATCCCTTCAGATCGCTGAGGACGGGAATGTTGTCGGTGGTGAGCTCGAACTTGCCCGGGCCGAACGTGTCGCCGAACTGTCCGAGATAGACGAACTGCGCGATCTGCGATTCGCGCACGATGAGCTGCGCGCCGCGCTTAATCTCCTTGTCCTCGTCCGGAAAGCGATACGAAAGAGTGTCGCGCGAGTCATCGGTCCATTCGATGATATCGATGAACTGTTTCTTGATGAAATCGAGGATCGCCATCGGTGTCTCCCTGTCTCGCGGATAGGCCGCTATTTCTTGCCGGCCGTCTGCTTCATTTCCGCCTCGGCCTGATTGAGCTCCGCCTCCAGGCGATCCAAAGGAATTGCGCCGGGAATGACGGACCCGTCAGCGAAGACCAGCGTCGGCGTTGCATTGACGTGGAATTTCTGACCAAGAAGCGCCGTTTGCGCGATGGGAGTCGGGCAATCGCCCTTGTTGTCCGGAAGCTTGGCGGAGTCGAACCAGTCGTCCCATGCCTTCAGCCGGTCCGGCGCACACCAGATCATCGCGGACTTGCGCGCGGAGTCCGGATGAAGCTGATCGATGGGGAAAAGGAAGGTATAGACGGTGACGTTGTCGAGGCCTTTCATCTCGCTTTCAAGACGCTTGCAGAACGGGCAGTCGGCGTCGGAGAAGATCGCGAGCTTGCGCGAGCCGTCCCCTTTGACTTTCTTGATCGCCATGTCGAGCGGCAGCGACTCCCACGCCACGCGGTTCATCTTGCGCATGCGCTGCTCGGTGAGATTGGTGCGGGTCGCGGTGTCGTACACCGAGCCCACGAGCACGTAGTTCACCTTGGCGTCGGTGTAGAGCATGCGGTCGTCGAGCTGCGCCTCGTACAAGCCGAAATACGGCGACTTCGACACATTGCTGATCGGCGCGCCCGGGAACTTGGCCTCGAGAAGCTTCTTGACGCCTGCGAGCTCTTTGCTCGATGCATCCGCTTTGGCGGCGTCCTGCGCCATGGAAGAACCGACCGCGATGCACGCCAGGCCTGTCAGTACGAGGCGCAAAAGGAATAATCGCATTGCATTGCTCCAATGATCCAAAATGGATCGGATAACCCATCAGTTTACCGCAGCGCGGGTTGCGCCAGCAGCCGCTTCAGCGGACCGAGCGCATTCACCGCGCGCATGCCGCGATTGCGCGCGAGCTTGGCGAGCGGAAGCGAAGTTCCGAACAAGCGCACCAGACCGTCGGTCACGGCCTGCATCGCCAGCACCGGCGCCGCGCGACGACGCGCATAGCGCTCGAGGAGAAACGCCGAACCGGCGTCGCCGACGATCGTTCGCGCAGCGAGCACCGACGCCAGCGCGGTCGCGTCGCCGAAGCCGAGATTGACGCCCTGTCCCGCCAGCGGATGCACGCCGTGTGCCGCATCGCCGACGAGCGCCAAGCGCGCGCCGATGATCTTTGGAAGACGCAGAAATGTCAGCGGAAACGCAGCCGGCGGCGTAATGCAGGTTAGCGCGCCCAGCGCGCCTTTTCCCGCGGCTTCGACGCGCTGTGCGAGGGCGTCCTGCGCCATCGCCTGCAGCTCGAGCGCGAGCGCGTCCCGCGCGGACCACACGATCGAAATCCGATTTCCCGGCAGCGGGAGCCACGCCAGCACGCCGTCGGTGTCGAGGAACCACTGAAAGGCGCGGCCGCGATGAGGGCGCTCGGTTGCGAAATTCGCCACGACGGCGGTCTGTCCGTACGAGCGAGGCTCGGTGGTCATTCCCGCCTGCGCGCGCACCCACGAACGCACCCCGTCGGCGCCGACGATGACGCGTCCCGAAATCGATCGCTCGGTGCCCAGGCGCAACTCGACGCGATCGGCGCTCCATGCGAGCGCCGTGGGAGCATCCGGCGCGAAACAGTCGATGCCCGGAGTCGTGCGCATGGTTTCGACCAGCGCCGCGTTGAGCTCGCGGTTCTCCGCGATCCACGCCAGCGCACGCTCTCCGATGTCGTAGGCGGAAAAGGTGATCTCGCCGCCCGCATCGCCGAAAACCTCCATAGTTTCGATCGCGGCGATGCGCGCGCACGGCACGCGCTGCCAGGCACCGAGCGTGCGAAGAAAGCCGGCGCTACCGGGACTGATCGCGTACACGCGCGCGTCCCAATCATCGTCCGCCGACGACAGGGATGCGACCGCAATTTGTCCGCGGTCGACCAGCGCGACGCGCAAACCCGCACGGGCAAGCGCAACGGCAAGCGCCAGCCCGACGAGTCCCGCGCCGACGATGATCGCCTCGTAATCGACGTCGGGCGCGGCCATCAGCCGAGGACCTCGATCACCTGCTGGTGGTTGGTATAGACGCAGATGTCGGCGGCGATGTTGAGCGCCTGCTTCACGATGTCTGCCGCCGACAGCTGGGTATGCTCGAGGAGCGCTCGGGCGGCAGCCTGGGCGTAGGGTCCTCCCGACCCGATCGCGACGATGCCGAATTCGGGCTCCAGAACGTCCCCCGTACCCGTGATGACCAGCGAAGACGTTGCATCGGCCACCGCGAGCATCGCTTCGAGTCGCCTCAATATTCTGTCCGAGCGCCAGTCCTTGGCGAGCTCGACCGCGGCGCGCTGCAGGTGGCCCTGATGCTTGTCCAGCTTCGCCTCGAAACGCTCGAACAGCGTGAACGCATCGGCGGTGGCGCCGGCAAATCCGGCCAGAACCTGGTCGTTGTAGATGCGGCGCACCTTGCGCGCGCTCGACTTGACGATGACGCTGCCCAGCGTGACCTGGCCGTCGCCGCCGAGCGCTACGCTCGAGCCGCGGCGGACCGAAAGGATGGTCGTCGCGTGAAAGGCTTCCATGGTGGTGAGTTCGATGCGGCGCGCGCGCCAAAGCGCGTCGCGCCGTGGCGGCATCCTCCAGCGCCCGCTACATTGCTTTCTTGATGAAGTGGCGCGGCGAGATCCCGATGAGCAGCAGCAGCGCGCGAACGATGGGCGACGCGCCGATGATCTGAACGCTCTTGCGCTGGGTTTCCGCACGGGCGATGGCGTTGAACAGCGCGCCTGCGCAGACAAAGTCGATGCGCTCGACGGCGGTCATGTCGATGGGCACCAGATGGCGGCCTTCGCGAAAAAGATTGAGCTTGGCGAGCTGCGGATCCGAGGACCCGGTGAGCGTCCCCTGCCACACCAGCGTCTCCGCGTTTCCGGTATCGCCCGCCGATCCGGCATCGGCCGGCGCAGCAGCCATGGGGACGGTCGCAGGCGGCTCCCACGAGGGAGGCGAGACCTCGAAAGCGACGGCGAACTCGATTGCGCGATCCTCGAACAGCTTATGGTCGTTCTGCCATTGGAGGAATTCGAGCATCAGCACCCAATAGCCCTCGCCCGCGGCGCGACCGTGCACGACCGACAGCTCGAGTGCTCGCCGGAGCTTTTCCGGGTGCTGCACTACGAGTGGATAGTGGCGCTTGCGAAGCTGGGCCAAGGCGTCGGCGAGCAATTTCGCGCCGGCATCGTCTGCGCCGGTGAGCGAGCCGAGGTCCAGGCGCAGTTGCGGCTGTTTTTGCGACGCAGTAAGCAGGTTGGCGATTTGCGGCGCGTGCGCGGCACTTAGCTTTCCAGTGAGCCCGATGTAGCCGCCCGCGACCGGACGTGCGCCCTGGCGAGACGGCGCCCGGTCTTCCCAGGCAGGGGCGGACCGTTCGAACGCCACGACATACTGCAGTGCGAGCTGATCGAAGGCGGGCTTGTCTTCCGCCCGCTGCAGCAGATCGAACAGCGCAAGCCAGGCGAGAGGGGAGATCTTGGCGTCGTGGTCCTCCGCGACCCCCTGCTGAAGAATTTCGCGCGCCTGCTGCGCCTGTCCATTGGCGTAGAGCAAGGCGGCGTTTTCGAGCACCGCGCACAGTCCGGGGTTGGCTTCCGCGACCTGGATGTTCTGGTGCAGACCAGGCGTCCACTCGATGAGGCTCGTTGGACCTGTGACGGTGATCTCGCGGTCGCGCGCCTCCGCTTCCGCAGCGGCCGCGCCTGCTTTTGCCGCGGCGTTTGCCCGATCCTTGACCGATGCGGCAAGCTCGCGCGCCGACCCCGTCCCGGGCTCCAGGCGGTTGACCGGCGGGGCTTTGGGCCGGACGTCCACCGCGGAACGCTCCGCTGTCTTGGATTTATTGGGCGGTTTCGGAAACAGGTTGAATGCCATGGGTTGAATGCCATATGGCGCGCGGGGGCCATGCCAAAGGACCAATTATGTGCCCTTACCCGGCGGCCAACAAGCCAAGCCGCCGGTCACAACGCGCGCGCTTAACGCGCCATCGCCGGCATGAAACCTCCGGAAACGCCGGCATTGTGGAAATTTTCGGCCGCAAATTCCCAGTTGAGCAATTTGTCGATCACCGCGCTGACGTGGTCGTTGCGGCGATTCTGATAGTCCAGATAATAGGCGTGCTCCCAGACATCGATGGTCAGGAGCGGCTGCAGGTCCTTAGGAATCGGGTTGTCGGCGTTGCCGGTCTTGAGGATCTTGAGGGATCCCTTGTCGACGACGAGCCAGGCCCAGCCGCTGCCAAATTGCTTGATGCCGGCCTCGGCGAATTCCGCCTTGAATTTGTCGTAGCCGTCGAAGCTCTGTTCGATCAGGTCCCCCATCTCGCCCGTTGGCTTCCCCCCGCCCTTGGGCTTCAGGCAGTGCCAATAGAAGGTATGGTTCCACGTCTGCGCCGCATTGTTGAAAATTTGCGCCTGCTCGGCCTTTCCGGCGGTCGCCCGGATGATCTTTTCCAGCGGCTGACCCTCGAGCTCGGTTCCCGCGATAAGCTTGTTCAGCGTCTCGACGTAGGTCTTATGGTGCTTTCCGTAGTGAAACCCGATCGTCCGCGCTGAAATCACCGGCTCGAGCGCATCGTCGGCGAACGGCAGGGGAGGAAGGGTGAAGGCTTGTGCCATTTGGAGCTCCTTGGGGTAGTTAGCGATACGTCAGATATTCCGTCGCGGGGGCAGACTCGCTCTCGCCGGCCTTAGGGCCGCGACGTCCCGCGGGCAGCCTCGATGTCCGGCGGCGCCGCGCTTAAGCTACAATGGGACGACAGCTCCAATAAGCCAAAGTTTCGTGGCGACGCGGCGCCAACGCTGCGCGCCGACAATCACCGGGGGAGAACGATGAAAAATCCGCTCGATTCACTGTGGGGCACGGTTATTTCCGGAGTGATCCTCACGGCCGTGTTGTACGTGGTTGTCCGAAGCATTCTGGTCTAGGGGGCGCCATGGATCCGGTCATGGGAATCGCGCGGTGGGTTCACTTCCTGGCGGGCGTGATGTGGATCGGCCTGCTCTATTACTTCAACTTCGTGCAAGTAGCGGCGCTCAAGGCAGCGACGGCGGACGGGACGGCCGCGGGCATCACCAAGCATGTCGCGCCGCGCGCGTTGTTTTATTTTCGCTGGGCAGCGGTCGTCACCTGGCTCGCCGGCGCCACGCTGCTCGGTAACCAGTTCGTCAACGCGTTTACCCTATCGCACGGCATGGCGGGCATCGGCGTGGGTGCGTGGCTGGGTACGATCATGCTGATCAACGTCTGGGCGCTGATCTGGCCGAACCAGCAGAAAATCCTCGGCCTCAAGCCTGCAACCGACGAGGAAAAGGCCAAGGCGAGAAGAGTTGCTTTTCTGACGTCGCGGGTCAACACCATGCTGTCCATACCGATGTTGTTCTTCATGGCGGCGGGATGGTCGCACCGGGCAGTCTTCGGGCTCTAGCCTCGCCTGCCGCACGCTCCTGCGGACTTCTGACAGCGCAATGTAAACGGCCCGGCGATCCGCCGGGCCGTTTTTCGTCCTTCGCGAGGACACTAAGGAACCTCTGAAGCGTCAATCCCCGTAGAGCTTTTGCACGCGCTCGCGCCGCTCCTGCGCCTCGAGAGACAGCGTGGCGGTGGGGCGGGCGAGCAGCCGGGGGATACCGATGGGCTCGCCGGTCTCCTCGCAATATCCGTAGCTCCCGTCGTCGATCATCTTCAGCGACTTCTCGACCTTCTTCAAGAGCTTGCGCTCGCGGTCGCGCGTCCGCAGCTCCAGCGTGTACTCCTCTTCCAAAGTCGCACGGTCGGAAGGATCGGTGGTCACTTCGTTTTCGCGAAGATGTTGGCCGGTGTCATCGGCATTGTTGAGCAATTGGGCCCGCAGCTCGAGCAGCCGCTGGCGAAAGAACGAAAGCTGCGCCTCGTTCATGTAGTCGCGCTCAGGCGCCTTCAGGAGGTCCTGATCGGTCAGCTCCTTCACCTTCTTTGCGACGTCTTTGGCCGCGACGTTTTTGGCTGCGGCGCTTTTCGTCGCGACGCTCTTGGTTGCCACGCTTTTTGTTGCCACGCTTCCACCTTCCCTGCAACGAATATCGTCGTGCCGTTCCCTACGCACGGGCCTTTGCGGCATGCAAGCAGACCTACTCCGGACCGCTGCAACCGCGCTAAATCGGGCATTATATCGCGAACGTGTCGGCGCAAGCCATCGCCTCGAGCCGCGCCGATGAGCGGAGTGCGGCCGTTTCCCAGCGACGTATAGTCCCGGAAAAACAAGGTGTTTCGATGACCCTGCGCATCACCCGTCCCGACGATTGGCACGTTCATCTGCGCGATGGGGAGGCCATGCGCTCGGTCGTCGGCGCGACCGCGCGTGTTTTCGGCCGCGCGGTGGTCATGCCGAATCTCAAACCCCCGGTGACGACGGTCGACGCCGCATCGGCGTACCGCGAGCGGATCGCCGCCGCGCTTCCCGCAAAGTCACGCTTCGCGCCTTTGATGACGCTCTATCTCACCGACAACACGACCGCCGCAGAGATCGTCCGCGCTCGCAAGTCCGGATTCATCGTGGGCGCGAAGTACTATCCGGCAGGAGCGACGACGAACTCCGACTCGGGAGTGACCCGCCTCGATCGCGTTCACGCTGCGCTCGCGGCAATGGAGGCGGCCGGCCTGCCCCTGCTCGTCCACGGCGAAGTCACCGATCCGGACATCGACGTGTTCGACCGCGAACGCTATTTCATCGATCGCGTCATGACGCGCATCCTGCACGACTTCCCCGGGCTCATGGTCGTTTTCGAGCACATCACGACGCGCGAGGCGGCACAATTCGTCGCAGGGTCGCCGCCGCAGGTCGCTGCGACCATCACCGCGCACCACCTGCTGTGGTCCCGCAATGCCATGCTGGTCGGCGGCATCAGGCCGCATTACTACTGTCTGCCGATTCTCAAGCGCGAGGCGCACCGCGAGGCGCTGGTCCGCGCGGCGACCGGCGGCAACCCCAAATATTTTCTCGGGACCGATTCCGCTCCGCACCCGAAAGCCGACAAGGAAATCGCGTGCGGTTGCGCCGGGTGCTACTCGGCGCATGCGGCGATCGAGCTCTACGCCGAGGCATTCGACACTGCCGGCGCGCTGGAGCGACTCGAAGCGTTCGCGAGTTTTCACGGCCCGGACTTCTACGGGCTGCCGCGCAACTCCGACTCGATCACGCTGGAGCGCGCTCCATGGACGGTTCCCGCAACATACCCACTGGGCGAAGGGGCCGTCGTGCCGCTGCGGGCCGGCGAACGCGTTCCGTGGCGCGCAGTCGCGTGAGCGGTGCGTGGTAAAATCGACGTCCGAAGCCAGCCAGACCGTCGCTGCCCGTTTCGTTCAACACGAGCGGGGAGAGGAAAGTCCGGGCTCCGTAGAGCGGGATGCTGGGTAACGCCCAGCCGCTATAAGTCGTCCGCGCGAGCGACGATGAAGGCGAGGAACAGGGCCACAGAGACGAGTCGCGCCGTTGCCGGGTCACACCGGCGATAAGCGCGGGTGAAACGCGGCAACCTCCATCCGGAGCAACATCAAGTAAGCGGACGCAAAGAAGGATTCAGGCTGCTCGTCTAGTCCGCGGGTAGGTGGCTCGAGCGCCGCGGCAACGCGGCGCCTAGACGAATGACGGTCATAGAGTGCGCTCACGCGCGCTCCGTAACAGAACCCGGCTTATCGGCTGACTTCGACTTTATCCCTCGTGATCCGACACAGGATCACGCGTGCTCCGCGCGCAAGCTAGAAGATCCTTCGTCTTGCGTCGCGCAAAATTTCTCTCGCCGCGTTGTGGCCCGGAATTCCGGTGACGCCGCCGCCGGGGTGCGTTCCCGCACCGCACATGTACAAGCCGCGGATAGGCGCGCGGTAGTCCGCGTGGCCGAGCACCGGCCGCGCGGAAAAGAGCTGATCGAGCGCGAGCGCGCCGTGAAAAATGTCGCCGCCGATGAGCCCGAAGTCCCGTTCCAGATCCAGCGGCGAATACGATCGGCGGGCGATGACGGAGGCGGCAAAGTTCGGCGCGTAGCGATCGACCGTGGCGATCATCAGCGCTTCCACCTCGCCTTTGACATCGTCCCACGAGGCGCCGCCAGGCAGCAGCGGGTTCGCATGCTGGCAGAAAAGACTCGCAACGTGCTTGCCCGCGGGCGCGAGCGTCGCATCGACCAGCGACGGGACGAGCATTTCGATGATCGGCTCGCGTGACCAGCCGGTTCGGCGAGCATCGAAGTACGCACGCTCCATGTAGGCGAGCGACGGAGCGATGATGATGCCGGACTTAAGATGCGGGCCATCGCCGGGACGGCAACGAAAGTCCGGCGCGCGGTCCAGCGCGACGTTCATCCGGAACGTGGCCGATGCACAGCGATACGCTTCGATCCGCCGCCGGAAATCGGCATCGAGCGCGTCCGCGCCGACGAGTTGCAGGTAGAGCAATTTCGGATTGACGTTGGCGACGATCGCGCGGCCGCCGATGCTCGATCCATCGGTCAAAACGATGCCGTTCGCGCGCGCGCTTTCGCCGGATCCTTCGGTCAGCACGCGCGCCACCGGCGCGTCCGTGAACAATTCGACGCCGCGCGCCAGCGCCTCTTTTGCCATGGCCTGCGTGATCGCACCCATCCCGCCCAACGCGTGGCCCCACTGCCCCCGCTTGCCGTGGACTTCGCCGAACACGTGGTGCAGCAGCACGTACGCCGATCCCGGCGTGTAGGGGCTGGCGAAGTTGCCTACGACCGCGTCGAAGCCGAACGCTGCCTTGATGGGCTCGGATTCGAACCAGTGGTCGAGGATCTCGCCCGCGCTTTTGGTGAAAAGGTCGAGCAGATCGCGGCGCTCCGAGATCCCCAGTCTCTTGAGCCGCCCTCCGATTTTCCATGCGCGAAAGACATCGTGGATGCCGCCGCCGACGTTGGGCGGCGTCTCCAGCAGCAGCGCGCGCAGGACATCGGCGACGCCTTCGAGCATGGCGTAGTAGGCCGGCAGCGCGTCGGCGTCCTTGCGGGAGAACCGCGCAACCTCGGCTTGGGTCGCCGCAAGCCCGCCACCGACTGCGAGGAAATCGCGCTCGGACAGCGGCAGGAAATTGGCGAGCGGGCGCAGGACGATCTCGAGCCCGTGTGCGGCGAGCCGCAGGTCGGCGATCACCTTGGGATGCAGGAGACTCACGGTGTAGCTGGCGGTCGAATTCCGGAATCCAGGATGGAATTCCTCCGTGACCGCCGCGCCTCCCACGATCGAACGGCGCTCGAAGACCGCGACCGACAAGCCGGCCGCAGCGAGATAGCAGGCACAGACCAGCCCGTTATGCCCGCCACCGATGATGAGCGCGTCGTAGCGGCGCGAGGCGTTGCTCATGGCTCGTTCGTTGTCTGCGATCCGCTTCGGCGCAAGGCCTTCACGTTGCGCGGCGCGCCGGCCATCGGTAAAGGCGCGCGACTATTCGTCGTCCATGCCTGCCGCAACGGTCGAAAATCCGCAATCGACGTAAGTGATTTCGGCGGTGATCGCGCTGGCGAGATCGGAGAGCAGGAACGCGGCAACGTTGCCGACTTCCTCGACCGTGACGTTGCGGCGCAGAGGGGCGTTCTTTTCGACGAAGCGCAGTATCTTCGAAAAGCCGCCGATCCCTGCTGCCGCGAGCGTCTTGATCGGCCCGGCGGAAATGGCGTTGACGCGGATGCCTTCGGGGCCGAGAACCTGCGCGAGATAGCGCACGTTGGCTTCGAGGCTTGCCTTCGCGAGACCCATCACGTTGTAGTTCGGTATGGCGCGCAACGCGCCGAGGTAGGTCAGCGTGAGCAGCGCGCCGCGGCGGCCCTGCATCAACGGGCGCGCAGCCTTGGCAAGCGCGGCGAAGCTGTACGAGCTCACATCGTGCGCGGTCGCGAAAGCCTCCCGCGTAAGCGCGTTCAAATAGTCGCCGGCAAGCGCTTCGCGCGGCGCGAAGGCGATGGAATGCAACAGCCCGTCGATTCCGCCCCATTCGTTTTTCAACGCGTCGAACAGCGAAGCGATGTCGTCGTCGCGAGTCACGTCGCAGCGAAGCACCGGGACGTTGCCGAAGTCCGCGGCAAGCTTTGCGACGCGCTCCTTGAGCTCATCGTTGACGAACGTGAACGCAAGCTCGGCCCCCTCTCGCCGGCACGCCTGCGCGATGCCGTAGGCGATCGAGCGGCTGGAGAGCACACCGGTGATCAGGATCTTGCGATCGGCGAGAAACCCCATAGCTCTTTAGTCCCGCTTGCGCGGTGGCGTCAGGAATCGCACGTCGATCCGCGACTACTTGGGCTCGATCACGCCGCAGGCAAGCCAGTCGTTGCGCACGCCGCCATATTCCGGCTGGGGGTCGGGGTTCAAGCCGTCGTGGACGACTACCGAGTGTCCGATGACATCGTTGGGGCCGCCGTCTCCCACCGTGATTCCACTGACGGTGACGATGAGGCTCACGTTGCCTTCTCCAGTGGCGAAGATCTCCGGCAGATCGCCGCGGCGCTTTCCGGGCGGCGCGTCAGCGGCCCCCCACACTTTTCCCGCGCTCGCTGCGTTGGGCGAGCTGCAATTGCCGGTCTCGTGAATGAAGATGCGATGCCGGCCGGGCGTAAGCTCCTGGATGAGCGCCGACACACTCACCTTGTCGCCACGCCGGATAAACGAGATCGTACCGGTCACCGAGCTGTTCTTGGGCGTCATGCGGGCGGCGGCCCCTATGCCTTTTTTGGGGATGAAGTCGAACTCGAGAGGCGGGACATTGCTGCCGACGCCACCGGCGCCGCAACCCGCGAGTAGAGGCAAAACGGTGGGCAGGACCGCGGCCAGCGCAATCGCGGACCGCAGGCGGTCGTACTGTCCTCGCGACATTAAGTCTTGCGGATCACGCCGCAAGCGACGCGCGCCCCCGAATTGCCCGTCGGTTGGGTCGTGAAATCGTCGGCATCCTTATGAATGATCACCGCCTTGCCCACGATGTCGGTGGCGCCGCTGCCGATGGTCATCACATCCAGATCCGAGGACAGCGACGCATTTCCGGAGGCATCCGCGACCAGCATGGGCATGTCTCCGGCGTGATGGTCCGGGGCGCTCGGGTTCCCGTGGGGCTTGCCGGTGGGGTTGAAATGCCCGCCCGCGCTCATGCCGTCGGCGGAGCTGCAATCGCCTTTTTCGTGGATGTGAAAGCCGTGGTTGCCCGGGGTCAAACCTGAAACCTTCGCTTCCACCGCGACCTTGCTTCCTTTCTGAGTGAAAGTCACGGTGCCCGCGGTCGTGTTGCCTGCGGTCGGCGCCAAAGTAGCAGTGGCGATCTGTGCCTGCGCCGGGGACGCCAAGCATGCTGCAAAGAACGCGCTTAACAGTGGGACTGTCGCTGAATGTCTCATCGGTGTTTCCTACTTTAGTTGCGGAACGATTGAATTCGGGCGGTCTGCGCTGGGTCGTTCGGCCATGATAGGCGAAGCCACGCATGTTGCCAAACACGCGGCGTGACGTCGCTGACCCGGGCGCGCATAACTTGGTTCCCGTGGACTACCTCATGCAATCTTCAGGCTAGCGCGCCAAAAAAGCGCGGATCGCCTCGCCCTGCTTCGAGACGTTGAGCACGCCCTCGAGGTGCCCTCCGTCACCTTCGATCACCACGATCTCGGCTACGCCGTTCTGCGCGCGATAGCGCTCTGCCGCGCGTTGCGACAACTCCGGCGGAAAGATAAGGTCGCTTCTTGCCGGCATGAACAGGATCTTCGCCTTCATCTTCTTCACGTCGTCGCCCAGGTTATAGAGCTGGTTCGCCTTCGCCGTGTAGATCATCGAATTCGCGTCGGTCGTAGCCGCACGCGCGGTGCCCGTCTTGTTCAGCGTGTCCTCGATCGCGAAGACGTTGCCCATCTCGGCGCCCGGATCCTTCGCCGCATCTGCCCACTTGTAGGCGAATGTCTTCTCCGCCCAGCCGTGCGCGCGCGCGGTGATCGTTACGACCTTGAGCGCCTGCGCGACGCCGGCGACCGGCTCGTCCTTGCCGTAGTAGTCGCCATTGTTCCACTTCGGATCGAGCCGGATCGGCATGACCCAGATGTCGAGCATCTCGACGACGTATGGCGAAATATCGAACCCGGGGCCGATGACGTGGATCACGCGCTCGACGAGATCTGGATAAAGCGCGCCCCACTCCATCGCCTGGATCGACCCGCCGGACGCGCCGGCCACCGCTTTCAGCTTTTTCACGCCGAGCGAATCGACAAGCGCCTTGTGCACGCGCACGGAATCGCGGTACGTGACAACCGGGAAAGTCATACCGTACGGCCTGCCGGTGTCGGGGTTGATGCTGGCGGGACCTGTCGTCGTGACGTTGGGATCCTTGGTGTTGAGATTAACGAGGGCATCGGCGCTGATCACGAAATACTTGTCGGTATCGATCGGCTTGCCCGACCCGATGATCGGGTCCCAATAACCTGGAGCGGCATCGGCTGGCTTGTACTTGCCTGCGGCGTGCGAAGTGGAGGTAAAGAAATGCGGAATGAAGATCGCGTTATCGCCAGTGGCGTTGAGCGTGCCGTAGGTCTCGTAACCAACGCGGACGTCCTTGATCGTCTTGCCGCCGACCGTGGTGTACATCGGCAGCGTGAAGACCTTCTTTTCGACCGGACCATCATAGGCCGTCGCGCCCGTCGCAGCCCAAAACAACAGCGCCGGCAGCACCCAGCGGCCCTGCCCTACTGCGCCCATTGCTTTCATGCCCGCTCCTGTGTGATGTCGAATCGGCCGCCCGAACGTCAGGACGGGCGGCATTCTAACCCGGATGTGTATTTGAGGTCGCCTCTTCACTCCAACCCCGCACGCGCCTGCGCTGAGAGCGAAGGCGGCGCTTTTTGAGCACGAGTAACGCCGACCTGGCGCGGTAGAATACAACGGCCGCCCCGCGTGGGCGGCCGTTAGCTTTTGCATTTCGCGAGCCTCCATGTCGTTCATGACTCCTTCCGAAATCGTCCACGAGCTCGATAAGCATATCGTCGGGCAGGATGCGGCCAAACGCGCGGTCGCGATCGCGCTGCGGAATCGCTGGCGGCGCCAGCAGGTCGCCGAGCCGCTGCGCCAGGAAATCACGCCCAAGAACATCCTGATGATCGGGCCGACCGGGGTCGGCAAGACCGAGATCGCGCGCAGGCTCGCGAGGCTTGCCGACGCGCCTTTCATCAAGATCGAGGCGACCAAGTTCACGGAGGTGGGCTACGTCGGACGCGACGTCGACACCATCATCCGTGATCTTGCGGAAATCGCGATCAAGCAGGCCCGCGAGACGGAAACGCGAAAGGTGCGCGATCGCGCCGCCGACGCCGCCGAAGAACGCGTGCTCGATGTGCTGCTGCCGCCGGCGCGCGAAGTGAACTTCGAGGATATGCAGCCGACCGATTCGGCGACTCGCCAGAAATTCCGCAAGATGCTGCGCGAGGGCAAGTTCGACGACAAGGAAATCGACGTCGAGGTCAGCGCGCTTCCTGCGCAGATGGAAATTCTCGCGCCCCCGGGCATGGAGGATCTCACCAGCCAGATACAGGGGATGTTCCAGCAGATGTCGGGCGGCCGCCGGAAGGTGAAAAAAATGAAAGTGCCCGACGCGCTCAAGGCGCTCACCGACGAGGAAGCCGCGAAGCTGATCAGCGACGACGAGCTCAAGTCCAAGGCGCTGGCCAACGTCGAGCAGAACGGCATCGTGTTTCTCGACGAGATCGACAAGATCGCCAGCCGCCAGGAGACGCAGGGTGCCGACGTCTCGCGCCAGGGCGTGCAGCGCGACCTGTTGCCGCTGGTCGAAGGAACGACGGTCGCGACCAAATACGGAATGATCAAGACCGACCACATCCTGTTCATCGCCAGCGGGGCATTTCATCTTGCCAAGCCGTCGGACCTGATCCCCGAGCTGCAGGGACGCTTTCCGATCCGTGTCGAGCTCACCTCGCTTTCGGTCGAGGACTTCGAGAAGATACTCACAGCGACCGACGCGTGCCTCACGCGGCAGTACCAGGCGCTGCTCGCCACCGAGCGTGTCGAGCTTGCTTTCGAGCCCGACGGCATCCGGCGCCTCGCGCAGATCGCGTTCGAGGTCAACGAAAGGCAGGAGAACATCGGCGCGCGACGGCTGTATACCGTCATGGAGCGCCTGCTCGACGAGGTTTCCTTCGATGCATCCAAGCTCGAAGGCCGCACCGTCCGCATCGACGGCGAGTATGTCGACGCCCGGCTCGCGGGCATCGTCAAGGACGACAATCTGTCGCAGTACATCCTGTGATCCCGGGCCGTTCGGCCCCGGGCAATCATTGACCTCGCCGGACTGCATGACGGATGCCGAGCGGCTCTCATCATTGTTTCGTTGCCGATGGAATGATCGATGTTCGAGCGTCTGATAGGAATCATCCTGCCGGTGTTCAGCGTCATCGTGCTGGGTTATTTCTATGCGCGCCGCGCCAAGCCCGACATGACGTGGGTCAACCGCATCAACATGGACGTCCTGGCGCCGGCGCTGATTTTCAGCGCGCTGGCGAACAAGGACTTTGATCTCGCGGCGAACGGCGTGCTCATACTCGGTGCCATCGGCGTCGTCGCCGGGTCGGGACTGCTTGCATGGCCCTTCGCCAGGCTTCTGCACGAGGATCCGCGGACGTTCGTGCCTCCGATGATGTTCAACAACTGCGGCAACATGGGGCTGCCGATCGCGGCGCTCGCATTCGGTCAGGCCGGTCTATCGGCGATGGTTGCGCTGTTCACTATGTCGAACCTCTTGCACTTCACGGTCGGAGTGCACATCGTCAACCGCCACGCCGCTTTCTGGCCCGTTTTCAGGAATCCGATGGTGATCGCGACCTTCGTCGGGTTCGCCTTCGCGATTCTTCATCCACCGATGCCCGAATGGCTGATGCTCGCGATCAAGCTGACCGGCGACGCCATGATCCCGCTGATGCTGATCTCGCTCGGCGTTCGCATGGCGACCGTCACCTGGGGCGGGTGGAACCTCGGCATCGTGGGCGCGCTGGTTTGCCCGTTGACCGGGATCGCCATGGCGGCGCTGCTTTCACCGCTCCTCGGCCTCGACGCAATGCAGTCGGGGCTTCTGATAATTTTTGGCTGTCTGCCGCCCGCCGTGCTCAATTTCATGGTCGCCGAGCAATATCGCCAGGAGCCCGGGAAAGTGGCCTCGATCGTGCTGATCGGCAACATCGCGTCGATCGTGTTTGTGCCTCTGGGGCTCAGCATCGCCTTGCGCACAGCGTAGTCGGATGTCGCGCGTATACTTTGCAACCGCGTACAGCGGACCAGTCCTGCCGCAGCACGCAGGCGTTCTTCAAGCGAACACGAGCACACGATCGACGCGGCGCTGAACACCATGACAAACCCGACGACTGATCCGATCGAGGCGGCAGCTCACTACCTTGTCGCTGCGAGGTCGAGCAGGAATCCGGGCGATCGCATGCCGGAAGGCATGCGGCCGGGCGATATCGAAAGCGCGCTCGCGATACAGCGGCGCGTCGGCGGGCTGCTCGGTCTTGCCGCCGGCGGATGGAAGTGTTCGGTTCCCAGCGCCGAGCGCAAGATTGCCGCTGCGCCGATATTCGAGTCCACGATCTTTCGCGCTTCGCCGTGTCCGGTCATTCCCGTCGACGGACAGGCGCGTATCGAACCCGAAATTGCGTTTGTGCTCGGTTCCGACCTTCCGGCTCGTGGGGCGCCCTATAGCGACTCGGAAGTGCGCGGCGCGATCCGAGAGACGCGCGCGGTGCTGGAGATCCTTGGATCGCGCTACAGCGATCCGTCGCAGGTCACTTTTCCGGAGCTGCTCGCCGATCACATCGCCAATCAAGGCCTGTTTGTCGGTCCGGTCGTGCCGGAAGCGCTGAATCTGCCGCTGGACGCATTCTCCGTACGTCTGACGGCCGGCGGCAAGACCATTCTCGCTCGCGAAGGCAAGCATCCCGACGGCCATCCGATGCGCCCGCTGGTCTGGCTCGTCAACCACCTCGCCGTGCATAAGACCGGACTTTCCGCGGGACAGATCGTCACCACAGGATCGTACTGCGGCGCGATCGACGTGCCGCTCGACAGCGATATAGACATACGCTGGGGCGACTTCGCGCAACTCAAGGTGCGCTTCGTTGGAGGAACCTAAAGAGCACGCTGATACGCGGCGCGAAAAAGCCAGACGGCGGTGTCGCCGGCCGGCTTCCTGAAAATGAACGGTGTTGCCGATCTGTGCGGCGCAAGGGCTCGCGTCGATCCCGCGCCAATCAGCTGGGAAACGCTGCTTGCAGCCTCAATACTTGATCGAGCAGCCGTAAGGCGTCGTGTTCGCGGGATCGACGGCGGCGCCGGACGTGACTGCAACAAGCGCCGCGCGCACATAGTTTTTCGACTTCGGCGTCTCGCTAGCGCTCGCCCAGGGCCTATCGTCGATCGCCCCGGCGTAGATGACGCGACCCTCGGGATCGATGACGAACATGTGCGGCGTCGTCTTTGCGCCGTAGAGTCTGGCCGTTGCGCTTTCCGCGTCGACGAGCACTTCTGTTTGCGCGGCACCCTGCGTATGCATCCATGCGTCGAGCTGCGCGGCAGTCTTGAACTCCGAGCTCGAGCGATTGGACGAATCGATCGAAACCCACACCACGCCGCGCGTGCTCCAGTCCTTTTGCAAGCCAGGCATGTTCTTGCTCTCGTAATGCCGCCGCACGAAGGGACACTCGGGATTGGTCCACTCGAGCACGACGTACTTGCCGCGGTAGTCCGCCAGATGCACCGTCTTGCCATGCGTGTCGGCAAGTGAGAAATCGGGTGCGGCCTGTCCGGCCGATACTGCAACGGCGTGCGCCGAAGCGAGTCCGAGTGCCAATGCGGCTGCAGCGCTCAATACCCTTGCGATCGATTCCATGGAAACCTCCTCGCGTGTCTTACTTCGAAGCAACCGACGGCGCTGCTTCGTTTTGCACCACCGAGAGCGCATCGAAAATATCCTGACGTCTTAGAACCTCGGGCAGCAGTCGCGGTTCCCTGCCAGGACTGAACAGCACATACACGGGAACGCCGTCGCGCCCGAGAGCAGCGAGCGCGGCGCCGATCGCCGGGTCGCGACGCGTCCAGTCCGCGCGCACCAGCGCGACGTTTCTGCTCGCGAATGCGCCGCGAACGGCATCGCTGTTGAGCACCAGGCGCTTGTTGACCTGACACGTCACGCACCATGCCGCGGTGAAATCGACAAACACCGTACGGCCGGCGCCGACGAGCCGGGCCACGCGGTCGGTGCTGAATTCCTGCCATGCGGAGTCGCCGGCGTTCGCCTTCGCAGCCAGCGGCATCTCCCCGGACGTAGACGCGACCGCGACCGGCCAGGCGACGACCAACGCTCCCGCGACGCCCGCCGCGGCGGCAATTCCCCACGCCCGCCTGCCGCCTGTGCGCATCGCCTGCCACGCCCAGAGCGCGAACCCGATGAGCAAGAGTGCCATGCCGAGCCGCGCGACGGCATCGTTGTCGAGTTGCGCGCCGAGCACCCACAGGAGCCACAGCACCGTCGCATAGAGCGGAAACGCGAGGAACTGCTTGAGCCTGACCATCCACATCCCGGGCTTGGGAAGCTTCTTGCGCCAGCGCGGGAAAAATGCCAGCGCAACGTAAGGCAGCGCCATTCCGGCACCCAGCGCGGTGAATATCAGCCACGTCGACACCGACGCCTCGGTCAGCGCGTAGCCCAGCGCGGCGCCCATGAAAGGCGCCGAGCACGGCGAGGCGATGAGCACCGCGAGCGCGCCCGACAACACATCGTTGACGACGGGATTTTTTGCGTTCCAGGTCGCCATTCCGGAGGGAACGAGCTGACGGACCTCGAACACGCCGGAAAGATTGAGCGCGAGAATGAAAAACAGCAACGCCAGCGCGGCGATCACCGCCGGCGACTGAAGCTGAAATCCCCACCCGAGCTGCTCCCCGGCGGCGCGCAAGGCGACGAGCGCAGCCGCGAGCAGCCAGAACGACACGATCACTCCCGCCGCGAAAGCGACCCCGTGCTTGCGCATCGATGCTCTGCTCTCTCCCTGGCGGGCAAAACCCAGGACCTTGAGCGACAACACCGGAAACACGCACGGCATGAGGTTGAGCAGTATCCCGCCGAGAAATGCAAAGCCGATGGCGACGCCGAGCGAAAGCGTGCTTTCCTGCGTGAGAGCGTCGCCCGCGCTTGCCAGGCGCGGCGCCGATCCGGTTCCGGCGGTGACGCTACCCGTGAGCGGCGCATCGACGATGGCCGCGGGCAATCCGCCAATTTCGGGACTTGCAGTCAGTACGCCGGCAACGCGCTCGAACGCTCCGACACGCTGCGACGCAACCGGCAGCGACAGCGTGAGAGTGGACCCATCGCGCGCGAGCGTCTGGCGTCCGCTCGCCTCGATCTGGCCTTCGACAAAGGGAAAAAAACGCAGGGCGCTGACGTCCGCCTGCGGCGAGCCGGGCTTCGGAGTCAGCACAAGGTCGACGACTTCACCCCGTCCCCTGGCGGAAACATCCCATCCCTGCAGCGGACGCGGAAGGGCCGATCGCGTCCGCGCAATCACCTCTCCCCAACGAGCATCAGGCTTGGCAAGTGCCGCATCCGCAACCGCAGGCAAGGTCAGCAGCAGATCCGCGCCCTCGGGCACGCAGATTTCCTTGCACACCAGCCAATCGGCGCGCGCCGACAAGGTGATCGGCTTGCCGGCTCCGAATTCGGACGGCACGTGGATCTCGCTCGGGAGCAGCACTTCGCCCTCGTACCCGTAATTCGCGAGCGGTCCGACATTGATGATGCGCGGCGACGGCCATTGAATCGGACCCGCGGTGACGCTCGGGGGCAGCTTCCACACCAGCGTCGTGGGCAGACCCGAGTCGCCGGGGTTTTGCCAGTATGTATGCCAGCCTCGATCCATCACAAGGCGCAGCGCGATCGTCAGCGGCTGCCCCGGCACCAGCGCCGCGCGATCGGCGACGAGCTCCGCCTCGACGTGCGGCGTGCGCACCGCGGCCGCGCCGCACGCGCCCGGGATCGCGATCGCGGCGATCAAGGCAAAGCGCAGCGCAAGATGTAGAGTCGGAAGGCGCATGTGGAGTCGATTAGTTCCCTGGCGAACGATTCCGTTCCCACGGGTTACAATTCTAACAGTCCCGCGCAGTACGCCCATCTCGCGCTTCCGCACGAACGTCGATCGCGGGCCGACAAGCGGCGTGAATCCCTCGGTACTCATTCGGCCATGGCATGGAAGCCTTCCTGATATCGGCGCTCGCCGTAGCTGCGGCCGAGTTCGGCGACAAGACGCAGCTGCTGGCGATGATGCTCGCCGCACGGTTGAAACAGCCGGTCCCCATCATCCTGGGAATCACCGCGGCAACGCTCATCAACCACGCGCTGGCCGGCCTCGCCGGCGCGTGGGTGCGAGCGCACGTGCCGGGCACCTATCTGCGCTGGTTGCTGGCGGGATCCTTCTTCGCGGTGGCGCTGTGGGCGCTCAGACCCGACAAAGCCGGTGAAGACGTCCAATCGACCAGCGGACGCTTCGGCGCATTTGCAGTCACCGTCGTCTCGTTCTTTCTGGCCGAGATCGGCGACAAGACGCAGATCGCGACGGTGGTGCTCGCCGCGCGCTTCGACAATCTCGTCGCGGTCGTCGCGGGGACGACGCTCGGCATGCTGGCAGCGGACGTTCCCGCCGTGCTGCTCGGCCACGTGGTCTCGCGGCGCGTGCCTTTCCGCGTTCTGCGCTGGTTCGCCGCGGCGTTGTTTGCGCTCATGGGGGTGGCGGTCATTTTCGCGCCCGGCCTCGACTAGCTTCTGCACACTTCGGCAGACGAAAGCCGCGCTGCCGTGCCGGTATAATCGCCTGCTCGCATGCAACCATACCGTCCCGCCGACGTCGAAGCAGCCGCGCAAGCCCACTGGGCGTCGCGCCAGGCTTTTCGCGCCAGCGAGACGTCGCCCAAGCCCAAGTTCTATTGCGTGTCGATGCTGCCCTATCCGTCCGGCAAGCTGCACATGGGCCATGTGCGCAATTACACCATCAACGACATGATGTACCGGTACCTGCGCATGAACGGCCATAACGTGCTCATGCCCATGGGATGGGACGCCTTCGGGCTTCCGGCGGAGAACGCCGCGATAAAGAACGGCGTTCCTCCGGCGCAGTGGACCTACGACAACATCGCCTACATGAAGCGGCAGTGCATCGGGATGGGATGGGCGATCGACTGGTCGCGCGAGCTCGCCACCTGCTCGCCGGAATATTACCGGTGGAATCAGTGGCTGTTCCTGCGCATGCTCGACAAAGGCATCGCATACCGCAAGAGCGGCATCGTCAACTGGGACCCGGTCGACCACACCGTCCTCGCCAACGAACAGGTGATCGACGGCAGGGGATGGCGGTCGGGTGCGCCGGTGGAGAAGCGCGAAATCCCGATGTACTACCTGCGCATCACCGACTACGCCGAGGAGCTCCTGTCGTTTCTCGACAAGATGCCGGGATGGCCCGAGCCGGTGAAGCTCATGCAGGCCAACTGGATCGGCAAAAGCGAGGGCGTACGCTTTGCGTTCACGCCACGACATCAAGGGCGACGACGGAAAGCCGATCGACGATGGCCGCATGTATGTGTTCACCACGCGTGCGGACACGATCATGGGCGTGACTTTCTGCGCGGTGGCCGCCGAGCACCCGCTTGCGGCGCACGCGGCGAGATCGAATCCGACGCGTCGCCGCGTTCGTCGACGAATGCAAGACGCGGCAGCGTAATCGAGGCCGATTTCGCCACCATGGACAAAAAGGGCGAGCCGACCGGACTTGTTCGTGACGCATCCGCTGATCGGGCGAGCGGATTCCCGTCTGGGTCGGCAACTACGTCCTGATGGCTATGGCGACGGCGCGGTAATGGGCGTACCGGCGCACGACGAGCGCGATTTCGACGTTCGCGAAGAAGTACGGACTACCGATCAAGCAGGTGTTGCAGCACAAGCTCATGTTCACGCCGGAACATAGCGAACGACGTCCAAGAAAGGATTATCCGGACCTTTACTTTGACGAAGCCCTCTGGAAACCTTGGTACGCGTCTAAGGATGACGTGCTTGTCATCAACTCGGGCAAGTACGACGGACTGACCTACCAGGAAGCGGTCGACGCCATCGCCGCGGACCTTCATTGCCAAAGGCCTCGGCGACAAGCGTGTCACCTATCGGCTGCGCGACTGGGGGATCTCGCGCCAGCGCTACTGGGGCACTCCGATTCCCGATCATTCATTGCGAGCCATGCGGCGTGGTGCCCGTGCCCGAGGCCGACCTGCCCGTGATACTTCCCGAGGACTGCATCCCGGACGGCACCGGCAATCCGCTCGCCAAGCGCGCCGATTTCGTCAACTGCACCTGCCCGAAATGCGGCGGGCCGGCCAAGCGCGAGACCGACACCATGGACACATTCGTCGATTCGTCGTGGTACTACATGCGCTACGCCTCGCCCGGACGCGCCGACCATGGTCGACGAGCGCAACGAGTACTGGGATCCCATGGACCAGTACATCGGCGGCATCAGCCACGCGATCCTGCACTTGCTCTATGCGCGCTTCTGGACCAAGGTGATGCGCGACTTGGGGCTGGTCAGCTTCGACGAGCCCTTCACCCGGCTGCTCACGCAGGGAATGGTGCTCAACCACATCTACTACCGCCGCAGCGCCAAGGGCGGCATCGACTACATCGCGCCTGACGATGTCGAGCGTCGTGCACGACGCCGCGGGCCGGGTGACGGGCGTAAGACTCAAAGTCGGACGGCAAGCCCGGTCGAGTACGACGGCGTCGGAACCATGTCCAAGTCGAAGCTGAACGGCGTCGATCCGCAGGACATCATCGAGCGCTACGGCGCCGACGCGGCGCGCCTGTTCGTCATGTTCGCGAGCCCGCCCGAGCAGACCATGGAATGGTCGGACGCCGGCGTCGACGGCATGTACCGGTTCCTGCGAAGGCTTTGGACGTACGCGCAAAGCCGCGCCGAGTCGCTCTCACGCGCGCCGACACCGATCGACTGGCCGCACGCCGCGGCCGAGCGTGCGCGCAGTTCGCCGCGAGCTTCATCTGCATCTCAAGCAGGCGGACAATTCGACTACCAGCGCGTCCAGTACAACACCGTCGTCTCCGCGGCAATGAAGATGCTCAACGCGCTCGAGGCCGCGCCCGGCGACGCGACAAGCGCGAGCATCGAGCTTGCCCGCGAGGGCCTTTCGCTGCTGGTGCGCGTGCTCAATCCCGCGGCGCCGCACATCACCCATGTCCTCTGGGAAGAACTCGGCTATGCGGCGCGCATGGGCGACATCGTCGATGCGCCGTGGCCGCGCGCCGACCCGGGCGCCCTCGCGCAAGAAGAGATCGAGCTGGTGCTGCAGGTCAACGGCAAGCTGCGCGGCAAGCTCATGGTCGCCGCGAACGCCGACAACAACGCGATCGAAGCCGCCGCGCTTGCGTCGGCTCCGGTGCGCAAGATCATCGAGGAGAACGGCGGCTCGGCCGATCCCACAGCGACCACCGGTGCGAGAGTCATCGTCGTGCCCAACCGTCTGGTCAACGTCGTCTTGCCGCGAAAATCGGCTTGATCTCGAGCCTGCACGCGACGATGGGTTCATCCGCAGCGCGGGGGTCGACGCACAGCCGCATCGCGGGCGTGTTCGGCGCGTGCGCGCTCGTAGCGCTGGCAACTTCGTGCTCGCGGCCGAGCGAGGCTCCGATTCCAGCGGAGCCCAAGGCGCGAAGCGATTTCGTGGGCGCCGCGGCGGCGAAGCTCGGTCCGGACGAGCGGGGGCTCCTGGCTCGCTTTATCGCGCGCCTGGAGTCGCGGGAGTCGAACGGCATTCGCGGCGATCCGAACAGCACGATTACGGTCGCGCGCGCGGTGGACCTGCAGCGCAGCTACGAATCCCAGGTCTCGCGGGCGCAAAGCCAGCTAAAGGAAAAGCTCGGCGCGGCGCAGAGCGCGGTGCGGATCGAGATCAAGGATCCGCAAGTGGTCAAACAGGATCGCGCGAAGGCCGGGGGCGAGCGCGCGCTGCGTTTTGTCGTCAACGTGAACAATCGAAGCACCAAGACCGTCGATCGCATCGCGCTGCGCGTCGAAATCCGCGAGAGCTCCGGCAAGTACCAGGCGGCGATCCCCAATCTTCAGCTCGGCGGCCCGCTGCGGCCCGGCGAAACCGGGCGATCGACGCAGATGTTTGCGCTCGACCCGCAGCGGCATCAATACATCCTCGACGGCAAGCCGCTCCAGATCAACGCGTTCCCCTTGCAGGTCGTCTATCAGGACGGTGAAAAGATCGACCCAGGCAGCGAGCTGGACGCGCTCGGCTCGCTGCACAGTGCGAAAATCGAGTAGGCGAATGGAATGCGGAAAATCGTGAAACCGGAAGTGTGCATGGGCCGACCGAGCTTTGCCGGCCGCGCTGTCACGTTCGTCCTCGCCCGAGGCCACATCAGCACGACGCTGAGTCGCCGCGTTGGCGCGGGCGCCGACCTCGAGCCGTCATTCCCGCGCAAGCGGGAATCCATGTCTTTGGGTCCCCGCTCAGTTACGGAAATAAGCGGGGACGACGAGCGCCAAACGACACTGGGTCCCCGCTCAGTTGCGAAAATAAGCGGGGACGACGAGCCCGCATTCCGATCGAACTTTGCCCGACTCGTCGTCGGGCTCGTTCTCTCGGGCGGGCTCGTCGCTTGCGGATTTCATCTGCGCGGACAGGCCGATTACGCTTTTTCGACGGTGTTTCTGAACGCGCCGCCGGCGCTCCCGATCACGACCGAGCTCAGGCGATCGCTGGAAGGGACCGGGTCCGCGCAGCTCGCCGCATCGGCGGACAAGGCCCAGGTGGTCCTCGACATCAACAGCGTCGAGGACAACAAGTCGATCCTTTCGCTATCCTCGGCGGGCAAGGTCGCCGAGTTCCTGCTCACCAAGCGTGTGCTCTTTCGGGTGCATGACAACGACGGCAGGGAATGGCTGCCGACCGCCGAAGTGCTGGTCCGGCGCAGCTACACCTACGCCGACACCGAAGCGCTGGCCAAGGAAGCGCAGGAGCAGCGGCTGTGGCGGGAAATGCAGACCGACGCCGTTCAGCAGATCGTGCGCAGGTTGCAGAACGCGCACAAGCCGGTGGCCTGACGGCGCGGTCGACCCTGTCGAGTGTTTCCTGAATGCGTGACGTGCGTTGCGCTCCGATGCGCCTGCCTTCATGCCTGACCGCTTTTCGCCGGGAAGAGGAGCGCGCGATCGCGGGTGAGGATTGCACGTCGCCCTTCGCGAAATTCTCGATAGAGCGGATTCATCGCGCGCGTCCATGCAGCTTCGTCTGAATCAGCTCAACGCCGAGCTCGCCAAAGGCCTCGCGCCTGTCTATGTCGTGCACGGCGACGAGCCGCTCCTCTGTCTCGAAGCGGGCGACGCGATCCGCGCCGCGGCGCGCGCCGCCGGGTACGACGAGCGCGAGGTTCTGGTGGCCGAGCAGGGATTCAAGTGGGATGCGTTCTCCGCTGCAAGCAGAAACCTGGGCCTCTTCGGCAGCCGCAAGATCGTCGATCTTCGCATCCCGAGCGGGAAGCCCGGTGTCGACGGCGCTCGCACGCTGGAAGACTTCGCTTCGAATCCGTCCGCCGACATGCTTGCCTTGATCACGCTGCCGAGGCTGGACCGCTCGGCGCAGGGCTCCGCGTGGTTCATGGCGCTCGAGCGCGCCGGAGTGACGATCGCGGTGTATCCGCTGGAGCGCAACGAGCTTCCACAGTGGATCGCGTCGCGACTCGCGCGCCAGCGGCAACGCGCGTCCGCCGACACGCTGCAGTTTCTCGCCGATACGACCGAGGGCAACCTCCTCGCGGCGCAGCAGGAGGTCGAGAAGCTTGCGCTGCTTCTTCCCGAAGGCGACCTCGATCCCGCAGCCGTCGAAGACGCCGTGGCCGACGTCGCCCGATTCGACGTGTTTGCGCTTTCCGAAGCGTGGCTTTCGGGCGACGCCGCGCGCGTGTGCCGGATTCTGGCCGCGCTCGAAGCCGAGGGCGAAGGCGTGCCGCTGCTTTTGTGGCAGCTTGGCGAGGACTTGCACACGCTGGCTGCCGTCCTCATGGCGTGCTCCGCGGGCACGCCGGCATCGGTCGCCGTGCGCAACGCACGCGTATGGGGCAAGCGCCAGGCGGCAATGGAGCGCGCTGCGCGGCGCGTCGCCCCGTCGGCGATCCCGGGCCTGCTCACCGCGCTCGCCCGCCTCGATGCGCTCGCCAAGGGTATCGGGCGCGGACAGATCTGGGACGAGCTGCGCGCGCTCGCACTCTCGCTCGCGGGCAGTCCACTCCTCACCACGGCGTAGGTCGGCACTTCGCGGGCAGGCAGGACTTCGTGCCCGTCGCGCCGAAGGCATCACACACCGTCAGCTCGCGCGAGCGCGGCTGGGTCGTCGCGACCGTCATGCTGGGGACGGTGTCGACGATCCTTGCGACGACCATCATCAACGTCGCATTCCCCGCGCTGATCCGTGAATTCAATATCGGGCACGACTCGCTGCAATGGGTCGCGACCGGCTTTCTCGCCGCGACGACTACGACCATGCTCGCAACGGCGTGGCTGGTCGAATCCTTCGGGCAGCGCCGGACCTTTGTCGGCGCGCTTGCGGTCTTTCTTGCTGCATCCGCCCTCGGCGCGGCGAGCTGGAATACGGAAATATTGATCGCTGCGCGCGTGCTGCAAGGCGCGGCGACCGGCGTGCTGCAACCGCTTGCCATGATCGCGCTGTTCGATGTGTTCCCGCCCGAGAGGCGCGGCAGCGCGATGGGCATGTTCGGCTTCGGCATCGTTCTGGCGCCAGCGGTCGGACCGACCGTGGGCGGTCTGCTGGTGCAAAGCTTTGGCTGGCGATCGATCTTTTTGTTGCCGATGCCCTTTTGCGTCGCGGGGATGCTCCTCGGCCTGCGCTTTCTACGCCGTCGCGCGTCGCCGGGCGCACGCCGACGCTTCGACTGGACCGGCGCAATCCTGCTCACTGCCGCGCTGGTCGCGCTGCTCAACGTCCCCGTCGTCGGCCACCGCGCCGGTTGGGTTTCGGCGCCGCTCTTGAGCCTAGGTGCGCTGACCGCTCTCCTCACCGTGGCCTTCGTCGCCTGGGAATTCCGTTCCGCCACGCCGCTGCTTGCCATTCGCCTCTTCGCAATCGGCGGCTTTCGTTCGGCGGCGCTGGTCGCCTTTGCGTACGGGCTGGGGCTCTTCGGCTCGACCTATCTGATCCCGGTGTTCGTGCAGGATGTCTCGGGCTATTCACCCTCGCGCGCGGGCTACCTCCTGCTCTGGCCGGGCCTGGCACTCGCGCTTGCGATCGCCGTTGCCGGCAAGGTGACCGACAGGGTCCAGCCCCGGTGGGTGGTCGCCGTCGGGCTCGCGTGCTTCGCGCTTTCGAGCGCGCTGTTCGCGGTCGCGGCGCAGGAGACGCCCTTTATCGATCTGGTCCTATGGCTGCTCCTCGGCCGAGTGGGGCTTGGAATGATCATCCCCGCATTGAACGTGGGCGCGGTGCAGGCGCTCGACTCGCAGTACGTGGCCTACGCCGCGGCGTCGGTGAACTTCGTACGTCAACTGGGAGGCGCCATCGGGGTCAACCTGCTCGCGGTCCTGCTCGAATGGCGCCTGAGCGTCCACGTCGGACCCGTCGGCGCAGCGCTGGCCTTCCAAGAATGCTTTTGGGTCGTTACGATCGCGTTTGCGGCCGCGCTGATCCCGGCGCTGTTCATGCGCAAGCACGGGAACCTCTAAGGAACCCCTAAGGAACCTCTGAACAAGCCCCACATGAGTCGCGTTTCTGTCGCAATGGTTTCAGATGCTAGGCGCCGCGGCGAAGCGAATAGTTCATGCTATTCGCAAGCCGCGCAACAACGCAGATGAGGCCATTGCGGCGAAACCCGGATGGGACGGGGCTTGCCGGGCGATCTGCTGTGTCGCGCCGCTCGCCAATGGGAGCTACCATTGGCTTCGCGCCGCTTCGTGCATCTCATCCCGGCAAGCCTCCGTCGCGACCACGCGGGACTTATTCAGAGGTTCCCTAAAGGAGAATGCCCATGTACCGCAAAATACTCGTCGCCTATAACGGCATGCCGGAATCGCGCTCGGCGCTGGACGAGGCGGTCCGGCTCGCCCCCGGTTCCGGCACCGAAGTGCATCTTGCCGCGGTCGTACACTATCCGTCCGCGTACCTGCTCGCGGGGGAATACGTGCCGGAGGTCGCGCTCGCCGATGAGCGGGAGCACATGGAAGCCGACTTGAAAGCCGCCCACGCCGTGCTGGCTTCGAAGGGGCTCAACGCCATCGACCACCTGGTGGTGGGCGAGCCGGTGGATGTCTTGACCAAGCTTGTCACCGAGCTCGGGATCGATCTCCTGATCCTGGGTCACCCACGCAGCAAGTCGTTTGCCCTGCGGTGGTGGCGCGGATCCGTCGATGCAGTGCTGATCGAGCGCGTTCGATGCAGCATCCTCATCGCTCCCGAAGCTACGGCCGCGCCTGCACGCTGATGTCGCCGTAAAGCGCTTCGGCGCTGCCGGCGGTGTTGTCGGTATCGGTCATGATCTCGATGGCGGTCACGTTCCCCGGCTCCTCTCCAAACGCGCGCTTGTAGTCCTCGACCAGGTTCCGCGTGTAGCTCTGCCAGCGCCCGATACCCGCGTCGTCCGCCGACACCGCGATCATCTTGATGCGCGTCGTGTGCGCGCTGGTGGTGATCGAGTCGACCGCAACCTTGCCTCCCCAGATATACATGAGCTCCGCATACGGAAGCGCCTGGCCGGAAATGGTCCGCGCCGCCGACGCGGCGGTCCGGTCCTTGAACGAGAGCTTGCTCGGGTCGCCGTCGAACGAGACCATCAGCCGCGCCGGCGCATCCTCCTTGCGGCGATCGCTGGTGTCCGCGTCGGGTATGCCTTGAATGACCTTCCAGCGCCACGCCAGCGCTGAAAAGCGGTGCGGATCGAAGCTGGTGTGAAAGCCCAGATACGATGCCGCGTTGCGTGAGGTCGCGCGAAGCACGACGGTGCCCTCGTCGGCCACCAGCTTGTATTCCGTGCTGCTCTTGAAGGACGCAAGCTGGTTGTGCTGCCAGCCGGGAGGCGGTCCTCCTGCGGGCAAGGCGGAGAAACGGGGAATGTCGGGCGCCTGCTGAGCCCAGACGGGAACCGCCGCAAACAATGTCGCGGCGATAGCGATCGTGCGAGCGCGCGACAGCCTTGTCATTGCAGGGTCGAGGGTGTGCATCGCATCTGTCTCCCTGAGAGCATACACGTCGTCAGCAGGCGGCCTCGAATGTCGCGGGCTTGCACGCGCCAAACGCCGGCGCCTGCAGCGGCGGGTTCGACGATCGTGAATCCGTAGCGGTTTGTCGAGACAATCGTGTCCACGATCGCGCCCGGCGCCGGCGCTGCGCCGCGCGTCAAGCTGCCGGGCAGCGGGGCGTCCGCCCACGCGCCGCCGTTGCCGGAGATGATCTGGACCGGATGCGCCGATTCGAAGCTCACGACTTCGAACAGATGATCGTGTCCCGAGAGCAGCGCGTCGATGTTGGGAGGGAAGAGTCGCTGACCGCTAATTGCGGCAAGCACCGACTGCAGCGACTCGTTGCCCGGGTACACACCGTCGGGCGGATGCGTCGGATCGGGCGCAAAGCCGAGGATCGGATGGTGGTCCACAAACAAATTGTGGGCGACGCCGACGCTCAAGTCGAGCGCGCGCCTGAATTGGGGCTCGTAACGACGATACATCGGATCGGTCGGCGCCAGCCGATCGGTTCCGACCCTCGACGAGTCGAAGACGATGAGCTGGGTGTCGCTGGAGAGCGGAACCGCATAAGGCTCGCTGTAGTCGCCCCGCTCATCGTTCGCGGGGTCGTTGCAATCGCGCATGGGCACGAGCGGGCGCGGATCGAGCAGGCGCCACCATCCCTGCCCTGCGCGGTTGCACGACTCGTGGTTCCCGCGCACGAACACCCACGGCGCAGCGGCGAGCAGGGGCAGCGCCGGCGCAAAAAAATCCGCGTCCCATGTGTCCCATCCGTATCCCCACGGGCTTCCGGAGCACCCCGAGTTGCCGGCGGGACAGGCATTTTCGCGGTATTGATAGTCGCCCACGTGAATCACGAGGTCGGGCTTCATTGCGGCTGCAGCGGCCGCAACCTGAGCGAACGGCCAGGCGCCTGAATCGTTGCAGGCCTGAAATGTACCGTCGGATCGCTTGATGCGGCAGCCCGAGTCGCCGATGATCACAATGCGTTTCGGATCGTGGCTCGGCACCGCCAGCGTGTGTCCTCCGACGCTAGCGCGAAACGCAGCAGCGGGGAGCGTCATTTCGCATACTCGGACCGGAAACGCCGACGGCTTGGAATCGGCCGGGTTGCTTCGCGTCGGACGCAGCGGCAAGATCTGCGGCGCTGCCCGAAGCTGCATGTCCCGTGCGACGCCATCCACGGTTGCCGAGGGACATACGACGTCGCCGGTGATGACGCGTGCGATCCGCCGCCCACCCTCGCCCAGCACGACAAATGCCGCCTTGACCGGGTCCGGCTCGTCCGCGTTCGGCGTCTGCGGCGTGAGCGCGCATGCCACGAGGCTCACGGACAACAATGAGGCGCACGAGCGCGTCACCAACCGCAGCGATTCAGGCGCGAAGGACCGCGTCACGCCCAGTCCCCCCACAAAGCGTTGAGCGCGGACAGCGCCGCCAGCGGCGCGGTTTCGGTGCGAAGGATCCGCGGACCCAGGCGAACCGCGCGAAAGCCCTCGCCGAGCGCCGCGTCGGCCTCTTCGTCGGTAAGCCCGCCTTCGGGACCGACCAGCAGCTCGATTGGACCCTCGGGACGAGGGAGCGCTGAAAGCGATACTCCCGCGTCGGGCGCGAGAAACACGCGCAGCTCGGCGGACGTGGGTTCGGCAATCCAATGCTCGAACGAGCTCAATGCATGCACCCGGGGAATGCGGTTGCGGCCGCACTGCTCGCACGCCGAAACTGCGATCGATCGCCAATGCGCTTCACGCTTTGACGCGCGGGAGGCGTCCAGTCGCGCGACGCTGCGCGCCATTGCCACGGGACGGATCTCCGTGACGCCGAGCTCGACTGCCTTTTGCACCACCCAGTCCATGCGGTCGGCGCCGGCGAGGCCTTGCACCAGCGCAACGTGCAGCGGGGATTCGCGATCGGCATCGCGGTGCGGGCCGACGCGCACCATCACGGCCGCCCGGTCGATGCGCAGGATCTTCGCGTCGAACTCGCCGCCTTCACCGTTGAACAACGTCACGGCATCGCCGGAGCGCAGCCGCAGCACGCGTGCCGCGTGATGCGCCGCCGCGGGCGGCAGCTCGATCTCCTTGTCCGTCTCGAGCGGCAGCGGGCAGTACAGGCGCGCTCCTATCGTCGACTCTGCGCGAGTGCGGTCATGCTAGCATTTTGCCACATTGCCTTAGTACAACCTCGAGGAGTGCGCGATGACCCCGACCCCCAGCACACGCGATTTCGGATGGCCCGCATCGGACTTCGAGCTGCCGGCGACCGACGGTCAGCGCTACCGGCGGGATCAATTGCGCGGTCCGAACGGGCTGCTGGTCATGTTCATCTGCAATCATTGTCCCTTCGTCAAAGCGGTGCTGGACAAGATCGTGCGCGATGCGCGCGATCTGGGGACCCATGGCATCGGCTCGGTTGCCATCTGCAGCAACGATGCCGCGGATTATCCCGAGGATTCGTTCGAGCAGATGAGGGCGCTGGCGCAGCGCATGCGGTTTCCCTTCCCCTATCTCTGGGACGAAACGCAGGACGTCGCCCAAGCCTACGGCGCCGTCTGCACGCCCGATTTCTTCGGCTTCAACGCCGCTCTGGACCTTCAGTACCGCGGCCGGTTCGATGACGCGGGCCGCGCGCCTAAGCCGGACGCGCCGCGCGAGCTCTACGCGGCGATGGTGGAGATCGCGCGAAGCGGCCGCGGTCCCGCCGTTCAAACACCCAGCATCGGCTGCTCGATCAAGTGGCGGCGCGAGTCACCCGGCGCGGGGCCCCGTGCGTAGCGCGGGGATCGACGGGGAATTGCGAGTCGACGCCTGAGGCCGACAACTCGCCGATCCATATTTCGTCAAACGTCGAGGAGGCCGGAGCTGCTTAGGTCGCGGCCGGAGTATCACTCGCGAGGAAGGGCCGTAAAGCATCGAGGACTGCGTCCGGCGCCTCGGCCATCATGCTGTGCCCGCAGTCGGAAATCGCGACAACCCGTGGGTCGGCCAGCGCCTCGATCAAAGCAGCGGCGTTGGCGGGTGGCGCCATCTGATCGCGCTCCGCCACCAGCAGCAGCGACGGGCACACGACGCGCGACGCCGCATCGAGCCCGCCTTGGTAGCGGTGACACGCCAGAAGATCGGTGTAGAGCACGCCAGGGCGTGATCGCTCCATCAGGCGCAGCGCATTTCCTGCCATCCATACGCCTGGCAGCCGATTGCCGCCGAGGAGATGGCTCGGCGAGAAGCTCCATCCCACGATGAGCTCGAACGCAGCGTGATCGTCTTGCCTTGCGGCCTCGAGCAGCACGTCGGCGACGGGCATCGGCACCGACGGACCGAGGAGTGCGATCCTCGACACGCGCGACGCGTGGCGTCCCGCCGCGTCCAGCACGGCAAGCGCGCCCAGGCTGTGACCGACCAGCGTCGCGCGCTCGATGTCCACCGCATCGAGCAGCGCGACGATCCAGTCGCCGGTACGTTCCACCGACGGCAGCGGAGCGCCGCCGCTCCTTCCATGTCCTGGCAGATCGATCGCCAGGACATTGTTTCCATGATGCGCGAAATAGCGCGACTGCAGCGCCCAGACGCTGTGGTCGTTGGGTGCGCCATGCACGAAAACGACGGTCGGCAGCGCGCGATCGAACGCCCGCGCGCCGGTGTAGGCATAGACGTTTTCTCCGTGTACGGGAATCAGCATGACTGTCGACCAACCGCGTGACTAAAACCGCGAGGGCTCGTCAAGCGGCTGCGGGTTTCGACGCGAGGTAGAGCGCGCGGCTCAAGTCCTCGATCAGGTCGTCCGAATTTTCCAGGCCCACCGACAGCCTTATCGTCCCCTCGTCGATGCCCGCGGCGCGAAGCTTTTCCGCCGACACGCGGAAGTGCGTCGTGCTTGCCGGATGGATCACAAGCGACTTGGCGTCGCCCACGTTTGCAAGGTGGGAGAAAATGCGCAAGGACTCGATAAATCGGCGCCCCTGCTCGCGCGTGCCGCGGATGGAAAAGCTGAAAACGGCGCCGCAGCCCAGAGGAAGCAGCCTTTGCGCGAGATCGTGATCGGGGTGCGTTGCGAGCTCCGGATAGCCGACCGATGCGACAAACGGATGCGCGGCCAGAAAAGCGACGATCTTGCGCGTGTTGTCGACGTGGCGCTGCATGCGCAGCGGCAGCGTCTCGATACCCTGCAAAATCTGGAACGCGGTCATCGGCGCCATGCATGCGCCGAAGTCGCGTATGCCCTCGCGCCTTGCGCGCAGCAGGAAGGCCGCGGTGGTGGATTCCTCGGCGAAGACCATGTCGTGGAAACCGGCGTAGGGTTCGGTCAGCGTGGGAAACTTGTCCGAGGACGCCCAGTCGAAGCGCCCGCTGTCGACGAGCAACCCGCCTATCACCACGCCATGTCCCGACAGGAACTTCGTGGCCGAGTGATAGATCAGGTCGGCGCCGTGCTCGAACGGGCGCAGCAGATACGGCGTGGTGAAGGTCGAGTCGACCAGCAAAGGCAGACCGTGATCGTGCGCGAGCGAGGCGACCCGCGGAATATCGAGAACGTCGAGGCCGGGATTGCCCAGCGTCTCTCCGAACAGCAGCCGGGTCTGCGGCCGGATCGCCGATCGCCACGCGTCGAGATCGCGGGGATCGACGAAGCTCGTCGTGATCCCGAACCGCGGGAGCGTGAAGTCGAGCAGGTTATGCGATCCGCCGTAGAGCGCGCGCGATGCGACGATGTGCGAGCCGCTGTCCAGCAGCGTGGCGATGGCGAGGTGCAGCGCGGCCTGCCCGCTCGCGACGGCAATGGCCCCGACGCCGCCCTCGAGCGCGCTGATGCGCTCTTCGAGGACCGCGCAGGTCGGATTGGAGATCCGCGAATAGACGTGGCCTGCGCGCTCCATGTTGAAAAGCGCCGCGGCGTGATCGCTGTCGGGAAAAACAAACGATGCGCTCTGATAGATGGGCGTCGCGCGTGCACCGGTCGCGGGATCCGGCGCCGCACCCGCGTGCAGGCTCAGCGTATCGAAATGCGTGCTTTTTGGTTTGGTCATGGAGATGCCCGGCGCAGGATTCCTAAGTCCCGGCATGGTAGCGCATTGCGAAATAGATCATGCCGGCCTCCAAAGGATCGACGAAATTCCAACCGTTGAATTGTCGGCCTCATGCGTCGACCTCCTCAACCTACGACATGAATTGAATTAGTTCGTGTCGGCCTCATGCGTCGACTCGCAATTCCCCGTCGATCCCCACGCTTCGCATGGGGCCCCGCGCCGGGTCGCTCGCGCCTCGGCCTCGTTTACGTTCGGCGAAGTTCCAATCGCCGAGTGGTCCGCCTCAAGCGTCGACTCGCTTGGTCGCATCCCCGCGCTATCGCGCGGGGGCCCTGCTTCCCCGCTCACGCCGCTACTTCCCCACGCCGCGGACACGGCTTACACTGCGGACGTCGCGATACCATTTCGCAATTCACGGGAGACTTGAGCATGCAACGCAAGGCATCCGCCCGCTGGCAAGGCACCGTCAAGGAAGGCCAAGGCACGATTTCCACTCAGTCCGGCGCACTGACCGATGCGCCCTATGGATTCAACGCTCGCTTCGGCGATGGCAAGGGCACCAACCCGGAAGAGCTGTTGGGCGCCGCACATGCCGGCTGCTTTACCATGGCGCTTTCCTTTGCTCTCAACAACGCCGGATTCACCGCGGAGGCGATCGACACGGAGGATGCGATCACGCTGGACAAAGTCGGCGACGCGTGGACGATCACCGCCGTTCATGTGACGACGCGCGCGCGAGTGCCGAACATCGACGCGGCGAAATTCGCGGAAATTGCCGCGGGCGCCAAGGCGAACTGTCCGCTGTCGCGCGTTCTGAACGCGACGATCACCATGGACGCGAAGCTGGTCGGCTAGGGTCTTCAAGGAACGGCAACGATGAGCGCAGGACCACAACCGCCGCACAAAGGCCGCGGCGCGACGTTCAATCCGGGCAACCGCTTTCGCCGCGACACGCGCGAAGCCGTGGACGATGGCTGGGCTCCGCCGCCGCCCGAGGGCGACGACGAGCCGCTTCCGCCTCTCAAGACGACGGTCACCGTACAGCGCTCGCGCACCATCATCGCGCGCAACGATTCCCCCGATATCTCGTTTTCGCAGTCGATCAATCCGTATCAGGGATGCGAGCACGGGTGCATCTATTGTTACGCTCGCCCGACACACGCGTATCTCGATCTGTCGCCGGGACTCGACTTCGAGACCAAGCTTTTCGCCAAGCCGAACGCGAGGGAGCTCCTGCTCGAGGAGCTGGCGAAGCCGGGCTACGTCTGCAACGCGATCGCGATGGGTACCAACACCGATCCGTATCAGCCGATCGAGCGCGAATGGAAGATCACCCGCCAGATCCTGGAGGTGCTCTCCGCGTGCGACCATCCGGTGTCGATCGTCACCAAGTCGTCGCTGGTCGAGCGCGACATCGACTTGCTCGCTCCGATGGCGGCGAAAAATCTTGCGCGCGTCTACGTGTCGATCACCACGCTCGATCGCGAGCTCGCGCGCAAGCTCGAGCCTCGCGCAGCGACGCCGCAGCGCCGGCTGGCGGCGATCAAGGCCGTCGCAGACGCCGGCATTCCGGTCGGCGTCATGACCGCGCCGATCATCCCGCAGCTCACCGACAAGGACATGGAAGCGATCCTCGACGCCGCGGCGGCCAACGGCGCGCGCTTATGCCGGTTGGACGATGCTCCGCCTGCCGCACGAGGTGAAGGATCTGTTCCGCGACTGGCTGGCGCAGCACTATCCGCTGCGCGCCGGGCACGTCATGAGCGTCGTGCAGCAAATACGCGGCGGCCGCGACAACGACGCCGAGTTCGGATCGCGCATGCGCGGCGAAGGCGCGTTCGCGGAGCTGATCGGTCAGCGCTTCGAGATGGCGTGCAGGCGGCTCGGGCTCAACCGCGAGCGCACGACCATGGATACGTCGCTGTTCCGGCCGCCGAAATCGGGCCCGGAGTCGTCTCAGCTCCCGCTGTTCTGAAGCTGTACGGCGAGGCAGCGGACCCGATGGACGACATCAGCCGGAGGTTGGCGAACTGCTACACCGGCGCGCTGCACGATGTGCTGCGCATGATGGGTCACGACAACATCGCGCTGCCGCCGCAGATCAAGGCGATCGACCCCGAAACGCGGCTTGCCGGATCCGTGTGGACGGTCTCCGGCAGGATGGACCGCAGCAAGACGCGCCACGAGACGCTCCTCGCGTGGTGCACGCTGCTGTCGAAGGCGCCGGCGGGACATGTCGTCGTGTGCCAGCCGAACAATCACGAGATCGCGCTCATGGGCGAGCTTTCCGCACAGACACTGCAGGCGCGCGGCGTGCTGGGCTACGTCGTCGACGGCGGCTCGCGTGACACCGAGCTCGTGCTCGCGCAGCGATTCCCGGTGTTCTGCGCATTCCTGACGCCTTCCGACATCGTCGAGCGCTGGGTCCCCGATCGCTTCGGCGACCCCGTGACCATCGGAGGCGTGACCATCGCAACCGGAGACTATCTGCTCGGCGACCGCGACGGCGTGGTCATCATCCCGCGCGATCTGATCGAGGAGGCGCTGATGCGCGCGGAAGAAGTTGTCGCGACGGAGAGCGAAATGCGCAAGGCGCTGATCAGTGGCATGGATCCGGTCGAGGCGTACCATCGCTACGGGAAATTCTAAGGCGGCGCGCCACCTGGGAGGCGGCACATGTTCGGCACGCACGATCTCGCGCTTTTCGTGGTCTCCGGCCTGTTGCTCAACGTCACCCCCGGCGCGGACACGCTCTATATCGTGAGCCGCAGCGCGGCGTCGGGCGCGAAGGCGGGAGCGGTCGCGGCGCTGGGGATCGCCGCCGGCTGCGTCGTGCACATGTTTGCCGCCGCGCTGGGCCTGTCAGCGATCCTCGCCGCATCCGCGACGGCGTTCCTGGTCGTGAAGCTTGCCGGCGCCGCCTATCTCGTGTACCTGGGCGTGTCGATGTTCCGTTCAGGCGTTCCGCGCGCCACGGCCTTATCGCCACCAGCGGCGCCACCAGCGCCGCCGGCCGCGGTCCCGCTGCCGCGTATCTTCGCGCAGGGCGTGCTGACCAATGTGCTCAACCCCAAGGTCGCGCTGTTTTTTCTTGCGTTTCTTCCCCAATTCATCGACTCGGGCACCCCCGACAAGATCACGGCGTTTCTTTTTCTCGGACTGGTGTTCAACGTCAACGGAACGCTTTGGAATTTGCTGGTCGCCCGGGTCGCCGCAACTGCAGGGCGCCGCGTCCGCATGACCGGTCGCTGGGCGGGATGGATACACCGCGTCGTCGGCGGCGCGTTTATCGCCCTGGGCGTGAAGCTCGCGTTGAGTGACCGCGTTTCAGGCTGATGCGGACGGCAGCGACTCGATGAAGCGATTCGGGATTGCGGTGCTCTGGGGACTCGGTGGATATCTCGCCGGCGCCTTCGGCGGGGGCTGGGCGGTAAGCCAATTCTCCTCGAACGTGCACGATCGCAGCGTCGAGGCCGCGATGACCGGCGCGTTTTTCTTCGGGCCGGCGCTTGCGATCGCGGCTTTTGTCGCGGCACTCGTGTGGCGCCGCTCCGCGCAAAAGAGCGGCAGGGAATGAGGCAGCCGCGCCCGGCGAACCTGCTGCTTCTACCCGACGATCACCTTGCATCGTCCTCGCTCGACGACGCATGGCTTTAGGCGGGCGGCACCTCGGTTTCGGCCGGCGGCACTGAGCCGTCCGCGGCAGCATCAGCCTCGGTCTTCTCCAGCTTGCGTTTACGCTTTTCTTCCTGCTTCTTTTTCTTCTCCAGCTCTTTCTGACGCTTTTGATATTGGTAGTTGGGTTTGGCCAATGGGTCACCGTTTTAGGTAGGGTCGAACGTGTCGGACGGCTCATGTCCGGGAAGAACCGGACTTCTCCTCGATGCATTCGAATTGTAGGGGCAAGCCGCAGCCACGACCAGCGCAGCGAGCATTCCGGGGGCAGCAGCAGCGATGCGGCCGGTGGGATTCGGCCGGAAAAGCGCTACGCGTCAAGGAGATCCGGGGACGGACCGTAATACGGCCGCCTATCGACCACACTCGCAACCGGTGTATACGGATGCGTCACGACTCGGCCCTCGGCCATGATGTGCAGGACTTCGATGCCGCGAGCCTTTAGTGCGTCGGCGATCAGCGCGCGATGGCAGCGCCACCACGGCGCCTCGGCACACATGATGGCGGTTCGCGCCTCCGCCGCTTCCGCGGTCAGGCGGGACAGCGCGTCCTCGAATGCCCCGGTTTCCATATAGTCCGCGTATCCGCGGAAGGAGGCATTGCGCCATCGCGTGTTGGACGAATCCGCGCGCGGCGTGCGCCGTCCGCCGAGCTCGGTGTAGGCGCGGTAGCGCATGCCCTCGTCAGCCAAGGCTTGCGCCAGCGTCGCCGCGTTGAACTGCGGGTGCCTGCGTGACGCCGGGTAACGCCTGACATCGGCCACCGACTCGATCTTCGCCGACCTGAGCAGCGCGAAAAACGCCTTCAGGGGAAGCGTCGAGTGGCCGATGGTCCAGATCGTCTCCATCCATGCTGGACACCCGGACACGGCGTCGGTTCAGGAAATGCGCGAGAGCGGTTCCTGTGCCCGCAAGCGCCGGCATCCTCGCACCGCCGCGCGAGCGCTCGTGCTAGTGGCTTTCCCGGCCGACCTTGGCGCCTGACTTGCCGACCAGGAAGTCCAGGTCGACACCCCGGTCGGCCTGCGGTCACCGTCTCGCAATAGAGCTTGACCCAGCCGCGATCGGCGTGCGGCTTCGGCGGTTTCCATCGCCTTTTTCCGGCGGGCGAGCTCGGCATCGGAGACGTGCAGCCGAATCCGGCGCTTGGCGACGTCGAGCTCGATCAGGTCGCCGTTCTGGACCAGCGCCAGCGGCCCTCCGGCAGCCGCTTCGGGCGCGGTGTGCAGCACGACCGTACCGTAGGCGGTGCCCGACATGCGCGCGTCGGAGATGCGGATCATGTCGGTGACGCCTTTTTTCAGAATCTTCGCGGGCAGCGCGAAATTGCCGACCTCGGGAAAACCCGGATAGCCTTTCGGCCCGCAGTTCTTGAGCACCAGTATGCACGATGCGTCGACGTCGAGCTTCGGATCGTCGATGCGCTTGTTGCAGATCGTCGATGTCCTCGAACACGACCGCCCGCCCCTTGTGCTTCATCAGCTGCGGGCGTCGCCGCGGAAGGCTTCAGCACCGCACCGCGCGGCGCAAGATTGCCGCGCAGCACGGCGATGCCGCCTTGCGGCTTGAACGGCTTGGCAAGCGGCGTGATCACCGCCGGGTTGTAGTTGACCGCGTCCTTGCAGTTGTCCCACAGCGTGCGGCCGTTGACCGTGAGCGCCTTCTTGTGCAGGATACTTGCCGATTTCCTTCATCACCACCGGCAGACCGCCCGCGTAGTAGAAGTCTTCCATCAGGAATTGGCCGGACGGCATGAGGTTGACCAGGCACGGCATGTCGCGGCCGAGCCGGTCCCAGTCGTCGAGCGAGAGAGGCACACCGATTCGTCCGGCGATGGCCAGGAGGTGAACGACCGCGTTGGTCGAGCCGCCGATCGCCCCGTTGACCATGATCGCGTTTTCGAACGCGTCCCGAGTGAGAATCTTGCGACATGCGCAGATCCTCGCGCACCATGTCGACGATGCGCCGGCCCGCCATGCGCGCGAGAACCTTGCGGCGGGAATCGACCGCGGGAATCGCCGCGTTGGTCGGCAATCCGATCCCCAGCGCCTCGACCATCGACGCCATCGTCGATGCCGTGCCCATGGTCATGCAGTGGCCGGCGGAGCGCGACATGCACGATTCGGCCTCGACCATGTCCGCTTCGGTCATCTGTCCGGTCTTGAGCATCTCGGTGAACTTCCACACGTGCGTTCCCGAGCCGATGTCCTCGCCGCGGAACTTGCCGTTGAGCATCGGCCCGCCGGACACGCCGATGGTCGGCAGATCGCATGACGCGGCGCCCATGAGGAGCGCGGGCGTCGTCTTGTCGCAGCCCATCATCAGCACCACGCCGTCGAAGGGATTGGCGCGTATCGATTCCTCGACGTCCATCGCCGCCTGGTTGCGGAAAAGCATCGTCGTCGGCCGCATCAGAGTTTCGCCCAGGCTCATCACCGGAAACTCGAGCGGAAAGCCGCCCGCGTCCAGGACGCCGGAGCGGACGTGCTCGGCAAGCTCGCGAAAGTGCGCGTTGCAAGGCGTGACCTGCGACCAGGTGTTGCAGATGCCGATGACCGGTCGGCCGTCGAACTGGTCGTGCGGAATCCCCTGGTTCTTCATCCACGAGCGATGCACGAGGCCGTCGCGGTCACGCCGTCCGAACCAGGCGGTGCTGCGAAGAGGTCGTTTCGCCGTCGGAGATTTCTTGCTCATGGTTATCCGTGAATGGAGACGCGTGGGATCGCGGATGCGGCCGGAACGGGAGCCGCGTGGACAGGAACCCTAACTGAACACCACCATCGTTTGCGGCGACGGCAGTAGAGGCTGGATCCTGCTGCGCGCAAAGCCCGCGGCGCGCCCCATCGCTTCGAGCTCGGCCGCGGTCCAGGCGTCGCCCTTGGGCGTGCTGCCGAGCATGACGAAGGCGAACATGGCGGGGAAGGAGGGACTCACGCGATCATCGTTTGGAACCATCTCGACGACGATGACGGCGCCTCCGGGAACGAGCGCCCGGCGAGCGCGCTCGAGCAGGCTCACGCATTCGCCGCGGTCGAAATGATGGAGAAAGTTCGGCATGAGGACGAGGTCGTAGCCGTCGCCCCATGGGACTTCGAACGCGCTTCCGGCGATCGTTCCGTAGCGGCTGCCGAGCTCCGCCCGCCGGGCATTTTCAATGGCGACTTCCAGGACCGGTTTCCAGTCGAGCGCAACGATGCGGGCTCCCGAAACGGCTTTGCCGATCTCGATTCCGAAGACCCCGTGCCCTGCGGCGACGTCGAGAACCTTGCGCGGTGGATTCGGCCAGCCCGCCACGTCAGCGGCGATACCCTGCGCGATCGGCGCCATGAACGGCACCATTGCCCGGGCAAACTTGACCCACAGAGGGTGATCGGGGGCGAGGTTGGCGAGTCCAACCGACCCGCCGTTGCGCACGTAAGAGGCGGGGTCGTCGAGGTAGAGCCGCATCATCTCCGGTGCGGCGAGAAAATCGACGATGCTCGCCATGCATGCGGGTGAGCGCTTGTCGAGAAAGACCTGCGAAGACGGGGTGAGGCGATAGCGATCGCCTTCCTTGGCCAACAGCTCCTGCACCGTCAGATAGTCGCAGAGAATCCGAACGCCTCGCGGCGCCGCGTTCAACTTCGCGGCAAGCGCTTCGACGCTGTCGGCCCCGGCGCCGATCGCGGAAAACACATCAAGCTCGATCGCCGCCTTGACCGCTGCGGTTCTCTGGTACGCGAAAACGTTGTCGATGAACCGCTCGGGAGAAACATCGCTCATGCTGGAATCCCGCACTGCCGGACCGAGCGCCGACGATCACGCTGCCAGACGCGCGCCCGTTGCCTGGTCGAACACGTGAACCATCGCGGGATCGACCGCGAGACCGATACGGTCGCCCGGACTGACCTCGGTGCGACCGTGCGTGACAAGGACGATCTGCGCTTCGCCCACTTTCACCAGAAGCTCGGTTTCCGCGCCGGTAGGCTCGACCACGATGATCTCCGCCGGCAGCGCCCCTTCGTTGGCGGCGCCGTGTGCCACCGCCAAGTGCTCGGGCCGCACGCCGTACGCGACGGGTTGCCCGTCCGCGCCTGCGTGCTCGCCGAGCGGCCAGCGCAGCCCGCCGGCGACTTCGACGTGCGCCGCGCCGTTGGCCCGGCGCAACGTGCCGGTCACCACGTTCATCGCAGGCGATCCGATGAATTGCGCGACAAACAGATTGTCCGGCCGATCGTAGAGCTCGAGCGGTGCGCCGATCTGCTCGACCTTGCCGTCGTGCATTACGACGATGCGGTCGGCCATGGTCATCGCCTCGACCTGGTCGTGCGTGACATAGACCGTCGTCGTCTTCAGCCGCTGGTGCAGCGCCTTGATCTCGGCGCGCATCGCGACGCGCAGCTTCGCGTCGAGGTTCGACAGCGGCTCGTCGAAAAGGAACACCTTGGGATCGCGCACGATCGCGCGGCCCATCGCGACGCGCTGACGCTGCCCGCCGGAGAGCTCGCGCGGATAGCGTGCGAGATACGGATCGAGGTTGAGGATCTTTGCCGCCCGGGACACGCGCTCCGCGGTCACCTTGGCATCGGCCTTGCGCAGCTTCAGGCTGAACGCCATGTTGTCGGCGACCGTCATGTGCGGGTAGAGCGCGTAGCTCTGGAACACCATGGCGATGTCGCGGTCCTTCGACTCGACGTCGTTGACGACCTTGCCGTCGATGGCGATCGTGCCGCCCGAGATCTCCTCGAGCCCTGCCAGCATCCGCAGGAGCGTCGACTTGCCGCACCCCGAGGGCCCCACCAGCACCATGAATTCGCCATCGCGGATGTCGAAGCTGATGCCGTGAATGACCTTGGTGCTTCCGAAATTCTTTTCGATGTTGCTGAACGATACCGATGCCATGTGTTCTCGGCTCGAGCGTCTTTACCGCGCCGGCGGTGAGGCCGCCGACCATGTAGCGCTTGAACGCGTAGTAGATTGCCGCCGGAGGCAGCGCGTAGATCAGCCCGACGGTCATCAGGAGCTCCCACGGCGAATCGTCGGCGGCCAGGAAGTTGCCCAGCGCGACCGACAGCGTGATCTGCCTGTCGTTCGACAAGCAGCAGGAACGCATACAGGTACTCGTTCCACGCCAGCAGCAGCGCGTACGTGCCGATGGCGACGAGCGACGGCATCATCAGCGGCAGATAGACCAGCCGGAAAAGCTGCAGCGGCGATGCGCCATCGATGCGCGCCGCTTCGTCGAGCTCGTAGGGCAGCTTGTCGGACGCCTGCTTGAGCACCCAGATCGAATACGGCGAGGCGATCGTGACCATGGCAAGGATCAGCGCCCACTGGTTGTTGAGCAGGCCGTAGTTGCCCATCGTCTTGTACATCGGAACGGCGAGGAACGCCGCCGGGATGAAATAGGTGAAGAGCGCAAGGTTCATGACCGTGCTGCCCGCCCTTGACCTTGAGCCGGCTGATCGCAAACGCGGCGCCGGTCGCGACCAGCAGCGTCAGCACGCCGATGGTCACCGCGATCAGCAGCGAATTCCACAGCTGCAGCCAGAAGTGGCTGAGGTAATAGTGCTTCTGTCCGAACACGACTTCGAAGTTATGCAGCGTCGGATGATCGGGCCAGAGCTTGCCGGCGAAGGCCGATTCCTTGGGCGAGATCGAAAACAGGAACAGGTGGTAGATCGGCAGCATCGTCCACAGAAGGACGGGGATGCCGATCAGCAGCAGCTTCGCTTCGGCGGTCACGTTCTTGAGGGTAAAGGCCTTCACTTGGACAGCCGTTTCATCATGAAGTAGACCAGCGGCAAGCACGAGCGGCAGCGCGCACACGATCGCCGCCATCGACAGGTCGACCTGATCGAGGCGCAGATAGCGGATGCCGAGCGTCGCCAGTACGTGCGTCAGATCGGCGGGCCCGCCGCCGGTCAGCAGGTAGACGCTGTTGAAGTCCCCCAGCGTCCAGATCATCGACAGGATCGACGAGGTCAGATACAGCGTCTGCATCGACGGCCAGGTGATGAACTTGAATTTCTGCCAGCTCGGTCGCCCCGTCGACCGACGCAGCCTCGTAGAGCTCCGCCGGAATCGCGAGGCGGCCCGGCGATCAGGATCAGCGTCCAGAAGGGCAGCGATTTCCAGATGTGGACCAGGATCGCCATCGCCAACGCGATCGTGGGATCGTTCAGCCAGTTGGGTCCGTCGGCGCCGGTGAACTTGAAAATCAGATGATTGATGATCCCCCATTCGGGATTGAGCATGAAGCGGATCGACAAGATGGTCGGGATCGACGGCACCGCCCACGGCAGGATGAACACCAGCGACAGCCACTTGATCCATGTCCGCGCCTGCACGAAAAATCCCGACAGGAAACAGCGCGACGATCATCTTGAGGTTGATGCCGACGATCAGAAACACCAGCGTGTTGACGACCGATCTGCGCGAAGACGGGATCGTCGACGAGCCTGACGTAGCTCGCCGGATGGCGCGCGAGCCACAGCCCGTAGCCGATCGGGTAGAGCACGAACACGAGGAAGACCAGCACGTAGGGCGCGATCAGGATCAGGCCCCACGCCTGCCACGGGGAGAGGCGTCTTCTTCGCCGGCCCGGCAGGAAGCGCGGGCTCGGCGCGCGGGAGAGCGAGCGTCGACATGTTACCGCTAATCCGTCGCTCGGCTGAGGACGGCCCCGGGCGGCGCGCGGCCCTCAGGCCCGCCGCGCCGTCCGCGAGAAGACGCATCACACGCGTCAGCCGGCGATCGCCTTGATGCGCGCGATCATTTCGTCGACCGCCTTGTCGACCGGCACCTTCTCGTTCACGACGCGATTCATCGCCTTCGCCCAGACGTTCTCGTTGTTGACGATCGTGAACTTGTAGTTCTTGGTGAATTCGAACGTCACCGTGCCGGCGGCATACTGGTTGAACACCGACTGGCGATGGCGGTCCGCCTGCCAGAACGGGCGCTGCTGTCGCAGCCTTGGTCACCGGGAACCAGCGGCCGAGCGCACCCTCGACGTACGGCGTCAGGTTTTCTTCCTGCAGCAGGAAGGCGACGAACTCCTTGGCGCGCTTCTTGTTCTTCGCGTTCTTCGAAGACCACTCCGACTCTTGACCGCCGCCCGGTACACCATCTTCGAGCCGTCGGGCTTGTTGGGGAAGCCCGCGGTGCGGATCAGCTCGTAGTAGTTCTTCTTCGCCTGCGCGCGCTGCTCCGCGGTCAGCGTCTCGTTGTTCGCGTCGTCGAGCCACTTGGCGGCGATCGAGATCGTCGCATTGTGGGTCATCACCGTCGTCTTGTTGTGGAACGCGACGTTGTTGTCGGGATCCTTCCACGACGTCGACGACGGCGGCGTGCAGCCCTTGGTGTAGACGTCGGTGTAGTCCTTGAGCGCGCCGATCAGTCCCTGCTTCACCTTCGGATCGTCGACCAGCAGCTTGCCGTTGTCGTCGACCAGCTTGACGTTGTACGCGTCCACGAACGTCAGGAAGGAATAGAACGAGTCGCTCGAATCCACGCCCATCGGCTGGCCGATACCGAAAAGGCGCTGACCGGTCTTCTGCCGCAGGCCGGGCTGCACCTTGTCGCACCAGAACGACCAGTAGTCCTTCCAGCCGGTCGGGATGTCGGATTCCTTGAAGCCCGCGTCGCCCAGCATGTCGATCCAGTACTCGATGTGCATCGTCTGCTGCTTCAGCGGGAAGGCGTAGTACGCGCGCTTCTTGGTCTTGTCGTTGTACAGATACGTCGTCTCGACCGTGTTGGGCGCGAAGCTCGCCTTCAGCGGCGTGATGACGTCGGTGATGTCCTCGAGCTTGCCGTCGAAGGCCCATTTGCCGGTGACCTGGAAGTCGTAGACGTCGGCGTAGGCAACATCGGGCGGCGTCCCGGCGTCGAGCGCCGCAACGGTCTTCGGGATCATGTCCTGCACCGGATATTGCGACAGCTCGACCTTGACCTTGGTCTTGTCCTCGAACTTCTTGATGGCGGCGAACAGCGCATCGTCCTCGGACTTGTAGAAGCCCTTGACCCACCAGACGGTCAGCGTTTCCTGCGCCAGCGCCTGGCCGCGCGAACGCGAGTGCGCAGCCGGCGACAATGCCGGCAATGATCTTCTTCATCGAACTCCTCCTAAGATTGCAAAACTTGGATCGTGGAATCTGCCCTTCGGCAACGTGGTCTGGCAGCGTAAGGCCGAGCTGTCGCGCACTGTCAATCGGAAGCCGCATCACATCACCGCGCCCAGATACCACGGTACGAATTCGTTCTGTCCGTATCCGTGCAATTCGCTCTTGCTCTTCTTTCCCGACGCCGTGTCGAGAATCAAGCGGAAGAATCGCTCGCCCATCTCCTCGACCGTCGCGGTGCCGTCGACGATCTCGCCGCAGTTGATGTCGATGTCCTCTTCCTGACGCTCCCACAGCGCGGTGTTGGTCGCGAGCTTGAGCGACGGCGACGGCGCGCAGCCGTACGCCGAGCCGCGTCCGGTGGTGAAGCAGATCATGTTCGCGCCGCCGGCGACCTGACCGGTCGCCGACACCGGGTCGTAGCCCGGGCGTATCCATGTAGACGAATCCCTTGGCCGTCACCGGCTCCGCGTACTCGTACACGGCGACGAGATTGGTCGTGCCGCCCTTGGCGACCGCACCCAGCGACTTCTCGAGGATGGTGGTGAGCCCGCCGGCCTTGTTGCCGGGCGAAGGATTGTTGTTCATCTCGCCGCGATTGCTGCGCGGTGTATTCCTCCCACCACTTGATCCGCTCGATCAGCTTCTCGCCGACTTCGCGCGATACCGCGCGGCGCGTCAGCAAGATGCTCGGCACCGTAGATCTCCGGCGTCTCGGACAGGATCGCCGTGCCGCCGTGGCGCACCAGCAGGTCGACCGCCGCGCCGAGCGCGGGATTGGCGGTGATGCCCGAGTAGCCGTCGGAGCCGCCGCACTGCAGGCCGAGCGTCAGGTGGCTCGCCGGAACGCTCTCGCGCGTGACGTCGTTCGCGTGCGGCAGCATCTCCTCGATCATGCGCGACACCGCGGGCGATGGTCTTGCGCGGTGCCGCCGGTGTCCTGGATGCTGAACGTGCGCAGCAGCGGCCCTTCCTGCAGGCCTCGGCGCCGAGCAGCGCGCTGATCTGGTTCGCTTCGCAGCCGAGGCCGACGATCAGCACGCCGGCGAAGTTGGCGTGCCTCGCATAGCCGCCGAGCGTGCGCCGCAGCACCTGCATGCTCTCGCCCTGCACGTCCATGCCGCAGCCGCTGCCGTGCGTCAGCGCGACGACGCCGTCGACGTTGGGAAAGCCGCGCAGCGCCGCGCCCTTGAAGTGCATCGGCGATGCCGTGCGACGACGGTCGCCGAGCAGTTCACCGTCGACAGGATGCCGATGTAGTTGCGCGTCGCGACGCGCCCGTCGGCGCGGACGATGCCCATGAAGGTCGCCGGCGGCTCGGCGTATTGCGTCGGCTTGGCGTCGGCACCGAACGCGTAGTCGCGCGCGAACTCGCCCATCGCGAGGTTGTGCAGGTGCACGTGCTCGCCGGGCGCGATCGGCGCGCTTGGCGAAGCCGATGATCTGGTTGTAGCGCTTCACCGGCTCGCCCGCGCGCGATCGCGCGCGTGGCGACCTTGTGCCCGGGCGGGATGAGCCCCGAGATCTTCACGTTCTCGTCGAGCAGCGTCGTGCCCGAGACGAGCTGCTGCTCGCGCGATGACGACGTCGTCGTTGGCGATGCAGGCGGATCGTAAAGGATGTCTTGGTCAGCATGGCGTCCTCGCACGGAATCTGGCAAAGCAAAGCATGTCGTTACTTTCTCTAGCGATCGTGCACAGGCTCACGCGGCGACGACCTGGACCTTGGTGCTTCGCGGTCTTGTCCTTCGCCAGGTCGAACGCCTTGACCGCTTCCTGCAGCGGAAACTGGCCGGACAGCAGCGGACTGCACGTCGACGCGGCGCGACGAAAGGTATTCGACGGCCCAGTCGAATTCGATGCCCCAGCGGAACGCGCCCTTGAGGTCGAGCTCCTTGGCCATGATCTCGTTGACGACGAACGGCAGCGGCTCCGTGCGGCAGTGTGTCCGACCTGCACGACCGTTCCGCCCCGCTTGACCGCCGCGACGCAGGCCTTGAGCGCGACGAAGCTCCCTGAGACTTCAAACGCGACGTCGAACTGCGGCGCGGAAAGTGCATCGGCCTCGCGGTCGGCGCGGATCGTCCGGTCGGCGCCGACGCGCATCGCGGTGCTCGAGCGGCCGGTCGAGAATGTCGGACACGGCGATGTGTCTGGCACCGCCCAGCCGCGCGGCGATGACCGTCAGGCAGCCGATGGTGCCCGCGCCGGTGATGAGCACCGACTTGCCGAGGAGCTCCGGGCCGCGGTTGACCGCGTGCAGCGCCACTGCGAGCGGCTCGGCGAACGCGATCTCTCCCAGCGAGATGTCGCCCGCGACCGGATAGCACTGCCGCTCGCCCATCACGAAGTATTCGCAGAACATGCCCTGCACGTGCGGATAGAGACTCGCGCTGCCGAGGAAGCGCATGTTGCGGCACAGCTGCTCGCGTCCCTCGCGGCAGTAGTCGCATTGTCCGCAGGCGTGCGACGGGCTGACGGCGATCTTGTCGCCCACGCTTCACGCGCGTGACGCCCGGGCCCACCTTGGCGACGACGCCCGACGCCTCGTGCCCGGGGATCAGCGGCTCGCGAATGACGAAGCTTCCGTTGCGGCCCTCGTAGTAATAGTGCAGGTCCGAGCCGCAGATGCCGCCGGCGCCGAGCCGGATCAGCACCTGTCCGGGACCGATGCTTCGGATCGGGCGATGGTCTTCGATGCGCAGGTCTTCCTTGGCGTGAATGCGGCAGGTGCAGCATGGTCTCCGTGTCGGTCGCCGGCTACTGCCGCGCGTCCCAGCCGGTGTTGAATCGCTTGTAGGCCTTGTTCAGGTGCCTCTGCATCGCCGCGCGCGCTGCGGCCGGCTCGCGCGCGACGATCGCCTTCAGCACGTTGCGATGCTCGGCGATCGCCGGCGACCCACAGCTCCGGCGTGTCGTAGTGATGCTCGAGCTGCGCGAACAGCGGACCCATCCGCTCTTCCCAGAGCATTTTCAGCACCGCCACCAGCGCGCCGTTGCCGGTCGCCTCGGCGACGCGCAGGTGGAACAGCCGATCGGCACGCGAGCGGCTGCACCTTGTCGGTCTCCATGATCCGCTGCATCTGCTCCAGCGCTTCTTCGATCGCCGCGATATGCTCCTCTTCGCCGACTTGGCCGCCAGCGCCGCGCATTCGCCTTCGATGATCCAGCGCGCGCGCAGCAGCTCGAACGGCCCGCGACGCCGCCTGCACCTGGTCGCCGTCGTCGCCGTTCGCGCCGCCGAGGACGTAGATGCCCGAACCGATGCGCACTTCGACCAGGCCCTCGACTTCCAGCGCGATCAGCGCCTCGCGCACCGACGGCCTCGACACGCCGAGCTGCCGCGCCAGATCGCGCTCCGGCGGCAGCCGCTGCCCGGCCGTGTATTCGCCCGGCGCGGACGAGCGAGCGGATCTGGTCGGCGATCTGCCGGTACAGCCGGCGGGGCTCGATACTCTGGATGGGCATGGTGGGCCGGCGGCGCGTTCGGGCGCTGCTGCCGGCTCAGACAGCGTAGCTAAGCAAAATACACCGATTTGGTCAAGTGGTCTTACCAATTTTTGCAGCCGTTTCATTTGCTTAAACTTGGGCGGCATTCCTCGGTCGCCTCCAGCGATGGGAGCCTCGCTTGAGCGGACGACTCGCGGGCAAAATCGCGCTGATCACCGCCGCGGGACAGGGCATCGGCCGCGCCAGCGCGCTGGCGATGGCGCACGAAGGCGCACGCGTCTGCGCGACCGACGTCAAGGCCGCGTTGCTCGAGCGAGTACGCGCGGCGTCGCCAACGTCAGCACGCGGGTGCTCGACGTGCTCGACGACGCGGCGGTCGCCAAGACGATCGACGCGCTGCCGCCGCTCGACGTCCTGTTCAATTGCGCCGGCTACGTGCACCACGGCACGGTGCTCGACTGCACGCCGAAGGACTGGGAATTCAGCTTCAGACCTCAACGTGCGCGCCATGTACATCACGATCCAGTGCGCGCTGCCGAGGATGCTCGACCAATGCGCCAAGGCCGGCAGCGGCGCCAGCATCATCAACATGGCCTCGGTCGCCGGCTCGATCAAAGGCATTCCCAACCGCTTCGCCTACGGCGCGAGCAAGGCGGCGGTCGTCGGGCTGCACCAAGGCGGTCGCGGCCGATTTCGTCACCAGGGGCATACGCTGCAACGCGATCGCGCCCGGCACCGTCGACACGCCGTCGCTGCACGAGCGCATCAACGCGTTTCCCGATCCGGTCGAGGCGCGCAAGGCGTTCATCGCGCGCCAGCCGATGGGACGGCTCGCCAAGCCCGAGGAGATCGCGCCGGTCGTCGTGTTTCTCGCGTCGGACGAATCGGCGTTCGCGACCGGGAATGTTTATTCGGTCGACGGCGGCATGACGATTTGAAGCGTGGAAAGCTTCGCATAGCACCGCTGACTGCGTTGCTGCTCGCTTTCGATGCTCATGTACTGACGTGTACACTACGCTCGAAAGCTCCGCGGCGCCTTGTCAGCGGCTGTTCTCCTGGCTTTCTTCCCGGCTCGCAAGCTAAGTTCACAACTCATTAGGAGACAGGCATGAAACTCGTACGCTATGGCCCGCCGGGCAAGGAAAAGCCCGGACTGATCGACGCCGAGGGCAAGCTGCGCGACCTGTCGCGCAAGGTGAAGGACATCGACGCCGCGACGCTCGCGCCGGCCAAGCTCGCGAGGCTGCGCAAGGTCGACCCGCGCAGGCTGCCCGTGGTGAAAGGCCAGCCGCGCCTCGGTCCGTGCGTCGCGACACCGTCGAAGTTCGTCGCGATCGGCCTCAACTACATCGATCACGCCAAGGAAACAGGCTCGCCGATTCCCGAGCATCCGATCGTCTTCTACAAGTCGGAGACCTGCATCGTCGGCGCCAACGACAACATCATGCTACCGCCGGACTCCACGCACACCGATTGGGAGGTCGAGCTCGGCGTCGTCATCGGCCGCACTGCGCGCCAGGTCGCGGTCAAGGATGCCCTGAGCTATGTCGCCGGATACTGCATCGTCAACGATGTGTCCGAGCGCGAATACCAGATGAAGCGCAGCGGGTCGCAATGGAGCAAGGGCAAGGGCTGCGATACGTTCGGACCCGTCGGACCGTATCTCGTCACCACCGATGAGATCAGGGACCCGCAGAATCTCGATATGTGGCTCGATGTCAACGGCGAACGAAGACAGACCGGTAATACGCGCACGATGATCTTCGGCGTCGCTGCGCTCGTCGCCGACGTCTCGCGCTACATGACGCTGCTGCCGGGCGACCTCATCACCACCGGAACGCCGCCCGGCGTGGGCATGGGCATGAAGCCGAAGCCGCAGTACCTGAAGGCGGGCGACGTCGTCACGCTGGGCATCCAGGGTCTCGGCGAGCAGCGGCAGCGAGTCGTCCCGTTCCGGAAACTGCGCTAGGCATGCGTCCGGCCACCGACATCACGACCAGGGACAGATCGCGATGAAGCTCATGGGCTTCGAGCGCGGTGTAACCGTTCAGGGCGGATTGCCGGTGGCGATCAGGACACCAGCCCACGGGATTGCCTGCGAAATTGCCGGCCGGGGCGTCGCCCCTATCGAGGCGATGCGCAACGCCCTGCCTATTGCCGCGCGAATGGGCGCTGCGCACTAGCAATCCCGACGTGCGAACCGCCCACGTCGAGCATCGCATGCCGGAGAGCTCTCCTACGAGGACGCTTTCGCGCGAGGACGTTCTGTATCCGCCGATCGCGCCACATCACACCGGCAGGCTTCCGCTCGACGGCCTGCACACGATGTATTGGGAGGAGTCGGGCAATCCGCACGGAATGCCGGTCGTGTTTCTGCACGGCGGTCCCGGCGGCGGGAGCGCCCCCGACCATCGGCGATTCTTCGATCCCGTGTTCTACCGGATCATCGTCTACGATCAGCGCGGCGCAGGTCAGTCGACGCCGGTCGGAGAGCTGACAGACAACACAACGCCGCATCTGATCACCGATCTCGAGCGATTGCGCACGCACTTGGGCGTCGAGCGTTGGCTGATCTTCGGCGGCTCTTGGGGATCGACGCTGGCGCTCGCCTATGCGCAAGCTCATCCGGAGCGGGCGCTGGGCCTGGTCTTGCGCGGAATCTTCCTCTGCCGGTCACCGGAGATCGACTGGTTCATCTACCGGATGCGCTTTCTTTTTCCCGAGGCATGGCGCGCATTCGCAGGCTTCATTCCCGAGCGCGAGCGGGGCGACCTTCTCCATGCATACCACCGCCGCCTCACCGACCCCGATCCCGCCGTGCACCTGCCCGCGGCGCATGCGTGGAGCCGCTACGAGGGCTCGTGCTCGACGCTGCTGCCCGACCCTGAGCTAGTCGCGCACTTCGACGAGGACTCGGTCGCGCTGGCGATCGCGAGAATCGAGGCGCACTACTTCGTCCACAACATTTTCATGCCCGAGAATGCACTGCTCGAGGGCCTCGCGCGCATTCGCCATCTGCCCTGCATCGTCGTGCAGGGCCGTTACGACGCGGTGTGTCCCATCGTTTCCGCGGACGACCTCCATCGAGCGTGGCCGGAGATCGAATATGTCGTGGTTCCCGACGCCGGCCACTCGGCGCGGGAGCCGGGTATCGCGCGGGAGTTGGTCGGCGCGACCGATCGCTTTCGCGCGCTTCGAAGAAAATAGATCGACGCTCGAATCGCGCTAACGCTTCTCGACGGCGACTCCGTCTGTGGCAATGCGAAAAGCGGTGAGCTGGAAGGAAAGAGCGATCTCGTCGCCGACTAAGCCCAGCGCGTAGGTCATCCCGAAGTCGGAGCGCTTGATGGTTGCGGCCACGTCGGCATCGCAGCCTTCACGCTCATCGGGCGTCTTGCCGCAATCGAGCCGGCCGACTTTGAGCGAGACCGGCCGCGTGACGCCATGCATGGTCAATTCGCCCGCGACGGCGGAGATCCGGCTGCCTTCGAACGCAAGCTGCGTCGAGCGAAAAGCGATGACCGGAAATCTCGCCGCGTCGAACATGTCCGCGCCTTTAAGGAATTCATCGCGCGCGGGCCAGCCGGTGTTCACCGACGTCGCGTCGATGAGCAATTCGATCTTGCCGCTGCGGGAATCCGTATCGAGGACGATGGTGCCGCGCGCGCGGGCAAAATGTCCATGCTGCGACAACCCGAGATGGCTGACCGCGAATTCCGCCGACGTGAGCTCGGGCTCGACGCGATAAGTCCGCTCTTCCGCACCGCCGGCGATCGCCGCTGCGCTCGAGCCGAGCATCGCGACCATCACTGCCAGCGCCAAGCACCGCGTCGATCGCCTATTCCGCGCGATAGGCCTCGACCGGAATGATAATGCGGACGTCATCACCCAGAGCCCTGGGTATCCCGTAGTTCATTCCCCATTCGGAGCGCTTGATGGATGCCGTTACTTCAGCGCCGCACATCGGCCGTTTATTCACCGGGTGCTCGCCGCAAGTGAAGTTCGTCACCGTCAGCGCGACCGGTTTCGTCACGCCCAGCATGGTGAGCTCGCCCTCGGCGCCCGTAACGCGATCGCCGTCGACGGTGAGCTTGCTCGACTTGAAGGTCATCGAAGGGTAGCGCGCCACGTTGAAGAAATCCTCGCTCTTGACGTGGGTGTCGAGGCGCGGGTCGATAGTGCGGACCGACGCCGTGTCGATCGTGGCGTCGATACTTCCCATCCCTGCCGCACGGTCCAGCGTCACTTTGCCGGTCATCTTGCTGAACGAGCCCCGCTGAATCGAAAATCCCATGTGTCGCACTTCGAACATCGGCTGCGAGTGCACCGGGTCGATGACATAGGTCTCCGCAGCGGGCGCGGAGCCGGTGAAGAGCGCGAGAGTAATCGCTGCTGCTATGGCAGCATGGGACGCAGTCATGACATAACCTTTTAGGGAACAGCGGGCGAAACGGGTTTATTCCACCGCGCCGGCAAAAACCTAGGAACCGCTAGCCCAGCGGGGGCAGCACCATGCGCACGCGCACCACGACTTCGTTCGCCACGGTGTCGGGATCGGCCCAGCTGCCTTCGCCGATCTTGAAGTCGAGGCGCTTCAGCGTGAAATTACCCTCGGCGACGCTGTTGCCCGACGGGTCCTTCTTCAGGACGATCGGAACGACCGCTTCGCGGGTCACCCCCTTCAAGGTCAACTTCCCGGCGATCTCATACTTGTCGGCGCCGACATCCCGGATCGCCGTGGAGGCGAAGTGCGCGACCGGAAACTTGGCCGTGTCGAACCAGGACGCCCGCTTGACCTCGACTTCGGCTTCGTCGCTGGCAAGGTCTACGCTCCCGAGCTCGATGTCCATGTCGGCTTTGGAATGCGCGAGATCTTTGGGATTGAGAACGATATTGGCCTTCCAGCGACGGAATCGGCCCTCGACGTTGACCCCCATCTGCTTGGAGATGAAGCGGATCTCGCTCTTGTCGATGAGAACGCCTTGCGCGCCCGCCTGCCCCGCGGCGAGGAGCAGCATGCCTAAGGACGGGATGAATGAACGTAACCGCATCATGGGAAATCCTTTGGTCGAAGAGTCCGGAAGCGCGGCAGCATTCGCTTCAGAACGGCGTCACGATCGACAAAATGGTGCCACAGCGCAGCCGCGCTATGGACACAGACCAATACCAGCAAGGTGAAGTTCAACGTCAAGTGAGTTGCCCGCAGCACGTCCGCAAGCGCCTTGTCCTTGGGAATGAGGTTCGGGAGGGGCAAAAGCCCGAGGTATATGACCTGGACACCCGTAGCGGAGCTGAAGAACCAGCCCGAAAGCGGAATCAGCAGCAGGAGGGCATACAGCGCCGCATGGGTGCCCCACGCGGCTTGCCTTTGCCAAACCGGCATGCTCTGGAGCTGGGCTGGCACAGGGCGCCACAGCCGCCATGCAAGGCGGGCGCAGGTGAGCAGGAAAATCGTGATTCCGATCCATTTGTGCCATGCGTACCACTGAAGCTTCTGGCGGCTCAACGGCAAATCCACCATCGACAAGCCCAGGGTCGCACCACCGACAATGAACAGCGCGGTCAGCCAGTGTAACGTCACTGCCGCCGGGCTGTAGCGCTGTGGAGCATCGTAGTATCGGATGATTGCGGGATTTCTCATCGAGATTTGCTTGTAGTGCGCAGATCCTCATGCTGTCAACGGGCTTGGCGAGCCGTCCGCGGGATGTGCGCCGGTATAATGAAACCGACTCAAGGCGTCAATGCCATTCGCGATTCTCATTTTTTTGCCGTTACCCGAAGCGCTCATTCGACATGCGAACAGCGCGGGCGCGCAATGAATTCCCCGCCCATCCGTGACTAACGCGCAGTGGCTTGCGCGGAGCCGCGCCGCCGTGTGGCATCCGTGCACGCAAATGAAGCACCACGAAACTCTCCCGCTGGTGCCGGTGGCGCACGCACGCGGATCATGGCTCTACGATTTTGACGGCAACCGCTATCTCGATGCGGTCAGCTCGTGGTGGGTCAATCTGTTCGGTCACGGACACTCCGCGATCAATGCTGCGGTGATTGCGCAGCTCGAAACGATCGAGCACGTCATGCTCGCCGGATTTACCCATCGTCCGGTGATCGAGCTGTCAGAGCGCCTCGCCCAGCTCTCTCCCGGCGCGCTCGGCCATTGCTTTTACGGCTCCGACGGATCGTCCGCGATCGAAATCGCGCTGAAGATGAGCTTCAACTACTGGCGAAACACAGGCCGGGCGCATAAAACCGGCTTCGTAAGCCTGTCGCAGAGCTATCACGGCGAGACCCTCGGCGCGCTCTCGATCACCGATGTCGCCCTGTTTCGCGACGCCTATGCGCCGCTGCTGCACGCCGGCGCGACCGTCGCTTCTCCCGATGCGCGGCTTGCCCGCGCTGGCGAATCGGCGCGCGATCGCGCCCTCGACGCTGCGACGGCGCTCGAGGCGCATCTCGCAGTCCACCATGCGACGACGGCAGCGCTGATCGTCGAGCCGCTGGTGCAGGGCGCGGCGGGCATGGCCATGTACGACTCCGCGTATCTCCAGCGCGCACGCGAGCTCTGTACGCGCTACGGCGTGCACTTGATCGCCGACGAGATCATGACCGGGTTCGGGCGCACGGGAACGCTGTTCGCTTGTGAGCAGGCAGCGATGGCGCCCGATTTTCTGTGTCTGTCGAAGGGATTGAGCGGCGGCTATCTGCCGTTGTCGGTCGTGCTGACGACCGACGAGGTGTACGCGGCGTTTTATCACGACGATGTCGCACGCGGATTCTTGCATTCGCATTCCTATACCGGCAACGCGCTCGCGTGCAGCGCCGCGCTGGCGGTGCTCGATCTCTTCCGGGAAAGGGACGTCATCGCCGCGAACCGCGAGCGCTCGCGGCGCCTGTCGTCGCTCGCGCAGCCGATCGCGTCGCACCGCAAGGTGTCGAATTTCCGCTGTCTCGGGATGATCTGGGCTTTCGAGATCGAATCTTCACGACCGGACTTCGCTCGATGGTGCTTCTCCGAAGGGCTGCAGCGCGAGCTGTTGCTAAGACCCATCGCCAACACCCTCTACTGGATGCCGCCGTATTGTCTCGACGACGAGGAGATGGCGCTGCTGGCCTCGCGCACACTGGAGATCGTCGAGTGCGCGTAGCACCGGCCTCCCCCCGCCGAAGGTGCGCAGCGTGGATCGCGTGGCTCATCGGCTCGCTCGCGACCGCGAACGCAGCGGCGCTGCTCCCGCGCGACGTCGAGCGCGCGTTTATCGATCAGCGGATCCCCCTGACGTCGGTCAGCGTGGTCGTGCAGGAAATCGGCGCCGCGCGAGCGCTGGTCTCGCACAGACCGTCGCAACCGAGGAACCCGGCGTCGACCATGAAGCTGCTCACGACGTTCGCGGGGCTGGAGCTGCTCGGACCGGACTATCGCTGGAGGACCGAGGTGTACGCCGATGGCGTGATCACCCGTGGGGTCCTCGATGGCAATCTGCTGCTCAAAGGCTATGGCGATCCGAAGATGACCATCGAGCAGTTCCAGGAGCTGGTGACGCGGCTTCGCGCAACGGGCCTTACCACGATTCGCGGCGACCTCGTTCTAGACCGCAGCTATTTTTCCGGCGCGCCTTACGATCCCGCGGCCTTCGACGGCGAGCCGCTGCGGCCGTACAACGTCGGTCCCGACGCGCTGCTGGTCAATTTCAAGACGGTGCGATTCGTCTTTACACCCAATATCGGCCGCGACAGCGTGGAGATTCGCACCGAGCCGCGTCTGGACAGCGTCTCGGTTCGCGGCGCCCCGCGGCTCACGGTCGGCGATTGCGGCGACTGGCGCGCGGGCTTGCGTGCCGTGTTCTCCAGCGGCGCCGACGCCGCGGAGGCGGATTTCCCGGGCCTCTATCCGATGGCTTGCGGCGAGCGCGATTGGTACGTCGCGCTGCTCGATCATCCGCACTACGTGCTCGGAATGTTCGCGCGCGCATGGACGGAAGCCGGCGGGAGCTTTTCCGGCGGCGTGCGCGAGGGCCGGGCCAAACCCGACGCTAAGCCCCTGGTCACGATGGAGTCCGCGCCGCTCTACGCGATGGTGAGCGACATCAACAAGCTCTCCAACAACGTCATGGCGCGCCAGCTATTTCTGACGCTGGCGACAACGTCATATCCGCCGCCTGCTACCACCGCAAACGCGTCCAAGGCGATCGTGCACTGGCTCGCCGGACACAAGCTCAAGTTTCCGGAGCTCGTTCTCGAGAACGGTTCGGGACTGTCGCGCCGGGAGCGTATTGCGGCGCAGAGCATGGCGCGCCTGTTGCTGGCCGCGGACGCAAGCGTTGCACGGGGCGAGTACATCAGCTCATTGGCGGTTGCGGCGACCGACGGCACAGTGCGCAAACGTTTTCTGAACGACGACGTCGCCGATCAGGCTTTCCTGAAGACGGGAACGCTCGAAGGCGTGCGCGCCATCGCGGGGTACGTCTTCGCGCCCGACGGAAGGCGTTACGTCGTCGTATGCTTCGTCAATCACCGGAACGCGTCGCGTGCACAAGGCCCAATCGATCTGCTGGTGCAGTGGGTCTATGAGAACGCGCGATGACTTGCCTCGAGACTGTCATCACTCTCTCCAGCTGCAGCGATGCTGGATCCCCGCTGAAGCCTGTCCTGAGCGAAGGCGAAGGGCGGGGATGAGGCAGCTGCCTCTTTCGAAGTCGTCGCGAATGCATCGCAATACTGTGTCGGCAGCGGCCGCGACTCGCAATTCCCCGTCGATCCCCACCTCGCTTCGCTCGCGGGCCCCGCGCCGCGTGGCTCGCGCGGCGCGTTTCCAATCGCTGCGACCCTGGATTCCCGCTTGGCCGTTCCTCGAAACTTCGCCCTTCGGGCTCGTTTTCGCGGGGTTGACATAGCTGTTTCCGATCGCGGCGACGCCTCGCGTCTTGCTCTCGGACTGCTATGTCACATTCCGGGGATCGGCTTGTTTTCCTTGAACAGCACGAACCCGCGAATCAGGCGATAGATCACCCACACCGTCGTCGCGATCCAGATGACGAACGCAACGGGAATGCCGATCAGCGTCAGGAATAGCACGCCGCCTATGAATCCCCACAGAAACGAGAACCAGAACGTGCGGATCAGCCAGCGATAGTGCGAAGCAAGCCACGTGCCCTCGGCATCGCCGCGCTTAACGTACGCGAAGATCAAGGCGATGATGCCGATGAGCCCCATCAGCGGCGCAATCAGCGGAAATCCTGAAGACGCCAGCGCCACGACGTCGGCGAGGCCGAACAGTCCGTAGACCAGCAGCGTCGTCGATACCAGCGACGGCGACGGCGCGGAAACGTGCGATTCGAGTACTTCGGCCATGATCGTGCTCCGGTTGGGGTTGCGGTGCGAATTGTGGTGCGAAGTAAGATGGGGGCGACCGGGACCGCTTCAACTGCCGTAGCGCGTGCCGTTCTTGTGCGCAGGGTATGTACCGTCGCCCTGGTCGGCCCACATCAGATCGTCGTCGGGGTAAAACGCGTTGTCCCCGGGATCGCGATTTCCAATCTCCAGATATCTTGCCGGTGCCGATCCGCGATTGAGGAAGTGATGCGCGTCGCGCTTGCCCGCCGGGTACCCGGCGCACATCCCGGCGGTAAGCGTCTGCTCGCCCGCATCGGTAATTAATACAAGCTCGCCGGAAAGGACATAGACGAATTCGTCTTCAAGGGTGTGCCAGTGCCTCAGCGCCGACTGCCCGCCGGGCGCCAGCGTCACGAGATTGACGCCGAACCGGGTCAGGTCGCAGGCCTCGCCGAGCCGACGCTTGGCGCGGTCGCCCATGCGCGCCCGGAACGGCTCGGGATAGCCCGAGCCTCGGACTTCAGACACGGTTCGAGGGTCGAGGGCGGGAAGCTTGAGGTCGGTCATGGAAAGCTCTCCCTAGGGCGATTTCGCGGGCGACGCGGCGTTATAATACATGTCAGTCGGCGCAGAGATTCGGCGCGCGCCGGTCCCGCACCTTATCGACTCTCCACGGAGACGGAACATGCCCGCTGCAAAACTCGAACGTAGTCGCAAAGCTATCGTGCAAGACTTCGGAGACGTTCTCGGCGAAGCTGAGACACTCCTGAGACAAGCTGCAAAGGAAACCGGCGAAAAGGCAAGCGACCTGCGCTCGCAGGTCGAGGCCAAGCTTCTCGCCGCCAAGGTCAAGCTGCAGGACCTGCAGGACGATGCGCTCGACCAGGCCAAGGCGGCCGCGCGCGCAACCGACGATTATGTTCGCGACAATCCGTGGCAGGCAATCGGCGCTGCGGCGGCGGTCGGCTTTCTGGTCGGAATGCTGGTGAGCCGCCGCTAGACCGTGGCGGATGCGGACGAACTGCGGCAGCCGGGCCGCATCGGGTCGGCCTTGAGCCAGCTCGCCGCCAACGCGATTGCGCTGGTGCGCACGCGGCTCGAGCTTGCAAGCGTCGAGCTGCAGGAGACGACAGGGCGCGTCAAGGATCTGCTGATCCTTGCGGTCTGCGGCGCGCTCCTGGCGATATTCACGCTCGTGTTCGCGTCGATGTTCGTCATCGTGTGCTTCTGGGACACTCACCCCGTGGCGGCGGTCGGAGGCGTTACGCTGTTCTACTTCGTATTGACGGTCGTTGTGGCCGTGCGGCTGCGCCAGCGTGTTCGCGGCGGTCCGAAGCCGTTCGCAGCCACCCTCGCGGAGTTGGAAAACGATGTGGCGTCGTTGAGAAACAGGCGATGACGGAGAGCCCTGAATCGCTGGCGACTCGCAAGGCGCTGCTGGTGGCGCAGTCGCGCCTGCAGCGGATGGAGCTTGCGTTGAGCTTCGGCGACGCGCGCGAGGCGCTGCGTCCGGCGCGAATGATCGGTGGAGCATTCGCCAAGCCCGCTGCGGCGGTCGCGGCATTTCAGATGGTCGCTCCGCTGTTCGGACTCAAGCGCCTCGCCCGCTGGGTGCGCATTGCAGCCGTCGCATTTGCGGTCTTCCGCGTCGTCCGGACGCGCCGCGCCGCCGACGGCTGATCCACCGGCGCGGCAAGTCGTCTCGTCCGGTCCTCGCCGTGGCCGAGCGCCTGCTCGCCAAGCTATGATTGACGGCGCGTCGCATCGCCGCGTACGAAAATGAAGCTTCATGGCGCGACGATGGTGCGCAATGAAGCGGACATCGTCGAAAGCTTCGTTCGCCACAATCTGGCGGTGCTCGATGGCCTTCTGGTCGTCGATCACGGTTCGGTCGACGGCACGTCCGAGATTCTCGAAGCGCTGGTCCGCGAAGGACTGCCGCTCTGGGTCGAACGCGATGAGCAGCCCGCGCTGCTCCAGTCCGAGATCATGACCCGGTGCGTGCCGCAATGCATTCTGGCGCGGAGCCGACTTCGTGTTCGCCCTCGACGCCGACGAATTCGTCAAGGCGCGATCGAAGGCGCTGCTGTGCGACGCGCTTCGCTCGGTGCCTCCGGGGCTCCACGCGGTGGCGCACTGGCAAACTTACGTGCCCGACTTTACCGCGCCCGCCCCCGCTCACCCGCTCGATCTCGCGCGGCGCCGGCTTGCGCACGAGCGGCACGGGCTGCACAAGGTGATCGTTGCCCGCCACTTCGCGGCCGAGCCGGCATCGATCGTCTCCATGGGAAATCACCTGGTCCTGCCGCGCGCGTCCGAAAATACACCGCTCGAACCGGTGCGTCATGCGCGCCTGCCGGCCGACGTCGTTGCGATCGCGCACCTCCCCGTACGCAGCGCCCGCCAACTCGCCGACAAGGTGCGCATCGGCTGGCTTGCCCATCTCGCCGCCCGCCGCAGCAACCCCGATCTCGCGTTCCACTGGCGCGAGCTCTACGAGGAATTGTCCGACAGCGAGACTTTCGCACCGGACCGACTCGCCGACATCGCCGCCAACTACGGCATTCCTGCCGCGTCATGGCAGCCGGCTGCATCGATTCCATTGATCGAGGATCCATTGACGGCTGCGACGCCGATTCGCTATACCCATCTGGCGCGCAAAGACGCGCGAGCGCGCATGGAAGCGCAGGCGCGCGAGCTCAACAGCGCGCGGGAGGCGTCCGGACGCTAAACGGCAGCCCCGCTACAAGCCGAGCGCCTTCCACATCGCATCGACGCGCTTCTTGACCTGCCCGTCCATCGCAATGGGCCGACCCCATTGCCGCGCCGTCTCCGCGGGCCACTTGTTGGTGGCGTCGATGCCCATCTTGCTGCCCAGCCCCGCCACCGGCGACGCGAAATCGAGGTAGTCGATCGGCGTGTTCTCGACGATCAAGGCATCGCGCGCGGGATCGACGCGCGTCGTGAGCGCCCAGATCACTTCCTTCCAGTCGCGAATGTCCACGTCGTCGTCCGTCACGACGATGATCTTGGTGTACATGAACTGGCGCAAGAAGCTCCAGACGCCGAACATCACGCGCTTGGCGTGACCCGGATACTGCTTTTTCATGCTCACGACCGCGATGCGATAGGAACAGCCCTCGGGCGGAAGATAGAAATCGGCGATCTCCGGAAATTGTTTTTGCAGCAGCGGAACGAACACTTCATTGAGCGCTACACCGAGCACGGCCGGCTCGTCGGGCGGCTTCCCGGTGTAGGTCGAGTGATAAATCGGATCGCTGCGCATGGTGATGCGCTCGATCGTCAGCACCGGAAAGCGCTCGGCGTCGTTGTAATACCCGGTGTGGTCGCCGAAAGGACCCTCCAGTGCGGTCTCGAAGCCGGTGGTATCCGCGGCGTCGGGCTGGATGAAGCCTTCGAGGACGATCTCCGCCGATGCCGGCACCTGCAAATCGTGGGTGATGCATTTCACGATCTCGGTGCGCGCGCCGCGCAACAATCCCGCGAACTGATATTCCGACAGCGAATCGGGCACGGGAGTGACCGCGCCGAGCATGGTGGCGGGGTCCGCGCCCAGCGCGACCGCGATGGGAAACGCCGTTCCCGGATGCTTGCTCGCATGGTCGCGGAAATCCAGCGCGCCTCCGCGGTGGGCGAGCCATCGCATGATGACCTTGTTTCGCGCGATTACCTGCTGCCGATAGATGCCGAGGTTCTGGCGTGCCTTCAGCGGACCGCGCGTCACCGTCAGGCCCCATGTGATCAGCGGGCCGGCATCGCCGGGCCAGCACGTCTGCACGGGAAGTCTCGCGAGATCGACCTCTTCGCCTTCCCACACGATTTCCTGACACGGCGCTGACTCGCGCACCTTGGGCGCCATGTGCATCACCTGCATGAACACGGGCCGCGTGTTCTGCCACGCGTCCTTGAAGCCCTTCGGCGGCTCGGGCTCTTTGAGAAACGCGAGGAGCTTGCCTACCTCGCGCAATGCGCCGACGGTTTCCTCGCCCTCATCCGCCCCCATAGCTAGCGCGACACGTTCGGCGGTCCCGAACAGATTCCCAAGCACGGGAATCGAGTGTCCCTTCGGTTTTTCGAACAGCAGCGCGGGGCCGGCACCTTTGAGCACGCGATCGCAGATCTCGGTCATCTCGAGATGCGGGTCGACTTCGGTCGCGATGCGCTTGAGAAGCGCGCGCTTCTCGAGTTGCGCGATGAAGTCGCGAAGGTCGGCGTATTTCATGGAATGCCCATGGGCGTCGCGAACGCATTCTACAGGTCACCCGCGCAGGCGAAATAAGATGGACCGCGAGCCATCTCGCGTAACGCCTCTCGCTCGTCCAGATGATCCCATCCAATCGCGAACGTCCGACGAATCCCGCGCGGGAACGGCCATCGCTGGAAACGGCCCCGAAAATCGAACGCGCAATACCTTGCGTCTCGGAACCGCGTGCGGGGCTTTGTCGAGCACCATTTCAGCGCCACAGCGTGAAAATCGGCGTGGATTGTCGTGGCCCGGCGACACTCGACGTAGTTTCGGCGCCACAATCGTGCCGAGTCAGTGTATGTTTGGGCATGGGCGCTGGACCGAGTCCAGTTTCTGCCGCTATGCTCAATCCCACGGCCTCGTCAAGAGGCCTTCGTTTGCTGGAGATGCTTGCTTTGAGGAACGTCATTGGTCCGGTCGTCGCGATGGGAGCCTGCGCCGTATTCTGGGGAGGGAGCGTCATGGCCGCCGCGGCTGGAACGTCGGACGCGCCTCCGTCCAAGGCAGTCATCGCAGAGCCTGCCGCGGCGGTGACGCCGTCCATCGAGATCCTTCCGTCTCAAAGCCAGCTCGCCGGGACCTGCGGCGGAGCCACCTTCGATTTGAGCACGTTCATCAATGTCGATGCGCAAGCCTCCGCCGACGTGAAGCTGACGGTCGCAGGCGCCGGGACGATCGAGCAGTTCGTCGACGAGACTGGAAGCAACATCGGCCCTTTCAGGGGACCCTATTCCGCGTTTCACATCTTGAGCTTCGGCGGCGGGCTTCCTCCCAATACCGTCATCAAGCTGAGCATCACGACTTACCCGGGGCACAGCCTCAGCGGGAAGGCAACGTTCATAAGCACGGTCACCTACGACTGCACCACCGGGGTCATCCTCAATCTCGCGGCCGATCCGCCCAATACAGCGCCGCCCGTGCCCACGCTCGGCGATACGGCGCTGATCGCGATGGCTGCGGCGGTCGCGCTCTTCGGCGCTGCGGCACTGCGGCGTCGAGATCGCAAACTGGCTGTCAGATCACGGCGGTCGAAGCGCCGTCCATAGGCACGATCGCGCCGGTGACGTAGCTCGCCTGCGAAGACGCCAGAAACACCGCGACGCGCGCGACTTCCTCCGGCGTCGCGTACCGCTTCAGCGGGATTTTCATCTGATTGCGTGAAAGCAGCTCGGACTCCGGCACGCCGGTCATCTTGGCCTCTGCCTCCAATCCTTCCTGCACACGGCCGGTCAGCGTCGCGCCCGGATTGATGCCGTTGACCCGGATGCCTTTGTCACCGAATGCGCTTGCCAGGCCGACCGTCGCAAGCATCAGCGCCGCGTTTGCCGCGCCGCCGGGCAGGTGCACCGGATTCGCCACTTTGCCGCCCGAACCGATGATGTTGACGATGACACCGCGACCGCGCGGAACCATGCGCTTCAACACCGCGTCGGTCGGATGGATGTAGCTGAAGAATTTGGCGTCCATCGCATCGTGCCACGACTGCGCATCGAGATCGGCGGGCGCATAGCGGCGCGCCGCTCCCGCGGAATTGACCAATACGTCGATCGCGCCGTAGTCGCCCTCCACTCGCTCCACCATCCGCTGTGCGTCGTCGGCGTTGACGAGATCGGCGGCGATGGCTGCGGGCGCGTGCGCGCCGCGAGGAAAGCGAGCGACGGCGGCGTCGAGATTGACCTGGCTGCGCGAAACCATCACCACTCTCGCGCCCTCGGCGGCGAACGCGGCCGCGCATGCATAGCCGATGCCTTTGCTTGCACCGGTGACGACGACGAGCCTGCCGGAGAGTTCGAGATCCATCGGGACTCCTGGAATTTGAAGTGATCAGGGCAGCAACACGGAGCGAAGGCGCGCCATCGTTTTCGCATACGCGTCGTCGCGGGCTTCCCGATCCGGCGCGATCGTGACGCCCTCGCCGGGACGAACGCCGTTGGGCACGTCGAGATGTTGCGCACGCGTCATGTTCGGCATATCGAACCCGTGATAGGCACCGGCGTAGGTCGTCACGTGCAAAGGCAAGCTCGTCGCCTCCATTGCCCGACCCAGCGCGACGCAAGGCTTCGGCGAAGTCCAATCGTCGGACTCGCCGATGAAGATGTCGACGGTCGTCGCCGGCGCATAGCCGTCGCGGCCGTGAAGAGACGCGACGCACCCGGGATAGAACGCGATCGCTGCGCGGAAAAATAAACCGTCCGGGAGCGACTCCAGATATCCGGCGACCGCAGGATGGCGCCGATTCACCGCCGCGAGCACCGCGCTTCCGCCGTGCGACCAGCCGAGCAGTGCGATGCGGCTGGCATCGATGTCGTCGCGCGTGCGGAGGTAGGTGAGCGCTCCCAGCACATCCAGCCTGCGATTGTCCTGCGTGATGTTGCTTTTCCCCAGGGGATCGCTGCAGACTTCACGACGGCCGCGGGGATTGAAGCTGTCGGGAAAGAGAACCGCATAGCCCTGCGCCAGCAGCAAGTCGGCCATCTGCTGGTGCCGCAGAGAGAGCCGATCGCGGCGAGCGGGCGCGGCGCTGTACAGGCCGCCGCAACCGTGCAGCGCAATCACCGCCGGATATCCTCCGCTCGAGGGGTCGGGCGAAAAATAGAGCGCGCGAAGGACGATCGGCCTTCCGGTCGCGGCGTCGATCTCGAGGCTCGGAAAGCTCACCCGCTCGGGATCGATCGCTCGCGCCCATCCGGTCCATGCGCAACACGAGAACGAAAGCGCAGCGCAGAGCAGCGCGGTCGATCCGCTTCTCATGCGGGAAGCAGGCGTTTTCATTGCGGCCATTGAGGCAGGCGGCCGAGCCGGAACCAGAAATCTGCGACAACACCCGCGAACACCGCCAGGCCCAGCCAGTGATTGCCCAGGAATGCGCGGAAGCATCTCTCTCGGTTTCGATTGCGGATCAGGACGTAGTGCCACAGCGCGATCAGCGATGCCGCGCAAAGACCTGCGTAGAACCAGGGGCCGAGCTCCATCTCGCGGCCGATCCACGTCAGCGCCGCGATGTACACGGCGTAGCAGAGCATCACGATC
>CAVUXI010000025.1:0-30178 GCA_963745385.1 uncultured beta proteobacterium
TGCTCGGGCATCTCGGCGGCGTTTAGGGAACCTGAGCTACGTCAGACCGAATTCCCGGGCGAGCAGCTCGTACGAGCGATGGCGCGGCGCGGCGTCGTAGGTCCACGTGACGATGACGAGCTCGTCGAGCGCGAGCCGGCGCGCTTCCTCTTTCAGCGCCGCTGCGACGCGTGCCGCCGTGCCGACAAACGCTCGGCGGCGCATGTCGTCGATGCGTGCCCGCTCGGCATCGCTGTAGGGATGGCGCAGGGCTTCGTCGGGTGAGACCAGCGGCGGGCGCAATCCCTTCTCGAACCCGATGCGCCAGAATTCGCGCGTCGTTGCGAGCCGCCGCGCCTCCTCGTCGCTGTCGGCAGCCAGCGCCCATATGCATATCGTCGCGTTGGGACGCGGGAAGCGCGGGCTCGGGCGGTAGTTCTCCCGGTACAGGCGCAGCGCCTCCTCGACACCGCGTCCTTCGCTGAAAAAATACGCGAACGCATATGGCAGGCCGAAATGCGCCGCGAGCTGCGCACCGTAATCGGAGCTTCCGAGGATCCATAGCTCCGGTTGGGTCGTCCCTGAAGGATGCGCGCGGATCGCCTTGAACGGATGATCGTCGGCCAGCGGCGTCCCGGTGACCCACGCGTAGAGATCGATCACCTGTTGCGGGAACTGCTCGGCCGCGCTCGCGGCGTCGGGGTTGAGCGCGAATGCCGTCAGCCGGTCCGAGCCCGGCGCGCGCCCGACGCCCAGGTCGATGCGCCCCGGCGCGATCGCCTCCAGGACCCGGAACTGCTCGGCGACCTTGAGGGGCGAGTAGTGCGGCAGCATGACCCCCGCGCTTCCGACGCGGATGCGCTGCGTGGTCGCCGCGATCGCGGCCATCAGCACTTCCGGCGCCGTGCCGACGATGCTGTCGCTGTTGTGATGCTCGGATACCCAGTACCGATGATAGCCGAGTGCATCGCAATGCAGCGCGAGCGCGAGCGAGTCCCGGATCGCCTCGTCTTCAGGACGCGACTTGGCCGCGGTCGACTGATCGAGAACCGAGAGCTTCAATTGATCTCTCGCGTGTCGGCGCTAAAGGCCGTTGGCACGCGCGCTGGATGGCCCGCGCTACTTATCGCGTGTGCGTATGTACTCGGCGATCGAAAACCTTGACGCGGCCGCAGTCGGCGACGAGGATCCAGGTGATTTTCACGACTGTTCAAGGGTACGCGGAAATAGACGAAAGGCGCGGAACGGCCTGCCCTCGCTGATGATGGCGGGGGCAGGCGCCCTATCTATGCCGGGGAGAGCCGAGCGGGTGCTCCCGGTAGTTTACTTTGTCTCGGCCCGGGTTACGTGCAGCCGATGCGAGACATTTTTTGGTCTAGCGATTCTTGTTGCTTTGCCCGCTTCCGCCTGATCCGCCGCGCGAGCTCGAGCTGCTCGAATCGTCGTTGTCGCGGTCGCTCTGGCCGCTGCGTCCGCCTTGCGAGCCGCCTTGACCACCCTGCCCGCCTTGCTGACCGCCGCGTTGCGATTCGCCGGACTGTTGACGGCTCTGATCTCCAGATCCGCCGCCCTGGCTCGATTGCCGCGATTGATCCTGACTGCCGCCACTTTGATTGCGGCCGCCTTGGCCACCCTGCCCGCCTTGCTGGCTACCCGAAGAACCGCCTTTATTGCCTTGGTCTTGGTTTCCCATCAGAAGCTCCATTGGTGATTGGCGGACGGGACAAGGGTATAGGGCGGCGACTGCTGGACCATCCGCCCGAAATTACATGACCCCGCCAGTCCGACCCTCAGCAGCAGCTTGGCCGACGCAGTATTCATGCCATGCATGCGCGCCTCGGCGCGCATGCGCGTAAGATCTCGCACCGACGCGGGAAAACCGCGCACGCCCAGTCCGCGTGCCTCAAGGGATCCGATGTAACTCGTTCCAAAGCAGGGCGCGAATTACAAAGACGAATGAATCCCTTGCGTTGCTTTCTCGATCGCACCTGCGTCGAGCTAGACGCTTTCCCAATGTGCGATTTGACGCCGCGCGATCGCTTCGAGTACCGTCCCTGCTGAAGTCGATAACGTGCGACCCGCCGGGGTCGCATCGAATCGAGCGACAACGGGAGGAATCCATGATCGGCATTCGTCGTCTGCGGCACGTCGTCCTGCGCTTCGCCGCGCTCGGTCTGTTCGGAGCCATACCTGCGTTCGCGGCGGACAGCGTGAACGTCTATTCGATCTGGCCCGAGAATTGGGCTCGGCCCATGTTCGACGAATTCGAAAAAGCGACCGGCATCAAGGTCAACTTCGTGCGCTTCTCTTCCGGCGAAGCGCTCGCCCGCGTCATCGCCGAGAAGAATAACCCGCAGGTGGACGTGCTCTTCGGCGGCCCGGTCGAGACGTTCGCCGCGGGGATCGGCGAGGGCGTATTCGAGTCGTACAAGCCGCCGTCGTTTGCAAAGCTTCCCGCCCGCTTCCGCCAAAGCGACGGGCAATGGACCGCCATCGCCGACGACCCGCTGGTGTTCATGTCCAACGACAAGTTCCTCAAGGAGAACGGCCTCAAGGCGCCCGCCTCGTGGAACGATCTGCTCGCGCCCCAATACAAGAACATGCTTCAGATGGCGGACGCGCGTACGTCGGGCACGGCGGTGACGCGCATCTTTTCGGTGCTCGAAGTCAACGGGAGGGACGAGAACAAGGCGTTCGATTACATGAAGAAACTGCGTCCGAACGTGCAGCTCTACACCAAGAGCGGCGGCGGAGGGACCCTGCCCGTCGGGCTCGGACAGGCGGGAGCGGGCATTTTTTTCATCGTCGACGCGCTGGACACCAAGGCGAAAGGCTACGACGTGACGATCAGCTTTCCCAAAGAAGGCATAGGCACGGCCGCGGAGGCGATCGCGCTGATCAAAGGCGCGAAGAATCCAACGCAGGCCAAGAAGCTCATCGACTGGGCGACCTCGCCCGCCATGCAGTCGCAGTTCGCCAAATACAAGATCAACTTCGTTCCCGCACATCCTGATGTCGCGCTCGAGCCCAGCCTCGCCATCGTGCTCAAGGACGCGAAGCTGTTCCCCATCGACGCCGACTACGCGGGTGCGAATCGCAAACGGATCGTCGAACGCTGGGTCGCCGAGATACTCAACCCGTAGACTTTTGTCATTCCGAGCGGCGATGAATCCGGTCTTTGGGGCGTTCCGAGCGGCAGCGAGGAATCCGCTGTCACGAAAATCGATGCGTCGCCAAAGCGGATTCCTCCTCGCTGTCCCTTCTCGGCTGGCGTGGCTGTCTGTGCACTCGAATAGCCCAGCGCCGTGACTCCTCCGGCACGGCGTTTGCCGGGTTCGTCGCGCTCGGGGTTCATGAACGACCCTGCGGTTGCGATCAGCGCGCTTGCACTCTGGGCGCTGCTGGCGATTTTCGTCGTCTATCCCATGGCTATGCTGCTGACGAGAATCGTCGTCGACCACGGCGCGCTGGACATGGGCGCCATCGCGAAGGTCCTATCCGACCGGCACCAGATCCGCGCTTTCTGGAACAGCCTTCTTCTGGCCTCCGTCGTCGGCGTCGTCGGCACGTCCCTGGGCTTCCTGTTCGCCTTCGCCGCGACGCGGTGCCGCTTGCCGCGTCCGCTGCTCGCGGCGATCGACGCATCGGTGCTTCTGCCGCTGGTCTCGCCGCCGTTCACGACGGCGATCGCGATGATCTTTTCGTTCGGGCCGCGCGGCCTCATCACCTATGACCTGCTCGGAATCAAGGGCTACACCGTCTATGGGTTCACGAGCACGCTGTTCTCCGAAGCGCTGACGTACTTTCCCATCGCCTACCTGACGCTGCGGCCCGTGCTCTCGGCGATCGACTCGAACATCGAAGCGATGGCGCTGTCGCTGGGCGCGTCGCGATGGCGGGTGTTCCGCACCACGACACTGCCGCTATGCATTCCCGGCGTTGCCAATGCATTCCTGCTGCTGTTCGCGGCGTCGCTGGCCGACTTCGCCACGCCCCTGATTCTCGCCGGGAACAGCTTTCCCGTGCTTCCGACGCAGGCGTTTCTGCAGATCACCGGCTTGTTCGATCTGCGCGGCGGCGCAGCGCTGTCGTTCATGCTGCTGCTTCCGGCGCTCATCGTCTTTCTCCTCCAGCGATACTGGGTAAGCCGCCGCCATTACGTCACCGTGACGGGCAAGGGCGCGGGACAGACGCCTTTCGACAGCGTGTCTCCGTTCGCGCGAGCGGTGCTCGTAACGAGCTGCGCGCTGATCGCGCTGGTCATCGTCTATTTCTATGCGCTGCTTCTGTACGCTTCGCTCGTGGTCGCGCTCGGCGCCAACCATGCACTGACCTTGCAGCACTACCGCACGATCTTCACCGACGGCCTCAAAGCCATACGCGACACGCTGATCATCGCCGCGCTCGCCATGCCGCTCGGCGGACTCTACGGCGTCGTGCTGGGCTATCTTGTCGCAAGGAAGCGCATCCCCGGGCGGCGCAGCATGGAGGCGGTGTCGATGATCAACTATGCGCTGCCGGGAACGATCGTAGGGATCGCGTACCTCATCGCGTTCAATGAGCCGCCGCTCGTGCTGACCGGGACCGCTCTCATCATTATCGCGTGCTATGTGTTTCGCTACGGGCCGACGGGCATTCGCGCCACGGTGGCCTTGCTGCAGCAGATCGACAGGAGCCTGGAAGAGGCCTCGCAGGGACTGGGCGCGGGCAGCGCCACCACCTTTCGCCGTGTGACGCTGCCCCTGATCCTGCCCGCCTTTTTCGCGGGCCTGGGCGTGGTCTTCATCCGCTCGATGACCGCGATCAGCGCGACTATTTTTCTCGTCTCGATCAGCTGGACACTCATCACCGTCAAGATTCTCGAGAACATCACCGAGCTGTCACTGGGGTCCGCGGCGGCGTTCTCGGTGCTGGTCGTCGTTATCGTATTCATCGTCATCGCGCTCATCGGCCTGGCGCTGCGCCGCTTGCGCGCCGCCGGCGCGGTCCCGATGACCAGCCTGCTCGGTGGCTGACGCCGTGCATCCGGCCGCCATACGCGTTCATGTCGAAGGCGTCTCGAAGCGCTTCGCGCATCGGGTCAAGGGAGAGATCTACGCAGCCAAGGATGTCGTGCTCGACGTGCGTCCCGGAGAGTTCCTCACCCTGCTCGGGCCTTCGGGCTGCGGCAAGACGACGACGCTGCGAATGATCGCGGGTTTCGAGACCCCCGACGCAGGACGGATCCGCTTCGACGGACAGGACATCACCGATGTTCCGGCGAACCAGCGCAATATCGGGTTCGTGTTCCAGAACTACGCTCTTTTTCCGCACTTGTCGGTGTTCGAGAATGTCGCTTACGGATTGCGCGTGCGCGGACTCCCCAGGGATGCGATCGGAGAGCGCGTCGGAAGCGTGCTCGCGCTGGTGGGGCTTGGCGGCTACGAGCATCAGTTCTCGGGCCAGCTTTCCGGTGGGGAGCAGCAGCGCGTCGCTTTGGCGCGCGCCATCGTCATCCGTCCACGTGTCCTGCTCTTCGACGAGCCCCTGTCGAATCTCGACGCCAAGCTTCGCGTGCAGATGCGGCAGGAAATCCGGGATTTGCAAAGCCGCCTGGCAATCACGACCATTTACGTGACGCACGACCAGGAGGAAGCCATGGCCGTATCCGACCGCATTGCGGTGATGAACCAGGGCAGCGTCGTCCAGGAGGGGACCGCGCAGGACCTGTATCACCGGCCTGCGTCGCAGTTCGTCGCGCAATTCGTGGGCCGCGTCAATCTTTTGCCGGGACGCATCCTGGATATCGTCGACGGGACAGCAAGGGTCGCGGCGCTCGGCAGCATGATCGTCGCTAAATCCGCTCCCGCGGGCCTCGCCGTCGGCGACGCGGTCCGGCTGATCGTGCGTCCCGAAGCCATCGAGGTCGTGCGCGATCGCGGCGGAAGCGAGACGCTGCCGGCGACCGTCGTGTCGCACTCCTTTCTGGGAGAAAAGATCGAGTACACGATCCGGTGCGCGGACGAAGTCATGCAGGCCGTGCGCTATAACGCCGGGATGGGAAGCATCATTGCGGCCGGAGAAAGCGTCGGCCTTCGCTTTTCCGATGACGCGGTGACGGTGCTTGCGGAGCCGGCGCGGTGAAGATTGTCCGCACGATGTTGATGTGCCTTGGGTTCTTGTGCAGCGCCGCTGCCGCGGCACCCAACGGAGCCGAGGCAACGGTTCACGGCGTCGGTGACGTCTACCGCGGCGCCGGCGCGACGATTGCGTGGGGCGTGCTGCGTGGCGCCACCGAGTCGGCGACGCTGGTCGTACTGCGCGTCGCCGCCGATCCCGCGGCTTACAGCACGATGGAGGTCGTCGGACGCAATCCTTTTTCGCAGAGCGAGCGAAACCTTCTGTCCGCGACGCCCATTCGCGGGCACGTCGACGTGCGGATTCCTCGTTCGAGCTTTGCCGACTTCCCGCGAACCGAGCTCCGCTTCGCGGCGGGGCCGGGATCCGCCCCGCTCGTCGTGTACTACCTGGGCGTGCCCGACACGACGCCCGAATTCGCGAACGACGCTGCGCTCGAGGCGTATCTGACCGATCGAATCGAACCCACCCGCGCCGGAAAATCGCCATGACACGCACCGAGCTCGCCCGCGTCATCGATCATTCGGTTCTCAAACCGGAAGCAACCGAGGCCCACATTCGCGCCGGTGCCGAGCTGGTGCGCTCTATGCAGATCGGATTTTTCTGTGTGCAGCCCGCGTGGACCAAACGCGCGGTGAGCTTGCTTGCGGGCGCGAACGCAAGAGTCGTGACGGTCATCGGATTTCCTCACGGCTGCGACAGGTTCGAAGCAAAGGCGCGCGCGGCGGCGCTTGCGGTTGCCGACGGCGCACGCGAGATCGATATGGTGATGAATTTTGGCGCGCTGAAGAGCGGCTTGATCGACGAGGTCTCGGCGGACATCAGCGCCGTTATCGGCGCGGTCGGCGAAGTTCCGGTGAAAGTCATTCTCGAGACTTCAGCGCTCACCGAGAGCGAAAAGCTGATGGCATGCCGGATCGCGCGCGATGCCGGCGCGGCATTCGTCAAGACCTCGACAGGGTTTCATCCCAGCGGCGGAGCCACCCTCGATGACGTCAGCCTTCTGCGCAGCTCGGTAGGATCGGCCGTCGGCGTCAAGGCGTCGGGCGGAATCCGCAATCTTGCCGACGCCCTCGCGATGCTCGACGCCGGCGCGAACCGCATCGGGACCTCGGCGAGCGCGGCGATTCTCGCGGCGTTGTAAAGTCCGTTCGGCCTGAGCTTGTCGAAGGCCGGTCCGTAAAGCCGTTCATGGTTCGACAAGCTCACCGCGAACGGCTGAAAGTAATGCAGTTGTTAGCGGAACCCCACACTACGTCTTGCATTTCCCGACATACCCATCCGAGACCGCGGACTCGCCGTCGGCGGGCGGCGCGCCTCGACCGTCGAACATGACGGGGAGCTGGTTGGCGATGCCGAAGCGGGATTCCCCGCGCCGGCGGCCGTTGACGATGCGCACGATATTCCACTCGTCGTGCGCGCCGCGGCTGAAAGCTGCCGACGCCTTCAACGTATAGTATTTACGGAACGCCGCCTTGGTGAGCCCCGCCTGCACCGCTTTTTCGAAATCGGGATCCGACTTCCGCCGCCGCTCGAAATATTGATCGATCTTCGCCATGTCCGAGGTTCCGTCGAGGCCGAACACGCGCGCGAATTCCTGCGGCCCGGCAAAGTAGACGAAATCGAAATCCTCGCCGAAGCCGTCGCGGCCCTCCAGCAGCGTCGTCCACATCAGCATGTAATCGGCGCCCGTCCCCTTGGGGAGATCGGCGTCGGGCGAAGCAGGATTGAGGACCCAGACGAAGTCGGCGCCGAATCGCTTCTCGATTGCGGCTTTGGCGCTGTCGGCAACCTCACGATTGAGATTGAAGTAGCCGCCGCCCGCGGGCGAGAGCGGCACGCTAAGGTAGCCGACGGCCTTGCCCGCCTTGCGTTGCTCCGCGATGAGGTTACGGAAATGCGCAACCCTGGACTCGATCAGCGGCTTGAGCTCGGTGCTGACGCAATAACAAAGCCCGATGGCGGTGCATTCGGTGCCGTTGGCGGCCGCGACCGCGCCCCGGATCAAAAGGATCAGGCCGATGGCGGCGAATGCCCGGAGAGGAAATTTGAATGTCACGTCCGCATCGGGTGCCGCGGCGAGATCACATCTCGACACGGCGATCAGATCGACGAGCCGCGATGATGCCTGCACGGAAGCGGCCTTACAAGCGATACGGCGCTTTCCGGACTAAAACGCAATCTTGCCCAGCGGGTAACGCTGCTCGGCAGCAGCGAGCGCCTTCTCGTCGGTGAGGTCGAGACGAAGCGGCGTCATCGAAACATAGCCTTGCTCGATGGCCCAGCGATCCGTTCCCTCATCGACACTCTCGATCGGCACCACGGTAAACCAGAAGTGCTTGCGTCCCATCGGGTCGGTGCCGGGGACGACCTTGCCGTCGTAATGGCGCACCGACTGGCGCGTCCAAAGGACGCCTCGCGGCGATTGCGCCGGGAGATTGACGTTGACGAGATTGAGGTCGGTCGCCGGCAATAAAACGTCGAGAACGGTGGCCGCCCATGGCTTGAGAACATTGAAATCCGGCTCTGCGTCGCTGACGGGGGTGCTGAGCGCAATCCCGCGCACGCCGAGCAATGCCGCCTGCTTGGCAGCGGCGAGCGTCCCGGAGTGCCAGATCGCGTTTCCCAGATTGCTGCCGAGGTTGATCCCGGAAAGCACCACATCGACGCCCTCCCAATCGTGCATGCCGAGCGCCACGCAATCGGCCGGCGTACCGTTGACGCGATACGCATCGATATCGCCGACGGGCGTGCGTTTGTAGGAGAGCGGCCGGCTGGCCGTGATCGAATGCGCTGCGGAAGACATCTCGACGTGCGGCGCGACGATACGGACTTCGCCGAACCTCGCCGCAACCTCGGCCAGCGCAAGGATCCCCGGACTGTATACGCCGTCGTCGTTGGTTATGAGTATGCGCACGCCGCTTTTCCCCTGGAATGACTCGTGTCGTTCAACCCTTAACCTAAGTCTTTGGTCGAAGGAAGATGCTAAGGTTCCGGGAATGGCGGGACCTTCGATGCGTGTCGCACTGATCCACAATCCCAAGGCAGGCGACGAAGATCGCCCCGAGTGCGAGGATCTGCTGGAGCTGATCCGTGCCGCGGGTCACGAGGCGACTGCGCACTCGTCGAAGGACGACTATCTTACGGCAGTGCTCGAAGAGGCGCCTGACCTGGTCGCGATCGCCGGCGGCGACGGCACCGTCGGCAATGTCGCCAAGATCATGCTGGGCCGCGGGATTCCGCTGGCGGCGCTTCCGACCGGAACCGCGAACAATATCTCGAGGACACTGGGCGTTGCGGCCATCCCGATCGAGAAGCAGATACGCGGCTGGAGCAAGTGGCGGAAGGTCGCGCTCAACGTCGGGCTCGCGCGCGGACCCTGGGGCGCGTCTCACTTCGTCGAAGCCGTCGGCGCGGGCCTGCTCGCATGGATCATACCCAAGGCCGAATCGAGCGCCATGATGGCGCAGCTCGACGACCCGTCCGACAAAATCGCCTATGCCCGCAAGATGCTCGGCGAGCGTCTGCGGACCTTTCCCGCCTTCGCGATCGACGCGAGCCTGGACGGCAGGGACATTTCGGGCAAATACCTGCTGTTCGAGGCGATGAACACGCGATTTGTCGGACCCAATCTCGAGCTCGCGCCGGAAAACGATCCGGGCGATGGATTTCTCGATGTCGTCGTCGTCCCCGAATCGAAACGCAAGGAGCTGCTCGCGCATCTCGCGCGAGGCGACGGACGCAGCGCGCGTGCGCCGACGCTTGCGATCCATCGCGGACATGAGCTCCGGCTCGACTGGAGCGGGTTCGAGCTACACCTCGACGACGACGTCTGGCCGGGCGATGAACCCGTCGCTTCCAATTCCAGGACGATCGACATCAAGCTGGAAGAAGAGGGCGTGCAATTTCTAGCGCCGCCGTGATGTTCGAACGCGTTTCCCGCCGCCCGCTTTGAGCTACGGACGGCGCTGATGCGATTTCAAATCGAGTTGAGAAAATCGAGCAGCTGCCTCTGCTGTACCGCATTGAGCCGCGTGTAGCGCTGACGTGCGGGCGCCGCCTCGCCGTCCCTGCAACGCACGCCGCGAGCAGAACTCGGCTCATGTTCGCGTATAGCATTGAAGGCTCCCGTTCCGATACCGTTTCCAAAGCTCAACGGCTCTCGGTCAGTCGGCGTTGACGTCGCGACCCGGTCCGGACATCGACATTGAACTTGACATACGGCCGCGCGCTCCAATAAGCGGGTACGACCGGTCCGCCCCATCGACATGTCCAGATCGGTATTCAAGCCAGAAGGAGCTCGCGATGAAAAAGCAGGACAAGATCCACGGCGAAGGCAACTACAAAGCCTCCAAGGAATTCGACGATGCCGAAAAGGCGTTTGTGCAGTCGGGCAAGGTCGAAGAAGCTGCCCGCAATGCCGCCCCGAAATCGCAGGCTGAGGAAGAAGAGCTCAACCTCGCCGAGCAGGCGGCGAGGGCGCGCTCCAAGGGCGAGGATCCGGCCGTGCGGCGTCGCCCGTCAGCCTCGAGCAAGAAGAAATAGGAGCCGCGCGGTTCATCCGCGGCCGCTCGAGGAATCCGCGCCTGCGCGCTAAAGTCAATGCACTCTTGACGACCTGCGCATCGGCGCGGCTTTTCCACGATGCCTGCGCATGTCGTGCGCAGCATCTCGCGCGATAGCGAATTTTCGAGATTGCGCGGCGCGTCTGTGCTGCTTGCGCAGCCGGTACGCCGCGCGGTAACGGATCCTCATTCTCGTGGAATGGTCCCGGATCATCGCTTTCGCGCGTCGATAGGCCGGTTGTGAATTCAGCCAGCGATGCATGTAGCCGCGCCACCTGAGAAAGGCATCGCGCGTATGACGCACCCAGCGGATCTGGGTGATCGCCGGCTCGGTCAACTGGAACAGCCGAGCGAAGACCGCGGTCGCGAGGACTTTGGCGAGGACGAAGCTCGTCACTCCCGTCGCCATGTAGCCGTGCGTCATGGCGTAGACCGCCACGGCCTTCAGAGGATAGACCACGATGACCGGCAGGATGAAAAGCGCCATCGCCTGCCAGCTCGAGCGGCGACGGATCCACCGCTCCGCAAGCGAAAACACGCTGAACCGCCCAAGCCTTGCGGCGATCGCGGTGCTGTGGTTCCAGAGCCATTCCTCGAACAGAAGTACGGCGGCTGCCACGAACAACAGCACCGTCGTCACGCCCCGCTCGACCGGTTTCGCGGTTCTTGCCTTGCGTTTGCCCGCGCTGGCGCTTGCCGGCATGCGCTTATCTCATCGCGTTCTACCGATGTGCTTCAGCGCCTGCCCATCAGGCCGAAGACGATCAGCAGGATCAGAATGATGGCGAGGCCTCCGCTCGGGTAGTAGCCCCAGCCGGTGCTGTAGGGCCACGTCGGCAGAGCACCGAGCAACAGAAGAATGAGGACGACGAGAAGTATCGTGCGCATTGGGACGCTCCCTGTAATTGATGCCGCAGCGCGGTAGTCGCGCAGCCGACCGGCACTCTCGCAAATTGCATGCCGGGAGCGAACTACAAAAAGCGTTTGCCGGTTGTCGAGCACCGCGCGCGGATGTGGCGTGCAGCGGGAATCGCCGGCATGGCGAGTGCCGCTCCGGGGGACGCTTCCGAGCGGGCGAATCGTATCGGAGTCGTGCGCCGGGATGCGCGCAGGCGGCAAGATCTACTGCGCTTGAAAGAATTACACGCTAAACCTGCGCGCCGACGACGGGAGGCGCAACTACTCAGAGCGTGAGTTGCCGCCACCCGCTTTGACCCAGCCCTTCGATAGGCCGGAAGGTCGCCTTGTAAGCCATCTTTCGGCTGAGCGCGATCCAGTAGCCGAGATACAGATAAGGCAGCCCCAGCATCAAGCAACGCTGGATCTGCCAAAGCACACTGTAGGTGCCATAGCTCGCGCCGGGAGGCTCGGGGTCGTAGAAGGTGTAGACCGACGACAGGCCGTCGTGCAGCCTGTCGACCAGGCTGACCATGCGCAGCCGCCCGAACGCGCGAAACTCGAATAGATCCGTCGCCACGTTGCTGTGAAGCAGGAAATGCTGATACTGCTCGCGGCTGTCCTGGTCCATGCCGCCGCCGGGATGCCGGTAACGCTGGTACTGCAGGTACAGGGCGTAATGCTCCGCGTCGAACGCCAGGGGACGCTGCACCGCGGTCAGCTCCGCATTCCTGCGCTGAGTCCGCTTCTGGCTACGGCTGGGCTCGAACTCCTTCACCGGTACGCGAACCGGCACGCAGGCGCGGCAGTGATCGCAATACGGACGATACGTGAATGCGCCGCTGCGCCGGAACCCGAGCCGGACCAGCTCACCATAGACGCGGCTGTCGATCAGATGGCTGGGTGTGGCGACCTGCGATCTCGCCAGCCGATCGGGCAGATAGCTGCAGGGGTAAGGCGCGGTCGCGTAGAACTGCAACGCGGCGAGCGGGAGGTCATTGAGCTTGGTCATGGTGAAGACTCGGCCTGGGCAGCGTCCTTCCAGGCGTGCGCAGGCAGTGTCGAGTGTACCAACCGCGAAAGATGTTCCGCAAACTCATTGCGATCGATGGGGCGCGCGCCGAAGCGGCTCAAATGCTCGGTCTCCTGCTGACAATCGATAAACGGCACGCCCAGACGCCGGAGTATCCCCACCAGACGGACCAGCGCCACCTTGGACGCGTCGCCCCTGCGAGCGAACATCGATTCGCCGAAGAAAACCCGACCGACTGCCACCCCGTAGAGGCCGCCGACCAGCCCGTCCTCGTCCCATGCTTCCACGGAGTGCGCGTGGCCTTGGGCGTGCAGCGCCGTATACGCGTCCATCATCACCGGCGTGATCCAGGTCCGGCGTTCCCGGCTGCGCGGCTCGGCACAGCGCTGGATGACCTCCCGAAAAGCCGTATCGACCCGGACGTCGAATCGGCGCTGGGCCACGACCTTGCGCAGGGATCGCGGAATCTTGAATTCGTCGACAAAAAGGACGGTGCGCGGATCGGGGCTCCACCACAGGACCGGCTGACCGTCGCTGTACCATGGAAAAATGCCCCGGCTGTACGCTTCCAGCAGGCGCTCGGGTGTAAGCTCCCCGCCGGCGGCGAGCAGGCCGTTGGGCTCCTGGAGCGCCGCCTCAATCGGCGGGAAGGGCGCCTGTCCCTGCAGCCAGGGAATCATGGCGGTGACGGCCGCCGCGTCGGGGCGGGGATGGCCCCTGCCCCGCCCGCTGCACCATCGTTCGAGGAGAACTTCGCATGAGCGACATCGTCCGTTGTCAGTGGGCCGGTTCGGCGCCGCGCATGGTCGCCTATCACGACGACGAATGGGGCGTGCCGGTCCACGACGATCGTCTGCTGTTCGAGTTCCTGGTGCTCGAAGGCGCGCAGGCGGGACTGTCGTGGAAGACGATCCTCGACAAGCGCGATGCGTACCGCGAAGCATTCGCCGGATTCGACCCCGCGCGCGTTGCGCGCTTCGACAGGCGGCGCGTCGCTGCGCTGCTGGACAACGCCGGCATCGTCCGCAATCTCCTGAAAATAGAAAGCGCGATCGGTAACGCGCGCGCGGTCATCGACGCGCAGCGCGAATACGGAAGCTTCGACGCGCTGGTGTGGAGCTTTGTCGGCGGCAAGCCCCGGGTCAATCGCTGGAGGCGCATCGGCGATGTGCCGGCCAGCACGCCGCAATCCGACGCGATGTCGAAAGCGCTCAAGGCACGCGGATTCCGCTTCGTGGGCTCGACGATCTGCTACGCGTTCATGCAGGCGACGGGCCTGGTCAACGACCATCTCGTGAGCTGCTTCAGGCATGGTCCGCTGGCCGATTAAGGAAAGGGTCCCGCGAATAGTTTGATAAGTCCGTTCGGCCTGAGCTTGTCGAAGCATGTCCTGAGCCCAGTCGAAGGGCTCACCACGAACGGCTGGAGTAATGCAAGCTATGACACAAGGTCGCACCAACAGATGGAAGCGACACGCGCGTCACGCATGCGGCGCCAGCACCGGCCGCCTTCCGTCTGCATCGCTGTCGGCAAGCCCGAACTGCAGCGACGCCAGCCGGCGATACAAGGGATCGTCGCGAACCAGCGTGGCGTGGGTCCCTTCGGCGATGGCGACACCGCCGTCGAGGACGATGATGCGATCGGCGCCGACGACGGTGGCCAGCCGATGCGCGATGATCAGCGTGGTGCGGCCCTGCATCAGCCGGTCGAGCGCGAGCTGCACCATCCGCTCGCTTTCCGCGTCGAGCGCGCTGGTCGCTTCATCCAGGAGCAGGATCGGCCGCCGCGCAAGCACCGCGCGGGCGATGGCGATGCGCTGCCGTTGTCCGCCTGACAGCTTGACGCCGCGCTCGCCCAGCTCGGTGTCGAAACCCTGCGGCAGCCGGGAAAGAAACTCGGTTGCATACGCGGCCTCGCACGCGGCGCGCACTTCGTCTTCCGATGCGTCGGGACGCCCATATCGCACGTTGTCCCACACGCTGGCCGCGAAAATCACCGGCTCCTGCGGCACGACCGCGATTCGCCGGCGCACACTTCGCGGGTCGGCGGTGCGCACGTCGACGCCGTCGATCAGCACCCGCCCGGACTGCGGATCGTAAAAGCGCAAGAGCAGCTGAAACACGGTCGTCTTGCCCGCGCCGGACGGACCGACCAGCGCGACGCGCTCGCCGGTGCGCACGCTGAATGACACCGCCGACAAGGCCGGGTCCTTCGGACGCGAGGGATAGAAGAACGTCACCGCGTCGAGGGCGACCGTTCCGCGTGAAGGCTCGGGCAACGGCACCGGCGATGGTGGCGCGGCGATGTCCGACGGCGTGTCGAGGATCTCCAGCAGGCGCTCGGTCGCTCCGGCCGCGCGCTGAAGCTCGCCCGCAACTTCGCTCACCGCGCCGACCGACGTCGCGACGATGACGGCATAGAAAACGAACGCGGAGAGCTGACCCGCCGACAGCCGGCCGCTGAGCACGTCGTGGCCGCCGATCCAGAGGATGATGCCGACCGCGACGAACACCAGAAAAATCACGGCGGCAATGAGCATGCCCCGCTGGCGGATACGCCGCAGGCCGACGGCAAACGCGGCCTCGACGCGCTGCGCATACGCACGCATGTCCTGCGGCTCGTGCGCGTACGCCTGCACGGTTCGAATCTCGTGAATCGCCTCGTCGACATACGCGCCGGTGTCGGCAACCCGATCCTGGCTTGCGCGCGAAAGGCGTCTCACGCGGCGTCCGAACAGCATGATAGGCAACACGACCACGGGCAGCCCGGCCAGCACCAGCAGCGTGAGCTTGAGGCTCGTCAGCATGAGCAGGACCAGCGCACCCAACCCCAGCACGGTGTTGCGCAGCGCCATGGACAGACTCGAGCCGATGACGGTATCGAGCATGGTCGTGTCGTTGGTCAGTCGCGAAATCACTTCGCCGGTGCGCGTCACTTCGAAAAATGCAGGCGAGAGCGTCAGCAGATGATTGAAGACACGCTCGCGTAGATCGGCGGTGACGCGCTCCCCTATCCACGACACGTTGTAAAAGCGCACATAGGTCGCGAGCGCAATGGCGGCGATGATGGCGAGCAAGGCACCCAGCGCGCGATCGAGCTCTGCCGCGTCGCCGGCCGCGAAGCCGCGATCGACGACGAATTTGAGCCCCTGTCCCACCGCGAGCGTGCACCCCGCTGCGACCAGTAGCGCGATGCCGGCGACGACAAATCGTGTCCGGTACGGTGCGAGAAAACGCGCGAGCCGCGCGAGCGTGCGGAAAGCAGGCAGGCGCGGTGGCGTGGGGGCGCTGTCGCTTACCCGGACGGCCTCTGTTGCGGGTGCCATCCGAGCATTATAGGGCGCGGGGAACCTCCCGCTGCCGGAGCCAACCGGATCGGATAGAATTTGCCGGCGCGCCCCCGTAGCTCAGTGGATAGAGCACATTCCTCCTAAGAATGGGGTCACACGTTCGATTCGTGTCGGGGGCGCCAATGCTCGACTCGGATCTGTAGCGGCCTGGACGATCCGACGCTCCAGACCACTTCCGATCGCCGATGTGTATTGGGTGCCGGGACCTACCGATCAACGTCATCCGTCACCGCAAGGCCCTGACACTCCCGTGCGAAGTCTTCCGGCCCGAACATCTGGCGAACCTCGGTCTCGCCTTCCCAGCCCGGCCAGTGCTTCTTGTGAAGTTCCATGAAGCGCACCGCCGATTTGATCGCCTCTTCCTTCGATTTCAGCTCGAACTGCGCGTACCCGCCGACCACCTCCTTGGTCTCGGCGAATGGCCCGTCGGTTACGGTCACCTTACCGCCGGAAAGCCGGACGCGCGCGCCCTGCGCAGTCGGCGCGAGTCCCCCGCTCCCGACCATGGTGCCGGCTTTGGTCTCCTCTTGGGCGAGCTTCTCGATGGCATCCATCAGCTGCTTGGGCGGCGGACCCTGCTTCTCGGCGTGCTTGACTATCATCATGAATCGCATCGCTAGATCTCCTTATCAGTCTGAGTTGTGAGCCGAGTTTCGCCGTACCGACCGGCCGGAATCGGGCTCTATCTATTGTCGAACCAGGGCCGGCAAAATCGACAGCCGGGGGCGAAATTTTTTTGGCTGAGCGCAATTATCAGGGCGCGCGCCGGCAGCGCCAGCTACCACACCCGGCAGCGTTTCGCTCCGACCATCGGCTGCCCAGCCTTGCACGAGAAGGCGCGCTCGAACTCGGGCATGTTCACGACCACGCCATTGATCCGGTACGCGCCCGGAGAATGCGGATCGGTGAGCGCCTTCACGCGCAGATTCTCCGGCCGGTCGTTCTCGCACGCCCACTGCGCGAAGCCGATGAAAAAGCGCTGGTCGGGTGAGAAGCCGTCGCGCGACTCCGGGACCTGGCCGGCGGTCTGTGCCTTCCAGGCGACCCACGCCAGAATCTCTCCGCCCAGATCGGCAATGTCCTCGCCGTTGGTGAGCTTGCCGTTGATCTTGATGTCGTCGACGATGGAATACTGCGAATACTGATCGACGATGCACTGCGCGCGCTCCTCGAATGCCTTCGCGTCGTCCTTGGTCCACCAATCCTTGAGGTTGCCCTTCGCGTCGAACTGGCGGCCCTCGTCGTCGAAGCCGTGAGTGAGCTCGTGGCCGATGGTTCCACCCGTGTTGCCATAGTTCGGCGCATCGTCCATCTTCGAATCGATAGAGCGGCGGCTGAAGCACGCCCGCGGGAAAGTTGATGTCGTTCATCTGAGGATCGAAGTAGGCGTTGACAGTCGGCGGCGTCATCTGCCACTCGCCGCGATCCAGCGGCTTGCCGATCTTTGCCAACTGGCGCTTTGATTCGAATCTCGTCGCGCGCTCGACGTTGCCGAAGAAGTCGTCGCGCTTCACTGCTACCGAGCTGTAGTCGCGCCACTTGTCGGGATAGCCGATCTTGTTCACGATGACCTTGCAGCTTGGCGAGCGCCTGTGCCTTCGTGGCAGGACTCATCCAGCCGAGCTGCTCGATATCCTTCCCGAGCGCGTCCTCGATCTGCTCGGTCATGCGCAACGTATCGGCCTTGAGCTTCGGGCTGAAGGTGCGCCGCACGAATTCCTGGCCGAGCGCCTCGCCTAGCTGCTTGTCGACCAGCGCCACGCATCGCTTCCAGCGAGGCTTCAACTGCTCCACGCCGCGCAGCGTCTTGCTGAAGAACGCGAAATTCTCATTGACGAACGCGGACGAGAGTAGCGGCGACGCGGCGCTCGCCACATGCCAGCGCAGGTAAGTCTTGATGTCGTCGAGAGTGCGGGACTGAAGCTGCTTGTCCAACTCCTTGTAGAAATCAGGTTCGGTCACATTGAAAGTGTCGATGCCTGCGAGTCCCGCGGTCTCCAGGTAGGCCTCCCAGTTGAAATCGGGCGCCATCGCGCGAAGCCCCTTCAGATCCACCTTGTGAAAAAGCTTGTAGGGATCGCGCTTGTCCACCCGCGTCAGCGACGCCTTGGCCAGCGCGGTCTCGATGTCCATCACCTTGTCGGCGTGGCGTCCGGCAAGGTCATGCGACTCGCCCAGAAGCTCGAATGTTCTCGTCACGTGCGCGATGTATTTGGAGCGGATCTCTTTCGATTTGTCATCCCCCTTGGTGTAATAGTCGCGATCGGGCAGACCAAGTCCGCCGCCGGTCGCAAAGGCGATCACACTCGTCGAATCGGCAAAATCCTGGTTGGATCCGAATCCGAACAGAAGACGCGCGTCGCCGGTGTCGAGATGTAAACGAGCCACCGCCGATGCCAGGTCGTCCTTCGATTTCATCGCGTCGATGACCGCGAGGTTCGGGGTGAGCGGCTCCGCGCCGAACCTCTCTGCCGCACCCTCATCCATGCATGCGGCGAAGTAGTCTCCGATCTTCTGCTGAGGTGCGTCGCGCCCGCTCTTCCTTTGCGCGAGGTCTTCCAGGATTCCCCAGAGATACCGCTGGTTATCCTGGCTCATTTTGCTGTAGACCGCCCACGCCGGCTGATCGGACGGGATGGGGTTGTTCTTGATCCAGCCGCCGCAGGCGTATTGGTAAAAATCCACGCAGGGATCGGCGGACTTGTCCATCGCATTCACGTCAAGGCCTGGGGTATAGGGAAACGAAGTCAGAGGCCGCTCGGGCGTCTGCGCCGATGCCATGCCGAACGACGTCACGATGAACAGCAGGACAGCGAGCGTGCGCATGCCGGTCTTTCCAAATAGTTGGTCGAAATCGAACCCGCAAGCATGGCAGTTGCCGCGATCAGTCACGGCTTGGAGACATCCTGAAGGCCGCTACGTTGGGGAGTGAAAGCAGCGCGCGGGCGAGATTGCGGCTTGCATTGCGATGGACGGACCACATGACGAATTTGTATTCGAACGAATCGGTCCTCCTGTCGAGCCGGTACGACAGATCGGTGATGGAAAACCCATGCTCGGCGACGAGCTTGCGCAACCAGTCTTCATCGCTTATCTGGTCGCACCGGAAGGACAGATGGCAGTGAAGGAAGGATTGCGAAGGCAGCCGGTCTTCGATGCCGCGCAGTATCGAAAGCAGCGCCAGGGTCAGCACGGTGGCGATGGCGCCAAGCAGGTAATAGCCGGCCCCGATGACGACGCCGACCGCAGATATCACCCAGATGGAAGCGGCAGTGGTGAGACCGCGGACCGAGAAGCCTTCCTTGACGATGACGCCGGCGCCGAGGAAGCCTATGCCGGTGACGATGCCCTGAATGACACGGGTCGAAGACGTGGGATCGCCGGCGGGCGCCAGCTTTTCGGCTACTGCGACGAGGAGCGCCGACCCGAGGCACACCAGCGCGTAAGTCCGCAGCCCGGCCGCGCGGCCGCGATAGGATCGCTCGAGGCCAACGAGCGCGCCTGCCAAAAGCGCGGCTACCGGACGCAACCACAATTCGTGCTCGAGCATGCGCGGGCTCCTCGTGCCGCCATCGTACGCTCAATCGAACTCGAGCTGACTATCCTCCGGGCCCCAGTGCATCCCTGCGTTGCGTCCTGGTCGCGGACGCAAAAAAAGCCCGGGGGATCCCGGGCTCTTTTGCTTTCGCGGCGCTGCGTTACTGCTTCTTGATCATCAGCGACTTGTCCTTCTGAAACGCCGCCCACTCGCTCTTGTCGATCTTGCCGTCCTTATTGGTGTCGGCTGCATCGAAATTCGTCAACAAACGCGGCTCGAGTACGGCTTCGGACTTGTCGAGCATGCCATCCTTGTTCTTGTCGAGTCTGGCGAACTCGGCCGCATTGTCGTCCGTTTGCTTTGCGGTCGTCGCCGCCGGCGCCATTCCAGGCGACGTTTGAGCGGCCACTGGAAGCGCGATCAGCCCCGTGGCACCGAGAACGAAAAGCGCTAGGCCTGAGCTCCGCATGCATTTGCTGACTTGCATCGTCATCTCCTTTTTGTATGACAGGCAGCGCACGCCGCCTGCCTCATTCGAATCGAGTCGTGCGACTCGATCCGGCCGCGCCCGGCGTGTTTACCGGGACGTTGTTCCCGCGGAGTTGCCCGCGGTCCCCGCTCCGGGTGTCGACGCCGTCGGCGTGGAGCCGCTGCTCGACATCGACTGACCGCTTCCGTTGCTCAATCCTGTCGGCCCGGATCCGCTGCTCGACGGCGACTGACCGCTTCCGTTGCTCAATCCGGTCGGATTCGACCCGCTGCTCGAGCCAGTCGTGCCGCTGCCGGGGCTCAACGCCGTCGGGTTCGATCCGGCGCTGGAGCCTGTTGCGGCAGGCGTGGTCGTGACCGGACTCGGGTTGTTCATGCCGGGATTGGTCCCATTTCCGTAGCCAGGATTGTTCGCGCCGGGCGCGTAATTGCCGGGCGCGTAGTTGTTGCCAATGCCTGGATAATTGTTGCCATTGCCTGGATAAGGGCGCGGCTCGCCGTTCAAATCGCGACACGTCGCGAGCGCGTCACCGGTCATTCCGCCGCAGTCGTGCGAGCCGCTGCGCGTATTGGTGGGGGCGCCGGCGGCAGCGCGGTTGAGACTTTGGCAATTGTTCAGCGCGACACCTTCCAGACCGAAGCAATCGTACTGTGGCGCACTCTGCGCGCCTGCCGATCCCGCGAATCCTGTGGCAAGCGCAAGCGCCATAAACTTCCAATCGAACAGCTTCTTCATATGTCCTCCGTTTCCCGGACACTGCCCTGGGGGGCCATGGGAAGGCCCGTCAGAGACCAGTATGGGGACGCTTCGCCTTTTTCGTAATCAGCGAAACACTATTTCGTTGTCGGAGAAACGCTTACTTGCCGAGCGCCCGCAGCCTACTAAAGGAGGAACAACCGGTTAAGTACTCTGGGGCGAGGACGCAAGATGGACGCGCCGCGGCGTCGAGCAGCGCGCAACGCCGGCAGGTCCGGCGCGGCCGCTATGGACGAACGGAAGGATTGAGCGAGTAGACGCCGGTGATCGCCGCCTGGCCGAGCACGTGCCCGGCGATGGCAACCAGCACGTCGGGGCCGCTGAAATTGCCCTGAACCGCGACGCGCGGCACGTCGAGCGCGTACAGCGTGAACACGTAGTGATGGACGATCTCGTCGTTCCACGGCGGACACGGGCCGTCGTAGCCGAAGTAGTTGCCCGCCATGTCCTTGTCGCCGGCGAACCAGCCGGTGTAGTCGTTGAGTGCCCTGCCGCGCGCCGCGCGGCGCCGTGCGGACCCGGCTTGCCGCGCGCCGTGACGCCGCGCGAGAATTCGCCGCGCGCGATCGGCAGCGGTGTTCGGCGGCAGATCGATCAGCACCCAGTGGATAGAAGTCGACCCGCGGCAGCGACGCCGGAACCGTGCGCCCTTCCTTATTCACGTCGTCGCCGCGCGACGGCACGTCGGGATCGTGGCAGATCAGCGCCAGCGATTTCGTTTCCGGCGGCAGGTCGCTCCACGCGAAGTCCGGATTGAGGTTGTCGGACAGCCTGACGTGCGCGGCGCGATCGATCGACGCAGAAGGCGAATTCGCCGGGAATGCGCTGTCCCTCGGAAACGCGGTCGTCGTCAGACGCATCGCGGCTCGCTCGTCGGATGCAGCGTTCACGGCTAGGCTGCCTTCCAGTGCGGCGGAATCGTCTTGTCGAAGTACGGCAGCGCCTCGATGCGTCGCTTTCCACGCGCGCAGCTCGCGGCGTCAGCATGCCGTCGGCGTCGAGATCCGGCAGCTTCATCTTCGCGCGCGGTACAGGAACGCGACCAGCGGATAGAACGCGAAGTCGGCCGCCGACAGCGGTCCCGCGAGATAGTCGCCGCGCATCGCCTGCGTGAACATGCGCGAGCTCCTCGACGACGCCTTGCGCGCCGTCGGCGATCTTCTGCGCGTCGCGCTCCTCGGGCTTTTTCCAGAACGCCTGGTCGAGCAGCGGGTCGGTCGCCTTGTCGAAGTAGTTGTCGACTTCCAGCATGAGCCGCCGGACGATCGCGCGCGTTCTGCACGTCGCCCGGAAACAGCGGCGCGCCGCGTCCGGGATAGGCTTCGTCGAGGTATTCGACGATCGCGTTCGATTCGTAGAGCACGAAATCGCCGTCGACCAGCACCGGCACCTGATGCCGCGGATTGAGCGCGACGAATTCGGGCTTGCGCGTGTCGCCCGCGGAGAACGAAAGCACCTTGAGCTCGTACGCGCAGCGCCTTGTGCTCGAGCGCGAGCTGCACGCGCCAGGCATAGGGCGATCCGGATCCGTAGTAGAGCGTGATGCGCCATCTGATCTCTCCTTCGATGTGCTGCGATTTCTGGCGCTGTTTCTGCGCCGCGCGCCCGCGGCTGCGGCGCCCGCGCGCAGCGCCTCGAGCGAGGCCTTCTGCAGCTCCAGCGTCTTGATGCTCATCTGCATGAAGTTCTGACTCATCGCGAGCCAGTTCTCGATCACGCGCGAGCTCGCCGATCTTCTTGTCGATCTCCGGCGGGATCGAGCGTGGCGAACATCGCCGCCGGATTCGGAAACGGCATCGCCGCGCGGCATGCCCGCGCGCCGGCGGCGGCGTAAAGCCCGGGCACCGGCATGCCGAACGGATTCCACATCCGCTGCATGAATTCGAGCGCTTCCTGCGGCGTGAACGGCATCGATGGGGAGTCGGACATGGCGGTGCTCCTCCTCGGGCCGCGATGACGCTACGGCACGTGTCCTGTTTCCGCTATTATGCTCCCATGGCCGAATCTGCCGCTCCCTTGCTGCCCGCGCTGCAATCCATCGTCGGCGAGACCAACGTCCTCACCGCCGAAGCCGACGTCGCTCCCTATCGTCACCGATTGGCGCGACCGCTATCACGGACGCGCGCGCGCGGTCGTGCGGCCCGGCATCGACCGCCGAAGTCGCCGCCGTCGTGCGCTGCTGCGCCGAGCACGGCGTGCCGATCGTCCCGCAGGGCGGCAACACCGGTCTGTGCGGCGGCGCGACGCCGCACGCGAGCGGCGACGAGGTCGTCATCGTCGCTGACGCGGATGAACCGCGTGCGCGCGATCGATCGCCGACAACGCGACGATGACGGTCGAGGCCGGCGTGCCGCTCGCGCGCGTGCAGGCAGGCCGCGGCCGACGCGGGCTTGCTGTTCCCGCTGTCGCTCGCCGCCGAAGGCAGCTGCGCGATCGGCGGCAATCTGTCGACCAACGCCGGCGGCACCGCGGTGCTGCGCTACGGCAACGCGCGCGAGCTCGTGCTCGGCCTCGAAGTCGTTCTCGCCGACGGCCGCGTCTGGGACGGCCTGCGCGGACTGCGCAAGGACAACACCGGCTACGACCTGAAGCAGCTCTTCCTCGGCAGCGAAGGCACGCTCGGCATCATCACCGCGGCGGTGCTGAAGCTCTTTCCGCAGCCGCGCACGTCGGCGACGGCATGGGTCGCGCGTCGCCGACGTCGCGGCGGCGGTCGCGCTTGCTCCGCGCGATGCGCGCAGGCGCTCGGCGATCGCCTGACCGGCTTCGAGCTGATTTCGCGCGATTGCGTCGCGCTCACGCGCGCGCAATTCCCGTCGCTGCCCGATCCGCTGCCCGGCCACCCCTGGTACGTCGCTGGTCCAGGCCGACGACGCCGCCGCCGCATTCGCCGCTCGTCGGCCGAGCTCGAGGCGGCGCTCGCCGACGCGATCGGCGAAGGCATCGCGCGCGACGCCGCGCATCGCGCAGTCGCGAGGCGCAGGCGGCGCCAGCTGTGGGCGCTGCGCGAGCACATTCCCGAGGCGCAGCGGCGCGAAGGCCCGAACATCAAGCACGACATCAGCGTGCCGGTCTCGCGCATTCCCGCGTTCCTGGACGCGCGCGCAGGCCGCGCTCGACGCCGCGTTTCCGGGCGTGCGCTACGTCATCTTCGGCCACCTGGGCGACGGCAACCTGCACTACAATCTTTCCGCGCCGGCGGGCATCGACTGCCGGCGCGTTTCATCGAGCAGACGCCCGCGCGCCAATCGCATCGTCTACGACCTGGTCGCCGAGCTCGGCGGCAGCTTCAGCGCCGAGCACGGCATCGGCCAGATGAAGCGCGACGAGCTGACGCGCTACAAGCCGGCGATCGAGCTCGAGCTGATGCGCCGCATCAAGCGCGCGCTCGATCCGCAGGGCATGCTCAATCCCGGGCAAGGTCGTGTGAGAAGGACTGATGGCCAAGATCATCGCCTGGCTGATCCTGATCTTCATCGTGCTGCTCGCGCTGCGCATGATCAACGTGCGCAACGCCGCGAGCGCGGCGGCGCGCGGCTCGAGCGCGGCGCCGTCGGCCGACGCCGCAGCCGATGGTTCGCTGCGTCCGCTGCGGCGTGTTCCTGCCGCGCGCCGAAGCGACGTGCCGTCGAGCGGCGGCTACGCCTGCGCCGACGGCCAGTGCGCCAAGCGCTGACGGACTCGTGCGTCAATGCAGCCCGCAGCCCGCGATCCCGCCGTTCGAGCCGCCGCCGCTGCCGGCGCTGATCACCGAGTCGGGCCGGCGCATCCTCTGGATCGTCGGCGTCTATCGCGCGGTTTGCGGCGCGCTGCTTCTCGGCACCGCGCTGTTCCTCGACCTGCGCGCGCTCGGCGATCGGCACGCCGAACGCGTTCGTCACCGCGCGCCGGTCTGTATTTCATGTTCGGCGCTGCTGACGTTCTGGTGGGTCCAGCGCGAGTCGCTGCTCGCTGCCGCTGCCCGCGCTGCTGCTCTCGCTGCTTGTCGGCGACATCTTCTTCATCGCGCTGCTGATGTACGCCGGCGGCAGCGCCGGCGGCGCCGCTGTCGATCCTGCTCTTTCCGCAGCTCGCCGCGAGCGGCTGGCTGATGCGCACGCAGATCGCCTTCTTCCACGCCGCGCTCGCGAGCTCGGTGCTGCTCGCGCTCGACGTCTGGCGGCTGATCGATGGCACTGATTCCCGCGACGCAGATCCTGCAGACCGGACTGGTCGGCTTCGGCTACTTCGCGACCGTCGGCGTCGCGCTCGCGCTCGGCCGCTACACCAAGGCCAGCGAGGACCTTGCCGCGCAGCGCGGCATCGACGTCGCCAATCTCGAGCAGGTCAACCGTCTGATCATCCAGGACATGCAGGACGGCGTGCTGGTGGTCGACCTGAACGGCGTCGTGCGCGGCCACAACGCGCAGGTCACGCGGCTGCTCGGCGGCTTCGGCCGCATGCGCGGCGGCATGCGGCTGGCCGAGTTCAGCTCGACGCTGCACGACTACTGGCGACGCTGGCAGGAGGATTTCGCCGAGCCGCTGCCGCCGTTCAAGGTCGAGGCGACGCAGCGGCTGCTGCGCGTGCGCCTGGTGCGCATCGGCTCGGGGCTCAACGGCGGCACGCTGATCTACCTCGAGGACCTCGGTCGCGCGCAGAGCGAGGCGCAGCAGATGAAGCTCGCGGCGATGGGACGCCTGACCGCGAGCATCGCGCACGAGGTGCGCAATCCGCTGTCGGCGATCAACCAGGCCGCGCAGCTGCTCGAGGAGGACGGCTCGGTCGCGCCCGAGGGCCAGCGACTGCTGTCGATGATCCGCAACAACGCCAAGCGCATCGACCGCATCGTCGGCGAGGTGCTGCAGCTCAATCGCCGCGACCGCCAGCAGCCGGAGGTCATCACGCTTCGGCGAGTTCATGCACTCGCTGGTCGAGGAGATCGTGCAGGCCGAGGGCATCCCGCCGGCGGCGTGGTCATGCAGGCTGCCGACGGACCTGCTGGTCATCTTCGATCGCGGCCACCTGAACCAGATCGTCTGGAACCTGGTGCGCAACGCGTGGCAGCATTGCCAGAAGAAGGATGGCGAGCATCCAGCATCGTGGCGCGCCCCGGATACATGGGCGATGCCGTAATATGCGAGCTCGACGACGACGGACCGGGCATTCCGGCCGAGCTGCGCGGACAGATCTTCGAGCCGTTCTTCACGACGCGGCCGGGCGGCACCGGGCTCGGGCTGTACATCGCGCGCGAGCTGGCCGACGCCAACGGCGCGGCGCTGGAGCTGCTGCCCAAGGGCCCGGGCGCGCATTTCCGGATGACGCTGAAGCGCGCGGTCAACCCGGCGACCAGAAGTCAAGCAGGGGAGACGATCATGACGCGCAGAACACGCGATCGCGGACAACCGAAGGTGCTCGTCGTCGACGACGAGCCCGATCTGCTCGAGCTGCTCGAGCTCACGCTGTCGCGCATGGGCCTCGACACGACGCGCGCGCAGTCGGTCGCCGAAGCCGATCGGGCTGCTCGACACCCAGGCATTCGACCTCTGCCTCACCGACATGCGCCTGCCCGACGGCGAGGGCCTGCGCCGTCGTCGAGCACATCACCAGCAAGGGACTCGACGTCCCGGTCGCGGTGATCACCGCATTCGGCAGCGCCGAGAACGCGGTCGCCGCGCTCAAGGCCGGCGCCTTCGACTATCTTGCCAAGCCGGTCGCGCTCGAGCAGCTGCGCGCGCTGGTCAAGCAGGCGCTGAAGGTTCCGGAAAAGCCCGCCGCGCCGTCGTCGTACCAGCTGCTCGGCGAGTCGCCGGCGATCATGCAGGTGCGCTCGATGATCGAGCGGCTGTCGAAGAGCCAGGCGCCGGTGTTCATCACCGGCGAATCGGGCAGCGGCAAGGAGCTCGCGGCGCGCATGATCCATCTCGGCGGTCCGCGCGCCGAGCAGCCGTTCGTGCCGGTCAATTGCGGCGCGATTCCCGAGAACCTGATGGAGAGCGAGTTCTTCGGCTACAAGAAGGGCGCGTTCACCGGCGCCGAAGGCGACCGCGACGGATTCTTCCAGGCCGCCAACGGCGGCACGCTGTTTCTCGACGAGGTCGCCGACCTGCCGCTGCCGATGCAGGTGAAGCTGCTGCGCGCGATCCAGGAAAAGAAAGTGCGCAAGGTCGGCGCGACCGCGGAGGAGCCGGTCGACGTGCGCATCATCAGCGCGACGCACAAGAAGCTTCCGGCGCTGGTCGACGCAGGCGAGTTCCGCCAGGATCTCTTCTACCGGCTGCACGTGATCGAGCTGGCGATGCCTCGCTTGCGCGAGATGCGCGAGGACATCCCGTCGATCGCCGACGCGATCCTGAAAAAGCTCGCGCGCGGCGTTCCGGCCAAGCTCGATGCCGAGGCGGTCGACGGCGCTCGACGTCCTATCCCTTTCCCGGCAACGTGCGCGAGCTGGAGAACATTCTCGAGCGCGGTCTGTCGCTGGCTGCCGATCCGCAGCAGATCACCGCCGAGGATCTGCACCTGACGCCGCCGCCCGAGGAAGGCGACGCGGCGCTGCCGGCCGGCGACAAGTGGCCGCTGCAGGATTATCTCGATCGCGTCGAGCGCGCCGCGATCAACGAGGCGCTGGAGAAGACGCGCTACAACCGCACCGCGGCGGCGAAGCTGCTCGGCATCACGTTCCGCGCGATGCGCTATCGGATGGAGCGGCTGGGCATCAAGTAAACGTCCTTGCCTGTCAGTTCCTTCGGGAACTGCGACCGCTTCAACTGTCCATCACCGGGCCCTTCACTCCGAAAGGTGAAAGGTAACGCTTGCGGCCTTGAGCCGGCGGTTGATCGCCTCCAAGCTCGGAGCGCAGAGGCGCGGGGAAACGCAACGTAGACCGCGGCGATCGAGCGCAACGGTGTTGCCGCGAAATCGGCAAGGACCTGGGCGCGGTGATCGAGCTGACGACGACCCTCACCGCCGTCGGCTGGCGTCATTCAGCTAACGCCTGCGCTCACGCTCCGGCGGGCGCACCGCCGGCATCGCCTCCAGGCTTTCCTGCACGGCGCGCCATTCTTGGTGCAGGCGTGTTCGTCCGGCCGCGGACTGCTCAGCGAACGACCGCTTGGCCTCGTCGAGGAGCACGCGCAGATCCTTGCCGGCCGCACCCCCACCGGCCAGGCCGGACAGCGTCTTCTCGGCCCGGCCGCGCAGCTTCTCCGGCAGCGCGTCGGGCACTCGGGTGGCCGGTATGGGGTGGATGGCGCCGGCCTTCTTCCCGAACACCTCGGGGTGTAAGTATCGGCCGCGTTCCCCCTTCGGCTTGGTCTCCTCGACGGGGATGCGGTTTGCTTCGGCCCAGGCATCCTTGCGGACCCCGGTGACCTGCCAGCAGACCTTGACTCTGCCGGGATCGGTCCGGATGGCGAACTCGTTGTCCTTGATCTCCTTGGACACCATCGCGCGGGCGAACGCGCCGACCACAGTGAGCTGATAGCGGAAATCGCGGTTGAGTGCCTCGAAATACGCCGGCAACCGCACCCGGGCTGCGCCGTCGCGGTTGGTCGTCACGGTGCCGCTATACACGTTCAGCATCTCCGGGGATTCGACGAAGGAGTGCGACAGGTACTTGTTCTTCGGATCCGTCGGATGGTCCACGGTGAACCCGCCACCAGCCTTCTGCAAGAAACCGGTGACACGGACCCTGCCCACAAAGAGCCCCGCGAACCCGTTGGCGCTCTGGCCACGCACGGCGGCCACGTCGGGGTTGTTCCGAATCGAGTTGAAGGTGAATCCTTCGACACCGCTGCCCAGCACACTGACGCCCAGCACGCCGCCGCCCGGTTGGGCGGAGAAATGCAGCGAGTAGTGGCCGTAGCCGTTGCCGTAGGTGAGACCTTCGGTGGCGTCGGTGGATCCGCTGACGCCACTGACGCCGACCCCGCCGTCGCTGCTGCCGTGTACCGCCGGGCCCGCACCGCCGCCGCTGTCGTCACCAAAGGTCTCACCGAGGACACCGGCGGCTCCGGTACCGGTCGTGCCGCGCACGCCGATACCGCGAACGCTGCTGCCGATGGCGCCGGTGGCGCTGCCGACGAAACCGGTGACTCCGTTGCCGCCGGCCGTGGAGGAACCGAAGACGCCGTGCGAGCCGTCGTCGGGGCTGAAGGTCACTCCGAGCAGGCCGGACGAGCTGACGCTACGGGCAAGCATGCCCGGCGAACCGGGGCTTTCGCCGACCACGCCACTGTCGTTGATACTGCGGCCGACCACACCCGGGCCGTCCACGCCGTGTCCCTCGACACCGGCCGGCGGATCGATCGGAATGCTGGAGCCTTGCGGCAACACGCCGCTGGTGCCGAACACGCCCCCGCCTGTGCTGGAATCACCCCAGACACCGACCGGGACCGGATTTCCGTTGACATCCTCGGGCTGTTGCCCGCTCGTTGCCGGATCGAATCCTTTTACTTGCGCCACGACGCACCTCCTTCGATTGACACGCATGGGACGGCTAATTCTCCGCTCGTGGGATGGCCGTCGGCAAGGAGTCGCCGAAAGCGACAACGACTCAGGCGCGGCTAGCTAGGCCCGGCCATCCAGCCGTGTGTGTCGGCGATAGTGCCGTCGCTGCGATGTTCAACATCATGCGCACCTTGTGCAGCCGCGATTGGAAGCCCACCGAGGCCTGTTCGCTGACCGCAGGCCGGAGGATGTCGAGCCGTATCGACGGTTCTTCGATATGTACCTGCGCTTCGACGCCGAGCAGTACGGACTGTTTTTCCGCGGCTTCTATTGTTGCGTTTCCTGGTAGTAGTAGCAACAAGGAAGATCGTTCGTACCTGAGCAGTCAAATCTCGCTATAACGGCGAATGCAACTCGATGCTTCACGCCGCGGCTTGTGTCTCCCCAAACCACTCCGCAATCTCGTTGCCCGTCATGAACACAGTGTCGCTTCTTGCCACGAGTAAATCGAGCATGCGCTCAAAATATGGAAACCGGTGCGGCTCGCCGATCAGATGTGGGTGAATGGCAATCGGAATCAAGTGCACGTTGAGGTTCAGCTCGGCCTCAAATGTGGTCAGCGTATCAACCAGGCGGCGATACAGTTCATCCGACGAATGCTGATGGATCGGGTAAACAACCCCGTCATCCAACGCAACGTTGCCGGGAATTGCGATCAATGGGCCGTTTGCTGTCGTCATCCAGCACGGCAGATCATCGATCCCCCAGTCACACACATACCGTATTCCTGCGGCCTTCAGTAATTCGGGTGTGTTGACTGTCTCTACCATGCCCGCGCCTTGCCAGCCTCGCACGGGACCTCCAGTGAATGCAGCAATCCGCTCGATCGTGCTGCGGATCACCTCTTCTTCGGTTTCCAGCGTAAGAATCTTCTGCTCATAACAGTGACCGATCATCTCCAGGCCTGCCTCCTGGATCGCCGCCGCCAAGGTCGGATACACATCAATCACCGACGCGTTGATCGAGC
>CAVUXI010000026.1:0-274475 GCA_963745385.1 uncultured beta proteobacterium
CGATACGGCCCAGCAGGCACTCGAGGCCGCCGAAATAATTGAGGCAGGCGGAGACTTCCAGCAACACGCCGGCCGGCGGCTCGATGCTGAGGGTCGAGGTCCATTGCCCGCCCCAAAGCGCAATGTTTCTGAGCGCCGCGGCTTCGGCGCATTCGTCGCGCAAATGAATCGAGACTTCGGAATCGAGCGCCAGCGCGGCGGCGATGGAAAGCCCCGCGACGATGCCACGCTGCTTCGCCGCTTCGTTGGCCGCCAGAACGTCGGGGCGATGGCTCACGGTGCTGACGACCGCCGGCGATTTTCGCGCGTCGGCTCGCGCAAAAACCGACAGCGGAAGCTCGGGGAAATACAGGCAGGTCCAGAGCACGGTGAATCGCCGTCAGAGGCACGAAATCGATACGCTCGTGCTCGCGGAAGAAAGTGCACTTGCCCTTTCGTTGCGCGACCCTCCCTCCTCCCGCGGATCGGGCCGGGGCACGCGGCGCATTTCATCGGCGCGTGCAAGCGCGCGATTCCAGACGAGGGCATACGGCCCGCCGACCGGATGCTGGCGATGAAAGCTCGGGGAACGGCCCGCCGGCAGGCGATCGGGCAAGGGCTGCGTCCGGACGACGCCCGTTGCCGGGACGTGTCTGGCCACGGATGGATGTACCACGGACACATCGAGCAGCAAGGGTTTGTTCATCACACCGCCGCGCCGCTTGAATACGTCGATATGCAGATGGTTTGCGGCGCGCGACAGGCGAATGCGCAGCGGCGCGGGTGAGGGTTGCGAGGCGCGCGCGGTTCCGGTGAAAAAAAATGCCAGTGCCGCGCCTTCCTGCGCAGCGAGCTGGAGCCGCCGCTCGCGTTGATCGCTGAGTGAGCGCGGCCAGAACAAGAGTGCGCCGGCGCTGTTGGAACGCAGGGCCTGCTCCGCGGCCCACCAGCAGTCCCTGCCTTCCGCATCGATGACGATGACTCGGCCCGGATCGATGCCGCAGCCTGCAAATGCGGGGGCGTACGGAATGTGCGGCGGCCCTGCCAGCACGATCGCTTCGCCGCCTTGCGCAAGCCGCTTGAGCGCTGGCATGAGGAGGCGAAGCTCGCCGATGCCTCCCTCATCGAAAATGAGCTCGGTGAGCGTGCCTTGGGGCCACCCGCCGCCGGGAAGCTCCGCATCGAGGGCGGGGAAACCGCTGCCGATGACCTCATCGGTTCGCGCCAGCGAATCGCCGCGCCACAGATGCGGGTTGTGCAGGAGCTCGGCGAGCGCGGGTTTCATGGCCAGTAACGGAATCCATGAGTAACCGGGCTCGTCCGCGACGAGAAGCCGGGGCGGGCGCCGGTCAGACAGGAAGGGATATTCTATCGAACGATCGTTCGATTGGCAACTCACGAAAGCCTATGGCGGTTTGACGAACGTGAAGCGCGACGCGATTCTAGCGGTCGAATCAGCCGGCAGCTTAAAGGCAACGAGATGCCTGCTTGTCCCGGCTGCTACAGTTCATCCGAGCTATGAGTCCCACCCCCACTCTCGTGACCCCCTCGCGCCCTCATGCCTCTGCAGATCCTGCGGTGCTGGGTCTGATCGGCAACACCCCGCTGGTCGAAGTGACTCGCCTGGATCGACCGGACCGTTGCCGGCTGTTCGTCAAGCTCGAAAGCCAGAACCCCGGCGGCTCGATCAAGGACCGCATCGCCCTGGCGATGATCGAGGCCGCCGAGCAGGACGGCACGCCTCAAGCCAGGTGGCACGGTGGTCGAGGCGACCGCCGGCAACACCGGTCTCGGTCTTGCGCTGGTCGCGCGCGCCAAGGGTTACCGCGTGCTGCTGGTGATTCCCGACAAGATGTCGTCGGAAAAAGTGCTGCATCTCAAAGCGCTCGGCGCGGAGATCCGGATGACGCGCTCGGACGTCGTCAAGGGACATCCCGGAGTATTACCAGGACATGGCGGCAGCGTCTGGCCTGCCGAGATCCCCGGCGCGTTCTACGTCAACCAGTTCGGCAATCCGGCCAATCCGGAGGCGCACGAGCGCACCACGGGACCGGAGATCTGGGAGCAGATGCAGCACCGATGTCGATGCCGTCGTCTGCGGCGTCGGCTCGGGCGGGACGCTGACGGGGCTAAGCGCATTATTTCGCCCGCGTCAGCCCGCGACCGAGATGGTGCTCGCCGACCCCGCGGGCTCGGTGCTCGCGTCGTATGTCGAGACCGGCAAGATCGGCACTGCGGGCTCGTGGGTGGTCGAAGGCATCGGCGAGGACTTCATTCCGCCGATCGCCGATCTCTCGCGCGTTCGAAGAAAGCGTATTCCATTTCCGACAAGGAGAGCCTCGCTGACCGCGCGAGAGCTGCTCAAGAGCGAGCTCATCCTCGGCGGCTCCTCGGCGGGCACGCTGGTCGCCGCCGCGCTGCGTTATTGCCGCGAGCAGACTCTGCCGAAGCGCGTCGTGACCTTCGTCCCCGATACCGGCAGCAAGTACCTGTCGAAGATGTACAACGATTTCTGGATGGTCGACCAAGGCTTCATCGAGCTGCCGCGCTACGGCGACCTGCGCGACCTGGTTTCGCGCCGCTTCGAAGACCGGCGCCGTGGTCTCAGTCAGCGCGGAAGACACGCTGCTCACCGCGTTTCAGCGGATGCGCGTCGCCGATGTGTCGCAGGTTGCCGGTGCTGGCCGATGACCGGGTCGTCGGCATCCTCGACGAATCCGATGTGCTCCTGCACGTCTACAAGCAGCCCGAACGATTTCACGATCAGGTCGCCACGGCGATGACCGATCGACTGGAGACGCTCGATCCCGGCGCAAGCTTCGCCGACCTGCTGGCGGTGCTCGAACAAAGACCGGTCGCGATCATCGTGCAAGACGGCCGTTTCTTCGGGCTGATAACGCGTTACGATCTGCTGACCTATCTGAGAAGAAGCCTGCCGTGAACGATCTCAGCGCCAAGCCACCTGTACAGACGGCGCACGGCTTCGCCACGCGCGCCATCCACGCCGGGCAGGACGCCTGATCCGTCGACGGGCGCGATCATGACGCCGATTTATGCAACGTCCACCTACGTGCAGAGCAGTCCCGGCGTGCACAAGGGCTACGACTACGCGCGCACCGGCAACCCGACGCGCACTGCGCTGGAGGCCTGCGTCGCCGATCTCGAAGGCGGCGCACGCGGGCTTCGCGTTCGCATCGGGCCTGGCCGGCATGGCGACACTGCTCGACGCGCTCGATTCCGGCGCGCACGTCGTCGCGAGCGACGATCTCTACGGCGGGCACCTACCGTCTGTTCGAGAACGTGCGCAAGCGCTCGGCCAATCTTGAGCGCGAGCTTCGTCGACATGAGCCGACCCGGCGCGGCTGCGCGCGGCGATCCGACCGGAGACAAAAATGATCTGGATCGAGAGCGCCGAGCAATCCGCTGCTCAAGCTCATCGATCTCGCAGCGGTCGCGGAAATCGCCCGCGAGCATGATCTCATCGCGGTTGCGGACAATACATTCGCAAGCCCGTGGATCCAGCGGCCGCTGGAATCCGGCTTCGACATCGTCGTCCATTCCGCGACCAAATACCTGAACGGTCACTCCGACATGGTCGGCGGTATCGTCGTCATCGGTGGAGGCGCGCGACTGGAGCCGCTCGCCGAGCGCCTGGCGTATCTACAGAATGCGGTGGGCGGCGTCAGCGGACCCTTCGACAGCTTTCTCGCGTTGCGCGGATTGAAGACGCTCGCCTTGCGCATGGAGCGGCATTGCGAAAACGCCTACGATCTCGCGCAATGGCTGTCAACGCAGCCGGAAGTGGCGCGCGTTCACTACCCCGGACTGCCTTCGCATCCTCAGCACGAGCTCGCCAAACGGCAGATGCGCGCGTTCGGCGGCATGGTCACGATCGTCCTCAAGACGGACCTCTCCGGGACCAAGCGTTTTCTCGAGCACTGCCGCCTGTTCGCGCTGGCAGAGAGCCTCGGCGGCGTCGAGAGCCTCATCGAGCACCCGGCATTGATGACGCACGGGTCGATACCCGAAACGCAGCGCGACGCGCTGGGCATCGGCGACTCGCTGGTTCGTCTGTCGGTCGGCGTCGAGGATATCGAGGATCTGCGCCGCGACCTGCGCGACGCGCTGGACGCGATCTGATCGCCGCGGCCGGGCGAATTCACTCGAGCTGCGTCCGCTCGAGGCGGAGGTAGGTACGGTTCGCGTTTTGTGGATGCAGCGTCTCGTACTGGTCCCACTGCGAGAATTCGGGCAAGTCGCAACGGTCGCGTAACTCGGCGAGGCTTACGCCTTCTTTCAGAAGCGCCCCGACGCGGCTTTCAAGCTTGGCAAAGTAATGATCAAAAGCGGCGATATCAGCGCAGCTCCCGATGGGTCCGTAACTGGGAACAAGCCGCCGACATCGCGTCGATGCGACGCGCAAGAGCGCATCGCGCCACGCTTGCGGTTTCGCATCGCGGATATCCGGTACTCGATTGATGGAAACCAAGTCACCGGCTATCAAGGTCGAGGTCCGCTCGTCGAAAACCGCGATCGCGCCGGGCGCACTCGACCACGGTGGGGCGATCAATCGCAATCGCCGTCCGGTCAGTTCGAGCGTTTGGTCTCCGTCGATCAAGCGATCGGGGGTGACCACCCTGGTCGCGGCCATGACATCTTCACCGAGCAGCGACTGCAAATTGCGCAAGCACGTCGCGCATCGGGCGGCAATCAACTCGGCGCTGCTGCGATGCGCCATGATGGGTATGCCGCGTGCTTGGAACGCCGCCGCGCCGAAGATAACTTCCTGACCTGGATGCGTGAGGATGACAAGAAGAATAGGTCGATTCGAGACGCTCTTGACCGCAGCGATAATGTCCTCGCCTTCGCCATAGGAAATCCCGGAATCCACGACAACGACGCCGCGCGGCCCCACAACGAACGCAACGTTGGCGGTGCGTCCGCCGTTCTCGAGTGTGATGTCGCCACCCGTTCCCAATAGCGCGTACACACCCGCAGCGACCCTGACCGCTTTTGGTTCGACTGCGGTGACGCTTTCGGTTGCAAGTGAGATCGCGAGAATGGCGATGAGCGCCCGCAACAGCTTATTGATCATCGTCGTTCCAGCCTGAGACAGTCCGTGATTTCTGGAAACGGCTGCGTGTCCGCAGGCGACAAGATGCGTTTACTTTGGTTGTGACCGAACAAAGATTGTATGCCACCGACAGGAAACGAATCTGGCTCAGGCTTGCCGGGCGATGCGCATTGAGGATCGCGCAGAATTTCCGCGCGGATACGGCAGATCAAAAAGCGAGAAGTGTTGCTGCAGTGCGACATTCCGAGCCACCGTGCGAGCGCGCGCCCTCAGTAGCAAGCAGCCTAGCCAAGGTTCGCTTGCATTGCGGTGCAACAATAATAGACTCAGGAAATCGAGAATTAGAGCTCTGTAGTGGGCAAATTGACTTCGATCCAGCGTAGCGCGACACTGATCAGCCTCGGCGATCGGGGTTGCGTGCGGGAAGATCGGCACGATCGCCTGCGGTTCTGGTTCGACAACGAGCAATGGAGGAAACAATGCATAGCGCTTCTAAGCGGTTGTCCTTCGCGGGTGCGATATTTGCGGCGGCGCTGTCTGGCGCAGCCGCGGCAAACGGAGATGTCGAGAAGCTGACATCCGATCCCAACAATTGGGCGATGCAAGCTGGGGACATGTACAACCAGCGCTACAGCAAGCTCACACAGATCAACGCGCAGAACGTCGGCAAGATGCAGGTAGCGTGGATGTTCTCGACCGGTGTTTTGCGCGGCCACGAGGGCTCGCCGCTGGTCGTCGGCGATACGATGTACGTCCATACGCCGTTCCCCAACAAGGTATTCGCGCTCGATATCGATACGCAGAAGATCAAGTGGCGTTACGAGCCGAAGCAGGACGCCGCGGTGATCCCTCAAATGTGCTGCGACACCGTCTATCGCGGCCTTGCGTACGCGGAGAACAAGATCTTCCTGCAGCAGGCCGACAGCACGCTGGTCGCCCTGGATGCGAACACAGGAAAAGTGCTCTGGTCGGTGAAGAACGGCGATCCCAAAGTGGGCGCCGTCAACACCAACGCGCCGCACGTGTTCAAAGACAAGGTGATCACGGGCATCTCCGGCGGAGAGTGGGGCGTACGCGGCTATGTCACCGCGTACGACATCAACACGGGCAAGCAAGTCTGGAGGGCATACAGCACCGGTCCGGATGCAGAGATGCTCATCGACCCCGACAAGACGATGACCTGGACCGACGGCGCACTCAAGCCTGTCGGCAAGGATTCGTCGCTCAAGACGTGGCAGGGCGATCAATGGAAGATCGGCGGCGGGACGACGTGGGGTTGGTACAGCTATGACAAGGCACAGAACCTGATGTACTACGGGACCGGCAATCCGTCGACGTGGAACCCGGCGCAGCGTCCGGGCGACAACCGCTGGTCAATGACAATCATGGCGCGCGATGTCGACACGGGAATGGCGAAGTGGGTCTTTCAGATGACACCGTACGACGAATGGGATTTCGACGGTGTCAACGAGATGATCCTTGCCGACATCAACGTCAAGGGCAAGCCGACCAAGGCGCTCGTTCACTTCGATCGCAACGGCTTCGGCTATACCCTCGACCGGACGACAGGGGCGCTGCTGGTGGCCGAGAAGTATGATCCGAAAGTCAACTGGGCGTCCCACGTCGATATGAAGACGGGCCGACCGCAGGTTCTTAAGCAGTACTCGACCGCACAAAATGGGCCCGACCACAACAACAAGGGGATTTGTCCCGCGGCGCTGGGTTCGAAGGACGAGCAACCCGCGGCGTTCAATCCCGCCAACGGCAGGTTCTATGTCCCGACCAACCACGTCTGCATGGACTACGAGCCTTTCAAAGTAGACTATGTTGCCGGGCAGCCCTACGTCGGCGCGACTCTGTCGATGTATCCGCCTCCGGGCGAGAAGAACATGGGCAACTTCATTGCCTGGGATGCGGGGACCGGCAAGATCGTCCAAAGCCACGCCGAGAAATTCTCGGTCTGGAGCGGGGCATTGGTAACTGCGGGTGGTCTGGCGTGCTACGGGACGCTCGAGGGCTACCTGAAATGCGTCGACGCCAACGACATTAACAAGGAATTGTTCAAGTTCAAGACGCCATCCGGGATTATCGGCAACGTCTTCACCTACCAGCACAAAGGCAAGCAATACATCGGTGTCTTTTCGGGGATCGGCGGCTGGGCGGGCATTGGCATGGCGGCCGGTCTGGAAAAGGATCAGGACGGTCTCGGCGCGGTCGGAGGCTACAAGGAGCTTCGCGACTACACCGAATTGGGTGGCTCGCTGACAGTCTTCGCGCTTCCAAACTAACTTCTGCTGTACTCTTTCCGCCGGCGCGTGATTCTTACGCGCCGGCGGTTGCTTGTTCGTCGCATCGCGGCGTGGGAACTGCCACCGGACCTCGGGGGTCCCAGCGTGACGGCGGCCCACCCGCAAGGTCAAGATGATGCGTATTCATATTTCGTCACCGGCGTTGCGTGCCCTGTTGCTGATCGGCTGCGTCGGCGTGATTTTTCCCCTATCGGCGCAAGACACGAACGGGACACCAGCCGGCGATAAGCCTTATCGCGTCGTCGACGGCTTCAAGGTCGATGCAAACACGATGAACGGTTTTCGCGCCTGGCGGGCGGCGGCCTGCGATCGCTGTCACGGTGCCAACCAGCAAGGCCTCGTCGGCCCGTCGCTGCTCGAAAGCTTCAAGGTGCTCTCCAAGGAGGAGTTCGTCAAAACGGTTACCGAAGGACGACTCGAAAAAGGGATGCCGAGCTTCAAGACGAGCCCGATGGTCATGCAGAATACGGATGGCCTGTACGCTTATCTCAAGGGGCGGTCGAACGGCGATATCACGCGATCGAAAGTGGAGGAGCTGAAGTAATGGCGCGGCAGAGTCGATTCCATCGGGATTCCGCCGAGCTTGCCGGACACCCGCGATGAGGAGGCCCCGCACGTTGTTGCGCGACTCGCTCTTGGTCGCGGTGAGCTGCACAGTCGCCGCCGTGAGCTCGCAACTGCACGCCCAGGACGCGCCAACGGCGTTCCGCCCGTGCATCGACCCAAGCAATCTGCCGTTCTCGAATACGCAGGGCGAAGGCTTCGAGAATCGCATCGCGGATCTGTTCGCGCAAAAGCTCGGACTGCCGGTCCAGAGCTATGCGTTCCCCCAGCGAATGAACTTCATCCGCAATACCCTTCGCTACAAGCTGCCGGGCCAGGATTTCCGGTGCGACATCGTGATGGGCGTTCCCGCGGGCTACGACCAGGTCTCGGCGACCGTGCCGTACTACCGCTCAACCTACGTGCTCGTGTTTCCCAAAGGCAAGGGGCTGGACCAGATCAAGGCCGGTACTGATCTGTTCAGCTTGCCGCCCGACGTGCGCGGCAGGCTCACGGTCGGAATTTTCGACCGCTCGCCCGCCTCCATTTGGCTTGTCCGCCACGGAATGGAGGCGCAGGCCAAGCCCTATCCGATGATGTCTCCCAACCCTGAAGAATATCCTGGAGAGATCATCGAAAAGGACCTGGCGCAGGGAAAGATCGATGCCGCAATTGTTTGGGGGCCGATTGCCGGCTATTACGCCAAGCGCGTAAATAATCTCGATCTGGCCCTCATCCCGCTCAAGTCGGAGCCCGGCGTGAAATTCGATTACGAGATTGCCATGGGGGTCCGCTATGGCGAGCGGGAATGGAAAGACACGGTCGAAAAGTTGATCACTGACAACCGCGCGGCAATCACGCGGATTCTTCGCGAGTACAACGTTCCACTGATCGACGAGCGTGGCGACTTGGCGCGCTAACCGCGGGTTTTTGGGTCCGCGGGTTCTTCGGTCATATCGGCGCCTCGATTGGGCTCCCACTTTGGTGAAGATCCTGCCTTGATGAGACTCCCATCGGCCCGCGTCCGTGCTGCGGTCTTCGGCGGCGTGGCGGCGCTCGCGTACGTTGCCGCGGCAGCAAGCGAGGCGCTGAACCCCGCCACGTTCGTTTCGCTGTCCGGCAGTGTCGTTCGGGTCGAAGCCAGTCGTGAAGGCGGCGGGCTGCAGTTGGGCACGGGAGTTACGATCGCGCCATCGGTCGTCGTCACCAACTGTCACGTAACGCGCGACGCGGCCGGCATCCGCATCGTCGGGTCGGGGAGGATCTGGAGCGTGACAGGCCAGTATGCCGATACGTTGCACGATCTTTGCTTCTTGCATGTGCCTGCCTGGCAGATCAGACCCGTTGTCCTCGGCAGCTCCGACACGCTGCGGTTGGGTCAGGACGTAGCCGCGTTGGGTTTTACCGGCGGCATGGATATCGCGCTGAAGTTCGGGCGCGTGCTGTCGCTGCATTCGTTTGACGCCGGTCACGTCATCGAATCGGACACGGCATTTACCTCTGGGTCGAGCGGCGGCGGTCTTTTCGATGCCGGCGGCGCGTTGGTGGGATTGCTGACCTTTCGGTTGCGCGGCTCGACCGCCAGTTACTATTCGGTGCCCGTAGAATGGATTCGCGAGCGCTTGCCTGCCGAAGATCAGTGGACCGAGCTCGGTCCGCTCCGTGGCGTGAAGGCATTCTGGCAAGGCGATCCCGAGACTTTGCCCTATTTCATGCGCGTCGCTCCGCTCGATGCCGAAGGTCGTTGGATCGCATTGCTCGACCTTGCCGATCGCTGGTCGTCAGCACAACCGCGAGAGTCGGAGCCCCTCCTCGTTCGCGCCAAGACCCTGCAAAAACTGAATCGTCCGGCCGCGGCCGTGATTGCGTTCAACGATGTGCTTCGACTGACACCGGACGACCCCGTCGCGTGGTACGGCCTGGCGTTCGCATACGCGTCGCTGGGTGACGAAGCCGCACTGCGCGGCGCGCAGGCGAAGCTCGGTGCGCTGGACGAGACGCTCGCCGCCGACCTCAAGGTCGAACTTGTACGACTGCAGCGCGCCAAGTGAGTTGCGACGTATCGAACCGCGACAGTTCCTCACCGTGCCGCTATCCACCGCGGCCGAGCAGGAGTGACCCAATGACTCAACCCTACTACGCAATATTTCTGTTGATGGCGACGACGTCGCTCGCATATGCCAACGACTTTCCGACGCGGGCCCGCGTCGAGTTCGTCCTCGACTGCATGCGTTCGAGCAAGGCCCCCGCCCAGGAATCGATGTACAAGTGTTCTTGTGCGATCGACGATATCGCGGCGAAAGTCGATTACGCCACGTGGGTCGATTTGTCGACAGTCACCAACGCGACGACGATTGCCGGCGAGCGAGGAGGCGTCATGCGCGATATGAAGGATGGACGCAAGATTATCGCGTCATTTCGAGATCTGCAGGCCGCCGCCAAGAAACACTGCTTCCTCAGCGAATGACGCGCAAGCTGCGATGGCGGCTTTGCGCCGGAGTTGACGTTCTTGGGAGCCCGAACTCACCATGCCATGCTTCTAGCGGCGTGCGCCATCGCCTGGTCGCTTCGCGCATGGGCGGCGCCTCCGGAGCTTCGCGACTTTGAAGTCGAGAATCCGGCACCAGGAGTCTATGTCCACTATGGCGCCCAGGCTGAAATGTCCCCGCTCAACTTCGGGGATATCGCCAACCTCGGCTTTGTCATCGGTCAAAAATGCGTTGCCGTGATCGACACCGGCGGTACATACGCCGTGGGCCGGGCGTTGCGTCGGGCGATCCGCCGGGTGACGGCGCTGCCGGTTTGCTACGTGATCAACACACACGGTCATCCCGATCACGTGTTCGGTAACCAGGCGTTTGTCGACGATCGGCCGCAATTCGTCGGTCATGCCCGACTTGCGGAGTCGATGCGGCGGCGTGGGCCCAATTATCTTCGCGCGCTGATGCGGGATCTCGGAGCAGCGGCTCAAGGGAGCTCGATCGTATTGCCTACGCGTTCGGTCGAAAGCGCCAAGCGGCTTGACCTGGGTGGTCGAAGCTTGAGCTTGCGCGCGTGGCGGACAGCGCACACCGATACGGATCTCACCATTTTCGATGAGAAGAGCAAGACGCTTTTTGTGGGCGATCTCGCCTTTGTCGGGCATATCCCCGTCGTCGACGGCAGTCTTCGTGGTTTCCTCGCTGCGATTGACGAGCTCAAGACCATCGATGCGGCCCTGGCCATTCCGGGCCACGGCCGCGCCGGCGCGTGGCCTTCCGCGATCATGCCGGAGGAGGACTATCTGACACGGCTTCTTCGCGACGTTCGCGCCGCGCTCGCTTCGAAGATGTCGCTTGCCCAAGCCATCGACTCCGTTGTCTGCGAAGATGCCGATCACTGGCTCCTCGTCGACCAGTTTCATAGGCGCAACGTCAGCGCTGCGTACGCGGAGCTCGAATGGGACGAGTGAGCCAGCGGGCTGGCGAGCCGTATCGCGAGGGCATACAATGGATGGATGCGGGGGCAACCGAGAATCGTGCCTACATGAGTTTCCGAATCCAGTGCGCGGTGCTTGCGCTTTGCCTCGCGATTCCGACCGCGGGTTGGGCGCAGGACAGCGATCCCGAGGCGAGCGCCATCTGGCAGAAATTGCGCGCGGATCTTTTTGCCGGCGCGCCCATCGAGCCCGGAGACGGCGTCGTCGTGTTGGAAACTCCGAAAAGGGCGGAGGACGCGGCAATCGTTCCCGTTGCGATCCGGGCGCAGTTTCCGCAGGCGAGCGATCGATATATCCAGAAGCTCTGGCTGATCATCGACAACAACCCATCGCCCATCGCTGCCGTCTTTCAGCTCACCCTGGAAAGCGGGCGCGCCGATATCGAGACGCGCATGCGCGTGGAGCAATACACGCACGTCCGCGCGGTTGCGCTCACCAGCGACGGTAAGCTGTACATGGCCACCAACTATGTCAAGGCGTCGGGGGGCTGCTCCGCGCCAGCCGGCAAGGATGCCGCGGCGGCGAGAGCAAATCTCGGGAAAATGCGATTTCGCGTCGATGATGCGCTCAAACCCGACGAACCTGCGCGCGCTCAGCTGATGATCAGCCACCCGAACGATTCGGGGCTTGCGATGGACCAGCTGACGCGTACGTACGCGGCACCGCATTTCGTGCGCAGCGTCGAGGTGCATCATGACGGAAAACTGGTAATGAGCGCCGACGTCGATTTCTCGATCAGCGAGAATCCGAACTTTCGCTTCTACTTCGTGCCGGGAAGCGGCGGTGAGCTCGACGCGACGGTGATCGACAACAAGGACCTTGAATTCAGCACGAGAGTGCGCTTGGATTCTGCGCGCGTCGGAGCGGCTTCCATCGTGCGTTGAAGTGTCCATAAGTCAGGAGTCTTTGACGGTCGTCTTGGTCTGAATTCTTGATTCAAAGGAGGGTGCGGTGGACGTTCGTGCTGCGGTAGCTCATAGCGCAGGGGCGCCGTTGGTGGTGGAGACGGTGCAGTTGGAGGGGCCGAAGGCGGGCGAGGTGTTGGTCGAGATCAAGGCGACCGGGATCTGCCATACCGACGAATTCACGCGGTCCGGTGCTGATCCGGAAGGTCTTTTCCCGGCGATCCTTGGCCACGAGGGCGCCGGCATCGTGGTCGACGTCGGCCCGGGGGTAACGAGTGTCAAAAAGGGCGATCACGTCATCCCCCTCTATACGCCCGAATGCAGGCAGTGCAAATCCTGTCTTTCGCGCAAGACCAATCTTTGCACAGCGATTCGCGCGACCCAAGGAAAGGGCGTGATGCCCGACGGGACCAGCCGCTTCTCGCTCAAAGGCAAGTCCGTGCATCACTACATGGGATGCTCGACCTTTGCCAACTTCACCGTGCTGCCCGAAATTGCGTTGGCGAAGATTCGCGAAGATGCGCCTTTCGACAAGGTCTGCTACATCGGCTGCGGCGTCACAACGGGCATCGGCGCGGTGATCAATACCGCCAAGGTCGAGCCGGGCGCAAATGTCGTGGTGTTCGGGCTCGGCGGCATCGGACTCAATGTGGTCCAAGGCGCCCGCATGGCCGGCGCCAACATGATCATCGGCGTCGACCTGAATCCGGCGCGCGAGACGCTCGCGCGGAAGTTCGGTCTGACTCATTTCGTCAACCCGAAAGAAGTAAAGGGAGATCTCGTGCCCTACCTCGTCGACTTGACGAAAGGAGGCGCCGACTACAGCTTCGAGTGCGTCGGCAATGTCGATCTGATGCGCCAGGCGCTCGAGTGCTGCCATCGCGGCTGGGGCGTATCGGTGATCATCGGCGTCGCCGGTTCGGGCCAGGAGATCAAAACCCGTCCGTTCCAGCTGGTGACGGGGCGGGTGTGGAAGGGGACCGCCTTCGGTGGCGCACGGGGCCGCACCGATGTGCCCAAGATCGTCGATTGGTACATGGACCGCAAGATCAACATCGACGACTTGATCACTCATGTGCTGCCGCTGGATCGGATCAACGAGGGGTTCGATCTCATGCATGAGGGCAAATCGATCCGCGCAGTCGTCACCTATTGACATTGACGCTTGCGCACCAATCCGTAGAACCCGGGCGGGCGAACGTGTTACTGTCGAATCCGCCCGCTTGGCAGTAACCGGGTACTCGTTGTTATCTCGATAGAGGAGGAACTGACAATGGCAACAGCGATTCATCCAGGCGTCGATCAAGGTCTGAAACCCGCTGCCGCGAACTTTGCTGGGGGTACGCTCTCATGCAAGTGCTCCGACAAGAAGGTGACGGTGTCCATCAAGGGGCAAGCCGCCCATAACCACGTTTGCGGCTGCACGAAGTGTTGGAAGCCGAGTGGCGCTCTTTTTTCGCAGATCGCGGTCACGGGACGCGATAACCTGAAAGTGACCGCGAACGAAGACAAGTTGAAAGTCGTGGACCCGAACGCCACCATCAAACGCTACGCATGCAAGGATTGCGGCGTGCACATGTACGGACGCATCGACAACAAGGATCACCCGCTCTACGGCGTGGATTTCTTCCATACCGAGCTGTCATCGGACCGGGGCTGGGCACCGCCGGAATTCGCGGCGTTCGTCTCGTCTATCATCGAGTCCGGGGCCGATCCTGCCAAGATGGGCGCGGTGCGAGCCAGACTGAAGGAACTTGGCCTGGAGCCGTACGATTGCCTGTCGCCCCCGCTCATGGACATGATCGCTACGCATGCGGCAAAAGCCAAGGGAACGCTCCACCACGCGTAAAGCGGCCGCCGAAGTGTAGGTGCGGCGGTCCGCGGTGGTCCGACAATCAGGGGACCTGTGGGATCGGCGATGAGATCGCGCCGATCCCATCCCTGCCTGAATGCGTCAGCGCGCCACACGACCTCTGTCGTTTGGCCCGTCACATGACCATCACTACGGTATCGCAGAACGAGTGCTTTGGCGGCGTGCAGGGAACGTACGCGCACGACTCCACCGAGACTCAATGCGCCATGCGCTTCGGCGTCTTCCTGCCGCCGCAGGCACAGAAGGGCCCGGTACCGGTGCTTTATTGGCTTTCGGGTCTGACCTGCACCGAAGAGAATTTCATTATCAAAGCCGGTGCCCAGCGCGTTGCCGCTGAGCTTGGCCTGGCGATTGTCGCGTCCGACACAAGCCCTCGGGGTCTCAACCTTCCGGGGGAGGCGGCGAGCTACGACTTTGGCCTTGGGGCTGGATTCTATGTCGATGCGACCGAGGAGCCGTGGTCGCACGCCTATCGCATGTATTCGTATGTCGCCAAGGAATTGCCGCGGGTCGTCGCTGCGAGCTTTCCTGTCGATCCGTCGCGCGTCGGAATATTCGGGCATTCGATGGGCGGACACGGCGCGCTCACCATCGCGTTGAAGCATCCCGGTGTCTACAAATCGGCCTCGGCGTTTGCCCCGATATGCTCACCGATGCGCTGTCCATGGGGTGAAAAAGCACTCTCGGGTTATCTCGGAAGCGTCCGTGCACAATGGCGCGAATACGATGCGACGGCGTTGATCGAAGACCGCGGCTGGAGCGGGCCACCGTTCCTTATCGATCAAGGAACCCAGGACCCATTTCTGGATAGCCAGCTCAAACCCGACCTGCTAAAAAAGGCGTGTCTGCAGGCCAATGTTCCCCTCGAGTTGCGAATGCAGGAAAGTTATGACCACAGCTATTTCTTCATCGCCAGCTTTATCGAGGACCACCTTCGGTTTCATTCGCGTCATCTCTGACGTGTGCAATTGCGGTTTAGCCCGCCGCCGCAACTGCCCGCCCCGCCATCACCGACACCAGATGCGCGCGGTATTCCGCGGAGCCGTGCAGATCGCTGTTGAGATGATCTGACGGAATTTTGACCGCGCGCGCGGTCTCCGCGGTAAAGCTCTTCGCAAGAGCATTCTCGATCGCGGTCGCGCGATGCACGTGCGGCGCGGCGCCGGTCACCGCGACGCGCGTGCCGCCCGTCGTCTGCGCAACAAAAACGCCGACCAGTGCGAAGCGCGACGCGGGCTGCGGAAATTTAACGTATGCGGCTTTCTTTGGAATCGGAAAGCTGACCGACGTGATGATCTCGTCGGCAGCCAGCGCGGTTTCGTACATGCCCTTGAAGAAATCGTCGGCGGCGATCTTGCGCTTGTTGGTGTTGACGGTGGCGCCCAGCCCCAGCACGCCGGCGGGATAATCCGACGCGGGATCATTGTTGGCGATAGAGCCGCCGATCGTGCCGAGATTTCGGACCTGACGATCGCCGATTCCTTCGGCGAGCTCCGCAAGCGCGGGGATCGCCTGCTTGACGACGGGCGATGACGCAACCTCGGCGTGCGTGGTCATGGCGCCGATCACGATCGCCGCATTGTCGCCGGATCCCTCCTTCTTGATGCCTTTCAGATCCGGAATGCCGGAGAGATCGACGATCGTGCCCGGATTGGCGAGACGCAGCTTCATTGCGCCGACGAGGCTCTGGCCGCCGGCAAGTGCCTTGCCGCCCGTCTTCGCCAGCGCCGACGAGGCGTCTGCGACCGATTTGGCACGCTGATATTCGAATGCGTACATCGCTAACTCCTCCGATAGCTCGCGCTAATGTTGTGCCGTTTGTATTGCGGCCCAGACGCGATGCGGTGTCGCCGGCATGTCAAGATAAGTCACGCCGGCGCCGGACAGCGCGTCGTGCATCGCGTTCATCAGCGCCGCCGGCGCGCCGATGGCACCCGCTTCGCCGCAGCCTTTCGCGCCGAGAGGATTGTGCGTGCAGGGCGTCACCTTGGTGGCGACCTTGAACGACGGCAGATGGTCCGCGCGCGGCAGTGCGTAGTCCATCAGGCTGCCGCTTATGAGTTGGCCGCTCGCTTTGTCGTACACGCAGTTTTCCAGCAGAGCCTGCCCAATGCCCTGGGCCAGCCCGCCGTGCACCTGCCCCTCTACGATCATCGGGTTGATGATGTTGCCAAAGTCGTCACACGCGGAGAAGGCGACGACTTGCACCGCCCCCGTATCCGGATCGACTTCGACTTCGCAGATGTGCGTTCCCGCGGGAAAAGTGAAATTGGTCGGATCGTAAAACGCCGTCTCGTCCAGACCCGGCTCGAGCTTGTCCAATGGATAGTTGTGCGGCACGTAGGCCGCGAGCGCGACATCGCCAAAGGCCTTGCTGCGATCGGTGCCGGCCACGGTGAACTTGCCGTCCTTGAACTCGACGTCCGCTTCCGCGGCCTCGAGCAGGTGTGCGGCGATCTTTTTCCCCTTGGCGATAATCTTATCGAGCGCCTTGACGATCGCCGTTCCGCCTACCGCCAGCGAGCGCGAGCCATACGTCCCCATGCCGAAGGGGATGCGGCCGGTGTCGCCGTGCACGATCTCGACGTTGTCGATCGGAATCCCGAGCCTGCTCGCCACGACCTGCGCAAACGTGGTCTCGTGGCCCTGGCCATGGCTGTGCGACCCGGTGAACACCGTTACGCCGCCGGTCGGATTCACGCGCACCTCGCCGACCTCGTAAAGACCCGCGCGCGCGCCCAATGCGCCTGCGATATTCGACGGGGCGATGCCGCACGCCTCGATATACGACGCGTAGCCGATTCCGCGCAGCTTGCCGCGTTTGGCGGCCTCGGATTTGCGCGAGGCGAAGCCTTTGACATCCGCGAGCTTCATGGCTTCGTCGAGGCAGGCGTCGTAGCCGCCGGTGTCGTACGTCAGCGCGACAGGGGTCTGATACGGAAAGCTGCGAATGAAATTCCGGCGGCGGATATCGTCCTGGGCGATGCCCATCTCCGCGCCGGCCGCGTGCACGAGGCGTTCGACGACATAGGTTGCTTCCGGGCGGCCCGCGCCGCGATACGCGTCGACCGGCGCGGTGTTGGTGAATACCGCCGTCACTTCGCAGTAGATCGCCGGCGTCGTGTATTGGCCTGCAAGCAGGGTCGCATAAAGGATGGTCGGAATGCACGATGCGAACGTCGACAGATAGGCGCCCATCGCCGCGGTCGTGTGCACCCGCATCCCTACGAATTTGCCGTCCTTGTCGAGCGCAAGCTCGGCGTGCGTGACGTGGTCGCGCCCGTGTGCGTCGGAGAGAAACGCTTCGCTACGGTCCGCGGTCCATTTGATGGGACGGTTGACGCGCTTCGACGCCCACACCATCGCGGTCTCTTCCGGATACAGATAGATCTTGGAGCCGAAACCGCCACCGACATCCGGCGCGATGACGCGGACCTTGGTTTCCGGAAGACCCAGAACGAACGCCGTCATCAACAGGCGCTCGACATGCGGATTCTGGCTGGTCACGTACAGGGTGTAGCTGTCATCGGCGCGATTGAAGCTCGCGACCGCGGCACGAGGTTCGATCGCGTTGGGTATCAGCCGATTGTTGACGATGTCGAGCTTGGTGACGTGCGCCGCCTTTGCGAAGGCCGCATCGACGGCCGCTTTGTCACCAAGCGCCCATGTGTAGCATTTGTTCCCAGGTGCGCCGTCGTGTATCGACGGCGCGCCCGTCTTCAATGCGGCGACTGGATCGACCACCGCCGCCAGCACTTCGTAGTCCACGTCGATCTGCTCGGCGGCATCCTTCGCCTGCGCCAAGGTTTCCGCGATGACCATCGCAACGCCATCGCCCACGTAACGCACTTTGCCTTGCGCCAGGATCGGGTGCGGCGGCTCCTTCATCGGCTGCCCGTCGGTGCCGGTGATCAGCCACCCGCACGGGAGGCCGTTGACGCCGGTCAGATCGCCGCCCGTGAATACCGCCACGACGCCGGGCGCCGACTTTGCTTTGCCCGTGTCGATGCCGCGGATCTTCGCGTGGGCGTGAGGCGAGCGCAGAAAGTATGCGTAAGTCTGGTTGTGCTGATTGACGTCGTCGGTGAACTGTCCGGCGCCGGTCAGGAAGCGTTTGTCTTCCTTGCGCAGAACCGACGTTCCGATGCTGTCCAGCTCGTTCGCGCCCATGGCTTATCCCTTCATCGCGGCGGCACCTTGCGCCACCGCCTTGACGATGTTGTGATAGCCGGTGCAGCGACAAAGGTTGCCTTCGAGCTCGGCGCGGATCTTGGCTTCGTCCGCCTGCGGATGACGTTGCACGAGGTCGATTGCGGAAAGCACCATGCCGGGCGTGCAGAATCCGCACTGCAGACCGTGGCACTCCTTGAACGCCGTCTGCATTGGATGCATCTCACCGTTGGTCGCAAGGCCTTCGATGGTGGTGATCTTGGATCCGCCCGCCTGGAGCGCGAGGATCGTGCACGACTTGATGGCCTTGCCGTCCTGCAGCACCGTGCAGGCGCCGCACTGGCCGGTGTCGCATCCGACATGCGTTCCGGTCAGGGCGAGGTCATTGCGGATGAATTCGACGAGCAAGGTGCGCGGATCGATACTGGCGCTTGTGGTCTTGCCGTTGACAGTGAGAGAAAGGGAAACGGACACGAGCGCACTCCTCTAGTTGGACGCCGCCCCGCGGGACGTTGTTGTTAGGATGATGACGCGGAAGGCGCTCTGAGCATACTCCGCGCAACGCGGAACTGGCAATGCTTGCCCGGCCGGCGAGACCGGTTTATCAAGCAACCGGCCGCGCGTCCAAGTACGATCCTCGTTCGGCCGGAGGCATGAGCCGGTAAGTCTTCTAGAAAGGGCAAGCGATGGGCCCTCTCGCGGGAATCAAGGTTGTGGAAATCGCCGGGATAGGCCCCGGTCCCTTTTGCGCGATGATGCTCGCCGACATGGGCGCGGACGTCATCTGCATCGAAAGACCTCGCACGTCCGGATCGGACGTCGACGCCGTTCTCGGAAGAAGTCCGAAGGATGCGACTCAGCGTGGAAGGCCGTCGATCCCTCTCGATCTCAAAAGCGCCGACGGCGCCGGCGCTGCGATGGCGTTCATCGCGCAGGCAGATGCGCTCATCGAGGGATTCCGTCCCGGCGTGATGGAGCGCCTGGGACTCGGCCCCAGCGAATGTCTCGAGCGCAACCCCAGGCTCGTCTACGGCCGCGTGACCGGTTGGGGACAGAACGGTCCGCTGGCGGGAACGGCCGGGCACGACATCGACTACATCGCGATCGCCGGCGTGCTTTCGTGCATCGGGGAGCCCGGCGGGCCGCCGGTTCCTCCCCTCAATCTCGTCGGAGACTTCGGCGGAGGCGCAATGCTGCTGGCGTTCGGGGTCTTGTGCGCGCTGCTGGACGCGCGAAGCTCGGGCAAGGGGCAGGTGGTCGACGCGGCGATGGTCGACGGCGCTGCGCTATTGATGGCGAACATCTACAGCCGCAGGTCCATGGGGTTGTGGACCACCCAGCGCGGGAGCAATGCGCTGGATGGGGGCGCGCCGTGGTATGGCGTTTACGAATGTGCAGACGGGCGTTTTGTAGCCGTCGGCGCGATCGAGCCGCCGTTCTATGCGCTGCTTCTTGAAAAGTGCGGGATCGACGATCCTCAGCTCTTGCCGCAGTGGGCGAAAGACGATTGGCCGAGCCAACGGCAGCGGCTTGCGGCCGTTTTCAAAACGAGAACGCGCGACCACTGGTGCGCACGCGCTGCGGGGAGCGACGCCTGCTTGGCACCCGTACTCGATCTCGATGAGGCACCAAGACATCCCCACTGCGTGGCGCGCGGCACGTTTGTCGACGTCGGCGGCATCGTCCAGCCCGCGGCGGCCCCGCGTTTCAGCCGTACCGTGCCCGAATCGCGCAGTGCAGCGGATGCCGCTCAGGCGATCGTCGATTCGTGGAGCCTCGATCCGGCGGCGGAAAAACTCCTGCGCATCGCCGCGGGAGCGCGGTAGAAACCTGCCGTGCGCTCCGCCGCTCCCGTTTCTAGTACAGATTGGCGATGTATTGCGACAGATTCTCGATATCGTCGTCGGATAGCGTGCTGGCGACGGATGTCATGTTGCCGGCATCATTGGTACGGCGCCGCGCCTTGAAATCCTCGAGTTGCTTCTTGACGTATTTGTAGTGCTGACCGGCGACTCGGGGGATTTCGTTTTGTCCCACGAACCCGCCCAGGTGGCACATCGGGCAGAGGACTTCGTCCGATTTGGCCTTGCCGGCCGCGACCTTGTTTCCGTCGGCCTTGAATCCCGTCGGAAGCTGTTTCTGCGCCGCGAAAAAGTTTCCAAGCGCAATCATATCGTCGGCGGAAAGATTCGCCGCCATCGGGGACATCTGCGGATCGCTGCGGCGACCCTCCTTGAAGTCCTTCAGCTCAATGTAGGTATAGCGCCAGGTCTGCCCGGCAAGGATGGGATAGTCGGGGTTGGGAGAATTGCCGTTCGGCCCGTGGCAGGCGGAACAGACTTCCGCTTTCTGACGAATGGCGGCATCGTCTTGCGCCGACACCGCGCTCGCAGTCAGCGCCAGCATGATCGTGAAAAGAAGTCTAGGCATCGCGAGCAAAAAGCAGCGGCCACTCAGTCTGATCCGAGTGGCCGCGATTGGTTCTTGAAAACGCGATTCTACTGCGCGCTAGGGGATGGCAAACACGAACACGCTGTTGCCGCGCTTGGCGTCTATCTGATTATTGCCGCCGGCGGCAACTGCGACGTACTGCTTTCCGTCCACCATGTACGAGACCGCCGGCGCGTTGACGCCCGCGCCGCAGTTGTACTTCCAGAGCTCCTTGCCGGTCTTCGCGTCATACGCCTTGAACCACCCGTTGGCCTCGCCGTTGAATACGAGGTCGCTGGCAGTTGCGAGGACGCCGCCGATCAGGGGCTCGGGCGTCTTCACTTTCCACGCAACTTTCCCGGTGTCCAGATTGACGGCAACGAGTTGTCCCCATTGCTGCTCGGCAGGGATGGTCTTGAACGCGCCGCCGAGCCACAGCTTGCCGCCGGGATAGGGAACTTCCTCGACGTGGTACGTCATCGGCTGATGCAGATTGGCGGCATACGCGAGGTGCAGCTTGGGATTGACCGCCATCGGCGACCACTCCACGCCGCCGTTCGCGCCTGGCAACATCCGCGCACCGTCTTTGGTCGGCAACACCCACATGTTCTCCTGCGGGATCATCGCCTCGGAAAAGCGGATCAGCTTGCCGGTATTGCGCTCATGGACGTAGATGTGGCCGGTCTTTCCGCCGTGAATGACGACGTCGACCATTTTGCCGCTCGCGTCCTTCGCCTGCGTCAGGATAGTGGGGCTCACCGCATCCAAGTCCCAGACATCGTGTGCGATGTACTGGAAATGCCACTTGTATGTCCCCTTGTCTAGATCGATCGCCACGATGGAGTTGGTATAGAGGTTGTCGCCCGGGCGGATCGCACCGTAGAGGTCCGGCGAAGGATTGCCGGCGACAAAGAACACCGTGCGCGTTTTCTTGTCGATTGCCGGGGTCATCCATACGCCGCCGCCCAGCGTCTGATAGAACGAGCTGTCCTTGGCGAATGCCGCTTTTTCGGCGTCGATGTTGCGGTGCATGTCGCGGCCGGTGGCGTCCTTGGGATTCCAGACGCCTTCGTGGCCCTTTTCTGGAATCGAATAGAACGTCCACAGCAGCTTGCCGTCGTTGGCGTCGAATGCCTTGACGAAGCCACGAACGCCGTACTCGCCGCCGTTGGTGCCGATGAGCACTTTGCCGTCGACATACGCGGGGGCCATGGTCTCGGAATAGCCCTTGTCGGGATCGGCGATCTGCGTTTCCCAAAGGAGCTTGCCCGTCTTGGCGTCGAGCGCCACCAGCTTGGCGTCGATCGTCCCCATGAACAGCTTGCCTTCCGAAATTGCGACGCCGCGGTTGTTGTTGCCGCAGCACACCGTCACGATCGGACCGAGCTTGTGCTTGTAATGCCAATACTCCTCGCCCGTCTTGGCATCGACAGCATAAACATGGTTGAACGACGTCGTCAGGAACATCACGCCGTTAACGACGATCGGCGCCGTTTCCATCGACTCCAACACCGCCGTCTGAAATACGAACGCGGGTTTGAGCTTGCCGACATTCCCGGCGTTGATCTGCGTGCCGGCGTAGTAGCGAGTCTGGTCATAGCTGCCGTTGGAATGGATCCAGTTCTTCGCGTCCGAGGCGGCGCCGTCGAGCATCGGTTGCGTCACCGGAGTCAGATTGCCCGACATGGCCTTGGAAGTCGTCGTCGCGGCGGACGCCATTTCCTGACCCGCCGCCGTGCCGATGCCGGCAATGATCAGCGCGATCCCTGCGCCAAGGACCGCGGACCTGCTTATGTGTCGCAACATGGGTTCCCTCCTCGTTTGCTTGTAGAGTGTTTTTTGATATCGGAAAGCATGCCGGCCCTTGTGACCGCGCCGTTCCCAATGCTTTGGTTTATAGTCCAAACTGCAATCGATTGCAAACCTGTGGGCCACAAGCTCCGAGTGCAGCCGCCTCGGGCTCCCATCATCCGAGCGGCCGTGACATGCAGCGAAAATCCTTCGAAATGTATTTGAGACGCTGGGCCCGACATTGCGGACTCGTGCTTGCCGGGATGCTCATTGCGTCGGGCGCCTACGGACAGGAGCTCTCGTCCAATGCACGCTTGCTCGCCGCCGCGCGCGCCGGAGACGAGGCGGGCGTGGCGCGTGCCCTGCTCGATGGCGCCGCGGCCAACGCGCGCAATCGCGTGGGCGAGACCGCGTTGCTGATTGCGCTCAAGAACGACAAGCCGCTGATCGCCAGACAAATGATCGGTGCCGGAGCCGATGTCAACCTTGCGGCGGTCAACGGCGTCACTCCCTTGATGGCTGCGGCCCACTCGGGTCAAACCGACATTGCCAGATCGCTGATCGCCAAAGGGGCAGATCTCAACGCGGTCGACCGGTTGAAAAAGAATGCCATGACCTACGCTGCCGGGCAGGGGAACACCGAAGTCGTGCAATTGCTGCTGCAGGCGGGAATCGACCCGAATGCGGTGTACGAGCACGCTTTGACTGCGCTGATGTGGGCGGCGGGCTACGGCAAGACAGAGACCGTCAGGCTGCTGCTGACAGCCGGTGCAAGGGCCGACCTCAAGGACGATCGCGGCAAGACGGCGCTGGACATCGCGCGAGAAGAAAACTACGCGGATACGGCGGCGCTTCTAGCCGCCAGCATGCAGCACTGACCGGCAGCGCCGCTCATTCCGCTATCTCGCTGAGCGATCCCGTCGGGGCGTAACGCCAGGGCCAGATTCTTCGCATCAACCCGTCGCGGTCGATCAGCTGATGCTTCATCGCGGCGAGGATATGAACCACGATGGCGGCCACGAGCACGCAGCTCGTCACAAAGTGAATCCCGTAAAAAACGCTCGAAACCGCCTCGTTCTTGGCGAACCAAAGCGGCAACGGATTGCCGAAATACACGATCGGCCTGCCGGAGAACGACGACGCGGTAAACCCCGCCAGCGGCATGATCACGAGGCAAGCGTACAGCAGCGCGTGATTGATGCGCGCGGCGCGAGCCTGCCATCGCGGCATGGGCGGCAACGCCGGAGGACGATGCGTCGAGCGCCACGCGATTCGTACCAGCATCAGCAGGAATATCGAGATACCGATCGACTTATGCAGATTGAACGCGGCAAGCCGCGGCCCCGGCGGCTCCTTGGGGATCGATATCATCCACCAGCCGAGCGCGATCATGGTGATCGCACCCGCCGCGATCAGCCAGTGCAGGACGACTGCCGTGGTGGTGTAGCGGTTCGTGGGATCAGGAGATAGCAACGATGATCGTCCCGGAAAGTCTGCATGCGCGGCTTGGAATCGCATCCAACGATACTGGAGCGCCGCGGAATTCGTGTAGCATAACCGATCGCGTTTGCCGCCTTCAATACGACAATAGCGCACACGCTGCTGGAATCCAACCTATGCAACGACTCCTTTCTTCGGTTTTGGCTTTGCTCGCGTTCGCTTGGAACGTCGCGCTCGCCGCGCCGTTCGCTTATGTATCCAACGAGGGGTCCGCGTCGATCTCGGTGATCGATATCGCCACCGACAAGGTCAGCACTATATTCAAGGTCGGCGGCAAGCCGCGCGGTATCGCGTTGTCGCCCGATGCCAAGCGGCTTTATGTCAGCGACCAGGACGGCAACTCGGCGCTGACGATCGACACCGGTACGGGAGAGATCGTCCGCCGTACGCCGTTGGGCAGTTCACCCGAAGGCTTCTACCTTTCACCCGACGGAAAATGGCTTTCGGCCGCCGTTGAGGAAGACGATCAGGTGGTCATTGTGGACACCGCCGACGGCAAAGTGGCACGACGACTCAAGATGCGCGGCAAGAATCCCGAGCACGCCGTTTTCAGCCCGGACGGCCGATGGCTTTACGTGAGCAGCGAGGAGGCCGACAGCGTCGACGTGGTCGATCTGGCCAAAGGCGAGGTCGTGAAGTCGGTGAAGGTCGGCGACCGTCCCCGCGGCATCGGCTTCCTTCCCGACGGCTCGCGGGCGTATGTCGCGGCCGAAAACGCGGACATGATCAACGTGTTCGACGTATCGACCCACGACGTGATCGCGCGCATCAAGGCGGGAACGCGCTCGAACGGCGTTACGGTGAGACCGGACGGCAAGCGCGTCTACGTGAGCTCGGGCGGGGACGCCACAGTACAGGTCGTCGACACGGCGACCAATACCATCGTCGCCAGGATCGGGGTCGGAAAGCGCCCGTGGAACATGGCGATCACTTCGGATGGCAAAAAGCTCTACGTCGCATGCGGGCGCTCCAACGCAGTCTCCGTGATCGACACGGAAACCAACACCAAGATCGCCGACATCGCAGTCGGAACCCTGCCGTGGGGCGTCGCGATCCGCTGACATGCGTGGCTGCCGCATGGACGCGGAATCCGCGTTCTGTCGTGAGTTGAGCGCATCGCGATCGCGCTGCCGACCGTCGCCTTGCCCGCCGATCCGCCTCAACTTAAGACGAGCTCTGACATGCCGCGCCGGCGACGCGATTTCCTGAAGGCCGCGGCTGCGCTCGGACTTGCCGCCGCCGCGTCCCGCGCGCGCTCCGATCCAAGCCCGGGCATGGCGGCCAGCTCTCCGGGCGACTGGTGCGGGACGGGGACCGCGGGGCAGCCGCTGTTCGTTCCATCGGGGCGCGGCTTTCTCGGGCGTTTCGAGCCCGGAGAGGATCGCTTCGTGCTGCGCGCCGCGCCCTTGCGCGAGCCCGAAGCACGCGGGCCAGCCGGATACACGCTGGCGTATTTCGCGGAGCAACGCGGCAAGCGCTACCGCAACCCCACGCTGGCGCTGCGCGCCGGTCAGCGGGTGCAAGTTGATTTCGTGAACGACACGGATGAGCAAACCATCGTGCATTGGCATGGTCTCGGCGTGGACTCGCGCAATGATGGAAACGGCGCAATTGTGGCCGACCCCGGCGGGCGATTCTCGTACGATTTCCAGGTGCGCGAGCGCGCGTCGCTGTACTGGTATCACCCGCATCCCCATGGATTGACCGGTGGCCAAGCGTACCGCGGTCTATTCGGCATGATCGAGGTCGACGGTGCAGACGAGCGGCGTCTGCGTGCCGTGCTCGATCTGAAGGCGGGAAAGAGCGAGATACCTCTCGTTCTGCAAGACCGCCGGGGCGAAGGGTATGCGACGAGCGAGCTCGATCGCACACACGGTTTTCTCGGCGATACCGTGTACGTCAACGGCACGCCGTGTCCCTATCTCGACGTTTCGACCCGCATCTATCGATTTCGCATTCTCAATGCGTCGAATGCGCGTACCTACCGGCTTGCTTTTAGCGCATCGGACGGTAAAACGCTGCCGTTCACCCTCATCGGCGGCGACGGCGGCTTGCTTCCGGCGCCGCACTGCTGCAGCGAGGCCTTCCTCGCCTCGGCGGAGCGGCTCGACATTCTTGTCGATCTGTCGGACGCAGCCGCCGGAGACACGATCGTGCTCGAGACGCGCGCGTTCGATCCCATGCACATGGAAACGACCCCGGACGCGAGCGCCGCAGCGCATGATCACGCGGCGATGCATCATGCCATGCCCACGGAGCCTGGCGATGGAGGAGCGCACCATCATGGCGGCGCTTTTCCCGAAGGCACGCAAAGGGCCCTGCTCCAGCTTCGCGTTCGAAAACGCGTAGCGTATCGCGCGCGCGTGCCGGCGCAGTTGTCGCGCGTCGAGCGCATCGATGTGACGGGTGCGGAGGAACGTCCGCTGCGCCTGGGATTCTCCAAAGGCCGCTGGCGAATCAACGATCGCGTTTTCGTCATGGGTGAGACGCCGATCGAGGTGCGAAAAAACTCGATCGAGACGTGGCTGATCCGCAACTATTTCACCAGCATGCCGCACGCCATGCACTTGCACGGGTTTCATTTCCAGGTGATCGAGCGTCAATCGAGCCCGGAGCAGATCGCGTCGCTCGGCATCGGCGATCACGGGCTGCTTGCAACCGATCTCGGATGGAAGGACACCGTGCTTGTATGGCCCGGAGAGAGCGTGCGCATCGCCATCGATTTCAAGCAACCTTTCCCCGGTCCTCAGACCTACGTGTTCCACTGCCACAATCTGGAGCACGAAGACGGCGGGATGATGCTCGGTGTCAAGGTCGCCTAGCGACGCCGTGCGCCGAAGTGCGCTCTGTGGCACGCAAACGCTTGCTCATACGGAGTTAGAATGGCGCTTCATCATGCCGACGCGTCTATCGATCGAAGAACCGCTGCGGAGCCCCGGTTGCTGAACGACGCCACGTTGTCGGTTGCGATCCGCGCAGTGCGCAACGCCGCGTCGGTGATCGAGGACGCCGCGCTCGATTTGAAGCGGCTGCCCTCATTTTCCAAGGAGCACGCCGACATTGCATCGTCAGCCGAGGAAGAATCCACCCGGGCCATTGCGACGACTTTGCTCAACGCCTTTCCGGATCACGCCGTACTGGGCAAACAGCCCGGCGCGTACGAGGGCCGGAACAAGGATGCCGCGTATCGCTGGGTCATCGATCCGCTCGATGGCGCGGCCAACTTCCTGCGGGCGTATCCGTACTACGCGATAACGATCGCGCTGACCCACGGCCCCGAGATTACCCATGCGGTGGTTCTCGACCCGGTGCGCGACGAGATCTTCACCGCGATCAAGAACCAGGGGGCGCAGTTCAACGGCGTGCCCGCGCGTGTGTCGAGTTGCACTGAGCTTCAACGCGCATCGATCGGAACCGTGTTCCCGGCCCGCAGCAGCACCAAGCTGACCGGCTATTTGCCGATATTGAACGGGCTCATCTCGCGTTGCGCGGAAATTCGCCGCGCCGGCGCCTGCTCGCTGGACATGGCGTACGTCGCGGCGGGCCGTCTCGACGGCTTCTTCGTCATGAGCCTCAAGGGCCGCGATGTCGCGGCTGGCGCGTTGCTCGTGCGCGAGGCAGGCGGCATGCTCGGCGACTTCGCAGGCGGCAGCGACTTTCTCAAGAACAACGAGGTTATCGCCGCCGCACCGGGGGTATTCGCTCCGCTTCGCGAGGCCATCGCCGCGGCGCGCCCCTAAAGACTGCCACAGGATCTGCCCCTCGGCGTCACGCCGCGAGAGTCAGGAGCTCCGCGTGGAGCGCGTCGGCAATTTCGATGCCCTCGGCGTCGGCTCGCGCAGCGAGCACGGCGCGACGATCCCCCGGCAGCCGCACGTCGCGGTCCTCGAGCATTTCCGCCACCAGTGCCTCGACGCGTTCGAGGTACACGGCCCGGCCGGCGAGCGCCTCCGGATCGATGACGAGAAAAGCCTGTCCGACGCGGGGACGATTACCCTCTTCTTCCAGGAACGAATCGGCTTCGAATGCGAGCGCGGCCCCGGTCAGCGCGCACACGAGCAATTCCACCGCCAGCGCGAGCACGGCGCCCTTGGCACCGCCGAGTGCCTGCATCGACCCGTCGAGCGCCGCTTTGGCGTCCGTTGTCGGCACACCGGACCGATCGAGCGCCCAACCCAGCGGAATGGGCTTGCCCTCGCGGGCGGCGATCATCACTTTGCCTCGGGCGACCTGCGACAGCGACAGATCGATGGTCAGCGGTGCGCCTTGCCGGCGGGGAAAGATCGCGGCGATCGGGTTGGTCCCGAGGACCGGATGCTTCCCGCCGGGGACGGGCATCGCGGCCGGAGAGTTGCCGAGCGCGAGTCCGATCATGTTCGCCTCGGCGACCGGCTCGAGGTGATAGGCCGCGACGCCGAAATGGTGGCTGTTGGTCACTCCCGCAAAGCTCACGCCGAACTGGCGCGCGCGTTCGATGCCTGTCGCCACGGCAAGCGCGCACGCGGGAAACGCGAGCCCGGATTTTGCATCCACCAACACCGCGCCGCCCCTGGCGGAAATCACTTCAGCCACCGCATCGCCGTCCGCACGGCCGTTGCGCAAGTGCGACGCGTAGCGCGGTACCCGCGAGACGCCGTGCGACGAAAGGCCTTGCGCGTCGGCAGTCACGAGGGCGCGCGCGGTCGCCTCTGCCATGGGCGGGTTCGCTCCGGCGCGCTCCAGCGCACGAGTCGCGATGCGCGTGAGCTCCTGCCGGTCGAGCCTGGGCAAACGAACTCCCGCGGCCTAGGATCGCGAAAGCAGCGCCGCCGCTACTCTTTCAGCGATCAGCGACGATACGCGGGTATTGGACTCGCGCGTCACGCCGGCGACGTGCGGCGTGAGCACCAGATGCGGACAGCCGGCGAGCGGAGACCCTGCGGGAAGCGGTTCGGCGTCGAACACGTCGATCGCCGCGCCGCCCAGTTTGTCCGATTTCAGCGCAGCCGCGAGCGCTGCCTCGTCGACGATGCCGCCCCGCGACGTGTTGATCAGGATCGCGTCGGGTTTCATCAGCGTCAGCTTGTCCGCATCGATCAAGCCGCGCGTCGCGGCGGTCAGTGGGACGTGCAGCGTGACGACGTCGGCATCGTGCAAGAGGTCGTCGAATTTGCGCGGGAGCGTCTGCTCGGCGGTCCAGACGGGGTCGTCCACCGCAAGCTTGGCATCGAAGCCTATGACGCGCATGCCAATCGCGCGCGCCAGGCGGCCCGTCGCCTGGCCTATGCTGCCGAAGCCGACGACCCCCAGCGTCTTTCCCGCCACCTCGCGGCCATGCGAAAGCGCACCGCGCGGCCATTTGCCGTCGGCCACCGCGGGCGTCGAGCGATACGCCCCGCGCAGCAACAGCATCGCCGCAGCGATGACATATTCCGCGACCGAGAGGGCGTTGGCGCCAGTGGCAGGTATGACCTGTATCGAGCGCGCCTCGCACGCGGCAAGGTCGATATTGTCGAGGCCGACGCCAAGCCGTCCGATGATCTTGAGCTGGCGCGCCGCGGCTATCAGTGCGGCGTCGACCTGCGTCCTGTTGCGCACGATGAGCGCATCGGCGTCGGCGACCTGTTCCTCCAGCGCGCTGCGATCGTCGACCAGCGTCGGTCGATAGACGGTCGCAAAGCGCGACTCGAGCGAGCGGACCGCCGCAGCATCCATGAACTCGCTGATGATCACGCGCGCGCTTAGAGACTCGGCCATGATGCAGTGCGCGGCATCGTCAGTTCTGCATGCCCCATTTGCGCACCGTCTTTCGTTCGATGGTGCGAAAGATCACGTTCTCTACCAGCAGACCGATCACGATGACGGTGAAAAGACCCGCAAACACGTTCGGGATTTCGAGCTGGTTCTTGTTTTCGTAGATGAACCACCCCAGGCCGCCCGATCCCGACGAGACACCGAATACCAGCTCCGCCGCAATCAGCGTACGCCACGCAAACGCCCAGCCGATCTTGAGCCCGGTGAGAATGCTCGGGAAGGCCGCCGGAATGAGAATCTTGCCGACGTACGACAAGCCGCGCAGCCCGTAATTGCGGCCGACCATGCGCAGTGTGTTCGACACCGAAAGAAATCCAGAATGCGTGTTGAGCGCGACGGCCCACAGCACCGAATGAATTAGCACGAACACCAGGCTGCCGTTGCCCAGGCCGAACCAGATGAGCGCCAGCGGCAGCAACGCGATCGCGGGGAGAGGGTTGAACATCGACGTCAGCGTTTCCAGGAGGTCGGTGCCGATCCGCGACGTAATGGCGACGATGGTGAGGACCGCGGCCAACAGAATCCCCGACGTGTAGCCTATGAGGAGCACCTTGATCGATGTCCACGCCTTGCCGAGGAGGCCTCCGCCGGCGACGCCTTGGTAGAATGCCTCGATGGTCGCGGTGAAGGTAGGGAACAGCAACGGGTTGTTGAGCAGCCGCGCGTAGATCTCCCAGATCACGGCGAGTGCGACCAGGATGAAGGCCTTGCGCACGCCCGCTTGATTGTAGATGCGCTCCCAGGTGGAAAGCGGCTTTTGCACGACGCCGAATTGCGCCGCGTCGATGGTTTCGCGAATGAACTCGGGGCGCTGCGAAATCACGTCAGCCATGTGAGGCCTCCTCTTCTTCCTCGACTTCATCGGCGAACAGCATGTCGTGAATCCGTTGCTCCAGCACTTTCGCGTCTTCGCTTTCTGCACGCCCGCGCGGAAGACTGTTCATCTCGGCCTTGACCTGTCCCGGATGAGGCGACAAGAGCAGGATGCGGTTACCTATCTTGATGGCTTCGGCGATCGAATGCGTGACGAAAATCACCGTGAACCGCGTATCGTCCCAGAGTTGAAGCAGCTCGTCCTGCATCTTGCGCCGCGTCAGCGCGTCGAGTGCCGCGAAAGGCTCGTCCATCAGCAGCACGTCGGGCTCCATGGCCATCCCCCGCGCGATCGCAACCCGCTGCTTCATGCCACCGGACAGCGTATGCGGAAAGCTGTCGACGAACTTGATCAGGTTCACCTTTTCGATATATTCGAGCGCCTTGTCCTCGGCCGCTTTCCCCGACAGCTTGCCGCTCGCGGTCAGCGCGAAGGTGACGTTTTCCTTCACCGTCTTCCACGGAAGAAGTTGATCGAATTCCTGAAAGACCATCATGCGATCGGGACCCGGCCGGCTGACGATCTGCCCTTTTAGGCGGATCTCCCCCTCGACCGGTTGCAGATAACCCCCGACCGCCTTGAGCAGCGTCGACTTGCCGCATCCCGAGGGTCCCAGCAGGATGAACCGCTCCGACTGAAAAACCTGGAAATCGACGCGGTAGGTCGCGGTGACCAGATGCTCCTTGGTCTTGTATTGCAGCGTCACGCCTTTCACGTCGAGCAGCGGCGCGTTGTCCACGATGAATCCTCCTTGAGCGCCCGCCATGGTAGCAGGCGCGACCCACGACGCTTCAGCCGGGCGCTTGTTGCCAGGGCAGCCGCTCGAGATCGACATTGCCTCCCGACAAGATGACGCCGACGCGCATACCCGCCACCGGAAGCTGGTTCTCCAGCATCGCCGCAAGAGGTACGGCCGCGGACGGCTCGACGACGAGCCGGAGCTTTTCCCAGCAAAGCCGCATCGCGCGCACGATGGCCGCCTCGGATGTCGTGCCGATCGTATCGACCAGCGTGGAAATGACCGCAAACGTTTTTTGCCCCAGCGACGAGCGGAGACCATCGGCGATCGTGCACGGATTCGTCTGCGGCACGATGTGCCCGATGCGCAGCGACTGATAGGCGTCGTCGGCGCCGGCGGGCTCGGCACCGAAAACCTTGATCGAGCGTTGTCGTATTCCCCTGGCCGTGATCGCGCTGCCCGAAAGAAGTCCGCCGCCGCCCACCGGTGTGACGATCGCATCGAGGTCGGGAACGTCTTCGAGGAGCTCGAGCGCGGCGGTTCCCTGCCCTGCGATGACGCGCCAGTCGTTGTAAGGATGCACCAGCGTCGCGCCGGTCTCGTTCTGCACCGCGTCGCACATCGCTTCGCGCGCGGCGACCGTGGGCTGGCAATAGCGGACATTGGCACCGAGATCGGTGACCGCGGTGCGCTTCACCTTGGCGGCATTGTCAGGCATGACGATCCACGCCGGGATGCCGCGCCGGGCCGCCGCCCACGCCAGCGCCGCACCGTGGTTGCCCGAGGAATGCGTCACCACGCCGCGTGCTGCCTCGGCAGGCTCGAGCGAGAGGACCGCGTTGCACGCGCCGCGTGCCTTGAACGCGCCGATCTCCTGCAGGTTCTCGCACTTGAAGAACAGCGTCGCTCGAAGAAGCGCATCCAGCGGCGGGCAGGTCAGGACGAGCGTCCTCCGTACCTGTCCCCGAATGCGCTCGTGCGCGCGGCGGATCACCTCGAGGTCGACCGGAACATCGACCGCTGCCTGCGCGGGGTCGCTCATCAACTTCCGGGAAGGCTGTGCGCGTTGGGGAAGAACAGATCCTTCCACGATTCAGGACGAACCTTGATGGCACCGGTCCTGGCCATGAAGTCGGCGTACTTCATGACATTCTGTGGCGTAGTCGTGAAGACGATTTGCGGATCGTTCATCATCCGCGCAATGTTGTCGACGGTATCTTTGTCCTTGGATATCCGGATGTACGCTTCGGCCGCCGAGCGCTTGTCCGCATTGATGATGGCTTGCGCTTCGTCGAGCGCCTTGACGAACGCATCGTAGAGCTTCGGGTTCTCGCTGCGGAACTTTTCCGTTGTCCATACGACGTTGAAGGTCACGGCGCCACCCATCACTTCGTAATTGTCCAGCACCGCGTGCATGCCGGGCTTTGCAAGCTCCTGATACTGGAAAGGCGGTGAGCCGAAATGCGAGTCGATCTCGGATTGTCCAGAAAGAAGCGCCTGCATGGCGTCGGGATGCGCCATGGTCACCGTAAGAGGATCCAGCCGATTCTGCTGCCCTGCACCAAACGCCTGCTCCGACGCCATCTGGAGCGCAAGCGCCTGAACCGAGATCTTCACGGCAGGCATGGCGATGCGGTCTCTGTCTGTGAAATCCTTGATCGTCTTCACGTTGGGATTGCGTGTCACCAAATACAACGGCATAGAGTTCAACGCGCCGACACTGCGGATGTCGAGGTTGCCGCGCGTGCGCGACCACAGAATGATCATTGGGCCCACGCCGCCCGACGCGAACTGAAGGCTGTTCGACAGCAGCGCATCGTTCATTACATTGCCGCCGGCAAACTTCGCCCAGCCGACCGTGACCTCGACACCGTTCGCCCTGGCGTATTTCTCGATGAGCTTCTGCTCTTCCATGATCATCAGCGGCAGGTAGCCGATGCCGTACTGCTGCGCAACCTTGATCTCGGCAGCCTCGGCCAGCACCGAAGGCGGAACCGCGAGCAGGACTCCGGATAGAAGCACCGCTGCGTAACGCGCAAGCCGAACTCCGGGCATATCGATATCTCCGGTATGAACGCTACGGCGCTTGCAGACGTCGCCGCGGTCGTTGCGCGCCCGTAGTCAAGCGCTTTCGTAGAGCCGGGTCATCACGAATTCCCGGTGGCCGAGCGCTTCCGCGGCCGTGAGCCGGCCGTTGGCGGTGCGAAACATCATGTCGATCAGCTTGTCTCCCGCCTGATCCATGGTGATCTCCCGCTGCAACAGACCCGACGTATCGACGTCGATGTGCTCGCTCATCGTGCGCACGGTCCTCGGGTTGGCGCAAATCTTGATCACGGGAAGCACCGGATTGCCGATGACGTTGCCCTGACCCGTGGGAAAGAAATGAACGACGTATCCGGCCGCCGCGCACAGCGTGACCATCTCCGCTGCGGCGGACGAGCTGTCCATGAACCACAATCCGGGACCGGTCGGCGCTTCGGCCTTGTCGAGCACGCCATCGATGACGCATTTCTTGCCGATCTTCTGGATATTGCCGAGCGCCTTTTCCTCGATAGTGGTCAGGCCGCCCGCGATATTGCCCTTGGTGGGCTGCGAGTCGGAAAGATCGGTCGTCTTGTGGCGGTTGATGACTTCCTGGTAGCGATCGAACACGTGCATGAAGCTTGCGCGAACCCTGTCGTCCCGGCAGCGCGCCGCGACGATTTGCTCGCCTCCGGTGAGCTCGGTTGTCTCGCCGAACACCAGGGTGCATCCGGCATCGTAGAGCTTGTCGAATGCGTCGCCGACCGTGGGGTTGGCGCCGCAGCCCGAGGTCGTATCCGACTCGCCGCACTTGGTGGAGACCCAGAGCTCGTTCAGCGGACACTCGACGCGGTTGTGCTCGCTTGCTTCCTGCAGATACTCCCGTGCGACGCGCGAGGCGCGCATGATGGTTTCGTGATCGCCGTGCAGCTCGATGCCGAAGCCGGTCACCGGCTTGCCGGTCGCGGCGATCCCGTCGACGACCTTCTTGGTCCAGCCCTCCTCGATGCCGATCACGACCACCGCGGCGACGTTCGGATTGCTTCCGGCGCCGATCAGCGTGCGGAAGTGAAGCTCCAGGTCGGCGCCGAATTGCAGCCGGCCGTAGGGATGGGGAATCGCGAGCGTGCCTTTGATGTGATTGGCCACGGCCTCGGCCGCCGAGTTGGACAGGTCGTCGACCGGCAGGATGATCACATGATTCCGAACGCCGACGCGGGCGTTTTCGCGGCGGTAACCCCAAAATGTGCGTTGCATAGTCATCGCTTCCGAAAAATTCGTGGTTGGATTCTTCCGCTTACCAGCGTTTGGTCTTGATGTTGTGGACGTGCGCGTGCTGTCCTGTCTTGATCGGCTGCACGACCTTGCCGATGTCTATTCCGTACTTGATGACCGTGTCTCCGACATTCATGTCTTTCAACGCGACTTTGTGGCCGAGGGGAATGTCCTGCGTACAGGGCAGCGTGATGGTCCGGTCCTCGTCGAGGATCAATCCGGTCAGCGTCTGGCCTGCCTTGACGCCCTCGACCACGACGACGGCGACCGAATCGCCGGGATCGTGAAGTACACAATGAATCATGAGACGCTCACTTCGCTCCAAAAGAGCCGCAATGTAGAGCGATCGCGCAAGACACGTCAACCCTGACCACTGCGAGGGTTTCCAGTTCGCAGCCCGGCGGCAGGCTCAAGTGCCGAGTTGCGTTGCGAGATCGATGAAGTCGCCGGCGTTGAACGTACTCTTCGGGTCCGGCTCGACGTCGCGCGGCGCTTTTTTCCCGAACTCGAGCGGTCTCTTCACGAATGCCGTCTGAAAGCCGCAACGACGCGCCGCGGCGAGGTCGTCCTTATGCGCCGCGACCAGCATGATCTCTCGCGGCGGCAGAGCGAGCAGCTTGGCAGCGCCGAGGTAGACTTCCCGATCGGGCTTGTAATGCCTGAAGAGCTCCGCGGAAAGTACGCAATCCCAGGGCAGGCGCGCGAACTTGGCGAGGTCGATCAACAGCGCCATGTTGCCGTTGGAAAGCGAGCCGATGACGAAGTTTCGTTTCAGACGCGCCAGCCCGCGCGCCGAATCCGGCCAAGGCGCAAGCCGATGCCAGACGCTGTTGAGCTCGGTCACTTCGCGAGCGGAAAGCCTCAAACCGAAGCGAGCAAGCAAGGAAACGAGGTTCGCGCGATGCAACTCGTCCAGGCTGCGCCAGGATATCGCGCCGCGGCGGACCCGATCCATGGCCGGGCGATATGCCGCGCGCCACGCGTCGGCGAAAGCATCCCCATCGATGCGCAGCCCGTGCGCGCGTCCCACGCGACGCGCCTCCCGGGCGACGCTGCCGTGCCAATCGACGACGGTGCCGAAAACGTCGAACAGGAGCGCGCGAGGCAGACGTCGGGCGAAGGAGCCGCTGCGCTTCAAAAGGTAAACCGGATCTGCATGACTGGCGCGAAGGTGCGCCGATGCGCCGCACACGGGCCGTGCGTCGCCAGCGCCGCGAGGTGCTCGGGCGTCGAATAGCCCTTGTGCCGGGCGAATCCGTACAAGGGATAGCTCCGGTCGAGCTCGACCAGGAGCGCGTCGCGCGTGGTCTTGGCGATGATGGACGCGGCAGCGATGGCTGCAACCAGGCGGTCGCCGTCGACAATCGCCCGGCTTGGGTACTGTATCGCCGGACAGTGCATGCCGTCGATCCAGACAATTTCGGGAGGCGTGGAAAGCTGCTCGATGGCGCGCTTCATCGCGAGCAGGGTCGCTTGAAAGATGTTGATCGAATCGATCTCGAAAACATCGCTTTGTCCCACGGCCCATGCAACGGCGCGGGCGCGGATCTGGAGCGCGAGACGCTCGCGCGCCTCCGGTGTGAGCTCCTTGGAATCGCGCAGACCCTTGATGCGCCGGTCCGGATCGAGAATGACCGCGGCCGCAACGACCGGACCTGCCAGCGGACCCCGCCCCGCTTCATCGACACCGGCAATCAGCATCCGACGCCCGCGAGATGCAGCTCCTCGGAAACGGCGGCGGCAATCGCGGCGGCGCTGTCGGCGGCAAGCGATGTCGCCATCTCGGCAAACAGCGCCTCGAGTCGCCGCCGCGTGACCGTATCGTCGTACAGGTTGAGTGCCGCTCGCACGAGATTGTCTATCCTGGCGTCGTCCTGGAGAAATTCCGCGACTACGAAACGCCCCGCAAGTATGTTCGGCAATCCGACGTAGGGCAAGAGCAGCTTTCGCTTGACGATGCGTGCGGTGAGCGGATTGACGCGATAGAAGACGATGTGCGCGCAGCGCGACATCGCCGCCTCAAGCGTCGCCGTACCCGAGGCGATGATCCCGACATCGGCCGCCCGCAGAGCATGATCGGCGTGGCCATACAGCAGTTTCAGCGGGGTTGCCTCCAGCCCGAGGCGATACTGCACGTTCTCGAAGTATTCGCGCGTCTCACGGCTGACCAGCGGCACGATGAATCTGGCCTCCGGCTGGAGAGTCAGGATCTCCGACGCAGTCTTGATCAGCAGCTCGCTGTGCATCTGCACCTCGGACATCCGGCTGCCTGGCAACAGCGCGAAAACAGGACGGGTCGTTTCGATCTTGAGCAGCTCACGCGCCTCGCGGCGGCTCGAAGCGGTTGCCGCCGACGCAGCGAGCGGATGGCCGACGAAGGTCACCCTCACCTTAGAGTCCTGGTACAGCGGAGGCTCGAACGGAAACAGCGCGAGAAGACGGTCCGCGGATCGGGCGATCGTCTTGATGCGCTCGCGCCGCCACGCCCACACCGAGGGGCTCACATAGTGAATCGTTCTCATGCCGCGCACCTTCAGACGCGCTTCCAGCCCAAGATTGAAGTCGGGAGCATCGATTCCGACGAATAGCGGCGCCTTGACCGCGGCGAGACGGCGAAGCATGTCGCGGCGAATCCCGAAAAGCTCCGGCAGGTGCGCCAGCACTTCGACGTAACCGCGCAACGCGAGCTTCGACAGGGGATACCAGATCTCACACCCGGCGCTTTGCATGCGCGGGCCGCCGATGCCGACGAAGCGCGCCCGCGGTATGCGCTGGCGCACCGCCGCGATCAGCGCCGCGCCGAGGGCGTCTCCTGACGCCTCCCCGGCGACGATGCCGATGACAATGGGTGCGGAAGGGACCGGCGACATCAGCGGATGATTCCGCGGCCGGGCGTCTCCAGAAACGCTGCGAGCAGTCGAAGCTCGGGAGCGATTTTCGCTTCGGCGGCGATCTGCTCTCTCGCGACTTCGAGCGTGAGCTGGCTGCGGTACAAAGTCTTGTAGGCACGCTTGATGGCGAGGATCTGCTCGGGCGAGAACCCGCTGCGCCGCAGACCCTCGTTGTTGGTGCCGTGCGGCTTGGCAGGATAGCCGGCAGCCGTCACGTAGGGGGGCACGTCCTGGAGCACGATCGATCCCGCCGCGACCATGGCATGCGCGCCGATCCGGCAGAACTGATGCACTCCGACGAATCCGCCGAGGATGGCGTCATCGCTCACGACGACGTGCCCGGCGAGCTGGGCGTTGTTGGAAAACGTCGTGCGGTTACCGACAACGCAGTCGTGCGCCACGTGCGAATAGGCAAGCAGCCAGTTGCCGTCGCCGATCGTCGTCACGCCCTTGTCCTGCGCCGTGCCGGCATTGATGGTCACGAACTCACGGATCACGTTGTCGTCGCCGATCACGGTGCGGGTGGGATCTCCTGTGTATTTACGGTCCTGGGGAATCTCGCCGATCGACGCGAAGGAGAAAATGCGGTTGTTGCGCCCGATTGTCGTCCGGCCCGCCAGAACGACGTGCGCGCCTATGACGCTTCCTTTGCCGACGGTAACCTCCGGACCGACGACCGAAAAGGGCCCGATCTCGACCCCGGGCGCAATCGCCGCGCCGGCTGCCACGATCGCCGAGGGGTGAGCCGACATGCTCGACTATAGTTCGCGCAGCGCCGCGAGCAGCTCGGCTTCCGCGACCAGGGCGTCGCCGACCGTCGCCCGCACGGCGAATTTGCCCACGCCGCGCAAGAGACGGATTTCAGTCGATTGCAGCACCAGTTGATCGCCCGGAAGCACCTGGCGCTTGAAGCGGGCGTTGTCGATGCCGGCAAAAAAGATCAGCGACTTGTCGTCGGGGCGTCGGCCCAGCGTTTGGTAGACCAGAATCACCGAAACCTGCGCCAGAGCTTCGATGATCATGACCCCGGGCATTACCGGATAGCCCGGGAAGTGGCCCTGGAAGAAAGGCTCGTTGATCGAGACATTCTTGATCGCCTTGATTGTCTTTCCCGGGATGCATTCGATCACTCGATCAACCAGCAAGAATGGATACCGGTGCGGCAGGTACGCCATGATCTCGGTGATGTTCATCTCGGCCACGATCACTCCCCGTCGAGCTTTCTCTCGAGTGCGCGAATCCGCTCTGCCAACGTTCGCAGTCGCCGCATGCCCGATGCCACGTGCCGCCATTCGCGATGCGGCAGAGCGGGGAAGGCACCGGTATAGACGCCGGGCGTCTCGATCGAATCGAAAACCCCCGTCGACGCCGATATGATCGTGCCGTCCGCGATGTGCAAATGCCCGCTGATCATCGCTGCCCCGCCGATCCGGCAGTTGCGGCCGATCCGGGTGCTGCCGGCCACGCCGACGCATCCGGCTATGGCGGTATGCGCACCGATCCGGCAGTTATGGCCGATTTGAATCTGGTTGTCGAGCTTGACGTCGTCTTCGATGACCGTATCGTCGATGGCGCCGCGATCGATCGTCGTATTGGCGCCGATTTCGACATCCGCGCCTATGACCACCCTGCCAAGCTGGGGAACCTTGACCCACCGGCACTGGTCCTCCGCCATGCCGAAGCCGTCTGCGCCGATCACCGCGCCGCTGTGCAGCACAGTGCGCGGCCCGACGGAGGATCGCGGATAAAGAATGACCCGCGCGTGCAACTCGACATCGTCGGCGATCTCGCAACCGTCCCCGATAACGCATCCGGCGTGAATCCGGGCCCGCTCCCCGATCGTCACCCCCTTGCCGACGACGACATATGCCCCGAGCTCCGCGCTCGCGGCCACTTGCGCGCCAGCGGCCACGACTGCGGTCGGATGAATGCCCGCGTGCACCGATTCGCCGGGATTAAAGATCGCCGCGACCCGGGCGTAGGTCGCATACGGGTTTTCCGCGACGAGCTTGGGCAACGCGGTCGCCGCGGCATCGCGCGCCGAGACGATTACCGCGCTCGCCCGCGTGCTCGCGAGTTGCGCGCGATATTTGGGATTCGAGAGGAAGGCGATCGCTCCGGGACCGGCGCTGTCGAGTGTTCCGACGCGGTCGATCATGACACCGCCGTCGCCGGACAATTCAGCGCCGCAGCGGCGCGCAAGGTCCTCGAGTGAAAGGCCAGGAGCGTGATGTGCCCGATCCATGCGCGCTCCGCGGAGTTAAACGCCTACTTGTCGGCAAGCGCCTTGATCACCCTGTCCGTGATGTCGATGCGCGGGCTCGCGTAGATCACCGGATCCTGGATAATCAGGTCGAACTTCTCGTCGATCGCGATCTGCTGTATGACTTTGTTCGCGCGCTCCTGCACTGCGGTCAGCTCCTCGTTGCGGCGCAGATTGAGATCCTCGCGGAATTCACGCTGCATGCGCTGAAGGTCGCGGCTCATGTTGGCAAGGTCGCGCTCCTTCGAGCGCCGGTCGCCTTCCGCCATCGTGACGCCGTCCTTTTCCAGCTGCGCCTGAAGATCGCGGACCTGCTTCGACAGCTTCTGAATCTCCGCATCGCGCCCGGCGAACTCCTTCTCGAGCTTCTGCTGGGCGCGCTTGGCTGGAGCGGCTTCCCGGAAAAGGCGCTCGCTGTTGATGAACCCGATCTTGTAGTCGGCGCCCTGCGCAAATCCGGGCGCCGCAAGCGATGCGACAAAGAGCGCGGCCGCGATGCGGGCAAGGTAGGTGCTGATTCGGTGTTTCAACTTACTCTCCTACGACAAGGTGCGATCCTATCCCGGACGTCGCTCGCAAGACCGCGCAAACCCGTTCGCAAAGCTCGAGGCCGCAGCGCACGTCCAGACGGCATGATAGCCCCGCGGCGAGCGGATGAGGGAACAACAGATCGAGCGGGCAGCGGGGTTCAATGCGCTCTTAGAAAACGGTTCCGACCTGGAACTGGAAGTGCTGGACCCGGTCGCCGACCTTGGTGTTGAGCGGAATGCCATAGCTGAATTTCAGCGGGCCGACGGGCGAGTTCCAGGCTACGCCCGCTCCAACGGAAAACCGGAATGACTCGAGCGTGGGCTGGAAGCCGTTGTCATAAATCTGGCCCGCGTCCGCGAAGACCGACAGCCGCACGGACTGATCGCCAGGCTTGGCCCCCGGCAGCGGAAAGAACCACTCCGCATTGCCGATGATCTTGCGCCGCCCACCGATCACGTTGCCCTGCGCGTCCTGCGGACCCAGAGAGGAGCTCTCGTATCCGCGGACCGACCCGACGCCGCCCGCGTAATAGGCCTTGAAAAATGGCAGCAGCCGGTTACCCAAGCCGCCGCCATACCCGAGCTCGGTGCGCAGCATCAGGACGGTCGACGCCGGCAGCGGCGTGAACCACTGCATGAGGTAGTTCGTTCTGTAGTATTGAAGATCGCCAATGGGTAGGCCGAGCTCGCCGTACGCGCTTTGCAAATAGCCTCTGGTAGGAAAGAGAACGCTGTCACGCGTGTCGCGAGACCAACCCGCGGTGAGTATGTAGCTGTTGGTCACAAACCCGAAGCGCTTGACGAAATCGAAATATATCGGCGGGCTCCCGTCGAACAGGCTCAACTTGGTGTGCTCGAGACGGGTGCCGAGGTTGATGGTGTCGGTCTCGGTAATCGGTATTCCGAACCCGATGGCGGCGCCGAGCGTCTGAGAAGAGTATTGGGCGATCGGAAGCGATGACGGGTCGATGTTCTTGTCGTAGACCTCGAGCGTGCGCGACACGCCGTCCGGCGTCCAATAGGGTTCGACATAAGTAAGCGCGATGGTGCGATTGACCCGGCTGGTGTTGACCGAAGCAGTCGCCGAGTTTCCGGTCCCGAACACATTGTTCTGAGACACCGAGCCGGACAGCACGACCCCTTCCGACGTGGAATAGCCGACACCGGCCAGCAGGTTGCCCGTCGCCTTTTCCGTCACAGTGATGTCGATGTCGACCTGATCGGGACTGCCGGGCACCGCAGGAGTCTCGATGTTCACGTCGTCGAAAAAGTTGAGCCGGGTGATGCGCGCCTTGGAGCGCTCGATCCGGGTCGCGTCGTACCATGCTCCCTCCAGCTGGCGCACCTCTCGGCGAATTACATCGTCGCGCGTGCGGCTGTTGCCGCTGATGTTGATCTTGCGGATGTACACCCGGCGGCCCGGGTCGATGAAAAACGTGAACGCCGCCTGGCGTTTGGTCTTATCGACATCGGGAATCGCATTGACATTGGCGAACGCATAGCCGTCGCTGCCGAGACGGTCGCTAATGGCCTTCCCCGATTGCGTGAGCTTTTCGCGCGAGTACACATCGCCCGGCTTGATTTGGATGAGCCGTTGCAGCTCAGCCTCGGGCAAGAGCAGCTCCCCCGCGATTCGCACGTCGGACACCGTGTAGCGGGGACCTTCGGTGATGTTGATGGTGATATAGATTTCTTCCTTGTCGGGCGTGATCGAAACCTGCGTCGACTCGACCGCGAACTCGAGGTATCCCCGATTGGTGTAGTAACTGCGAAGCGTCTCCAGGTCGCCGCCAAGCTTCTGCTTGGAATACTGGTCGTTCTTGGTGTACCAGGTCAGCCACCCCGGGGTCGACAGCTGCATTTCCTTGATCAGCGTTTTCTCGGGGAAGGCCTCGGCACCGACAATGTTGATGTTGGCGATCTTGGCGACGTCGCCTTCCTCGATCGTGAAATTCACCGCGACCCGGTTGCGCTCCTGGGGAGTCGCGGTGGTCGTGACCTTCATCGCGTAGTAGCCGCGGTTGATGTATTGACGCTTGAACTCCTGCTCGGCGCGCTCAAGAGCGGAGCGGTCGAAGATGCGCGATTCGGCGATGCCGATATCCTTCAGCGCCTTTTTCAGCGTGTCCTTGTCGAATTCCTTGGTGCCGACGATGTCGATCTGGCTGATCGTCGGCCGTTCCTGCACGATCACGACCAGCACCTCGTTTTCCACCTCGAGGCGGACGTCGCGGAAGAAGCCTGTGGCATAAAGCGCCTTCACCGCCGCCGAGGCCTTTTCGTTATCGACGCGATCACCCACCTTGATGGGGAGATAGTTGAACACCGTGCCGGCTTCGGTGCGCTGGACGCCCTCCACGCGGATATCCTTGACGGTGAAGGGTTCGAACGCAAACGCGCTCGCGGCAACAAGCGCCGCAAGCATCGCTAACAGGGTTTTGAACTTGCTGCTGGACAGCGGCTTCGACGGCCGCGCGAACCGGCGGTCAGAAGAGTCTTGAAAGGTCATTGAAAAGCGCTAGAGCCATCAGCATGGCCAGCACCGCCATGCCGATGCGCTGGCCGACCTCGAGAACCCGGTCGGATACGGGACTGCCTTTGATAATCTCGGCGAGATAATACATCAAGTGTCCGCCATCGAGTAAAGGCACGGGCAGCAAATTGAGAACGCCGAGACTGATGCTGATCAATGCGAGATACGCGATGAATGTCAGCACGCCCGCCTGCGCAGACTGGCCGGCGTAGTCGGCCATCGTCAGCGGTCCGCTGATGTTCTTCAGCGACGCGTCTCCGGTGATGATGCGGCCGAGCATCTTGACGGTGAACAGCGACAGGTCCCAAGTCTTGCGGAATCCCTGCACGAGCGCCTCACCGATGCCGTAGCGCACTGTGATCGACACCCGCTCGGCGACCGCGGGATCGACCGCGAGGCGCATTCCGGCCAGCCCGACGCGCCGACCGTTTTGGTCGCTCGCCTCAGGTGTAAGCTCCGTCTGGTACTCGACACCGTCGCGGTTGATCGTGAATGTCAGCCGCTCGCCAGGGTGTGCGTTGGTGATTGCGGCCGCGTCCGCCGGCGAACGCACCTGAGCGCCGTTGATTGCGACGATGGCGTCGCCGGGACGCATGCCGGCCAGCGCCGCGGGCTTGCCTCGCAGCGTTTCGTTGACGACCGGCGGACCGAGGTCGGCGCGAATGCCGAGCGCCGCGAGGAAGTTGCCTTCCCAGTCCGATCGCGTCAGCGTCGAAAGCGGCAAGGTGCGCGTAGCGCTGGTTCCATCTGGCCGCTGCACGGTGATCGCTGCGTCGTGATCGCCCGACACTTTGAGCAGGCGCCAGCGCAGGTCCTGCCACGATTGCACGCTGTCGCCATCAACCGCGGTCACGACGTCGTGGTCGCTAAGCCCCGCCGCGGCCGCGGGCGAGTTCGGCGGAGGCGGCGCCAGCAGCGCGCGCTGTCCGGGAATTCCCGCCATGTAGCTGCCCGCAAACAGCAGGACCGCGAGCAGCAGGTTGGCGATCGGCCCCGCGGCGACAATAGCGATGCGTTTCCACACGCTTTGGCGGTTGAATGCGCGCGGCAGATCGGCCGGGGCGACCGTTCCCTCTCGTTCGTCGATCATCTTGACGTAGCCGCCGAGCGGAACGGCCGACAAAGCCCATTCCGTTCCATCGGCGCCGACGCGCCGCGACCATACGATTCGCCCGAAGCCGACCGAGAAGCGCAGCACCTTCACTCCAACGAGGCGCGCGACCACCAAGTGCCCGAGCTCGTGAAACACGACCAGCACGCCCAGCGTCACGGCGAAAGCCAGCAGTTTTTGGAGAATATCGATCATGCTGCGCTTGGGATCATCGGATGACGTAATGGGAGACCAGCGCTGCCGCCGGCATCGCCGCCGTCAGTGCGTCGATGCGGTCGAGGACGCCGCCGTGGCCCGGCAGGATGTTCCCGCTGTCCTTGATACCGCGCTGACGCTTGAGCTGCGATTCGAACAGATCTCCGACGATCGACAATGCCGCAAGCAGCAGAACCGCGGCGAGCCACACCGCCGCAGACGCCACGCTCAACGCACGCGTGTAACCCAGGTCGTGTGCAAAAAGCAGCAGCAGGCCCGAGTAGATGGCGACGGCGAGCAACGCGCCGTAGACGCCTTCCCAGGTTTTGCCCGGGCTAATCGATGGCGCCAGCTTTCGCCTGCCAAAGCGGCGCCCTGCGAAATACGCGGCGGTATCGGCGATCCAGACGATCGCCATCATGGCAAGCAGCAACCCGGGCGATTGAGCCTGCATTTCAACCAAAGCCACCCAGGTCGCAAGAAGCACCAGAGCGCCGACGAGCGCGAATACAAGCTTGGATTGTATCCGCCATTGTCCTCGCAGCCACCACGGCGCCACGAGCAGCCAGAACATCGTCGCCGCGCCGCATACAAGCAGGATGATGGTTTCGGGCCACGCTTGCCGCGGGATCGAGCCCACGGGCGTGAAAAACAAAAGAGCGACGCCCATCAGCAAGATTCCTCCGACAAACCCGAGCGATGCGTTCTTGCGCAAACCGGAGAGGCTCGCCCATTCGCTCGCGCCGACCACGACGATCGCCAACGTGAAGGCTCCCCACGCACGCGTGCCGAGCCCGAACATCGCGGCGAGCACCAGCACAATGAGAACGACTGCGGTGATAACCCGCGTCTTCAGCATGACGCTACCTTGTCATGGCGGGCAGGCTGATCGAGAGTGTAGCGAGCAGGCCCGAATGCGAGGCGTCCCGCAGCGAGACGCGAGACAGTACATCGAAGGTACGGCGAGCGGCGAGCGAGGACACAACAAAGCAGACGGGACGCGCAGTAGCTCTCCATCAGTCTGTCACGCACGTTCCGCCTGGAGCTGTTCCGACGTCCGGCCAAAGCGTCTCTCGCGCTGCTGGTACGATGTGATGGCCGTCCCGAGCGCCGCTGCGTCGAAATCCGGCCAAAGCAGATCGGTAAAATAGAGCTCCGTGTAGGCGAGCTGCCAGAGCAGGAAGTTGGAGATGCGTTGCTCGCCGCCCGTGCGGATGAACAGATCAGGCTCCGGCGCGTACGCCATCGAAAGATAAGGTTCCAGCGCCTCGGGCGTAAAGCCCTGCGCCGCCTCTGGATGCGCACGGAGCAGGCGGTTGGCGGCCTGCGCGACGTCCCATCGGCCGCCGTAGTTCGCGGCGACGGTCAAAGTGAGCCGTTCGTTGGAGGCGGTGAGCACCTCGCCGGCAGCGATGAGCTCGCGAGTCTTGGGCTCGAAACGGGAGGTATCCCCGACGACCTTGAAGCGAATGTCGTTTTCGTGAAGCTTGGCGACTTCCTGTTCGAGCGCGCGAATGAACAGTTGCATCAGGATCGACACTTCGTCCGGCGGCCGGCGCCAGTTTTCGCTGGAAAACGCGAAGAGCGTCAGGAACTCGACACCCCGCTCGACGCACGAGCGCACGGTCGCCCGCACCGCCTCGACGCCTTTCCGGTGCCCCGCCACGCGAGGTAAAAGGCGCTGTTTCGCCCAGCGGCCGTTGCCATCCATGATGATGGCCACGTGCCGCGGAACATCACCCACTTCGGGAACGCCTCGGGTCGAGCTTGTAAACGCCATCGGATTCCGGTCAGTGGGTTGGAAGAAGTCCTCGCGACGTGCGGCGTGCCTGCGCGAACGCTGAAGACGAGGGAAAAGGCGTCAAGTCAGACGGCGAGCAGATCGGCTTCCTTCGCGTGCAGAACCTTGTCGATCTCGCCGACGTAGCGGTCGGTGAGCTTCTGCACGTCTTCCTGAGCGCGCCGCTCCTCGTCTTCCGCGACCGACTTCGCCTTGAGCAGGTCCTTCAGATGAGTGATCGCGTCCCGCCGGATGTTGCGCACCGCGACTCGCGCACTCTCGGCCTCGCGATGGACCACCTTGATGAGCTCCTTGCGCCGCTCCTCGGTCAGCGCCGGCATCGGAACGCGTATCACGTCCCCCGAGGTCGCGGGATTCAAGCCGAGGTCGGAATCGCGGATCGCTTTCTCGACCACCTGCACCATCTTTTTCTCCCAGGGCTGCACGGTGATCGTGTGCGCGTCGGCAAGCGTCACGTTGGCCACCTGATTGATGGGCATCATCGTTCCGTAGTAATCCACCTTGATGTGGTCGAGAAGGCCGGTGTGAGCGCGGCCGGTCCTCACCTTGCCCAGATCGGTCTTCAGCGTCTCGACCGATTTCTGCATTTTTTGCTCCGCGGATTTCTTGACGTCGGCAATCATGTCGCCTCCTTCGCGCTCAACAGTGCACCAGCGTTCCCTCGTCCTCCCCCATCACAACGCGCTTGAGCGCCCCAGGAGCGAAAATGCTGAACACCTTGAGCAGCATGTTCTGATCGCGGCAAAGAGCGAGCGCCGTCGCATCCATCACCTTGAGATTCTTGACCATCGCCTCGTCGAAGGTGAGGCTGGGATAGCGCCTGGCGCCCGGGTCTTTTTTGGGATCCGACGTGTAGACGCCGTCGACCTTGGTTGCCTTGAGAACGATGTCGACACCCATCTCGCGGCCGCGAAGCGCGGCGGCCGTGTCTGTAGTGAAAAACGGATTGCCGGTGCCCGCGGCGAAAATGACCACCTTGTTTTCTTCCAGATAACGCAGCGCCTTACCGCGTATGTAGGGTTCGGCGACCTGCTCGATGGAAAGCGCGGACTGGACGCGCGATACGATTCCAGCTCGACGCATGGCGTCCTGCAGTGCCAGCGCGTTCATCAGCGTGGCGAGCATACCCATGTAGTCGGCGGTCGCGCGGTCCATCCCTGCGGCGCCGGGCGCGACCCCGCGAAAGATATTGCCGCCGCCGATCACGACCGCGACTTGCACGCCGAGGCGCACGACTTCGCCGATCTCCGCGACGATCCGATCGATCACCTCACGGTTGATGCCGTAAGGGTCGTCTCCCATCAAAGCCTCGCCGGACAGCTTGAGAAGGATGCGTTTATAGGCCGGTTCCCGGACTGCCGCGGGAACCACGGTTGCCAGCGGTGCGATCGTGGGCGTCGACATGCGGATATCCGGGCGAATGTTGGTCAGACCTTGGCCATCGCGGCAACCTCTGCGGCGAAATCATCTTTCTTTCGCTCGATGCCTTCCCCGACGACGTAGAGCGTGAAGCTCTCTACGCTGGCGCCTTTCGACCGCAGATATTTCTCGACGGTCTGATCGGGATCCTTGACGAAGGGTTGTCCGTGCAGAGTGACCTCGCCGAGGTATTTGCTGATGCGGCCCTCGACCATCTTGGCGACGATGTCGGCGGATTTGCCCGATTCGCTCGCCTGCGCCAGATAGATGGCACGCTCTTTTTCAATGAGCTCCGCGGGTACCTGGTCGCGCGAGACGCACACCGGCCTCACCGCTCCCGGTGCGGCGGATGCGGCCACGTGCATCGCCAGGTCCTTTCCAACCTGCTCGTCGCCTCCCCGGTAGGCGACCGTCACGCCGATCCGTCCCCCGCCATGGAGATATTGCGCGAGCTTGTCCACCGTGCCGACACGGACGAATCGCCGGAGAGAGATATTTTCTCCGAGCTTCTGGACCAGCGCCTGACGTGCCTGCTCTACGCTGCCGCCGTTTGCCGGCAGCGCGGAAAGCGCCGCGATATCCGCCGGATCCTTGTCGACGATGAGCTGCGCGAGCGTTTTTGCAAATGCGACAAAGTCCTGGTTGCGTGCGACGAAGTCGGTCTCGCAATTCACTTCGACCATGGCCCCCGTCTTGGCGTCGGCCGACATGGCGGCGCCGATCACGCCTTCCGCGGCGATGCGATCAGCGGCTTTGGTCGCTTTTGCGCCGCCCTTGATGCGCAGCAGCTCCTCGGCCTTGGCCATGTCGCCTTGCGTCTCGGTCAACGCCTTTTTGCATTCCATCATGCCCAGTCCGGTCCGGGCGCGCAGTTCCATTACCTTGCTTGCGGCAATTTCCGCCATGCTCACCGACTCCACTTTCGTTTGTTTCGCCGCCGCCCGACCGCGTTGCCCGGCATCGGCGGATAAAAAAAGGGGGCCGCGGCCCCCGGCTCAGCCCTTACGCCGCCGCCTCATCTCCGGATACTTCGACGAATTCCTCGGTCTGGACGATTTCCTGGATGACCTGGCTCTTGCCCTCGAGGATGGCATCGGCAACCCCGCGCGCGTAAAGGCGGATGGCGCGGCTCGAATCGTCGTTGCCCGGAATGACGTAGGCGATCCCGTCGGGGGAATGATTGGTGTCGACGACGCCGACGATAGGAATCGACAGCTTGTTCGCTTCCGTGACGGCGATCTTCTGATAGCCGACGTCGATGACGAACAGCGCATCCGGCAGCGCGTTCATCTCCTTGATGCCGCCGAGACTGCGATTGAGCTTGTCCATCTCGCGCTGCAGCGTCAACGCTTCACGCTTGCTCATCTTTTCGAGGGTTCCGTCCTGCGCCATCGCCTCCAGGTCCTTCAGGCGCTTGATAGACGCCTTCACCGTCTTGAAGTTGGTAAGCATCCCGCCGAGCCAGCGATGGTCGACGAACGGCATTCCGGCGCGCTGCGCTTCCTCGGCGATGATCTCCCGAGCCTGACGCTTGGTGCCCACGAAGAGTACGGTTCCACGGTTGGCGGCCAGTTGACGGATATACTTCATCGCATCCTGGTACATCGCCATCGTCTTCTCGAGGTTGACGATGTGGATCTTGTTGCGCTGGCCGAAGATGAAATCCGCCATCTTCGGGTTCCAGTAACGGGTCTGGTGGCCGAAGTGCACACCGGCCTCCAGCATTTGACGCATCGTGACCGACATTACTATGCTCCTGTATCAGGGTTGGGCCTCGATCCGCCACCTTCGCCCGGCGTGTATGCTTCGAACCCGGCCGGGCACCCTGAACGTGCGGATCTGCGAATTGCCTGGGGTGGCCGGGAACGTCGCTCCTCGATGCCAATCCAAGCTAACGTTCGATTTTAGCACACTTTTTGACCAACATTCCAGCGCCAGCGGGCACTGCTGCGAAGCACGTGCCCCGGCCAATTTCAAGTGAGCCCCTGGACTGATTTTCTCGCAAGCCGCGGTGCCGTTTTCGATGCCGAGGCAGTCAGCAGGTTCAGCACTCCGGCGCAGGAGCTTGCCTCGGCTCAGCGCGGCGCGGTCGTATGCGACCTGTCGCCGCTGGGGGTTCTGAAGGTGACCGGCGCAGACGCCGAAACCTTTCTTCAGGGACAACTGACGAACGACGTGGCCGCGTTGGCGGTCGATTGCACCCATTATTCCGCGTGGTGCTCGGCCAAAGGACGCGTGCTCGCCAATTTCCTCCTGCGGCGTTCCGGCGATAACACGTTCGAGTTGTACCTGCCGCATTCTCTCACCGGTTCGATCGCCAAGCGCCTCGCGATGTTTGTCCTGCGGGCAAAGGTGTCGATCGACGACGCAAGTGCGGAATCGGTGCGTATCGGCATCGCGGGGCCGTTCGCGACCGATGCGCTGCGCTCGATGGCATCGACTGCGCCGGCACCGCACTCGGGTATGCGCGTCGCGGGAGGCACGCTCATCGGACTTCCCTCCGGACGCTTCATCCTTCTCGCCGATCCGGGCGCGGCGATCGAGTTCTGGGAGAAACTACAGCGAAGCGCACTCCCCGCCGGTTACCCCGCGTGGCAATGGGCAACGGTTCGCGCCGGCATTCCGCTGGTCACGCCGGCAACCTCGGACCACTTCGTGCCGCAGGTGCTCAATTGGGATGCGCTGGGTGGCATCAGCTTTCAGAAGGGGTGCTACGCCGGACAGGAAATCGTCGCGAGAACGCAATATCTTGGAAGGCTCAAAGAGCGGATGTTTCTGGCGCACGTCGATGCACCGCTGCCTCCCGCGGGCGCGCGACTGTTCAGTCCGGTGTTCGGCGAGCAAGCGTGCGGGACGGTCGTCAATGCGGCAGCCGCACCTGGGGGCGGCACGGATTTTCTCGCGGCGATGCAGCTCAGCGCCGGAGAACGCGGCGACGTGCATTTAGGCGCCCCGGATGGCGCCGCCGTGGAGATATTGCCGCTGCCCTACGCCCTTCCGGCAGCCGTTGCACCGCGCGGCCGCATTGCGTGAATCGGTCGACGACGCACTTCTACATCTACTATCGCGTCGCACCGACACACTCGGTTCGGGCTCGGCAAGCCGTTGCAGTGCTGATGCTCGAGCTCGAGCGGCGCACGGGTATCGCGGGGAAGCTGCTGCGAGGCGCCGACGATTCCCTTCTGTGGATGGAGATCTATGAAGGGGTGCGCGATCCGGCTTTGTTCGCGGCGGCGATCGCCGATTTGCTCCAACGTGCCGAGTTCGAGGGCCTGCTCGCCGAAGGCTCGAGCCGGGTGACCGAGCGCTTCGTCGCGCCCGACGCATAGCCGAGTCGGCGACTGTGTGCCTCGTACTCGTCGCGCTGAACGCGCACGCTCGCCTGCCGCTGGTTATCGCAGCCAACCGCGACGAGTTTCATTCCCGTAGCGCAGAGCCGGCGCACTGGTGGAAGGACGGCGTGCTGGCAGGGCGCGACCTCGCGGGTGGCGGTACGTGGTTCGGCGTCGGCCGGCAAGGGCGCTGGGCGCTGGTCACCAATTTCCGCGAGGGCGTCCCGAGGGATCCCGCCGCTCCATCGCGGGGCCGACTCGTCATTTGCGCGCTGACTGCAGATGATGCGCCGCTGGTTTGTTCCGCGGCGATCGCGCGCGACGGCTCACGCTATCACGGCTTCAATCTGCTGGCGGGAGACGTTAGCATCGCTCCTCGCAGCCACTCCCTCGCCGAGCACGGCAAGACCGGTGAATTGGTTCGTTATGAAGCCGCTGCAGCCTATGCGTCGAACCGTTCCAGCGGCGCGATCGCGTTGACGCGGGGCATCTACGGTCTGTCAAACCATCTTCTCGACACGCCCTGGCCCAAGGTCGTACGCAGCAAGGCACGACTCGCCGCGGCGCTCCAGTCCGACGCACCCGATGTCGCCGCGCTGTTCGAAATCCTTGCGGACCGCCAGCAGGCCGAAGCATCGACCCTGCCGTCGACAGGACTATCGTCACGCTGGGAAGAGCTCCTTTCAAGCCCGTTCATCGTCGATGCGCAATACGGTACGCGCTGCTCGACGGTGTTGATGGTGGACGTCGACGGCCGCGTGAAGTTCGTCGAGCGGAGCTTCGACGCGGAGGGCAAAAAAGTCGCGGAGGTCGCGGAGGAATTCGAGGTCGACTCGGCCTCGAAGCACGCATAGGCGCGCGTCCATCGGCGCCGGCCGCCATCGAATGAGCGTCGCGGGGCCTATAGGGTGCGTGACATCGCGCGGTGAGCGATCCCTGCTTCGGTGAACGGCTCTCCTGCCGGATCGAACCCGTGCCGTTCGTAGAATGCGCGCGCATGCTCCTGTGCGTTGGCCATCACGCGGCGATGCCCGCGCTCGGCCGCGAGCGCGATCAGTCGCGTGAGCAATGCGGTCCCGACGCCTCTGCCGCGCCATTCGGGCAACACCGCCAAGCGTCCGATGTGACCATCGGGCAACAGCCGCCCGCAGCCGATAGCGTTTCCGGACCCTTCCTCGGCGATCACGTGCGAGCAATCCTTGTCGATGCCGTCCCATTCGATCTCTTTCGGCACGCCCTGCTCGAGCACGAAAACGGCGTGGCGCAGCGCCTCGAGCGCGCCTTCGTCGCGCGCCCAGTCCGCGAGCCGCACCTGGAAAGCCGCCATTCAGTCCGTCAGTAATGCGAGAAGCTTAGCCGCGTGGCGCCGTCCTCGATTTCGAGCGCACATTGGCCGCCGACCGGCAGCGTCAGCTTATCCCGGCAGTGACCGAAAGGGAGGCCCGTGAAGATCGGTGTCAGGAACACTTTTCGCAGATGCGACACCATTGCGCCGATGTCATAGCCGTTGTCGTTGGACCCGAGATCGAACCCGCTCAGGTCGCCGATCAGGATCGCGCGTTGCCGTTGCAGAATCCCGGCGAAATGAAGTTGATAGAGCATGCGCTCGACCCGGTACGGATGCTCGCCGATATCTTCGACAAAGAGGATGCCATCGTCGATGCAGGGAAGAAACGAAGTGCCGACGAGATGCGCGATCATCGCGAGATTGCCGCCCCACAGCGTTCCCTGCGCGGTGACGTGGCGCGGCCCCTCAAGAGCGCACTCTACCGAATAGTGATCCGCGCCGAGCAGCCCCCAGCAATGCCGCGAGGTAAACGCCGAAGGTGAGTCGGCGCCGAAATCATAGGTGACCATCGGTCCCGCAAAACTCACCATTCCCGTCTTGGCAAGCGCGCTCATTTGAAACGCGGTGAAGTCGCTGTGCCCCATCCACCGTTTACCGGCCGCGGCGATGCGCTGAAAATCGAGCCGCTCGAGCAGACGCGACCATCCGTAACCGCCGCGAACGGCGATGGCGAGATCGATGCGCGGATCCTCCGCCATGCGCATTACCGCCGCGAGGCGCTCATCGTCGGGCGCGGAAAAGCGCTGCCATCGCGCGGTGACGGTCGCGTCGACGACCACTCGGTGGCCGAGCGCTTCCAATCGGGCGACCGCGCGGGCGATCGCGGCGGGCTCGGTGACGAAGCCCGCCGGTGCGTACAAACCGATGCCATGTGTGGAAGACGTCATCGGTTCCAAGTCAGCGGCGCGCAGCGAAAAAATCGGAAAGCAGTTTTGCGCAAGGCTGGGATTCGATGTCTCCTGTCACCGCCGTGTGATGATTGAGGCTGCGCTCCGCGAACACGTCGATGACGCTGCCGCAGGCGCCGGTCTTCGGATCGCGTGCTCCGAAAACCAGCCGGCGAATGCGCGCGTGGATGATGGCTCCGGCGCACATGACGCAGGGCTCGAGCGTCACGTACATGTCGCAATCGGGAAGTCGGTAGTTTCCCAATCTCAGCGCCGCTTCGCGCAACGCGCCGATCTCGGCGTGCGCGGTCGGGTCGTTACCTGCGATCGGCGCATTGCCGCCTCGGCCGACGATGACGCCGTTTTGCACGACGATCGCGCCGACAGGAACTTCGCCGCGCTCCCGCGCCTGCCGCGCGAGAGCGAGTGCCTCGCCCATCCACGCGGCGAGCTCGGGTGACGCGGCGCCGTAGGGTACAGGCGGCTCGGAGCGCGGGCCGATCATTGCGAACCTTGCGGCGTGCGATCGATGATGACCGCGTCGGCTTCGATTTCCACCAGCATGGCCGGATCGATCAATCGGCGCACCTCGACCATGGCAGTGGCGGGCCGGATGTCGCCAAAGACCTCGCCGTGCGCGCGTCCTATCGCTTCCCAGTGCGAGATGTCCGTGACGTAGATTCGAGTTCGCACCACGTCCGCGAGTGTTGCGCCGGCTCGTGCAAGCGCCCGCTCGATGTTGGCTAGAACCTGGCCGGTTTGCGCATAGGGATCACCGCGGCCCACGAGGCCTCCATCGGCATCGGTCGCGGTAGTGCCGGAAATCCACACCTGGTCGCCGACCCTCACCGCGCGCGAATAGCCGACGATCGGCTCCCAGCGAGTGCCCGACGCAAAAATCTCTCGTTTCATCGTCTCGATGGTCGCGCTATTCCCACTCGATCGTGGCAGGCGGCTTACCCGATATGTCATAGACGACCCGGTTGATGCCCCTCACTTCGTTGGTAATGCGCGTCGACACCTTCGCCAGCAGGTCGTGCGGCAGCGGCGCCCAGTGGGCGGTCATGAAGTCGGTGGTCTGAACCGCGCGAAGCGCCACCGCGTGTTCGTAGGTCCGTCCATCGCCCATCACGCCGACCGAGCGCACCGGGAGGAAAACCGCGAATGCCTGCGCGACACGATCGTACCATCCGGACGCGCGCAACTCGTCGATGAAAATCGCATCTGCGAGTCGCAGCACATCCGCATACTCGCGGGTCACCTCGCCCAGGATGCGCACGCCGAGGCCGGGTCCTGGAAAAGGATGACGCAAGACCATTTCGCGCGGCAAGCCCAGCGCAAGTCCGAGCTCGCGCACTTCGTCCTTGAAAAGCTCCCGCAAGGGTTCGAGGAGCTTCAAATGTAGCGTCTCAGGCAGGCCCCCGACGTTGTGATGGGACTTGATGGTATGCGCCTTCTTGGTTTTTGCGCCGGCCGACTCGATCACGTCGGGATAGATCGTGCCCTGGGCCAGCCATTTGGCGTCGAACCCGCCGCGGCGCAGCGCCTCGGCCTCGGACTGAAAGACGTGTACGAACTCCCGGCCGATGATTTTGCGCTTCTGCTCGGGATCGGACACGCCGGCAAGCTCACGAAGAAATCGTCCGCTCGCATCGACAAGATCGACTTTGACGCCGAGGTGTTTGCCGAACGTATCCATGACCTGTGCTGCTTCGTTCAGGCGCAGCAATCCCGTATCCACGAAAATGCAGTTGAGCCGATCGCCGATAGCTCGATGGATCAGCGCTGCCGCGACAGCCGAGTCGACGCCACCCGAGAGACCCAGGATGACTTTGTCGCCGCCTACCTGCTCGCGGATTCTTGAGACCGCTTCATCGGCGAACCCGGGCATCGTCCAGTCACCAGGACATCCACAGATCTCGCGAACGAAGCGCGCGAGGATCGCCTTGCCTTGCGCGGTATGCGTGACCTCCGGATGGAATTGCACCGCGTACATGCGCCTCGATTCGTCCATCATCGCCGCGATCGGCGTCGAGTCGTTGCTCGCCATAACAGAAAATCCGGGCGGCAGCGAAGTAACCTTGTCGCTATGGCTCATCCAGACATCGAGCAATCCGTGTCCTGCGTCGCTGCTGCGATCCTGGATGTCGCGCAGGAGCCGCCCGTGCCCGCGCGCACGAACCTCGGCATGGCCGAATTCCCGGGTTGCTCCGTTTTCAACCGAGCCCCCGAGCTGCGCTGCCATCGTCTGCATGCCGTAACAGATTCCCAGCACCGGCACACCGAGAGTCCATACGATCTCGGGCGCACGCGGCGTATCGCCCTCGACGACGCTGTTGGGCCCGCCCGAAAGGATCACCCCGGCGGGTGAAAAATCTCGAACGAGCGCGTCCGGCACGTCGAACGGATGGATTTCGCAATAGACGTTGAGCTCGCGCACGCGGCGCGCGATGAGCTGGGTGTATTGCGCTCCGAAATCGAGGATGAGTATCTTGCAGTGCATCTGCGTGGGCTATGCAGCCTTGGTTATCGGACGCAGCGAGAAATAGCGGCGCGTGACCCAGAATGCGACTGCCTGCAGCGCCGCGCTGACGAAAAAGGTCGCGCCTACCCGCCAGTCGCTCGGCGGCAGACTGCTTACGCGTGCCAGGAGCGGCGTCCCGATCAAGGGCGCCAACACGAACATGATGCTGTTGATCGAAGTCAGCGCGCCCATGGTCACGCCCTGCTCGCGAGGCCCCACCGCGTTGGAGACGATGCCCTGAAGCGCGGGCCCCGCCGCGAACGACAGGAAGTTGCCCACGATGATCGCGTACATCATCCACCCCTGCTGAACCAGTCCGTAGAGCACGTATGCGACTGCGCCGGTCGACAGTCCCCACAGCGCGACGCGGGCCTCGCCGAAGCGCCGAAGCAAGCCTCCCAGGAGTCCGCCCTGCACGGCGGTGGCAACCAGTCCGACGCAGAAAAGCGCGAATCCGTTCTCGCGCGGACCCCACCCGAACCGGAAGTGCGTGAACAGCACCCACGTCGTCTGGAGCATCAGCTGCGCGAGTATGACCAGGGCGAATACGACGACCAGGCTGCCGACTTCGCGATGACGGCCAAGCGCCAATAGCGCCGAAAACGGATTCGCCTTGGCTAGCGAGAAGGGCGCACGCCGCTCCCGCGGCAGCGACTCGGGGACGACGAAGAATCCGTACGCCGCGTTGACGAGCGAGAGTCCCGCCGCAACGTAGAAGGGGAGGTGCAAATCCACGCTGCCCAGCAATCCGCCCAGCACCGGCCCGAAGATGAATCCGAGACCGAATGCGGCGCCCACGAGGCCAAAGCTTTTCGCCCGTTGCTCCGGCGGCGTGACGTCCGATGCGTACGCATTCGCTACCGAGAAGCTCGCGCCCGCCGTTCCGCCGACGATGCGCGCAAGCAGCATGAGCGGCAGCGACGGCGCGATCGCAAGCAGAAGGAAATGCAGACCCAGGCCGAACAGCGACCACAGCAGCAGGGGCCGGCGCCCGAAGCGGTCGGAGAGCGCACCCAGCAGAGGCGCACAGAAAAACTGCATCACGCCATAAATGACCACCAGCGCACCGTACCAGTACGCCTGCAGCTCGCGGGTCGCGGTGTACTCGCCGACCAGCATGGGCAGTACCGGCAACGCGATGCCTATGCCCAGAACATCGATAAAGACGACAATCAGGATAAACGGCATGCTTGCCCGACGGCGCGCGCTGCGATCCGCGTCACGCATCAGGCGTCTCCGCCGCGGGTTGCACGAGCTTAGCCGCTCCGAATGCGACGGCCGCGACGAAGGCAGGCGCGAGCAGGGATACGAGAACGAAAGCGGGACGCGCAGCACCTACGGATGCCAGCTTCATTCGACCCGGTAATTTGGCGCTTCCTTGGTGATCTGCACGTTGTGCGCATGCGACTCACGCATCCCCGCCGAGGTGATCTCGACAAATTCGGCGCGGCTGCGCAAGTCGTCGATGGCCGGACAGCCGCAGTACCCCATCGCCGCGCGGACGCCGCCCATGAGCTGATGGATCACGGCGACCAGGCTACCCTTGTAGGGGACTCGTCCCTCGATGCCCTGCGGCACCAGCTTTTCGTCCTCGCCCTCGCCTTCCGTGTCCTGAAAGTAGCGGTCCGCGGATCCCTGCTGCATGGCGCCGAGCGATCCCATCCCGCGGTAGCTTTTGTACGAGCGGCCTTGAAACAGCTCGATCTCCCCCGGCGACTCCTCGGTTCCCGCGAATAGGCTGCCCAGCATGACGCAAGACGCACCCGCCGCGATCGCCTTTGCGATATCGCCCGAGTAGCGGATGCCGCCGTCGGCGATGAGCGGAATGTCCAGCCCCGACACGCCCCCGAGCGCGTTCATGATCGCGGAGATCTGCGGCACACCCACGCCGGCGACGATACGCGTTGTGCAAATCGAGCCGGGCCCGATGCCGATCTTGACGGCGTCGGCGCCTGCTTCCGCAAGCGCCCGGGCACCGTCTGCGGTGGCAACGTTTCCGCCGATGACCTGTACCTGCGGAAATCTCCGCTTGACCCACCGGACGCGCTCGAGAACGCCTTCTGAATGGCCGTGTGAGGTGTCGACGACCAGCACGTCCACGCCCGCGGCCACGAGCGCCTCGGCACGCTCGTCGGTGTCGCCGGCGGTGCCGATGGCCGCTCCGACGCGGAGCTGACCCCGCAGGTCCTTGCTTGCAAGCGGGTGTTCGGTCGATTTGAGAATGTCTTTAACGGTAATGAGCCCTTTGAGCTCGAATTGGTCGTTGACCACGAGCACTCGCTCCAGCCGATGCCTATGCATCAGCTCCTTTGCGTGCTCGAGCTCGGTCCCCTCCGGAACAGTGACCAGCTTGTCGCCCTTGGTCATGATGTTCGACACGGGCTGATCGAGCTGGGTCTCGAATCGAAGATCGCGGTTGGTGACGATCCCGACGACTTTCTTTCCGTCGACGACCGGCAGCCCGGAGATGCGATGTTTTTTTGTAAGCGCGAGCACTTCCCGGACCGTCATCGTCGGAGGAATCGTGATCGGATCCTTGACCACGCCGCTCTCGAATCGCTTGACCTTGGCGACCTCCGCGGCTTGCTTCTGCACAGACATGTTCTTGTGAATCATGCCCATGCCGCCTTCCTGAGCGACCGCGATCGCGAGGCGGGCTTCGGTGACGGTATCCATCGCCGCCGACAGCAGCGGGATGTTCAGAGTGATGGTCTGGGTGAGGCGCGTCCGCAGAGAGACATCGTGCGGAAGAACTGAGGAATGGGCAGGAAGAAGCAGAACGTCGTCAAAAGTGAGAGCTTTTTGAACGACACGCATCGTGAATTTCTCCTATGCGCAAAACCGGATTATACGCGCCTGTACCCTACCGGTAAACGGTTCCTGCTTCCCGCTCGGCGGCATCCGGTTGACGCTGGGCACGCATTGGCATTACCTTGTCATGATTCGCGTCTAAACGGATTTACCGGATGCTGCCGTCCCGTTCGCTTTTCATCGCCGCCGCTTTGGGTTTGACGACGGCGCTGGTTTCGCTGGATTCTGGCGCGGTGCTCTACAAATGGATCGACGAGAATGGACGCACCGTCTACGGCGACCAGCCGCCGCCGGGCGCCAAGCCCGAACGTCTCAACGCGAGTGTCGCTCCCGCGGATCCCAATGCCGTTCGGGACATGGCAAACAAGGATGCGGAGATCAAAAAGCGCCAGCAGCAGCGTATAGACGACGCCGCGAAAGTCGCGAAGGATCAGCAGGACGCCAAGAAGAAGGTCGACCAATGCGCCCAAGCCCGCGGCCGGATCAAGACGCTGCGGGAGGATCTCGCCGTTTACCGGTACAACGAAAAAGGCGAGAAGACATTCTACGAACCTGCCGATCGCGAAAAGGCGATCGGCGAAAATCAGAAGATCCTTCGCGATCTGAACTGTCCGCCGCTGCCGACTAGCTAGGCGTCTCGATCCCCACGCTCTGCGTGGGGCCCCGCACCGGGTGGGCTCGCGCCGCTACTTTTTCTCCAGATTGGCCTGGTTGATCCTCACGTCCGCTTTGGATTTGAGGCTCGCGATATAAGAGGTGACGAGCTCGCGGCCTACCTGGTCCGCGACGCGCGCGGTCATTGCGGTCAGCTTGTCGGCGTCCGGCGCCGACGGCGGCACGACTTTTTCCACACGATAGATCGCGAAGGCTCCCTGCTCGCCTGGAAGACCGAGATAGGTCGGGAGCTTGGCGGTGCTCGCCTGAAATATCTTGACGAGCGCGTCCGGTGGAAAGCCGGGTTGCGGTTGATTTCGCGTCAAGGTCACTGGCTTTCCGAACGACAAGCCCGCATCTTTGCCCTGCTCGAGCATGGCGAGCCTTTCCTTCCCCGCTTTTTGAGCAAGCTCGCTCGCGGCGCTGCGCTCGAGCTGGCGCCGGATCTCCATCTTCACCTCCTCAAATGGACGCGGGGCCGCCGGCTTGTGCTCGATCACGCGAGCGGCCATAAGCGTGTTCTGGGCAACTTCGATCGCCTCGGTATTGCGTTTGCTCTGCAGCGAGTCGGGACTGAAGACAGCCTGCACGAACTTCGCATTGTTACGCCCGAGCGACTGCACCTGTGCACGGCTTAGGAACGGCGTCGTCTGCACCTGCAAGTTGAGCGCTTTCGCGGCAGGTTGCAGGGACTCCGATTGCTCATAGACCAGGTTCTGGAACTGCTCCGCAGTCTCCACGAATTTTCTGCTCGACTTTTGCCGCTTCAGATCTTGCTCGATCGCCGGTCTCGCTTCGTCGAAGCTCAGGGTCTTTCCGGGTTGGATCGACGTGACCTTGATAACATGCCAGCCGAAGTCGGTTTGCACCGGCCCGACGATGTCGCCTTGCTTCGCGCTGAACACCGCGTCTTCGAAGGGCTTGACCATCGAGCCGTCGCGCGCAAACGCGCCGAGATCGCCGCCCTGCCCTGCGGAGCCCGGATCGTCAGAATTCTTCTTGGCGAGATCGGCGAATTGCGCGGGATTCTTACGTGCTTGAGCTGCAATATCCTCCGCTTTCTTCTTCGCCGCCGCCTTTTGCTCTTCGCTTGCGTCGGGTTTGACGGCGACCAGAATATGACTTGCCTGGCGCTGCTCGGGCTTGCTGTACAGCTTGAGGTTGTCGTCGTACGCCTTCCTGACCTCGGCAGGGTCCACTGCAAGTTGCCCGGACACCGCCTCGGGCGTCAGCGAGACGTATTCGATCTTGACCTCTTCGGGGGTCTGAAAGGCGGCCTGATTGCCGTCATAGAAGGCCTTAATCGCTGCGTCATCGATCTTGACCTCCTTCAGGTAGGCGTCGGGGGCGATCGAAGCCGACGAGGCGACGCGTTGCTGCTCCGCCAGCGACAGGTAGCGTTCGACGTTGCTGCGTGCGACGATGTTGGCGTTCGCAAGCGGCTCCTGCAGCGGCGCCAAAGTCAGTTCCTGCCGGAGACGCTGCTCGAACATGAGCGGAGTCAGGTTCTGTGAAGCGAGCAACTGCTCGTAGCGCGCGCGGGAGAACTTGCCCTCTTCCTGAAAGGCCGGCAAGGCGCCGATGAATTGCGCCAGCTGCGCGTCGGCGACCCTAAAACTGTCTCGGCGCGCCTGACCCTCGAGCAATCGCTGGCTGACGATCTGGTCCAGGATCGAATATCGGACTTCGGGGCTGTCGAACAGCGCGGGGTCGAAGTTCGCGCCGAGCTGCTGACGCATCCGGTCTTGCTGGTCACGAAGGGTGTCGGCGAATTCCGCCTGGGTGATGCGGTCGCCTCCCACCTTGGCGATTTCGGTGACCGAGCTTGCGTTCCGAAAATAGTAGTCCACGCCGAAGAAGGCGAACGGTAGCGTGATCAGCGCCAGGATGACCTGGACGACGCGTTTCTTGCGGTGGACAAAATCAAACATGGCATTGGGTCATCAGAAGGTTAGGCTCGCGGTTCCGCCGGCCAGCTCGGCAGGTAACTGTGTCAACCGGTCAAAGCGGAGCGATTTCGGGCGTCCTTTTCGCGGAGTTGCGGCGCCGTACGTGGCTCGCGCTTCGCGCGGCGCATCCTAGCCGTTTTGGCCGATCCACGCCAGCGCCCGCTCGGGCAGAGTGCAATGTTGGCAAAATGGGGATGATGCCAGGCATTCCAAAGGTTCGACTTGCTTTATACGGTTAGCTGTCATGGAGGATTTGAGCGGTACACTTGCGTTTCCTTACAGGAAGCTGTCGAAAAAATTTACAGTTGCATATTTTACTACAGTCCAAGCTTTGGCAACTCATTGATATATAAATATTAGTGTCCGCATGCACGATACTTGCTCACTCAGGGATGAGTAGGACGCGGTTCAACGTAACGCCATGTTGAACCCGTGCGCGAAATTGTGAGGTAAGCCATGTTGAAAAGATGCGGAATTTTGCTTGCGGCAACCGCTTTGTCCTTGGGACTGACGGCCTTGGTACACGCGGGGCCGATCGATATACTCGTAGGTGACAAGGACAATTACGGTGGTATCGCAGGCTGCTCGGACAGCGGTACCTGCATATGGCCCGGGCTGGGACCGTCCGGCACCGGCTACGACGGACGCAGCGCGGCAGAAATGGGGGCCACCAATGGCGCCCAGATAACCGACTCCTACAGCACGCTGTTTCCAGGTTTCGGCCCGAGCGTTACCCAGACTGCGGATGTCATCTTCGGATTCACAGGAACGCTGACGTCGGCAACGCTGACCGTGGCGATGGGCGATTTCCAGTGCACCGCTTTCGGTGCAACGCTGGCGGCTATCAATGGCACGGCATTGCCTTTTTGCTTCGACGACGGATTTCAGACCACGACCACGCGAAGCTTCGTGTTGTCGGCGGCCGAGCTGGCGGCAGCCAACCTCGCCCATCAGGTCGTGCTGCACCTCGACCACAACAACAACAACGACTTCATCGCGTTTAACTGGTTCGAGTTGAACGCGGTGGCAGTGGTCCCGGAGCCGTCCACGCTCGCTCTTCTTGGCGTCGCGCTGGTCGGTTTTGGGTTCCTGCGTCGCAAGCTGCGATAAAAACCCGTCCCGATCTCGAAACGGCGGCTGTGATGCCGCCGTTTCTTTTTGATTCCCGCGAAATCCGATTGAATGCTCGGTGGAGCAGCTTCTCGATTCTTGCTGCCCGGGCCGCCTGCGTCGGATATCGATACCGACGCCGGCGCCGCCTATGTAACGTGCATACAACGGGGCACTCCAGCGGCGAGATTCGCGGCGCGCTGGGCCCATCGGCGACGACGATGATTGACTCGCGCGCCGAGTAGAATTCCCAGCCTATTAGGGCAGCGTTCGCGGAGCGCATGCGATGCGCTTCGCGCGGTGCTGGCGGCAATGGGATGGCGGAGTGGACGGGACTCGAACCCGCGACCCCCGGCGTGACAGGCCGGTATTCTAACCAACTGAACTACCACTCCGGGATTTCGTCTTCTGGTGGGTGCTGAGAGGCTCGAACTCCCGACATTCGCCTTGTAAGGGCGACGCTCTACCAACTGAGCTAAGCACCCTCTGCCCGCGCGTGCATCTTTGCCTGATACGCGCGTGGCACCTAACCACCTAGTTTACCGAATCCTTGAGAGCCTTGCCAGCGCGGAACTTCGGCACCTTCGCCGCCTTGATCTTGATCGCGGCGCCTGTCCGCGGATTGCGTCCCTGTCGTGCGGTTCGTTTGCCAACGTAGAACGATCCAAAGCCAACCAGCGTCACGATGTCGTCCTTCTTGAGCGAGCTGGCGATGGAATTTACCGTCGCGTCGAGCGCGCGTCCCGCCGCCGCTTTCGAGATATCCGCGTGCTTGGCGATGGCGTCGATCAATTCCGATTTATTCACGAATGTCCCCTTTCAAATACCGGACAAGGTCGAAAGCGGAGGAACGCCGGGCCGCGTGACGACCCGGGTACCGGCGCAAGCAAAAGTGTTGGGGGTGAGACAGACTGCAATCTCGAGAAGATCTTTATAGCAATCGCGAAATCATTGTGTCAAGCGCTTTCCGGCGAGCACACACAATGCGACGCGGAAAAAAATCGCCGCGGATTAATTCGCGGCGATTTTGACGGCAATGTGCGGCGGATCAGTGCTTGATAACCGCCGCGGGCTCTTCGACAGGCGCGGTAGGAACCGTCGGTGCCTCGGTGGCCGACTCCGACAAAGGCACAGGGTGCCGCTCGAGCGCGTATTCGAGCACCTGCTCGATCCAGCGCACTGGGTGAATCTCGAGTCGGTTCTTGATCTCGTCCGGAATCTCAACCAGATCCTTGACGTTCTCCTCGGGTATCAGCACTTGACGTATACCTCCGCGACCCGCCGCGAGCAGCTTTTCCTTCAGGCCGCCGATTGGCAGCACCTCGCCTCGCAGAGTGATCTCACCCGTCATCGCCACGTCCGCGCGGACCGGAATGCTCGTCAATATCGAAACGATCGCGGTGCATATCGCGGTTCCCGCGCTCGGCCCGTCCTTCGGCGTCGCGCCTTCCGGCAAGTGGATGTGAAGATCGGTCTTCTGATAGAAGTCCGCGGCGACGCCGAGCTGTTTGGAGCGATGGCGAACCACCGACAGCGCGGCAGCAATCGACTCGTTCATCACGTCACCCAGCTTGCCGGTGGTCGTCGTCTTACCCTTGCCGGGTAGAGCGACTGCCTCGATGGTCAGCAAATCTCCGCCGACTTCGGTCCAGGCTAACCCGGTCACCTGTCCAACCTGATTTTTCTTCTCGGCGATGCCGTAGGTAAAACGGCGCACGCCAAGATATTTGTCGAGATTCTTCGCGCTCACTTCCACCGGGTGCTTCGCCGCGCGCGGCTTGCCTTCGCTCGCCTTGAGCAGGAGTCCCTTGACCACCTTGCGGCAGATCTTGGATATGTCACGCTCCAGCGCACGTACGCCCGCCTCGCGCGTGTAGTAGCGCGTTATGTCGCGCAACGCCGATTCGGCAATATGGAGCTCGTTGGCCTTGAGCCCGTTGTTCTTCATCTGCTTCGGAACCAGATACTGCCGCGCGATCGCGATCTTCTCGTCCTCGGTGTAGCCGGACAGGCGTATGACCTCCATGCGGTCGAGCAGCGGCGCAGGAATATTGAGCGTGTTTGCCGTCGCGACGAACATCACGTCCGAAAGGTCGTACTCGACCTCGACGTAGTGGTCGACAAACGTGTTGTTCTGCTCGGGATCAAGCACCTCGAGCAGCGCCGATGACGGGTCGCCCCGGAAATCCATTCCCATCTTGTCGACCTCGTCGAGCAGGAACAGGGGATTCCTGACGCCGACCTTGGTCATGTTCTGCAGGATCTTTCCAGGCATCGAGCCGATATAGGTACGGCGATGGCCGCGGATCTCCGCCTCGTCACGAACGCCGCCCAGCGACATGCGCACGAACTTCCGGTTGGTCGCCCTGGCGATCGACTGGCCGAGCGAGGTCTTGCCCACGCCGGGCGCGCCCACCAAGCACAATATCGGCGCCTTCAGCCGGTCGACGCGCTGCTGCACTGCGAGATACTCGACAATCCGCTCCTTGACCTTTTCGAGGCCGTAATGATCGGCGTCGAGAACCTTCACCGCGTTGGCGAGGTCCTTGTTGATCTTGCTCTTCTTCTTCCACGGAAGACCCAGCAGCGTGTCGATGAAGTTGCGAACCACGGTGGCTTCGGCTGACATCGGCGACATCATCTTGAGCTTCTTGAGCTCGGTCATCGCCTTGGTCTCGGCCTCCTTCGACATCTTTGCGGCCTTGACCTTCTTTTCCATTTCGTCGAGATCGGCGTTTTCATCGCCTTCGCCGAGCTCCTTCTGAATCGCCTTCACCTGCTCGTTCAGGTAGTACTCGCGCTGGCTTTTTTCCATCTGGCGCTTGACGCGCCCACGGATACGCTTTTCGACCTGAAGGATGTCGACTTCGCCTTCGAGCAAACCGAGCAGGTGTTCGAGACGCTTGCCAACGTCCTGCATCTCGAGGATTTCCTGCTTTTGCTCGAGCTTGAGCGGCAAGTGGGCCGCGATCGCATCGGCAAGCCGGCCGCCGTCGTCGATTCCCGACATCGATGTGAGGATCTCGGGCGGAATCTTCTTGTTGAGCTTCACGTACTGGTCGAATTGCGACAGCAATGCGCGCCGCATCGCCTCGATCTCGTGTGCGCCGGTTTCAAGACCCGCGAGAACCGTCGCGTCGGCGGAAAGATATTCACCGTTGTCGTCGATGTGCAGGATGCGCGCACGGTGCGTTCCCTCGACCAGAACCTTAACGGTGCCATCTGGCAACTTGAGCATCTGGAGCACGGTCGCGACGCTGCCAATGTCGTACAGATCGTCCGCCGAAGGCTCGTCCTTCGCGGCGGAGCGCTGAGCCGCAAGCAGAATGTGCTTGCCGGCCTCCATCGCCATGTCGAGCGCCTTGATCGACTTCGGGCGCCCCACGAACAATGGAATCACCATGTGCGGGAAAACGACGACATCCCGCAGCGGCAGCAGCGGAAACGTCGTCAGCTCGGTGGAAAGGCTCTTTATGTCGGTACCCATTCTGCTCGCATTCCAATCATGAGGATGTAGACCGTATTGCGCAGGTGGGGGCAAACCCCACCCAGTTCAAGTTGATGCTTGATGCCCGGCGCCGCCGAAAAGCGGCATTCCCGGTCGGGACTGCCTAAGAGTGCGCCGCAACGACCCTGGGCGTTTCGGCGAACATCAAAAGGGGCTTGCCGTCGTTGGCAATCGTCGCCTCGTCGACCACGACGCGGGAAAGATTGGTTTGGGAGGGCAGGTCGTACATGACGTCGAGCAGGACCTGCTCGAGTATGGAGCGCAGACCGCGTGCGCCGGTCTTTCGCGCGAGGGCCTTGCTGGCGATCGCCCGCAGCGCGGGCTCGCGAACCTCGAGTTCTACGTTTTCCATGCGGAACATCTTCTGGTATTGCTTGATCAACGCGTTCTTCGGCTCGACGAGTATCTGGATCAACGCGACCTCGTCGAGCTCCTCGAGCGTTGCGACCACCGGCAGCCGACCCACGAACTCGGGAATCAATCCGAACTTGATGAGATCTTCCGGCTCGGTCTCGCGCAGGAGAATGCTGATGTCCTTCCGATCGTCCGGGCTCGCCACCTCGGCGCCGAAGCCGATTCCTGTCTTCGCCGTGCGCTGGCGGATGATCTTTTCGAGTCCGTCGAACGCCCCGCCGCATACGAAGAGAATATTCGTCGTGTCGACCTGGACGAATTCCTGGTTGGGGTGCTTGCGGCCGCCTTGCGGCGGCACCGATGCGATCGTGCCCTCGATAAGCTTGAGCAGCGCCTGCTGCACGCCCTCTCCCGAGACGTCGCGAGTAATCGAGGGGTTGTCGCTTTTTCGCGAGATCTTGTCGATCTCGTCGATGTACACGATGCCGCGCTGCGCCTTGTCGATATCGTAATCGCACTTCTGGAGCAGCTTCTGAATGATGTTTTCGACGTCTTCGCCGACGTAGCCCGCCTCCGTCAGTGTCGTCGCATCCGCAATCACGAACGGGACGTCGAGCAGGCGCGCGAGCGTTTGCGCCAGCAGCGTCTTGCCTGACCCGGTCGGACCGATGAGAAGGATGTTGCTCTTGGCAAGCTCGACGTCGTCTTCCTTGACGCTGGTGTCCAGCCGCTTGTAATGGTTATAGACCGCGACCGACAGGATTTTCTTCGCCAGGTCCTGGCCGATCACATACTGGTCGAGGATCTGCCGGATCTCGTGCGGTGTAGGGAGCTTGTTCTTGTCGGGCCGGGTCGCGTCAGCCGACGCACCCTCTTCGCGAATGATGTCGTTGCAAAGCTCGATGCATTCGTCGCAGATGAACACCGAAGGGCCGGCGATAAGCTTCCTCACCTCATGCTGGCTCTTGCCGCAAAAGGAACAATAAAGAAGCTTGTCGCCCGACGTCTTTTCCGCCATTGAAGCCGTCTCCGCGCCCCGGACGGGTCTCCAGGGCGATTACACTTTACTTCGGCTCGCCCCGGCTCTGCAAGACTTTGTCGACGATTCCGTACGTAACTGCCTGTTCCGCCGTCAGGAATCGGTCCCGGTCATGGTCCATTTCGACCTGTTCGGTGGTCCGCCCGGTCAGTTTGACCATCAGATCGATGAACCGGCGCTTGAGGTCGATGGCGTATTGGGCATGGCGCTCGATGTCGGACACCTGGCCCTGGAAGCCGCCCGAAGGCTGATGAATCATGACTGTGGAATTCGGCAACGCGAACCGCTTGCCCTTGGCGCCCGCAGCCAGCAGAAATGCGCCCATGCTTGCCGCCATGCCGACGCAAAGCGTCGACACGTCAGGCTTGATGAACTGCATGGTATCGAAAATGGCCATACCCGCCGATACCGAGCCGCCGGGTGAGTTGATGTAGAAATTGATGTCCTTGTCCGGGTTTTCGGACTCGAGAAAAAGCATCTGGGCAACGATCAGGTTCGCCGTTGCGTCGTCCAGCGGACCGATCAGAAAAACGACGCGCTCCTTGAGAAGCCGCGAATAGATATCGTAGGCCCGCTCGCCGCGCCCGCTCTGCTCGATCACCATCGGGATCAAGCCAAGACCTGTGGGCTCTTGCATCATGCTCGCATTCATCTTCCATTCCTGTTCAAAATTAAGCGTTGGCCTCGATCGATCAAGCGCCAACCGGTTCCATCAGCGCGGCGAAGCTGGTCGACTTATCAGTGACCCGGGCGCGTGAGAGCGCCCAGTCGATAACGTTACGTTCGACCGCCGCGAACTCGAATTCGTTCAGGCGCTCCGGCTTCTCGTAGTGCCAGCGTATCACCGCCTCGGGCTGCTCGTAGCTTTGCGCCGATTCCGCGACAAGCGCGCGCACCTGCTCGGGCTTCGCCTGCAAATTATGCGCGCGAACGATCTCGTTGAGGATCAATCCGATGGCGACTCGATCCTCGGCCTGCGGGCGGAACGATTCCGCCGACAGACTGGAGTCCGCCGCTTCGCCACCGCGCCGCCGGAGCTCCGCCTTTGCCCTCTCGAGCAGACTGGCAGCTTCGAGCTCGACCAGGGACTTCGGGACGACGAGCTGCGCGTGCTCGCGGAGCGCTCGCAGCACCTGGTTCCTGAGCGCGGCTTCTATCTTTCGCTTGAGCTCGAGCGAGAGGTTCTCGCCGATCTCCGCACGGAGCTCCTCGACGCTGCCGCTGGCGATGCCGTATTGCTTCGCGAAGGCTTCGTCGACGTCCGGCAGCCGGGGCACGCTCACGCTCTTGAGATCGAGATCGAACTCTGCCGTTTTGCCGGCCACGTCCTTCCCGTGATAGTCGCTCGGAAACGTCAGCGAAAAGGTCTTGGACTCTCCCTCCGACATGCCCGAAAGCGCCGCGTCGAATTCCGGAAGCATCCGCCCTTCTCCGAGCGTGATCGCAAAATCGTGTGCCTTGCCGCCGGGAAACTCGATCCCGTCGATCCGCCCCGTGAAATCCACGATCGCGCGGTCGCCTTGGGCTGCCGGCCGCGACGCGCGCTCGTAGCGAATTTGTTGCTTGCGAAGGATGTCCAGCGTGTTGTCGATATCCTCAGGGGTCACTTGCGCCACGGGCCTGATGATCTGCACCGGAGACAGATCGCCGAGCATTACTTCCGGATAAACCTCGAACACCGCCGAAAACTCGAACTGATCGGTCGCAGCCGCCTGCTTTGGCTCGATGCGCGGGTAACCGGCGACACGCAGATTCTGCTCCCGTATCGCGTCATTCAAGCTCGTCTGCACGGTGTCGGAAATGACGTCCGAGCGAACCTGGGGGCCATAATGCTGCGCGATCATCTTGAGCGGCACTTTGCCGGGCCTGAAGCCCGCCACCTTGGCCGTTTTCGCAAGATTCGCCAGCCGCTTCTGTACTTCGCCCTCGATCTGCTCGATCGGCACCGCGACGTGCAAGCGACGCTCGAGCTGCCCGAGCGTCTCCAGAGTCATTTGCATACTCGATGGTTCCTTGCTAAATTTGGGGCGCTCTAAGGCTCCCTGTTGGTGCGAAAGGAGAGACTCGAACTCTCACGCCTTTCGGCTCCGGCTCCTAAGGCCGGTGCGTCTACCAATTCCGCCACTTTCGCAGCCGATATTGCGAAACACGTCATTATAGCGGAAAAGTCCCTTTCTTACCACGTGACGGCTGCGTATTCGTGTCAGTTGGACACTACGAAAATTTTCCCGTCGCGTCGTGGCTCGCGCCGTCCTCGATCCGCCCTGCGATCGCATCGATCTACGCCTTCGCGCGCAGTGCCGACGATATCGCCGATGAGGGAAGCGACACGGCCGCGGTGCGTTTGGCACGCCTCGACGCGTACGATTCGGAGCTCGATCGAATCGCCGAGGGCACGGTTCCGCGCGATCCCCTTTTCGCTCGCCTGGCCGGCGAGATCCGACGCCACGCTTTGCCGATCGACCTGTTTCACGCGCTGCTGTCCGCGTTCCGCCAGGACGTCGTGAAGACCCGCTATCGTGACTTCGCGGAACTCACCGACTATTGCGCCCGATCCGCCAATCCGATCGGCAGACTCCTGCTTCACCTCTACAAGATTTCGGGCAGCGAGCAACTCCGTCAGGCGGACTCGATTTGCACAGGACTGCAGCTCGCGAACTTCTGGCAGGACATCGCCGTGGACTGGCGAAAGGGCCGCGTCTACCTGCCGCAGGACGACATGGCGCGCTTCGGCATTGGCGAAGCGGATATCGCGTCAGGCCATTGCGACCCGCGGTGGGAGAGGCTCGTCGCTTTCGAAGTCGACCGCACTCGACGCCTGCTCGAATCCGGACATGCTTTAGCGCAGGTTCTACCGCTGCGCCTCAAGCTCGAGCTTCGCATGGTGATCGCAGGCGGACTGCGGATCCTTGCCGCGATCGAGGGCGTACGCGGCGATGTGTTCCGCAGCCGACCGGTCCTCCGCCGCCGCGATTGGTCGGCGATGGCGATATCGGCACTGTTCAACGCATGACCCCCGACGAGTATTGCGAAAACAAGGCCGCGCAAAGCGGCTCCAGCTTCTACCACAGTTTTCGTTTTCTTCCGCCCGAAAAGCGGCGGGCTATGATCGCGCTGTACGCATTTTGCCGCGAGGTCGACGATGTGGTCGATGAGGCCAGTGACCCGTCTGTCGCACGACTCAAGCTGGGCTGGTGGCGAACCCAGATCAATGCCGCATTCGACGGCGCGCCGCTGCATCCGGTTGCGCAGGCGCTCAAGCCCGTCGTCGTCGCCTTCGAATTGCCGCAGCAGCATTTTCAATCGGTCATCGATGGCATGTGGATGGACCTCGAGCAGAATCGTTACCTCGATTTCAGCACGCTCGAGCGCTATTGCTACCGCGTTGCCGGAGTTGTCGGCCTGCTTTCCGCAAAGATATTCGGGTACGCCGAGCCGTCGACGGCCGACTACGCGCAACAGCTCGGCATCGCATTCCAGCTCACCAACATCATCCGCGATGTCGGCGAGGATGCCCGGCGCGGGCGTATTTATCTGCCGCAGGACGAGCTGGAGCGCTTCGGAGTCGGTGCGGCCGATATTTTTCAGGCGCGCACGACCCCTGCGTTTCAGGCATTGATGCGGTTTCAGGTCGATCGCGCAAGACAGACGTATGCCCGGGCGCTGACGCTGCTGCCGCCGCAGGATCGCCGCGCCCAGCGTCCCGGTCTCATGATGGCGGGAATTTATCGCGCGCTGCTCGACGAGATTGCCCGCGGCGGTTACCGCGTGCTCGACCGTCGCGTCAGTCTCACGCCGGTGCGCAAGGCGTGGATCGCGTGGAAGACCTCTTGGTCGTATTAGGACGCCGTACGTGAGCGATCGCGTCGCCGTCATCGGCGGGGGCTACGCAGGTTTCGCGGCGGCCGTGACGCTGGCCGCAAGCGGACGCGATGTGACAGTGTTCGAAGCGGCGCGCACCCTAGGCGGCCGCGCACGCCGCGTCGAGGCCTACGGCGTCACGATCGACAATGGGCAGCACATACTCCTCGGGGCGTATTCGCAGACGCTTGCGCTTTTGCGGCGGGTCCACGGCGAAGGCGCGGAGCACGAGCTCCTCGCGCGGCGAAGACTTCGAATCGAGGACCTCCGACGGGTTCCGATTGGCGACGCCGCCTCTGAGTGCGCCCTGGAACCTGCTGGCCGGACTGCTGTTCGCGCGCGGTATTTCGTTCAGGGATCGTCTGCGTACGATAGCGTTCGTGCGCCGGATCGACCGCGGCGGCTTTCAGTGTTCGACCGACATGACCGCCGACACCCTGCTGGAAGGACAGCCGCGTGCCGTCGTCGAGGCGCTTTGGGAGCCGCTGTGCATCGCCTCGCTCAACACGCCGATATCGGTTGCCTCGGCGCAGATTTTCCTCAACGTGCTCGACGCTGCATTTGCCTCGAGGGCACGCGATTCCGACATCCTCTTTCCTCGCGTCGATCTATCGACCCTGTTTCCCGACGCTGCCGCCGCCTATGTCGCAGACCGCGGCGGGGAGATTCGCATGGGCGCGACCGTCACCGCCGTTTCCGCCAAAGACGACAGCGTCTCTCTCACGACCGGTTACCACGACGAGCGTTTCGCGGCGGTCGTGGTGGCGGTTGCGCCGCACCAGCTCGAGCGCTTGCTTGAAAGCGCACCGGGCGCGACCGAAGTCCTCGCCAAAGTCCGCGCATTTACCTACGAACCCATACAAACCGCGTATCTCCAGTACGGACGTGCGCTGCCGCTGTCGCAGCCGATGCTCAAGCTCGACGGGACCCCGGGCCAGTGGCTGATCGATCGCGGACAGCTCGACGGACCCGCCGGCCTTGCGTCGGTCATCATCAGCACGGAACAGTCCGGCGCGCGCGCCAGCCACGATGAATTGGCGCAGGCAATCGATTCGCAGCTGCGCCGCTCCCTCGCCGGCCTCGGCGCGCCTTCCTGGCTGCAGGTCATTTCCGAGCGCCGCGCGACGTATGCCTGCGTTGCCGGCCTGCCTCGTCCGACTGCGGGCATGTTTACCCCGCGCATCTACCTCGCGGGCGACTATACCTACCATGAATTCCCCGCGACGCTGGAAGCCGCCACACGCAGCGGCGTGGCCGCAGCGCGCGCGCTACTCAAAGAGAGCCGCTAGGCAAGATCCTTACCACTTGAAGAACGCGTCGCCTTCGTCGATCAGGAAGCGTGCCAGTACCATCTTGTGGACCTCCGACGCGCCGTCGACCAGCCGCGCCTGGCGCGCATACCGGTAGATCCACTCGAGCACGGTGTCCTTGGAGTAGCCCCGCGCGCCGCAGAGCTGGATCGCGGTATCGGCGGCGCGCTGAAGCGTATCGGCCACCGAAATCTTGGCCATGGAAATTTCCTTGCGGGCATAGTCGCCGCGGTCGAGCAGCCATGCCGCGCGCATGGTGAGCTGCCGGCCGATCTCTATCTGCATCGCTGCGTCTCCCAGCAGCCACTGCACGCCTTCCCTTTCGGCGAGTGCGCTGCCCTGGTTCCGTCGCACTTTGACGTAATCCAGTGCGACCGAAAGCGAGCGCCGCGCGAGCCCGAGCCAGCGCATGCAATGCGTCAGCCGCGCGGTGCCCAAGCGGATCTGGGTCAGTTTGAGGCCATCGCCGACCTCCATGAGGCGATTTTCGTCGGGGATTTCCAGACCATCGAACTCGATCTCGCAGTGTCCACCGTGCTCCTCGGGTCCCATGATCGGAATCCGCCGAACGACGCGCCAGCCCGGCTGGTCGCGATCGAACAAGAATGCGGTCAATCCCTTGCGCTTGTCGTCGGAGGTGCGCGCGATGAGAATGAAATGCTGGGCCACGTCGCCGCCGGTGATGAACCATTTGCGGCCGTGCACGATCCACCGGTCGCCCTTGCGCGTCGCACTCGTGAGCATCATGGAGGGGTCGGAGCCGCTTCCGGGATGAGGCTCGGTCATGGCGAAGGCCGAACGGACCTTGCCCTCGATGACGGGCTGCAGCCAGCGCGCCTTCTGCGCTTCGGTGGCGACCTTGTTGAGGACGATCATGTTGCCGTCGTCAGGTGCAGCGCTGTTGAACACGACAGGCCCGAAGATCGAGAAATTCATCTCCTCATAGCACACTGCCATACCGACGACGGGAAGGCCCTGCCCGCCCCGCTCCTTCGGCATTTGCAGCGCCCAGAGGCCGGCGTGTTTTGCTCGTGCGCGGAGCGATTCCAGGAGACCGGTCCGGATGTTCTGGTGCTCGTCATAACTCTGCGGGTCGGCCTCGACAGGCAGGAGCTCGCGCCGCACGAACTCCGCGATGCGCGCACGGTAGTCCTCGATCACCGGGGTTAGGGTGTAGTCCATCGGCGCGCCTCAGAGAGAGTTGACGTGATGCCCACCGTCGACCTTGACGACGCTGCCCGTCATGTAGGCGGAAGCGTCGGAGGCGAGCAGCAGCAGCACCGCGTCGAGCTCCGAAGGCGACCCGAATCGTCGCATCGGGATGCGCTTCTTCTGCGCCTCACCTGCCTCCGACGTGAGGAACGCTTCGTTGAGCTCGGTCACGATATACCCCGGCGCGATGGCATTGACGCGGATGCCGTGGGGAGCGAGTTCCAGCGCCATCGCCTCGGTCAGGCGGATCAGCCCGGCCTTGGACGCGATATACCCCGCGACCTGCTTGGACACGCGGAGTCCCAGGATCGACGCGATATTCACAATGCTGCCGCGACGCTTGGCCGCGACCATCGCGCGGGCGACGTCACGTGCAACGCGAAACGCACCCGACAGATTGGTGTCGATGACATCCTGCCAGTCGCTCTCCGTCGTCTCGAGCAGCGGCCTCGTGACCGCGACGCCCGAGTTGTTCACCAGCACATCGATGCCACCGGCCTGCCTCACGATCTCTGCGATGCACGAGCGCACCGACTCGGGATCTCGCACGTCGAGCGTGACCGCAAGGGCTCGTCCGCCGCTGGTGCGGATTTCGCCGACCAGCGCATCGAGCCGGTCGGTGCGCCGCGCGGCCACTGCAACGATAGCGCCGGCGCGAGACAGTGTCGCCGCAAAATGCCGCCCGAGCCCGCTGGAGGCCCCGGTGACGAGCGCGACGCGCCCGGTAAGCAGTCCCGGCGCGAACATCTCCGTCCGGTCGGTCGCGGTGCTCAAGCGGCTCCTTTCGCAAGCAGCTTGGGGTTGCTGATCGCCAGGCGCGCGCGCACCCAGTCGCGAAGCCCGGTTTCGATCGCTGCGTAATCGGTCGAATGGAGGTCGAGCGTCCGAATGCGCGCTGCGGCGGCGGAGGCATCGGGCATCAGTGCATCCGCCGCCCCTTGGCTCGCGAGCTCCCGCTCCGCGATCGCCAGCGCATTGGTGATCATTCGTATTTCGTAGCGCATCGGCTCGGGAACTGAAGGCAGCACTTCGTTGACCAGCGACGCGCGGGCGATCGCGAGCAGCTCTATCGCGGCGGGACGGTCATTCACGGCCTATGCGCTCCACGAGCTTGAGTATCTCCCACTCGAGCTCCGGGAGCAGACGTCCCGTCAATGCAAGCTCGAGCGACGATTCCCGGCCGGAGAGGTGGCGCTCGGTCTGCTGAAGCGCGATCACCGCCCAGCGCAGATGCGCCAGCAATTGCCAGTAGCGCGTGTCGCGCTCCGCAAACGAGGTTCCGGCTGCGGCGTTATAGGCGTTCAGAAAGTCGTCGGCGCTGCCTATCCCTCCTGCCACGCGGTCGGGGCGCGCGAAGCGCCAGCAGCGCGCGAAAAACCATCCGATGTCCTCGAGGCGATGTCCCCAGCCCGCGAATTCCCAGTCGAGAATGGCCGCAAGTCGACCTTCGTGCACGAGATAGTTGCCCGTACGAAAGTCGTGGTGGAGCAGGCAGATCCCGGTTTCCTCGGGCAGCCACGCGTCGCAATGACGAAGGCCCCACTCGAGCGTCGGATGCGCTGCTCCGAACGCTCCCTGCCAATGGTCCAGGTAGTCGCGGCAAGCGCGCAGAAAATCGCGGGTCGGCGAGGCGCTGGGTGCGCCCAGGAAAGCCAGCTCGGCGCGTGGCGGCGCGATCGAGTGAATTCGCGCGAGATCGACCGCGAGGTCTCGCACCAGCGCGGTGGAATCGTCTGTGACGTCGCGCGTCAGGCGATGGCCTGCGGCCACGCCGTCGATGCGCTCCATCACAAAAAACGCGGGGAACGACGCACCTGCGTCGTGGCTCCACAGCGGACGCGGTACCTTGACTCCCGTGGCATGCGCCACCTCCAGCAGCGCGAATTCCTCTGCGCGCGTCCTGCTTACCGCAACGGCCGACGGCGCGTCGGTGCGCACAACCCATCGATGCCGTCCCGGCAGCGCGCCGCCGACGATCTCGGCGTCCACGGCGATGTTTTGCTGAATCGCGCCGCCGGAGAGCTTGCGCCAGCCGACAACCTGAACTTCCTTTGCGCCGGTGTCCGCCGCGACGCAGCGCGCAACATGGGCGACGAACGGGTCGGGACTCTGCGTTGACACCGAGCTCGCCGCCGTGGCTATGTTCGGATGCGCGCTCGCCTTGCGAGTCGCGGTCGGTGCGACTTCCCTCTGCGTAGTCATAGCGCCCCCTCCTTAAGTCGCGATCGAAGGACAACGACCGCGTGTCGGTGGCTGGCGCCGATTCGCGGGCGCTCGACCCCACGCGCTTTGCGCGCGGGTCCCCTCTCGCTGTCGGCCTCATTCATAGTTGCGTGGGTACATATGGTGCTCTTCGGCCTCGTGCGTCGACTCGCAATTCCCCGTCGATCCCCGTGCTACGCACGGGGTCCCGCGCCGGGTCGCTCGCGCCGCTATAGCGCCCCCTCCTTACGTCGCGATCGAAGGACAACGACCACGTGTCGGTGGCTGGCGCCGATTCGCGGGCGCTCGACCCCACGCGCTTTGCGCGCGGGTCCCCTCTCGCTGCTCACAGCGCCCTCGCTTTTTCGCGAAGCAGGTATTTCTGGATCTTGCCGGTCGATGTCTTCGGCAAGGGTCCGAAGACAACGCTTCTCGGCACTTTGAACCCGGCCAGGTGCTGACGGCACCAGTCGATGATGTCCTTATCGGTGGTGTTTTCCCCACCGGCCTTGAGGGAAACGAACGCGCAAGGCGTCTCTCCCCACTTGGTATCGGGCCGAGCGACGACGGCGGCTTCCATCACCTGCGGATAGCGGTACAGGCATTCCTCGACCTCGAGCGAGCTGATGTTCTCCCCGCCGGAGATGATGATGTCCTTGGAGCGATCCTTGATCTCGATGTAGCTGTCGGCATGCCAGACAGCCAGGTCGCCGGTGTGATACCAGCCGGCGCGAAACGCAGCCTGGGTCGCATCCTCGTTTTTCAGATACCCTTTCATCAAGGTATTGCCGCGAAGCATGACCTCGCCCACAGTCTCTCCGTCCTGGGGAACGGGTACCTGCGTCACGGGATCGGCCACCGTCGCCTGCGCCAGCGTGGGCATCGGCACGCCCTGGCGCGCCATGCGCCGCGCGCGGTCCTCCAGAGACAATGCGGCCCAGTCGTCCTGCCATGCACAAATCGTCGCTGGGCCGTACGATTCGGTCAGGCCGTACAGGTGAGTGACGCGAAATCCCATGCGCTCCATCGCCTCGATCACTGCCGAAGGCGGCGCGGCGCCTCCCGTGGCCACGTCGACCACATGGCTCCACGCGAGCCTGTCGCTTTCCGGCGCATTGACGAGCATGTTGAGCACGATGGGCGCGCCGCACAAGTGGGTCACGCGGAAGTCGCGGATGGCTCGAAAGATTTGCGCGGGATCGATCCGTCGAAGGCATACGTGCGTGCCGCCAGCGGCGGTGACCGCCCACGTGTAAGTCCAGCCGCTGCAATGAAACATCGGAAGCGTCCACAAATACACGCTGTCAGGCCCGAGACGCAGCGCAAGCGCGTTCCCGAGTGCATTCAGATACGCACCGCGGTGATGATAGACGACGCCCTTCGGGTCGCCGGTCGTCCCCGACGTGTACAACAGGCACATCGAATCCCATTCGTCGATGGGACCCGGCCAGTGGAATTCCGGATCTCCCTCGGCGAGGAGATCTTCATACGTCAGCGTCCCGAGTCGCTCGCCGCCGGTCCCTAGGGGATCATCGATATCGACGACAGAAAGACTCCTCGAGAGTCGAGCAAGCGCAGCCTTTACCACCGGCGCAAACTCGGTATCTACGATAAGGATTTTCGCCTGCCCGTGCTCCAGGCAGAACGCAATGGTGGTGGCGTCGAGACGGTAGTTCAGCGCATTGAGCACCGCGCCGAGCGCGGGGACCGCGTAGTGCGACTCGAGGAGCGCCGGAACGTTGGGCGCCAGGACGGCAACAGTGTCGCCGCGGCCGATGCCCCTTTGCGCAAGCGCCGAAGCCAATCTGCGGCATCGCGCCTCGAATTGGCGATAGCTGGTTGCGCTCCCGCCATGGCGCACGGCGATGCGATCGGGAAACGCGCGTGCCGTGCGCTCCAAAAACTGGATCGGCGTCAGCGCTACATAGTTGGCGTCGTTGCGCTCCAGGCCCGTCGAAAAGGCGTTCGTGTCAGCGCCCATCCGCCTCGCTCCTATTCCGGCGCCGTGGTCGCGCCTGCTCCGAGCGCGCGCTGCATGAGCACCGTGTCCAGCCACCGGTCGAACTTGCGCCCGACTGCGGCGAGCACGCCGGCGCGCTCGAATCCCATGGCCGAGTGCAGCGCGATCGACGCCGCATTTTGCGACCCGCCGATGATCGCGATCATCTGCCGATAGCCGCCGGATTCACACCGCGCGATGAGCGCACGAAGCAGCGCGCTTCCGATCCCGCGCCTCGACCACGCCGCATCCACGTAGACCGAGTCTTCGACGGTGTGCCGATAGGCCGGGCGCGACCGGTAAGCGCTGGCGTAGGCGTAGCCGACTACCTCCGCGCCGGCTTGCGCGATGAGGTAGGGATAGCCCTTCGCCTGATTCTCGCCATACCGGTGGGCCATCTCCCCGGCCCCCGGCGCGTCGAGCTCGAACGAGCCGATATCCCGCTCGACATGAAACGCGTAAATCTCCGCGATCCTCGGGATGTCTCCGTCACGAGCATCTCGTATCGCGATCGACATCTGCCAATCCGCTCAACGCGATCGTGAACGGCGCGCGTCGCCGGTACGGTTGCGCAGCAAGCGCCGCTTTTCACGATCCCAGTCGCGAAGTTTCTCGGTTTCGCGCTTGTCGTATTGCTTCTTGCCCCGCGCAAGACCTACTTCGAGCTTGATGCGGCCTTTGTTGAAATGAAGATTGAGCGGGGTGAGCGTATAGCCCGCCCGCTCCACTTTGCCGATGAGTCGATTTATTTCGATTCGATGCATCAGAAGCTTGCGCGTGCGCGTCGGGTCCGGCTTGATGTGCGTCGACGCGGTGGGAAGCGGCGTAATATGCGCGCCCAGCAGGACGATCTCGTGATTCTTGACGACCACGTACGCTTCCTTCAGCTGTGCGCGGCCGGCGCGAATCGCCTTGACCTCCCAGCCCTCGAGCGCCACGCCGGCCTCGAATTTCTCCTCGACAAAGTAGTCGTGGTAGGCTTTTCTGTTTTCGACGATGGTCATTGACGCGCCTACTTCGAGTCTTCTGGACAATCCGGACCCCCATTGTAGCAATGGCCAGCGTCGACAAGTCGGTGCTCGTTCCTTACACCGCGCAGCAGATGTTCGATCTGGTTGCGCGTGCGGAGGACTATCCGAAGTTCCTTCCTTGGTGCGCGGGGGCCAAGCTCATCGGTGGCACACCCGACGCGCCGATCGTTCGTCTCGACATCAACTATCACGGCGTCCGCGCCAATTTCACGACCGCCAACCGGAATTCCCCGCCGGAGCGGATTGTCATTGAGCTCCGCGAAGGGCCGTTTCGTCGTCTCGACGGCACGTGGCGATTTCGTGCGCTGTCGCCCGCGGCGTGCAAGGTCGAGCTCGAGCTCTACTACGACTTTGCGACCACGGTGCTGGAGGCGCTGGTCGGACCCGTGTTCAATCACATCGCAAAGACTTTCATCGACGCATTCGTCAAGCGCGCGGAATCCGTATACCCGGCTGTTCAGAGTTGAGATCGAATCCCGCGATGAACGGCGAGATTTGCGTAACGGTGGTCTACGCCGAACCCGACCGAGCCACCGAGGTTGAGCTCAGGCTTGCCGAGGGCACGACTGTGGCGCAAGCGCTAGCGCGTGCTGCGGGCGCGGGCCTGGACGCCCCGGATCTCGCGCGCGCTCCGGTAGGCATTTTCGGCAAGCGCTGCGCGCGCGACGCGGTCGTCAAGAACGGTGATCGCATTGAAATCTACCGAAGGCTGATCGCCGACCCCAAAGACGCCCGCCGACGTCGCGCGGAATCCAAATGATGCACGCATACGAAACCGAGCCCGTGTCGGCCGATTGCAAGATAGGGAAACATCGCCTACAGTAGCCCCGCGATGAATGCCCGGTCCCTTTTCCGAGTTCGCGCGCTTGCGGTCGCAGCGACTTGCGGAATATTTTCCCTGTCGCCCGGCGCTTCCGCCGCCGGCGAAGCCGCACCCAGCACGGGTGATGCATCCACTGCGTCGGCGCCGAGCCGCGTCTGGAGCCGCGCACAGGATCTCGCGATATTCGCGCTAGGACTCATCGGCGTCGATTACAGGTTCGGTGGCAACACACCGGAGGCCGGCCTCGACTGCAGCGGCTTGGTCCGCTATGTGTTCCAGCAAGTGACGGGGATCTCTCTGCCGCGCACGTCGCAGGAGCTGTCGCGAATGGGAAAGAAAGTGACCGTCGCGGACCTCAAAGTCGGCGATCTCGTCTTTTTCAATACGCGCAGCCTTCCCTTTTCACACGTAGGCATCTACCTCGGCGAGGATCGTTTTGTCCATGCACCGAGCCGTGGCAGGGAGGTCGAGGTCGTCTCGCTTTCGGCAAGCTATTGGCGCAGCCGTTTCAGCGGCGCCCGCAGGCTGGTGGCGCTCTCGACGGAAGTGCCCGCTTCGCTAGGCACCCATGAGGCAGGCGGCGATCCGTCGGTGCTCCCGCAGCCGGCCGCGTCACCAGATCCTCCGTCGCCGGAAACGCACGACGGCACACCCGACTGACCCAACAGCGCCGCGGCGAATTTACTCCCGGGCGCCGCGACGGCGCAACATTGTTCCAATCGCGTCGTTACCCGCACGCGTCGCCCAGGACAACGCGCTCGCGCCATTTTCGTTTCGCCTGCCGGGATCTGCGCCTTTTTCAAGCAACAGTTCGACCGTGGCAGCGTGACCGCCTCGGACCGCCATCATCAGGGCGGTCGTCCCGTTCGGTCCGCTGGCGTTAACGTTGGCGCCGGCATCGAGCAGGACCCGCACCACGTCGTTCTGGCCACCGGTGGCGGCATAAGTGAGCGCGTTCCAGCCGGGGTGGTCGATGTCGGCGCCCTTCGCGAGCAATTTCTTCACGACAGAGACATAGCCTCCCAGCGCCGCGACCATGATGGCGCTGTCTCCGTACTGATTGCGGGCGTTTACCTTCGCGCCGGCACGCAATAGTGCATCGACGGTGGGCTCGAAACCGGCGCGAGCTGCGACGATGAGCGCCGGATTGCCTTCCGGATCGACGGTATTGGGATCCATGCCGCGCGCGAGCAAGGCCGAGACCTCGTCCGAACGGTCCGTCGCCACCGCTTTCACAAACTGCTCGTATAGCGCCTGGCCAAAGGTCGGCTGCACAGCGAATATCGCGCCCGCCAGCAATGCAACGCGGATTGCGCGGGTAAGGAACCTACGTCGCACCGTTGACTCCAAAAAGTCGAAAGAAATTGGCCGACGTCGCTGCCGCGATCTCTTCGACGGGCAGTTCGCGCAACCGCGCGATCTCCTCCGCAACGTATCGAACGTAGGCAGGTTGATTGAGCTTGCCCCGGTATGGCACCGGCGCGAGATAAGGCGAGTCGGTTTCGATTAGCATGCGCTCCAGCGGAACCCGCCGAGCGACGTCCTTGATCTGCTGCGCATTCTTGAACGTGACGATGCCGGAAAAAGAGATGTAGAAGCCCTGCTCGAGCGCGCCTTGCGCAACGTCCCAGGTTTCCGTGAAGCAATGCATCACGCCGCCTGCGTCGCCCGCTCGCTCTTCGCGCATGACGGCGATCGTATCGTCAGGCGCGGACCGGGTATGGATCACCAGCGGCTTGCCGCATGCGCGCGCCGCTCGTATGTGCGTGCGAAAGCGCTCGCGCTGCCATTCCAGGTCGCCGGTCAGCCGGTAGTAATCGAGCCCGGTCTCGCCGATCGCAACGACCTTGGGACGGTCCGCCAGCCTCAAGATGTCCTCCACCGACGGCTCGGGAGTCTCCCCCTCGTAGTCGGGATGCACGCCAACACTTGCGAATATGTTCGGATGTTCCGCGGCAATCGACAGCACGCCCGGCAGGTCGGGAAGATTGACTCCGATGCAAAGCGCGTGCGTGACCCGATTCTCGGTCATCGCGTCGAGCACCGCGGGGAGCTGCCCGGCAAGCTCCGGAAAATCGATATGACAGTGCGAATCGACGTACATGGGAGATCAGTGTTGGGGACGGCAAATCAGACGCGGCTACGGGCGTGGGGGCGTAACGCTCGAACTTCGGTACCGCCAGCTACATCGTGTGGGTCGGCCGGTTCGATGCCATGGTCTCGCCGAGGATGCGTTCGATGGTCGCCCGCGCCGCCGCCCCTGTCTCGTCATGCGTGAACTGCACTCCGATGCCCTGGGTGCGATTGCCCTGCACGCCCTCCGGGGTCACCCAGACGACTTTCCCCTGAACGGCGATACGCTGAGGATCGTCCATCAACGAAAGCAGCATGAAGACTTCTTCACCCAGCTGGTACGCCCGGTTGGTGGGAATAAAGATGCCGCCGCCGCGCAGGAACGGCATGTATGCGGCATAGAGCGCGGCCTTTTCGCGTATGTTCAGCGACAGCACGCCGGGTCTTGCGACCGTCGTCGGACTGGAGCCTCCATTGGAACGATCGGTCGCCATGCCGGCTATCCTCGCGCGAACAATGTACGGTATTCGAAAAGCAGCGCCTCTGCGACCAGTCGCGGCTGTAGGGGATGCGCGAGCAGCGAGCGCTGCTGCAGCAGCGCTCGATAATAGCGGAACAAGGGAACCCGCGCTACCCGGCGAGCAAGACGCGACAACGCCTCCCGGCGATCGGGATGAAAGCGCGGCGGCGCGCCCGCAGTCACGGCGGCGAGATCGGCGGTCCAAGTGAGCAGCCAGTAGAGCGTTTCGCCGAGCCGTGCCTTGCGCCCATCCCTTGGTCCCGCGTCGATCTGGGCACCCAAAGCAACCGGCGACAGCCGCTCCGGCCGCGCAAGCTCATCGAGGAGCGAGTCTCGCTGCTGCTGCAGCGAGTCGCCGGCCAGATCCAGCGCCAGAAGCGGCGCCCCGCCAGCCTGCGCGAGCACGAGCTCGGCCCGATCGACTCCGCGCGCCTTGAGCCATGCGGCAGCGGAAACGCGGTCCGGTTCGGGCGCAGCGAGACGCAGGCAGCGGCTGATGATGGTCGCCGGCAAGCGCGAAGGTTGGTGGCTCACGAGCAGAAGGTACGTCCGCTCCGGCGGCTCCTCCAGCGTTTTGAGCAGCGCGTTTGCAGCGGACGCATTCATGGCTTCCGCCGGCACGATGACGCCGACCTTGCCTCGGCCCCGATGCGCCGACAAATGCGTGAACTCGGTCAGCTCGCGAATTCGATCGATCGCGATCGTATCGACAGGTGTCGCGTTTCCGTCGTCGTCGAATACGTAGGGCTCGATCACCCGCAAATCGGGGTGCGTCCCCTGGGCGATGTAGAGACATCCCTGACACGTACCGCATGCATTGCCGCCCGCCGCGGGAGTCTCGCACAGCAGCGCGCGCGCAAAGTGCAACGCGAGCATGCGTTTGCCGAGACCCTGGCGTCCGGTGATGAGAAGCGCATGTGGCCAGCGATCGCGCCGCGAAAGCGCGAGCGAGGCGACATCCTCCTGCCACGGCGGCAGCGCTTGCGAGACGCCGGGCGGCAGCGTGTTCGCTTCGCTCACAGCGTGCTCAGCAGCGCTTCCAGCTCATCGCGCACAACCGCGATCGGCAGCGAGCTGTCGATGACGCGATAGCGCTCCGGATCAGCGGCGGCACGCTCGAGATAGGTCGCACGGACACGCTCGAAGAACGCCGGCTCCTCTCGTTCAAACTTATCCAGCGACCGCCCGCGGGCGAGGCGCTCGCGCCCGACGTCCGCGGGCACGTCGAAGATAAGCGTTTGGTCCGGGCGAAAGCCGCCGAGCGTGACGCGCTCGATTTCCGCGATACGCTTGGCGTCCACGCCATGGCCGCCTCCCTGATAAGCATACGTTGCGTCGGTGAAACGATCGCAGACCACCCAGATCCCCGCCTCCAGCCGCGGCCATATCTCGTGCTGACAATGCTCGCGCCGCGCCGCAAACATCAGAAGGGTCTCGGTCAGCGGGGTCATCGTCTCCTGCAGGAGCATTTCGCGCAGACGTTCTCCGAGCGGCGTGCCCCCCGGCTCCCGCGTCGACCACACCTCCCGGCCGGCTCGTCCGACGAGCTCCGTGATCCACGGAAGATGCGTGCTCTTACCGGCGCCGTCGATGCCTTCGACGCTGATCATGCGGCCGCGCTGCGGTGCGGTGGTCAACGAAGAAGTCGTATGGATGGATGGATGCAGCTCGGGCTCAGCGGCTGCCGCGCTGGTATTTTGCCACGGCGCGATTGTGATCCGCGAGGCTGGCCGAAAACTCGCTCGAGCCGTCGCCGCGCGCGACAAAGTAGAGATAGGGGCTTGCAGGCGGATGCATCACGGCATCGAGCGATGCCTGGCTTGGCAATGCGATCGGCGTCGGCGGCATTCCGTCGCGCATGTAGGTGTTGAATGCATTGTCGCTGCCCAGGTCGCGTTTGGTCAGGTTGCCGTCGAAGCGTTCGCCCAGACCGTAAATCACCGAAGGATCGGTCTGCAATCGCATCCCCTGCTTCAGCCGGTTGACAAAGACCGCCGCGACCAGCGGACGGTCGGCCGGCTGACCCGTCTCCTTTTCGACGATGGATGCGAGAATCAACGCCTGATACGCGGAAGAAAAGGGCAGCTCGGGGGCACGCGCGGCCCACGCACTTGCCAGGCGCTCCTGCATGGTCCGGTAGGCGCGCGTTAGCAGCGCCGCATCGGTCGAGCCCGCGGCAAAAAAATAAGTATCAGGGAAGAAAAGTCCCTCCGGATCGGTTTCCCCGGCGCCGATTTTCTTCATCAAGTCCGCATCCGAGAGGTCGATGATGGTCTTCGTGACATCCGGATTGTTCCGAAGCGCGGTTCTGAGATCGCGAAAACTCCAGCCTTCGACAATGACGAACGACGTTTGCGTCACATCGCCCTGGGTGAGCTTGCCGAGGAGGCGCATGAGCGTCGTACCCGCGGCAATCTCGTAGTTGCCCGCCTTGATCGTTCGATCCGAGCCTTTGATCCGCGCCAAGCCAACCAGCGTCCAATCGCCGGGAAGCACACCCGCGGCGGTGAGCTCGTGAGCGACGGCGCGCAGGCTTGCGCCCGGCTTGACGCTGAACGCATAGCGCGATTTCGGCAGCGGAAGCGGCCGTTCGGTCGCCCACCAGTAGGACATCCCAAGAGCCGCGGCCGCGACCACTACGATCCATGCGATGACACGCACTCGCTTCGAACCTCGAAATGGACATGAACCCGGGCGATTATAATGGTTGCATGCGCTCTGCGTTTCTCCTGTTCCGCACTCGCGGCTTCACGCTGGTCGAAGTGCTCGTCGTCATCGTGATCCTCGGCATTCTCGCCGCGCTGGTTGTCCCGCGTGTGCTGGAGCGGCCCGACGAAGCGCGGGTGATCGCCGCCAAGAACGACATCGCCGCCATCAACCAGGCGCTCAAGCTCTATCGCCTCGACAATGGTCGATATCCGACGAACGAGCAGGGCCTCGCCGCTCTGGTGACGAGGCCGTCGCAATCGCCCGTGCCGCTGAATTGGAAGCCGAACGGTTACCTGGAGCGCTTGCCGAAAGACCCCTGGGGAAATCCCTATCAATATCTGAACCCGGGCTTGCGCGGTGAGATCGACATCTTCAGCTTCGGCGCGGACGGAGCGCCCGGAGGAACGGGCTTCGATGCCGACATCGGATCATGGGACCTGTAGCGCGCCTGTCTGCGAGGAGGAGGCTCAGAGGTTTCACGCTGGTCGAGATGCTGGTCGTCCTGCTCGTCATCGGGCTCGCGGCCGGCCTTGCCTACGCGCGCCTGGAAAGCGATCCGCGGCAGACTCTGGAGCGAGAGAGTCGCCAACTCGCCGCCGCGCTCGAGCATGCCGCGCTTCTCGCGCAGTGGCGCAGCGAATCCATCGGCGTGTCCGCCAATGGCAACGTGTATCGCTTCTGGCGCCGCGGGTCGGATGCCGGTGGAGTCGAGTGGACAGCGCTCTCAGACGACGACGTGCTTACGCCACATGTTCTCCCCGAGCCTTTGTCCGCAGCTGCGCGCGAATACGCCGGCCGTCCCGTCGCAGCCGATGCCATTCTTCCGCTGCGCGCGAGCGGACGGAACGAACCCTATTCCATCGAGATTGCGTCAGATCAGTGGCGCGTGGTTCTTCTGGCCGATCCCCTGAATCGCGTCGTCGTTTCCGATCCTACCCCGCGATAGCGCGTTGCCTCCAAGTTTCGAAAGCATGTCGCGCAGTTTTCGGCAGCGAACTCGCGGACCGCTTCGGTCAGGATTCACTCTTGTCGAAGTCCTGGTCGCACTGGCCATTCTCGCCGTCGCCCTGGCCGCCGGATTCCGGAGCGTGGCGCAGAGCGCGGAGAGCGCGACCGCGCTGAAATCTCGGACGCTCGCGCTGTGGGTTGCGCAGAATCGCCTGGCCGAAGTTCAACTCGAAGCTCCTACGCCCGCAGTGGGAGAGCGCAGCGGCAACGAAACACAGGCGGGCGCGACGTTCACCTGGCACATCACGATCTCGGGCACGCCCAATCCCGCGTTTCGCAAAATAGATATCAGCGTCGCCGACGCATCTGCACCCGACTACGTTTTGTCGCACCTGGTCGGCTACCTCGGCCCGTCTGCACAGCAATGATTCGTGCGCCGATGTCACGCCGTCGCGGGTTCACGCTCCTCGAAGTGCTCATCGCGATTGCGATCACCAGCGTCATCGCGTTGCTCGGATACCGGGCGATCGCATCGCTGACAGAAAGTGAGGCTCGTCTGTCGGCGGAGTCGGCGCGATGGCGCGTGCTGGACCTTTTTTTTGCGCGTCTCGAGAGCGACATGCGTCAAGCGGTTCCCCGCGCCGCTCGCAACGGCGAATCGCGCGAGGCGGCTTGGGTCGGACAAACCGCAGATAGCTCCGGCAATTCCTCGCTGGCTTTCTCCCGCGCCGGGCCCGAGTTCGTCCTCGAGCCAAGCAGCGCGGGCCAGCGGATAGGCTATCGCTTGCGCGACGGCGCCATCGAGGTCCTGTACTGGGCAGGTTACGATCGACCCGCCGCTGCAGTCCCTGCGGCCTACCCCTTGCTGACCGATATTGCGCGGTTCCGGCTTACCTATTTGACGCGCAGCGGTGCGTGGGTCCTTGCGTGGCCGCTCGATGCGAACGGCGACCTTCCGCGCGCGGTTCGCGTCGAGCTTACGCTCGCGTCCGGCGAAGTCATCGAGCGGTGGCTGGCGCTTCGATGACGTCCGTCCGCGGCGCAGCCGTCGTGATGGCGATGCTGCTCGCCGCGCTCGCGGCGACGATTGCCGCGACGCTCCTTTGGCAACAGCAGCGCTGGATCGGCGAGCACGCGCATCGTCGCGATCAGGTGCAGGCGCAAGCGCTTGCCATGGCGGGCGTGCAATGGGCACGGCAAATCGTATTCGAGAATGCGCCCGGCCAACTCGTCCATCTGCGCCAGCCCTGGGCGCTGACCCTCCCGCCCATGTCGATCGAAAATGGCTCGATCGCCGGCTACATCACCGACGCGCAGGGCAGGGTCAATGTCAACAACCTCGCGGCCAGCGGCAATACGCCGATCGCGGCTCGCACTGCGCTGTCGAGTCTTTTTTCGCAAGCGTCGTTGCCGCCGGCACTCCTCGACGCGATCTCGGACTGGGTCGATGCCGACTCTCAGTCGAGCGCGTCCGGCGGCGCCGAGGACGCGTGGTACCTCGCCCAGAATCCGCCCGGCCTTGCGGCCAACGCACCGGTCCGGCGAGTCGCCGAATTGATGGCGGTGCGCGGCGCCGACACGGCGCTTATCTCGAGAATGCGTCCGTATGTATCGGCGCTGGACGCTCCGACCACGCTGAATGTGAACACAGCGCCCGCGGAAGTTCTGCGCGCGCTGGTGTCGGGAATGGACGCCGAGGCGACCGCAAAGCTGGTCGCCTCGCGAGCCCAGACGCCGTTCGGCAGCATCGCTGATTTCAAATCCAGGCTGCCGCGGCCCGACCTCCTGGTCGACGAAACGGCGATCGATGTCAAAAGCGACTGGTTCGAGATCTCCATCGAGGCGCGCCAAGGCGACACAGTCACCCGCGCACGCGCGTTGTTAAAACGTTCGACGCCCGGCTCGGCCTGGCCTGCCGTCGTGTGGCAGACGGTAGAGTGAAACGCGAATGGCGGCTCGCGTACAATCCTCGCGCACGGCTTTGACGATGAAACCATGACCACGCTGCGCGTCTATTTCGAAGGTCCGCCCGATTCCGATCGAATCGCGGAGTGGGCGCTCTTCGACGCCGCAGGCAATCTCACGCGCTCGGGCAAGGGAAGAGTCGCCGAATGGCCGGGTGCCGACGCGCGCGAAGCGGTCATTGCCGCAGCGCACGGCCGGCTCGTGACGCTCTCGCTGCCGCCGCTGCCAGCGGCGCGCGCGCACGGCGCGGTGCGTTACGCGCTGGAAGATCAGCTCGCCGGCGCGCCTGAAGACAGTCACGTTGCTGCGTCATCACAAGCCGCTGACGGAAGTGTGCGCGCGACGGTCGTTTCCGATCATTGGATGAAAACCTTTGCGCAGCAATCGCAACGTTGCGGGATCCGCTGGAACCGAGTCGTGTTGGAAAGCGACCTCGCCTCGCCGCCGCCCGGCGGATGGTGCTGGTGCGCCGCATCGCTCGTGCAGGGCGGGTTTATCCGCACCGATCGCGGAGCGAGTATCGCGGTGGGTCCCGCGCGCGGAGGCGAGCCGCCGGAGGAGCTTGTCGGCACGCTCGCTGGAAGCGAAGGACGGCGTCCGAGCGTTGTTCGATGCGATGTCGGCGGCGCGGCGCCTTCGATGCTCGATCGCGCGAAGGCAAAGACCGGCATCGAATTTATCGCCGGTACGCCGTGGCGCTGGTTCAGCGCCACTCCGAAGGCTTTCGCCTCGGCCATCGATCTGCAAAGCGGGACATACGACACCGCACCCGTTGCGCGGAAGATAGATGCTCTACGCGTGCTGCGACCTGCCGCGTGGATCGCCGCGACCGCGCTGGGCATTTACGCAGTGGCGACCGTGGGCGACTGGCTGTGGCTGCGGGCGCAATCGAGCCGCATCGAAGGAGAGATCTCCGCGCTCGCGCAGTCCGCGGCACCCGACGTCGTGGGCGCCACGCCTGCGGTCGCGATTTCGCGGCGTCTGGCGGACCTTCGGCACCGCGCGGGATCGGCCGCCGACGACGACTTCCTCCCACTCCTCGCACGCGCCGCGCCTGCGCTCGCGGGACTTCCCCCGGGCGCGCTTCGATCGCTGCGTTACAGCGACGGTCATGTGGTGATCGAGTTGCAGAAGATCGACGCCAATCAGCCGGGACGCATCCAGGAAACGCTGGCCCGGCAAGGTTTGGTGGGCATCGCCGCACCGACGGCGACGGGCGCTCGCATCCGCTTCGGACTCGATTGATGGCGACGACGCTACGGCCACCGGCGCTCGAACGCTGGACGCAATGGTGGCAGTTGCGAACACGGGCCGAGCGTGCCGCTTGGGCGACCGCCGCAGCGTTCCTGGCGGCCCTCCTTGCCTGGGTCGTCATCGTGCAACCTGTCGCACGGGACGCCGAGCGCCTCGCGCGGCAGGTGGCCGCGGGGCGGGCCGCGCTGGCGCAGGCGCATCGCCAGGCGGACGAAATTGCGAGCCGGGCTCGAAACGACGCACCTTTACCGGCACGTGATGTGCGGCCGATGCTCGACGCGGCGCTTGCGCGTCAGGGTCTGAAAGCGGCAATCGATCGCGTCGACGATCGACGGATTCGCCTCACGTTTGACGCCGTCGAGTTTGGCGCGCTCTCCGCATTGCTCGACGATTTGCAGCGCACCGCCCGCATCCGCCCGGTCGAGCTGAACGCCACGGCGCGAGTGGAGCCCGCCCAGGTCCGCGCGGAGCTCACGATTACATCCGATTGATGCGCGCGCTCTTCGCGATCGGGCTGGCCGTGGCCGCGCTCGCGCTTGGGCTGGTGATTCTGGCGCCAGCCACGCTCGTCGATGACCGCCTCGATACCCTGAGCGCCGGCCGCTTGCGCATTGCCAATGCCACCGGAACGGTATGGAACGGCGCTGGAGATCTGGGCGTTCCCGCCGCGAGCCTTCGTGTTCCCATTGCGTGGCAGATCGAGCGTCTTCCGCTTCTATGGGCCGAGCTTCACGGCACCGTAAGCGAGCAAGGCAGCCCTTCGGCCGCGTTTGTCCTCGGACGCGATCGATACGACGTTCGGAACCTGACCTTGTCGCTGCCCGCGAGCACGTTGCTTATGGCCGCTGGGGCGCCCGCGATGATCACCGATGCAGGCGGACGCATCGAGATTGGCATCGAGCGCCTGTCGAAGGCGCATGAAGCGCTCGACGGACAATTCGAAGCGCGCTGGCTCGATGCCAGCCTTCCCGGACCGCGTCCCGAGGTCCGCATCGCATTGGGCGATGTCCGCATCGAAGGCGCCGGACGGGAGGGCAAGCTGGCCGGAACGATCGCCAACGCCGGCGGCAACGTCGATATTGCCGGCACCATCGGCGTCACTGCCGGCGGCGGGGCCAGCATCGACGCGCTGATTCGCCCGCGTGACAATCTCGAGGCCGAGCGCAGCAATGCGATCGCCGCCGCGCTTTCGATGGTCGGCCGCCCGGATGGCAAGGGCGCATACCGCATCGTGTGGACGGTAGGGCCGTGACGAGGCGCCGGGCAAAAACCCACAAGGGGACGCGGGTGCCGCCGAAGGCCGGCGAACGCGCGGCTCGCACGTCGCATGCGCGCGTTGCCGGCGTCGACGCGATACGCGGCGCGGCGATATGCCTGATGGTCGTCTATCACTTTCTGTTCGACTTGAATTGGTTTCACGTCATGCGCGCCGACTTCAACAACGATGTTTTCTGGCTCGCGTTCCGGACCGTGGTCGTCAGCATGTTTTTGCTGGTGGCGGGTGTGAGCCTCGTGCTTGCCGAGCGCGCAGGGATGTCCCGGCACCGGTTCTGGCGCCGCATCGCGGTTGTAGGCGTGTGCGCGATTCTGGTGAGCGCGGCAAGCTACGTGACCTTTCCCAGGACCTTCATCACCTTCGGCATCCTGCACTGCATCGTGGTGACATCGATCCTCGCTTGGCCGTTGGTGCGTCATCCCTGGATTTCTCTGGGGCTGGGCATCGCGGTAATCGTTGCCGGACTCATCGTGGAGCTGCCGATGTTCGACGCTCGGTGGCTGAATTGGATCGGATTCATGACCCACAAGCCTCCGACTGAGGACTACGTGCCGCTGTTTCCCTGGATGGGTGCGTCGCTGATCGGCGTCGCGCTCGGCAACTGGCTCGCGGCACGGGGGTTCAAGCCCCTGGATCCGTTGTCTCGAACCGCACCCGCATGGCTGACCTGGCTCGGGCGGCACAGCCTTATCGTCTACATGGTGCACCAACCGGTCATGGTCGGCGTGCTGAGAGTCATCTTGTAATTGCGTCACGCGTAATAAGCGCGCAAGAGGCGCGCTGAAGCGCTGGCAGCGACTGACGGACTTCGCTACAATTGCCTGATGGCAGCAACAGGCGCGTAGCTCAGCTGGTTAGAGCACCACCTTGACATGGTGGGGGTCGTTGGTTCGAGTCCAATCGCGCCTACCAGTTCACGAGGCCGGATCAAGTTGGAAGATGAGAAAGGCATGGTTATGACACCGCGAACGCGTTGGGAGACCGACTGATCGAACTGCGAGTTCGCACACGACTTTTCGGCGAAAAAGTGCGGCTCGTCCGCACTTTTTGCTTTAGAGGACCTTCATCATGCCCGATGTCAGATTACCCGACGGCGCCGTCAAACATTTCGACGCGCCAGTGACTGTCGCGCAAGTGGCCGCCGCGATCGGACCGGGCCTCGCCAAGGCTGCGCTGGCAGGCAAGGTCGACGGCAGGCTGGTCGATACTTCGTACGTCGTCGATCGGGACGCGAGCGTGGCCATCGTCACGGACAAGGATCCCGACGGCCTCGAGGTTATCCGCCATTCGACTGCGCACCTCCTGGCCTATGCCGTCAAGGAACTGTTTCCCGACGCGCAGGTGACCATCGGCCCCGTGATCGAGGACGGGTTCTATTACGATTTTTCCTACAAGCGGCCGTTCACGCCCGAGGATCTTGTCGCGATCGAGCAAAAGATGACGGAGCTCGCGCGCCTGGATGAGCCGGTCTCGCGCAGATTGATGCCGCGCGACGACGCGGTGAGCTACTTCGAGTCCCTCGGCGAGCACTACAAGGCGGAGATCATCGCGTCGATCCCGTCCGACGAAAACATCTCGCTCTACACCGAAGGCAGGTTCACCGATCTTTGCCGCGGACCGCACGTCCCCTCGACCGGCAAGCTCAAGGTATTCAAGCTCACGCGTCTCGCAGGAGCGTACTGGCGCGGCGATTCGCGCAACGAAATGCTGCAGCGGATCTACGGCACCGCGTGGGCGAGAAAGGACGATCTCGACGCTTACCTGCACCGCATCGAGGAAGCGGAGAAGCGCGACCATCGCAAGCTCGGGCGCGAGCTCGACCTTTTCCATCTGCAGGACGAGGCGCCCGGCATGGTGTTCTGGCATCCGAAGGGCTGGACCATCTGGCAGCAGGTCGAGCAGTACATGCGCCGCGTCTATCAGGATCACGGCTACCAGGAAGTGCACGGTCCGATGATCCTCGACCGGTCGCTGTGGGAGAAATCCGGTCACTGGGAGAACTACAAGGACAACATGTTCTTCACCGAGTCGGAAAAACGCGACTTCGCGATCAAGCCGATGAACTGTCCCGGCCACGTCCTGATCTTCAACTCCGATCATGCGCAGCTATCGCGAGCTGCCGCTGCGCTACGGCGAGTTCGGCTCGTGCCACCGCAACGAACCGTCAGGCGCGTTGCACGGTCTCATGCGTGTGCGCGCCTTCACCCAGGACGACGGCCACATTTTCTGCAGCGAGGACCAGATCCAGTCCGAGGTGACAGCGTTCAATCAACTGGCGCTGGCCGTGTACAGGGATTTCGGCTTCGACGACATCGCGATCAAGCTCGCGCTGCGGCCGGACAAGCGGCTCGGGACCGACGAGACCTGGGACCGGGCGGAAGAGGCGCTGCGCCAGGCGCTCAAGGCGTCCGGGGTGGCGTGGAGCGAGCTGCCCGGCGAAGGCGCCTTCTACGGCCCGAAGATCGAGTATCACCTGAAGGACTCGCTCGGCCGCTCGTGGCAATGCGGCACCATGCAGGTCGATTTCTCGATGCCGGCGCGCCTCGGCGCCGAATACGTCGCCGAGGACAACACGCGAAAGGTCCCGGTCATGCTGCATCGGGCGATCGTCGGCTCGCTGGAGCGTTTCATCGGTATCCTGATCGAACACTACGCGGGTGCGCTGCCCTTATGGCTCGCGCCGGTGCAGGTCGCGGTGCTGACCATCACCGACCGCCAGGCCGAGTACGCACGCGAGATCGCAGCGGAACTCAAGCACGCCGGCCTGCGCGCCATCACCGATTTGCGTAACGAGAAAATTACCTATAAAATTCGAGAACATAGCCTGCAAAAGTTGCCCTACCAGGTGATCCTGGGCGACAAGGAGATGCAGGCGAACAGGTGGCCGTGCGTACCCGCGCCGGCGAGGATCTCGGAGCAATGCGCCTGGATACCTTTATCAGCCGTCTTCAATCCGAGACGGCATTGCGCCGATGATGCAATCGGCGCCAGCTAGGCGGCAGCGGGACACGGCCGATTTTTTTACTTTTTTGGAGAATAGCCAATAGCCCAGGACAAAGCACAGCGGATCAACGGCGAGATCAATGCGCCGGAGGTCCGCTTGGTAGGCGTGGAAGGTGAACAACTCGGCATCGTGCCGATCGCGGATGCGATTGCACGGGCCGAAGCTGCGGAACTCGATCTGGTGGAAATCGCTCCATTGGCCGAGCCCCCGGTTTGCCGAATCATGGATTTCGGCAAGTTCAAGTACCGCGAAGCCAAGCGCCAGCACGAGGCGAGACTCAAGCTGAAGCAAATCCAGGTCAAGGAAGTCAAGTTCCGGCCTGGTACCGACGAAGGCGATTACAAGATCAAGCTGCGGAACCTGATCCGGTTCCTGGGCGAAGGCGACAAGGCCAAGGTCACGCTTCGCTTCCGCGGCCGCGAAATGGCGCACCAGGAGTTCGGCATACGCCTGCTGGAGCGCATTCGAGGCGACCTGGAGCCGCACAGCGTAGTCGAGCAGTTTCCAAGGCTCGAGGGACGGCAGATGGTGATGCTGCTGGCCCCGAAGAAAGTAGCAGTAACGAAGCATCACCCGAACAAGCCCGAAGCCGGTAAAGGCGCAAGCCAAAAAGCCTCTCCTCCGGAGAGCACCGCCGTGGGCAGCAAATAGGAAAGTGTCATGCCGAAGATGAAGACCAAGAGCGGCGCGAAAAAGCGCTTCCGCGTGCGCGGAAGCGGCAGCATCAAGCGCTCGCAGGCGTTCAAGCGCCACATCCTCACCAAGAAATCGACCAAGAACAAGCGGCAGCTTCGCGGTTCGACGAACGTCCACAGCACCAATGCGGACTCGGTGAAAGCGATGCTGCCTTACGCGTAACGGGGCCGGCCATGCCAAGAGTAAAACGTGGCGTGACCGCCAAGGCGCGGCACAAGAAAGTCCTCGACGCAGTCCAAGGGCTATCGCGGCCGGCGCAGCAACGTCTATCGCATCGCCAAAGAAGCGGTGATGAAGGCGGGGCAATACCAGTACCGCGACCGCCGCACCAAGAAGCGCGAGTTCCGCGCGCTGTGGATCGCGCGGATCAACGCCGCCGTGCGCGAGCTGGGCATGAGCTACAGCGTGTTCATGAACGGCCTGAAAAAGGCGTCGATCGATATCGATCGCAAGGTGCTGGCCGATCTCGCGGTCCACGACAAGGCAGCATTCGGCAAGATCGCGGAGCAGGCCAAAGCCTCTCTGGCCTGAGCTCCGGAAATCAACGAGGGAGGCGGCAGCGCCTCCCTTTTTTTCGGCAACGCGCGCCGGCACCGAGGTGCGCAGTGAGAATACGGCGGGGAATCAGCGTCCCTGCCGTGTGTGCAAGGGCGTCTCGTCCTCATGGACCAGCTCGAGTCCATCACCGCAGCCGCACTCGCCGAGTTCGCCGCATGCGACGATCCGGCAGCGCTCGAGAACATCAAGGCGCGCTATCTCGGCAAGACCGGCAGGCTCACCGAGTTGCTGAAAGCGCTTGGCAAGCTGTCCGCAACGGAACGACCGGCCGCGGGCGCGCGCATCAACGAGGCAAAGACCAAGCTCGAGGCCGCGCTCACCCGCTGCCGCGAGGAGCTCGCGGATCTCGAGGCTCGACAAGGCAGCTGGCCGCACAGGCGCTCGACGTCTCGCTGCCGGGACGCGGCCTCGGCGTCGGCGGCTTGCATCCGATCACGCGAACGATGCAGCGCATCGAGACGCTGTTTCATTCGCTCGGGTTCACCGTCGCGCTAGGGCCGGAGATCGAGGACGACTTCCACAACTTCACGGCGCTGAATACGCCGGAGGATCACCCGGCCCGCTCGATGCACGATACCTTCTACGTCGACGGCGGCATGGTGCTGCGCACGCACACGTCGCCGATCCAGGTGCGCTACATGGAAACGCACGCGCCGCCGATCAAGATCATCGCGCCGGGACGCGTCTATCGCGTCGACAGCGACGCGACGCATTCGCCGATGTTTCATCAGGTCGAGGGCCTGTGGATCGACGAAGATGTCACGTTCGCCGATCTCAAGGCGGTATTCACGGAGTTCCTGCGCCGTTTTTTCGAGCGCGACGACCTGAAGGTTCGTTTCCGGCCGTCGTTCTTTCCGTTCACCGAGCCGTCGGCGGAAATCGACATGAGCTTCGGCGACGGCTGGCTCGAGATCTCCGGCGCCGGACAGGTGCATCCGAACGTGCTTGCGCGCCGTCGGCATCGACCCCGAGCGCTATCAGGGCTTCGCCTTCGGCATGGGTCCGGACCGCCTGGCGATGCTTCGCTACGGCGTCAACGATCTGCGGCTGTTCTACGAAAACGATCTTCGCTTTCTGCGCCAGTTCGCCTAGCGCGATTAGCGTATGAAGTTCTCCGAGCACTGGCTGCGCACGCTTGTCGATCCGCCGATCGACAGCGACGCGCTCGCCGACGGCCTGACCATGGCCGGGCTCGAAGTCGAGGCGCGCGGCCCGCTGCGCCGCCGTTCACCGGCGTCGTGGTCGGAAGCATCCTCGCCGTCGAGCGTCACCCGAATGCCGATCGCCTGACCGTCTGCAGCGTCGACGTCGGCGAAGCAGAGCGCCGCTTGCGATCGTCTGCGGCGCGCCCAATGTCGCGGCTGGCATGCGTCGTTCCCTGCGCGCAAGGTCGGCGCCGTGCTGCCGGGCGGCGTGATCATACGCAGCGCAGCGATGCGCGGCGTCGAGTCGCAAGGCATGCTCTGCTCGGCCAGCGAGCTCGGACTGTCCGACGATGCGTCGGGCCTGCTGGTGCTCGACGCCGATTCTTCGGTCGGCGTGATCTGCGCGCATGCGCTCGATCTCGACGACGCGGTGCTCACGCTCAAGCTCACGCCGAATCGCGCCGACTGCCTGTCGATTCTCGGCCTCGCGCGCGAGGTCGCCGCGATCACCGGAGCGCCGCTGCCATCCCCTGCCGATAGCGCCCGTCGCCGTGACATCGAAGCGCGACGGCGCGGAGTGCGCGTCGACGGATCCGCGAGCGTGCCCGCGCTTTTGCGGCTCGCGTGATCGACGGCATCGACGCCCCGGCGCCGACGCCGGCGTGGATGCGGCAGCGCATCGAGCGCAGCGGCATCCGCTCGATCTCGGCCGTCGTCGACGTCACCAACTACGTGATGCTCGAGCTCGGACAGCCGCTGCATGCCTACGACGACGCGCTGCTCGACGGCGACATCGTCGTTCGCTTCCCGCGCGCCGGCGAAAAGCTGACGCTGCTCAACGGCAGAGGTCATCGATCTGGACGCCGACCTGCTGCTGGTCGCCGACGAGAAGAAACCGCTCGGACTCGCCGGAATCATGGGCGGCGAGCATAGCGGCATCGGCAACGACACGACGACGCGTCTTTCTCGAAGGCGCGTTCTGGAATCCGGCGGTGATCCAGGGCAAGGCGCGCCGGCTCGGCTTCGTCACCGATGCCGGCTTTCGCTTCGAGCGCGGCGTCGATTTCGCAGATCGCCCGATGCGGTCGATCGCGCGACGCAGCTCATCCTCGAAATCTGCGGCGGCCGCGCCGGCGAGCTGATCGACGTTGGCGGCAAGCTGCCGCGCCGCGATCCCGTGCGCGTGCGCGTGCGCGCGCGTGGCCCGCATTCCTCGGCGTCGCGATCCCTCGCGACGACGATCGCCGGGATCTTCGCGCGCCTCGGATTCAAGCCCAAGCGCGAGGGCGCCGATCTTCGTCGTCACGCCGCCGTCGTATCGCTTCGATCTCGCGATCGAAGAAGACTTCATCGAGGAGGTCGCGCGACTGTACGGCTACGACAACATCCCTGCCGCGCCACGGCTCATCCGCAGTCGATGCTGCCCGGCACCGGAGAGGCGAGCGCCCGCTATCGAACTGCGCCAGCGCCTGGTCGATCGCGACTACCAGGAGGTGATCACGTTCAGCTTCGTCGAGCTCGGCATGGGAGCGGACACTTGCGCAACGTCCCGGCGCCGATCAAGGTGCTCAATCCGATCGCGAGCAACCTCGACGTCATGCGCACGACGCTGCTGGGCGGACTGCTCGACAGCTTGCGCACCAACGTCAATCGCAAGCAGGAGCGCGTGCGCATTTTCGAGACCGGTCGCTGCTTTTTTCGCGATGCCGAGCGGATCGACCAGCCGCTGCGCATCGGCGGACTGGCCTTCGGTTCAGCGCTGCCCGAGCAGTGGGATGGCGGCAAAGCGCGACGTCGACTTTTTCGACGTCAAGGGCGACGTCGAGGCACTGGCCGTCGCCGCTGAGCGGTCACGAACCGAAGCGGCAACCCACCCGGCGCTGCACCCCGGCCGCTCGGCGCGCGTGCTGATCGACGGCAAAGCGGCGGGATGGATCGGCGAGCTGCATCCGCGGCTCGTGCGCGAGTTCGAGTTGCCCGGCGCGCCAGTCGTCTTCGAGATCGATCAGGAGGCGCTCGCCGGGCAGCCGCTTCCGTACGGCGAAGACCGTGTCCAAGCTTCCCGTCGTGCGCCGCGATATGGCCGTCGTCGTCGTGACGACGTCAGTGGCCAGGCGGTGCTCGACGCGCTTCAGAGCCGAGAAACCGCCCATGTCGAGGAGATTGCCCTGTTTGACGTCTACCGGGGCGCCGGGATCGATCCCGGGAAAAAAAGCCTTGCAATTCTTGTGCTTATGCAAGATACTGCACGTACTTTGACGGACGCCGAAATCGACGCGAACCGTGGCGAAGATTGCTGCGGGTACTCCAAAATCGATTCGACGCGACGTTACGCCAGTCGGGAACCCCATGACGCTGACCAAAGCCGAACTTGCCGATCTGCTCTTCGAGCAGCTCGGCCTCAACAAGCGCGAGGCCAAGGACATGGTCGAGCGCTTTTTCGAGGAAATCCGCATCGCGCTCGAGTCGGGCGATAGCGTCAAGCTGTCCGGTTTCGGCAATTTCCAGCTGCGCGAAAAGCCGCAGCGCCCGGGACGCAATCCCAAGACCGGCGAGGAGATTCCGATCACCGCGCGTCGCGTCGTCACGTTCCACGCCAGCCAGAAACTGAAGGCAATGGTCGAAGCCGCGAACCATGGCCGAGCCCAGGCAGCTAAGGCCGAGCTTCCGCCGATCCCCGCCAAGCGCTACTTCACCATCGGCGAGGTCAGCGACCTGTGTGCGGTCAAGCCGCACGTGCTCCGCTATTGGGAGCAGGAATTCACGCAGCTCAAGCCGGTCAAGCGCCGCGGCAATCGCCGCTACTACCAGCATCACGAAGTGCTGCTGATCCGGCGCATTCGCGACCTGCTCTACGAGCAGGGCTTCACCATCAATGGCGCGCGACACCGGCTGGAATCGGACGCCGTGCGCGCCACGCCCGGAACCTGCAGCCTGAGCGGCGCACCTGCCCCGGATGCGCGCCGGTCAACGGCACTATCGCCTGCCCAAATACGGCAGGTCATCGAGGAAATTCGCGATCTTCTCCGCCCAAGCGGATGACTGTCGGTATAATTTTGTGGTTTAGTGTCGGGGCGTAGCGCAGCCTGGTAGCGCACCTGCATGGGGTGCAGGGGGTCGAGTGTTCGAATCACTTCGCCCCGACCATTTACCAGGGGGCTGGATCAATCACGACCGTGAATGCGGCAAGAACGCTCGGTTGTCCATCCTTGGGCGGATCTTTGATTGGGTACAGGCGATAAACCGCTCACCCGCAAATCGGCGCAAAGCGATTCGACGGCATAGCTTTTGCTTGTCGTCTGTGGTCTAAAACATTCCTGATCTGACGAGACAGCATGAGCGCGGCACAATCTCGAAGCCCGGCAAAGAGTAACGTCGTCTCCGAGCTCGCCATGGCGCGCGCGCAGCGCAACACGGTCCTCATCATCGACGACTTGTTCAGCAGCCGTTTGCTGCTCGCCGAGATCGTCCGGCAGATCGACGGCAAGCTCAATCTCGAGCTATTCGACACGCCCGGCCGTGCGCTCGAGTTTGCGCGCAACAACCGCGTCGACATGGTTCTCACCGACTACAAGCTGCCCGAGTTCGACGGCGTGCAGCTCGTGCGGCAGATTCGCGCGCTCCCGCATTGCGTGGACGTTCCGATCGTCGTGATTACGGTCGTCGACGATCGCCGAGTGCGCTACGACGCGCTCGAGGCCGGCGCAACCGACTTCCTGATCAAGCCGCTGGACGAGCACGAGACGCGCGCGCGCTGCGCCAACCTGCTCGATCTACGCCGGCACAAGATCGTGCTTTCCGACCAGGCACGTGTGCTGCAATACCAGGTCGACAAGTCCATCGCCGAGATCCATGAGCGCGAACTCGAGACGCTGGCAAAGCTTGCCAAGGCCGGCGAGTTTCGCGACCAGACGACCGGCAATCACCTCACGCGAATGGCGAAATACTCGGCGCTCATCGGGTCGAACCTCGGTCTCGCACCGGAGACGGTGCACGTGCTGGAAGTGGCCGCGCCGATGCACGACATCGGCAAGATCGGCATTCCCGATTCGATTCTGCTCAAGAAAGGGCCGCTCACCGCCGACGAGGACGCGGTGATGAAGACCCATCCCCGAATCGGCTACGACATTCTCAAGGGCAGCCCGTCAAAGTACCTGAGCATGGGCGCGATCATCGCGCTCGGCCATCATGAAAAGTTCGACGGCTCAGGCTATCCCAATGGCCTGCACGGCGAAGATATTCCGATCGTGGCGCGCGTCGTCGCGGTGGCGGATGTTTTCGACGCACTGGTCAGCGAAAGACCCTACAAGCACGCGTGGAGTATCGAAGAAGGGTTCGCCTATCTTGAGTCGCAGAAGGGCAAGCATTTCGACCCTCGCTGCGTCGAGGCGTTTGTCAGCGGGATCGAGAAGGTGAGAGAGATACAGGCGCAGTACGGGGATTCGTGATTGGCCGACACGCATTAATTCTCGTTCACGACTTGGTTCGATTCCACTTCGGGAAGACCCAATTCAAACATTGGGATTGGCGCCGGTTTCTTTCCCTCAAAGGTTAGCCACGATTTATTTGCGTAATCATAAACCTGGCAAGATTGGCTCAGCCGCGCGAGGTATCTTAATCCGAAACTTTCGACTACGAGATTCGAACCACCTAACGTCAAGATCTTCGCCTGCGCAGATTTAAGTCGAGACCACGGGATTCTAGGATTAACGTGATGCGCCTGGTGTTGCATGATGTTGTGAGAAAGAAGGTCATACCAGGAAGGATAACGAACAAGTATGGTTAATTCCTCCTGTGAGCAAGCCCCGCGCGCCTCTTCTACTGTGCGAAACCAGGGAACCTGCGGGTGCGTGTGTTGTAGAAAGGCTGTAGTGCCCATTAGCTGATTCCAAATGAAGAACGGCAATAGGACTCCCCAAAAGATCGCAGCCAGAATACTAGTCCACCCCGCTTCATGATGAGATATCGCGACCACACTTATGAGAAAACCCAATACCCAGACGCACAACAATGTGAAATCTATCCAGGCCCATTTCTTGAGTCCTCGTGGCACTGCGTTTCTCGGGAAAAATTTATCCTTCCACCAGCGCTGTTGAAGGTAGTACAGCCCGAAGCCGAAGGGTGACCGAAACATTCGCTCGAGTTCTTTTCGACCGCGTGAAAGGGATTTGAACTCTTCGAAGGAAAAGGGAGAGTAGGAATTTAGTCCTTTGACGTTAGTTGCCTGGTGATGTAACCGGTTGTGTTGCAGGACCCACAACGTATAGTTGTGTAGACACGGCAAGAATGTCAGTCGGCCCAACAATTTGTTCAACTTGCGATCCGCAACTAGGCTTTTGTGAGCAGCGTCATGTCCTAGGATGAACAACATCGAAATCGCAGTGCCAGCAACAACTGATGCAAGAATCTTGAGCCAGATCGCGTCCACCGAAACTGCAGTCGCAACTGCTCCGAAATAAAGCGTATAGTCAAACAAAAAGGCAAGAACCGACAGCAAATCATTGGGCTTCACGAAACTCAAAGTTAGATCGCTGGCTTGCTTATGGAGCGATGTACTCATGTTCGTGTCGTTTGGCTGTTTCATCTTGAAGCTTACGAAGTGTATGTTAACAATGTCTCCCCGCACTGGGGTTATGAAATGAAATCGCTGGATTGTATGAATTGGCACGCATTTTGCTTAACTATTCAGACGGTTACATCGCATGACTAACGAGCGTCCCTTCAGTTGTCTTGGCTTTATCCGCGCAATTCGAAGTGTGCGAAAACGCGCGGGTGCCTTTGTCGAGCCGCTTTATGCCCGCACAGATCCCCCGGAACTGGAACAGGGTCTCATTCGCTTGGCTTTTGCAGCGGTGGTATTAGGCTGTTTCATTTGGTACGCCACTCGCGACGGCAAGATCGACGGCGTTGAGGGCAAGGTGTTGATTGCCACGATTCTATATGCCGTTGCTGCTGTCGCACTCCTTGCGCGAATTATCTGGGCTGGTGACGTTTCTGTATCCCGTAGATACGTAGGCATTATCGTAGATAACGCCGGCATCACCTATTTCATGGCAATGATGGGAGAAGCCGGCGCGGTCATGTTCGGACTGTATCTCTTCATCATTTTTGGAAATGGATTTCGATACGGCCGCGTCTACCTCCACCTTTGTCAAGCTCTGGCATTGGTCGGCTTTGGATCCGTCTTAGTGTTAGACACGCACTGGTCGAACAGCAGCAGCGTTGACATAGCGTGTTTCTTCGCAATATTGGTATTACCCTTCTATGTCAGTGTTCTTGCTAAACGTATCACTGACGCCAAGAAACGTGCTGACGATGCGAATGAAGCAAAGGACAGATTTCTCGCTAACGTCAGCCACGAAATGCGAACTCCACTCAACGGAGTTATCGCCATGGCTGACGTGCTTCGAGAGACAAATCTGAATGAGAGTCAAAGGGAAATTGTCGACACGCTTGGAACCTCTGCACATCTTCTCCTAGCGCAGATTGAAGACGTCTTGGACATGGCCAAGATCGAAGCTGGTCGTGTTCAGATTGAAACGGAAGCCTTTGACCTCGGCCATCTGCTGACAAGCAGCGTCAAGGTTGTGCTCCCACAAGCACGGTATAAGGGCCTGTCAGTCAATACTGAAATCGCACCTGTCGCTGCCCGATGGTTTGCCGGGGACAGCCACCATTTGCGACAAGTACTTCTAAACCTGCTTGCCAATGCGGTCAAGTTCACTGAGCGTGGCCATGTAACCCTCCGCGTCACGCTAAAACAGGAGCACGCGGCCACGCCATGTGTTCGCTTCGAAGTCGAAGACAGCGGGATAGGCATCCCCGCCTCGAAGCAGGTTTCAATATTTGAGCCATTTACTCAAGCGGACGACTCCATCACTAGGGTCTACGGAGGTACTGGCCTCGGAACCGCTATCGCTCGACAACTTGTAACGTTGATGGGCGGTCGGATTGGTGTCCGGAGTGAGCTTGGAATTGGCAGTTTATTTTGGTTCGAACTGAATCTGCCTTTCGCAGAGCCAAAAGGTATCGATTTGCGTGAGGAAGTTGCATCATCGGCGCGACTTAGTTCAACTGCTGCGGCATTCGCATCACACCAGTCACCGAAAGTCACAAAGATACGGGGAGCACGCGTGCTAGTCGCAGAAGATAATCCGACGAATCAGCGCGTGACGCAGCTAATTCTAGAAAGTGGCGGTCATCACGCCACAATCGTAGATAACGGTGAAAAAGCGTTGGATGCGCTCGAACACGGAAGTTTCGACCTTGCGCTTTTCGATCTGTCGATGCCAATCGTCAGTGGAATTGAAGCACTCAAACTGTATCAATTCACGACGTCGACCCCGGTCCCAGTATTGATATTATCAGCGAACGTAACAACTGATGTAATAGCCGAATGCCAACAAGCAGGTTGCGCAGAATTTTTGCCGAAACCTATTCGGCCATCGATTCTGCTAGACGCAATAGAACGGCACTTAGCAGAGTCCATCGTCGAGATGCGGAACAACACACCGCCGCGCCGTACCGAAGATCGCCCATCGCTAACGGTCATAGACACACCGGTTATTGACTCGACCGTATTAGCGGACCTTGGACGTCTATCCAAGGACCCGACATTCGTCGAACGGCTCTTACGAGGATTCCGAGCAGATACTGAACGCCTCGTCCGCGCAATCAGCGATTCGCTTGCTGCCCGGCGTTACGAGGACGTGAAGGATGCCGCCCACGCGCTAAAAGGCGGCGCGGGCAGCGTCGGTGCTTCTCAGTTAGTTCAACTCGCAACTCGATTTGAAAAGGCGAGCTATGAAACTCTGCGCACGAGAGCGGCGCCGTGGATGGAGGAATTATCCCGCGCATCCACCACCGCGCTGTCGGCGCTTGAGCACCACCTGGAAGAACGACGGAAGAAATCTTCTGACATTTAGCCCGCGCGCTGCAGCGGCGTTACCGTCGCAGTTGGTACTTCGACGAACGCGTCCGCGCTTTTACTTTGGGCGCGTACTAGCCTCTCCATCATTCGAAGATCACGTTCACTCAAGCACAAGGCCGCGTCAGCCCAGATATTAACGACGCGCATCAACTCTTCGTGGGTCACAGGTTCTACTTCCCGACGAACCATTTCAAGAGCACGCCGCCCATTGGGAGTCTTTGCGTGCTTACGAATGAAACTATAAGCGGCCGTTTCCCCCAATCCATCAGGGGCAAGAACATCGACTACGCCCATATCGTAAAGCTTTCGCGCGGTATACATATTCCCACTCGTCACTAGTTCATCAGTAATTCGACGTCCCACTTTCCGCGCCAAGAAGCTATAGGCCCCCATCCCCGGAAAAAGATTGAAAAGAATCTCGGGGAAACCCATTCGGGCCGACTCTTCGGCGACGAGGACGGAAGCTGACAGTGCACACTCGAACCCCCCACCAAGTGCATCACCTTGCACCAACGCAATGGTGGTCAGCGGCAGGTCGCAGTTTCGCGACCACGGGAACAGGTTGTCTACACATTTCCGTCCGTATTGGACGAGCATGCTCCGATCCTGATTTTCTATCGCTGCTCGGAACAATGAAAGATCACCGCCAAGGTTAAAAATTCCTGGAACCTTGGATGCGATGACCGCATAGTTTATTCGCTGCTGCCGCCCTTCATGCCAAGCGAGACCGCATGGCTGGATAATGCTGTCGATGTAACCGCGCAACTCCGCGAGCAGCGCGGGATTAAACGTTGGACGCGGCTTAGGAACCATGAAACCCCAAAGAACACCAAACTCCGAGTCAAAGCGCGTTTCAAGTTGGTTGAATTGATTCTGTGGAAAATGACGGACTTCGGCAGCAGCGTTCATTAATCCCTCCCAAGGATCGCAACGCAAATTTACATCGCGACCTCATTGTGGCAAACAATTTGGCCAATTGCCAATGTGTTTACTTCAAATCGTCAGTGGGGGAGCGCAACGCCAGCAATGACTTCGCGCTCGCTCTTGGCGCTAACGTCGACCATATAGTAGGCCACAGCTGGTGTTTGCGCCGGCATGCTGTAGGAATATATTCAATTACAATCACTTAGTTTCAGAACGACGTGCCATTACCCCTTGATAATGTTCGATTTGACTCGTGCCCTTCGGCATTTGTCACGATCCAAGTGGCCGCATCCGTTGCCTGGATTAGGTTGCCAACCAGCTTGTGCCAGTCAAAGGTGACGAAGGCGCTCTGGTATCTGCAACCCGGTCGCGATCCAAAGTTGGGTCGAGGATAGTGACGTGACGCGCTGAGCGATTACCGATCAAGACTAATGGATGGCTTTCGTCAGATTCGCAAATATGCTATCGTCATGCCACCTCGGCCCGACCAAAAGCGGTTATGAAACCCCTCACCCTCGTCACCCATCGCAAATATTTCGGCATGAACCCGCTCTATCTCCGGGCGGCCACGGACCGCGTCTTGGCGCGGGTCGTGGGTCTTCCCCCGGAGCGTGCCCAAGTCAATGCCCGTGCGTTGCGACAAGATTTCGGCGCGGACACCGAGGTCGGACAAAGGCTCGTCGCCGGATTTGTTGCTGAGGGCCTGCTGGTCCCGAAAGCCGAGGCGCCGGAAGACTATCGGCTGACCGAGCGCTTTTACGAATTCGCCTGCGCGCGCGTGGTCGAGCCATTGGCGCGGTCGCGGGCAAAGCAGTTGCTCGGCAGGGCCTGTGAGCTCGCGACCTTAATCAACGCCGAATGGTCGCGTAACCCGCTCGAGATCGAAGCCCTTGCTCCTTTCGGTCGTTACATGAGCCGCGACTCTCAGCTTGGCGAGCTTCCACTCGGGATTGTTGTTCACGGACGTTCCGCGGAACGCCGCGCGCGCTGGGGCAGGGTCATCAGCAAGGCCGACGGCGCCGCCGAAATCCGAGCCGCCTTCCGCGAATTGAGCTCGTTTGTCCGGGTGCGGATGGTCAACGAGATGCAGCTCCTGCCCCGGCCGTTCTCAGTGGTGTTTCAGAAGGATTAAGCCCGGATCCTGGCGCGGTTGCGCTCCCCAGTTAATCCTGACGCGCCCCGCCAAGATCACCCAACGTGGGACCGAGGCGGATGGAACTTCTGATCCGTTCGCCCGGCGCGGTCTGCGCCCAAGAGTTACCCCTGCTGACGAGCGGCTCCGCTATCGAATCGGCCCAGTCGCTACCGGTCGACTCGACGGTCCGAGCGGGTACCGGTCACCGCATCGGTGGAAATATCCATCGGCGATGGGCCATCGCGGCGCGCTTCGCGCCACAATCGCTGCTCGCTGGTCCGACGCCGATCCTGGAGCCTCCTTGTACCGCTTTCTGGTTTTTGCAATCGCTGGATGGTCCGGCTTTTTCGTGATGGCGATCGAGCTCCTTAGCGGCCGCATCCTGGCGCCTAACTTCGGCAGCAGCATCTACGTCTGGGGTGGCGTAATCACGATCTTCATGCTCGCGCTCTCGATCGGCTACCTTCTTGGCGGGCGCCTGTCGACACGCGCTCCCTCGCTGCGAAAGTTGTCCGTAATGCTCGGATTCGCCGCGCTCGCGACTCTCCCTGTAGCCATCGCCGGCGACGCCGCGCTCGATCGCATTTTCGAGCTGGTCCACGATCCCCGCTATGGATCCCTGGTGTCATCGACCCTTCTGTTCTTTATTCCCACCGTAGTGTCCGGGATGGTCTCGCCGTATGCAGTCCGTCTGCTCGTAAATGAGGCGCGGCTCAGCGGCCGCAACGCGGGCCAGCTCTTCTTTGTTTCGACGTTCGGCAGCGCGGCGGGAACTATTTCGACTGCGTTCTATCTTGTTCTCTATCTCGAGATCAACCAGATCATCTGGTCGCTGGCGGTGATCTCAGCGATTCTCGCCGCTATCGGCATAGCGTGGAAGCCGCGAAATGCATTCTGATCGGTTGCGCATTCTGTTTCTTGCAGGGACCCTCGGCACAAGTCTTGGTGCCGTTCCGGCGTTCCCACAAACAATCCTGCATACGGAAAAATCCTTGTATCGCAACATCACCGTGACGGAGCAGGATGGCGAGCGCTGCATGAAGTTCTCGCGCAACTACCAAGGAAGCCGGCAAAGCTGCATCTATGTAAATAACCGGGAACGCCTCGTCTTCGGCTACACGAAGATGATGCTGGCGAGCCTTTATCTCGGACCGAATCCGAAGCGTGTGCTGGTGATCGGGCTCGGAGGCGGAACGTTGCCGGACGCTCTCATGCGTCTCTATCCGGAGATGGACCTGGACGTCGTCGAAGTCGATGCAGCGGTCATTCGGGTCGCCCAGAAGTATTTCGACTTTCACCCGGGTCCGAATGTGCATGTCTTCGAAGAGGATGGACGCGTCTTCGTCAAACGAGCGGGACGCGGTGGCGTGAAGTACGACCTTGTGCTGCTCGACGCCTTCGACCACGAATACATTCCGGAGCACATGCTCACACGCGAGTTCTTGCAGGAAGTGAAGGCGGTCATGCAACCGGAGGGCGTGCTGGCCGCAAATACGTTCTCGACCAGCCGCCTCTATGCGCACGAATCGGCCACGTACGAAGCGGTATTCGGCCGCTTCTACAATCTCCGGGACGCCAATCGCATCATTCTGGTCAAGGTGGATGGATTGCCATCGCAGAATGTCGTTGCTAAGAATGCCAGTGCTCTCGACGCCCGGCTTGCCGCGACCGGTGCGTCTGCCGACTGGCTGCTCCCGATGTTGTCGAGCGCCAGGGACTGGCCGTCGGACACACGAGTGCTGACCGACCAATACTCTCCCGCGAACCTGCTGAACGTTCAGTAGGCCTCAATTCCGGGCCGCGGAATCCGCCGGGTCGGGGCGAAGTTCGCCTCGATCGCGCGCTCCCAGACACCGGGCTGGACTTCTATCATCCCTTGGAAACCTTGGGCGCAGTTTGGCCCCAAGTGCAGCATAATGTCGAGCGAGAGCTTTCACATTTCGATATGCGTATGCAGCCGCTGGCTTGCCAGGATGAGGCCGGCTCAACCGCCGAGTAGCGCGACATTGAATCGATCGAAACCGCGACTTCGCGAGGTGCGACCCGATGAACGATGTGCTCGCCATATGCAGTGAGTTCCCGGAGAAGCGTCTTGCCAAGGGCGACTGCTTGATCGAAGAGGCGGTCCGCACAGATCGACTGTACGTGATCCAACAGGGTGCGTTCGAGGTCGTGCGCAATGGCGTTCGCGTCATTCTAATCAGCGAACCGGGTGCGTTTCTCGGCGAAATTTCCGCGGTGCTGAGGTCCGCGCCGACGGCCAGCGTCTTGGCCGCGGAGGACAGTACGGTTTACGTTATCGATAACGCGTCCGCCGCCGTGCAGCGGCGGCCTGAGCTCACCTACGCCATCGCCCAACTTCTGGCGCAGCGCCTGTCCGCCGTGACCGCGTATCTTGTCGATCTCAAGCGCCAACATGCCGACAGCGACACCCATCTGGCGGTGATGGATCAAGTTTCGGGAAACCCCACTGCGATGCATCCGAGCGAGACGAAACCAGGTTCGTGAACACAATGACCTGTGTGCTTGCCGCCTAGCACCGCCGCTTGGTCGTCCCCTCGTTGAGGCTTCGCGAGACGACTGACCACGAGCCCTATAGCCGCGAGGCGGCCTTGGAGTGGAAGCTCGACCGCCTTCTGGCCGCGTGCCGCCTGATCGCCTACGCCTAGGGTTTGGCCCGTTGCTGCCTGTGGAGCTGGGATCCCGAAGGCCGTTCAACACCGCAACGGCGCGCCCCGTTCTGCGAGGGATCGATTGCTTCCTCGCCGTTTTAGCGCTAGCCTACTAAGTTCATCCTCTTAAGGACAATGTCATGGCCCTCTGGAAAGACAATACGGCTCCCGCGGCAGACCCCCATGCCTGCCCCCGAATACACTGAACCGGACCGGTTCGACGCTCCGTCGAAGCTCGAGCTCGCGCCCAGCCCCGCCGCCGCTCCGGTGGCACGCACCGACACCGGTCTGCCCCGCAAGGAATCGCTGATCGCTGCCGACCTCACCATCGAGGGCAAGATCGAAGGCGGCGGCAGCGTGCGCATCGCCGGCAGTTTCAAGGGCGACGTCAACGTCCAGGGCGATCTCACCATCGAGGTCGGCGCCAAGCTGACCGGCGGCGTGCGCGCCGACAAGGTCACGATCGCCGGCGAACTGGAAGGCAACGTCGAGGAAGCCTCACGCGTCGATTTGCTGCAGACCGGCGCGGTGATCGGCGACCTGAAGGCCGGTTCGGTGACGGTCGCGGCCGGCGCCCGCATGCGCGGCAAGGCCGAGTTCGGCTGGGACGACGGCGAGGGCTCGAAAGCCGGCAAGCACGGCTACGGCGCGGAGAGCGGCGCCGGCTCATGAGCAGCGTGCGCCCGGGCAGCCCCGGGGCGACCCGCGAATGTCCGCACTGTCGGGAGACCATCCTCGAAAGCGCAGCCGTGTGTCCGGCCTGCCGGCATTACCTGCGCTTCGATGCCGGTGCCGACGCGCCCCAGGCACCCGCGCTCACGCCGCTGCGCATCGAAGGCAGCATCCGGCATCCCGCCGACGGCGAACCTTGGGAATACACGGTGGTCGTGTCGATTCGTAACGATCGCGGCGAAGAAATCGCCCATAAGCTCATCGGCGTGGGTGCGATGAACCCGAACGAGCAGCGCACCTTCACCCTGTCGGTCGAAGCCGTGTCGGCCAAGGCGAAGGGCCCCGGGAAAGGCGGCACGCGGCACTGATCGTTAACCTAATAACGAAACCGCGGGACCGGATCGGCCGCTCGAAGAGCGTGCGCTGTGAAGCAAATTCTAATGTGACGGATCTCCGACCGCTTCGCGGCCGCCCAATCAGGCAGATTGACTACGAAGCGCAACCGCCGCGGGATCGCCGGCGAATCAGATCGGTTCGCGATAGCGGCGCAGCCGGACCGCTGCGGCAAGAAACGCCGCGGCGAATGCCAGGCCGATCCAGAGACCCGGCGTGCTCAGGAAGTTTCCCGGCGTGAGTTGTGTCAGCCGAGTCGATCGTGCCGTGCGCGCCTTGCGGCGAAGGCCTCCGTACGAAAGCCCGATCAAACGGTAGCTTCAGCATGGATGCGAAATACGAGGTGTTGAACGCAATCTTCTCGAGGATGCAGATCGCGACCAGCGGCAACACGGCCCAGAGAAACGCCGCGCGCCGCGCCCAGCCGGAGACCAGCAGCAGCCAGCCGTAGATCGGCGCATGCCAGAGCGCAAGCACGACGAGGCCGTAGAGCAGCACCAGCGGCATGCTGACAACGGCAGCTGTGTCGGCGTCGCGGCGCTCAGACCGCTCATCAGCAGGACGACGGTGCTCAGCAGCAGCATGATCAGTTGCGTGACAACGATGATCGCGAAGGTGATCAGCGGCAGAACCACGAGCGGAATGCTCGCCTTCGAGAGCACGGTCGTGAGATCCGAAACCGGCAGCGACTTCCAGAACAGGATGCTGCGATCGCGGCGTTCGCCGTGCAGCGCGTCGAGACAGTAGAACACCCCGACGACAAAAGCCGTCGACGATCATCACGCCCGCTGCGAAGCTGGTTCGGCTCTGCGAGCACTGCCGCCTTCTGCGCCGGGTCGACCGTCGCCATGGCGCGGCCGATCGTGGCGATCAGGAAGCCGATCAGGACGACGCGCGGCGACGACCAGCGGCGCGATATAGATCGAACGGTTCTCCCACAACTCGCGCCGCACCGACCAGTACAGCGGCCGCGTCGGCGACATGACCGCAGGCGCGATTTCCTGCGGGCCGAGCGGAGACTCGGGCACGGCGTTCGATTGCGTATTCATGTAGCCGCTCCTTGTGCCGCGCCGGCCTGATTGCCCATCACGGCAACGAACAGGTCGGCGATGCTGGGCGTGCGCACGTCGCCGAGCGCGGCGAGTTGCTGGCGATCGACCCGATCGAACAGCAGGATGCTGCGGCCGAACACCTGGCGCTCGTGAATCGGCTTGAGCGCCCGCGCCGCGGCGACATGCTCGGGATTGCACCATCACTTCCAGATAGCGCGACTCGAATTCTTCCATGCTGCAATCGAGCACGATGCGGCCGCGGTTGATGAACATCAGGTCGGTGAGGACGTGCTGGATCTCTTCGACCTGATGCGTCGTCACGACGATGGTGCGGCTGCGATCGAAGTAGTCGTTCAGCAGCGAATCGTAGAACTGCTTGCGATAGAGGATGTCGAGGCCGAGCGTCGGCTCGTCCAGCACCAGCAGTTTCGCGTCGATGGCCATGACCAGGGCGAGGTGCAGCTGGGTCACCATGCCCTTCGACAATTCCCTGACCTTGCTGGCGCGCTTGATGGCGGTCTTCGCAAGAAAACCTTCCGCCTTCGCGCGATCGAAGCGCGGATGCACGCCGGCGACGTAGTCGAGCGCCTGCGAGACTCGCATCCAGCGCGGCAGCACGGCGACATCGGCGATGAAGCAGACATCGCGCATGAGCTGATCGCGCTCGGTCCAGGGGTCGCGTCCGAGCACCTTCAGCTCGCCCTGGTAGGGGGTGAGGCCGAGAATCGCGTTGAGCGCGGTGGTCTTGCCCGCGCCGTTGGGACCGATGAGTCCGAGGATGCGGCCCTCTTCGACGCGCAGATCGATGCCGTCCAGCGCGACGGTCGTGCCGAAAGCCTTGCGCAGGCCGCGTGCTTCTATGCATGCCATGGCTTCAGCGCTCCTTTTCGCAGCCGGCGAGCGTCCCGCCGGCTGCGGCAGCATCCAGCAGTTCTTCCGGCGTCAGGCCGAGCCGCTGAATGGTCGCGTGGATCGCGGGCCATTGCTCCGCAAGAAACTTCTGGCGCTCGCCCTGCAGCAGCAGATTGCGCGCGCCGGCATTGATGAACATGCCGCGACCTCGCTTCTTCTCGACGAGCTGCTCGTCGACCAGTTGTTGATAGCCCTTCAGAACCGTGAGCGGATTGACCCGATATTCGGCCGCCACGTTGCGCACCGACGGCAGCGGATCGCCTTCCTTGAGCACGCCGTCGAGGATCATCGCGACGACACGGTCGCGAAGCTGGCGGTAAATCGGCTGACTGTCGTTCCACTCTCGATCCATGGTGGTGTTCAAATAAACCTGCGAGAGACCTGTTAGCAGTGCCTCTATGGATTTGCGGGCGTCTGGTGCAGACGGCTCGGATCTGGCGCCTATCGGTCGGTACTGGATACGCGGATGACCGCCGGCGACGTCGTCGTTACCGACTGCGCAGGTTGCCACGGTGCATCGCCGATCCGGACAGGAACGGAGATTGACTCCGTTTCGCGTCTAACGACGACGTCGATGCGACCGACGCTGGCGAGCGCCATCGGGGGCGCGGTAGTTGCCTTCGAGACGGCAAGCATTCGACCCGCGCGGCTCCCCGAGTCCACTTGCGCCGGCAGGACCACCGATACCGCGATAGTGAGCACCGCCATAGCGGCGCCGGCGATCCCGAGGGCGACCCGCGGGATCGACGGTTCATACGTGCTCGACCGGAGCGCAACAGGGCTGGCCACGCCAACGGGTGAAGATTTCCCACGTGTATTCAAAAGCTTGCTCATTTCGGACCTCCTGTTATGTCGATGTACTGTTGTAGTGTAGTATCACACTGACTGGATTGCAAGCTTTTTTTGGAGTCGGCATTCCGCCAAGGCGCACGAGTCTTGGCCCCCGACCCGGTGGTGGGTCGCGAGCGCGAAGGTGAGCGTTCCAGACATACGGGGCGCGCGAAGCCGCGCGCTCGATCTCCGCGCCGGGCATTGGGACCAGACGCTTGCCCGATTAGAAGCCGTGGAGAACGAGCCCGACGATCGTTGGAGATGAATCAAAGAATGCCGCCAGTCGGAGACTCCTGGGCCATCTCCGATCCCACCGGCGGAACGCCGTCTTTATTCGACAGCTATGATTTCTTGCCGCGGTACTCCGCAATCGCGCGCTCGAGATCCTTCAACTCCTCGCAGGGCAGCAGGCAGATCTCCTTGAGCGCCGCGAGGTGCTTCTCCGCGCCCGCCAGGTCGCCCGTCATCAGGTACGTCTCGCCGATGTACTCGTGCGCGCCGCGATGGCGCGGATCGATCTCGATGGCGCGCTTGTAGTGCTTGAACGCGAGGTCGTACTGCTTCAGGTTGCGGTAGGAAAAGCCGAGGATGTTCTGCAGGTCCGCGTGGTCGGGATTGCGCTATCTCCGCGCGCTGGAAAAGGCGCACCGCCTCCGCCCAGTCCTTCTTCTCGACCGCCCGCTTGCCCGCGGCGTAGTCCTCGTCGCGCGTGGCGAGATCGGGATCCGCCTCGTACGGATCGGCGGCGGCGATCGGGGCGAAGGCCGCGATCGCCGCGCACAACAGGCTCGCGCGAATGAGTCCGGCGAACCTGCTCACCGTTGCGCGAGTTTCTTCGCGCTCACCAGCTCGGGTCGCGCGGTGTCGGCATCCTTCGCGAGCGCCAGCAGCTTCTGGTAGTAGCGCGGCGGCTTTGGCGCGATCGCCGGCCATTTCCGCGGCGCGCGCGGAACCGAGGTAGTTGCGGAAGCGGTTGGGCTCGCGCTGCTGCGACGCCTCGAACTCCTTGAGCGCCGCGTCGGGTTGCTTCAGCTCGAGCAGCATGTCGCCGAGCAGCTCGCGCGCGGGAACGATGCGGCCCGGCGTGACGATGTGCTTCTCGTTGTGGTCCTCGAGATCGGCGGCCGCGCGCATGAACTTGAGCGCCTCCTCGGACTTGCCTTCGCCCAGCGCGATCCATCCGGCGGCGGCCAGCCGCTGGACCTCGACCTCGGTGGCCCAGTAGGTGTTCTTCGCGGCGAGCAGCGCCTTGTGGAAGGACTCGAGCTGCTCGGCATCCTTGCGGGCCGCGGCGAGATCGCCGCTGCGCGCCGCGCCCACAGCGCGCGCGAAATACGTGATGGACTCGACGAAGGGATAGGTGCTGCCGGTCGGCTGCAGCTTCGCCGCCTCCTGCCACGCGCCGCGCTCGAACGCATAGCGCGCCGGCATCGCGGCCATGGCGTAAGGCGCGACGAAGCGCGCGGGACTCGCGCCGGTTATCTTCATCGCCTCGTCGATGGCTCGACGAGCCTCGGCGTCGCGGGCGAGCTGCAGGTCCGCATACACCATGTAGTCGCGTCGCGTGATAGGCCTCGTCGGGCTCGTTGCCCGCCTTGGCCACTTCCCTGCGAGCGCATGTTCGTGGCGGCGGACTCCTGCCAGGCGCCGACGCGCGTGAAGATGTGCGAGGGCATGTGCAGCGCGTGCGGCGCGTCGGGCGCGATGGTCGCATAGCGGCGCGCGGCGACGAGCCCCTTGTCGGCGATGGGCGGCGCGTCGTAGCTGTGGATGAGGTAGTGCGCCACGCCCGGATGGTCGGGATACTTCTTGAATTCGTCCTCGAGGATGGCGGCCGCCTTGAGGTACGCCGCGTAGGTCTGGTCGGCTTGCGTCTGCGTCCCGGCGAGGTAGAGCGCGAAGAAGATCTGCGCCTCGTCGTCGGTGGGATAGCGTCTGGGCCAGCGCCTCGTAGGCCTTGGCGCGCGAGACCTGCCGCTCCTTCTCGGGGCGCGTCGCGAAGTCCTTGTAGTAGGCGGCGACGGCTTCGATGTAGTCGCGCTCGCGCTCGGTCTTCGCGCCGATGCGGCGTCCTTCGTCGATCGCCGCCTGCGCCTGCTCGGCGCCCTTCGGCGATGCGCCCTGCCCGGCCAGCGGATTCGACATGAGGATCGACGCGATTCCCCACGTGGCGATCGCGCATTGGGGATCGTCCTTGAGCACGTCGCGGAAGGCCTTCTCTCCGGCCGAATACCAGAACGAATGCAGCATGGCCACGGCACGCTCGAACGCCGGCTGCACCTTCGGATCGCAGCTGGTCGGGAAGGACACCTTGCCCAGCGGACCGGTTTGGGAATCCGTATCGTGCGCCTGCGCGAGGCCGTGCACGGCGAGAGAAAATAGGAATGAAAGATGAAACAGGCGAAGTTTCATGGTGCTCTCCTGATGAGGTGAGAGGGATGTCCTGCGCGACCTACTGTGCGCCGCGAGCGGCGAGTGAGTCAATCCGCGGCCCAGATGGTCGCAGGGCCTTGTACGTTGCGAGTGGCGACTGGTGCGCGCGAGGAGATGTGACCCCCCGTTCCCCGGATGCTTCGCGAGTCCCCGAGTGTTGACGATCCAATTGAGCAGAACCCACGGCTTCAAGGCAAGAGGATCGACAAAAGGGCCAATTGGGCGCGCTGCTTCTGACGCCTTGTGTCACTCTCTGCCTTCGGAGATGCTCCGCCTTTCCTTGCGCAAAACGTCGCCGACCAACGACGCCGGGCATGGAACGCGGCACATAACTTGCGGCGGACCGAAGTATCCACAGAAATCAGGATTAGAGGAACTCATGAACCCAGCCACCGCATTGCAAGGACGCCTCTCGGGCCGTTCGGACAGCGAGCACGAGCAGGCAATCCTCCGGATCGCGCTCATCGCGCTTATCACGTTATTCATGTGGGCTCGACCTAGTCCCTCCGATGCAGGCAGTGCGGGCGACGACAAACTCCTGCTTCTCGGTTTGGAGGTTTCCCTCATGCTAGCGATCGGCATCTTCGCCGCTATCTGGCTATGGCCCGGCTCGAACGCAGCGCGACGCGTGCTTGGCATACTTGTCGACGCAGGGACAGTTACATTCGCGCTTTCTCTGGCAGGTGAAGCAGGCGTTGGACTCGTCGGCGTTTATCTCTTTATTATTTTCGGCAATGGGTTTCGATATGGAAGGAGCTATCTTCTACTCTGCCAGGTGCTATGTTTGGTGGGCTTTATCTCGGTCATCCTCGCAGCGCCTTGGTGGAGGGATCACCCCTCCATCGGTTGGGGCTTGATGTGCTCCGTGTGGGTCCTCCCGGCTTACATCTCGACGCTGCTCAAACGTATGCAGCAAGCGCGCGTGAAAACCGAACGGGCTCTCGAGGAGTGCCTCGAACGAAGCCGAACCCACGCGTCTGAATGATCGGTCACCCTACCGCGACACTAGCAGAACTATGCAGACCGATCGGTTGCTTCGTGAGTTGGTAAGTCGCGTACCTAGTGTGCTTACCGAATTCGTGAGCAATACGATCAAGCACGTCTACGGCTGAAACTTATTGAGCGCGCCTGGCGACTGTAGGTGAAAAAGGAGCGACACCGTGACCACGTTTACTCGCGACTGGTTTGGCCCCAACGTAGAGCTCTGGAGCAGAGCATTTGGCAAGCTGGTCGGATTGCCCGACCTGGTTTTTCTGGAAATCGGGGCGTTCGAAGGACGCGCGACATCCTGGCTGCTGGCCAACGTCCTGACCGGAGCGAATTCGCAGATTCACTGCATCGACCCGTTCACGGGACCGCTTCTGGAGCGCTTCAAGCGGAACATCGAGCCCTGGCGCGACCGCGTTCACGTCCACGTCGGGCGCAGCGAAGCGCTGCTGCCGACGCTGACAGGACCGTTCGACATGATCTACGTGGACGGCCTCCACATGGCGTTCAACGTGCTGCAGGACGCCGTGCTTTCCTGGAACAGGCTGAAAGTCGGAGGTTACATGGTCTTCGACGACTACTTGTGGGGGCATCAGCAGCACGACAGAACGCTTACGCCCAAAGACGGAGTGGATGGCTTCCTGACCGTGGTGCACGGGAGGTACCAGCTCATTCACATTGGACGTCAGGTCATCATTCGCAAGAATGATCAAGGCCCGCGCTTCGAACAGGAGTACGCGCGAATCTGGAAGGAGGGCTCGCCCGATCTCGAACCCGTGTTCCATTAGGGTCGTCGCGATGACGGTCGCCGGCGGCTTCGCCGGCGACGCATCCGGTCTGGATCACGGACAAGCTGTCGGCGAGTACGCATCCGCTATTGCAGGCCAATCTCGCCATCGAACTTCACGTTGATATTGAGCCCCTCGACGGTAAGGGTCACGTGGGCCGGAAACGCTTCGGTGCCCGATATCGCGCCGTCAGCGATCGCTTTGGAGACCGCCTGCTCGATTTCCCGCTGAGAGTTGATCCCGACCATTTTCAGGAACTTTCGGATGCTCAGATTGAAAGTCTCTTCGTTCATGCTGCCTCCTAAGCAAGCCCTTTGTCGGGCAAGCTACTGTCCACCTATTCCGAGCGTCGCGTCAATGGCTCGCGCTAGACGACCCGATCGGCAGTCTGCCGACTCCGCTTGTTGACGTGCCGTGTCGTGCGTTATTCTGCATCGACGACTCTCGAAAAATCGCGAACCGATGCAGCCATCGATGCGGCAATTTCACGTCGGTTTGACCCGCGACATTCTCGACTCTCGCGGGGAGCCTGCGTTCGGTCGCGCGGCGCTGGACATACTCGATCGCGCGGACAAAATAGACTGGGAATATCTTCCCGCCGTCGTGTCCGACATCGATGCCGATCACGCGGCGCGCTACGACGCGATCTACGTGAATATGGCCCGCGTACCCGCCGCCGCCGTCGCCCGCTCCGACTGCCGGCTGCGGATCGTTGCCCGCCATGGCGTCGGTTACGATGCGGTCGACGTACCCGCGATGACGCGTGCAGGCGTGCTTGTCACCAATACGCCGAGCGCGATGCCCAGGCCCGTTGCGACCACCGCACTCACCTTCGTTCTCGCGCTCGCGGGCAAGCTCTTACTCAAGGATGAGCTCGTCCGGAGCGGCCGCTGGAACGAGCGGATGGACAACATGGGCATGGGCCTGACCGGCCGCACCCTTGGCGTCATCGGCGCGGGCGGCATAGGCAAGGAGCTCCTGCGCATGGCGCGCATCTTCGACATGAAGCTGCTTGCAGCCGACCCCTTTGCCAACGATGTCGAGCTCGGCTACCTAGGGGCGCGCAAAGTGGCGCTCGACACGCTCATGCGCGAGGCCGATTTCGTCGTCGTATGCTGCCTGCTGAACGAAAGCACCCGCGGCCTGGTCGGCGCCAAGGAATTCGCATCGATGCGTCCCACCGCGTACTTCATCAACGTCGCGCGAGGTCCCATTGTCGACGAGCAAGCGCTGATCGCGGCTTTGCGCGAGCGCAGGATTGCCGGCGCCGCGCTCGATGTATTCGAGCGCGAGCCCATAGATGCAGACAATCCGCTGATTTCAATGGATAGCGTCATCGTGACGCCGCATTCGCTATGCTGGACAGACGAGTGCTTCCACAACATGGCCGCAACGGGCCTGAAAAGCATCGTCGACGCAACGGAAGGGCGCGTTCCCGAGTTCGTCGTGAATCGGGATGTGCTCGATCACCCGCGTGTGCGCGCTTGGCGCAACGGGTGAATATCGATGTCTGACCTTGCGTGAGGGATCAGCGCGCGGGGGCTGTCACTTAGCCTATTACTTAGCCTCAGGCATCAGCCACGCGCAAAGAGCGTCTTTCAACGCAACCCCGGCGCATTCGAATCCGGCCTCGCCCGGCTTGAGCATCCCGGCGTGATTGACGAGGAGACACAAAGCGCGCTTTTTTTCGGTCGTGCCCAGCAACGGATTGCGCATCGCAAGTTGAAACTCCTGCGCCTCCGACACGAAGCAGCTCGGGGTAAGCGACTGATTCGCAGCAAGTTGCTTTTGCACGGTCAATCTCCTTGCGTAAACCCGGTCCAGGACCTGGCTGCTTTGGCAGCGAGTTTCGGTTTGCGCAAAATGTCTCATGCCAATCACGTACGCAAGGACCGTACCAATTGAGCTGAATCTCCCAGCCTGTTGATTTATCGGGGGAAGACTTTGGATCTGAGACGATTCCGTCTCGGTGCGAACCGGGCGCGGCAGGTCGTGAAGATAAATTCGGGCGGAATACCGACGCAGTTGTAATGCGCGGCCCCGCCAGCTATGCGCTTCAATGTGTCATCAAGGCGTCGATCACGCCGGCCACCGTTTGCTGGTCGATGTTGAAATAGTGCGTATGAGCTCCGGCACCGACGCTGATGTCCTTTTCGGTGTCGGTGCCCATCAGCGTCTTCCAGTTCGTCGTATCGATGTAAGGCGGCGTGTAGGTGTTGCCGTGCGCAACGGTTTCGTCGATCTGGCTCACCGGATACTCGCCGCGCGGTGCGCGTGACCAGAGCCAGCGTCCAACGTAGTCGCCCGTCGCATACAGGTTGACCCAGCGAAGCACACCGACGTCATCGGCGACCGGCCCGAGCGCGGCGCCATGCTGCTCGAGCACCCACCCATACAGGACAGGAAATCGGGCAGCATACAGTTGCCTTAATGGACATCCGGCGGTCACGAGCGCGATGCGTCCGTTCAATCGTTGCCACAGCGACGCGACGGGATCCAGGTGTTGCCGTTGGGGCGCCAGCGCTGTCCTTTCCTTCAAGTAGCGCAGAAATTCCGTGGCGATCACCGTGCCCTGGCTGTGCGAGACGATGACGATGTGATCGTAATCCTGCGCCGCAACGGCCTCGAGCACAGCGAAGAACCGCGAGAAAATGCGCGCACGGGGAATTGCCTTTCGGGGGAATTCGCGAAAGTGATTGTCGACGTCGAGCGCGGCGTCCAGCGGTGCTCGAAGCCAGGGGGCATAGCGCGACAAGAGTCCTCCGGCAGCGCTCAACGCGACCGTAGCGGTGCCGGCGCTGATCACGAACACCTTGAGCCAATCGCCGGATGCATCGGCGAAAAACTTAAGGACGGCGGTGAAAGCTGGAATAGTCGTCTCGATGCCGAGCCGGAAGAATACGAGCGTTACGCCCGTGACCATTGCCAGAAGGACGCCCGCCGCTACAATCGTCGCGGCACCGACATCGATCCGCCGATAGCCGCCCGTAAGCCATAGACCAAGGCGATCGAACTGCTGCGTGATGATCTTCAACTCGGCCAGAACGCTCGGCAGCATCATCAAAACGAGGTAGGCGATCAGGGGCATGAGCAGCAGCGCGATCGCCGAGAACGATTCGGTGCTTTTCTGGAAGCGATCCTGGAGAAACGCGGCAGCCGTCGCCGGCGGTGCCACCGAAGCGTTCGCCGCAAGTTCGACAGGCTTGAAAATGACCGGCGAATATTGCACGCCACCGACTGCCAGCTCGACGCCGGTGGTCACCAGCGCCCAAGCTGTCATTGTCAGGATAGCGAAAAACCCGAGCGATACGAAAAGTCCCATCCGCCCGGTGCCCACGCTCGATTTCGCTTGAACCCTTCGGCTCGTGGCGTCGGCACTGCTTTCTGCCAGCGTTAGGGCGGCTTTTACGCTCGCCGCGAACCACACGACGGCAAGCGGCCCCGCAACGCCCCACCACAAGACGATAAGCAGCAGCACGGTCTCCAACGCAGCAAGCGAGCCGACGATCCACATGGCGAGGTCGTCCGATGGTGAGCCTGCGGCAAACCCAATGGTTGCGGCGATGGTGATCGGCCACAGCACCCATCCAACCTTGCGCACCATCCTGAAACGCTCCTCGCACACCCGCAGCCACCAGTCGTAGAAGAGCGACAGGATCGCAATCCATGCGAGCCCGTCCAGCCAGGCTGACGGCATGACCCAGAGTCCATACGCGAGTGCGCCGCCGGCAGCGAGCGCGAGAACAAGACTGCGAAAAGCGTAGAGGAGCCATGCCGCCAGTGTCAGCCCAGCCGCTGCGCTGGCGACATTGTGGATCATCGCGGCATGTGCGCTGCCGAGCCCGAAAGGCACGAGAAGGAGCGCGATCATCCCCAGCTGCAAAAATAGCAACGCCAGCACGCGCGAATAGAGCCAGTCCAGCGTGGTCTGGGTCCATTGCAATGTTCGCCACCCGCGATCGTGCGCGAAACAGGGAGCGGCGGATTGCACCTGCACGGTGTCGCGACCGAGCGCCGAAAGACGAAAGAGCAGCGTGAACAGCTCGGTAAGTATTCGCGGAGCGCTGCCGGAGAGCCGCGACAAATCGGCCCAGTACATTTCGTGGATGTCGACTCGCTCGGCGGATCCGTCGACGCGTCGACTCAGCGCGATCTGCGGCGCAGTATAGGTTTCCGTCGGCGCGTCGTTCTGCTTTGCCTTCAATAGCAGATAGTCGCTGAACTCGGCGCCTACGCTGAATGCGGTTGAACGCGCAGACAGCGTGCCTTTAGGCTGCATGGCATTCTTGTCCACGCGCAGGAAATCCGACCCGGCGGATTGTCGAAAGTCCTTTTTGATGCCGGGTGACGGCTTGGGTGTTCCGATGATCGGTTCCAGCGGGGGAACCTGCAGCGTCTGATCGACCCGAATGCCCGGCTGATACGAATGCCCGTTCGGCGCTTGCGCAATCAATAGATCCGCCAGCGCCTGCGCGGTATCACCCAGCTTCTGGTCGGCAACCCCGTGTATCGCGATGACGGCGACGCGCCGCGTCGAGGAATTGCGCGCGCCACGCTCGCCGCTGGCGGCTTTCGCCGCGGACGCCGCATCGCGCGGGGTCGGAGGGTACTGCTTCGCCATGTGGGCCGGGCGGCGCCTATTGCGGAGCGAAGCCGGCTTGCTTCAAGCTTTCAAGCCAAGGTCCGCGGACCAGTTTTCGGAAGCCCGGCCCGGTGGGGTGCAGCTCATTCGCCCAATCGGTGTCGGGATCGAGCGTGCCCGCGGATCGAATGACATGCACGCGGTCCGCCGGGGAATCGAACTCGGCAAATGTCTGCGTCAGCCCGTCGATCAGTATGCGGACGACCCCGCGGCGCAGCACATCGTCGGCAGGAACGTTTGCACCGTCCAGAGCGGGCTTGAGCCATGGGCCCTTGAGCTTGATGTGGAAAATCGGACTGGAAAACCCTTTGCCGTTGGGCACCGAATAGTCGTAGCAGTGGATGAATACGTCCGGCTGCCGCAACCGGCCGTCGTCGAACGCCTTGTGAATCTCGCCGATCATGGTCAATAGCCACCCGCCCAGATCGGTCAGCTTGGCGGACAGTGCGGGCGCATCGATGCAGTCGGCAGGCGCCGTCGCACCGCTGCAATCGCGTTTCAGACACAAGCCCCAATCGACTGCGTCGTTGCCACCACCGCTGATCAGGACCGCGGAGTAGTACCGCGCGTAGGTCGGACGGAGCTCGCGCGCAAATGCCGAAGCATATTTGCCGTCGACGTATTCCTTGAGCTCCGCGCCGAGGTAGCCCAGGGCAAGAATGTTGGCGTACGCAGGCTTCACCGCCGCGCTGACTTCCGCGAGAAGATTACTGGCGATCGGATACCAGAACCAGGAGTCACCGATGGCGAGAATTGCCGGAAACGCGCCGGACTGCACCGAGCTTCGGTCGAAGTAAACCGCCACGGCGCGCGGGAGACGCTGGGTTGACGTGCCGGGAAAGGACGTGCGTTAGGGCGCTTAGATCTGCGCCTGCCTGCGTTTCCTGAATTCCCTGCGCGTCCGCTGTGTCGTCAATGATGCGCGGCGCTGCGGCAGGATCGCCCCGCAGATCGCCTCGATACCGAAGGCCAGCCGTGCTTTAGCACGCGAAATCCATTGCATCGACAGCATCCCCCTCCCCAAAGGAAAGACTGCTCGCGAGACAAACCGCCCCGCGAAGCCGTAGTAAACAAGAATCGGCGCAGGAACGCAACGGGCAAGAGCCGCGCACCGCCCAAAAATCCGAGAAGGGTGTCTAGAAGCGGCGGCGCCAGCCGATCGGCGTTGTGCGCCAATAGCGCAACATCAGATAGCCGCCGATCATGCCGCCGAGGTGCGCGAAATGGGCCACGCCTTCCTGGGTGCCGGTCACCCCGAGGAACAACTCGATGGCCGCGTACAAAAAGACAAATACCCGAGCAGGCATCGGGATGGGTGGGAAAAGCAGCATCACCCTGTTGTTCGGGAAATAAATTGCATACGCCAGAAGCAGACCGAAAACACCCCCCGAGGCACCCACGGTCGGGTAGACGCCGCCCATGAGGGCGGCCACCGCCAACTGCGTGAGCGCCGCGCTGATCACACAGACGAAGTAATAGATGAGATAGCGCCGCCCTCCGAATACGCTCTCCATCGCCCCGCCGAACATGTACAGCGCGAACATGTTGAAGGCCAGATGCACCGTGCTGCCATGCAAGAAGGCGTAAGTCACGAGCTGCCAAGGTGCAAACCCCGGGCCGCCGACGGCGGCGGCTGAACCGATCGGCCACAGGGCAAAGAGAAACTCCAGCGCCGGGGCCGCAAGCTGAAGCAGGAAAATCGCGACGTTGACGCCGATGAGTGCCGCGGTGACGGGAAGCATGATGCGTTAGATGGGGGACAGCCCGCGAGGCTCAACGGCCGGCCTGAAATATTTTTCTTCGACGTCTATGATGATGTCATAATTGTGGATGGACCCCATATCGCCATGACGCGCCGACGTCTGCCCACGTTTTGCCTGCTGCTTGCGCTTGCCATAATCGCTTCGCCGGCCAAGGGCTCGCCAACCCTTGCCGTTCGGCCCTTGTTTCCCGCGGACAACGTATGGAACGTGGCCATCGACACGCTGCCTGTAGACGCCAACTCCGCCGCATACATTACGACCATCGGAGCAGGCAGGACCGTGCATCCGGACTTCGGCACCGTATACAACGGCGCGCCGAATGGGATTCCCTATGTCGTGGTCGCGGGCTCGCAGCCACGCGTCGCGGTCAGCTTCGACTACGCCGACGAAAGCGACCCGGGGCCCTATCCGATTCCCCCTGACGCTCCGATCGAAGGCGGCCCGCAATCGAACGGCGACCGGCACGTGCTGGTGGTCGACCGCGACAATTGCAAGCTCTACGAGCTGTTCGCAGCCTACCCCAACCCCGACGCCAGCTGGCACGCCGGCTCAGGCGCGATATTCGACATCTGCAGCGATGCCTTGCGTCCCGCGAGTTGGACCTCTGCCGATGCGGCGGGGCTGCCGATTCTGCCCGGCCTGGTCCGCTACGAGGAAGTTGCGGCCGGATCGATCGACCACGCGCTGCGCTTTACGGCACCGCAGACGCGCAATGCCTACGTCTGGCCCGCGCGGCACAAGGCGTCCTCGCTTACCGGCACGAACTATCCCCCCATGGGGCAGCGCTTTCGTCTCAAGGCGTCGGTGAACATCGCCTCGTTCGGACCGAACGTGCAAATCATATTGCGGGCGCTCAAGAAGTACGGGATGTTTCTAGCCGACAATGGCAGCAGCTGGTTCTTGAGCGGTGCGCCGGATCCACGCTGGAGCGACGACGAACTGCATCAGCTCGGCCTGCTGCACGGCAGCGACTTCGAAGCCGTCGACGAGTCTTCGCTGATGGTCGATCCCAACTCGGGCAGGACCGCAGGCGCTCACCCGGTCGCGCCTGCTGCGGCCGTACCCGTGATCGAATACCACCGGAGCGACGTGAATCACTACTTCATGACCGCCGATGACACCGAAATCGCGGCGCTCGACGCCGGTCGCTTTCCGGGATGGGTGCGCACCGGCCAAAGCTTTGCCGCCTACAGCGCGGCGGCTCCACTGGACTCCGCGCATTCTCCGGTGTGCCGCTTTTACGGCCGGCCGGAGACTGGGCTGGACTCGCACTTCTATTCCGCGTCGCCCTCAGAATGCCAGGACGTGATCGACCGTTTCTCCAACGCCTGGATCTACGAGTCGTCGGACGTCTTTGCTGTCGCGCTCCCCGCCGACGGGACCTGCGCGGCCGGTACGATCCCGATCTATCGGGTATACAACAATCGAGCCGATGCAAACCATCGCTACACGGCTTCGACGGCCGTGAAAGCCGAGATGGTCGAAGCGGGATGGGTCGCCGAAGGCTACGGCCCGTCGGCGATCGCGATGTGCGCGCCGGCGCAGTAAGCTAGCGGCGGGCTACCCGCTGCGGCGCAGCCGCCGGGTCGCTGCATCCGCCGAGCGGTCTGCAGCGTATATCGCTTTGCCCTGCACTCATTCGACTTACGGAGGAGCCACTATGAAGATCAGGAATGCCCTGGCGGCGTGTGTTCTTATATTCGCATTTGCGGGCATCGCCTTCGCCCAGCCGGCGCCCAGCTTGTACAAGCGGCTCGGAGGCTACGACGCAATCGCCGCGGTGACGGATGATTTCATCGGCAGGCTTGTCGGCGACACGCAGTTCAAGGGTTTTTTCGCGGGCCACAGCACCGATTCTCTCAAGCGCATTCGACAGCTTGTCGTCGATCAACTGTGCGCCGCGACCGGCGGGCCCTGCGTGTACATCGGACGCGACATGAAGACCTCGCACGCCGGTCTCAACATCACCGAAAAGGACTGGGATGCGTCGGTAAAACATCTTGTCGCGTCGCTCGACAAGTTTAGCGTACCCGCCAAGGAAAAGGACGACGTGCTGGCCGCGGTGTCGACGCTGAAGAAGGATATCGTCGACAAGCCGTAGGCCTCCGATCGGCCGGCCTAAACCTGGATCGCGGCTTTGATCCGCTTGCGATCGAGCGGCAACTCGCGAATTCGCGCGCCGTAAGCATTGACCAAGGCGTTGGCGATCGCCGCCGCGGTCGGTCCCTGCGCCGCCTCGCCGGTGCCGAGGAAGGGCTGTCCCGGACGATCGATGACGTGAACGTCGATGCTTTCCGCAATCTCGGGAAAGCGCGCTATCGGATAGCGGCTCCAGTCGGTGCTGGTGATGGTGGCCCCATCGAACGTCACCTGCTCGTGCAGAGTCCAGCTCGCCGACTGGATGATGCCGCCCTCGATTTGATTGCGAATGCCGTCCGGGTTGACCGCCTGTCCGCTGTCGACCGCCGCGACTGCGCGCAGAATCCTCGCCTGACCTGATCTCCCGGTCGACGTCGACATCGAGCGCGACGGCGATGTAGGCACCGAGATTCTTGTAGCGCGCGAACGCAAAGCCGCGCCCGCGGCCCACCGTCTTTTCATAGGCTGACCATCCGAAGCGCGACGCCGCAAGAACGATCACGTCGCGGGCGCGGGCGTCGTCGAGATGGCGCAGGCGAAACTCCACCGGGTCCGTCGCTGCCGCCAGGGCGAGCTCGTCCATGAAGCTCTCGATGGAAAAGATGTTCATGTACGCGCCGAGCGCGCGCAACGCGGACACGCGTATAGGCATCGACGGAACGAACCGATGCACGACCTTTGCGTTCGGAAATTTGTAGAGCGGGATGGCGTTGCGGTCGCCCCCGCCTTCGGGGAGCGGGATCGGTTTAGGCACGGGTTGCGCGAACGGCGACTCGAGATGCCACGCCGGCATGAGGTTGCCGGCGCCGCCCGGGCGCGTGCTGTGCGAGTTGCTCAGCACCTCGTATTCCCACGCGACGATGTTGCCGCTGCCGTCGAGCGACGCCTTGACATTGGTGAGCATCGCCGGGCCATAAGGCTCCCAGCGGTGCTCCTGCTCGCGCATCCACTGCACGCGAACCGGGCGTCCGGGAGTGCCCGTGCGATCAGCGCCGCGTCGGCGGCGGCGTCGTCTGCGGCGTTGTGGCCGTAGCATCCCGACCCTTCGACGTGAATGCAACTGCACGCGGTCTTCGGGCACGCGCAGCATCTCGGCAATGGATTTGCGCAAGGGGATAGACGCCCTGGCTGTGCGTCCAGACGGTCAGTGCACCGTCCTTGAATTCAGCGACGGCGCACGACGGGACCGATCGCACCATGCATCTGGTAGGGACGCCGATAGCTCGCCGTCGAAGCTGCGCGCGCCGGGGCTGGCCTGCGCATGGCCGTCGAGATCGACGATCGCGTCCGAGCGGGCAGCCGCTGCAGATACGCGTAGAGATCGTCTTGGTCGGGAAGCGTCGCCCGCATCGTCCCAGTGCGCTGCGGCGGAGAGCGCGCGCATCGCGACGATCGCCTCGAACTCGCGCTCGGCGACGACGGCGAGAAAGCTGCCGTCGCGCACGACCTTGAGCACGCCGGGCATTTTCTCGATCGCGGCGGTCTCGCAGCTTCGCGCAGGCGCGCGCCGTAGCTCGGCGGACGCACGACGCGCGCGTGCACCATGCCGGGAAAACGCAGGTCCTGCACATAGGCCGCGCCGCCCGTCACCTTGGCCGGAATGTCGACGCGCTGCATCGACTTGCCGACGACCGTGTAGCTCGCAGGATCCTTGAGCTTCGATGTCCGGCTGCGCTCGCACCTGCGTGGGCTCGTCGGCGACGAGCTCGCCGTAACCCGACCGCCGCCCGTCGTCCGCGATCACGGCGCCATCCTCGCGCCTTGAGCCGCTCGGCTGCGATACTCCAGACGCTCGGCCGCGCGCGCGATGAGGATCTCGCGGACTTGCGCCGCCGCATTCATGATCGCGGTGCCGCTGTCCTTCATCGAGTTGCTGCCGGCGGTATACCCTTCGTCCGGCGTGCTGTCGAGTGTCGGCGGTCACAAGAACGAATCCGCTGCGCCGGCACGGACAGCTGTTCCGCCGCGATCTGGATCAACGCCGTCTTGACGCCCTGTCCCAGCTCGGCCTTGCCGGTGATACACGGTGATGCCACCGTCGGCCTCGATGCGGATCCACGAGTCGAGCATCGGCGTCGCTTCGAGACTGCCGGGAAGCTTTGCGCCCGCGGCCGCCTTTTGCGCGAGAAGCCGGCGACGGCGCGGCCATCGAAAATGCGACGACCAAGCGCGCCGGCTGCCGCCAGGAATGCACGCCTCGACAACATCGGGCTCGACCGCTTGCTCATACCTTCTTCGGCGATGACTGCGCGCCGGCCGCGTTCATGCTCTGCGCGGCGCGGCGTACTGCGCGGAGTATGCGCATGTGCGTGCCGCACCGGCACAGATTGGGCATCATGTGGCGTCGAATCTCGCTCGTCCGACGGCGCCGGGTTTTTTTCCAGCAGCGCCTGCGCCCGCATGATCATTCCCGGCGATGCAATAGCCGCACTGCGCTGCCTGCTCGTCGATGAACGCACGCTGCAGCGCGCTCAGGAGTTCGACGTCGTGCCGAGGCCTTCGACTGTCTTGATCTTGCGTCCGCGCCAGCACCGAGATCGGCGTCAGGCAGGAGAAACACCGCTTCGCCGTCGACCATCACCGTGCACGCGCCGCACTGACCCAGCCCGCAGCCGAACTTGGCGCCATTCATCGCCAGATGATCGCGCAGCACATACAGCAGCGGCGTATCCGGATCGGCGTCGACGCGCTGCGTTCGCCCGTTGATGTCGAGATCGATCATTGCGTCATCCTTGTGCTCGATGATTTCACGCAAGCGGGGCGCGACGTCGGGCCAGGGTGGCTGGCTCGTGAAGTGCGATGCGCAGATAGGCGAGCAGCGATTTCGAGCTGGTCGACGGTAGCGCGCCCTCAAAGCCGGGCATCAATGCGCCCTTTTCGCCGCTGTCCGGCCAGATGCCTTCGAGCACGATGTGGATTGCGTTGCGCGGATCGGGGGCGTTGAGCGACGTCGTCAGCGCGAGCGGAACGGTGCGCATGGAGGGTGCCGAAGCACGACGGTTCACCGTGGCAGCTCGCGCATGCGCCTTCGAAAATGACGGACCCCTCTCCGGGTGGCGCTGTACCCGCCGCGGAAGCACGCTCAGTCGAACGAGGCCGCGGTTCCTTCATGGTCCACATCAGATAGACAGCCATGGCGCGCACGTCCTCCTCGGCCACATCGGAAAGGTCGTGGGTGACAGGCTTCATCGGGCCGGCCGCCGTGCCGTGGCGCTCGTCCCAGCCTTGACGCAGATACGTGAACATCTGCTCCGCCGTCCACGGCGAGGGCGCGGGGGACGACGCATCGAGGGCTGTCGCATGCCAGTCTTCGGCTTCTCCGCCTGCCAGGTTCTCGTTCTTCCTTTCGGCACCCAAACCGTTGCGAGGGGTGTGACACGCGCCGCAATGTCCCAGTCCTTCGACGAGGTAAGCGCCGCGATTCCATTCGAGCGCCCTGCGCCGGATCCGCACGGTACACCCCGCGCTCGAAAAAGAGCGCCTTCCACGCGGACACCATGGGACGAAGGTTCATCGGAAACATGAGGCGGTTGGGCGGCGCAGCCGCGTGCACGGCATCGCGGCTCATCATGAACGCGTAGATCGCGCTGACATCGTCGTCGGTAACGCGAGTGAAGTGGTCGTATGGGAACGCGGGATAGAGATTACGCCCCGCTCGGTCGATGCCGTCGCGCATGGCTCGGAGAAAATCGCCTTGCGTCCATGCACCGATGCCGGTCTCTGCGTCAGGGGTGATGTTAGTGGAATAAATCGTGCCGAACGGTGTACTGATCGCGCGCCCGCCCGCGTAGGCTTTGCCGCCGGGCTGCGTATGGCATTCCCCGCAGTTGCCGATGGCCGCAAGCTGCGCACCCCTCGTGATTATCGAACGGTCGAAGCTCGGTCTCGCGTCCGCGGCCGCCGGCGAGTCCCGCTGCGAGCCCGGAAGAATCACGGCCAGGCCAGCAGCGAGCGCCAGTCCCGACAGCGCCCTTTTTGTCTTCATCCTGCATATGAGCGCAGCAGCCGTGTTCCGTTCCCCCGAATGGAAACGCGCAGCGTCAGCGGCGCGGCGTCGGGCCCGGTTCCGGCGGGACAGACTCCGCGTTGGCGCAAAGCAGCGTCTTCGCCCAGTAGTCGTTGCGTGGGCCGTAGAACGCGGCGATCTCGGCCTCGACTGCCGTTCCGGCTTTTCCCGCGGCCCGCATGTCCTTCAGTCCCGCGCAGTTGGCCCTGATCTCGTCTCGCGTCGGCACACGAAGATGCGCGCACTCGTGAAAGAAAATATAGTCGTGCATGGCCGGCGGTAGCGCGGCAAGCTTGGCGCGGTTCCACGCGATTCTGAGCTCGCCGGCGTCCTCGAAGGCCTTCGCGGTGAAAGCCGCGGCGGAGGACGGTTCGGCATCGACTTCCAAGACGGGGCGGCCCGCCGCGACGCACCGCGCGCTGGTTCCGTCGGAAAACGTAAAAGCGAACCCTTCGGATGGGGCGAGCAGCAACGCACCGAGGATTAGCGTAAAGAACGGTCTCATCGCGCTCTTATCTACCGTCAACAGGGCGGGCAATGGCCAGTGTAGCAACAACTGCCGAGCTGTCTATCCGATGATTGGCTTGGCCGCGATGCATGAGGTGGTACGCGACTTGCAACGTCAGTCTGGCATCCATGCTCGGCGCGGGATAGGTGCCCATGGGCGTCGCGTTTGAACGCAAGACGGCACGTTTGTGTCGAGGTGACGGCGCGTGACGTTGTCGCAAATCGGGATACAAGGAAAGCAACACATGGTTAAGTATCGGAGAGTCGAGCTCATCACAGCCGCGATCGGTTTGCTGGCGTTCGTCCACGGCGCGCTCGGCCAAGCCGCGGAAGCGACCCCGCGAGGCACCGCCGCGCCGGTGGTCGTCATGGACAATCAAGGGCGGGTCATCAAGACACTCGCTCCCGAGCTCAGCAAAGAGGCGATCGCGGCAAAAGCGGCCGACGCGGAACGCGCGATGGCGACGGTGAAAGCCGACGAAGCACAAAAGCGCAAGGACCGTGTCTTGTTCGATTCCTACACGACTGAAGACGAAATCGACCTCGCGCGCAACCGCGCCACGTCGGTTCTGGATGCACAGATGGAGATCGGCAGGGCCTATACCACCATGCTTGCGAGGCGCAGAGGCGAATTGGTCAAGCGCAAGGCCGACGGCGGCAACAAGCCGCTTCCGCCCGCCGAGGAACAGGAGATCCTGCGGCTCGACAGCGAAATAGAGCAGCAGAGCGCCGCTCTTGCGCAAAAGAAGCAGGACTTCGACCGGGTTGTAGCGCGCTACGCGGCGGACAAGAAGCGTTGGCAGGAAATCAGCGGCAAAGCGTCCCCCGCATCGCCCGTCGCCACGACGCCCCCCGCGACCAAGTAACGCCAGCGTCAAGGGCACCCTGCCCCGGGCAGGCAGCGCCCCCGATATCAAGTCCTCGCGTGCAGCCTGCGATCGATAGCCAGCAGCATTGCGTTCACGCTTGCCGCGAATATGACGAGCAGCAGCGTCAATGACATGATCGTCCGCATGTTGTGAAGATTCATCGCCTGGATGAGCAGATATCCGATGCCGCGCTGCGAGCCGAACATTTCCCCCAGCAGCGTGCCCACGAGCGTGAGCGAAAATCCGACGCGGATGCCGGTGACGATTTCCGGCAGCGCAGCCGGAAGCAGGATCCGCTGCGTCGACACCAGCGGCGACAGGCGAAGCACCCTCCCCGTTCTCGCGAACACCGGATTCAGGTTGCGAATCGAATTCATCGCAAAAAGCGCGATAGGCACGATGCCCTGAATCGCGCCGAACGCAACCTTCGCCGGCATCCCGATCCCGAAGATCAACAGGATGATCGGATACAGCGTGACCTTGGGTATCGAATAAAGCGCGACCAGGATAGGCTCGCCGACTTCGCCCGTCATCGAATGTGCGCCGAGCAGAAAGCCGATGCCCAGGCCGACGACGACCGCAATGGCAAAGCCCTGCGCGAACGCGAGCAGCGTCTCCTCCACGTGCGGCCAAAACCTCGGATCGGCCAGCATCGCGGCAAGATTGCGAAACGTGCTGACAGGCGAGGTGAGCGCGACATCGCCGACGATCCAATACATCGCCTGCCACAGCAGGAGAAGGATCGCGATCAGTGCCAGAGGCTCGCGCCATCTCATCGCCTATCTTCGCCTCCTGTCGAGCAAGCGCCGCTCCCAGGCGTACAGGGACATGTTGATCACGGTGACGATGGCGAGGATGAGGAAGATCAGGGGATACATCACCTGGTTATCGAAATTGTTGTACGCGTAGGAAATCTCGTAGCCGATACCGCGGCTCGAGGTGATGAACTCTGCGCCGATGACCCCGACGAAGGAGTAGGCGACACACAGCTTGAACCCGGTGAAGATATAGGGCGCTGCGAACGGAAGCCGCACCTTCACCTCCGTGGCCCAGCCGCCGAGCCTGAGCATACGCGCGACCTTGACGAGAACGCGGGGCACACGATCGAGCCCGTTCAGGGTGTTGATGATCACTGCCATCACCGCCAGAAGAAAGCCGACGGCGATCTGCGGGAGATCTCCCAATCCGAATATGACCATCAGCAGGGGATAGAACGCGTAGACCGGAATCGCGTAGTAGGTCGCGAACAAGGGGTCGAGGATGCGCCGGGCCGTCGGCAGCCGCTGCAGGACCGTCGCGATGAGCACGCCGCTCGCCATGGCGGCAACGATTGAAATCGACACGTTCCGCAGCGTTACCCAAATATCGGCCGCAAATCGTCCGGAAGCGAGGATCTGGACTGTCGAATAGACGATGGTCGACGGCGCAGGCATCACGAAAGCGGAGATCGCTCCAGTGCGGCACAGGAGCTCGATCGCACCGGCAGCGACCAAAATGACGATCGTCCGGATGATGCCCGCGCGCTTCAAAACGCTCCCGCGGCGTGGCCAAGCGCGCGCAGCGATTCGCCGCGCAGCTGCGTCCAGATGCGGCTGGTGAGCGCCCCGAATCGGGGATCGGCGACGATCGTGCTGTCGCGCTCGTCCGCCCAACCGGTGTCGACGATCTGAAGAAACCTCCCCGGACGCGCCGACATGATGCCGACGCGATCCGCAAGCATCGCCGCTTCGTCGATCGCATGGGTGATAAGGAGCACCGTCGCGCCGGATTCGCGCCACAGCCGCAATAGTTCATCACCCATCAGCAGACGGGTTTGCTGGTCGAGCGCGCCGAAGGGTTCGTCAAGCAGGATCAGCCGCGGCTTGAGGACGAGCGTGCGGGCGATGCACACTCGCTGTCGCATGCCGCCGGAGAGCTGTGCCGGATATGCGGTGGCGAAATCCTTGAGGCCCATGAACTCGAGCGCATAGTCCACGCTGGCGCGGACATCTTCGGCGGATCTTCCCGCCTCGCGCAATCCGAACGCGATATTGTCGAAGACCGAAAGCCACGGAAAGCTCGCGTCCTCCTGAAAAACGACGCCGATGCCGTCGGGCACGCGGCCGGCGACCGGCCGCCCTTCGAAGGTCGCTTCCCCCGCGGTTGGCGCGACGAGGCCGGCCAAGACTTCGAGCAGCGTCGACTTGCCCGCAACCGGAAGGTCCGACAACGGCGAAGAATTCGCCCCGACGCAAGTCGAGACTGATCGGGCCCAGCGCATGCAGCTCCGGTCGACCGGCCCGTGGCGGATAAACGCGCGTGACATCGCGCAGCGACGCGTGGACGCTTGCCCCCCGCGCCCCAGCGTTCATTTCGGTTTTTTGGTCTTCAGGTCATCGGGCAGAAAAGACTCATCGACGAGCTTCGACCAGTCGACATCGCCCTTGATTGCGCCGACGAGCTTTTGCGCGCGGATCATGTTGTTCATGGTGTCGATGCGCAGATCGCCCGCGCCCCAGTACGGCACGCCGCCCTTCTTTTCGGAATCGAGCAGGCCGCGGACCACGCGTTCGGTGACGGCGGGATCGAGGTTGTACGCCTTGGCGATGATCAGCGACGCGTCCTTCGGATTGGCGATCATGTATTCGACCGCCTTGCGCCTCGCCTTGAGCACGCCGCGGATGAAATCGCCTCGGGTGCGGGCCGCGTCGGCGGTGGTGACGCCGACGACGTTGCTGAGGGCGGGCAACACCTCCGGCGCCGACGCGACGATCTTGTACTTACCCGGGTTTGACGACCACATCGGCTCCGTGATCGGGACGACATCCATCCCGCCCAGCTCGAGCACGGTCAATCCGGCGCCGAATCCGCCGGTACGACTCAACTTGACCTCCGCGGCCGGAATCCCCGCCGCTTCGAGCAAGAGGTAGTCCAGTGCCTCGCTGGTCGAGCCGGGATTGGTGAATCCGAGGCGTTGGCCCTTCAGGTCCTTCATGGAGTTGACGGGCGAGTTCGGCATCGCGACCCAGACAAACTCCGCGACGGTATGGACGTTGCCGCTGACGATACGCAGATCCGCGCCGCCTTGCACGGCCGAGACGACCGCAGAAGGCGCGGCTTCCCCGTACGCGAGCTTGCCGCCGAGCAGATTGCGGATGGTGCTGCCCCCGCCGTCCGAGCTCAGAATACCGTCGATGTTGACGCCGAACTCTTTGAAATATCCTTTCTCCAGCGCCACCGCGTACGGCATGCCATTCGGCGACGTGCCGTAGTTGGACACGACGATCTGCTCGGCAAGCGCCGGCGGGACCGGCGCAAAAAGCCAGAGCCCGAAGGCCGCGGCGGCCATGCTGCGGCTGCGGAACAATGCAAAACGCAACATGGGGATTCCTCCTTGAAAAAATCGATGCTGCTATTCTACGTGCGCGAGCGGCGCCTCGCATCGCGAGCAGCATGCCACACCAGGGAGCGATATGGATGGAACGCCCAGCCTTGTCGAGAGATTGAAGAAACTCAGCTCGTCGGTCGTCAGCGATGTGCTCGACGTCTGCGGCTACCCGCACCAATCGCTGTCCAGCAACGTGAAACCGCTCGATCGCGCGATGCGCCTGGCGGGACCGGCGATCTGCTGTGTGGGCGAATCCGAGGTCGATTCAGCGCAAACAACCGCCCTCTCCAACTACGAGATCGATCGATGCATTACCCTGGGCGGGATCGTCGTCATCGCCACCAACGGACATACGACATCGGCGGTCGTCGGCGGGTTGATGTGTCTCGCCTTCAGCCGGCGTTCCTGCGGGGGACTCGTGACCGACGGCGGTGTGCGCGACGTCTCGGAGATCGTAGAGCTGCGATTGCCGACTTTCTGCAGCTACGCCACGCCGCTCAATTCGGCGCGGCGGTGGAGACTCACCGGCATGGAATGCACCATCCGAATGCCGGGACAAACCTCCGCCGAGGTGGAGATCCAGCCCGGCGATCTGATGATCGGCGATGCCGACGGTGTGATGGTCGTTCCACGCGCAATCGCCGCGGACGTCATCGGCTGGGCGGAGCGTCTGGCTGCGATCGAAGCAACCATCGTTGCGCAGCTCGAGGCGGGCGAGGCACGCGAAGCCGTGTTCTCCGCCAATCCGCGTTTCGCTCACATCGGCCGGCTGAGGCCGCCAACGGGCTGACCCCATGCAGGCGAGCCCGAAAAGCGACCCGTCGTCTCCGTGAGAGCGCAAGAACCATCGTATCGGGGGTATGGTCTCACCACGTATGAGCCGCTGGCTATCACACCTTACCCGCTGCTTTGTCGCTGCGTCGTTTCTAGCCGCGCCTTCGTCCCAAGCTGCCCCGCAGGACAGCCGCGACATCGTCGTGCACATCCAGAAAAGAGGCGAGTGGGTGATCGTCGATGTGGATATGCCCGTCGAGGCAACCATCCTCGAATCCTGGACCGTCATGACCGACTACGACAACATGTCGCAGTTCGTTTCGAACCTCATATCGAGCAGGATCATCGGACGCGACGGCAACACCCTCACCGTGGAGCAGAAAGGCAAAGCCTCGCGCGGTCCCCTCACGATTTCTTTCGAAAACATTCGAGAGATCGTGCTCACGCCGCAGAGCGAGATCCATTCGCGGCTGGTGAGCGGCGATCTGAAGGCGTCGGAGTTCACCACGCGCGTGATCGATCGCGGCGCTTTTACGCAGATCATCAATCACGGCGAGTTCATCCCCAACGTCTGGGTTCCGCCGATCGTCGGCCCCGCGCTGATCGAAGCGGAGACGCGCAAGCAGTTTCAGGAGTTGCGCACGGAGATCCTTCGCCGCAAGGTGGGAACCGCGGCCGGACGCCGGTAGCAGGCGGTGCCGCGTGACGGCGCCTACGCGCGCCCGCAGATCGCGCCACGGCGGGCATTGGGTGGCGCTGTTCTTTCTGGTACCGCTTCTGGCATCGTGTTTTTCAATCACTGTCGATCCTCGCGCGTTGCTGTCGACGCCGGACGGCACCATCCGCGCCCGGACGCTGCCTTGTGACGGGCAGCAAATCACCGACTCGCCAGACGCATCCAGTCCGGCCGCGCTGGACTCGCGCGCGATCCGGGTGCTCACCTGGAACGTCCACAAGCAGCAGGATGCGGCGTGGTCGCGGGATCTCGCGCGCTTTGTCCAGCAGGCCGACGTCGTGTTGCTGCAAGAGGCGACGCTCGGGGGCTCGCTCCGCGATCTTGTCTCGAAGTCGAACCTGCAATGGATAATGGCAAGCTCGTTCATGTTCGGCGTCGAGGACGTGGGCGTTCTCACCGCGGCTCGCGTCGCCCCGCTCCGCAGCTGCACGCTGCGTGCCCTCGAGCCGCTGATCCGGCTGCCGAAATCCGCGGTGATCGCCTGGTTCCGGCTGAGCGATGGGCGGACACTGGCCGTGGCCAATGTTCATGCAATCAATTTTTCGACGGTGGACGCGTACCGGTTGCAGCTCGAGGCGATAGCCGTGGCGCTTTCCGGACACCGGGGACCCATCGTGTTTGCAGGCGATTTCAATACGTGGAATGACGCCCGAAGCCGGGTCGTTCGAGAGCTTGCTGACCGGCTGGGCTTGATCGAGATAACATTCGCGACGGACAACCGATCGCTGTTCTTCGGAAGGCAACTTGACCACATTCTTGTCCGCGGCCTGGAAGCGATCGGGTCGTCTTCGATTCCGGTGACCTCCTCCGATCATAATCCCGTCACCGCAACGCTGCGGGTGATGGGCGGCTGAGGTCAGGATCCTCCGGAAATGCGACGACCACTTTACTCAAGCAAGCGAAAACCACGCTGGCCGATCGTGCTCGTGTCGGTGATCGCAACCATTGTCGCGGTGCTCATCGCCGTGAATTTCTCGACCGGCGAAGCCGAGGTCAAGGAGCGCGTGACTCATACCTACGCGATCTCCGACCCGCAGTTCCAGCGCTCGATGAACGTTCTGCTCGGGCCTCCTCTCATCGACGGCAACCGGGTCGAGACGCTGCTAAACGGAAATCAGATCTTCCCTGCGATGCTCGATGCCATCGACCACGCCAAAAAGTCGATTACGTTCGAGACGTATATTTATTGGTCAGGCAAGGTCGGCAAGCGCTTTGCCGACGCGCTTGCGGCTCGGTCGAGGCAAGGCGTGCATGTGCATGTCCTGCTCGACTGGGTCGGCAGCAGCAAGATCGACAGCAATTTCCTGGACACCATGCGCGACGCCGGCGTCGAAATCGAGAAATATCATCCGCCGCGTTGGTACACCCTGAACAAGCTCAACAACCGGACTCACCGCAAGCTCCTGGTCGTCGATGGACGCGTCGGCTTCACCGGCGGTGTGGGCATCGCCGACGAATGGGACGGCAACGCGCAGGACCAGGATCATTGGCGGGACACGCACTTCCGCGTCGAGGGACCTGCGGCAGCGCAGATGCAAGCTGCCTTTGTCGACAATTGGACGAAGGTCACGGGCGCGGTTCTCGATGGTCCGGACTATTTCCCGACGATCCCCGCTACCGCCGGCGAGCTTGCGCAGGTCTTCAAGAGCTCACGAGACGGCGGATCGGAAAGCATGCATCTCATGTATCTGCTCTCCACCGTCGCCGCGACGCGCAGTATCGATCTGGCAATGGCATATTTTGTCCCCGACGATCTGGCGCGAGACGCTTTGATCGATGCGCTTCGTCGTGGAGTGAAGGTCCGCATTCTGCTTCCAGGGCCGATCACCGACACCGAGGTTCTGCGCAAGGCATCGCATGAGAAATGGGGCGCGCTGCTGCAGGCCGGGGCGGAGATCTACGAATTCCAGCCCACCATGTTCCACTGCAAGGTCCTGGTGGTCGACGGGCTTTGGTCATCGGTCGGCTCGACTAATTTCGACAACCGTTCTTTTCGCCTCAACGACGAGGCCAACCTGAACGTCTATAGCCGCGAATTCGCCGAGAGACAAACCTCGATTTTCAACGACGATCTCAAACGCTCGCGTCGCATCAGTTACGAGCAGTGGAGAAATCGGCCATTGTCGGAGAAAGTGATCGAGCGCTTCGAGGCCCTGATCGACTCCCAGCTCTGAGAAGGATCAGAACCTGACGACCGAGCCTATCGACTCGCCGATCATACCGATGGGACGAGCACTTCCAATCGAACCTTGGCAAGACCGTGCGGGTCCATGCCCAGGCGTTTGGCTGCCGATGCCGAGACGTCGATTATGCGCCCCGCGACATTGGGGCCGCGATCGTTGATGCGAACCACGACCGATTTTGAGGTGTCGAGGTTCGTGACTTTGACGCGAGTACCGAACGGCAGGGTTCTGTGCGCCGCAGTCAACTGATTGCGATCGTACGGCTCGCCGCTCGACGTCGGACGGCCCTGCATGCGGTCACCATAGACCGATGCGATGCCCGCTCGGTCAATGCGCGGCGTCACCACGGCAACCGGCAAGGGCCGCCCGGCATCACAGGAACTCGACGCCGCATCGCGACCGTTCGAGCGTGCCGCCAGGACGGTTCCTCCATGGCCGAGAATCATTGCGAGGGCGAGCGCTAGCGTGAGCATTGCGGACTTTGGCGCCACGCGACCAGGTCCTTGTCGTGCCCGCGGTCGTCCCCTTCCATACCGGAACTTCGCCTGTCGTGCGCCGTACGACGTACCATGACACACTTCGGCGACACGGCCGGGTGACGGAGTGAGTGCGCGCAAGAAAACTACCGTCGCAAACCCTATGATCGAGTTTCCTGCTTGACCTATAGTCCGGAATTGCAGTCGTCCGCTCATTGTGGATGGATGCGGCCCAAGGCGATCCCCGATGCATCGGCGTAAGTTTATCGCTTCGGTCGGCGGCGCCCCGCTTGTTCCGTCTTTTTCGTTCAGCCCGGCGAATCGCCGCCTGCCGATGTCGCGTGCGGAAGCGCGGTCGTATAGAGTGCTAATCCATGTCTAAACGCGAGCTCGAGCCGCCCGCCCCCACCGACGCTGCGATCGGAGAGCAAGGCATCGCCGGGCCGGCGACCGGTGCGCCGCTCGCTGATTTGGAAGTGCCCGCGCGGCGAACCTATCGCGGCCGCCTCTTCCGCAAATACCTTCTGCTCATTCTGTCGCTGGTCACTATCGCGCTGCTGGCGTCGGGCGCGATCAGCGTCTACTTCTCATACCAGGAGAACAAGTCGGCGCTCGCAAGCCTGCAGCATGAAAAAGCGCTGGCGGCGGCATCGCGGATCGAGGCGTATATCGAGCAAATCGTCAAGCAGCTCAGCTACGCGGCGCTGCCGCAACTCGACGCGGGCGATATCGAGCTGCGCCGCATCGAATTCCTCAAGCTCCTGCGTCAGGCGCCCGAAGTCACCGACATCGCGCAGCTCGACAGCAACGGCCACGAGCAGATCGCGGTCTCCCGACTTGGGATGGACAGCATCAACTCCGGCAAGGACCGCTCGCAGGAGCCCGCCTTTCGCAATTCCAAACGCGGAAAGCCGTGGTTCGGGCCGGTGTACTTCAAGAAGGAAACCGAGCCCTACATGACGATCGGCATCCGGTCCGGCAACGACACGGGACCGGTGACCGTTGCGGACGTCAATCTCAAGTTCATCTGGGACGTCGTGTCGCGCATCAAGATCGGCGAAAAAGGCAAGGCCTACGTGGTCGATGGCAACGGCTTTCTCGTGGCCGATCCGGACATTGGGCTCGTGCTGCGCAAAACCGACTTATCGCAGCTTCCGCACGTCAGAAAGGTCCTCGAAAAGCAGAATTCAGAAGATCCGACGGCGGTATCGACCGATCTTGCGGGTGTATCGGTGCTCACGTCAGTGGCTCCCATCGAATCGTTGAGCTGGGACGTTTTCGTCGAGCAACCGGTATCCGAGGTGTTCGCGAAGCTGAACGCTTCCATCGTGCGCACTGCGCTGTTGCTGCTGGCAGGCTTGCTGCTTTCCGCAATCGGTGCGCTTGCGCTCGCGCGCGGGATGGTGCGTCCCATAAGAACGCTGGACGTAGGCGCACAGCGTATTGGCGCAGGTGAGCTCGACCAGAAAATCGAGATCCACACCGGGGATGAGCTGGAGGCGCTCGCCAACCAGTTCAACCGCATGACCGGTCGCTTGCGCGAGTCCTATGCGGGCCTGGAGCACAAGGTCGAAGCGCGAACGCACGAGCTCAAGAACTCGCTCGATCAGCAGACCGCGATCAGCGAAATCCTGCGCGTGATCGCCAGCTCGCCGGGGGACGTGCGGCCGATGCTGAACGCAGTGGCCGAGCGCGCCTTGAAGTTGTGCGATGCCGCGGAGTCGACCATTGTCCTCCGTGAAGGAGATGCGCTCCGGTTTGCGGCCGGCTTTGGCACGACGCCGACTCTGAAGGATGGCGAAACCATGCCGCTGAGCCGTGGTTCGGTGACCGGCCGCGCAGTCGTCGATCGTGCAGTGGTTCACATTGCGGACCTGGCGGCGGCGCCCGAGGAAGAATTCCCCGTCGGGCGCGATCTGCAGCGGCGATTCGGCCACCATGCGATCCTTTCGGTTCCGCTGATGCGCGAGGACCGCGCGATCGGCGCAATCGCGCTCTGGCGCATGGAAGCGCGACCATTCAGCGAAAAACAGATTGCACTGATAAAGACATTCGCCGACCAGGCGGCGATTGCCATCGAGAACGTGCGGCTGTTCAACGCGACCAAGGAGGCGCTCGAGCAGCAGACCGCGGTCGCGGAGATTCTTCGAGTAATCTCCAGCTCTCCGACCGACGTGCAACCGGTGCTCGATGCAATCGCTGAACGAGCCGCGCAGCTTTGTGACGCGTCCGCCGCATCGATGTATTTGACTGACGGTGACACGTTGCGACATCTCGCGTCGAAAGGGCCGTCCGCGGATCCCGTGAGCCAGGTCGACTCGCTGCCCATCAATCGCGATTCGATTTCCGGGCGTGCGCTTATCGAACGCAGGACCATCGAGGTCGCCGACATGCATGCGGCGGGGGCCGACTATCCGCTCAGCCTCGAGATCGCCCAGCGCTACGGTCATCGAACGGTTGTGGTCGTGCCGCTATTTCGAGAAGGAAAGCCCTTTGGGACGATCCTGCTGCGTCGCCAGGAAGTGCGGCCGTTCAGCGAGCGCGAGCTTGCGCTGCTTCAGACCTTCGGTGATCAAGCCGCGATCGCGCTTGAGAACGTTCGCCTGTTCAATGAGACCAAAGAGGCGCTCGACCAGCAACGCGCGTCGGGCGAAATCCTCGCGGCGATCAGCAGCTCGATCGCCGACACCGCACCGGTGTTCGAGAAAATCCTCGAAAGCTGCGAACGGCTGTTCGCGGGCAAGCTCGTCGGGATCAACCTTGTCGGGGACGACGGACTGGTTCGCATCGGGGCATATCACGGACCGGGACGTGAAGAGCTTGAAGCAATCTTTCCGGCGCCCGTCGACGACAGCACCGGAAGTGGCGCGGCCATCCTTCGTCGGGCCGTGCTGCACTTTCCGAGTGTTGAAACTGGTGAAGACGTTCCCACGCGCACGATCCGCGGTTGCAATGCAATCGGTGTCAAGGCCGTCATCTTTGCGCCGATGCTCTGGGAAGCCAAGGCAATCGGAACGATTTTCGTCGGACGCGACTACGTCGGCCCTTTCTCCGACAAGGACATCGCTTTGCTCAGGACCTTTGCCGACCAGGCGGTGATCGCGATTCAGAACGCGCGCCTGCTGCGCGAGATCCAGGAGAAAAGCCGGCAGGTCGAGATCGCGAGCCAGCACAAGATGCAGTTTCTTGCCAACATGAGCCACGAGTTGCGGACGCCCTTGAACGCCATACTCGGCTATTCGGAGCTCCTGTTCGATGGCATCTACGGTGCGCTCGAGGATCGCGTGCGGGGCGTGCTCGAGCGCGTGCAGCACAACGGCAAGCACTTGCTGGGACTCATCAACGATGTCCTGGACCTGTCGAAAATCGATGCCGGTCAACTCAGGCTGGCGTTCGACGAATACTCGATGGCAAGTCTCGTCAGATCGACGCTGGCGAGCACCGAGTCTCTCGCACAAGCCAAAGGACTCGCGCTCGAATGCGCGATCGCCGACGGTCTGCCCATGGGCTACGGCGATGAGCGGCGCCTCACGCAGGTTCTGCTCAACATCGTGGGCAATGCCATCAAGTTCACCGACGCGGGCAGCGTCAAGGTGACGGCGAGCGCTGTCGATGGCTTTTTCCTCATCGACGTGCGCGATACCGGACCCGGCATCGCGCCGGCGGACCAGGGACGCATCTTCGAAGAATTCCAGCAAGTCGACGTTTCGAGCACTCGGCGTAAGGGCGGCACCGGCCTCGGCCTCGCCATCGCGCGGCGCATCGTCGAAATGCACGGAGGCAAAATCTCGCTCGAATCCAACCCTGGCGCCGGCTCGACCTTCCAGGTCGTCGTGCCCGTCCGCGTTCAACAGCAAAAGGAGGCCGCATGAAGCAGCGTATCCTGGTCATCGAGGACACCGAGGACAACCGGCAGATCCTCCGGGACCTGCTTTCTTCTGCGGGGTACGAGATCATCGAGGCCACGGATGGCGAGAGCGGCGTGTCGATGGCCGCGAACGAGGTTCCCGATCTCATCCTGATGGACATCCAGCTTCCCGTCATCGACGGCTACGAAGCGACGCGGCGCCTCAAAGCCGATCCGGCAACTCGGCACATTCCCGTGGTGGCGGTGACTTCCTATGCCCTGGTGGGCGACGAAGCCAAAGCGCGCGAAGCCGGGTGCGACGGGTATGTCGCCAAGCCGTTCAGCCCGCGCCACCTGCTCGCAACGGTTCGTGAATTCCTCGATCGCGCGCGCTGAAAGAACGTCCGTGCATAACCCTCCCCGGATCCTCGTCGTCGACGACACTCCAGAAAACCTGGAGATCGTCACGATGCGGCTGGGGCACCACGGCTATCAACTCGAGACCGCGGTCGACGGCGAGGACGCATTGAGGAAAACCGCGGCCTTCGAGCCCGATCTCATTCTGCTGGACATCATGATGCCGAAGCTCGATGGCATCGCCGTGACCAAGCGACTGAAAGCGGACACGTCGCTGCCCTTCATCCCGATCATACTTCTCACTGCCAAGGCTGACTTGAAAGACGTGATCGCCGGGCTCGATGCGGGAGGCGACGACTATCTGACAAAGCCCTTCGATCACGGCGCACTCATGGCCCGCGTGCGCGCGATGCTTCGCATCAAGGAGCTTCACGACGAGGTCCAGAACCAGCGAAAAGAGCTCGCATCGTGGAACGCGACCCTCGAGACGCGAGTTGCGGCGCAGGTTGCGCAGATCGGCCGCATGTCGCGCCTCAAGCGCTTTCTTCCGCCGCAGCTTGCCGAGATGATCGTGACGTCACAGGACGAAGCGATACTCCAGAGTCATCGCCGCGACATCGCGGTGCTGTTTTGCGATCTCCGCGGATTCACGTCGTTTGCCGAAAGCGCCGAGCCCGAGGAGGTGATGGGGCTGTTGCGCGAATACCATCAAGCGATCGGTCCGCTCGTCCATCGACTCGAGGGAACGCTCGGCGCATCCGCCGGCGATGGCCTGATGGTCTTTTTCAACGATCCCGTGCCCTGCGAAGATCCCGCACAGCGCGCGATCCGCCTCGCGCTGGACATGCATGCATCGGTGGCAACGCTCGCCGAAGATTGGCGCAAGCGAGGACGCAACATCGGGTTCGGGGCCGGCATCGCGCAAGGTTTCGCGACGCTCGGCGAAATCGGCTTCGAGGGATGCGTCGTCTACAGCGCGATAGGTACCGTGGCCAACGTCGCCGCGCGCTTGTCGGCCGAGGCGAAGAATGGCCAGACGCTGGTCACGGCGCGGATCGCCGCGGCCGCGGCGAATCTCGCTGAACCCCAGAGAATCGGCGAAGTCCTTCTCAAAGGACTGAGCCGGCCGACCGAGGTCTTCAATATCGTCGCCGCGCCCGCTTAGCGCAGCGCTCGCCAGCCGAGTCAAACGATTCCCTCGACGCGCTGGCGGATTTCGGCTTGTAGCTCGTCGAAAACCACCGCCGTCGCTTCCGATAACGTCGACGACATCGGGTCGGGATCGCCGCGCGACCGCGCAAGCGCCAGACATCCCGCGCGTGTCGGCCGGTTCAACAGTCGCAGGCCGAAGCCCGTGGGCGCCAGAGTCGAGGATGACGCGGGCACGATGGCAACACCCAGGCCCGCGCCCACCAGATCGAGTACGCCGTATAGGGTGCTCGCCTCGTAGCGCAGATTCGGGCTGAACCCGACGTCAGTGCATAGGCCCAGCGTTTGATCGAAAAACGCCGGTCCGCGGTGACGCTTAAAGCCCACGAATACTTCGTCGGCCGCGCTGCGCAGATCGATGGGCCCGGAGCCGGCCAGAGGGCATGCCCATCGGGAATGGCGAGACAAAACGGGTCGCTCAGCTCGTTGGTGACGGTCAAGCGGCTCGACGTCATCGGAGGCCGCAGCAGCCCGATATCGATCTCGTCATGAACGAGCGCCTGAACCTGCTGCGAAGTGATCATCTCGCGCAAGTCGAGCTCGCATTCCGGAAGCCGGGCACGCAGCCGACGCACCAATCGCGGAATGACGGTATGGCCCGCGGAAGGGACGAAAGCGACACGTGCCATGCCGCCTGCAACGTCGTTCTTGTGGCGGGCCCTTTGCTTCGCGCGCTCGGCGCGGTCCAGCAGGTCCTTTGCTTCCTCCAGAAATGCCGCGCCCGCTGCGGTCAGCCGTACGCCCCGTGGATATCTCAGCAATAAGGGAACACCTACTTCGTCTTCCAGCTGCTTTATCTGCAACGATAAGGGAGGCTGGGCGATGAACAATTTCTCCGCGGCGCGGGAGACGCTGCCCATCTCCGCAACCGCGACAAAGTACTTCAAATGCCGGAACTCCATGGCGCGCTAGGTATACTGAAAATATATGGAGGGCATACAAAAATAATATTAATCCTTGCGTCGGCATGGCGCAATACTACATACCAAATACCAGAACGATCTGGAGAATCAGTCAGGTGTGTGCCGTGACAAGGCGAATGAGTATTGTCAATCTCGTATCGCGAAGCGTTGGAAGGAGGAGCGGGTGCAGCATCTCTTAGGTGAACGGCTCGATCGCGCGGCTCATCGCGTTGGCTCTTCTCGCCGCGTCTTGTGTGTCGCTCTCGGCCTCCGCAGAGATATTCAAGTGCGTAGCCAAGGACGGGTCGCCGCTGTACCAGAATTTCCCGTGCCAGTTCGACTCGATTGGTTGGGTCCCGTCGAGTCTGGATATCGCGAAGGCGGCCGCCAAGCCGGGCGACGCAACGCAGTCAAAATCGAAGTCGGCTTCCGTGACGGCGGCTTCGGCGATCAAGACGGCGAATGCAAAAGAGCCCGAAGTCGGCATGACCACCGACGAGGTGAGGGCGCTTCTGGGCGAGCCGGAGGATGTCATCGAGGACGAGCCTGCCATTGGCGGTCGGATCTCGATGTGGCGCTATGCGGACGGCCGAACCGTGCAGTTCGATCACAAGCACCGCGTGTTGGGAGTACAACGGTAACCGGTCGACCCGTCGTTACGTCGTATGTACTTTTTTGTAAACGCTTGACAGTAAGGAGGAGAAAATGTACGCATCATCTGTTCGAGGCAGCAAACTCAAGCTCGCGGCGCTGTCAGGCGCCGTCGCGCTCGCATTGGTCGCCGGAAGCGCGCAGGCTCAGATCAGCCAGAGCGCCGAGCGCAAGAACATCAATCGATTGGGACACACCGACCTGCAGGGCCGTCCATCTTACCAGCCGAACGTCATCCAGTATCCCGGACGGGCGCTACGATCCTGTTCGTGGGCAGCACAACAACGTTCCGGTGCCCGTGGGGGCTGCTCCGACCGACACGGCCTGCCCGAATACGCTGCTGCACGGGATCGCCGTGCCAAGCCAACGGAACGATGATCATCGACGTCACCGATCCGGCCAACCCGGTCGAGAAGGTCCTACATTCCGGCGCCCGCCGGAGGGCAGGCGCAGATGACGCGTATGTGCCTGGGTTCCGTGCTGCCAGGCGGCACGGCCGGGCATGTCTACCTGCTGCGCAACGTCCAGGGCGGCGCCTCGTCGGGGTACGAGCAATACGACGTGACCGATGTCTCGAAGCCCGTGCGTCTACTCAAGGCCCTACCGGCAACATTCGCTCGACGCACAAGGACTGGTGGGAGTGCAGCACCGGCATTGCGTACATGCCGGGCAGCAAGAACGCAGACCATTACGCCGGCAGGCACGCCGCTGTGGCGCCAGTCGCAGGCGATGCTGATTTACGATTGGAGCAATCCGCATAACGGCCAGCCGCCGGTCTACATCCGCACGTTCGGTCTGCCGGGCGGAGAGCCGACTGCGACGGGCGCCGACGCCGAACTCGCTGCATGGTGCGATCTCGGCGTTCGAGCATCCGCAGTGCGGCGCAAGCACTGGCGCGCGGCGCCAGCGCCACGAACGACATCATCGGCAACCGCATCTACGCGGCGTGGGGCGTGGGTGACGACGGCGTGATGACGATCATCGACCGCAAGAAGCTGCTGCCGGCAGCGTACGGCGGCACGTGGGTGCCGGACCAGGCGCTAACGGAGTGGGGAACAACGCGGACAATCCGGCCCAGTCGGAATTGATCGGACCGACCTCGCCGACCGTCGGGTACTTCACGATGTCGCCCGATCAAGGCGGCCATACGTCGATGCCGATCTTCGGCGTGCAAGCCGCCGAGCTTCGCAGAAATTCAACGAGTTCGCGACGCGCGACATCATGGTGCTGACTTCGGAAGCGACGGCCGATGGCGTCAACGGCCGCTGCAACGAGGCGCCGCACCCGGCCTTCCTCGTCGACATCACCGTCGAAAACTCGATGACCGCGCCGCCCGGCACCCGCGTGGAGCATGACCCCTACCAGGGACCGATGGTGCTGTCGACGATGTGGGTCGATCCGCGCTTCGGCGAAAGATATCCGCGCGGGAACTACTGCACGCGCGGCGCGCGGTTCGGCGTCCACTCCAGCGAGGAGAACTTCAACAACCCGCTGTACGGCAAGCTGACGGTCCTCGCGTATTTCAACGGCGGCATGCGCGTCTGGGACATCCGCGAGCCGTACAACCCGGCCGCAAGTCGCGTTCTACGTTACGGAAGCCAATGCCAACACGGACCCGGCGGGCTACATGACCAACAACGTCGAGATCGACAATCGCGGCTTCATCTACATCGTCGACCGCAACGGCGCGGGCATGGATATCCTGCAACTGTTCGGATGCCCGGCGCAGATCTTGACCACTCCAGGTGCTCACCTGCCCCCCGATCCAATAACGATGCAGCCTCTAAGGCCGCGAGGCTCTGGGACGCTGAATCCGGGGACTCCCCGCGGCGATAATCGGCCGGCTCGATGCGTGATGCGTCGAGCCGGTTTTTTTGCGGGCGGCCTCCGTCGGGACATCCAGGAACGGAGGCTTCGGGCGATGGCAAGGCGCGCCATTGCGGCGCGCCTTTGTTGATTGGTACGCGCGATGGTAGCCTTACAGGATTCCCGCTCGATCAAGGAAATCCTGCAACTACTCGAGGTCTCGCGCAGGACATTGCGACGCGGTGCGCGTCCAGACTCCCAAGTCCCTGCGAGCGCAGCATGCAGCCGCGACGCCAGCTCGGTACTCGTCGCGATTTACCTGGGGAACAATCCAACCGACTCGAGCTCCTCCCCGCTGGGAAGCGTAATGCGCGCTTTCAACCTGTCTCCCGGAGCGGGCTTGACGCCCGGTGCAGTAAACTTGAGGTCGCCAGCGCGGACCAATTTCACCTCCTGTGACGGACGCTGGGGAGCGATAACCGTCAACGTTCCCTTGACGTTCTCGGCCGCAAGTGGCTTGCCGTCTTCGTCGTGGACGTATACGCTGATCGTTCCCTTCTCCATGACGAATTCGACGACGATCGCGTCGTCTCCACGGCCCATGATTCCTCCGTGCTCCGACGGGTGGTCGCCGTGCGCATAGGCGCTCCCGAAAGCGAGCACGTTGAAAATCGACGCAACCACCGCCGTGAGTGTTTTCATTCGCCTCTCCTGGTCCGTCGTCGTGTGCAGTATACGCAGCCCGATGTTGCGGACGAGCTTAGTATAGCGCGGCCCTCTGTAAGCCTGAAGCGCGCCAAACCCCGCTCGAGGCGTCAGTCTTGCGAACCTGATCGCGGCCGCGCTGAGAGAAGTCGCTGGATGCAGGCCAACTTGTAGGACTGAGTGACCTTCGCTGTCCGACAAGAGCGGATTTTCTCGCACCCTAATCGTTTCCGGAAACTGCTGCCCTTGCACTCGGTCCATCCTTGACCCTGGCGGGGTGGGCGTATTGGCCCGCTGCGGGATTTGATTACGCAAGGAGAGACTATGAAACCAAGCAAGAGGCTTCTGGCCGTCGCATTTGCAGCAGGTGTGATCGTTGCCCCGGCGGCGTCGTTTGCCGCAGTGGAATTCGAGGTCAACGTTGCGCCCCCTGCAGACCGCGTCGAAGTAGTCCCCGCTCCGCGTGAAGGTTATACGTGGGAGCGTGGATATTATCGATGGGATGCCGACGCGAAGAAATACGAGTGGAACGAAGGGCGTTTCATCGCGAATAGGGAAGGCCATCGCTTTATCCAGCACGAGTGGGTCCACGAAGGAGACAAATACCGTTTCCGCGCGGGCCACTGGGACGACGAGTGACCTTGAAGTAAGGGTTGATGGATGCGCGTAGTCGATACATGCGCGATACGCGCGTCGATTCAGCGAGGCCGCCTTCGGGCGGCCTTTTTCATGGCGGCGCTATTCCGACTTATCGTGCAGGCAGATCCGAAATCCCTTCGTCCGCACCCTTCGTCGGCACGAACCTAGTGGCGCGCCAGAAATGCGCCGCGGAGTATAATGTTGGCTTTCAAGCCGCCGCCGAAGCCGGCCGGCGGCTTTTTGTTTTTGCGATTTCGCGACACGCGCTACCCGACCTGAATGAACCGCGTTTCCTTTCCGCCCGACCTTGTTCGCGACGTCGCCCGCCGGCGCACGTTTGCCATCATCTCGCACCCGGATGCAGGGAAGACGACGCTGACCGAAAAGCTGCTGCTGTTTGGCGGCGCAATTCAAATGGCGGGGACGGTGAAGGCGCGCAAGAGCACGCGCCACGCAACGTCGGACTGGATGGAGATCGAAAAGCAGCGGGGCATCTCGGTGACGAGCTCGGTGATGCAGTTCGACTATGCAGGGCACACGATCAACCTGCTGGATACGCCCGGTCACGAAGACTTTTCGGAAGACACGTATCGAGTGCTGACGGCGGTCGATGCAGCGGTGATGGTGATCGATGCTTCCAAAGGTGTCGAGGCGCAAACGATCAAGCTGCTCGAAGTCTGCAGGTTGCGATCGACGCCTATCATTACTTTTGTGAACAAGCTGGACCGCGAGGTGCGCGAGCCGGTGGCGCTGCTCGAGGAAATCGAATCGGTGTTGAAAATCGATTGCGCCCCAATCAGTTTGCCCATCGGGATGGGCAAGCGGTTTCGGGGCGTCTTCGATCTGTTGCAGGATCGCCTGGTGCGCTTCACCCCGGGCGAAGAACGCAGAAGCGATGATGCCGAGCTGATCGAAGGCCTGGGTAATTCCCGGCTCGATATCTTGTTCCCCGATGAGATGGGGCCGCTGCGCCATGATGTCGAGCTCATACGCGGAGCAAGCCACCCATTCGAGCCTGCCGAATTCCTTGCAGGGCGTCAGACGCCGGTCTTTTTCGGTTCCGCCATCAACAACTTCGGCGTTCGGGAGGTTCTGCAGGCACTCACTGAATGGGCGCCGCCTCCGCAGCCGCGCGACGGCGAGACGCGTGTCGTCCATCCCGCCGAGCCAGCGTTTTCAGGGTTCGTGTTCAAGATACAGGCGAACATGGACCCCAAGCACCGGGACCGCATCGCATTCTTTCGCGTCTGCTCTGGTCGCTATCGGCAGGCGATGAAGGTACAGCACCTTCGCATCGGGCGCGAAGTGAAGTTGTCGAACGTCATCACGTTCATGGCCAACGAGCGCGTCTCGAGCGACGACGCGGTGGCGGGAGACATCATCGGCATCCACAATCACGGCCAGCTCCAGATCGGCGACACGCTCACCGAGGGCGAGCCCTTGAGCTTCAAAGGCATACCCTATTTCGCGCCCGAGCTCTTTCGCGTTGCACGGCCGCGCGACCCGTTCAAGGCAAAACAGCTTCAGAAGGGACTGCGCGAGCTCGGTGAAGAAGGCGCCATCCAGGTGTTCGAGCGAAGCTGGAACAACACGCTGCTGCTGGGCGCGGTCGGACAGCTTCAGTTCGAGGTCGTCGCCGACCGCCTGGTGCGCGAGTACAAAGTCGATGCGGTGTACGACACGGCGAATATCGCAACCGCACGCTGGCTTACGTTTCCCGATGCCATGACCAGCCGAAATTTCGAAGCTGAAAATGCTGCATCGATGGCGACCGACGTCGACAGCAATCCGGTTTTTCTCGCAACCAACAAATACAACCTGCAGGTCGTCATGGAGCGGTGGAAAAAGGTCGGCTTCCACTCGACGCGGGAGCACGGAGCCAGGCTGGTTCACGCGTAGCGTCCTACAGGAACCATCAATGGCTCTTACGCCGGCAAGCCAGAAGGAATGCCGAGCGAACTTTGGAGCCGTCGCCCCGGTCTACTTGGTTGGGACGGACCTCGCGTGCAAGCGGGATGTCCCGTTCGATGTGACTTCCGCATGAAAATCGCGCAGATCGCCCCGCTTTATGAAGCGGTTCCCCCAGCGGCCTATGGGGGCACCGAGCGCGTGGTCGCGCATCTGACCGATGCGCTCGTCGACCTGGGCCATGACGTGACGTTGTTTGCCAGCGCCGATGCGAAGACAAAGGCAGCCCTGGTGCCGGGTCGCGACCAGCCGATCCGCCTCGATCCATCGCCGCTGAAATCGGACCTTGCCGCGCACCTTGCGATGCTGCATGAGGTTCGCGCCCGCGCAGACGACTTCGATATCATGCATTTTCACATCGACATGATCCATTTTCCGTTTTTCGAGCACTGTCCGCTGCAGACCCTGACGACATTGCACGGACGGCTGGACATGAAGGACCTTGCCCACGCGTATCGGCGCTGGATGCAGTATCCGCTGGTATCCATCTCTCGCGACCAGCGGACGCCGCTGCCTTTCGCCAACTGGATTGCGACGGTGTATCACGGACTGCCGATGGATCTTTACCGTTTCTCACCGAAGAGCGACGGTTACGCGGCCTTCGTCGGACGCATCGCCCCTGAGAAGCGCCCGGACCGCGCCATCGGCATTGCAAGACGCGCCGGACGCCTGCTCAAGATCGCTGCCAAGGTGGACAATGCCGACGTGACTTACTTTCGAGATGTGATCAAGCCCATGCTGGCGGGACCCAGCACCGAATTCGTCGGCGAAATCGGGGACGCGGAAAAAAACGATCTGCTCGGACGGGCATCGGCGCTGCTGTTCCCAATCGACTGGCCGGAGCCGTTCGGGTTGGTGATGATCGAGGCGATGGCGTGCGGCACGCCGGTCATTGGGTGGGACCGCGGCTCGGTCTCGGAGATCGTCGATGATGGCGTCACTGGATTCGTGGTCCGGAGTGAGGACGAGGCGGTGGCCGCGCTGAAGAACGTCGACGACCTCGATCGTCGCGCCGTGAGAAAAGCGTTCGAGCGCCGCTTCTCTGCGAGCGTGATGGCCAAGAACTATCTGGACACTTATTCGCGCCTGGAGGGCTGGGGTGCGGCGAGCGGAGCGCGGCTCCACAGCGCGTGACCCGCGCGGCCTCTCGCACGTTTCGCTAGCGTCGCCATGGCCGAAAACGCCACTGTTGTCGAGCCGCGTGGCCCGATAGGACTCTATGCGCTCAAGCACGACGACACCTTCCTGGTCGCCGACGCGCTCGGCGATGTCTCGGGAGACGGCGACGGGTTGTTCCGCGACGATACGCGCGTCCTTTCCCGATGGCGACTTCGCATCGGCGGGATTGCGCCGTCGCTCCTCGGCGTTGCCGTAAGCCGCGACAACGTTATTTTCCGCGCGAACGTAACGAACCGGCCCCTGCCCCCGCTGGGCGGGCCGGCGACACCGCAGGGCGTTATCCATCTGGAACGCGCACGCTTCTTGTGGGAGCAGAGGTGCTTTGAGCGACTCGTCCTGACCAACTACGGCGAGCACGAGGTGGCAGCGCCGCTGTCGATCGAGTTCGCCGCCGATTTCGCCGACATTTTCGAAGTGCGCGGGATCATTCGCGAGGCAAGGGGACAAACGCTCCCTCCGGAGGTCGCCGCTGCATCGGTCGTGTTGCGTTACGAAGGGCTCGACGGCGTGTTGAGATCCTGCGCGATTTCCTTTTCCGAACCACCCTCGCTGCTCACAGCGGAGCGCGCCGAATGGCGCCTGCTGCTGCCAGACCGCGCGCGACGGATCTTTTACATCGAGGTCGGGCCGGATCCGCCATCGGCCCCCGACGAAGCGCGGTTTCGCCATGGCGTTGCTTGCGCCCGCTCGAATATGCGATTTCGACGGCGCCGCGGTGCAACGGCGTGCAGCTCGGCGCACCTTTTCGACGCGTGGGTCGATAAGTCGCGCGCTGATCTGGCTCTGCTGACAACGGCGTTACCGACAGGGCCGTACCCGTATGCGGGCATACCATGGTTTTCCACGCCTTTCGGCCGGGACGGGATCATTACCGCGCTGCAAACGCTCTGGGTCGAGCCCGCGCTGGCTCGCGGTGTGCTGACGTTTCTCGCCGAGAACCAGGCGCACGAGACCTCGGCCTTCGACGATGCCGCGCCCGGAAAGATCATGCATGAGACGCGCAAAGGTGAAATGGCGGCGACCGGCGAGGTCCCGTTTCGGCGCTACTACGGCGGCGTCGACGCAACGCCCCTGTTTGTCATGCTCGCGGGCGCCTATGCGGAACGCACGGCGGACATGGCGTTCATCGACTATCTATGGCCCTCGCTGAATGCGGCGATGGCGTGGGTGGACGGGGACGGCGATTCCAACGGCGACGGATTGCTCGACTATGAGCGGGCGCGGCCGAGCGGACTCGCAAACCAGGGTTGGAAGGACAGTGTCGATTCGGTGTTTCACGCCGATGGACGCATTCCCGATGGCCCCATCGCGTTGATCGAAGTACAGGGCTACGTGTTCGCGGCGCGATTGGCGATGTCGGATCTTGCCTCGCGGCGAGGCGACGCCGTCGCATCGCGCCGGTGGCGCGATCACGCTCATGCGCTCAAAAAGGCGGTCGATGCGAAATTCTGGATGCCGGAGCTGAATTTTTACGGCATCGCGCTGGATGGCGAGGGCGAACTCTGCCGCGTACGTGCGTCGAACGCAGGGCATCTCCTCTACGCGGGGCTGCCGCCGCCGGTGCGTGCCCAGCACGTGGCTGAACAGCTTCTTTCCGCGGCGTTCGATAGCGGATGGGGACTGCGAACCCTGGCGGTGGGACAGGCGCGCTTCAATCCGATGTCCTATCACAACGGCTCGGTGTGGCCACACGATACTGCAATATGCGCTGCGGGGCTGGCGCGCTATGGCAACCGGGAAGCAGCGGCGCACTTGCTCAACGAGAGTTTCGGCGCCGCCATGAATTTCGGAATGCGTCTTCCCGAGCTTTTTTGCGGCTTTCCGAGGACGGCCGGCGAGCCACCTATAGGCTATCCGGTCGCATGTCTGCCGCAGGCGTGGTCCTCGGGCGCTGTTTTCATGCTGCTCCAGGCTTGCCTCGGATTGCGGATCGATGGTCACAAAAAGGAGGTTCACGTAGAGCGCCCGTGCCTGCCACCGGGGATCGACCGACTCATGATCGAGCGGCTCGCCCTGGGGGACGACATGGTTGCGTTGGTATTCGAGCGCAGCGGCGGCCGCGTTGCCGTTTCATCCTCGGACGGTGCTGGCGACTCGTCGCGCGTACTCGTGCGGGTCTAAGCGATGGCGGGGCTGCCTACACTTCGACGCGGCTGCGATCTTGTCGCGATAACGGCGCGCCCTCGACGATCTTGGCAGCGCGCCGAAAAACTCGGCGTTCGCGCCGATCTTCATGAACTTGCCGCGCCGCCCCGAGTCCATTTCCGGAAGGCACGTTCGTGATCATCGATCCAGCCCAGCGAAGCAGCCGCAACCGACCGCGAACGGCAGGAGTCGCGCAGGCTACGCGCCTGCGTGACAAACAGCGCTTGATTATCCCGCGCGACGAGCCAGACATCGAAATCGCGGTCGGAGAGCGAAGAGTTCGTCTCACCAATCTCGACAAGGTCTTCTGGGCCGGGCCCGGTTTCACCAAGCGCGACCTGCTCCAGTATTACGCCGACGTTTCGCCCGCGCTGCTCCCCCACATCGTCGACCGCGCGATGGTGATGAAGCGCTATCCGAACGGCGCCGACGGCAAGTGCTTTTTCATGAAACGCGCGCCCTCGCCCCGTCCGGACTGGGTCCGCACGTGCAGTATCGAGCACGCCTCGGGAAGCATCATCGATTTTCCGATCGTGAGCGACCTCCCGTCATTGCTGTGGCTGGTCAACCTCGGCTGTATCGACCTCAACCCCTGGTATGCGCGCTGCGACGATGTCGATCGGCCCGATTATCTGCACTTCGATCTGGATCCGGTCCCCGGTGCGTCGTTCGAGACCGTGCGCGCAACGGCGCTCGTCGTCCGAGATGCGCTGCAGACCCTCGGTATACGTCCTTTCGCCAAGACGACAGGCTCGCGCGGAATTCACGTGTACGTTCCGATCGTGCGCGGTCCCGTGCAAAAGGACGTGTGGGCCTTCGCCAAGCATCTGGCCCAAGTGCTGGCCAAGGAGCACCCTTCGTTGATCACGGCCGAATATCGCATCGCCAACCGTCCTCACGGTCGCGTGCTGGTCGATTACAACCAGAACGCGTGGGGCCGCACGCTGGCGTCGATCTATTCGCCGCGCCCGCGGCCGCTGGCGACGGTGTCCGCACCCGTCACTTGGGAAGAGGTGGAGCGTGGGGTGGGGACCGACGAGTTTCGCATTGACAACATGCCCGCACGGATAAGGTCGATCGGCGACCTGTGGGCACCCCTCCTGGCGGCGCGCGGGCGCTTCAGGCTCGATCGGCTGTTCAAGCGCTGACGATGCCGCTGCCCCTTCCTGTTTCTTTCCAGCCGATGGAGGCACAGCTCGTGACCGAGCTTCCGCGCGGAAGCGAGTGGCAGTACGAGCCGAAGTGGGACGGCTTTCGCTGTCTCGCATTCAAGGACGGTGCCGATACCGACCTGCGTTCGAAATCCGGGCAGCCGTTCAATCGCTATTTTCCCGAGGTCGTCGCCGCGGTGCATTCGCTCGGCGCCCGGCGTTGCGTTCTCGACGGCGAGCTCGTCATTCCGGACGGCGACGTGCTTTCCTTCGATGAGCTGCTGCAACGCATCCATCCCGCGAAAAGCCGCGTGGACAAGCTCTCGCGCGAGCATCCCGCGCTCTTTGTCGTATTCGACCTGCTGGTCGACGCCAAAGGCAGGTCGCTGGTGGAGCGGCCGTTGTCAGAGCGCCGTCAGGCGCTGGAGGATTTCTTTTCGCAATGCGTGCCTGATCGATCGCCCATTTATCTCTCGCCGCACACCCGCCAGGCCGGCGATGTAGAGCGATGGTTCAAGTTGCTGGGCTCGGGGCTCGATGGGGTCATCGCCAAGCGCTGCGATCTTCCGTATCAGACCGGAAATCGCCACGGCATGCAGAAGTTCAAGCGCACGCGGACCGTGGACTGTGTCGTCGGTGGGTTCCGATACGCCGCGAAGGCGCCTGTCGTCGGCTCACTCCTGCTTGGCCTCTACGGCGACGACGGACTGCTCCATCACGTGGGATTCGCCGCGAACATCAAGGCCAGCGAGCGCCCGGCGCTGACGCAGAAGCTCGAGAAACTGATGAAGCCGCCGGGCTTTACGGGACGTGCGCCGGGCGGGCCGAGCCGGTGGAGCACCGAGCGCAGCGGCGAGTGGCAGCCCTTGGCGTCGAAATTGGTCGCGGAAGTGCAATACGATCACTTCAGCGGCGAGCGATTTCGCCACGGCACGCGGTTCCTCCGCTGGCGGCCCGAGAAGAGCCCGCGTCAGTGCTTGATGAACCAGGTAGAGCAGGAAGCGGCGAGCACGCTTACGCTGCTGGGCGCGGCTCGCGAACCGCGGAAAGCGGCCGCCGCATGAACCTGCGTTAGCGCTCGGCGCTGCTAATGCGGACGGCCGAGTAACACCTGTACGGAGAAGTTTCGAGGACCTGGGATCGAACGTTTGGGACGAGCGCGCGAGGGAATCAGTGAGGGAATCATCATGCGTCGCGTGTCGCTGATTTCGACTGCAACGCGCGCAAAAAAATCTGCACGGCTTTGGCCGTGCAGATGCGGGTTTACGAGTCAGGGACCGCGCTCGCGGTCCCTTCATAGCGAGCACCTTGGCTCCCGGGCTCCGCTGCGATTGTCACGCAGGCGAAACCCGTGGAGGCTTTGTTAATGGCGCAATCGTCCTAGTGCGGAATGGCGATCAAATCGGCCTGCGTCGTTCCGTTCAAGTTATCCATCGACACCGCCATAACGCCTAGCGCGGGCGTCAGGGCCCACTCCGCGGCGTTGATCGTCACTGGAACCCCGGCGGACTGATTGGGAGGCACCGTGACGAACATTCCGTTGGAGATCGCCGGCGTGAACGCGTTGAACTTCGCCGTGCCCCCCACGGCTTCACCGTCGCCGGTTTGTCCGTTGAAGGCATTGACCTGGTAGCTGAAACGCGGATTTGCCGGCGACAGGCCCATTTCGGACGCTTTCACCGACAACAGAAGCGTCGTGCTATCCGTAGGCGCATCCGCAAGCCGGACAACGGTGATCGCCCCGGTCGAGAGCTTCAGCAACCCCGCCGCAAATCGTCCCTCAGGCTGCCCGGCGACAAGTCCGCTGACGTCGAACCCTATGAGGACGTAGTCCGGGTTTCCGTCGCCGGTCGTATCGATCAGGATGTCCCACTCATGCGGAGACGCGGTCGAGAAGCGCTGGTAGGTGTTGATGGCAAACACCAGGAACGCGTCGGTTGCAGATATCGGAAGCGACTGCACGCCCACCGCACGCGTATCGGCAAAGGGAATTCCTTGTGGCGGTGACGTCAGGCCCCACGCATAGAAGTCGGCCGTGCCGGGAACCTGCGAAGGGCCGTTGGTTACCGTAAGCGTCGAGCTGGGACTCGCAAGCGTCGGTACGTTGTGCGAGACGGAAATGAGCGACCGGGCGCGGGGCACCAGATAGTACGGGATGTTGAGCTTCGCTCCGCCATTCTGGGTCGCGTCGGCCGGCGTCAAGGTAACGATGCCGGCCACATCGTGGTATGCGCTGGTCGCGCCTGCGGGGTGCGTCAGGCCGGCGGTAGCGGCTGGGACCGACATCTTGAACTGCAGCGTCGCATCGCTGTTCGCCGGGACCGAAACGGTCGGGCCGAACGGGGCGATGATATGCGGGACGCTACCCGTCGGCGTGACTTTTACGTTGAACGTGATGGGCGTCGCGCCGTTGTTCCGGATGTCGATGTTCCGCAATGCGCTGAAGTTCGTCGTCGTCATCTCGACAAAGCCGAACGACAGCGGATCGGGCGCATCCGCGGTGCCTAGCACGACGGCCTGTGTCTTGGTCGCGGGCAGCGGCTGCACGACGCCGGTGCCGTCGAGCCGCGGCGAGAACCCAATCATCTGGAACGGGTCGGCGGTCTGCGTGATGGCCGCGCGCTGCGCTAGCTCGCTCCAGCCCGGGTGGGCCTGACGCACGAGTGCGGCAACGCCGGCGATGTGCGGGGTGGCCATCGGACGTACCCGATTCGGCGACGCCACCGGTTCCTGATCCTGACATCGTGGAGAACACGCTCACGCCGGGCGCGGCGACGCTCGGCTTGAACAGGCTGTCTCCGTAGCGCGGGACCGCCCGAGCTGAAGCTCGCGACCTGCTCGAAGGTGGGATTGGGAATCAGTCCCGCCGACGACAGCGTGGCCGACGCGGCTGCGGCGACCGCCGCACCGTTCGTGCTCGGCACACCGAGGAAGGGGATGGTCACGTCGGGAATGGTGTTCTCGAACGGCGGAAAACCGGCGTCGGTGTTGATCATGACCACCGCGGCCGCGCCGTGCCTCTGGCCGAACGTCGCGCGATCGACGCGAGCGCAGACTGCCGCGCAGGGTTACGACGATCTTTCCTGCCACCAGCGCATTGGGATACTCGGCCTCGTTGCAACCAAGCGAAACCGACCCGTCCAGATTGCGCAGCGTGACGATGGGAATCACCCCGCCCGGTAGCGGCGCGTTGTTGGCGTTGATCGCCAGAACAGTCGAGCCCGTGTTGAGCGCGATGTTGGCGCCGGGAAATCCCGCCGTTCCATCCATCGCGGCGGCGGTAATTGCAAACGCGCTGGCGGCCGGCGACGAGGTGATGTAAGGCGCGGGACCATGCGTTACCCGATGCCGCGACGACGGTGATTCCGGCGAGCGCCGCGTTTTGCGACGCGACCGCGTCGGAGGAATTCGGGTCGCCCCAAGGGGCGCCTAGCGACATGCTGATGACGTCCACATTGGCTGCGACGGCCAGGTCGATGGCTTCCGTGACCACGTCGGTCGAGCCGTTGCATCCGAAGACGCGGAACGAGTAGATGTCCGCCTTTGGTGCGACGCCCGGGCCGATCTGGAAATGCTGCGAATACGCCGCGCTGTTGTACGCCCCGGTGTACGTTGCGTTGTTCAGCACGCCGAGGCCGGCGGCGGTGCCGGCGGTGTGGCTGCCGTGCCCGCCACCCAGTGCAAACGCACAATCGAGTGGGTTGGGATCCGGGTGCGGAATCGGCTGATAGTTGGGATTGGGCGCTCCATTCACCGTTTGGTTTGGCCAGTAGTCGTCGCCGACCAGATCGGTGCCGCCCTTTACTTTCGGTGCGCCGGGTCCGAACAATGCCGGATTGGCAGGAGCGGTGCTGGTCGCGGCGGCAGCGTTAAAAGCCGCTACCGTGCCGGGGCCGCCGAAGTTGGCATGTGTGTAGTCGATCCCGGTGTCGATCACCGCGATCTTGATGCCTTCGCCACGAAATCCGGGAATGCCCTGCCACACCAGCGGTGCGCCGATAAAGGGCACGCTGACGGCGTTGTTGCGGTCGTAAGTGCCGACCGGAAGGACGTTGACGACGCCGGGCAGCGAGCGGAGCGTCGCGATCTTGGAGCTGTCGACCTCGACCTTGATGCCGTTAAGGGCGTGCTGGAATTGCGCCAGAACTTTCGCGCCCTGAGCGGCAAGCAGCGGCATGATCGCAGTCTGCTGCGCCAGGGCTTGCTGCCGGATCGCGTCGTTGTGCGTCGCGCTCGTCTTGATTCCACCCATCTTCGCGCGAGAAGTTGCGACAGAGTCGGCGGACAGCATCACGACGACCTGCACCTTGTGGGGCCCGGTCATGCTCGCTGGCCGGAACGTCTTCGAGATTTCGTCCGGCGAGGTTGATATTGTTGGAAAGCGCTTTTCCGGGCCGACCTGCGGCCCGAGACCTACGCCGGGATTCGATCCTGTGCTCGAGCTCTGGTCAGGCGCGGGTGGAGTCGTTGGCCTGCCACTGCTCTGCGCGAAAGCTGATCCCGGACCTACACAGATCGCAAGCAATACCGCTGCGATCAAGTTTCCGGTGCCAACCGGTGTGACAATCTTGCGGACGTGCGCCGCGAACATGCTCGGTGTTGGATTGCGTAGCATCTGATGCTCCCCCAAAAGTGTTTCGTTGACCGTGTCACAAATTTACAAGCGCGTGGAGCATATCCCTACTTCGATCTTTGTTGCAACTTGTTGCAACTTGTTACAAGACGCGGCAGTCGCCTTCGAAACCGCCGTTACGCACAACAAGCTTCGTGATGGATTTTGCAGTGCAACGGACGCAAAAAACTGCGCGTTGGTTGCGAACCGGATCGCCGCGGAGAACGATTCAAGCGATGTTTAGTTGCGCGGCGCGCTATGACGCGAGGTCATCGGAATGAGTGTCGCTCCGCTATGCCTTCGGCATGCGCGATGGAGACTCGGACGCAGGAACGCCCGTCCGCGGATGTCGACAGATTCGGTCGCATTGTCGACAGGGTTTACAGTCCGAGTCCCCCACCGGCTGCAACCTTTTCGTTAATGCCTGTTTTTAAATGAAAACAAATTGCGCGCATGGATATTGCTTTTAGGCCCGTGGTATTTGGAAAACTCACGGCGGGAGGCCATTGTGAAAACGAAGTCGAGTTGGCTTTTTGTAGTTGCGGCGGCATTTGCGTTGACCCTGCAGGTCGGTCCGGCGAGCGCGGTCAACCTCGTCAACAACGGTAGCTTCGAAACCGGCGACTTTAGCGGCTGGACGCAGGTCGGCAATACCACCTTCAACGGCGTGGAGTGTCCGGGAGCCGGCTTTGTGGCACAGGGCAACTGCGACGCCTTTTTCGGTCCGGTCGGATCCACCGGCGGCATCCAGCAGCTCGTCAATCTCATCATCGGCAAGCAGTACTTTCTTACGTTCGCATTCCAGCCCGACGGGGGTACACCCAGTTCCTTTACTGCGATGTTGGGCGGCGTCACACTCTTGAGTCTGACGAATCCTGCGGCAGGGCCCTATACCACGTTCAGCTTTTCGGTGATTGCAACCGCCGCAACGGAAACGCTCGCGTTCATCGGCTTCCGCGACGATCCTGGTTTCCTGAAGCTTGACGCCGTATCGCTCTCCGTACCTGAGCCGGCATCGATGGGATTGCTGGCCATCGGCCTCGCAGCAATGTTCATGGGGCTGCGGCGGAAGGTATAAAGCGCGACGACAGAGCTACAATGTTCGTCAAACGGCGGCTGCGGCCGCCGTTTGCTTTTGGATGCCGCGCGATCATGACGCCTCGTTTCAGCGCTGGATACGGCGCGGGCTCGCGGCCCCGCCGACCTGTCATTCTCGCCACCGCATGAAATGAACACTGCGGACGTTCGCCGCATGGCCGCTGAATCCCGACCGTGAACATTTCAATACTGCGGGCGTGCGCCCCGCCGCTGTGTGCCCTGCTGGCACTCTTTGCCTCGATGCCCGCGCATGCGCAGACCTATCCTGTCCGGCCGATCCGCGTCGTCGTGCCGTTCTCTCCCGGCGGCGCAGTGGACGGCCCCATGCGACTCATCGCCCAGGAGCTATCGAAGCGTCTGGGCCAGGGCATCGTGGTCGAGAACAAGCCCGGCGCGGGCGCGATGATCGGCAGCGAGATCGTTGCCAAGTCGCAGCCGGACGGCTATACCCTGTTGCTTGCGTCGCAAACCAACGCCATCAGCGCGACGCTCTACCCGAAGCTGTCTTTCGACCCGATCGACGACTTCGTTCCCATCTCGCTGATCGGGCGCGAGCCGGGCGTCGTCGTCGTCAATCCCGCGCTGCCGGTGACAACGCTCAAGGAGTTCATCGCCTACGCGAAGGAGCGGCCCGGCAGGATCGATTACGCATCGTCGGGCAACGGCAGCGGGCAGCATCTATTCGCGGCGATGCTGGCATCGATGGCGGGCTTGAACATGAATCACATTCCTTATCGCGGCAGCGGCCAGGCGACGACCGATCTCCTCGCCGGGCAAGTGCAAATGTCCATCCCCGGCCTGGCGGGCATGCTCGGACACATCAAGGCAGGGAAGCTTCGCCCGCTGGCTGTAACGGGCGCGCGGCGCGCACCCCAACTGCCCGACGTTCCCACCGTCAGCGAGGCCGCTCTACCCGGCTACGAAGCATATGTGTGGATGGGGCTGCTCGCGCCCAAAGGTACACCGCCGGCGATCGTCGACAGGCTCCAGCGGGAAGTGGCCGCCGTGCTCGCGACCGAGGAGGTCAAGAGCTACCTCAGCGCCGCGAGCATCGAGGCGGTGGGCTCGACCCCGGCCGAATTCGGATCATTCCTGCGCGCCGAGCGCACACAGTGGGCGCGCATCATTCGCGAAACCGGCGCCAAGGTGGACTAGGCGAATTCGCGCGGGCTACAGACGTCCGAGAGACTCAACTATGCCTCGGTCAGGCCTCCGCATCGCCTGTTAGAATTTATCCATGCCCCGAACTCGCAAAGGCCAGGCGCCCGGCCAGCTTTCGCGCGTGGTCTTTCACGAACGGTTCACCCAGTCGTTCGACGATCCCCTATTCGACACGGAACGCGAGGCCCTCTCCCGGGTCGAGGACATCGCGTGGAGAGCTTACTCCGGGAGCCGCAAGGCACCCTCGACACAGAAGGCAGGCCAAGGCTTTGCCGATCCCAACTATGATCTATCGAACGAGTGGCGGGAGACGCGCGATCGCCTTCACGCCGCCGATGAAAAACGGGAGCGTCCCGACACTCCATCGCGCGTGCTGGTCGTGGTCGGCTCACCACGCAACGACGGCAGCTGCCCCGGTGAAATGTCGAAGACGTTCCGCCTGGCCGAGCTTTGCCAAGAGGTTCTCTCGCGCGAGCGCGTCGAAGCCGATCTGCTCGACTTGAGCCTGCTTACGTCCGAGTACGGCAAGCGGATCTATCCCTGCAAGGGATGCGTGTCGACTGCCATGCCGCTCTGTCATTGGCCCTGCTCGTGCTATCCCAATCACGCGCTTGCGCAGACCGGCGACTGGATGGCCGAAATCTACGAGCGCTGGGTCGCTGCGCACGGCGTCCTCATCGTCACTCCCGTTCACTGGTATCACGCCACCAGCGTGCTCAAGCTCATGATGGATCGCCTGGTGTGTGCCGACGGCGGCAATCCCGACCCGACATCAACATCGGGCAAGGACCCGGACAAGGCCAAGGCGCTCGAGCTTGCCGGATGGCCCTACCCGAAGCATCTCGCGGGACGCGCTTACGGTGTCGTCGTGCACGGCGATGTTGCCGGCATCGAAGGCGTGCGGCGCGCGCTCTCGGACTGGCTCGACTGGATGGGTCTCATCGACGCGGGACCGAAGGCGAGACTCGATCGTTTCATCGGCTATTACGAGCCCTACGCGACAAGCCACGAGAGCCTCGACCGCGACGAGGGCGTGCAGGAGGACGTGCGCAATGTCGCACGCGCGGTTGCCGAAGCTGTGCGGGAAGCGCGCGCAGGCACGCTCAGCATTCCGGACGCGAAGTTGAAATCCCCCCGGCCGAAGTAGAGCGCGGCCTGAGCGCTGAGAGCTGCCCAATCACGGTCATGGATAGCATGCGCAACCGCGAGGGCTCGACCGTCACCGGCGTCGAGCACTGGGCGAAGAAAAGCGACGTACGCCTATTTTTGTGGGAAAAATACCTCGGCTCGCCTGAGGGGAAGCCGGCCGTGCTGTTCGTTCACGGTTCATCGATGGCGTCGCAGCCGACTTTCGACCTCTCGGTCGCCGGCCGCGCCGACTCCTCCGTGATGGACTGGTTCGCCGGGCGCGGTTTCGTCTGCTGGTCCGTCGACATGGAGGGCTACGGGCGCTCGGACAAGTGGCGCGACATTTATTGCGACATCGCCAACGGCGCCGACGACCTGGCGGCCGCCACCGACTACATCACCAAGACGCGAGGCATTGCGAGCTTTCACACTTACGGGATTTCGTCCGGGGCGCTGCGTGCGGCGCTTTTCGCGCAGCGCCATCCGACGCGAGTTCGCCGGCTTGCCCTCGATGCCTTCGTATGGACCGGGAAAGGCGCGCCCACGCTCGAGCAACGGCGGCAGAAGCTGCCCGAGTTTCTCGCCCGAAAGCGCCGCCCCATCGATCGCGCCTTCGTCTACTCGATCTTCGAGCGCGACCATCCCGACACCGCCGAGAAGCGCGTCGTCGACGCGTTTGCCGACGCCATCCTGGCGCTGGACGATTCGATGCCCAACGGTACCTATATCGACATGTGCTCCAAGCTGCCGGTCGTCGACCCCGCCATGATCGATGTTCCCACGCTGATCCTGCGCGGCCAATACGACGGTATTGCAGCGCTCGATGACCTGCTTGAGTTCTTCAAGCGCCTCCCGAATCCGGACAAGCAGTTCTCGGTGATGGCCGGGATCTCTCATGCGAGCTTTCAGCAGAAAAACTACCTGATGGTCTACCAGATCCTTCACGCGTTCTTCACTCAGCCTGAACCCGCGTACTCCGGCCCGGCTGCGCACGCCTGACCGCTACCCGCGGCGATCGGTGAGCCCCGTCACCCCGGCTTCATGCGCGCAATGAGCGCAGCAGAAAAACGCGCCGCCAGCCTCGAGCCCGTGTCCGATGATGGCGCAGCGACAGTGCGCGCATCGCGGCGCGAGCACGTGAATTGCACACTCGAAGCTGTCGAAGACGTGCGGCCGGCCGCCGAGCGTGACCGTAAAGGCCTTGTCGTAATCATTGCCGCAGTGCTCGCATCTGGCCATCGCCTCTCCCGAGTCGCGCGCTAGCCTCCCGTCGTCTCTCCGCCCATCACCTGCAGGACCGTGCCGGTGATGTAGGACGAGTCGGCGTCGGACGCCAGGAATACATACGCAGGCGCAAGCTCTTCCGGCTGCGCGGGACGTCCCATGGGATTGTGCTCGCCGAACTTGGCGACCTCTTCGGGCTTGAGCCCCGGGTCCGACGGATTGAGCGGGGTCCAGACCGGACCGGGTGCGACGGCGTTGACGCGGATTCCTTTATCCTGCACGCGCTGCGCCAGGCTCTTGGTGAACGCGTTGATGGCGCCCTTGGTGGCCGAATAGTCCGGTAGTTTCTCCTGGCCGAAAATGCCGGTCTCCGAGCTCGTCGCGATGATGGCCGAGCCCGGCTTCATGTGCGGGAGGGCCGCCCGCGCCAGCCAGAAATAGGCATAGACATTGGTTTTGAACGTGCGATCGAACTCCTCATCGGTGACTTCCTCGAGACTTTCCTTCCGGCTTTGATGCGCGGCGTTGGAGACGAGGATATCGAGGCCGCCGAGCTCTTGGATGGTGCGTTCGACCGCCTGTTTGCAAAACGCAGGGTCGGTGAGGTCGCCGGGAATCAGCACGCATTGCTTCCCTTGGTCCTGAACGACGTCGCGCGTCGTCTCGGCGTCGGATTGCTCCTGCGGCAGGTAGACGATCGCCACATCGGCGCCCTCGCGCGCATAGATGACCGCGACGGCTCGGCCGATGCCGGAATCGCCGCCCGTGATAAGAGCCGCCTTGCCTTCGAGCTTCCCCGCGGCTTTGTAGCTTTCCGCGAGAAAACGCGGACGCGGCCGCAATTCGGATTCAAGCCCGGGTTGGTCCTGATGCTGCTTCGGAAACGGGGGCGAGATTTCGGACCGCATTTGCGGCGTGGATTCTTTCATCGCGTTCCTCGGTCGTTGTGCAAGCGCGCCCCTTCCGGCGCGGCGTCGATGAAAAACTTACCCGGACACCGGCAAATTTTGCCAGTCTCGCGGGCACGTCGGAGACGTAAGCCGTCGATTTGTCTGCTGCGTCAAGACAGTGTTGCGTATCGCCTGCCCATGCCGGAGCAACACCCATGCCACGGGTGCTACAGTAGTCGCGAGCTGGGACTCGACCCTCGCTTGAGTCCGATCCAGTCTGTGCAAACGATGAAGCCATTGCCTCCCGATCTCCACGCGATCAGCGCGCGCACATTGCAGAGCTATGACGAACGTGCTGACGCCTTCTGGGCCGGCACGCGCGATCACGACGTTCGCCGGAATGTCGCTGCGCTTCTCGAAGCAATCCGCAGCGACGCGCCGTTCACCCTGCTCGACCTCGGCTGCGGCCCGGGCCGAGATCTCAAGACTTTTCACGGCCTCGGACACACGGCGATCGGCATCGAAGGTTCGGCGCGGTTCGCTGCGATGGCGCGGGAACACAGCGGATGCGAAGTATGGGAGCAGGATTTTCTTGCTCTGCAGCTTCCCGAAAATTATTTCGACGGGGTTTTCGCCAACGCTTCGCTGTTTCACGTTCCCGCTCGCGAGCTTCCAAGAGTGCTGCGAGAACTCAACGCGTCGCTCAAGCCGGGCGGCGTCCTCTTCAGCTCCAACCCGCACGGCAACGACGAGGAAGGCTGGTCGCGCGGCCGCTTCGGCGCCTACCATCGGCTTGAAACGTGGCGACGCTTTGTCGCGGATGCGGGCTTCGAGGAGATCGACCACTATTACCGTCCCGATGGCCTGCCTCGCGAGCAGCAGCCATGGCTTGCCAGCGTGTGGCGGAAAACTGCAAGCGCGGGAGCAACCAGGGTGTCGCCGTGACCCGGCTCGGGCCTGACGACGTCGAATGGACCGCGATCCGTGCGCAGGGGGCGGGCGGCCAGAACGTCAACAAGGTATCGAATGCGGTGCAGCTCCGCTTCGACATAGGGACATCATCGCTCGCGCCGGCGGTGAAACAGCGGCTGCTGCTCATGCGCGACGGGCGCATCACCACGGAGGGCACCGTGGTCATCAAGGCACAGCGCTACCGCAGCCTGGAGCGGAATCTCGAAGATGGCCTTTCGCGTTTGCAGCAGCTGGTCGATGCAGCGTCGGCCGAGCCTCGACCGCGCAAGCCGACGAAACCCACGCGCAGCTCCAAAAAAAAGCGTGTGGATACGAAGGTCAGACGCGGCCGGATCAAGGCCGCGCGCGGGCCGATCAGGGAAGACTAGAAGCTCAGGCGCTTCTGCCGGGGCATCCGGGCAAAGATCCGCGCCGGCAGCTTGGCCAGCCTTACGAGCAGCGCGTAGGCGTACTCTCGCCGCACAGCGCGAGCCTCGTGCTCGATCATGAAGTAATCGTAGTCCAGCCAGTATCGGGAATCCGGCTTTTCTTCCGCTTCGAGCATAGAGCGCAAGTCCAGTTCTTGGAGTCCGGTCGATCTCATGCAATTCTCCTGGCTTTGGCTCGAAGCGAAAGCATTCGAGCCGACGCGCTACACGTTAGCCCGCGGAGTCGGCAGCGTCCAATCGCATGGTTCGATCGACTCGATCGCCGCGGCCGATGAGGCAGATTCTGTAGGCTCGCGACTTGGGTGCGGCGCTCGAAGCGAGCGCGACGAGCTCCTTAGCCCGCTTTGAGATAACGGTCGAACCAGGTCAAGGCTTCGTGCCACGCGGCCTTCGCGGCGTCTGCGTTATAGCGATCGCCGGTGTCGTTGTGAAACGCATGATCGACGTCGGGGTAGACGATCTTTTTGAACGTCTTCCCGTTTTCTTTCATCGCGGCCTCGATCGCCGGAATGTTGGCATTGATGCGATCGTCGCGGCCCGCGTAAATCGCGAGGACCGCGGCGTTGATCTTGGGCACGTCGCCCGCGGCGACGGGCAGGCCATAGAACGGCACCGCCGCGCGCAACTCCGGAACGCCGGCCGCGACCCGCCACGCAACCCCGCCGCCGAAGCAGAATCCCGTCATCCCCGGGCGGTCGGGTCGCGCGAACGGCAGCGCCTTGGTCGCGGCGAGCCCCGCCTGAAAATCCCTCACGTGCCGCTCGGGCGGCGCCTTGCCCAGCAGCGTCGGAATTGCATCGTACTCGTGCGCGGCAGTGCCGCCTTCCCGCGACAGCAGGTCGACCGCGAGCGCGACGTAGCCCGCCTTCGCGGCGCGCCGGGTGACGTCCTCGATGTGCGGAGTCAAGCCGCGATTTTCGTGGCAGACCAGCACTATCGGAGAAGGCCCTCCACCCGCAGGCCGCACGAGATAACCCCGAAGCTCCGCATCACCGCCGTCGAAGCGCACGCTTGACGCGACGATTGCCGGATCGTTCGGTGCGACCAGGGCTGCCGCAGGCTTTGTCGACGGCGCCGGGGACGCCTTTTCCGCCGGCGCCGCTTGTGCGCGCGCGTCCAGCATCTGCGCCGCGACGGCCGCGCCCGTCAGGCCCGCGATCGCTTTCAATGCTTGCCTGCGGGTGAGTCGGCCGTGCGCGTAATCCTCCGCGAATTCTTCGGCGAGATAGCGCTGCAGTTCGTTCATCGATAAGTCTCCTCGGTAAATAGCGTGGTTCACTCGATGTGATACAGGCGCACCCACCACCGATCTGCGGCGCTCGGATCACCGCGTCGTTTCGGCGGGTGTTTTTGCCACGCCTTTCCAGGCACCGTCTGCTTGCGACGCGAGGCATGCCTCGATGAACGCCATCGTATGCGCGCCTTCCTCGATGCGAGGATACGCAAATGCCGGCGCGGGATCGCCCAACTCGCGCGCCATCCGCTCCTGCGCCACCTCGGCGTAGATATTGGCGAAGGCCTCCCGCAAGCCTTCGGGATGACCGCGCGGCGTTCGTCCCAAGGCAACGATATCGGCAGGCAGGAAAGGATCTCCGCGACCGAACGTACGCACAGGTTCTCCCTGCGGCGCGAAACGCAGATAGCTCGCGTCCCGATGCGACCAATCGAGCATTCCCTTGTCCCCATAGATGCGCAGGCGAATGTCGTTCTCGCCGCCGGCTGCCGCCTGCGTGGCGGTAAAGGTCCCGCGTGCGCCGCCCTCGAACTCGATCAACGCCGATGCATAGTCGATCAGGTCGCGTCCCGGCAGCAGCGCACGCAGATCGGCTACGACACGGGCGATCGCGAGCCCCGACGCGGCGCAGGCGAGATGCTGCGCATGGCAGCCGATGGCGCTCATCACCAGCGCCAGACCGCTGCGCTGCGGGTCGAGTATCCAGCGCAGGCGGTTGGTTTTGAGACCGTCCTCGATGCGCGTCGCGAGGCCGCTCTGGATGTATTCGACCTGAACCAGACGCACGGTTCCCAGCGCGCCTTCGCGCACCAGCGTTCGCGCATAGCGCGTCATCGGATAGGCAGAGTACGCGTGGGCGATCGCGAAGATTCGATGGTTTTTCCGGGTGCGCTCGATCAGATCGCATGCTTGCGCAAAATCGTCCGTCACCGGTTTGTCGCAGACGACGTCGAGCCCGGCATCGAGCGCCGCCGCCGACAGCGGATAATGGGTGTCGTTGGGCGTCATGATCGCAACAGCGTCGATGGCATCGTCGCGCGTTTTTTCCTTGGCGAACATTTCCTCGGCATCGCCGTAGCTGCGCTGCGGATCGAGCCCGAGCGCCACGCCGGCCTCGCGCGAGCGCGCCGGATCGCTGGAAAACACGCCCGCGCTCACGCGCCACAAGCCGTCCATTTCCGCGGCGCCGCGATGCATGCGGCCGATCCACGACTCGGGCCCGCCGCCCAGAACTCCGAGGCGCAGGGGACGACCGAAACGTTGACGCAGACTTTGCATTCGATTCCTCGTGCGTAGGTGGCAAGTAAGTGGCAAGTAAGTGACAAGGCGCCGAGCCGACGCGGGTTTGATCGTACTCCCATCTGAGGTATTCTCCGACAGGGGCCGGGTCCATCCGAAGACCGTGGCACGACGGAGGACCGACCATGGCAGCAGCACGAAAAGCCAAGCGAAAGAGAACAACGCGCGTCACCCGCAAACACGAGGTCAAGGCGGACCTCGCGAATTTCGAGCTTGCCAAGGCTCGATCGTCGCTGACGCTGCAGATCTATGCCAACAAGGAAAAGATCGGCACCCTCGAGGTCGGCCGGGGATCGCTGTACTGGCAAGGCGGCAAGAGGCAGCGCAGCGAGAGGCTCGACTGGTCGCGCTTTGCGGACATGATGGATGAGCTTGCCTACGGACCCCAGCGCTGACCCTGCCGTCAGCACCGCGAGTGCGGCGCCGGTCGGTCCCGGCCTCATCTTCGATGTCGTGCTGCGCAACATCGTGCCGGTGTGCGGAATGCTGTTTCTCGGTTGGCCACCAGGGAATCTCATTCTGCTTTACTTCGCCGACACCATGCTTTCGCTGTGCATGATGCTCGCGGCGCTGCTGTTTTATTTCATTCCCGTCAGCAATGCAGACGGTCTGGGCGAGCGGCTGAATGCGCTCGCAGGACCTTTCGCGGGCGCCGCGCTCACGACGCTCATTCTGGCGATTCCGCTGGGGGTGCCGGTGATCTTCATGCTCGCCGACACGGGATTTTCTTTGCTGAAGACGTTGACCGATCCCGGCTTCCAGGCCGGCCTCGCTGCGCAATTCTTAGCCTCGCTCATGACCTTCCGCACCCTGTACGGGCTCCTTCGGACCCATACTCCCGAGCAGCTCGAACTGAAGAAGCGCTTCGGGCTCATCTTCGTGCGCTGGTTCGGCTTGATCATGGTCACGTTCACGGGGCTTCCGCAGATGTTCGGTTCGGTCGGGCCCTACCTGCTGGTGATCGTCTACGCCGGTCTCACGATCTGGAGCGAGCTGCTCCCCGATCGCTTCCTCAAGGCGATGCCGGGCGGCGCGGACATCGACAAGCCCGATCGCAACCAGAGCCGGGACTGGGCGCGGATTGCCAAGCGCCTGAAGCGGACGCGCTGAACGAAAGCGCGTGGCGCATATTCTAAGGAATGCTATGAAGCTGACCACCAAGCAAATCGAGCGCTTCGACAACGACGGCTATCTCTTTTTCCCGAGCCTGTTCACGCGCGACGAGATCGGCGTGCTGCTTGCCGAGGTGCCTAAGCTGTACGAAGAGCGGCGCCCCGAGAATGTGCGCGAAAAAGACAGCGACGCGGTGCGCACCAACTTTGCCGCGCACATGTACAGCGAGCCGTTTGCGCGGCTCGCGCGCCATCCCCGAATGGTCGAGCCGGTGATGCAGATGTTCGGCGAGCCCGTGTACATGCATCAATTCAAGATCAACGGCAAGATGGCGTTCGACGGCGACGTCTGGCAATGGCACCAGGACTACGGCACCTGGAAGAACGACGACGACATGCCCGAGCCGCGCGCGATGAACGTTGCGATTTTTTTGGACGAGGTCAACGAGTTCAATGGCCCGCTGATGTTCATACCGGGCAGCCACAAGCTCGGCGTCCTCGACGCCGCGCACGACACGTCGACCACGAGCTATCCCTTGTGGACCATCAATCACGACACCATCGGGCGGCTGGTCGAGCGCGGCGGCATCGTCGCGCCGAAAGGACCCCCAGGCTCGATGATCCTGTTTCACTCCTGCCTCGTGCACGCGTCGACCTCCAACCTGTCCCCTTGGAATCGCGTGAGCGTTTACTTGAGCCTGTGCGCGGTGTCGAACCATATTCGCCGCTTCAAGCGTCCCGAATACATCGCCCACCGCGACTTTGCGCCGATCGAGTGTCTCCCGGACGATTGCCTGCTCAAGCGCTACCCGGTCGCCTTGCCCTGGAGGGACGGGACGCCCGAGGCGGCGCTCAAGACGATCGCGGCGTGAGCCTGTACGCGCAATTGCAGCAGCGGGCGGCGCAGCGCAAGCCGCTGCGCATCGGACTGATCGGCGTCGGCAAGTTCGCCGCGATGTATCTCGCGCAAGTGCCGAAGACTCCCGGCGTGCAGGTCGTCGCGATCGCTGACGCTGTCCCGGACAAGGCGAAGGCGAATCTCGCTCGCGTAGGATGGAGCGAAGAGCGCTACGCCGCGTCGTCGATCGACGCGGCGATTGCGCGCGGGAGTACCCATCTGGGTGACGACTGGAACGCGCTGGTGTCCCACCCGGGCGTCGATATCGTGGTCGAGTGCACCGGAAACCCGATCGCGGCAGTCGAGCACTGCCTGGAAGCGTTCCGGCAGCACAAGCACGTCGTCAACGTCACCGTCGAAGCGGACGCGTTTTGCGGCCCGCTGCTCGCTCGCAAAGCCGCCGAAGCCGGCGTGGTCTACAGCCTGGCGTTCGGCGATCAACCGGCACTGATCTGCGATCTTGTGGACTGGGCGCGCACCGCGGGATTCGACGTCGTCTCGGCGGGTCGCGGGCACAAATGGCTGCCGCAGTTCACGCGGTCGACGCCGGAAACGGTGTGGGGCCATTACGGCCTCACCGAAGAGCAGGCGCGGATCGGCGGCCTCAATCCAAAAATGTTCAATTCTTTTCTCGACGGCTCGAAGCCGTCGATCGAATGCACTGCGGTGTGCAATGCCACGGGCCTTGTGGCCCCGTCGAATGGGCTTAGCTATCCGCCCGCATCAATCGACGAGATTCCTTCGGTCTGCCGGCCGCGCGCGGAAGGCGGCGTTCTCGAGCGAAAAGGCCAGGTCGAGGTCATCTCTTCGCTGGAGCACGACGGAACGCCGATAAATTACGACATCCGCTTCGGCGTCTTCGTCGTCTTCGAGGGCGACACCGAATACATCCGCAATTGCTTTCGCGAATACATGGTGCGCACCGACGAATCAGGCCGCTATGCTTGCTTGTACAAGCGCTGGCACCTCATCGGCCTCGAATTGGGAATCTCGGTGGCGTCGGTCGGGCTGCGAGGGGAAGCGACCGCAGCGGCCACCTGCTTCAACGCCGACGTCGTCGCAACCGCAAAGGGCGCGCTGCGAGCCGGCACGACGCTCGACGGCGAAGGCGGCTGCACGGTCTGGGGCAAGCTCCTCCCGGCGGAAAAATCCATCGGCTTGGGAGGCCTGCCACTGGCGCTCGCCAACGACGTCAGGCTCCTGCGCGACGTCGTCGAGGGCCAGACGCTGACCTGGTCCGACGTGCCCATCGACGCGAACTTGCCTGCATACAGGCTGCGCCGGGAGATGGAGGCGTCTTTCGCGACGCGGGCGTCGCCTGGCAAGCGCTCGTTCGGGTGACGGATTGGCTTTGTCCGTGCGAAAAATCGTCGACAGGCTAAAGAAGAAGTACCGCCCGCGCAAGGTCCGAACCGCCGATATCCCGAAATATCTGCTGGTGTTCGCGCTGCGCGTGCTCAAGGGATTTCGCGCAAATCAAGGGTTGCTGCTTGCGGGCGCTGTTGCTTACTACACCCTCCTCTCGCTGATCCCGCTGCTGATTCTGATGCTGATCGCGTTATCGCATGTCACCGATCAGTCGAGCCTGCTGTCGACGATGGGAGAATATCTCGAATTTGTCGTGCCCGGTCAGGCGGCGGCACTCGTGGACGAGCTGCGTACGTTTCTCGCGCATCGCGAGGTCATTGGTCCCGTGCTTCTCGGAACGATGGTCTTGTTCAGCGCTCTCGCCTTTACTGTCCTCGAAAACGCGATGTCGGTGATCTTTTTCCATCGCGTCGCCATCCGCCGCAGGCGATTTGTCGTCTCCGCCCTGATGCCCTACCTGTTCATTCTCTTTTTGGGCGCGGGGGTTCTGGTCGTGACGATCGTCGCGGGCAAGCTCGCGGTGCTGGCGACGCATCACATCATGATTTTTGGCGTCCCGCACTCGCTAGGCGATCTTTCCGCCTATCTTCTCTACCTCGTCGGCGTGGCCGGCGAGATCCTGGTTCTGACTGCCGTCTACCTGGTGATGCCCGTCGGGCGCCTCTCGCTGCGCCACGCGCTGATCGGCGGCGTCACTGCGGCGCTGCTATGGGAGCTGACCCGCCACGTGCTGGTGTGGTACTACGACACCATGTCGCAGATCCAGGTTGTCTACGGATCGCTCACAACGGCGATCGCGGTGCTGCTGAGCGTGGAAATCGGTGCGATCGTGCTGCTGCTCGGGGCACAAGTTATCGCGGAGTACGAGCGAAGCCGGCACGAATCGCTGAACACGCCGCCGAAGGGCATGCGAACTTAGCGCCTGGCATTGCACCTCGCTGATGCCGCCCGCGTTATTCTGCGAGCGGCTGTCCGTGCAACTCGCCCTCAGCGATTCCAGTTGGGCTGACCCTGATACGGATAGCGGTCCGCGATCTGCCGTCCCGATGAGACACGTCGGTCGAGGTCTCCGGGAAGCTGCGGATAATTCCCGGGCCCGAACGTCCGGCAGTCGCCTTCGAAGTTGGCATCGCTGCAAAACATCCAGTAACCGCCGTATACGCGCAACGACTCGGCGCGATCGTTGAAGTTGGTGCGATCGAGATTGCGCACGACCGGACGATCGATTTCGAAAGCGCGCCCGCTGAAGTTGGGTCCTTCGTAGAGGACGGCGTGCGTACCGCCGCGATTGGCCTCCGGTCGCCCGTATTGGCCGCCAGGGGCAGTGGGCGGCGGCGGCGCGTACTGCGCAACTTCGCGTGCGGACGAGATGCGATCGTTGAGCGAGCCCTGCAGATTCGGATACTCTCCCGGCTGCAGGCGCACGCAGCGACCAGCGAAGCGTGCATCGGTACAGACCTCCCACACGCCGTCGCGCACCACGATCGACTCGGCGCGGTCATTAAAGCGCGTACGGTCGAAGTCTGCCGTGTTGCTGTGCAAGGTCATGCTGCGACCCTGGAATCCGGGCCGTTCGTACAACGTGATCTCTGCTGCGATCGCGGTGCCGCACAGCGCGAGCCCTGCCGCGAGAGCGGTACGAAGCAATTTGCCTGTCATCATTTTCTCCTTTGGTCACCCGGGACGGGGCGATACCGCCGCGTCCTCTCGACGCGCAATCCGGAGCAAATCGCGGGCCATCATCACTGCGTCGGACCGCGTCCGACTGCGCTTGACGCGATGCGCTTACACCCCGAACCGTGGGCCGCACTCGCCATTCGAAACCCGAGGGAATTGAACGCCTAAGGACGAGATTCGAGCAAGGCGATTGCATCCCGACTGGAGCGGTCATCTACAACGCTGTAACAAAACGCAAGACAGGCTGTAAATTCTGCAATCGCCTTCGTCATTTGGAAAACCGGCCCAGTATGCCGGTCGGCACGCGAACGAGCCGGAAATAACACTAAGGCGCGGGCACCATCACCAGCCGGTCCAGGCCCGACTCCGCTCCCCACGCCTCGCCCGACCGGCCGAGCATCTGCCGCACGTTGGCGCCCGCGCGATTGGATGGGAACGTATCGAATTTCTCGGTGACGGGATCGAAGCGGACGATGGCGTTGATGCTCCAGTCCGTCAGCCAAACTTTGTCCTTGTCATCCACCCATACGGAATAGGCGTGCGCATTGCCGGGGAGCCTCCATTCGCGCCACGCGCGACTCGCGGGATCGTACATTCCAACCTGTCCGGTGTTCCAATAACTCACCCAGATTCTTCCCTTGGAGTCCGACCATACTCGCCGTGCGCCCTGCCCTTTCGTCGGCGGCTCGATGACGGTCGCCTCGCCGTTTTCCGTGTCGATCTGAGCGATGTGATTGCCGGCGAGGGACGCGTAAAACACTTGCCCCGTCGGCGTGGTCGTAATCCCATACGGCCCGCTCCCGCGCGGAGACTTCCAGACTCTGATATCGCCCGTAGCGGGATCCAGCCGGCCGTAATAGCCGCTCTGCCCTGTAAACCACACCCGGCCAAGCTTGTCGAACGTCGCCGTGTTCAGGTTAGTGTAGCCGGTGCCTTCAGGCAGCGGCCATGCGCGGACTTGATGCGTCTTCGGATCGTAACGAACGATGGCGTTTTGACCGCCGTCTGTGATCCATGCAGCGCGATCGGGGCCGACGATGACGCCGTGCGGAGCGGAACGCGGGCCGAGCGCGATCTCCTCGGTCTTTCCCGTCGCGGGGTCGAGCACCCCCAGCTTGCCTGTCGACTGCGCGGTGTAATAGACCGGCCCGCCGTGCGACGGATCGGCCGCGACGTCATGAGGGTGCGCGCCGCGGGTGACGTCGAAATACGCAGGCTGCGCGCCGGCAGCCGCGCACGCCGGCGACACCGCCGCCAATAGACTCAGCGCGAAAAGTAGCAATCGAAGACTTGCCATCGTGTGCTCCTCAGGGGAGTTTCAGCGACGAACGCCGCAGCACTCGGCGTAACGGCGTCGCCCGATCTCGAAAGTCTAGAACAAAACCATGTCGAAGACGATAGGCCGCGCATGCGAACTGTCGTTGCGGCGTCTGTGCAATACTCGACTATCGATCTCCGATTGATCCTGCGCCGATCCGCCGCCCCGCACTCACATGAAGCCGATCATCGTAGGGGCCGGCATTGGCGGCCTGACCCTCGCATTGGCTCTGCGGGAGGCAGGCATCTCGTCGCACGTCTTCGAAGCTGCCACCGAAATCAAGCCGCTGGGTGTCGGAATCAACATCCTTCCGCACGCCGCTCGCGAGCTGTGCAGGCTCGGGCTCGAAGACGCGTTGAATCGCGTCGCGGTGACCACGCGCGAGTCGGTCTTTTTCAATCGCTTCGGCCAGCGCATCTACAGCGAGGCTGCCGGTCGCTATGCCGGCTATGAGTGGCCGCAATTCTCCATCCATCGAGGGGATCTTCAGTCCCTGCTGGTTGAAGCATTCATTGCCCGCATCGGGGCCGACCGGCTTCACACCGGCTGGAGGTGCACGGGCTTCGCGCAAACGCATTCGCGCGTCGACGTTGGGTTCGCGAATTCGACGACGGGTAGCGCGCTGCCTTCGCAGCAGGCCGACGTATTGATCGCCTGCGATGGGCTGCATTCGGTCATTCGCAAGCAGTTGCATCCCGGCGAAGGCGAGCCCGTGTATTCGGGGGTCAACATGTGGCGTGGCGTGAGCGCGTGGGAACCCATATTGTCGGGCGCGAGCATGATTCGCGCCGGCTGGCTCGCCACCGGCAAGATGGTGATCTATCCGATTCGCAATCATATCGACGCAAAAGGCCGGCAGCTCATCAACTGGGTCGCCGAGCTGGAAACGCCGAAACACGAACAACGCGACTGGACGCGGAGAGGCGAGCTTGCCGACTTCATCGGTCCCTACGAGGATTGGCATTTCGATTGGCTCGATGTCCCGGCGCTGATCCGCGCGGCCGACTCCATACTCGAATTCCCGATGATCGACCAGGATCCTCTTCCATGGTGGACTCGCGGGCGCGTGACGCTGCTCGGCGACGCCGCGCACCCGATGGTCCCTCGCGGGTCGAACGGCGCGGGACAAGCCATTCTCGACGCCCGCGCGCTCGCAGATGCGCTGGCCGCGCGCGCCGATCCCGTCGACGCGCTTCAGGCATACGAGGCCGTGCGCCTCGATACAACGTCCGCGGTGGTCATGGCAAATCGCGCCAATCCGCCCGATGCCATTCTGCGCGAGGTGTTCCTGCGCACCGGCGACCGGCCTTTCGACCGCATCGACGATGTGATCAGCCGCGACGAGCTCGCCGCGCTTTCGGATGAGTACAAACGCATTGCGGGCTACGATCACGAGTCGCTCAAGGCCAGGTGATCTGATCGGCCTTAAGCGCGGGTGACCGCAACTGCCACGACTTGGTATGATGCGTGGAGGCGGCCTCGGACGCGCATTGCCGGGCTCGCCGCGGGAACGACAATAAGCGGGGAGGAGAGCATGAAAACCTTTCGATCGAGCATCGCGCTCGCGTCACTGTATTTTGTTGGCGCGTTTTTTTCGGCCGCGGGAATGTGCGCGGACATCATCGTATCGGCGCAGGACGGCAAGTTCGTTCGCGTCGACGGGCGCGCGACGTTCCCTGAGCCGGCGCCGCCCGACAGCCTCGTCGTCATCGATGCGTCGCAGTTCCCTCCGGTCATCAAGGGCACGGTCGAAGGCCTGGAGCATACGGTGCAGGGGCCGCCGCAGGCGGTCGCGGTGACTCCGGACGGCAAGCTTGCCATCGTCGCCGCGCCGACGCGATACGACTATGCGGCGAAAAAGGAGCTCTTCGACACGTTCGTGCAATTGGTGGACATCGAGTCATCGCCGCCGAAGGTTCTCGGCAAGGTCGACGTCGGCGCGCACACCAACGGCCTTTCGATCAATCGCGAGGGCACGATGCTGCTTGCCGCGGGACACGACGGAACGGTCAAGGTGCTCGCGATCGAAGGCAAGAGCGTACGGCTTGTCGACCAAGTCAAAGTCGGTGAAAAGCGGCTCTCCGGTATCTCCTTCACCCATGACGGCAAAGCCGCGATCGTCTCGCAGCGCGACGAAAACGGCGCCGCCGTTTTGAGCGTCGACGGCGCCACCGTGAAGCTCACCAACGAAAAGGTCTCGACCGGCGTGACGCCCTACGCCGTCGACATCTCGTCCGACGGCAAATGGGCGGTGATCGGCAATACGGGGGTCACCGGCATGGCCGGACTGCAGGGCCGCACGACCGGCGATGCCGATGTCGTCACACTGGTCGATGTCTCCAAGCGGCCGTTCCGCGCGGTGCAGCAGATTTCTGTGCCGTCCTCGCCCGAGGGCGTCGCGATCTCGCCGGACGGACGATGGATCGCCGTCTCCTGCATGGCCGGATCGAACCTCACGCCCGACAACGCCGGACGCAACAAGCTCGGCAAGCTGATCCTGTTCGAGATCAAGGACGGCTGGGCCGACAAGGTCAACGAGGTGACAAGCGGCGAGGCGGCGCAGGGCGTCGTCTTCAGCCAGGACGGGAAGACCGTTGTCGTTCAGTTCGATGTCGAGCGAGCGCTTGCGATATATGCCGTTCGTGCCGGCAAGCTGGTCGATACCGGAGAACGTCTCAAGCTCGCAGCGGGACCGGTATCGATACGCTCGATGCCGAGATAATTGGATCCTTCGACCGTCCGCAGCTTCGCGCAGGGTATCCCATATGAGCCACCGCAAAGTGCTGGACGAAGCGCGCATTCACGCTTCGATCAGAGAGAAGATTGCGGGCAATCACAGCGACATCCTGCAGGAGGTCGAGGAGACCGTCGCCGGCAACGACGTGGTCGTCGTCGGCATGAAACAGAACCCCCACGTACAGAAAGCGCGCAAGATACTTGCGCAACAGGCGATTCCCTACGCGTACCTCGAGTATGGGAGCTATCTTAGCGAATGGCGCCGGCGCAACGCCCTGAAGATGTGGACCGGCTGGCCAACGTTTCCGATGATCTTCGTTCGCGGAATTTTCATCGGCGGGGCGAGCGATCTCGACGCGCTTGCCGCCAGCGGCGAGCTGAAGCGATTGCTGGCGGCTCCGCCGCCCGCTTAAAGCCAGGTGCCGCCGGGCGCCCATCTCACGGCTTGCACTTCAGGTGCAGCTCGCTCGTTTGTTGCATCACCGCCTGATAGTCAGGGGAGGTCGACTGAACGTAGCGCGCGAGCTCCTGCATTCGCGGCTGATACGTCTGTATGCGCTTGGCGACGGGTTCCATCTTCGCGACCAGCGCCTGGCGCGTGCCCAGATCGCCCGCACGCTGTGCCGCCGCGGCCTGCGTGCTCAATTTTTGCAGCTCGCATTGGTCGGGTGCGATTTCGCGCTGGATACTGAGAAATTCCTGCGCCTCCCTGGTGAGGGCTTCGGCGTTGCCGACCGCCAGTAAAGCAGCGGCGGCCAGGAGAGTTGTCCGGGCGATCGCGAGCAGCTTGACTATGCGCGGAGATGGCATACGCGCAAGCTTACCGCATTGCCGCCGGGCGACCTAGTGTCCTGTCCCGCAAATAAACTTCGTATGAAACCGCGCTTTTCGCCGCGATACGTCGTTGCTCGGCCTTGCCGTAGCCCAAGCTACGACGCGGCCTCGCGCCTAGTCTGGCGACGAAAATCATCGGTTTCACTTAATGAAGCTATTCACGGGACAGGACACTAGCGATGCGATAATTCAAGGTTTCCGGAATCTTATCCCGCACGTGTCCCTGCTCCAGCCGAGCATCGTTCCAGCAAGCAATGCGTCCCGAAGTGTCTTCATCACCGGCGGCAGCGGTTACGTCGGTGCGCCGCTGATTTCTCGATTCCTCGCGCGAGGCCATACCGTGCGCGCGCTCGCTCGACCCGCCTCGAAACAGAGGATTCCAAGCGGCGCGACCGTGGTCATCGGCGATGCTCTGGACGCATCGAGCTATGCGGGCAAGATCGCCCCGGCGGACACGCTGGTGCATCTAGTGGGAACGCCGCACCCGAACCCTCGCAAGGCCCGCGAATTCCGTGAAGTGGACCTGGTTTCCATCCATGAAGCGGTGGCCGCCGCCCGGCGAGCGGGAATCAGGCACATCGTTTATGTAAGCGTTGCGCACCCCGCGCCGGTGATGCGCGACTACGTCGCGGCGCGCGTCGAGGGCGAATCACTTGTACGGGACAGCAAGATCGACGCCACGCTGCTCCGCCCATGGTATGTGCTCGGGCCAGGACACCGTTGGCCTTATTTGCTGCAGCCGCTGTATGCGCTCTTTGAGGCGATCCCGAAAACGCGGAGCGCAGCGCGGAGGCTGGGTCTCGTCACTCTTGACCAAATGCTGTGCGCCCTCGTCCACGCGACGGAGCATCCGCCGCGCGGCGTGCGCGTCGTTGAAGTCCCCGGGATCCGCGCGGCGCATATCGCGTAGGCATTCTCGAGCACGGCATGACGGGGCGCTTGCGGCCGCACGAGCTCCTTCAAGGCGCGCATCTCCCTTCTCGCGATCGACACGACCGCTCATTCTCGGTTGCGCTCGTCCATCCGGGAGTCTAGGATGGGCGGTTCACTGGAAGGATACCCGATGCGATCCATTCGACTCTTCGTACTGGTTTCCATGGCCGCGCTGGCATGTTTTGCAGCCGCGGCCGGCGCGACTTCGTGCTACATAATTCTCGACCGCGGCGATAACGTCGTGTATCGGGATACAACCCCGCCTGTGGACTTGAGCGATCGCGGCTCCGCAGAGCGAGCCGCCCTGCGCCAGCGCGGGGATTTCCTGCTGATGATCGATGCCGATCAATGTGCGCGCTTTGTCGCGACGACCGGCAAGGCCGGATCGGGTGGCGCGACAGTCGACGAGATCGTTGCCGGATTGCGGGGAGTTTCCGGCGTCGGGCCCGGGCTGATGTCGACGTCGGGATCGGGCAGCGCAGGCACCGCCGCGGGCACTTCGGGCGGTGCGTCACGCGGCGCGGCAGCGCGCCCAGCGTCGGGACGATCAGGCTACTGACGCGTCGCTGGGTCCGCTGTCATCAGCGTGCGCCCAAAAGCGGCCGCCTCCGGCGCGCCACGCCTGTGCAGGGCGCGCCGAAGACTCCGAATCAAGGCTCGTACTTGAACGACAGCGCCACCCTGGCGCGATAGGCCACGACTTTGCCGCCGTCGACTTTCACGTCGAGCTTGACGATATCGGCGACTCGAAGGTCGCGCAAGGTTCCAGCGGCGGTTTCGACCGCGCGCCTTGCTGCGTCTTCCCAGGAAACACTGCTTGTTCCGACGAGCTCGGTGATGCGGTAAACGCTTTCGCCTCCGCGGGATTTCCTGCTTTTTGCGCTCTTTGCTTTGGCCACGTTACTCCTCCAGGTGAAAGTTCAAACACCACTACGACGTAAGGCGGCCGACGGACCGCCCGCGATTGCTACGCTGCGCTTTTCTCGATCACGCCCCGGTTGCTCAGGCTCAGGCTGGCAAAGTGAGCGTGCGAATTCTTGAGGTCGAGCGCGATCTTGCCGATCGTTCGGGTCGTCCCGCTCCCGACTTGCGCGACGCGATACTCGAACCCGTGGGGAAGTTGAATGCTCGCGCTGTGTTCCGCGCCCGTGACGGGATTGCGTATGGGCTCAGCAGAGGACTCGACGATGCCGGGAACGGAGAGCTTCGCCTTGCGCGCTCGCATGTCCATTTCGAGCGCGATCGACTTGAACAAAGGCTCGAGCTTGGTGGGACACATCGCCGAATAAACCCACCACATGGTCGCCATGTCATCGGTGTCCTGGCCGGACATGATTTTCACCAACGCTTCGCGCTGCTTTGCGTCGGCGCGCTCATCGATAATGACCTGCATGGTTCCGTTGCCCTGGTGAACCGGTCCCGGCCATTGGTACAGGCACACGCCCCGTAGCCCGTCGAGACGAACGTCGCCGAAGCGTCCGCGATCGATCTGGAAACCGTTCATTGCCCTGCAATCGCCATAAGTCGGCGGGGCGTTGAACTGGCACGGGCAGCCGTACGCGCAGTTGCAATTGGCGAACTCCTTGCCCTCAAGGGACCATTCGGTCACGGTCGTTTCCTCATCTCCTCGAACTCATCACTTTCGGGTCGCACAACAAAGCCGAGGCTTTCGAAAGGTACCGCAGGTCTGGACCATCTAGGGGTGCCGCCGGGTTTGATTCCTTTTTATGCCCGGACGTCGTCCTTGTCAATGCGGTGCGTCCGTGCCCTTGGCGGCTTGCCAATCGGGCTGGGGGATAGTCCGCGCGATGAGGGTCCCGACGGCAGTCACGCCCGCGAGCACCAGAAAGCCGAAGCGATACGCCTGGTCGAGATGCGTCGCCAGCGTGGCTCGCTCGTTCTCCGATAGGGAACTGATCGACGCCGGCCCGCCTTCCATCATCTGACGCAAAGCCGCCAGATTGAGTCCGCCGCCGTTACCTATCAACGCAAACAAGATCGCGCCGACGATGGCGACGCCGGCCGCGCCGCCGACCGCGCGCGACAGCGATATCGATGCCGTCGCGGCCCCGAGCGATGCGCGTCCCGCCGCGAGCTGCACCGTGACCTGCGTGGGCGGCATGACCATTCCGAGACCGATTCCAACCGCAACCGTCAACGCGAGCATGACCGACGTCGGCGCCACTGTCACCAGCCCGGCAAGCAGGAGGTACGCGATCGCTGCGAGACCGAGGCCGAGCTGCGGAAATATCTTCACCTTGCCGGTGCGCGTGACCAGTCTGCCCGTGATCGCCGAGGTAACCACCATCGACAGCGTGATCGGCAGGAGCAGCAAACCCGACTGGCCGATCCCCAGGCCGCGGCCGACCTGAAGATAGAGCGGGAGATAGAGGATCGTCGAGAACAGCGCAGCGGCAAAGCAGACCACGACTGCGTCCGACCGGATGATCGCGGGCACCCCAAGGAAACGGATTGGAATCACCGGATCGGCCGCGCGCCGTTCCCAGCGCATCAGCAAAAAGTAGCCGATGATCGCCGCGACGATAAGCATGGCAAATTGCCACGATAACCATGCGAAGCGATACCCTCCCGATGACAATGCGAAAAGCAGCGCAAGCGTCGACATCGAGAACAGCAGCGCTCCCACGATGTCGGGGCGAAACTTTCCGGCGTGCGCGATGGGTGTCTGCGGCACGCGCAACGCAAGGACTGCGGCGATCAAGCCGAGCGGGAGGTTCACCGCAAAAACCGCCCGCCAGCTCAGGTGCTCGGTGAGATACGCGCCGAGTACGGGGCCCGACGTGCTCGCGAGCGCGAAAACCGTCGCGAAGTATCCGGAGAAGCGTCCGCGCTCCCGCGGCGAGACATGCTCGCCGATGAGCGCTTGCGCAAGCGTCATCAGACCGCCTCCGCCCAGGCCTTGCAGCGCTCGAGCACAGATCAGCAAGAACAGTGTGGGTGCGAGCGCGCACGCGGCGGATGCGATGGTAAAAATCGCCAGCGCCGCAAGCAGCATGCGCCGCCGTCCAAACCGATCCCCGAGATGGCCGTACAGCGGCGCGGCGATCGTTGCTGCGAGAAGATACGCGACCACCACCCACGATATGTCCGCGAGGCCACCCAGCGAGCTGGCGATGGTCGGCAACGCGCTGGCGAGGATCGTCTGGTCGGCCGCGGCGAGAAACATCGCCACCATGACGCCGGGAAAGACGCGGAGGAACGCTTCTTGGTCGTCATCACGGTTTCAGGCGCCGTGTCGACCGCGGACAGCGGCGGATCGTGGATGACGCGTTCGATGGGCATGGCGGTGAGATCGCGGGGTCGCCGTTGCGTTCGCGGGCCTGATGCAATTCGTCGCCGACAATCGCGCCGGCAGCGTTCCATGCAAATGGTAGCAAAGGCTCTGCCGGGGTCGCCGCTGCATGGACAAAATCGCGTAGACTCGGATTTCGCGAAATGAGCCTCTCCACGATGTCGACCGGCGAACGGGGCCGGCAACCCTCGACGCGGAGTCCGCATGAGCAAGATCGCCGTAGTCCAGAAAGCGCCGTCGATGCTCGACCGGGAAGCGACGATTCGCGACGCGATCGGCGCCGTTGCCGAAGCATCGTCGTCAGGCGCCGAGCTCGTCGTTTTCCCGGAAACCTTCATCCCAGGCTACCCTGCCTGGATCTGGCGCCTGCGTCCCGGCACCGACGCGACGGTCATTTCGGCACTCCACTCGCGGCTGTTCGCCAACGCCGTCAACGTGTCCCGCGGAGATCTGGCGCCGCTGTGCGACGCCGCCCGAAAGCACAAGGTCACCGTTGTTTGCGGAATCGACGAGCGCGACCACGACGCAAGCCGCGGCACGCTCTACAACTCCCTCGTCATCATCGGTGCCGACGGCACGATCGTCGCCAAGCACCGCAAGCTCATGCCCACCAACGTCGAGCGCACCGTATGGGGCTTCGGCGACGGCTCGAGCATCGGTGTCGTCGATACGCCCTGCGGGCGCGTCGGCGGGCTGATATGCTGGGAAAATTACATGCCCCTCGCGCGCTACGCGCTGTATGCGCAAGGCGTCGAAATTTACGTCGCTCCGACCTACGACAGCGGCGACGATTGGATCGGGACTCTGCAGCACATCGCGCGCGAAGGCGGCTGCTGGGTGATCGGCAGCGGAACCGTGCTGCGCGCAAGCGACCTGCCTGCGGACTTCCCTGCTCGGGAGACGCTCTATCCCGACCCGGACGAGTGGATCAATCCCGGAGATTCGGTCGTCATCGCGCCGGGGGGCAAGATCGTGGCCGGCCCTATGCGCAGGGATAGCGGTATTCTCTACGCGAGCGTTTCCGTTGATGCGGTCAGCGCGGCAAAGCGCCGTCTTGACGTTGCGGGACATTATTCGAGGCCCGATGTTTTCCAGCTTCACGTCAACCGGCAGCGGCAGACGCCCGTCAGCTTCGACTAGCCGTTTGAGTGCGTTCTTTTCGATGAATATCGCGGCCGGGGTGATCGACGCGTTGAGGCAAAAGGCCCGCGCTGCAGCCGGCCGCGCTTACGCTCCGTATTCCCGCTTTGCCGTCGGCGCTGCGGTGCTTGCCGACGGCGGCGAGATCTACAGCGGCGCCAACGTCGAGAACGCCTCATTTGGACTGTCGATCTGCGCCGAACGAAACGCGATATTCCATGCAGTGGCCTGCGGCGCCCGAAAGATTGAGGCGCTCGCCGTTTATACCGCGACTCCGCAGCCGACGACGCCGTGCGGCGCGTGCCGTCAGGTCCTCGCCGAATTCGGCACCGATGCGCTGGTGATCTGCTGCACCGACGATGCCTCGGCGGAGCGGCGGTATTCGCTGCCGTCGCTCCTGCCTGACGCATTCGGCCCGGGAAGTCTTTGAACCTCCGCACACCGCCCGCAGCGCAATGCATGGCAACATTGAGCCTACCTGAGGAGTGATCGATCTATGGCTACGCCGTCGAAAAACGCCGTTGTTACCGGAGCCGGAAGCGGCATAGGACGCGCTGTCGCGCTTGCCCTCGTCGAGGCGGGCTACTCCGTCGCGCTCGCGGGACGGCGCAAGGACGCGCTCGAGAAAACCCGCGCCGATGCGGGCGCCGCAGCTTCGCGCGCGCTGGTCGTGCCGACCGACGTCAGCGATTCCGGATCGGTGAGTGCGCTGTTCAAGACGGTGCACGAGAAATTCGGCCGCCTCGACCTGCTCTTCAACAACGCCGGCATAGGCGCTCCAGGCATCAACCTGGAAGACCTCACGATCGAGCAGTGGAGGAACGTGGTCGACATCAACCTGACCGGCGTGTTTCTCTGCACGCAGGAGGCGTTCAGGCTGATGAAGGCGCAGCAGCCGATGGGAGGCCGCATCATCAACAACGGCTCGATCTCGGCGCATGCGCCGCGACCGAATTCGGCGCCGTACACGGCGACCAAGCACGCGATCACGGGGCTGACCAAGTCGACGTCGCTCGACGGCCGGAAATACGACATCGCGTGCGGCCAGATCGACATCGGCAACGCGCACACCGAATTGGCGGCGCGCATGGCCAAGGGCGTGCCGCAGGCCAACGGCTCGATCGCCGTCGAGCCGTTGATGGATGTCGCGCACGTCGCCAGCGCGGTGGTGTATATGGCAAGCCTGCCGCTCGACGCCAACGTGCAGTTCATGACGGTGATGGCGACCAAGATGCCGTTCGTGGGCCGCGGATAACCCGCTTGCTGCGCGTAGTGCGAGAGGGATGCCGGCCTATCCGCCGTGCTCGATATAGGGGATGCTCGCGCACTGCGGGACCTGGCCCCATTGACCATCGCAGTACCGTGTGCGGACGCGCTGCTCGCACATCATGCGTTCGGACATCGCGTCGCGCGGACAGCGCGCAAGCGCGTCGTTCATCGGCTGCCAAGGATCGGGACGGGGGACGTCACGCACGACCGGCGGAGGGGGCGCCGGCACCGGCGCGGCCTCGACAGGAGGCGCTTCAGGAGGCGGCGCAGCCGCAACGGGCGCAGGGGGTCGTGCGCGCGCGCTGGGCCGCTTCGGGGACTCCGTTCCGGTGTAAATCCCCGTGGGTGAGGGCACAAAAGCCGGCACTTGGGTCAGGACGGGCGCCGCGGGCACGCCCGTCGGCGCCGCCTTCGGCGTCGCGGTTGCGGGCGCCGTTCGTGTTGCGACCGGCGCATCGCCTGGCGCCGCGTCGGGGTGGGCGGGAGCCGAAGCACCTGTCTGGGTCGTCGCGCCGAAGTGTTGCGTGACGTACGCACCGGCGAGCAGAACGATCGCAAGTCCGGCGGCGGCAAGCGGCCAGCGCGCTTTCGATGGAGCCTTGTCTGCCGATGCCGCGTTCGCGGCTTGCGCTTGGATTGCGGACCGGCGCGCAGCGTCCGAGGACGATCTCCTCGGCCTCAGCAAACGCGACGACGAGCGCGAGGCGCGTCCCGCCGCGGCCGCCGCGAGCAGGGGCTGCGTTACTGTCGCGTCGAACGCGCGCTGTCGCGCTGAGCGGCAATCGCTGCACAGTTTCGCGCCCGGAGCGCTGGCGCGCCCGCATATCTGACACTTCATGTCCTGCCCGTCGAAGGTTTTCGGTCACTTGGCCGATAGTCCAAGATATGATAAAGGCATAATCTCCACTTGTCGTCCCCGAATGAAGAACGGCCTCCAGATGGACGGCTTAGTGTGCGCCAAACTGTATGCTTCAATGGATTTTGGCGCGGGAGGATATGAAGGTCAGCGTGGATACTCGAATCGGCGATTCGATGCGGCGCTTTGGGTGGACATCCGCTGATGGACCGCGCCGGACAAGCAGGCGAAGGCGCGCCCGGAGCTCACGCTTCAGCGTCAGGCATCGCCTTGCGCTTCCACAGATCCCATGGACGTGCCAGAACCGCGTCGTTCGTCGATGCCGCGCATGCCGCTTCTTCGGGAGTAAGGAAGTTGATCGACCCCAACCGCATGGCGTCGGCTTGCAGTCGTGCATTGACCTCGGTATAGATCGCGCGAAAAACAGCTTGGCGCAGGGAGACCCCAACCGCGACCGATCCATGTCCCCGCATCAGCGCCACCGGCCCGTCGCCAAGCGTTCTGGCCAATGATGCGCCGAGCGCGGCATCGCGGACGAGAAGGTCGGTGGCCGCGCCGGCCACGTCGCGTATTTCGAAGATCGCCGCGCCTGCACCGAGAAAGCCGGCAATGTGAAAGAGCGGCCGCAGGGGCGCATCGGTCACGCCGAAGGGGATCACCGCAGGGGAATGGCTGTGCACGACCGCATTGACGTCGGAGCGCGCTCGGTAGATCTCGCTGTGGATGAAACGCTCGAGGTATACGGATCGTCCGCGCGCGTCCACCGGCCGTGCATCTGCGTCGAACTCCATGATGTCGGCGGCGGTAACCAGGCCCGGCGCCATGCTGCGCGCCAGCAGGAACCGGGTGCGATGGCGATTGCTGCGAACACTTACATGCCCGAAGGCATCGACGACGCCCTGGTCGAACAGAATTCGATTCGCGGCCACCAGGTCGTCAACAAGCTCCGCATCGGACGTCGGCGCGGAATCCGGCGGCAAAACGCTTCCACTAGGAGCCGCGGTGTCGGACATGGACCCTCCGCTCGCCCCTGTGCGGTAACGTCTCGCACAGGAGAATATGAAGTTTTCGAGTCTAGCAAAGCCGCGTGCAGCGACGCGGTCGATAGAACCGATATGCGCACTTGCCCGGACGCTTTATGGCATGCTTTTCGCTTCAGTATATCTTCGCATGAACAAGCTACAAATGCAGTTCCGTGAAGAGCCGTCCGACGCGTACGAGGCGAATTCCTCTTTTGGTCAATCGCTAGCGCTCGCTCGCAAACTCGCCCGTACTGGTCAGCCGCAGCGCGCCCTCGATCTGGCCAGCGACGCGCTGTCGCTCGCTCGGCGCGACGCCGAGCCTCGACGGATCGCCGAAGCCGCAGAGGCCGTAGCCGCCGCGCACCTTGCTGCGTCTTCCTACCCCGATGCGCTGGCGCTCTATCTCGAAGCGCTCGGACTCTGGAAGGATGTCGGGAATTGTCATGCTCAGGTGCGGTGCATGCGCGCCGCGGCCGACGTGGACCTGCACGTGGGGGACTACGCACGTTCGCTCGGCAGGCTCGAGGAAGCGCTCGGCCTGCTTGAGGAGCATCCCGACGCCGACGCCAAAGCTTCGATCCTGCACGGCCTCGGGATGGTCTATACCCGGCTGGGCGAGCTCGGCCGCGCGCGCGAGTTCAACGAGCTCGCATTGACACATAGGCGCGAGAAGGGCGACGAGACCGCCATTGCGACCAGCCTCAACAGTCTCGGCGTCCTTTGCCTGCGGACGGGAGAACACCGCCAGCAATTCGAGCCCGCCGCCGCCGCCGCCGATTTTACGCGAGCCAAAGACTATTTCGAGGAAGCGGAGCAACTCGCGGCGCGGTCCGGCGAACCCCACTTGCAAGCGCTCGCCCTGGGCAACATCGGGAGTGCGCTCGGATTCCTGGGCGACCTCGAGCACGCGATGACGCATTTCGAGCGTCAACTCGCTGCGCTGCGCTCCATGCGCGACCGCAATAACGAGTCGCTGTGCCTCGCCAATATCGCCGAAGCGCTCCGTCTGACCGGGCGCTGCGACAAGGCGATCGAAACGCTCGAGCAGGCGCTTGCCATCGGCAGCGCGGTCCAATCGAAAGCGCGAATGATGCGTGTGCATCTCGAGCTCTCGCGTTGCTTCGAAGACCAGGCGAACATGTCTCGAGCGCTGGCGCACTACAAGCAGTATCACAAGCTGGACCAGGAGTTGCGATCCAACGACGCGGAAGAAAAGGCCAACGCGCTGGTCGTGCGCATGGCGGTTCGAAAAGTGCGCGAGGAAGCCGAGACCTATCGCGCCGAGCGCGACCGTCTCGCCGCGGCCAACGTGGAGCTCGTCGAGGCGGCGCACGTGGATGTGCTGACCGGTCTCGGCAACCGACGCTATCTCGACGCGCAGCTCGCACCGCTTTTCGACGAAATGCGCGCCGCGGAGCGCCCGCTGAGCGTGGCGCTGGCCGACATCGATCACTTCAAGGCAATCAACGATCGGTTCTCGCACACGACAGGCGACGACGTGCTGCGCACCGTCGGAAAGCTCTTACGCGCCGCGTGCCGCCCCTCGGACATCGCGGTGCGTTATGGAGGCGAGGAATTCGTGCTTACGTTGCCCGAGGCCACGCTCGCGCAGGCGCGCGCGGCGTGCCAGCGTCTGCGAGCGGCCGTCGCGGGATACAACTGGTCCGCGATCCACCCCGACTTGAAGGTGACGATCAGCATCGGTGTCGTGGAGCGCTCGTCGCATTCAGCGATCGCCCCTATGCTGGCCGCAGCGGATCTGCAGCTCTACGAAGCAAAGCGCGCCGGGCGAAACTGCGTGCGCTAAAGCCCGGCATCCCACGCGAGGCCTATTGCGCCTTGTCCTTGGGCGCGCCGCCGGGACATTGCGGGACCGAACCCCAGTAGCCTTCGCAGAATCTCCTGCCGACACGCTGCTGACATCCGACGCGGCTGAAAAAGTCCTCGCGCTGGCAGCGTGCCATCGCCTCAGCCATCTGCTGCCAGCGGTCCTGCGAGCCGCTTGTAACCGCCGCGGCGGTCTTTGCCGGTGGGGATCCGGTCACGCCGGGTCCTGCGGCGGTGGACGCCGGGGGTGTCGCGGACGAAGCGGCGGCCTTGCCCATATCGGCTTTTACGGACGCGCTGTCCGTTTTCCCTGTGGCCGTGGCTGCAGCCGCCGGGCTGCTCTTGTCCGTCGAAGGAGCGGAAGCCGTCGATTTCACCTCATCAGGTGGCGGCGCCGTTGCTTGCTGAACCGAGCTCGAATCGACCGCCGCGGGCCCCGCCGGCGACGCCGTGGACACGTCCTTTGCGTCGGCCGGACTTGCCTTCATCGCGGGCGGGGACGACTGCGTTGCGGTGCTGTCTGCCGCGTCGGGAAAGAGCATCCGATAGCCGAAAAACCCGCCGACCAGCACCGCCGCCCCGACTGCGATGAGCGCGATCATCAATCCGGTCTTGCGGCCCGGTGCGATATCGGCGGTGGGAAGGGATACGGCAGATGGCCCGGGTCCCAGTGGAGGACGCGCCGCAACGGGCGGCGCCGCAGCGGCCGCACGCGCCATGGTGGCCGATAACGACGCAGCGGAAGGCGCCGCTGCCGTAGGACGGGGGGCTGCGCCCACGGAAGTCGCGCTCGGCGATGGCGCGGGCGTGGCGGCAGGCGGTGGGGGCGCGGCTTGCGTCCCTGTCGGGGAGACCATGGTCGTGCCGCATTGCACGCAAAACTTGGCGCCGGGCTGCGTCTCGTAGCCGCAGTTCGTGCACTTCATCTAGATCCTCCGTGGGTTGTTGGAATCGGACGCCGCTCTACCGCCCTCGCCCAGCCGATCGGCGCCACCCTTTTTGCCTTTTTGCCGGCTAATTCCGCCTTAGTTTACGCTTTTCGCCCCGGCGGCTGGAAACGCCCTCCTCCCGGCCCCTCGCGATTTTGCCGCTTCAGCGCGCGCGGCAGCGCCTGGGCGCTCGGGCTTGTCGTTCGGCTTTGCATCCAGCGTCCGCTCCCACGTCTCCGCCACCAGATCCCGGCCGAAACTCCGGTGCGGCTCTTGAGCGGTGCGGCGAAAACCGGCGCGCTCGTAGATCCGACGCGCTGCGTCGAGCTCGCTTTGAGTCCAGAGCACGACGCGACGATAACCCGCCTGCGCGGCAAATCTCAGGCATTCGTCCACAAGGCGGGTGCCCACACCCAGGCCGCGCGCCGCAGGCTCGACGAGCAGCAAGCGCAATTGCGCGACGGATCGGGACTTCGACACCAGGAATACCGAGCCGAGCTTTTGTCCGTCGCGCTCGGCAATCCAGCATCGCTCTCGTGCAGGGTCAAAACGCTGCACGAAGCGTCCCGCGATCCCCGCGACGAGCGCTTCGAAGCGCTCGTCGTAGCCATATTCTCTCGCGTAGGTCGCGCCGTGGCGATGAATGACCCAGCCGATGTCCCCTGGACGAAGCGGTCGCAATACGAATCCGGACGCCGGCGAGGCGTCTCCGAACAGCCTCTGCACCGTCGCCAATGCGCTCACGACCTCCGTCTGCTCGCCATCCGTCAGGCGCTGGAGCATGGTGCGCATTTGTCGATACGAGCTTTCGTCAAGGGTGGCGAATGCGCGTCGGCCTCTCGGTGTGAGCTGCAGCAACTGCCGCCGCCGGTCGGCGGCGGCAGGCTTGCGACGAACAAATCCGCGCCGCTCGAACCCGCGCAGGATGCGGCTCAAGTAACCTTCGTCGATGGACAGGCTCGAGGCAAGATCGCGCGCCGTCAAGCTCGTTCGCGGCTCGTCCGAGACGTGCGCAAGCTCATAGAGCACTCGAGCCTGCGCAAGCGAAAACTCGCTGTCGAGCAGCGTGTGCCCGAGCGCGCCGATCTTCAGCGTATAGAAGCGGCTGAAGCGTCGCACCGCGGCGATGTGCTGGTCGAGCTCGGAGTCTGCGTGTTTCATCGGGGAAATCCGTCTATCGAACCTGCCGGATAAGTCGATGCCGACTGTCGACAATTAAGTTGCTTTTGTCAAGTAATTGCACCTGCGGCGGTGACGTGCGTGGCGGTCATCCACCAAGGGAGCGACGCGGCCGCTCGGACCCAATCGCCTTGGGAACTTGTCGGTGCACCGGCCGGTCTTTTGCAAGGGGTCCGCCCAGGCGTCCGCGTCTGTCCGTGTAAGTTTTGCCAAATGAGCTTTGCCGTCTGAGCACGGGAGTGGAATTGCGCCAAGCAACCAAGTGGTGGGAGTTCGTCGCTCTGCTCGCGCTCGTCGCGGCCCGCCATGCCTCGGCAGCGAGCGGCGATCTTCTCGACGCCATCGAATATTACGACCAGAGGCTCGATCATTATTTCGTGACCGCCAGGGCGGACGAAATCGCGGCGCTCGACGGTGGCCAATTTCCCGGATGGCTGCGCACGGGTTTAGCCTTCAAGGTTCTCGACCCCGCGACCGCAATAGCAGGCGTGTCTCCGGTCTGCCGCTTTTACGGGAATCCCTTAGCGGGGCTGGATTCGCACTTCTACTCGGCATCGCCATTGGAGTGCCAGGAGGTCAAGCAGCGCTTTCCCGGCGTCTGGATCTTCGAGTCGGACGACGTCTTCCTGGTGGGACTTCCCGATCCCGCGAGCGGCCAATGCGCCGCCGGGAGCGTGCCCATCTTCCGCACCTGGAATGGACGCGCCGATGACAATCATCGCTACACAACCGACCCCAACGTTCAACGCGCCATGGTGGCAAAGGGCTGGTTCGCCGAAGGCTACGGACCGCCCTCGATGCCGGTGGCGATGTGCTCGCCATCGGCCGCCGGTGCGGCGCCGCCCTCGTGCAACCTCGTTGCAAGCAATCTGACGCCGTTCGTTGGAACCAGCATCACCCTGAATGCGTTTTGCGACGGGGATCCGACGTCCTACGCGTGGACCGGGTGCGCCAGCACCACCTCGTCTTGCACCGCAACGTCGCAGAGCGCGGGTTTTTTCCGCTATACGGTGGTCGCGAGTAACGCGAGCGGCGGCGGCGCGCCCGCGACAGTCGACGTCAGCTGGACACCGGTGCCCGCGCCGCCGTCGTGCGTCCTCAACGTCACCACCAACAGCGACCGGCCCGTCGCAGGGTCGCTTGCGATGCTCACAGCGACGTGCAGCAATAATCCGACCAGCTTTTCATGGACCGGCTGCGCAAGCGCGTCGGCAACGTGCCTGACGCGTGGGGGCGGCCCGGGTGCAGTCGCCTACAGCGTCACCGCGACCAACGGAGGCGGCACGAGCGCTCCGGCAAGCGCGGCGGTAAGCTGGCAAGCGAGCGCGTCGACGCCGCCGGGATTTTGCTCCCAGTACCCGAGCTTTTTGTACACCCAGGCCGCCTGGGCGGAAACGGCGATCTACACCGACGCGTATGTCGACAATCCGGCGTTCGCGTGGAACGGCGCGTGGGTGGTGCAGCTCAACGTCTCGCCGGCAGCGGTGCCGGGCACCTTCGGCCGCGCCACCGTGGCAGAATTCGACGGTCCGTCGACGCCGCGCGATACGACGATATCGACGATCCCTTGCGATTTCCGCCCGACCGACGCCACCGGAGCCAACGGTCCCATTTCACGAAGCACGGGGACCACGACGACTAACAGCTTCGCGATCGGCTCGCCTATGGCCGGTGCGCCCGCACTGCAGCCCGGCCAGACCTACTATCTCAACGTCCGCAACTGGTCGGTCGACAGCCACTCGATCTCGTGCGCGTCCGAGCTGCGACGGTGCGACGCGCAGGTCTACTTCGTGCCGTGAGCGGCCGGCGCCGCTGGAAAAGCGCAAGCCTCAATCGATGTGCTCGCGAAAGAATTTCAGCGTGCGCTCCCGCGCGAGCTTCGCCGAAGACGGATCATACGACGCGCGCTGATCGCAATTGAAGCCGTGATCGGCGGGATAGATGTAAACCTTCACCTCGGGGTGCGCCGCGGCGAACTGCTTGACCGCGGCGACGGGAATCACCGAGTCGCGCTCGCCGAAATGCGCAAGGACCGGGCACCGGGGCTTCTCGCCCGCGGCGTCGGTGACTCCGCCTCCGTAGTATGAGACCGCGCACGCAAAACCGGTCAGACGCGACGCGCTCATCCAGGCAATGTAGCCGCCCCAGCAATAACCGATGATGCCGACCTTGGCCGAGCCCGAAAGCGCGTCGCGCGCAGCCGCGACATCCGCCAATGCGGTATCGAGGCTCGCCTTTGCCTTCAGCTCGCGCCCCTTGGCGATCTCCGGTGGCGTGTACCCGATGTCGACACCGCGCTCGTAGCGGTCGAAAAGGGCCGGCGCGATCGCGTCGTAGCCATCGGCGGCGTAGCCGTCGCACACGCTTCTGATGTGACTGTTGACGCCGAAAATTTCCTGAGCGACGACCAGCCCGCCGCGCCTCGTGCCCTTCGCGTCCGCGCGATACGCCGACAGGCGGAATCCGTCCGATGCAGCCAGCTCGATCATCGATCCCATAGGTTTGAATACTCTCCTGATGTGTCGCCGAATTATGCCATTCCCGGCGCCGCGTCATCGCGATCGTATCGGACGCGTGGGATAATCGGCCGCCACCGAAACGCCACTCCAAGGAATTCCAGCCCATGAAAGTCGATACCGCCAAGATCGAATCGCTCGTGCGCCAGCTCATCGTCGAGATCGGCGAAGACCCGCAACGGGAAGGGCTGGTCCGAACCCCGCATCGGGTCGCGAAGGCGTATGAGTTCCTGACCTCCGGCTATCGCACCGACGTTCAGCACTTGATCAACGGCGCGGTCTTTACCCAGGCCACCAACAGCATGGTGATCGTCAAGAACATCGAGGTTTACAGCCTGTGCGAGCACCACATGCTGCCCTTTTTCGGCCGCTGTCACATCGGCTACATTCCCAGCGGGCGTGTGTTCGGCGTGTCGAAGCTCGCGCGGCTCGTCGACATGTACGCGCGTCGATTGCAGCTCCAAGAGAGACTCACCGAGCAAATATCGCAGGAAGTCATGACCTCGGTCGATGCCAAAGGGGTCGGGGTAATGATCGAAGCGCGCCACCTGTGCATGATGATGCGCGGCGTGGAGAAGCAGAATTCGGTGATGATCACATCGTCGGTGTTGGGAACGTTCCGCGAGTCGACCGCGACGCGCGAGGAATTTCTTGCCTTGATCGGAAACCGGGCGGCGTGACGTGCTTTGGCCAGCCCGCGCGCCCTAGCGCAGCCACCAGCGATACATCGCGCCTGCGACACCCTTGGCGCCGCGCGCGAATGCCGGCGGCAGCTGCAGCGGCCTTAGCAGCATATCGACCGGCAGCTCTCGTGGCGCGTACGTACGAGCCAGCGTGCCCATGCGGTTGACGAACGCGCGATACGCGTCGTCGGCTGCGGCGTGCTGTCCTGGATGCGTGGCCCGCCAGAGGTGGCGGTACGCGCACAAGCCGTCGTCGTTGCGCGTGGCGAACAGGCGCTTGCCAAGCGTGCGCCCAACGCGCCAGCGCCCGTGGCGCTCACGTGCCTGATAGCGCCGGAAATAGCGATAGAAGTGCTTGTAGTGGCGGACCTCATCGGCGTAGATGCGCCCCGTGAGGTCTTTGAGCACCGGCTCGCGCACATAGGCGTGCAGCGCGCTGTAAAGCGTCGCGGTCCCCATTTCAACCACACAGCGCGCTGCGAGCTCCAGCGCACGCGACGGCTCGAGATCGGGCACCGTGCACGTCTTCGAATATTCATCGATGAAAGCATCGAAGGCACGGGGCCAGTCGAACCCGGGCCATGCCCGCTCGACATAGGCGCGGAGGGCAGCTCCGTGCTGCACTTCCTCGTGCTCCCACGACTCTGCGAGCCATTGCGCGACTTCCGCGTCGTCGTCGAAGTACGCGACGAGATTGTGAGCGTAAAGATCGGATCCCGTCTCGATGAAGGAAGCCAGCACGACCATCTCGAACAGCGTGGTATCGCCGGCGACGAGCTGACGATCTATCGCTGCATAGTCGACATCGGCTAGCGTCCATGGTCCGCGCGGCGCCGGCTCGGTCGAAGCCGCGGCGCCTGACTGCCGCTGGATTCCTTCCTGCTCGATCATTCTTCTTCTCCCAAGAATCCCCCTTCTTGCGCGTCAAGCGTTCAAAGTTGCACGCTCATTGCCGCCTCAACGCCTAAGACAGCGGTACGTCGCGAAAAGTCCCGCGGTCAGGGCGCGAGCCAGTTATCCGGCCGCACACGGGACGGGCAGGTGCATTTTCCCGCTATGCCGCGGCCGAGCCAACTCTTTTTGCGTTGTGGATCGAGCGGGCCCGGGGGCGCCGTTAAAATGCGCCTTTCTCGCGGCGCAGCGTCATGCAGGCGTTCGGACATATTGTCGCTCTGACCGCGCCCCTCTTTCTACTGTGCTCCCGGGCTATTCGCTCACCCGCTGCGGGCGTGGCTGGCCGCCGCAAGCCTGGTAGTCTCCACCGCGTTCGCCGCGGCGACGACTCCGCTGATACTCGCGCCTACCGCGTCGCTGCGCTGACCGGCCGGCCCTCGCCCGGCTTGAGCTTGCCGCAATCGGCCGCAAGCCAACGCGATTCGAAGCTGATATCCACCTTGCGCTCACTCGTGTCGGTCCGAATGAGCGTCGCCAATTTGCCGGTGATCCGGTCGTTGGCAAGCGCAGTCATTTCCATTTTGCCGACGGACTTGCCGCCTGCGCATGTGACCGTCATCTTCACGTGGCGATCGGATTGGTCGGTCACCTTGCGCTGACACTCGCTGCTTGGCCCGCCTTTGGCGAACGTCTCCCATTTTTGGAGCATGTCGGGCGACACGCACTGCTGCGTGACGGAGACCGCCGGCCGCGCGTCGCCGCGCTGCGCCATCGCTTGCGCTGCTCGCGCCCGCTGATCGGGAGCAAGCTTGGACAGATCCGGAGCTCGGGGCGATGCACCGCCTTCGACCTTCGATGTCGTTTCCCACAAGCCAGCCTTGGCGTCGAGCGTCGCCGCCTGCGCTCCGGTACCGCAAACGGTCATGAGCAATGCCACTACGATAGGAGAGACCCGCATTTTTCGGTTCCTTGCGCTTCGAAGATGCAAGCGTAGGGCCAAGCCGCCGCGACGGCAACCCGTGTCGTCTCTGCGTGCGATAATGCGATGGCACCGCGAACCGCGCCAAGAGACCCTTTGGACCTTCCTCGCCGCGTCGCCATCGTCGGCAGTGCGCGCATTCCCTTCGCTCGCAGCAATACCGCGTACGCGTCGCTCGGCAATCTGGATATGCTCACTGCGTCGATCGCTACGCTGGTCGACAAGTTCGCGTTGCGCGGTCAGAAGCTGGGCGAGGTCGCCGCGGGCGCAGTCATCAAGCATTCGCGCGACTGGAATCTCACGCGCGAAGCCGCACTGGGCGCTGGATTGCATCCGCACACCCCCGCCTACGATGCCACGCGCGCTTGCGGAACGAGTCTCACGACGACGATCCAGATTGCCCATCGCATCGCGCTCGGTGAAATCGACGCCGGCATCGCAGGAGGGGTGGACACGGCCAGCGACGTTCCGGTGGTATACGGACGCGCGCTCAACGACGCCGTGCTTCAGAGTGCGCGCGCGCGTTCCCTCGGCGAACGCATTTCGCCATGGCTCAAGTTGCGTCCGCGCGACTTCAAGCCGTCGGTGCCGGCAGTCGTCGAACCGCGAACGGGACTATCGATGGGCGAGCACTGCGAGCTCATGGCCAAGGAGTGGAAGATAGGGCGCGCAGAGCAGGACGCGCTTGCCTACCAAAGTCACGTGAACGCCGCGGCCGCGTGGAAGGAAGGTTTCCACGCCGACCTGGTCGTGCCCTTTGCCGGGCTTGCCTTCGACAATAACGTGCGCGCCGATACCAGTCCGCAAAAGCTCGCGGCGCTCAAGCCGGTCTACGATCGGAGTCCGACCGGAACTCTGACCGCGGGCAACAGCACCCCGCTCACCGACGGCGCATCCTGTGTGCTGCTCGCTTCCGAACCGTGGGCCCGCTCGAGGAATCTTCCGATCCAGGCGTACTTGACCGAGTCCGCAGTTGCCGCGGTCGACTACGCGGCGATGACCGGTCCGCGCGAAGGCCTGCTGATGGCGCCGACGTATGCGGTGCCGGAGATGCTCGACCGTGCCGGGATCACGCTGCAGGATTTCGACATCTATGAGATTCACGAAGCGTTCGCCGCGCAGGTGCTGTGCACGCTGGCCGCCTGGCAATCGGCCGAGTACTGCCGCGATATCCTGCACCGGAGCGCACCGCTCGGCACGATCGATCGCGCACGGCTCAATCCAAAAGGCGGCAGCGTCGCGCTGGGCCATCCTTTCGCGGCGACCGGCACCCGTATTGTCGGCGCGCTTGCCCGGCAGCTCGAGCTGCGCGGGAGCGGGCGCGGCCTGATTTCAATTTGCACTGCGGGGGGAATGGGCGTTACAGCGATTCTGGAGCGCTAGCCGCCGAAGTGGCGCTCATGCGTTCGATGCATGACCGCAGGAATTCGATGCGATGGGTTTCCGCGGCAACCGGGCGGTCGAACACGGCTCTCGCTTCCGCGAGCAGAAACGCTTCGTCGTCGGGATCGTGGGCGAACCATCGCAGCTCAGGAGGAAACGAACCCGTGGCGACGAAGTCGTCCTCCATGCGCCCCAAAAAGGTCTGGGAGCGCACGCCGGCGTCCCGCGACAGCGCTGCATTCCGGATGAAGTCCGACGCCTCGAAGCACTCGTTCATGGTCGGCTGGCCGGCGTAGCCGGTGCCCGGACCCACGGCAGCGGCCGCGAAAAGCAGCGCGACCGGGAAGCGGAACCAACGGGCGGCGACAGTCATGGGATCGTCCTCCTCGCATCTGGCGGCTTTCGGCCACGGCGCGCCGCCTCGAACCCATCGTAGCGGCCGCGCCGCGCACTTTCAAGCCGATCGGTGTTCGATCGTCCCGGTGCGCGCTACACTCTCAGACATTTTTTCAGGCGGGAAGCTCCATGGCGCTCAAACGCCCGAAGGGTCCGGAAGGAACGCTGGTCGTTCTGGAGCACACCTCACGTGTCCTCAAAGACAATCCGCTCGGCGATCCCCATGTGCGCAAGCTCGGAGTGTGGCTTCCGCCGCAATACGACGGCGCATCGTCCGCGCGGGGCGCGCACGGCGAGGGCAGGCGCTTCCCCGTCTTCTACGACCTGGTCGGGTTCACCGGATCGGGACTGGCGCATGCGAACTGGCGGCCCTTCGCTGAAAATGTTCCCGAACGCGTCGCGCGTCTCGTCCACGACAAGAAAATGGGGCCGGCGATCGTCGTTTTTCCCGACTGTTTCACGGCACTTGGAGGGAATCAGTACATCAACTCGTCCGCGATCGGAAATTACGCGGACTATCTCACGCGCGAGATCATCCCCTTTGTCGATCGTGAGTTTCGGACGCTCGGAAGCCGCGAGCATCGCGGCTGCTTCGGAAAGTCGTCCGGCGGATATGGCGCTATGGTGCACGGCATGAGATACGCGGAGTACTGGGGCGCGATCGCAGATCATTCAGGAGACTCGTACTTCGATTTTGTCTATTGGCACGACTGGCCCAATACGCTCGATGAGCTGACCAAATTCCGTAGCGGCAAGCCCAAGCCCGGCCGATTCGACGCGCTGCGTGAGGGCCGCCGGAAGGGTCTCGCAGAAGGGCTCGACGACGGACGGGTGCGCCGGTTTCTCGATCACGTGTGGGGCAAAGAGAAGCTTTCGCATGCCGAGGGGCACGCCATCATGAACATCTGCATGGCGGCGACTTACGATCCCGATCCGAGGGCGCCGCTGGGCTTCCGCCTGCCGTTCAACCTCGAAACCGGCGAGGTCATCGAAAAGCGCTGGAAGCGGTGGCTCGACCACGACCCGATCCACCTGGTCGACAGATACAAGAGCAATCTGAAGACCCTGCGCGGCATCTACATCGATTGCGGCTGGCGCGACCAATATCATATCCACTACGGGACGCGAATCCTGTCCAAGCGGCTTTCGCTTGCCGGGATCGCGCACACCTACCAAGAGTTCGACGACAACCATTCCGACGTCGATTACCGAATGGATGTGAGCTTGCCCTTTTTGTATCGATCGCTGCGGCCGTGATCCGCGCATTTGAGGGAACCCCGAGCGACCATCGGCGCTCCACCGCCTATGAATGACGAGAGGAATGTTCTCGGCGGGCCGCTCGTCCCGTGCTCGACCTCGCCGCGGACGGGGTTCTATCGCGATGGCTGCTGCAATACCGGGCCGGAGGATGTCGGCCTGCACATCGTGTGCGCGCAGATGACCGCGGCGTTTCTCGCGTTCTCGATGAGGACAGGCAACGACTTGTCCACCCCCGTGCCGGAGCACGGGTTTCCGGGCCTCAAGGCGGGCGATCGATGGTGCATCTGCGTTGCCCGCTGGCGCGAGGCACTCGACGCCGGGGCCGCTCCGCCGGTGGTGCTGGCCTCGACCCACGAGGAGGCGCTGGCTGTCGTGTCACTGACAGATCTCAAGCGGCACGCCATCGACCTGAACTAGGTGCTGCCGGCCGGAACTCGCCTGTGCAAGGCGCAACCGGAAGCATCGCGGCGAGCCTTGAATCCATTATCCTTTTCGATGTAAAATCGAGGGTTATGCAGTTTCTCACCGATTATTTTCCGCTCATCCTTTTCTTTGCGGCGTTCAAGCTGTGGGGCATTTTCACCGCCACCGCGGTTGCGATCGCCGCGTCGATCGTGCAGATCGCATATTTCCGCTGGCACCGCGGCAAGGTTGGCGCCGTGCATTGGGTGAGTCTTGCCATCATCTCCATTTTCGGCGGCGCCACGCTCCTGCTCCACGACGAGACATTCATCAAATGGAAGCCGACGGTTCTCTACTGGCTGTTCGCCCTGACGCTCGTGATCGGCAGAGTCGTATTCCGGCGCAATCTCATTTCCGCCCTGCTCAAGGATTTGACGCTGCCCGACGCGGTTTGGTCACGAGTGACGTGGGGATGGGTCGTGTTTCTCGCTGCCATGGGGACCGCGAACCTGTACGTCGCCGCGAATTTCACCACCGACGCCTGGGTCAACTTCAAGGTCTGGGGAGGAATCGGGCTGTTCATGCTGGCCGCGGTGGGCACGGTCGCCTCGGTTGCCCGTTATTTGCCCGAGGAATCGTGACCGACCTTGCAGCGACTCTGCGCTCCCGTCTTGCGGACCTCTCCCCGACCGAGCTGGAGATTCACGACGACGGGGCGGACCACGTCGGCCATGCAGGCGCGCGGAACGGCGCCGGGCACTTTTCGGTGGTGATCGTGTCGAAGGCGTTCTGCGGCATATCGCGCCTCGAGCGCCATCAGCGAGTTCTCTCGAGAGTCAGCGATCTGCTTCCCTATCCGATCCACGCGCTGTCGATCAAGGCGCTTGCGCCGGAGGAGCTTTGATTTTGTCAACCCGTTCAAGCAACCAAGGATTGTCACCCATGCTAAAGATTTCCACGATTCTCACCGCGCTGCTCGCAGCTGCCGCGCTGTTGTCGGCGCCGATTGCCGGCGCTCAGGACGCCAAGGCGAAGGCCGCGCCCAGGTCGGAAGCGCCCGCCAAGGGAAAGGATCTGTATTCCCAGGCCTACTTCGACTTCATGCTCAAGCAGCGCACGGCACAGGGCCAGCCGGACTCGCCCGAGCTGCGCGCCGCCGTTCGGGATGAGCTCAACACGCGGGAGCTCCTGGTAAGGGAAGCGAAAAAGCAGGGTCTGGAAAAGAACCCCGCGGTCAAGACTGAAATGGACCTGGCGTCGCAGACGGTACTGGTCCGCTCCTACATGGCGGACTTCATCAAGGCGCACCCGGTATCGGACGATCAGCTTCACAAGGAATACGACACGATCAAGGGGCAGATCGGCGACAAGGAGTACAAAGTCCGCCACATCCTCGTCGACAAGGAAGATGAAGCGAAGGAAATCATCGCCGCGCTGCAAAAAGGCGAAAAGTTCGAGAAGCTCGCCGAGCGCTCGAAGGATACGGGGTCCAAGGCGAACGGCGGTGATCTGGACTGGAACGCGCCCGCGAATTTCGTGAAGCCGTTTTCGGACGCGATGGTCGGCCTGCAAAAGGGAAAGTTCACGACCACGCCGGTGCAGTCGCAGTTCGGATGGCACGTCATTCAACTCGATGACATTCGTCCCGCAAAGGTCCCCGGCTTCGACGAGGTCAAGCCGCAGCTCGCACAGCGCGCGCAAGGCCAGGTCGTCGAGCAATACTTGCGGGAGCTGCGCAGCAAGAACGGCTATTGAGAGGCCGCTCGACGCAAAATCGAAAAGGCAGGCGGGTCGACCGCCTGCCTTTTTTTGCGCCATCCGCGCTGCGCGAAGGCGAAGCCGGCGTCGGGTTCGATGCTATCCTAAGCCCCGGGGCCGACGACACGCGCGGGATGGGGAGGAAATCGTCATGGCGGTCATTCGCCATCCGAAGGACTTTTTTGCAGGACTGCTCTTCGTCGCGTTCGGTATAGCCGCGATCGTCATCGGCAGCAACTACACGCTCGGCACCGCAGCCCGCATGGGCCCCGGTTATTTCCCGCGTATCCTCGGAATTCTTCTCATCCTGCTCGGCGGAGCGCTGGCGATTCGCGCGCTGCGCCTCAAAGGCGACGCGCTTGCGCGCTGGAAATGGCGTCCGACGCTGATCGTCCTCGGCAGCGTGATCCTTTTCGGCTTGATCGTCACGCGTGCCGGCCTGGTGCTTTCCACGATACTTCTGGTCGTGCTGGCCAGCGCAGCCAGCCCTGAGTTCCGGCCGAAACAGGCAGCGATCAGCGGAGTTCTCCTTGCCGCGCTCGCTGTCGGTGTGTTCGTGATCGGCCTCAAACTTCAGCTGCCGATCTGGCCCGGATCGGGCTAAAAGGCGCGCGTGGATCTGTTCAATCATCTCGCGCTCGGCTTCGGCGTCGCTCTGACGCCGATCAACCTTGTTTACGCGCTGGTCGGCGCGCTCATCGGTACGCTGATCGGCGTTCTGCCGGGAATCGGCCCTGTCGCGACGATTGCCATGCTGCTGCCGACGACCTACGCACTTCAGCCTGTGTCGGCGCTGATCATGCTCGCGGGAATCTACTACGGTGCCCAGTATGGCGGCTCGACCACATCGATCCTGCTCAACATGCCCGGCGAGACGTCATCGGCCGTCACCTGTCTCGACGGCTACCAGATGGCGCGTCAGGGGCAAGCGGGCGCGGCGCTCGCAACCGCAGCGCTCGGCTCGTTTTTTGCCGGATGCATATCGACCATCTTTGTTGCCACCGTCGCGCTTCCCCTGTCGGAGCTCGCGCTGAAATTCGGGCCCGCCGAATATTGCTCGCTGATGATCCTCGGACTCGTGGGCGCAGTCGTGCTGGCGCATGGGTCCCTGCTCAAAGCCATCGCGATGGTCGTTCTCGGCCTGCTGCTCGGGCTGGTCGGCACGGACGTCAATTCGGGCACCGCGCGCTTCGCCTTCGGCATCCCCGAGCTCATCGACGGCATCGGTGTGGTCAGCGTCGCGATGGGCCTGTTCGGATTTGCGGAGATCATCACCAATCTCGAGACCGACGAAAAGCGTGAGCTCGTGACCAGCAAGGTCAGCACCATGTGGCTCACCAAGAGTCAGTTTCGACAGGCGTGGCCGGCGGTGCTTCGCGGGACGGGCTTAGGCTCGATCCTCGGCTTGCTGCCGGGGGGCGGCGCGATGCTTGCGTCGTTTGCATCCTATGCGCTGGAAAAGAAGGTTGCCAAGGACCCGAGCCGGTTCGGCAAAGGTGCGATTCAAGGCGTCGCCGGACCGGAGTCGGCGAACAACGCAGGCGCGCAGACCTCGTTCATTCCTTTGCTCACGCTGGGTATCCCCGAAAACGCGGTAATGGCGCTGATGGTCGGCGCGATGACTATCCACAATATCCAGCCGGGACCGCAGGTGATGACGTCGAACCCTCAGCTCTTCTGGGGCCTGGTGACGTCGATGTGGGTGGGCAACCTGATGCTGGTCGTGCTCAATCTCCCTCTGATAGGGATGTGGATCAAACTCTTGAAGGTCCCTTACCGCGTTCTCTACCCGGCTATTCTGCTCTTCTGCGCAATCGGCGTGTACTCGATCAACAACGCGAGCTTCGACGTGATTCAGACCGCGGCGTTCGGAGCGCTAGGGGTATTGTTCGTCAAGCTCGAATGCGAGCCGGCGCCGCTGCTGCTCGGTTTCGTGCTGGGGCCGATGATGGAGGAAAATCTTCGCCGAGCGATGCTGCTCTCGCGCGGTGATCCCACGGTGTTCCTCACGCGCCCGCTTTCTCTCGCAATGCTCATCGCCGCCGCGCTGCTGCTTCTGCTCATCGTCGCGCCGACATTTCGGAAGAAGCGCGAAGAAGCCTTTGCCGAGGCCGAGGCTTAAACCCCCATGCGCGCCACCCTTTCGCGTGGGACAGCGAACCCAATCTTTTCTCCCGCTCCTCCAAGATGAACAAAGCACGTGAACAATTCACGCTCGATGCGGGGATCGGCCTCGACTGGAGCCTCCCCTATGCTTCGCGCCGCCAGCCCATTCTGGCGCGCAACGTCGTCGCCACATCGCAGCCGCTGGCAACCCAGGCAGGCATCGCGATGCTTCGCGCAGGCGGTAATGCCGTCGACGCGGCGTTGGCGACCGCCATCGCGCTTACCGTCGTCGAGCCCTGCAGCAATGGTATCGGCAGCGATCTGTTTGCGATTGTCTGGGACGGCGGCGAGCTGACAGGATTGAACGCGTCGGGAAATTCTCCCGCTGCGTGGACCCCCGAGCGCTACGCGGGACAAAGCGCGATGCCTCGCGCAGGCTGGGACACGGTGACGATCCCGGGCGCCGTCAGCGGATGGGTCGCGCTCTCGCAACGCTTCGGCAAGCTGCCTTTCGGCGATCTGTTCGAACCGGCGATCCGATACGCCCGCGACGGGTTCCCCGTAAGCCCGGTCGTATCGGACAAGTGGTGCCGGGTCGTGCCCATACTCGGCGACGTGCCGGGATTTGCCGAGCATTTTCTGCCGCGCGGACGCGCGCTCGCACCGGGCGAACTCTTTGCCTCGAAAGCGCTGGCCGACACGCTGCAAAAAATCGCGGCGACTCGCGGCGAGGCGTTCTATCGCGGCGAGCTTGCGCAGGCGATGGTGGCGCACGCCAAGGCGCATGCAGGCGCGCACACGATGTCCGACTTTGCCGATCACGCCTGCGACTGGGTCACGCCGCTTGCGCACGACTACCACGGATTCAGCGTGCACGAGATCCCGCCCAACGGACAGGGAATCGCCGCGCTCATGGCCCTCGGCATCCTGGAGACCTTCGATCTCTCGGGCCACCCCGTCGACTCGGTGGAGGTTCAGCATCTCGAAATCGAGGCGATGAAGCTCGCCTTCGCCGACGTCTATCGCTACATCGCCGATCCGCGCGCGATGACCGTGACAGCGGAGGCGCTGCTCGACCCGCGCTACCTCTCCTCGCGCGCGGCCCTGATCGATCGCTCGCGTGCGCAGGACTATCGACACGGCGTGCCGCCGCCCGGCGGAACGGTGTACCTCGCCGCTGCCGACGAGAGCGGCATGATGGTGTCGCTGATCCAGTCCAACTACATGGGCTTCGGCTCGGGCGTCGTCGTTCCGGGCACCGGCATCAGCCTGCAGAATCGCGGCACGGGCTTTTCACTCGAGCGCGGCCATCCGAACCTCGTCGGCGGCGGCAAGCGGCCGTTCCACACCATCATCCCCGGGTTCGTGACGCGGGGCGGAGCGCCGTATTCCAGCTTCGGCGTCATGGGCGGACCCATCCAGCCGCAGGCGCATTTGCAGACGCTGGTGCGGCTGATCGACTATCGGTCCAATCCTCAGGCCGTGCTGGATGCGCCGCGCTGGAAGATCAACAGCGGCATATCGATCGACCTCGAGACGCACGCGTCGGCGGAGCTGCGCGACGGGCTCGCCGCGCTTGGCCATGAGCTCGCAACGGTGCCCGACGCCTACATGGATTTCGGCGCGGGGCAATTCGTCGTGCGCACCGACACGGGCTATGTCGCCGGATCCGACCCCAGGCGCGACGGTCAGGCCGCCGGATACTGACGTGTCCGCGCGCACGCGCATCCGCGTGCGCTTTTCAGGCGTATAGGGAGAACCGCTCTCGCGAGAACGCTCATGCGCGTCATTCTTGCAATCATCGCCGTGCTGCTGCTTGCTATCGGCCTTCTCCTGATACCGTTTCCCTGGGCCGCCTCAATCCTCGAGACGCACCTCGTGCATTCCATCGACATTGCCGCACCGCCCGATCGGGTCTTCGACTATGTCACCACGCCGGCCAATTGGCCGCGCTGGCACCCTCAGTCGCGCGCGGTCAGCGGCGTCGTCGATCGGACGCCACGGCCCGGCGAGCAGACAGTCGAGGACTTCGAGATCGCCGGACGGCGCGGGCGCGCCATCTGGACCAGCGGCACGGTCGATGCGCCGCGACGCTGGGCTTTCGACGGACACAACGAATCCGGGGGAGGCGGGGCACGCATTGCCTATACGCTGACGCCTTCCTCGGGCGGCACGCACTTCGAGCGCGATATCGTCTATCGCGGCGGCAACCTCCTTTTCGCCATCTTCAACGCGCTAAAGATCAAAGCGATCATGGATGCCGATTCCGCCGAAGCCTTGCGCCGCCTGAAGCGCGCGATCGAGGCGCTCCCTCCGAAGTAGCGCATTAAGCTGCGCGCGGCGAGCGCTGCGACTGCTCAATCGGGCTTCGCGGACGCTCCGGCCTTCAGCGTTGACAGCGGCAGAAGCTCGGGCAGATCGAGGCGCTTTCTCCCCGGCTCGACGGCCGGAAGCGCTTCGGCTTCGATCATGGTCGCGAGGCTGCGCCGCGTGAGCTCCTGGTAGCTCTGCGTTCCCTCGATCTTCCACGCGAGCTCCTGCTCGGTCAGCGCACGCATGACCTTGGCCGGAACGCCGCCGACCAACATTCGCGGCGGAATGATCATTCCCGCTTTCACGAACGCCATCGCAGCAACGATTGCCGACTCGCCGACAACCGCGTTGTCGTTGACCACGGCATTCATACCCACCAGCGCGTTTTTCTGCACGATGCAGCCGTGCAGGATCGCCCCGTGCCCGATGTGGCCCTCCTCATCGACGACCGTGTCGGTCCCGGGAAATCCGTGCATGACACAGCAATCCTGAAGATTCGCCCCCGAACGCACCTCGATCCTGCCGAAGTCTCCGCGAAGCGACGCGCACGGACCGATATAGCATCCGCCCGCGACGATCACATCGCCGATAAGCACCGCGCTGGGGTGAACGAACGAGCTCGGATCAACGACCGGCGTTGCGCCGTTGATCGACCAGACCCTGACTTTCATCGCATCATCTCCAATTCGACATTTGTAGGCCCGAATTCATTCGGGCGCGGCCATGGATGAGGCAACCCGTGCGAAATGAATTCGCACCTACATGATCGGCACCGTCATCTCGCGGGGCAAGTGTAGGCCCGAATTCATTCGGGCGCGGCCATGGATGATGCAACCCGTGCGAACGAATTCGCACCTACACGATCGTCACCATCACCTCGCGGGGCAAGTTCTATCCCAGCCACGCCCGCGCGTTGCGGAACATGCGCATCCAGGGTGAGTCTTCAACCCATCCGGGCGGATGCCACGACATCTGCACGGTGCGGAACACGCGCTCGGGATGCGGCATGAGGATGGAAAACCTGCCGTCCGCCGTGGTCAATCCCGCGATGCCCCGCGGCGATCCGTTTGCGTTGTACGGATAGGCTTCGCTGACCTCGCGCCGATTGTCGACGAAGCGAAGCGTCACCAGCGCCTCTGCGGCAGCGAGCTGCTCCGGGTCGCTAAACTCGGCATAACCCTCGCCGTGCGCTGTCGCGACGGGAATGCACGAGCCCTCCATGCCGGATAAAAACAGCGAAGGCGTGCGCTCGACGCGAAGCAGGACCAGCCGCGCCTCGAACTGCTCGGACTTGTTGCGCACGAAATGCGGCCAGTGCGATGTGCCGGGGATGAGCTCATGCAGGTTGCTCATCATCTGGCAGCCGTTGCAAACGCCCAGCGCGAAGGTATTCGGCCGCGCAAAGAACGACGCGAAGTCGTCGCGTGCACGCGCGTTGAAGAGGATCGACTTGGCCCAGCCCTCGCCCGCGCCGAGGACGTCGCCATAGGAGAATCCCCCGCCCGCCGCAAACGCATCGAACGTCGCCAGCGACGATCGCCCCGCGATCAGGTCGCTCATGTGCACGTCGTACGCGTCGAAACCGGCGCGATCGAACGCTGCCGCCATCTCGATCTGCCCGTTGACCCCTTGCTCGCGCAGCACCGCGATTTTCGGCCGCGCTCCCGTCGCAATGTAGGGTGCGGCAGGATCGTGGCTCGGCTCGAAGGTCAAGACAGGCGCGAGTCCGGGATCGCCCTCGTCGAGGATCCGATCGAATTCCTGATCGGCCGCCTCGGGATTGTCGCGCAGCCGCTGCAGCGCATGCGTCGTCGCCGACCACGCGCGATGCAAATCGACGCGGCTTTCGTCGAGCAGGATCGCATGCTCGCGTGTGATGCGGACGCGCCCGTCGCGAGTGGGCTCGCCCACGCAGACGCAGCGCAGCCCGGCGGCCTCGAAGCTTGCGACGACGCGCCTGCGCTCGCTCGCGCGGAGCTGCAGGACGGCACCGAGCTCCTCGCTGAACAGCGCCTCGAGCGGAGATCCGGGCACTTCGTCGATGTCGATCGCCAGCCCGCATCGGCTTGCCAACGCCATCTCGAGCAGCGTCGTGAATAGCCCGCCATCGGCGCGGTCGTGATAAGCGAGAATCCTCCCTTCGGCGTGCAAACTCTGCACGGTCTGGAAAAACAGCTTGAGCGATTCCGCATCGTCGACATCGGGACTGAGGTCGCCGACCTGGCCATAGACCTGCGCAAGCGCCGACCCCCCGAGACGATTTTGCCCGTTGCCCAGATCGACCAGCACAAGAACAGACTTCTGGTCGAGCGCGAGCAACGGCGTCAGCACTTGCCGCGCATCCGGCACTCTGGCAAACGCGGAGATCACCAGCGACACCGGCGCCGTCACCGCCTTGTCGACGCCGTTTTCGCGCCATGCCGTGTGCATCGACATCGAGTCCTTGCCGACCGGGATGCTCAAACCGAGGGCGGGACACAGCTCCATCGCCACCGCGCGAACGGTGTCGTAAAGCGCCGCGTCCTCGCCGCGGTGTCCCGCGGGCGCCATCCAATTCGCCGACAGCTTGACCTCGCGCAGACTCGGTATCGCCGCCGCCGCCAGATTGGTCAACGCCTCGCCGACCGCCATTCTCCCCGAAGCGGGCGCGTCGATGAGCGCGAGCGGCGTGCGCTCTCCCATAGCCATCGCTTCGCCTGCGTAGCCCGCGAAATCCACGAGCGTCACCGCGACGTCCGACACCGGCACCTGCCATGGTCCGATCATCGGGTCGCGCGAGCACAGGCCGCCGACGGTTCGATCGCCGATGGTGACGAGAAAAGTCTTGTCGGCGACCGCCGGCAGCCGAAGCACGCGATACACCGCGTCGCGGAGGTCGATGCCTTCGGCATCGAATCGGCTCAACGAGCGCACCACATGTTTTACGTCGCGCGTCATTCTCGGAGGCTTGCCCAGCAGCACCGGCAGATCCATGTCGACCGGCCGCGCGGCGAACACCCGATCTTCCACGATCAGCCGCTGCGCTGGCATCGTGCGGCCGACCACAGCAAACGGGCAGCGCTCGCGTTCGCATATCGCACGGAAGCGATCGAGCGCACCCGCGCGGATTGCCAGGACGTATCGCTCCTGGGCTTCGTTGCACCAGATTTCGCGCGGCGACATCCCGGGCTCTTCCGAGGGAATGCTGCGCAGGTCGAAAACGGCGCCGGCGCCGCCGCCGTGCACAAGCTCGGGAAGCGCATTCGACAGGCCGCCCGCGCCCACATCGTGAATCGACAGAATGGGGTTCTCCGGTCCCAGCTGCCAGCAGCGGTCGATCACTTCCTGCGCTCGGCGCTGCGAGCTCGGCGTTGCCTCGCTGCACCGAGTCGAAATCCAGATCGACTGTGTTGGAGCCGGTCGCCATCGACGACGCGGCGCCCCCGCCCATGCCGATGAGCATGCCGGGCCCGCCGAGGTGCACGATCAGCGTATCGTCGGGCAGCGGTCGCTTAGAGGTGTCGCTCTCGGCAATGTTTCCCACCCCGCCCGCGATCATGATCGGCTTGTGATAGCCCCGCACTTCACCGTCGGCCTCCTGCTCGAACGTGCGGAAATAGCCGAGGAGATTGGGCCGGCCGAATTCGTTGTTGAACGACGCCGCGCCGATCGGCCCTTCGATCATGATGTCGAGCGCCGATGCGATGCGCTCCGGCTTTCCGATCCAATATTTCCGCGCGTCAGCGCCGCATTCCATTTCCCCTCGCCCACTGGAAGACGGGAAAGGGGCGAGGGTTTGCTTTGGCGCCTCCGGGAGCTCCCATGGCTGCATGAGCCCGGGAATCCTCAAATTCGACACCGTGAACCCGGTGAGCCCCGCTTTGGGCTTGGCGCCGAGGCCTGTCGCGCCTTCGTCGCGAATCTCCCCTCCCGACCCCGTTGCAGCTCCGGGAAACGGCGCGATCGCGGTGGGATGGTTGTGCGTCTCGACCTTCATCAGAATGTGCGTCGTCTGCGCGTGCCGCGCGTAACGCGTGTCGGCGCCGGGATAAAAGCGTTGCGCGTTCGAGCCTTCCATGACCGCCGCGTTGTCCGCGTACGCGACGATCGTCCCCTGCGGGTTCTGCGAATGCGTGTGGCGGATCATCGCGAACAACGACTTCGGCTGGCGGGCCCCGTCGACGATCCAGTCGGCATTGAATATCTTGTGTCGGCAGTGTTCGGAGTTGGCCTGCGCGAACATCATCAGCTCGACATCGGTGGGATCGCGACCCTCGCTTGCGAAATATTCGACGAGGTAATCGATCTCGTCCGCGGACAGCGCAAGTCCCAACGCGGCGTTGGCCTGCTCGATCGCAGACCGGCCGCGACTGAGCAAGTCGACAACCTGCATCGGTCTCGGCGGAAAATGGGTGAATAGGCGCGCCGCATCGTCCAGCGATTCGAATACCGCCTCGGTCATGCGATCGTGAATGACCGGCAGCAACGCGGCGCGATCCGGATCTCGAAGCAGCTTTCCGTCGCGCGTCGACACTCTAAACGCGATGCCGCGCTCGATGCGCTCGATTGGATCCAGCGCGCAGTTGCGAGCGATGTCGGTCGCCTTCGAGGCCCAGGGCGAGATCGTACCCGGGCGTGGAAGCACCAGCAGGAGCTCTCCCGCCTCGGTGGTGCCTTCGCTGTGCGGCCCGTAGGCGAGGATGCGCTCGAGGACGGTCCCTTCGTGCGACGTCAGCTCACGCTTGGCCAGGACGAAATGCCAGAACTCGGCGGCGATGCCGCTGATTCCGCTTCCTTCGAGGTTCGACAGCAGCTTGGTGACGCGAAACGGCGAAAGGGCGTTGCGCCCGCGGAGCGAGATTAACTCTGCCATCTATCGAAACGGCGTAAAGCGGAATTATACGCCGGTTCCCGCGCTGGCGCCGCGAGTCTCCGACGCTGGCGTTTCTTGTAGGCCCGAATTTATTCCGGCGCGGTCGCGAAACTTGCCAGCCCCATGCGAATGAATTCGCACCTACCGCAGCGGCTAGTGCGACAGGATCTTCGACAGGAACAATTGCGCGCGCTCGGAGCGCGGCTTGCCGAAGAAATCGTCCTTTGTCGCGTCCTCGACGATGCTTCCCTGGTCCATGAAGATGACTCGATGCGCCACCTTGCGCGCGAACCCCATCTCGTGCGTGACGACCATCATCGTCATGCCTTCCTTGGCGAGCTGAACCATGACGTCGAGCACTTCGTTGATCATCTCCGGGATCGAGCGCCGATGTCGGCTCGTCGAACAGCATGCAGATCGGGTCCATCGACAGCGCGCGAGCGATCGCGACACGCTGCTGCTGGCCGCCCGAGAGCTGACCTGGAAACTTGTCCTTTTGCGCGATCAGGCCTACGCGGTCGAGAAGCTTCAGGCCGCGCTCAGTCGCTTCTTCGCGGCCTCGATTGAGGACCTTGATCTGCGCCGAGCGTCAGGTTGTCGACGATCTTGAGATGAGGAAAGAGCTCGAAGTTCTGGAACACCATCCCGACGCGCGCGCGGAGCTTCGGAAGGTCGGTCTTGGGGTCGCCCACCGAGATGCCGTCGACGGTGACCGTTCCCTTCTGGAAGGGCTCCAGGGCATTGACGCACTTGATCAGCGTCGACTTTCCCGACCCCGACGGGCCGCAGACGACGATCACCTCGCCCTTTTCGACCTTGGTCGTGCAGTCGGTCAGCACCTGGAACTGGCCGTACCATTTGGAGACATGCTCCATTGAAATCATCGTGACTCTCCCAAGCCGTCCGCGCTAGCGGATGACGGCTATTCTTTTCTGCAGATCGCTTGACCATGAAGGACAGCGTGTAGCAGATGACGAAATATACGACCGCGACGAAAAGATACATCTCCACCAGCCTCCCGTCGCGCTGAGCGATCTTGGACGCCGCGCCGACAAAGTCGGTTGCCGAGATCACGTAGACCAGCGACGTGTCCTGGAACAGGATGATGGTCTGCGTGAGCAGGATCGGTATCATGTTGCGGAACGCCTGCGGCAGAATCACCAGCCGCATCGACTGGCCGTAGGTCAGGCCCAGCGCATAGGCGGAGTTGACCTGCCCTTTGGCGATGGACTGGATGCCGGCGCGCATGATCTCGCAAAAATACGCGGCCTCGAACATGATGAAGGTGATGATCGCAGTCCTCTCGGCGCCGATCTGGACGGGACGCTCGGCGCGCGTCGCCCACTGCAGGATCTCCGGCATGAGGAAGAAGAACCAGAAGATCACCAGCACCAGCGGGATCGATCGCATCAGGTTCACGTAGCCGGCGGCAAACGTGGCGAGCCACTTGATCGGCGACAGGCGCGCAAGCGCGAGCAGCGTTCCGAAGAAGAGCCCGCCGATTGCGGCGGTCACGGTGAGCTGCACCGTGTACTGGAAACCCTTCCAGAGGTAGGGAAGGGCCGAGCGATGATGCTGAAGTCGAGATGCATGTCCGCCCCCTACTTCGCGCCGCCGACGATGAACCCCGGCACGGCGGTTCTCCGCTCGATGACGGCCATGACGCGATTGGCGGTCATGGCGATCACGATGTAGATCAGCGTCGCCGCGGTAAATGCCTCGAAGAAGTTGAACGTGTACTCACCGAGCTCGCGCGCGCGGAAGGTCAGCTCCGGCAGGCCGATGGTAAGCGCGATGGACGAGTTCTTGATCAGGTTCATCGTCTCGCTGGTAAGCGGCGGAATGATGATGCGGAAACCCATCGGCAGCAGGACGTAGCGGTAGACCTGCGGCTGCGTCAGGCCGATCGCCATACCCGCCATCCTCTGTCCGCGCGAGAGCGACTGAATGCCGGCGCGGACCTGCTCGGCAACGCGCGCCGAGGTGAAGAGTCCCAGACAAAGCACCGCCGAGACGAACTGCGCGTTGGCCGGATCGGTACGTACGATCCAGTTCTTGAGCGGCGGTATGAATTCCGGTATGACGAAGTACCACAGAAACATCTGCACCAGCAGCGGGATATTGCGGAAGAGCTCTACCCAGGCGTTGCCTAATTGGACCAGCCACGGCCGATCGGTGGTGCGGATCGTACCGATGATCGAGCCCAGCACCAGCGCGATGACCCAGGCGCACGCCGACACGGCAAGCGTCCAGCCGACCCCCGAGACAATCAGCTGCCAGTATCTCTCGCCGCCGCCGGGGAGCTCCTCGAAGAAGACGCCCCAGTTCAAGATGTAAGTCGTCATGCGAGCTCCCGGTCGAACGCTTCAGGCCAACGCACTGCTACAGTCGCGCCGCGCTACGCCGAAGCGCAGCTCAAACAAAAGGGCCGGAATCGCTTCCGGCCGTTCGTTCGACTAACTGGACTGCACTGCTTTCATACGCCCTTGTCGTTGGGGTTTGCGAAGGCTTCCTTGATCGCGGGCGTCGCGGGAAAGTTCAAGTTTATGCCCTTCGGCGGGATCGGGCTGGTGAACCACTTGGCATAGATCTGGTTGATCTCGCCCGACTTCATCACGCCGCCGACGGTCTTGTCCACCAGCGCCTTGAATTGCGGATCATCCTTGCGCAGCATCATGCTGTAGGGCTCCTGGCGCAGCGATTCCGGGATGATCATGTAGTCGCCCGGATTGCTCGAGTTGGCGATCTGCCCCGCGAGCAGGATGTCATCCATTACGAAAGCCGACGTGCGATCCTGCGAAAGAAGCAGGAACGACTCTGCGTGATCCTTGCCGTAGATTTCCTTGATCTCGACATTCTTGGTCTTGTCGTATTGCTTCAGCAGCGGCACCGACGTCGTTCCCGACGTCGTCGAGATCGTCTTGCCATTGAGATCGACCAGGCTCTTGATGCCTGAGCTCTTTTTCACTGCCGCAGTGACATTGATCACGAAATACGTCGGCCCGAACGCGACCTGCTTCTGGCGGTCGACGCTGTTGGTCGTCGATCCGCATTCCAGGTCGATCGTTCCATTCTGCAGCAGCGGAATACGATTCGATGAAGTCACGGGTTGCAGATTCAGCTTCAGACCCGGCATCTTCAGATCGGACTTGACCGCCTCGAAAACCTTCGTGCACAGCTCCATCGCATACCCGATCGGCTGTTGCTGATCGTTCAGATACGAGAAAGGTATCGACGACTCGCGATAGCCTATGGTGAAGGATCCGGTGTCCTTCGCTTTTTTCAGCGTGCCCGTCAGCTCCTGCGCCGATACGGCGGCGGAGACGCCGGCCGCCACTACCAAGCACAAGAATATTCTGCGAAACAACTTCATATGAACCTCCTGTCAACGAAAGCGGGACGCGATCTCGCGCTCTGATCCGCGAGAACGACCGCGTAAGGGGTAAGCCAAGGTCGGCCGCTAGTGTAGCCATTGGCCTTCACCTTGTCTAATTGTGTCATGTGCGCGCCATCAATGTCGCGGCGCCGCGCCGGAACCCCCGCCGATGCAGGGGTGGCCGATCTTTTGCCCCTGCCGCGTATTGCCTCGCCATCAACTGCAATCGTCGTACTCGCCTTGCGGCCGCAGCTTCGCCACGCTAATTGCCGACGTTCGACGTTTCTGCGTCGATCATGTCCTGCACCAGGTCGGGCAGCAAGATATATCCGTTGATGGCATTCAGCTTGGACGCTCTTATGACCATGTTGAAATACGCGTCGTGGCTGGGATAAAGCGTCTGAAGCACCGCCGGATCGATGGGAATCGAGTAACCCCAGCGGTTGCAGGCGCCCGGGCCCGTGTTCGTCCCGCTGTTGATGCGCGTCGGGACGACCATCTGCGACAGTTGGATGCCTCCTTGCGCCAGGCCCAAAGCGTTCCGCACGGGGATTGAAGGGTTTCCAAACGTGGCAATCTGTATGCGAGGCGCTGTCGGCGGCGGTGTGCCATTGCGCACCCATTGCACCAATTTGTCGTAGGCGGACGCCAATACGTACGTCGTTGGAACGCGCGTTCCGACAGGCTTGAGTCCGCATCCGACGGGTGGAGGCGGATCCAAATTGGTTGCTTCGGTTGAAATGCCGTTATCGCGCAGCTCAAGTGGCTCGCGGCTGTCGCGCAGGTGCTGATCGACGTGAGACGTCCCGGCAACTTCCCAGGTTCGGAACTTCGCGGTGTCGTTCTGACGGACATTGGCCTCGTTGAATCCGGTGACGTCGAACTCGGTCAGCACCTTGAAGACGGGTGTCGAAAGATCCTGACGGATGCGCTGACCAATCGTCGAGAGCATCAACATCCCGTCGTACAAGTTGGCGAGCACATGAATCGAATTCGCGTAGATCGCGAGGCGCTGGGACGATTGTGATTCGCTGGTTGCGATGATCGTCGTCGGCACCAGGCCGTTCAAGGGATCGACGCCCACCGGCGAGTCGAGAGCCCGTCCCGCCTGTGAAAAAATATCGTAAGAGAGCGAATCGTCATTCACGGTATTACCCACCGTGACATCGAGCGAGCTGTAGCGAGAACTCCATGCCTTCAGTGCATTGACGCCGACCCTCTGAGCCGAAACTCCGACCCAGACGTAGCCGGATCGCATGATGTTTTCCCAATTGAAGAACCAGACGTTCTCCGCGTCGAAATTATTCGTGACGTTGTACCACTCGACCAGAACGACGCCGTTGAACTTGCTCGGGTCGGCCGGACGACGGACAACCATTCGCGTCTTATATGGGTTGCCGCTCGAGATGATCGTCGCGGTGGATGATGAATCGGGATTGGTTTGGTTGGGCGTGTTGTAGCGGTTCGCCGTGCCCTGGATAAAGAACTCTTCCTCGACGTAACCGTGGCCCGCGAGGTCGTGGTTCGAGCTGAAGAAGATGTAGTTATGGGACGGATCCCCAGGTGCGGCGAGCTGAGGAATCGGACCGGTCACGGTAGGGTTAGGCACCTGAGCGATCGCGGGCGCCGCGAGAATTGCGACGTGAATGGACAGCAGGCCGCCGGCGAGCAGCGCGCCGAAGCGGGAACGGGTTACAAGACTTTGCTTGGTGAACACGGGCGATCCTCCTTTGCGAGCGACTCTCGGCGGGCTCCGAGGTCAGGACGTCGACGCACCGAAACCAGGATTTGTCCTTCCCGACGACCGGTGGCGCTTCATCGCGCGCATCTTCCCACAATTCAGGGTCAGCCGGCAGCTTGGCGCCTCGATTTCCCCGCCAGCGTATCATCGTCGCGGTGATTCAAGACTACATCTACCGCGTCTCGGAGCTTCGCGCAATCGAGGCGAAAGCCGCATCGACTCAGCTCATGGAGCGCGCCGGGCTCGCCGCGGCCGGCGTCGCGCGCGATCTCCTCTCCGGCGGTTCGTCGCGAGTGCTCGTCCTCGCGGGTCCGGGCAACAACGGAGGCGACGCTTTCGTTCTCGCCCGATGGCTCTCGTCCTGGTTCTTCGACGTCGTGGTCGTTTTTGCCGGCGACGCCAAGCGTCTTCCCGGCGATGCCGCTGCCGCCTTCGACGCCTGGCGCGCGGCGGGGGGAAAAACGCTTTCCGACTGGCCGGATCGCGGCGACTTCGGCATCATCGTCGACGGTCTTTTCGGCATTGGCCTCAAGCGCCCCGCCGAGGGTATTTATGCTCGATGGATATCGCGCGCCAACGCAAGCGGAATTCCCGTTCTGGCGCTCGACGTGCCCAGCGGTCTCGACGCCGACACGGGCGTCGCCTTTGCCCCGACCATGCGTGCCACGGCGACCGCAACGTTCATCGCGCTCAAACCCGGCCTGCTGACGGCGGACGGGCCGGATCATTGCGGCGACGTCAGCGTGCATGCGCTCGGGCTCGATGCGGCCGGCATGCTGGCCCCGCAGGGACACCTGCTCGAATGGGCAGCGCTGTCGACGGAGTTGCCGGACGTTCTGAAACGGACGCGACGCAACGTTCACAAAGGAACGTTCGGCACACTTGCGGTGGTGGGCGGCAGCGATGGGATGGTCGGCGCGGCAATTCTGGCCGCCCAAGCAGGCGCGTATCTCGGCGCGGGCAAAGTGTGGGTCGGGCTCACTGCCAACAGCCGACCAGGCGTCGACGTGACCCAGCCTGAGCTTATGCTGCGCGACGCGGAACGAGTCATCGAAGACGCCGCTTCCGCAATCGTCGTTGGTCCCGGCCTCGGCGCGACCGATCGCGCACGCGAGTTGCTCCGAAAGGCGCTGAGCCTGGACGTGCCGCTGGTGGCCGATGCCGACGCGCTGAACCTCGTCGCGGATGACGCCTCGCTCGCCGACGCGCTGGCGTCGCGCAGCGCTCCAACGGCGATCACGCCGCATCCCGGCGAAGCGGCTCGCCTTGCGTCGACGTCCACCGCGAGCATCCAGGCGGACCGGCTCCAGGCCGCGCTCAAACTGGCGGATCGATTCCATGCCAGCCGTCGTTCTCAAGGGCTGCGGCAGCATCGTCGCGTTTCCCGAGGGGCGCTACGCCATCAACGCGAGCGGAGGCGCCGCACTCGCCAGCGGCGGGACCGGCGACGTGCTCGCCGGCATGATCGGCGCGTTCCTGGCGCAGGGCGTCGAGCTTGCAGAAGCGATGAACATAGCGGTGTGTCTGCACGGCGCCGCCGCGGATGCGCTGGTCGCCGCCGGCGTCGGGCCGCTGGGCCTCGCCGCGTCCGAGATCGCGCCTTCCGCGCGGTGGTTGATCAATGCCGCGCGCGGATGAACCCGCCGCGATGTAGGGGCTGAATTCATTCGGCCGCGCTACGAAAGAAGGCACCGCGTGCGGATGAATCCGCACCTACGACAAGAGCACGCCCTGCGATGAATCCGGACCTACGGCAACAGCACCGTCGAGCCGGAGGTCTTCCGAGCCTCGAGATCTCGATGCGCTTGCGCCGCGTCCTTCATCGCGTAGGTTTGCCGCGCCTCGCTCACGATCTTGCCCGACTCCACGAGCGAGAACACGTCGTCGGCCATCTTCAGCAAGTCGGCGCGTTTCGCCGCATAGGTGAACAGCGTCGGCCGCGTCGCGTACAGCGACCCCTTCTGAGCCAGCAGCATGATATCGAACGGCGGGACCGGCCCCGACGAGCCGCCGAACAGCACGAACATTCCGCGCGGAGACAGACAATCGAGCGACGCGGGGAACGTATCCTTGCCGATGGAATCGTAGACGACCGGCACGCCTTTGCCGCCCGTGATCTCCTTGACCCGATCGACGAAATTCTCGCGCGTGTAGACGACGGTATGCGCACAGCCGTTGGCTTTGGCGAGCGCGGCCTTTTCGTCCGAACCGACGGCGCCGATCATGGTCACGCCGAGCGCACGCGCCCATTGGCAGGCGATCAGGCCCACGCCCCCTGCGGCGGCGTGAAAGAGAATGGTCTCTCCTCCCTTCAAAGGGAATGTCTGCCGGAAAAGGTACTGCACGGTCAGGCCCTTGAGCATGAGCGTGGCCGCGGAACGTTCAGAGACGCCCTCGGGCAGCTTGACCAGCCGCTCGGCGGGGATGATCCGCACCTCCGAGTACGCGTCGAGCGGGCCGCCGAAATATGCCACGCGATCGCCCGCTTTCACGTCTGTGACGCCCGTACCCACCGCCTCGACGACGCCGGCGCCCTCGTTGCCGAGGCCCGACGGCAGCGCGACCTTATACACGCCGCTGCGCTGATACGTGTCGATGAAGTTCAGCCCGGCCGCGCTATGCCGCACACGCGCCTCACCGGGACCGGGATCGCCGACGGTGACCGGTTCCCACTTCAGAACTTCCGGACCGCCGGTTTGACTGAAACGAATGGCATTGGGCATCAGTTGCTCCGTTTTTGGATGCGATGCGGAAGTCTAGCGCCGACCACGGCTGCGTTTCCAGTCTGGCGCGAGGTTCCGACGCGAATCCTGGTCGGAACCCGCAATCGTCGATCCACGATCAGCGATCGCCTTCGATCGTCCCGAATTCGGCGGCTGTGCGCGCATAAAAAATGCTGACGCGCTGCTCTCTGAGCAGCGCCAGCAGTCGGTCGGCCTGGGCGTCGCTTACGACGAACTCGAGCTGCACCGTCATGTCCGCGGCGAGCTCGAAGAAATGCTCCTCGTGCAAAACGCCGTGACGCCCGAAGCCGGCAATCGCGCGAAATGCGGACCCGCCGTGAATGCCCATTTTCTTTGCCTGCTCGAGCAGCCACTCGAACAGCGACATGTGCTTGTGCGTGCGGTTCTCGTGAATATAGAAGCGCAGGATCGTGCCGGTCATGCCGCCTCCTCATTCAAAAAAAGGTCGTGCGCCATTTACACTCGGCGCGTCCGGCCGCACCCATGGTCTCATGCTGCCGTCCCCCAAGAATAGATTGCGCGCACGAGCAGGATGCCGGCGAACGTCATGGCCAGTGAGCCGACGAGATGACTCGCCACGGCGATCGCTCCCCACAGATATTCCTTGCGCATGAGGAGCGTGACGATCTCCGCGGAAAAGGTTGAAAATGTCGTCAGCCCGCCGAGAAAGCCGGTGGTGATGAGCAAACGCAGTTCCGGTGTGAAGGCGGCGTGGCGGGTAATGAGCTCCATTGCGAAGCCTATCAACAAGCCGCCAAGAAGGTTGGAGGCCAGCGTGCCGAGTGGCACGGTGGGAAACAGCGGATTGAGAACAATGCCGAACCCCCAACGCAACCACGCGCCTATCGCGGCGCCCCCACCGACCGCAAGAATACCGCCCCAAGGCATACCGAATTCCTTTCCGCAGCTGTGTGTAACCGCTAGCTCCGTAGACTCGCGATAAGACGCTTTTCAGAAAGCAGCAGGTCGAGCGCATCGTGAATATGTCGCACGACGATTGTGCATGAGCGCAGCGCTTCGCTGGCGATGCCTTCGTCTCCACAGACGCCGATGCCGAGCGCTGCTGACGCCAACATCAGCCGGTCATTGCGGCCGTTGCCGACCGCGACGACCCGCTGCGGCCCGAGCCCGTCGACAAAAACCTTTTTGGCCACCGCCTGATCCGACTCGGGCAGGATCACAAGCGCGCAATTGAGGTCGGCCAGTTGCGAGCGCGCGGTGCCGAAGGTATCGCCCGTGACGACATGAACGCGCATCCGTCCGGAGAGCCTCGACACGCGCTCGCGAATGCCGCTCAGGAGCAGGCCGTCCGATGCGAGCGTTCCGTTGTAATCGCAGACGAGATCCGAAAGCTCGATTCGCCCGAAGCCGGGAATCGCGACATCGATCATGTGGCCCCTCGCTCGATGCGATCAGCGAACGAATTGCCGGACGTAGTCCGCGCCGAGGCCAACGCCGGCGTAGTGGGCGCGGCACATGTCTATCTTGGTGAACACGTCCTCGTAACCGGTTTGCCGTCCCTTTTCGTCGAGGTAGATCATCGCACCGGAGATGTTGAAAAAAGTAATCATCTCGGTGCAGTCTTCCGGAACGACGAGGGTATGGATCTCTCCCGGCGGCTCGTAGACAAAGCTGCCCTCTTCCGCCACCCAGTCGTGCTCCAGATAGCGCCAGCGGCCCTTGATCACGTAGCCGACCACGAGCATGGGGTGGCGGTGCCGATGCAGCACGCCCGACCGTCGGACCCGTAGGAGATTGCACCAGCCGCCGCTCACGGTATTCAGCAGCAAAGGTCGGAACCAGACGTCCTGGGCCTGCGGCACCCAGACACGCTCGTCGTCGGGTAGCGCCATCACCGCAATTTCCGGAACCACGCCCGCAGCGACCACGACGGGCGTTGCACTCAATGCGTGTCCTGGAGTTTGAGCGCCGCGGTCAGCGCAGCGACTTCGTTGTCGACGTCTCTATCCTTGGGGAACGGCCTTCCGGCGCGGCGATACCAGTAACGCGCGTTGCCGACGTCGCCTTCGACGATGTGCACGATGCCGTGCGCCCAGCAACCGAGCTTCGATTCGTCCTGCTGCACGATCGCGTGCGCCTTCTCCCAGTCGCCTTTCTTGAGATAGCGGATCGCGGTGCCGAGAGGCATGGTCTAGGGCCCAGCTCAGGCGATCAGATAACCGCCGTCGACAGGCAGGATGACGCCGGTGATGAACGCCGATGCCGGCGAGCAAAGGAATACGACCGCACCCGCGATGTCATCCACTTCCCCCCAACGGCCCAGAGGCGTGCGCGCAAGGATCGCGCCGCTTTTTTGGGCATCGTCACGCACCAGCGCGGTAAGCGGCGTGGCAATCCAGCCCGGCGCCACCGCGTTGACGCGAATCCCGTCGGCAGCATAAGCCGCGGCGAGGGCCTTGGTCAATTGTGCAATGCCACCCTTGCTCGCCGAGTACGCGGGGGCGTGTCCGCCGCCGAAGAACGAATACATCGATGCCGTATTCACGATGCAGCCCGCATTCGCCGCCAATAGAGCCCGTGCGGCGCTGCACACGCGCATCGTTCCGTTGAGATTGACGTCCACGACTTCCGCGAAGGTTTGCGCGTCGTGTTCCTCTGTCCGGCGGATGATACCCGCGCAGTTGACGACGATGTCGAGACGCGAGAAGCGCGCGATGCACGCCGCGATCGCGCTCGCATCTCTGACGTCTACCGCGAGCGCGATGTCCGCATGAAAGTCCTTCCGCGTGCGGGCAGCCTCCGCCTCGCCAGGGGTCGCGCCGGTCACCGTCACGCGCGCGCCGAGGTCCGCCAAGCCGGCGGCGATCGCCGCCCCGATGCCGCTGGTACCGCCGGAGACGAGCGCAAACTTGCCGGCGAGGAGATCGCGCCGGAAGGTCGCCGTCATCATTGTTGCTTCAGGAAGGCGCGGACCGCTTCATCGGTGGGCAGCGGTGCGACCGCGCCGTACCCGGTCGTCGCCAGCGCCGCTGCGGCGTTCGCATAGCGGGCGGCATCGACCGGCGCATCGCCCGCCGACAGCCGCGTCAGCAGAGCGCCGTCGAAACAATCGCCGGCGCCGGTCGCGTCGACAACGTCGATGCGATGACCTGGAATTCGCTCGCGAAAACGCGCGGTCGAAATCCACACTCCGTCGCCGCCCATTTTCAACGCGACCAGCGAAGCACCCTGCGTGTGCGACCAGTCGAGTATCGCCTGCGGCTCGGCATGTCCCGAGAGCTGCGCCGCCTCGTCCAGGCTCGGCAGAAACCAGTCGCAAACGCGGATTGTGGCAGTGATCACCGCGCGAGCTCGGGACAGGGGCCAGAGCTTCAGCCGCAGATTCGAATCGAAGGAGATCTTGGCCCCTGCGTTGCGCGCAGTGTCGATTGCGGCAAACACGCTGTCGCATGCACTGGCGCTGATCGCCTGACTGATTCCCGACACATGGAGCACGTGTGCCGAGCCGACGATGCCCATCGGCAAGTCGGATGCCCGCATGCGGCTCGCGGCCGAGCCCGCGCGCAGGTAGCTGAATTCGTGACCGCGCTCGCCATGAGTGACGAAATAGACGCCCGTGTGGGCATCTCCATCGATGGCCACGCCGCTGGTGTCGACCCCCTCATCCTCCCAAAGCTCGACGAGCATTCGGCCGAACGCGTCGCCGCCGACGCGCGTGACGTAGGCCACCCTCGCGCCGAGCCGCGATGCAGCGATCGCGCAGTTGGATGTATCCCCGCCGAAACCCCGCAGGTACTGATTCGGCGAGCCGCGGGTGTGATTGAATTCGATGAGCGCTTCACCCAGCGCGACCACGTCGAATCGTGCGCGCTCGGGCATTAGTGCGGCTTCAACGCGGCAAAGCCTGCCGCGTATTCGGCAGCGACGGCGCGCACCGACTCCGCACGTGCACCCGGGGCATACAGATTCGATCCCGTTCCGAACCCATCGGCCCCCGCAGCCCAATACGGGGCCATGTTGTCGGGCCGGATGCCGCTGACCGCGAACACCAGCGTGTCGCGGGGCAGCACTGCGCGCCAGGCTTTGAGCGCCGCAGGCGGAAGCTGGTCCGCGGGGAACATCTTCAAGGCGTCGGCGCCTGCGTCGAGCGCGGCGAAGGCTTCGGTGGGTGTGGCTACGCCGGGAACGCATACCAGGCCCTGCCGCTTTGCCTCGCGCACGATCGCCACGTCGGCATGCGGCATCACGACGAGCTGGCCGCCTGCTTCCGCCACGCGCGCCACATCGGAGACCTTGAGCACCGTCCCCGCACCGGTAAGGCAACGGTCGGCGAAGGTCTTGGCGAGAATTCCGATGCTGACGAAGGCGTCGGGGGAGTTGAGCGGCACTTCGATGATCCTGAATCCATTGTCGTTGAGCGCCGCGGCGATGGCCGGCAGCTCCGCGGGCGTAATGCCGCGCAGTACTGCAATCAGCGGCAGCGGACTCAAGTACGAACGAAGCGACGGTCGATTCATGCCTGCACCATGCCTGCCTTGTTCGCGATTCTCCAGAGCCCGCGCGCCGCTGCTCTCGAAGGTCCGGGCTTCGCATCGACCTCGGCGAGCGCCAGCGCACGGCGATAACGTTCCACCAGGGCATCTTCGCCGACGATGGTCACCTCGATCTTTTCCATCACGCCCGACTGCTGGAGCCATCCGAGCGCCGAGGCGATCTCCGCACCGAGCAGCAACCCCGAAAGGTAGTCGGAGACGCCTTGCGCCGCAAGCTCGCCCGCGAGTACTCGCGTGCGCGCCGAAAAAAGATCGTGCGACAACGTGGCGTTGCGGCGAAGGCTGCGCCGAACGCCCTCGTCGAGCGCGTGGGCATCGTTGCCCGACTCGGCGAGGCGGCCGAGGATGCTGTGTTCGCGAAGGACCGCGTAGAGCTCGCCGGTCATGAACGTCGAAAAGCGCTCGATGCCGCGAGCCCCGCCAATGACCCACTTGCTGTGTGTGCCGGGCAGCACCACGACCGAACGCGACGCGTGCCCTTCGGACAAAGCACCCAGAACCTGCGTCTCTTCGCCGCGCATCACGTCGGGGACGCCGTCGGCGTCGCGGCACATGAGTCCTGGGACGATCGCCAGCCGGGTCCCCGGCACTCGCGTGAGCGAGTTCGCGACCGCCGAAAAATCGGCAGGGCAATTGAAATAAGGCGCTTCGATCCACCCCTGCCGGCTGCCGATCATTCCGCACGCGATCATCGGGAGATTTTCCGCGTCGATGCCCGCGCATAGCGACGCAAGCGCATCCGCAAAGCGCCCGCCGGCGATGCGCTGGACTCCGATCGGCGCGCTCCGCTCCGCGACAACTGCACCGTCACCGTCGAGCCCGTACGCGCGTGCCGACGTGGTTCCCCAATCGATCGCAATCAGACGCGCTTTTGGCATGGCCGGAGCCGAAGATGTGCGTCGCGGAGCGTCATCACAACGCGGGGACGACGATTGCCGCGCGGATCCAAATGCCGGGCAAGCCGTGCCGCCGGCTCAGGGCGTGCCGCGCATCGCTCAGGGCGTGCCGCGCGTCGTCTCGGAGCGCGCCTGCCAGAGCGCCGCTGCGTCGTCGTCGCTGGCACGGGCCTCGACCCATCGATCGCCTTGCGGGCCCCGCTCCTTTTTCCAGAAGGGCGCGCGCGTCTTGAGATAGTCCATGACGAATTGGCAAGCCGCGAATGCCTCGCCGCGATGGGCGCTGCTGACGGCGGCCAGCACGATCTGGTCCGCAGGCTTGAGCTCACCGACCCGGTGAATGATCAGAACATCGTAGAGATCCCAGCGTTGTTTGGCATCGTCGACGATCGCTTGGAGCGCTTTTTCCGTCATTCCCGGATAGTGCTCCAGCGTCAACGTGCTGACGTTGGCGGCATCGTTCAAGTCGCGGACGATCCCCACGAAGGACGCGACGGCGCCGACTCCTGCATTGCCTTTGCGCAGCATCCCGATCTCGCGCGAAAGATCGAAGTCCTCGGTCTGCACGCGAACCGTCACGGCTATCCGCCGGTCACGGGAGGAAACAGCGCGATCTCGTCACCCGCCTTGAGCGGCGCGTCATCGCGCGCTACGTCGTGGTTGACGGCGACCCGTACTGCGCGACCCGGCGCAAGCTCGCGCGCCCAGGCGCCGCCTCGCGCTCGCAACCATTCCAGCAGACCCGAGACGCTGGAGACGCCGTCGGGCAGCTCGACACGCTCGTGAGACGTCCCGAACGCGTCGCGGAGGCGGGCGAGATAAACGAGTTCGACCATAATTGGGGTGGATTGGAGTGGATTCTAGCGCGCCAAAAGCAAAAGCGCCGGCGGGCGAAACCGGCCGGCGCTTCGACGTGGGCACCGATCAGAACTTGAACTGTACCCCGATGGTCACCTGGTCGGTTTCGGGCAGCAAGCCTACGTTAGCCGCGGATTCGCCGGCAAACCTGCCGAACCGAGCATACTCGACGCGAAGACCCAGCGCCTGCGTCATGTCGTAGCGCAGGCCGAGGCCGTAATTGACGCCTTCCCGCGAGCGACGCGAATCGCCCGGGACGAGAGACGCCCCCGCAAACAACGGACGTGCATCGGTTTGGGTGTAGCCGACACGCCCGTACAGCGACAGGCTGCGAACGAATTCCCAGCTCGTATAGACGTCCGCGTTCCACGTGCGCAGACCTGACTCGCCTGTACCGGCGGTAAGACCGTTGCCGAGCGTGCCCGGCGCGTGCAGTGCGTACTTATCGCTGTACTTGTCGCTTGTATTGAATGCGGCTTCGAGGGAAACGTCGCTCCTCCAGCGATAACCGCCAAAAAACAGGGCGCGCTGGGTCGAATCCTCCGCCGCCGGCGACGTAAAGCGGTTCCACGCGAAAGGCAAACCGCTCGCCTTGAGCCCGGTTGCATCGGCGCCATCTTCGCGCAACGCCAGCCCGCCATAGAACCCATCCTGGGCCAGCGCCGAGGCGCACCAAGTCAACAAGGCACAAAAAACGGCCGAAAGTGTTTGTTTTTTCATGTTTTTAATCGCTCTATCGCGCCTTTTACTCACAGGTCTGCCACAGAGTTTTCCACAAATTCACCTTAAACCCACGGCCGCCCCAAAGTCAATTCTCCCTGTCGGCCGGAGCCTTGCGACGGGCGGCTCTGTTGCGCGAATGCCTCTTTCCCGCGCGAACGTGCTACCACGCCCGTTGGAGGGTGCCAGGCGAGGGGAGTTCCGACGCTGGGTCCTCGGCGGCTCAGGGCATCGAGACCGTCGCGGCCTTTAAAACGAAGCTCGCGATTGCCGCGACATTTTGGATGTCGAATACAGGCAAGACCGTCTGTAACGGCGCGTCGCTGGCGACGGCCACGATATTGCTGTCGCCGCGGTGCAGCAGTGGCTTGCCAATGCTCGCCCGATAAACCTCGAGCTTCGGGATCGCCGCCGTCTTGAAGCCCTCAACCAGCACCAGATCGCACGGCGAAAGCTTCCGCAATGCTTCCGCAAGCGCCAGCTCCTTTGCACCACGCAACTCGTGCATCACTGCCCAGCGCACGGCGGAAGTCACCAGTACTTCGCTGCAACCCGCCTGGCGATGCCGGTACGAATCCTTCCCCGGCTGGTCGACGTCGAATTCGTGGTGCGCGTGCTTGATCAGCGAGACGACGAGGCCCCGCTCGACGAGCCGCGGCACGAGGCGCTCGATCAGCGTCGTCTTGCCGCTGCCGGACCAGCCGGCGAATCCAAAGACCTGCATCGGACAACCTGCGCGCTGCGAGATGCGAAGGTTCTACTGGACTTGGCGTTCGGGGGCAAGTGAGGGGCAACTGAAAGCAACTGAGACATCGGATGAGAGCATTGCCACCGGCGCGGAGATTCCGGTGTCATCGAATCGCCAACATGCGCGTCTAACGGACGCTGCTCGCGATCACCGCGTTGATGAACTCGCCTTTGGCGTGGGTGTAGTCGGCGGAGCTGCTCGTGCCCGATTCGAGGATCGCGCGCTTTCGTGCCTGGTAGGCATCGCGAAGTCCCGAGTCGGCGCACAGCGCGTCACGAAAGCGCCGCAATTCACCCGCTTCGTCGGAGTCGGCCGCAACGATGTGAACGTGCAATCGGTACACTTCGCCGGCGAAATCGATTGCACCCACGCGCATCGGACGTTCTTCGGGAAATTCGTGGCCGGCGCGCTGCCGTTGAAAGCCGAGGCCGTCGATCGCGGCGCGCGTTGCCTCCAGCTTGCCGCGCGGATACAACGCGACGAGATCGACGATGCCTTTCCCGGCGCATCCCGGAATGGCTGTGCTTCCGATATGCTCGGCCTTCGCCCACGGCGCCGCGGCGTCGATAAGCGAGCCCACGCGTACCGCGACATCCGGAGCGACGGGATCGTATTCGACGTAAGCCGGCGGCAGGATTTCGTATGTTCTTATCGGTGACATCCCTCCCCCTTCCGCGCGCGATTGTAACCCGTATACTGAGCCCAACAGCCAACGCGCAATTCCATGTCGCCATCATCCTGGTCCCTGCAACCGATCGTCGGCTCCGTCGTCGCTGCGATCGAGGATATCGTAGGTGGGGTGCCGTTGAGCCGCGAGCACGCGGTCGACGATCCTTCGGCGGCGGCGCGCAAGCTGGCGCGAAGAGCAGCGGCCCGCGCCGCAGCGCTCTCCGGATCGCTTGCGTTGCCCCCGGGAATGCTCGGGATGCTCACCGTGCTGCCTGACCTCGTTGCAATCTGGCGCATCCAATCGCAGATGGTCGCCGACATTGCGGGACTTTACGCGAGAGAAGTCGAGCTCACTCGCACCCACATGATGTATTGCCTGTTTCGACATGCCGCGACCCAGCTTGCACGCGACGTGGTCGTGCGCGCTGGCCAGCGCGTGGTCATCCGCCAGCTCTCGGGCGCCGCGCTGCGCAACGCGATGACCACCGTCGGCCTGTCGGTCACTCAGAGGGTGGTCGGCACCGGTGCAAGCCGCTGGGTGCCGCTTATCGGCGCGGCCGCGGTTGCAGGCTACGCATACTTCGATACCATCCAGGTCGCGAAGACCGCGATCAGAATGCTCGAGACACCGCTGCTCACCGAAGACGATGCGATAGGCGCAGCGACGTGACGCGGCTCACAATGCTGCGCGACGCAGGCGCAGCGCGTTGGCAATCACCGAGACGGAGCTGAGGCTCATTGCCGCGCTGGCGATCATCGGGCTCAATAACAGCCCGAACCAGGGATAAAGCACGCCGGCGGCGATCGGAACACCGATCGAATTGTAGACAAACGCGAAGAACAGGTTTTGGCGGATGTTGCGCATCGTCCGCCTGCTCAAGGTTCGCGCTTTGATAATACCTCCGAGGTCGCCTTTGACGAGAACGACCCGAGCGCTCTCGATTGCCGCGTCGGTGCCGGCGCCCATCGCGATGCCGACATCTGCTTGCGCGAGTGCCGGTGCATCGTTGATGCCGTCGCCGGCCACCGCGACGACATGGCCTTGTTGCTGCAGCGCTTGCACCTTCCTGTACTTGTCTTCCGGGAGGATTTCCGCCTCGACCGTTTCCAAGCCCAGTTGCCTGCCTACCGCCGTGGCCGTCGCGGCGCTGTCACCGGTGAGAACAACGATGCGGATGCCGGCCGCGCGCAGGCTTGCGATCGCTTCGGCCGCCGACGGCTTGATCGGATCGGCGACCCCGATGAGCCCGCCAGCCTGCCCATCCACCCCGATGAGCATCACCGTCTGACCCTCCTCGCGAATGGCTTGCGCCTGAGGTTCGAGGGCAGTGAAGTCGATTCCCGTGTCGCGCATCAGGCGCGCGTTGCCCAGTACGACGGACCGGCCCCCGATGATGCCGCGCACGCCCTTGCCGGTGAGGGATTCGAAATCGGAAACAGGCTCGATCGGCGCCTTGCGCTCGATCGCGTGGTCGACAATCGCGGCTGCCAGCGGATGCTCGCTCAACTTCTCGAGACTCGCGGCGAACCTCAGCACGTCGGCTGTGGTCAAGCCGCCCGCAGCGATCACGCCCTGCAGCCGCGGCCGCCCCTCGGTCAGCGTGCCGGTCTTGTCGATGACCAGCATGTCGACTTTTTCCATCAGCTCCAGAGCTTCGGCGTCCTTGATGAGAATGCCCTCGCTCGCGCCGCGCCCGACCCCGACCATGATGGAAATCGGTGTTGCGAGCCCGAGCGCGCATGGACACGCGATGATCAGCACGGAAACGGCGGCGACCAGCCCGTTGGCCAGCGCGGGGGATGGACCGATAAGCGCCCACACGGCGAACGCGATGGCCGCAATCGCCATCACACCCGGTACGAACCACGCCGAAACGCGATCGGCAAGGCGCTGGATCGGCGCGCGAGATCGCGCGGCCTCGTTGACCATCTGGATGATGTGCGCGAGCAGCGTATCGGAGCCGATTCTGTCGGCACGCATGACGACCGATCCGGCCTGATTGACCGTGCCGGCCGACACCCGGCTGCCGATCCTCTTCACCACCGGCATCGGCTCGCCGCTTATCATGGATTCATCGACGTTGGAATGGCCGTCGAGGACTTCACCGTCGACCGGGATCCTGCCTCCGGGCTTGACCCGCAGGCGATCGCCCACCTTGATGAGCTCGAGCCCGATTTCCTCGTCGCCGCCATCCGCGCGAACGCGCGTTGCTGTCGATGGAGCAAGCGCCAGCAGCGCCCTGACCGCGTCGTTGGTGCGCGAGCGCGCACGGAGCTCGAGCACCTGTCCCATCAGCACCAGCGTCACGATCACCGCCGCCGGTTCGAAATAGAGCGGCGCCGTGCCGTCCATTTTGAAGGCATCCGGGAGCGCCGCCGGAAATAGCAGTGCGATCGCGCTGAACACGAACGCCGCGCCCGTGCCCAGACCGATCAGACTGAACATGTTGAGGCGCCAGGTCCTGAAAGACACCCATGCGCGTGCGAAAAACGGCCAGCCCCCCCACAACACCACAGGCGTCGCCAGGAGAGCCTGCAGCCCATTGAACGTCGTTGCGCCGATACGGCGGTGCACATCGAGACCGGGCGCGAGCTCGCTCATCGTTATCGCAAGCAGCGGCGCGGTGAGAGCGACGCTAATCCAGAAGCGCCGCGTCATGTCGCGCAGCTCGCTGTCGTCTTCGCCGGTGGTCGCGTTGAGCGGCTCGAGGGCCATGCCGCAGATCGGACAGTTGCCCGGTCCGATTTGACGGATCTCCGGATGCATCGGACAGGTATAGGTCGCGCGCTTGGAAGGCGCTTCGGCCGCTCGCGGCTGCACCGCCACATACTGCGAAGGATTGGCGCGGAATTTTTCGATGCAGCGTGCGCTGCAGAAATAGTAGCGCGTACTCTGGTGCTCGAAAGACTTCACCGGATTGCGCGCGACCTTCATGCCGCACACCGGATCCGTTTCGCTTTTTTCCGCGGCTGCGAGCGTTACCGGATCCAAAGAGACATTGCCCTGACTGGGGGATGGCTTCATTCGAGCAATCAAGAGGGCGCGTTACGTTGCTTCGGGCACGGTGGCCGCGAAAGGAATCCCGCTCGCGCGGAACTATCGGTGAAACGCTTTCCCGATGGCTTTGCCGATGTCACCAATGACAGGGGCGCCAGGCTTTGCAGGGGCGGCCGACGCCGCAGGAATCTCGCGTCCCTCCGATCTCCCCAGCGCAATATGGCACAGATTGCCGCCAGATGCGGAAGCGCTCGATATCAGGGATTCGCCGAGGATCGAGAGGCCGCCCGTATAGACCGCCGCGCCAATCCGCGCGACCGTCGTCGCGGTCCCTGCTGCGTCGATCGCCACCGCTGGCGACTTGAACGGACCGCGGAAGCGCACCAGCTCCGCGACCTGCGGCACTTTGATTTGAACGCCTTCGCGAACCTGCGGCTTGATGGCGAGGTCGAGCGTCTCGCTGCGAAAATCGATCGATCCGCTTGCCGACGCCCCGTATTTCGCCGTTTCCAACGCGATGCTGCGGTCGATCTGCGCAACTCCGTTCTTGAGCGGAAGCCGCGCCACTGCGCATTGAAGCTCGGTCGACGGATCGACCTTGAAAAACGGATTCACCGCTTCGGACAGGCGCGTTAACGGCGATTCGAGGTCGAGTCGGGTATTTCCGAGCGTGGTCGGGCCCACCAGCGCTACCACGTTGCCCGTCGCGCTGCTCGCCCATTTCCGCGGCGAGTCGCCGCGCGCAACCAAATCGATCTTGACGTCGGTCTTGCCGCCGCGGACCTCGCGCTTCGATCCGGTCGCGGCCAGCAACGCCGGAGCATCGAGGCCTTTGGCCTCGAGGTGAAGCGTGAGGACAGGATCGTTTCCTCCCGACGCATCCAGATCTATCCTTCCCTGCAGGGACCCCCCGAATACCGACGCCTGGAGCTGAGGAGCCGAGAGCTTGCCGTCACGCACGGTGAATTGAAGGCGAACGTTGTCGACATGGCGGCCACTTGCGAGCAGCACCTCGCCGATGCCGATGTCGCCGTCGATGTCCGACGCGCGCAATGCTTCGACGGGCAAGGGGATGTCGACGAAGAGATGCGCATCGCGCGCCGCCCGCGCCGCCTGCGTTCCGGCGGCCGAGGCTTTGTCCCCAAGAGGCAAGTCGGCCAGGGCGAGCCTTGGCGCGTCGATTTTCAAAACGATCCTGCGCCGCGCCTCCCCGCTCACCGTGCCGCTCACCGTGCTAATCTGGCCGCTCATCGAGCTTTGACCGAGCTTGAGCTGCAGCTCGTCGAGGTTGACGCCTTGCCGCTCGACGCGCACCTTGGTCATAAGCGTCGCGGACTTGCCGTTGATCTCGCCCTTCAGAGCCACCGGATACGGCAACCGGCGCTGGGTGAGAGCATCCAACGGGCCGAGATCGCCTTCCAGCGCGATCGCCAGATCGTCCACCCTGCCCCGGAAGCGCGCGCTCACGGGCGAGCTTGCGTCGCGAGCGTGGAGCGCCAGGCTCTCGATGACGACGTTGGTCACCTTGTTTGTTTCGCCATCGCGATAGGTCAGCGTGCCGTCCTTGATCGCGAGGTCACCGATCGCGAACGCGTTGGTGGCCGCGCCATCGGCCGTCGCCGGGGGTCCCGAGCGCGCCGGCTGAAGCTCCCAATTTCCTTTTCCGTGCGCATCCGTCTCGAGTGCTATCGTCGGTTCGACCAGCGTCAGGTGAATGACCTCGAAGCGGCGCTGGAGGAGCGGGAGCAGCGCCACCTGGGCCTCGACTCGTTTCGCGGAGAGCATCTGCGGCGACTTGGCCCAGGTCGCGTTGCCCAGCGTGACATCGTCGATCATCAGCGTGGGCTCGAGCGACATCTTCAGATCCATGCGACCCTTGATCGCGAGGTCCCGGCCGGTCGCTTCCTTCACGCGCTGCGCAATGGGAGAAGCAAAGTCGTTGACGTCGACGGTGCGTATCGCGATCGTTACCGCGATGACGAGGAGGAGAAGGAGGCCCGCAAAAGCCGCCAGGATTCGCCAGAACAGGCGCATGCGCAGATTCTAACTCGCCAGGGCTTTGGCGCGTGCGTCGTCTGGCCCGACAGGAGCGTCAGCGGAGCATGGAGCTGACTTTTTCCAGCGCCGCGGCGCCGGGAACGAGCTCTTTTTCGCCGAGCTGGTTGAGTGGCGCATCGATCGTGTTGAGCGCCCGTGAGAACCGATGGCATGCGTCCATGGACGCTGTCGAATCCGTCCGAGTTGCCAGGAATACCTAGGCGTCTTCGGCCTCGCCTCGCCCTTGGACGTTCACAGAGCGCGTTTACGGAAATTGTTTGGTGGACCGCGACAGCCTAGAATTGGCAAGACAATGAAAAGTGTTCTGATCGTGGGTGGCGGGTTCTTTGGAATGTATTTGGCAGAGCATTTTGCGAAAGCCGGACACCTCGTTCAGCTTGTCGAAAGGGAGTCGACCCTGATGTCCCGGGCCTCTTACGCAAATCAGGCCCGCGTGCATCACGGTTATCATTATCCACGCAGCATACTCACTGCCTTCCGTTCCAGATTATCGTTTCCACGGTTTGTAGAGGAATTCCGCGACTGCATTGATGCGGATTTCGAAAAATACTACCTGGTAGGTAAACCGTTGGGCAAAGTCTCTGCGCGGCAGTTCTTGAAGTTCTGCGAGCGTATCGGAGCGCCCTGCGAACCCGCGCCTAGGAAAATCCAGCGGCTGACCAATCCTGCTCTGATTGAGGCGTCATTTCTGACGGTGGAATATGCGTTCGATGCTGTCAAACTCCGAGATCTCATGACGGCGCGTCTGGATGCCGTCGGGGTAACGCGTCGCGTTCACGCGTCAGTGGAACGGGTCCGCCAGCGAAACAACGGAGTGCTCGTTGCTGTCGTTGATCGCAATACTGGAGAAAGCGAGGAGGTTTACGTAGATCATGTCTGCAACTGTACCTACTCGCAGATTAACTATGTACTGGCCAACTCTGCAATCGAATTGATCGCCCTCAAGCATGAGATGACGGAGTTGTGTCTTGTCGCAGTGCCAGATGAACTAAAGAGCGTTGGGATTACCGTAATGTGCGGGCCGTTCTTCTCGGTAATGCCGTTCCCGTCTGCTGGGCTGCACTCTTTCAGCCACGTTCGCTACACACCACATCTCGAATGGAGCGAGACACAAGGGGGCGCACACCAAGATGTGCACGCGAAAGTCGGTGCGGAGTCGCCCAGAAGTGCATGGCGCTACATGCAGACGGATGCCGCGCGCTATATGCCGGTCCTGGCCGAATGCCAGTATCGCCGATCGCTATGGGAGGTGAAGACGGTCCTGCCGCGCAGCGAGGCCGACGACTCCCGCCCGATCTTGTTTCACCCGCACCATGGATTGCGCGGTTTCCACTGCGTAATGGGCGGCAAGATTGACAATGTGTATGACGTCGTGGACGCCTTCGATTCCCAGTTGCTACTGGCCTGACCTGGAAGTCTCCAACCGTGAAAAGTGATTCCTTTGTATCTGTGGTGCTGGTTGTGAGTCGCCTTCCTCATGAATCATATGAAGCGGTCGGAAGGATTCAGCGCGAGCTTGAAGCGCGGTATTCCGATTACGAGATCGTACTGATTGCGCAGGGTCCAGTGCTTTACCTGGCCCCTAGCGGGCAAGAAATTTCGATTACGGAGCGCTTGCCGTGTGTACGGCACATCCAACTCGCAACGCGCGTCCACAGCGATATTGCGTGGGCCGCTGGCCTAGAAAACGCCATCGGGGATTTCGTAGTGCTTTTCGACCACAGAGCAGATCCGGTATTGTCTATCGTGGAGGTCGTGAATGCCTGCAGAAACGGGTTCGACCTAGTCATAGGGGTCGCGGATCAGCCGCAGACTCTCCCCTATCGGATGTTTCGCGCCCTGGCAAATAGGCTCTTGGGGGCCGTGGAGTACCACCTGCCACGCAATGCAACTGGGCTGCGCTGCTTGAGTCGACGTGCCGTAAACGCCGTAACACGCACCGGCCGATTCCATCATCAGTTCTACATGCGGATTCAGAAGACCGGCTACCCATCTTGCACCTATGCCTACGAGCTGCTGGAAGCTGGGTCTGAAAGAAAGAAGCTTGTCGGCGGCTTTCGCGATTTTGTCCGCCTGCTCGTGTTCAATTCGTCCCGGCCGTTACGCTGGATGTCCGTGCTCGGTTTTTTTGGTAGTGTCGCCGCCTTTTCCTTTGCCGCCTACAGTGTGCTGATTCACTTGGTGGCCGGTCACGTAGTGGAAGGATGGACGACGACTATCCTATTCATGTCCTTCTTATTCATGCTGCAGTTTTTGATGATGGCGTTTTTCGGGGAGTATCTTGGAAGGTTGCTCGACGATCGCAGTGACCATGCCGACTACTCTGTCGTGTTTGAGAAGAACAGCACGGTTATGGTCAATCCGGATCGCGTGAACGTCTTGGATGAATCTACCAGCGCCGATCACAATCTCGTGCAAACGGGCCGTAACAACTAGACCTAAGTGAAGATGGACGCACTCGTCGGTCATACTGGGTTTGTGGGAACCACGCTGCTTAGGCAGCGCTCATTTGAACGGCATTTCCGGTCAACGAATATCCGGGAAATTCACGGCCAGTCATTTCATACTGTCGTCTGCGCGGGGGCACCGGCTCAGAAATGGATCGCGAATGGAGACCCGAAGGCAGACCGACAAAAGATTGAAGGATTGATCTCTCACTTGGAGACAGTTACGTGCGAGATGGTCGTTCTTATTAGCACTGTTGATGTGTTCAAGATTCCGCTCGGCGTTGATGAAATGACCCCTATAGAGGAAGCTGGGCTTCAAGCGTATGGCCTACATCGCCGACTCTTGGAGAAGTTCGTTGCGCGTCACTTTCCTCATTACTTGATCGTTCGGCTGCCCGGACTGGTGGGCCCCGGACTACGAAAGAACGTGATCTTTGACCTTCTGAACGATAACAACATTGACACGATTGACAGCCGTGGCTGCTTTCAGTTCTATCCGATGGTCAACCTCTGGTACGACATTGGGACCGCACTTGATGCCGGATTGAATTTGGTGCACCTGACGGCGGAGCCGATCACCGTTTCGGAGCTATCCCAAGATGGCTTTGGGAAGCCGTTCGAGCAGGTCCTCGGTGGTAGCCCGGCAGCCTATGACATGCGGACGTGTCATGCAGCCTCGTTTGGTGCTGAGGGCAATTACCAGTACAACCGGCGCGAAACCTTTCAAGCCGTTCGCGCGTATGCCCAAACGGAACCACGCACGCTCAAGAACACGTCTGCGGAAGAAGCATGAGGTTAGCAATTTCCAATATCGCATGGGATACATCGGAAGATGAAGCAATAGCCGAGCTGCTGCGCCATTATCGAGTCGATGCGATTGACATTGCCCCAGGCAAATACTTTTTGGACCCGGGCAAGGCCAGTGACGCTGAAGTCGCTGAGGTCAGAGACAGGTGGACGGAGCGTGGCGTCGAGATTACAGGTATGCAGGCGCTCCTGTTTGGCACCTCCGGATTGAACCTTTTTGGCCCGCCTGATGTGCGGGACGCGATGCTGACACACCTGACAGCCGTGTGCCGCATAGGCGCTGGGTTGGGGGCGACTCGCCTGGTATTTGGCTCGCCGAAGAACCGCGATCGCGCCGGTTTGAGCGACACCGAGACCAAGGAAATCGCTGTTCCCTTTTTTCGTCGGCTGGGTGATATCGCCAGTTTTCATGGCGTGACGATATGCCTGGAGCCCAACCCGCCTTGCTACAGTGCGAACTTCATGACCACCAGTGCCGAGACTGCAAGGGTGGTCGAAGAGGTCGCCCACCCGGCGATTCGCATGCAGCTGGATACCGGCGCACTGACTATCAACGGCGAAGATCCCACCACGGTGTTGCGAGACAGCGCGGCTTTGATAGGCCACATTCACGCCAGCGAGCCCAATCTGGTTCCGTTGGGCGACGGCGGGACCGACCATGACAGGGTGTTTGAGGCGCTGATGGGTTGTCTGCCGGAACATTTGGTGTCAATCGAGATGCTGGCAACACAACGCGAACGGCACGTCGCGTCGGTTCAACGGGCGCTGGAGGTGGCGATTCGTTGCTATCGCGTCGGCCGGCATGCCGCGTGAATTGGCCGATGTTAATCCCCGGCATCGCCGCCAATGCTCGATTTTGGCGAACGGCACCTCGACTTGGTTGAGCCACTTGGTTGAGCCAAGAGGAAGAGGCGGGAGTGAAGTGCCTATGAACGCTGCCATGCGCGGCCCCCCGGTGGCTTGACGACACGCGAAGGTATCGATGGTGACCTCCGATATCGCCGATGAAGTGCGTGCCAATTGGCAGGTGCCCGCGTTTGAAACACTCTTATGGCTGGGGCGCCATCATCGATGGTGTGTCGTGATCCCCGTCATCAACGAAGCGGGGCGAATCGGCAGCCTGCTAGCCAGAATGTCTGCGCTCGACATTGCCGGCGTCGCCGACATCATTATTGTCGACGGCGGAAGCACCGACGGTTCATTGGCGATTGCATCGCTGAAACAGACCGGTGTCTGTGGCTTACTGGTCAAGCGAGGACCGGGCAAATTGAGCGCCCAACTGCGCTGTGCCTACGCCTTTGCCCTCGATCAAGGGTATGAAGGCGTCGTCACTATCGATGGCAACGACAAGGATGATCCCAAGGCAATCCAGCGCTTCATCGATGGCCTTGAGGCCGGATTCGACTTCGTGCAGGCATCGCGATTTCTCGCTGGCGGGCTGGCGGAGAACACGCCGCGACTGAGGACATGGGCCATCCGGCGGATCCACGCACCCATGATTTCGTGGCATTCGGGCTTTCACTGGACTGATACCACCCAGGGATTCAGGGCGTACAGCAGGCGATTGCTCCTGGATTCGCGCCTTGCGATCTTTCGTGAAGTATTCTCCCGCTATGAACTGCTGGCGTATCTGTCGTGCCGCGCGCCCAAGCTTGGCCATCGTTGTGTCGAGATGGCCACGTGCCGGAGATACCCGAGCACTGGAGCGGTCCCGACGAAGATCCGCGGTTTTCGAGGCAATTTGGAACTTCTTACTGCGTTATTGTCAGCATGCCTCGGTAGATATGACCCGCCCGAGAAACTGAGCGCGCCCAACAGCTACGCGTGACCTCCGGCAGAATGGGCGGGATCTCCAGCTCAGTGCGACAGCACCAGCTCGTCAAGACCTCGTTTGACCGGGAAGGGTCCGGAGCCAACGAATCCGCTTCGCCAAGCACGTAACCCCAAGTCACTTACACCGGACACTTGTTGCCGGGTGAAAAGTCCTTGATCCGAATGTACGGAGCCATATGCAGAAAGAATTCTTCTCTCTGGGTATCGTTCATCGTGGAGAAGTTGTACGGCAAACTGGTCGCTCTCATGCCGGTTAGCGCGCCATACTTGATGAAATCCACCCTCGACGTCAGAGGTGGTTCAAAGATGTAGAGCACCTCTGGATTCAGACGATGGCACTGCCGAAGTGATTCGATTATTTTCAACTCGCTTGCTTGGTCATTGACGTGCAGGTAGTGAGACACAACATATCGCGACAAGTCGGTGGCGCCGACGACGAAGGTGAAAAAAATGGCAATAACGGCGATGCCTTCACTTGATAGCCCCAGAATGCTGAGACCTTTCAAGTGGACAACGAAGCTCGCGAGAAGCAAGGATGCACACAACAGATGTACTAAATAGTAACGACTCAGAAAATACCCGGTTAGGAGATAGGGAAGCAGCGCAGCCGATAACAAGAACAGCAAACCGATTGCGAGCCTTACGTCAATTACCCTGACAAGATCACGCCACTTCAAGAGCAGAACCGCCACCAATATTGACACCAGTGGGCATTTTAGGAATGACAAAGCAACCGAATTTCCCAGAGGATAAATGTTACGTATCAGTCTGGTCAGCCACAATCCGAAATTGTCCGATGCCGAAACCAGAGGCCTCGCAGGATACTCCCACATATAGGCCGGCAAGGCCGACATCGCAACCCACGAGTTATCTGACGCCCAAAAGAGGCCGAAGTGATAATAGCTATAGAGAGACCAGGGAAAAATGCCTATCAAGAAACCCGCTATCATTACAAACAATCTCTTCGAACCTGGCCATTTGATAAATGGCGCGGCTATGAGGAAGATCAGTGAATGCGATAAGAAGTCAAAACGGACCAGTGCCGAAAGGCCGAGAAAAAGCCCAGACGAAAAATGCTTGTCCCCAAGATATTGAAATCCCGCAAGCGCAAACAGCAAGATCGCAAGAGGAGTAGCCCTGCCGGTAAGAACCTCTTCTATGTAATCGGGGTGGAGTATTAGAGCAGAGGCTATTGCGATTGCATAAATGCGAGGCAACTGAATTGCTTCAGAGATTCTTGTTAAAACGTAGGCGGTTGCCACCGCAACGAAGCTGTTAACAAATGGGGCTATTTCAGGAACTTGCCCTGCCATCAATTGAATGACCGAGAGCGCTACCGGATAACCCATCGGAAAAGCCGCTGAATACTGTTCCGAGAAGTGGCTCCGGATGGTGTTGAATCTGTAAAAGTCACCGCCGAAGATCGTTTTCGATAGCTCAAAGTATGACCAGCTATCCTGGGAAAACAAATCTGTCCTCAGTAAGTTGGCGGCAGCGCCATATACCAGACCTGTTACCGCAAGCAGACCGATGGCTACGGGCCGTTGTTGCATCTGCAATTGCAGAAACCGGCCGCAGTCATTGATTGAAGCAATTGTGTGTTTGAGCACAAATGTTTCCTGACTCAGTTTTCCCGAAGACTGGACTTCCCACGGTATCGTGGACGGACCTGGGCCTCAAACTGAGGGGAGCGCCAAGGCTTTGGCGCGTGCGTTGCGTCCGCCCGACAGGGGCGTTAGCGGAGCGTGGAGTTGAATTTTTCCAGCGCCGCGGCGCCGGGAACGAGCTCTTTTTCGCCGAGCTGGTTGAGTGGCGCATCGATCGTGTTGAGCGCCGCGTGCAAGTCCACGGGCTCGGCGTCGAGGTAGAGCAGCCCCGTGACGATCTCTCCCTCGGCATGCCGCTGCTGCAGATAGTTCATGGCGCCGATGCGATCGCTGGCGTCGTAGCCGTCGTGCAGCTTTCGCAGACGCAGGATCGAGCCGTCGTGCTGCATGACCTGCTGCACGGTGCCGGGTGCGTAGTCGGTGGTGATCTCCGAGTGCATCGGCATGAAGTCGAGGCGGTTGACGGCTTCGTTGTGCTCGCGCACGAAGTCATAGCTCTTGGTCGAGCCGGCGTGATTGTTGAATGCCACGCACGGGCTGATGACGTCGATGAATGCGGCGCCGCGATGCTGCACCGCCGCCTTGATGATCGGTATGAGCTGCGACTTGTCTCCGGAAAAGCTCCGCGCGACCAGGGTCGCGCCGAGCTGCAGCGCGAGCATAACCATGTCGATGGGCTCATCGCTGTTGATCGCCCCGCGCTTGGACTTTGAACCCTTGTCCGCGGTCGCCGAAAACTGGCCCTTGGTGAGTCCGTACACGCCGTTGTTCTCGACGATGTAGACCATGTTGACGCCGCGGCGCATCGAGTGCGCGAACTGCCCGAGGCCGATCGACGCCGAATCGCCGTCTCCAGATACGCCCAGATAGATCAGATCGCGGTTGGCGAGGTTTGCCCCGGTCAGCACCGAAGGCATGCGTCCGTGGACGCTGTTGAATCCGTGCGAGTTGCCCAGGAAATACGTAGGCGTCTTCGACGAGCAGCCGATTCCGGAGAGCTTCGCCACGCGATGCGGCGCGATGTCGAGCTCGTAAAAGGCCTGGATGATCGCAGCGGAGATCGAATCGTGCCCGCAGCCGGCGCACAGCGTCGACACCGCGCCTTCGTAGTCGCGATGCGTATACCCGAGCTTGTTGCGGGGAAGCTCCGGGTGATGCAATTTTGGCTTGGCGAGATAGGTCATGGCGCGACTTTCCGCAACGGCGTCACATTGAACATCGCCAGCTTCTCGGCGATTTCACCGCCGATGAAGCGCGCAGTGATGGGCGTCCCGTCGTAATGCAGCACCGGGATAAGCCGCGCGGGGTCGATGACGAGCTCGTTGACCAGAAGAGACCGGAGCTGAGCGTCGCGATTCTGCTCCACGACAAACACCTGCTCGTGCGCGGAGATGAAATCGGCGACGGATTCGTGAAACGGAAATGCGCGAATGCGAAGCGTGTCGATGTGGATGCCTTTGGCAGCCAGCGAACCCAGTGTCTCGTCCATCGCCGCACCGGTCGATCCGAAATAGATCGCACCGAAGCGCGTGGGCTGGCCCGCGTCGCGCTGCACGGGCGCGGGTACGAGCTGCTTGGCCGTTTCGAACTTGCGCAGCAGGCGCTGCATGTTGTCGACGTAAGTCGCGCCGTCCTCGCTATACCGCGCGTAGCGGTCCTTGGTCGTCCCACGCGTGAAATAGGACCCGCGCCTCGGGTGCGTCCCCGGATAGGTACGATAGGGAATGCCGTCGCCGTCGACGTCGAGATAGCGGCCGAAGTCCTTGCCCGCCTCGAGCGTCTCGTAGGTCATGACCTTGCCACGGTCGAGCCTGCGCTTGTCGTCCCAGGTCAGCGGATCGCACAGCCAGTCCTGCATGCCGATGTCGAGGTCGAGCATCACGAATATCGGCGTTTGCAGGTGATCGGCGAGATCGAACGACAAAGCGGCGAACTCGAACGCCTCCTTCGGATCCTCGGGGAACAGGAGGACGTGCTTGGTATCGCCGTGCGAGGCGTAGGCGCACGAAAGAATGTCCGCCTGCTGCGTGCGCGTCGGCATGCCAGTTGAGGGACTGCCCCGCTGCACGTCGAAGATCACCGCCGGCACCTCGGCAAAGTACCCCAGCCCGATGAATTCCTGCATCAGCGATATGCCGGGACCCGATGTGCACGTGAACGCGCGGGCGCCGTTCCACGCCGCCCCGATCACGATGCCGATCGACGAGAGCTCATCCTCCGCCTGGATGATGCCGTAGCGAGCCTTGCCGGTCGCGGCGTCGGTGCGAAACTTCTTGCAGTGGCGCGCGAATGCCTCCGCCAGAGACGACGAGGGTGTGATCGGATACCAGGCGGCGACGGTCGCGCCTCCGTAGACCGCGCCCAGCGCCGCGGCGCTGTTGCCCTCGATGAAGATCTTCTCGCCGACTGCGTTGGCGCGGCGAACACGGATTCCCAGCGGGCAATCGAGGTTGTTCAGCGCGTAGTTGCGTCCCATCTGCATCGCCTGCACGTTGGGCTTGAGCAGCGCTTCCTTGCCCTTGTACTGCTCGCCGATCAGCTCGGTGATGACTTCCGGCTCGACCTCCAGCAGCGCCGAGAGAGCGCCGACGTAGATGATGTTCTTGAAGAGCTGGCGCTGCCTGGCGTCGGTGTACTCTCGGTTGCAGATCTCGGTCAGCGGAATCCCGACGACGCTGATGTCTTCGCGAAACTTGGACGCCGGCAGCGGCTTGGTCGAATCGTAGAAAAGGTAGCCGCCGGACTCGATTTCCTTCAAGTCCTGGTCCCACGTCTGCGGATTCATCGCCACCATCAGGTCGACGCCCCCTCGGCGGCCGCGCCAGCCCGCCTCGCTGATGCGCACCTCGAACCAGGTCGGCAATCCCTGGATGTTCGAAGGAAAGATGTTCCGGGGCGCGACCGGTATGCCCATTCGCAGGATCGCCTTGGTGAACAGCAGGTTCGCCGACGCCGAGCCGGAGCCGTTGACGTTGGCGAACTTGACGACAAAATCGTTGACGCGCTGAAGCGGCGGGATCGTTGGCTTCATCTCGAATCTCGCCTAGTCGGCGTGCCCGCTCGGAGCCAGCGCAATTGCAGGACGGGTCTTCGGCTTGTGACAGTGATGCTCCGCCCGCGCCATGTCGAGGTAGAACTTCTGCATGTCCCATGCACCCGTCGGGCAGCGCTCGGCGCACAAGCCGCAGTGCAGACACATGTCCTCGTCCTTCACCATGACGCGGCCGGTCTTGAGGCCGTCGGCAACATAGAGGTCCTGAGTCAGATTGCGCGAAGGCGCGTTGAGGCGGGAGCGAAGCTCCGGCTCATCGCCGTTCCCGGTGAAGGTGATGCAATCCATGGGACAGATGTCGACACAGGCATCGCATTCGATGCAGAGCTTCGCCGTAAACACGGTTTCGACGTCGCAATTCAGACATCGCTGCGCTTCGGCAAACGCCTGCGCCGCATCGAAACCCAGCTCGACTTCGACCTTGATGTTCTTGAGCGCGATCTTCACGTCCTTCAACGGGACCTTGTAGCGCTGGTCGTTGGAAATCGCGTTGTCGTAGCTCCACTCATGAATTCCCATCTTTTGCGAGATGAGATTGACCAGGGGAGGCGGACGCTCGTTCACGTCGCCGCCCTGGCAGAACCGGTCGATGGAGATCGCGGCGTCGTGGCCATGCGCCACCGCCCAGATGATGTTCTTGGGACCGAAGGCCGCGTCGCCGCCGAAGAAGACCTTGGGGTTGGTCGATTGCAGTGTCTTCTTGTCGAGCACCGGCAGACCCGACTTGTCGAACTCTACGCCGGCATCCCGCTCGATCCATGGGAATGCGTTTTCCTGCCCCACCGCCACCAGGACGTCGTCGCAGGCGAAATGCACGTCGGGCTCGCCGGTCGGAACGAGCTGCCGCCGCCCCTGCTCGTCTTTGCTTGCCGCGACCTTTTCGAAGAGAACACCCGTCAAGCGGCCATCCTCGTGGGTAAATGCCTTCGGGACGTGGTAGTTGATGATGGGAATGCCCTCGTGCATCGCGTCTTCTTTCTCCCACGGCGATGCCTTCATCTCCTCGAAGCCCGAGCGCACGATAACTTTGACGTCCTCGCCACCGAGGCGGCGCGAGCTGCGGCAGCAGTCCATCGCGGTGTTGCCGCCGCCCAGCACGATGACGCGCTTGCCGATGCGATCGACGTGACCGAAGGAAACGCTCGACAGCCAGTCGATACCGATATGGATGTTTTTCGCGGCTTCCCTGCGCCCGGGAATCTCGAGATCGCGCCCGCGCGGTGCACCGCTTCCGACGAAAATCGCGTCGTAGGCCCCGCTGCCGTTCCCTCGAAGCAGCGCTTTGAGGCTGTCGACGCGTGCGCCGCCGCGAAACTCGACGCCGAGACCCAGGATATAGCCGACCTCCTCGTCGATCACCGATTCAGGGAGGCGGAACTTCGGAATCTGGCTGCGGATCATGCCGCCGGAAAGAGCGTCGCCATCGTAAATAACGCACTCATAACCCAGCGGCGCAAGGTCGCGCGCGACAGTGAGCGAGGCCGGTCCGCCGCCGACCAGGGCGACGCGCTTGCCGTTTTTTCTGGCGCGCTTGGGCAGTCGTTCGCGAATGTCGTCCTTGTTATCCGCCGCGACGCGCTTCAGGCGGCAAATCGCCACGGGCTCGGGCTTGACCCCCTCCTCGCCTTCCTCCACCCGGCCGCGCCGACACGCGGGCTCGCAGGGACGATCGCAGGTGCGCCCGAGAATTCCCGGAAACACGTTGGACTGCCAATTGATCATGTAGGCGTCGCTGTAACGCCCCGCGGCAATCAACCGGATATATTCAGGAACGGGAGTGTGGGCAGGGCATGCCCACTGGCAATCGACGACCTTGTGAAAGTAATCCGGTACCGCGATATCCGTCGGTTTCAATCATTCTCCTCAGTGTCGGAATTTCGCCCGCTGCTTGATTGACCCCCGCCTGGCGGGGTAGGGCCAGGCCGCGAACGGTGCAAGAATTCCGCAAGTGGCGCGATGTTACGCCTTCGACGCGTCACTGAAAAGCCTATTGCTTTCAACTACTAGCAGTGTGGCTTTTGATGTGCCGGATAAACAACAGCAAACTCGTCGCGGGTCGTCCGCACAGCCAGCTTGGACCCCGAGCATCGCTTCCGGGAAAACGGACAAATTTGTTCGCCCGGAACGGCGAGTTGGACAGCGAAAAGCACGCTTCGTCCTGTAGGGAGCGCAAAAACTTACGGCTATGTTCCCGGCAAACTGTGCACGACAGGGAAGAAGAACTCTTTCCACGATGTCGGGCGCGTTTTGATCAATCCGGTCTTGAACATGAAGTTCGCGAAAACCATCGTGGCGTTGGGCGTCGTCGAATACACGACATTCGGCGCCTTGATCATGGCGACGACTTCGTCGACGCCGTATTTCTCTTTCGTCGCGTCCAGGTAGATCTTCGCAGCCGCCGCGGGATCGCGGGCGATGAGCTGATTGGCTTCCTCGAGCGCGGCCATAAACGCGGCGATGGTCTTGGGATTGGCGTCGTAGAACTTCCTCGTCCCGAACACGACCGCGTTGCTCGCGGGACCCCCGAACACGTCGCTCGAGTCGAGCACCAGATGAACGCCGGGCGCTTTGAGCTCGGTGTACTGGTACGGCGGCGCGGAAAAGTGACTGTTGACCTCGCTCGTGCCCCCGACGACGGCAAGCATCGCGTCGGGATGGCCGAGTTGCACGGTTACCGGATCGAGCTTGTCGCGCGATGATTCGCCGTACATTTTTTCCATCGCCATCTTGAGCACCATCGCCTGGCTGGAAACCTTGATCGTCGGAACCGCGATCTTGTCCTTGTCGCTGAAATCCTTGAGCGTCTTCACATTGGGGTCACGAGTCACCAGCAGCATGGGCAATCCGCCCACGCTTGTCACTCCGTTCACTTCGCCCTTGGTGCGCTCCCACAGCAGCAATAGATTGGATACGCCGCTGGTGACGAGATCGACGCTTCCCGACAGCAGCGCGTCGGTCGATGCGCCCCCGCTGTTGAACGTGATCCACTGCACCTTGATCTCGCCCAAGCCGGCCGCACGCGCGTACTTCTCCACCAGGCGGTTCTGCTCCATCACCACCAGAGGCAGGTAGATGATCGAGGGCTGCTTGGTGATGCGAAGCTCCGCCACCTCCGCGCGGGCAGTCGATGTGAGAGCCAGCGCAAGCGAGGCGCAGGCAAGCCACTTTCCCAACCTGAACATGATTCCTCCCCAAACGTGCGCGCTCGCGCGCGCAATGAAGCATCACACCATCGGACCGCAGCCTATTCTTCCAGGGCGCTGCCTTTGGTCTCGATGATTTTCGCATAGAAGTGTGCGCTGTCCTTCGGCGTTCGTTGTTGGGTCTCGAAATCGACATGCACGATTCCGAAACGCTTGGAATAGCCGAGAGACCACTCGAAATTGTCGAGAAGCGACCATACGAAGTATCCGCGAAGGTCGACGCCGGTCTCTATGGCGCGATGAATTGCGCTTATATGCTTGCGAAGGTAATCGACGCGCAGAGGATCAGCGATGCGCCGCCCCTCGGCGGTGGGAGGATCGAAAAACGCTGCACCGTTCTCGGTGACGTACAAAGGCGGATTTCCGTAACGCTCCTTGACCCAACCGAGGATGTCGGTAAGACCTTGGGCGAAGACCTCCCAATCCGTCTCGGTGTAGGTCGCCCGCTTCTGTCGCACCGGCGAAGCATAGAGCGGCCACGCGCCCGGATCGAAGCGCGTCACGTTGCGGGTGTAGTAGTTGACCCCGACGAAAGTCGATCGGCTGGCGAATCAGATCCAGGTCCTCGACAGACCAGCGAGGCCAGGCCTCGCCGAAAATCTCCGCGAGCTCCTCGGGATAACGGCCGAGGAATATCGGATCCAGATACTGGCGGTTCATGTAAGCGTCGGCGCGCACCGTGGCGTCGCGGTCCGCCTTCTCCCCGGACGCGGGATACTTGGGCTCGAGGTTCACGACGATCGCCGATGCGATGCTTGCCCTCGCCGCGATACGCCTGAACGGCGGCGCCGTGCGAGCGCAGCAATTGATGCGTCGCAATCGGCGCTTCGAAGCGGTTGCGATGGCCGGGCGCCAGCGCGCCGTGCAGGTATCCGCCGTCGGTGACCACCCATGGCTCGTTCAGCGTGGCCCAGATCTTGACGCGGTCGTCGAGCTTGCGGAACAGCACCGACGCGTAGTCGGCAAACCAATGCGCGATGTCCGGATTGAGCCAGCCGCCAAGATCGTCGAGCGCGGCTGGAAGATCCCAGTGAAACAGCGTGACCATCGGCTCGATGCCGTTTTCCAGGAGGGCGTCGACCAGGCGATCGTAGAAGTCGAGGCCCATGGGATTCACCGCGCCGCGCCCTTGCGGCAGGACCCGGCTCCAGGAGATGCTGAAGCGATACGCCTTCATCCCGAGACCGCGCATCAGCGCGACGTCTTCGCGATAGCGCCGATAGTGGTCGCACGCGACATCGCCGGTGTCGCCGTCGCGAACCATGTTCGGCGTATGACAAAAGCGCTGCCAGATGCTCGGTCCCGCGCCATCGGCGAGAGGGGAACCTTCGATTTGATAGGCCGAGGTGGCGGTGCCCCAGAGGAAGGTCGAAGGAAATTCGATCTTTGCGGTCATGACTGCGTTTCTCGTCGCTCGGACCCTCACCGCGCGTTGACCACGACCTCTGCCGGGAGTTCGGCGATGCGCAATTCGTTGCCGTTCCAAGCGGACGCCTTGCCGTTGATGCGCGCGGGCGGCGGTTCGCCCTCCGGCCAGACAAAGACGAAACCGCCCGGGCGGAAGGCGCGCGCCCGCCGCCAGGCGCAGCGTCACCCGCTCGTCCTGCCTTTTAAGCGTGTAGCTCACGCGTCCGTACGGCGTGCGCAAGTCCTTGACGGCGATACCGGACGCGGTCGAGCCAGTCGTGGCGGGACGCCGGCGGCGAGCACGAGCGCGTGGTCGGCGTCGCGCTCGTACGCGAACAGATCGAGCGTCGGAGCGAATGAAATCGGATGCGACCCACCCGTGCGGCATGTCGCCGACGAATGCGTGCTTGTCGCGGATCGCGTCCGACGACTTCGGCCCACTGGTTCCACGCAGCGGGACGCCGGTCGCCGAAGAAAAAGCGCGAGCAGCTCCTGCGCGCGATCGCGCCAGCCCAGGCGAACGAACGTGCCTACCACGCGCAGCTCGTACGGCGTGTACTCTTCCCACGCCTTTGTGCCGTCGCGCCGATCGATGAACTCGCGCCAGTAGCGCTCGTAGGTGCTCATCACCAGCGTCGGACGGAAGCTGCTTGGCGTCGCCCGCGGGCGCGAACGCGATCGCGGTCGAGGTCGGGTCGAAGTCGCCGAGCTCGGCGGCGCCCGGCAGGTATGCGATGCCGTGCGCGGCGACCGCTTGGCGAAGCGAGTCGCCCAGGTCGCGCCGGAATCGGTCGCGCTCGCCCGCAAGACGGTCCGCCTCGCCGCCCTTGCCTAGCGCTCTTGCGATGTCGATCGCGCCGTCGTAGCCCTTCAGCGCCCAGAAGTCGTCCCAGTACGAGTGCATCGGCTTCTGCGAGTAACCCTCGTGACTGATCGACGCCGGCAGCGAGCCCGTAGAACGCTGCGCGTTCGCAGGCGCGAGATTGGCATCGGTACGCTCGGATGCGCGCAAGCGAGTCGAGGTAGCGCGCCGCGGCCTCGACATGCGGCCACATCGCTCCGAGCAGCGCGCGATCGTGCGTATAGCGGTAGATTTCGGCGGCGAGAAAGATGAATTCGCCGGCGCTGTCGTTCTCCGGCACCGGATCGGCGCCGCGCTCGTCGACGCAGCACGGAACCTTGCCGCTTGCGAATTGGTGCGGCGCGTACCAACGCAAGATAGTCGGCGGCGACGTCGGCGATGGCCCAGCCGCAGCAGCGACTCCGCGATCATCGCGCCGTCGCGTATCCACGAGCGCGCGTAGGATCTCGTTCCCGGACGCAGGATCGGACCGTCGCGCGTGATCAGGATATGCGCGAGCGCGGTGCGTAGCGTATCGACGAGCGGTTGCGCCCCGGCTGGAACCTGCAGCGAGACGCGATTGAGTTTCTCGCGCCAGGCAGCGGCGACGGTGCGCTGCTCGCGCTCGATCCAGATTTTCGGCGACCGTCCGAAGAAACCCGGGCCGGGAGACCGATCCTGACAAGGGGCACCGCGATCCCGACGTCGGCGCTGTCGATGCGGCGCCAGGTCGAACTCGTAGCCCAGCGCGGCTGACGCATAGCCGAACGCGTCGTGGCGCGCGACCCGCTCCATCCCGGCTTGCGCGAGCAGCTGGGGCATCGCGGCCGGCGTCGAGCGGAAACACGCCGACTCGTCAGGCCGCTGCAGCGCGAACACCTTGCGCTGGTCGTTGACCGTAGAACGCCGTTTCGTCCCAGCCGAGTCGCGAATCGCGCTGACACCGCCGACGGTATTGAGGAACTGCGTCGGCGGATTGACCTGGAACGGCCGCACGCGCGAGCACGAGCTCGAGCGGCAGCCGATCCCCGGTCAGGTTGGTGAGCTCGTAGCGCGCGACGAGCCGGGACTGAGCCGCGCGTTCCCGATGCGAACGACGACACGCTGAGTTCCCACTGCGGCTGGCGCCATCGCACGCCGGGCATCGGGAGATAACCGTCGACGCAGAAACGGCTGCGCGTCGACGTCGGCCCAGGTGACGAGCTTGCCGCCCGCGACGACGAAAGGCTCGATCGAAAACGCGCCCTGCGGCGACCTCGAGCGCGCCGTCGTCCGACAGCAAGCCGCTGTCGCTGCCACCGTCGACGCCGACCATCGTCCAGTAGGTCTGCTCGCCGGAAAATCCGCGCGGAAATAGCCGCGCGGCGAGTCGCGCGCGACGACTTCGATGAATGCGTTGGCCGATTCACCGAACGCCGAGGTCCTTGATCTCCACTTCGGCGAGGCCGTAAGCACCGCATCGGGCCGTCGTGCAGCGACAGCCGCAGGTAACGGGCTCTCGGCTTCGGGCAGCGCCAGGCATCGTTGCCGCCGCTGCCGTCGCTGACGCTGCGCAGCGTTCGCCACTGCGCGCCGTCGTCGGAAACCTGCGACGTCGTAGCGCGACGCGAAGATGCCCTCCAGCCAATGCAGGACGATGCCGCCGAATTCGCGCGATGCCCGAAATCGAGCGTGAGACTCTGCGCCGCTCCCTGCGCCGGGTCGCTGTGCCACGCGGTCGCGAGTCGGCCGTCGACACTCGCGCAGGTTCGGCGCCGGCCAGATCGGACGACGCCTGCACCGACGGCAGTCGGCCAAGCCGACGGCACCGGAGGAAGCTCGCGCATCGCGAGCCCGCTGAAATAGACCGATCCGGCGCCGCCGCCGCGTCCCGCGGCGATGACGAACTCAGCCGATGCGGCGTGCCTCAGCGCGCGCTCGGTCGTCGGTCCCCAGGCGAATTCGATCTGGCGCTTCTGGATCCTGACCTGTCGCCAGTCGCGCGGAAAGTCGAAGTTCGGCCGATTGAACCACCAGACGTTGTCACCGCTGGCGTCGATCAGCTTGAACTGGAAATTGTTGACCGGCGCGTCGGCGCGCACGTAAAACGAGATCTCGTAATTGGCGGCAAGTCGAGCGATAGCGCGCGGTCGGCCAGCGCGTAACCCGCGGTGCCGGCGAGATCGAAGTCGAGCTGCATGGCGTGAGCGCCGGGCCCGTCCGCCGGCATGGATCGATGCCCGCACACCGTCGGACGCGCCCGCTTGCCACGGCGAAAGGTCGTCGAAATCGTCGAGCGTGCGGGCGGGGAACAGGACGGCTGCTTGCGCCCAAAGCGGAGCTCCCCCCGCGGCTACGACGAGACCCGTCGCGACAACCGCAAGACCCGCGTCGCGCAGCGAAAGCGATGCCGCGTCCGATCACCCCTTGACGCTTCCCGACCAGCAGTCCCTGCATGTAGTAGCGCTGCAGCGCGAGGAACACAGCAGCACCGGCAGCGTGGTCAGCACCGAACCCGCCATCATCAGCTCGTTGTCCTGCACGTGCTCGCGCGACAGGCTGGCCAGCGCGACCGGCAGCGTATAGAGATCCTTGTCGGTGAGGACGATCAGCGGCCACATGAAATCGTTCCAGGTGCCGAGCAGCGTGAATACCGCCAGCGTGACGATGATCGGCTTGAGCAGCCGGCACGACGATCGGCGCCGAAGATGCGGAATTCGCTGGCGCCGTCGATGCGCGCCGCTTCGAGCAGCTCGTCGGGAATCGACAGCGCGTACTGGCGCACCAGAAAGATGCCGAAGATGCCGGCCATCGCGGGGACGATGACGCCGCCGTAGCTGTTGACCAGTCCGAGCTGCTTGAGCAGCAGGAACAGCGGCACCATCGCGACCTGCGCCGGGATGACCAGCGCGCCGAGCAGCAGCTTGAAGATGCGGTCGCGGCCGGCGAAGCGAAGCTTGGCGAACGCATAGCCGGCGGCCACGTTGAATACCAGCGACACCGCGGTGACGGCAGCGGCGAGAAAGACGCTGTTGACCAGATACCGTCCGACGCCCAGCGCGCGCGAAGAGCTCGCGATAGTTGTCCCAGCGTGGCGCGTGCCGGAACGAGCGGCGGCGGAAACGTGCTGGCTTCGCCCGCGGACATCAGCGACACCGACAGCATCCACAGCAGCGGGAAAGACGGCGACCACCGCCGCGCCGAGCAGCAGCGCCGTTCACGAGCGGCGCCGCGAGTCCGCGCTTCATCGCGTACCGATCCCTCTCGCCTGCCGCAGCTGCAGCACCGTGACGCCGAAGATCAGCGAGGAACAGCACGAACGCGACCGCCGAGGCGGAACCGAGGTTCCACCACTTGAATCCTTCCTCGTACATGAAGTAGAGCACGCTGACGGTGCTCTGCAGCGGTCCGCCCTGCGTCATCACGTACGGCTCGGCGAACAGCTGGAAGTAGCCGGCGATCGTGAGGATGCCGACCAGCACCAGAACGGGCGACAGCATCGGCAGCGTGATCGAACAGGAACTGGCGCCAGCCCGATGCACCGTCGATGCGCGCCGCCTCGTAGAGCTCCTCCGGAATGCTCTGCAGGCCGGCGAGAAGAATGATCATGTTGTAGCCGAAGTTCTTCCACACGGCGAAGACGATGATCGCCGGCATCGCCCAGTGCGGGTCGCCGAGCCAGTCGATCGGATCGATGCCGAGGCCGCCCAGCGCATAGTTGAGCAGGCCGTAGCGGGTGTTGAACAGATAGCGCCAGATGACCGCGACGGCGACCAGCGTCGTCACCACCGGCGCGAACAGCGCGGTGCGGAAAAACGGCTTGAATCGCGCCAGCCCGCGAATGCAGCAGCAGCGCGGCACCGAGCGATGCACCGATCGACAAGGGAACGCCGACGACGCACGAAGTACAGCGTGTTGCCCAGCGCCTGCCAGAACAGCGGCGTCTCGAGAAGCCTCAGGTAGTTGCCGAGGCCGACGAAGCGCAGATTCGCGAGATCGGCGAGCGCGTAGATGTCGAAATCGGTCAGGCTGATCGGCAACGCAGCGAGCGATCGGCAGGAAAAAGAACACGGCGATGACCAGCGAGCGCCGGCGCGACGAACCACCACGCGGCGCGATCGAGTCTCAATGCAGTCGCTCCGCGCGCGAGCATCCAGCGCCGCTTTTCGAGAATCTCATCGGCGCGCGCATCGAGCTCCTTCGCCGCCTGTTCGACCGACAGCTCGCCGTGACACCGCACGCTCGGTGACCAGCCGCATCTCGTTGGCGATGCGCTCCCACTCCGGCACCTTGGGCGCCGGCTTCACGCGCTCGAGCTGGTCGCGAAACGCGCGCGCATAGACGTCGTCGGCGAGCGCTCGTCGCGCCAGGCTGTCGCGTCGCGGCGGCAGGTCGCCGGTGAGCTCGTGGAAGCGACGCTGAACGTCGGGTCGGGAAAGATATTCGATCAGCTGCCACGCCGCCGCCTTGAACCGCGATGCGCGGAACACCACCAGGCTCGACCCGCCGGCGATCGATGCGCCCGGGCCGTCGGGCCGGGCAACGGCGCGGTCATCCAGTCGCCCTGCACGCTCCGGCGGCAGCCGCCGCTTGAACTCTGCGATATTCCAGGGACCGGAGATGTAGAACGCGAAGTAGCCGCGGCCGAATTCGTTCCATACGTTCGAGACGTCGACGTCGGTCAGGGCGGCGCGAATCCGCGTCGAAATGCATCGACATAGAATTGCAGCGCGCGGCGGAATCCGGCGCTGTCGAAATTGCCCCAGCGGCCGTCGTCGCGCAGCAGCGGCTCGTCCTGCTGCAGCGCCAGCGCCAGCAATGGCTCGAATTCGTTGAGCGGCAGCAGGATCGCGTAACGATCCGGCCCGGCGCGCTGCTTGACGGCGGCCAGATCCTGCGCCCATTCCTGCCACGACGCCGGCGGCGCCGCGTACCCGGCCTGCGCGAGCAGATCGCGCCGGTAGAACAAGAGCCGCGTGTCGACGTACCACGGCACGCCATAAGCGCTGCCGTCGACGACGTTGGTGTCCCAGATGCCGGGGAAATAGTCGCCGGGGTCGACGACCGGCGAGCCGGCGACGTAACGGTCGAGCGGCTCGATCGCGCCCAGCGCGACGAATTCGGGGATCCAGGTGTTGCCGAGCTGGCAGATGTCCGGTGTCGCGTCGCCGGCGAATGCGGTCAGCAGCTTTTCGTGCGCCGCGGTCCATGGCAGTTGCTGCACTTCGACGCGAATTCCGGGGTGCGTGCGCTCGAACTCGGGCAGGAGTTCGACGACGACCTCGCCTTCGCGGCCCATCGCCCAGAATCGAAGGGTGGTAACCCCCTGCGAGGGCCGGCTGCATCCTGCCGCCATTCCCAGGAAAGCAGCGACGGCAAGGAGCACGGCCCAGCGCGCGAGCGCAGGCGCGCTCGGCGAAATCATTGCGATGCGGTGAACCAGCCGCCCGTGAAGCCTGCGCGCTCCAAACCGCGACGCACATAGGGGTTCTTGTGCATCACGCGCCAGATCATTCCGCTTCGATAGTTTTCGATCATGGCGAAGATCGGGCCCTGATCGATCCCGATGTAGTCGCCGTCGACCCAGCCGAAGCCGGGGATGCAACGGCCGTGCAAGAGCGGGCCGTCGAAGTTGAAGCTCAGATTGAAAGCATCAAAAAACCCGTACTTGGCGTAGATGTGCTCGCCAAAGCGTTGATTCATCTCCAGCACCGCAGGAATGGCAAGCTCGGGAGCGAATGGTATGGATGCGACCGTGGCCGTGGGTGCGAGTGTGCAATCGTCGTGTGTGGCGGTGCCCACGGCACCTACGCCGCGCGCGGTATAGGTGCGGAAGAGCCGGAGTACGCCGCCTTGCTCGAGCGTCATGTCCGCGGGCCCGTCGCTCGCGGTGATTCCCCAGATCGTCGCGCCATAATCCTTGCACTGCTGCGGATTGGCGATCGCATAGGCTTGCTGCGCATAGATGGCGCGGCGGCTGTTCTCGAAGTAGTCGAGCCCGCGACGCCGCATGTAGGCATCCTGGAGCTCGCGAAAATCGATCCAGACCTGCGTGTACTGATGGCCGAAGAGCGGCGGAAAGTCCAAGTACTCCTGACCGAATACCTTGCCCCAGTTCTTGTCGTATGTGCTGGTCCATTCGGCCCAAGCTTCGGGCGCGACGGCGAAGGTCGGCGAGCCCAGCGCCAGCAGGTAGACCAGCATCGCCTCGTTGTAACCTCGCCAGTCGTACTCGAGAAAGCCGTCTTCGGGCGACCAGCCATGACTGATCGCCGGCGGATGCGGCTGAGCCCATTGCCAGTCGACGCGGCGATAGATGTCTTCGACGAGCGCGCGTATTTCCACTTCTTCCGGCTCCGGCCCGTCGAAGTACGACTGACAGAACAGGGCGCCCGCAAGCAGGATCGCGGTGTCGACGGTGGAAAGCTCGCTGTCCCCGAAGCGCCGCCCCGTCTTCATGTCCAGGAAGTGATAGAAGAGGCCCTTGTATCCGGTCGTGCCTCGTGCTTGCGGACCCTGCGGGGCATTGCGAAAGAAACGCAAGGTCGCCAGCACGCGCTGCCGTGCGGCCGCGCGGGTGACGTAAGAGCGTTCGACGCCGACCGGATAGCTCGTGAGCGCGAAACCGACCGCTGCAACGCTCGAGAACGAAGGTGTCGGATAACGGTCCGGTACCAGGCCATTCTTGGGATTGGCCGTGTCCCAGAAGAAACGGAACGTGCGCTCCTCGAGATCGATGAGGAAAGGCTCGACAATCGGACTCGTCTTGCGCACGCCGTGGCCGATCCCGAACTTCGCCGCCTCGCTGCCGCGGATCAGGGTGGCGAGCACCAAGATCGCCGCAATCACCGCAACAATCCGACCCCCTCGTTGCCGGATCATCGACAGCCGCGATGTTTGGCGCCGCTCGAATTCAGCCTGCTGTGGAGAAACCATTCCTCGCTATTCACCAAGACCAGCCCGTGACCCGGCACGGGAACCCTTTACCGCGACCCCGAATGACGCATGATGGAATCGCGTTGATCCAAGAGACGCCGACGAGCCGCCGCGGGGGGCTCGCATTCTATCACCGGCGGGAAATCGGAGGAAGACGCCGACGCAACCTGCCCCCGTGCGTCAGCCCTCGCCCCGCCGCTCGCGCCAGGCGCGGTACCGAGCCAGCGTATCGGCGTTGGGCGGATAGGTGCCAGGCAACGCACGACCCTTCTCAATTTCGAGAAGCACGAACTCCTCGAGCTTATCCTGCTCCCGCGCGTCGAGGGCGACACTTTCGGCAAGATGCCGCGGAACAACCACGACTCCTTCCCCATCGCCGACGATGACGTCGCCCGGGAACACCGCGACGCCGCCGCAGCCGACGGGCACGTTGAGGTCGACCGCATGATGAATGGCCAGATTCAACGGCGCGCTTCCCCCGGCCCCGTACACGGGAAAGTCCATCTTCGCGATCCCCTCGCTGTCGCGCAAACCGCCGTCGGTGACGATGCCGGCCGCGCCCCGGACTTTGAGCCGCATGAGAAGAATGCTTCCGCCGGACGCGGCGCGGGCGTCGCGGCGGCAATCCATGACCAGCACCTGGCCGGAGGGCACCGTTTCGATCGCCTTGCGTTGCGGGTGCTCCGGGTCTTCGAAGACGCTCAACGCGTCCAAGTCCTCGCGAGCCGGAATGTATCGCAGCGTAAAGGCTTCACCGACCAGGTTGCCGCTCGCCGCACTCATGCGTCGCACGCCCTGGATAAAGACATTGCGAAGCCCGCGCTTGAACAATTGCGTCGTGAGCGTGGCAGTGCTGACCTGCCTGAGTCGATCGGTCGTTTCGGAGGACAGTGCCATCGGATTGGGCGGGAACGGCGTCGCTCGCGCCGCGGTTGCAGCACCGCCATGATAGCAGCGCGGAGGGAAACGCGAGCGACGACCGAACCTCGTTCGGATTAGAATGTCTGAGAGTTTCGCCAACAATAACAGTCTCTGGATGGACAATTCGGGGTTGCCGGCCATACGCCTGACTCAATTCAGTCACGGCGGCGGCTGCGGCTGCAAGGTCGCCTCGTCGCAATTGCGTGAAATCCTGGCGCGATCGGCGCCTGGGCTGCTGCCTGCCGATTTACTGGTCGGGATAGAAACCGGCGATGACGCTGCGGTGTACCGCATCGACGCAACCCAGGCGATCGTTGCAACGACGGATTTTTTCACGCCGATCGTCGACGATCCCTTCGATTTCGGCGCGATTGCAGCGACCAATGCGCTTTCCGACGTCTACGCGATGGGCGGCACGCCCTTGTTTGCCCTGGCGCTGGTCGGCATGCCGGTCGCGAGACTCCCGCTGCAGACGATCCGCCGCATACTCGAGGGCGGCGAATCGGTCTGCGCCCGCGCCGGCATCCCTGTCGCGGGCGGGCATACCATCGATTCGGTCGAGCCGATTTACGGGCTGGTCGCGATCGGCCGGGTCGATCCGCGGCGCATCAAGCGCAATGCCGGCGCACGACCGGGCGATGCGCTCATCCTGGGCAAGCCGCTCGGCGTCGGAATCTACAGCGCGGCAATCAAGAAGGATCGCCTGTCGGCCGCAGCTTACGCTGCGATGCTCGCGAACGCGACGCAGCTCAACACGCCGGGAGCGATCCTGGGCGGCATGGACACGGTGCATGCGCTCACCGACGTCACCGGCTTCGGCTTGATCGGACACCTGCTGCAGATGTGCCGGGCATCGGCGGTTTCCGCGACCGTCGACTTCGATTCCGTGCCGCTTCTGGCGGACACGCTGTCGCTGGCGCGCGCGGGTGTGCTGACCGGCGCTTCGTCGCGCAACTGGGCGAGCTGCCGGGACGAAGCAAGCGTCGGTGAGGCGATCGACGATATTGCGACGGCAGTGCTCTGCGATCCGCAGACCTCGGGTGGATTGCTCGTGGCGTGTGCACCCGAAGCGACAACGGAGGTGCTCGACGTTTTCAACACCAGCGGATTTTCACAGGCGGCGGTGATCGGCTCGTTCTCGACCGGCGCCGCGCGCGTCATCGTGGATGCCAAGCTTTCCCCTTATGCCAAGCTTCCCGCTTCGAAGACTCAAGGTACGGTTCATGAATGATCGACTTTCCGTTCAAGCGCATTCCGCGGAACATGTCGCGGCGGGTCTGCTCGAATCGTCTTATCGCAGCGTGCGGGCAACCACCCAGAGCCTCGCCGATCCGCTGTCGGCCGAGGACTGCGCGATTCAGTCGATGCCCGATGCAAGCCCGGTGAAGTGGCATCTCGCGCACACCACCTGGTTTTTCGAGACTTTCGTGCTCGATGCGCATCTTCGCGGCTATCGGCCCTTCGATCCGTCGTTTCGGGTTCTTTTCAACTCGTATTACAACGGCATCGGCGACAAGCACCCGCGGCCGCAGCGCGGGCTTCTGTCGCGCCCATCGCTCGCCCGGGTCGTCGCGTATCGCAAGCACGTCGATGCAGCGATGGCCGAGCTCCTCGACGGCGGTGCACTGCCCCCGCCGGTCGCCGCTCTGGTCGAGCTCGGGCTTCATCACGAGCAGCAGCATCAGGAGCTGATGCTGACCGACATCAAGCACCTGTTGTCGTGCAACCCGCTCAAACCGGCGTACGCTGCTCCGCGAAAAGCTCCGCGAAGCTGGGCGCTCGCGCCGCCGCTGACGTGGATCGAATTCGACGAAGGGTTGATCGAGATCGGCCACGAGGGTCCGGGCTTCGCGTTCGACAACGAGGGCCGCGCCATCGGGAATATCTTCAGGGCTTTGCGCTCGCCAGCCGACCTGTCACCAACGGCGAATACCTCGACTTCATCGACGACGGCGGTTACCGCCGGCCGGAGCTCTGGCTTTCCGAAGGCTGGGATTGGGTCGCCGCCATGCACGCAGCGGCGCCGCTGTATTGGGAACGCGCCGCGGGCACGTGGCAAGTGTTCACGCTGCGCGGGCTTGCGCGATCTCGAACCGTCGGCGCCCGCGTGTCACGTTAGTTTGTACGAAGCGGACGCCTATGCGCGGTGGGCAGGAGCGCGGCTCCCGACCGAGGCCGAATGGGAAGTCGCTGCCGCGCATCGTCCGATCGATGGCAACTTCGCTGGAGGGCGGTTGCCTGGAACCTCGACCCGCGACGCCAGACGGCGGCGCGCTGCTGCAGCTGTTCGGCGACGTCTGGGAGTGGACCCAAAGCGCGTACGCGCCGTATCCGGGGTATCGTCCCGCGGCCGGCGCGATCGGCGAATACAACGGCAAGTTCATGTGCAACCAGTACGTATTGCGCGGCGGCTCGTGCCTGACGCCGCGAATCGCATATCCGCGCAACCTATCGCAATTTCTTTCCTGCGCACGCGCGCTGGCAGTTCACCGGGATTCGCCTCGCGCGGGATCCCGGCTGACTCCGACACGCCGGGAAAGGCGGACGCCCGAGCCGCTTCGCCTCCATGATTCATCGGGCTTGAGCGAGTAACACCTTGCAGTCGTTGCGGCAAATCCTCGTAACTTTGTTTGGGGTACTGCTCGCGATGGCGGCATGGAGTCACGCAACCGCTTTCGGATTCGACGAGGTGTCGGAGCGCGCCACGCAGCTCGCGACGGCCGCATACAAGGCCCCGGACAACCGTTGCCCGCCGCACTCGAGAAGCTCGATTACGATCGAATTTCGCGATATCCGCTTCAAGCCCGCACGCTCGCTCTGGCGCGGTGAGCAGCTTCCCTTCGAGCTCGCGTTTTTCCACGAAGGGCTTGTACTTCAAGCAGCCGGTGCGCATCAACGAGGTCTGCCGGGACCGGCGTGCGCGAGATCAAGTTCAATCCGGACCTGTTCGACTACGGCGCCAACAAGATCGACTCCGCAGCGATGCGCGGCTCTCGGCTTCGCGGGCTTTCGCGTGCACTACGCGATCAACTCGCCGAAGTACAAGGACGAGGTGCTCGTGTTCCTCGGCGCGAGCTACTTTCGCGCGCTGGGCAAGGGCCAGTTGCTACGGCTTGTCGGCGCGCGGACTCGCCGTCGACACCGGCCTCGCATCGGGCGAGGAGTTTCCGCGCTTCGTCGAATTCTGGATCGAGCGGCCCGCGCCCAACGCCACCGAGCTGACGATCTACGCGCTGCTCGATTCGCGGCGCATGACGCGGCGCTTATCGCTTCGTCCTCAAGCCCGGCGTCGAGACGGTCGTCGACGTCAAGGCGCGGCTGTTTCTGCGCGAGAACGTCACCAAGCTCGGCCTCGCGCCGCTGACCAGCATGTATTTCTTCGGCGAGAACCAGCGCTCCGCCCGCGACGACTACCGGCCCGAGGTGCACGATTCCGACGGCCTGTCGATCGCAGTCGGGAACCGGCGAATGGATCTGGCGACCGCTGGTCAATCCGAAGCGGCTGCTGGTGACGTCGTTCGCGCTGACCAATCCGGTCGGCTTCGGCCTGATGCAGCGCGACCGCGACTTCGAGCACTACGAGGATCTCGAGGCGCGCTACGACCTGCGTCCGAGCGCGCTGGGTCGAGCCCAAAGGCGTTTGGGGAGCCGGACAGCGTCGAGCTGGTGCAGATTCCCAATCCCGACGAGACCAACGACAACATCGTCGCCTACTGGGTGCCCGACGTCGCGCCGCAGCCGCAGGCAGCCCTACGACTTCGAGTACCGCATCCTCTGGCAGAAGGACGCCGGACTCGCGGCCGCCGTCGTCGTGGGTGACGCAGACGCGCCGCGGCCGCGGCTACGCCCGGAACGACGACGGCAGCATCGGCTTCGTCGATCGACTTCGACGGTCCCGCGCTGCGGAAACTGCCCGCCGACGCGAAGGTCGAAGGCGTCGGTGTCGGCGGACGACCAACGCGCGAAGTGCGTCGAGCTGGTCGCCCATCGGAACGACGTGACCGGCGGCTGGCGCTTGACGCTTGCGCATGCGCCGGCAGGACGAGAACAAGCCGGTCGAATTGCGCGCCTATCTGCGCAGCGGCGACACACGCATTGTCGGAGACGTGGAGCTACATTCTTCCGCCCGGGTAGGCGCGCAGCGACGCCCGCCGAAGCGTGCGTCGCGCTATCTCGATCGCCTTCCGCTCACGCCCGAGCAGCGCGGGAAACTGCTGGCGCTGCGCTGTGCGAAGCGATGGCGACGACGCTCGACGCAGCGATGGCGCGCTGCATCGATGCGCTCGCCGGCGGCAGCCGTCGACCGACAAGGCCGATCCCGCGTACGCCTCGATCCACCGGCGGCTCGAGCTCGCGTACTCGCAGCAGGACGTCGCGCCTGTGCCGCACGCTCACCGCTGCGATGCACTCGGGCCGCGAGCGACTGGCCACCGCGCCGCCGCTGGCGCGCACCTCGATGGTGCCGCGCGCGTGGCCGCGCGGACTGTTCGCGCGTCTGGCCTGCGCAATCGTCGGCGCCGGGTCGAAGGCTGCGCGACCGGCGCGAGCGCCCGCACGAGGCGGCCGAGCCCGCCTCCGACTGCGCCCGATCCGCGAAGGACACTGGCACCGCGTCGCCGACTTCCGCCGCCTCGTGCTTCTCGGTCTGATCGTCTCGCAGACGTATATCGCGACCAATTTCATGATCGCAGTGCTGCCCTATCACGGCACGCAGCCGCTCGAGATCGCGATCCTCGTCCTGTTCGCGATTCTGTTCGGCTGGGTGTCCGCGGGATTCTGGACGGCGATGGCCGGCTTCGTGCTGCTGCTGCTCGGCAGCGATCGCTACGCCATTTCACGCACGCGCACGCCAGCGACGCGCCGATCGATCCAGATGCGCGAGTCGCGATCGTCATGCCGATCTGCAACGAAAACGTCGCCGCGCGTCTTCGCCGGCCTGCGCGCGACGCTACGAATCGCTGGCGCGCACCGGCGAGCCTCGAGCACTTCGATTTCTTCGTGCTCTCCGACACCAGCGATCCCGACACCCGCGTCGCGGAAATCGCCGCCTGGATCGACACTGTGCCGCGCGGTCGAACGGCTTCGGCCGCGTCTTCTATCGCTGGCGCCAGCATCGCATCAAGCGCAAGAGCGGCAACATCGCCGACTTCTGCCGGCGCTGGGGCAACAATTACCGCTACATGGTCGTGCTCGACGCCGACAGCGTGATGAGCGGCGACTGCCTGACCACGCTGCTGCGCCTGATCGAAGCCAATCCCGAACGTCGGCATCATCCAGACCGCGCCGCGCGCCGCCGGACGCGACACGCTCTACGCGCGCGTCCAGCAGTTCGCGACGCGCGTCTACGGCCCGCTGTTCACCGCCGGCCTGCATTTCTGGCAGCTCGGCGAATCGCACTACTGGGGCCACAACGCGATCATCCGCGTCGCGCCGTTCATGCGCCACTGCGCGCTTGCGACGCCTGCCCGGGCGCGGGCTCGCTGTCGGGCGAGATCCTGTCGCACGACTTCGTCGAAGCCGCGCTGATGCGCCGCGCCGGCTGGGCGGTATGGATCGCCTACGACCTGCGCGGCAGCTACGAGGAGATGCCGCCGAACCTGATCGACGAGCTGAAGCGCGACCGCCGCTGGTGCCAGGGCAATCTGATGAACTTCCGGCTGTTCCTGATGAAGGGACTGCACGTCGGCGCACCGCGCGGTGTTCATGAGCGGCGTCATGGCTTATCTGTCGGCGCCGCTGTGGTTCGCTTTCCTGATTCTGTCGACCGCGCTGCTGGCGGTGCACACGTTGAGCGAGCCAACGTATTTCGTGCAGCCGTACCAGCTCTTTCCGCTGTGGCCGGAATGGCATCCCGAGTGGGCGATTGCGCTGTTCGGTGCCACCGCGGTGCTGCTGTTTCTGCCAAAGATCCTCGGCGTACTGCTGATCTTTTCGCGCAACGCAAGGCGTTACGGCGGTCGGTGGCAGCTGACCTGCAGCATGCTCGGTGAGCTTGCGCTGTCGGCGATGCTGGCGCCGATCCGGATGCTGTTCCACACGCAGTTCGTCGTCGCGCGCCTTCTTCGGCTGGACGATCCAATGGAAGTCGCCGCCGCGCGAGGATAGCGAGACGACCTGGAGCGAAGTCTTTGCGCCGGCACGGATGGGCACACGCTGCTCGGCGTCGCCTGGGCCGGCGGGCGTCTACTGGCTCAATCCGTCGTTTCTCCTGGTGGCTGCTGCCCGTCGTCGGCGCGCTGGTGCTTTCGATTCCGCTTTCGGTGTATACGAGCCGCGTTTCACTGGGCCGCAAGCTGCGCGCTGCGCGCTTGTTCGTGATTCCCGAAGAGCTCGATCCGCCCGAAGAGATCCGCTCGATGACGCAAACACTGAAAAGCGCGGGCGCGCCGCCGGGATTCATCGAAGCGGTCGTCGATCCGGTGATCAACGCGCTGGTCTGCGCCGCCGGCGTGGCGCGCTTCAATCCGACGGGCCCCTTGCGCGACCAGCGACCGCAGCTCCTGCTTGCGGCGTTGCGCGACGGCCCGAAAAAATTGAGCACAACGCGCAAGGTCCGCCTGTTGACCGACCCTGTGGCCCTTTCCGAGCTGCACATGTTGGTCTGGACCTCCCCCGATGCCCACGCATCGTGGCGGGAGGCGGTCGCTGCGAATGCCCAGGTGATCGAGTTTCCGCGCCGCAAACCCCCGCGCGCCGAGCTGACCTCCGCTGCCTAAAGACTGAGGCTTATCACGCGCTGAGGCTCATCACGCGGCGTGATACACCGCGAAATCCCGGGCCGCGTCCTGCCAGAGCCTGATCTCGGCGAAGCCCGCGCGACGCAGCACGTCTGCGAATTCCTCCGGCGCATACTTGTACGAGTTCTCGGTGTGAATCCGCTCGCCGGCGGTGAAGACGCGTTCGTGTCCGGCAACCTGAACGTTCTGCTCCGACGTCGCCTCCAGGTGCATCTCGATTCGCCCTTGCGATTCGTCATAGAAAGCGACGTGCGTAAACGCGGACGGGTCGAAGTCGGCGTCGACCAGCGAATTGACGTGGTTGAGCACATTGCGGTTGAACGCGGCTGTGACGCCCAGCGCGTCGTTGTACGCCGCTTCCAGCCGGGCGCGATCTTTTTTGGTGTCGACGCCGATGAGCAATCCGCTGCCGTCGCCGCAGAGCTTTCGCACTCGCAGCAGCAGGGCAAGCGCATCGACCGGGTCGAAATTTCCAATGCTCGATCCTGGGTAGAAGAAGGTGGTCGGCCCGTCGTCGATCGCGTCGGCGAGGTCAAGTTCCGCGGAAAAATCCGTGACCACGCCTACCAGCTCCACCCGCGGGAAGGCCAGCGCGAGCCTCGAGAGCGCGGGAACGATCGCCGGCGCGGCTATGTCGACCGCGACGTAGCGCATCGGCTGCAACGCGGGAAGCAGCAGCGAAGCCTTGGCGCAATCGCCGGCGCCGAGATCGACGAATTGCCGGTTCGTTCCCGCGGCGCGCGCAATCTCGTCGCGGTGTTCGTTGAGGATCGCCCGCTCGGTGCGCGTCGGATAATATTCCGGCAGCCCGCAGATTGCCTCGAATAGCGTGCACCCGATGGCGTCGTAGAAATATTTCGGAGAGACCGAGGCGGATGTCGCAAGAATGGACGCGATCAACGCCTCGCGCTCGCCCTCGGTTTCGACTTGCAGCCTGTCGATCAGCCGGACAGCGTGACGTGGCGTGCGCTCGTTGAGCCAATGCAGTGAGGCGGCGGTCTGCGCCATGGGGGTCCCTTGATAAAAATGGATGATACGGGCGGTCGCGGGCTGCGTTTTTAGTCGATGCCGCTGGCCAATGCTTACGGTCTATCGCACAATTCGCCACCATTGTGACCCAGATGCCGCCAATCCGTTCCGCGCTCGATGCCGGCGACATCGGTTTGTACCCGATCGGTAATTTTTACCAAACGACGGGCCGCTGCAGCGATTGTTCGGCCATTCGACAGGCACTTTGGTATTTCGAGGACGAACCGATTCTCGTACCGAAGCGCGGCGTGCCCGTCGCAGGCTTCGCGCCGGGCGTTCGAGCCAAGGACGATATCGCCTCCTGGGCCGGGGACCACGGCGCGGATGCCGCGATGGATTATCCGCCGCTGATCTGGATCGGGGCGCCCGAGGTTCTCCGCAACGCCCGGCTCGAGTCCGACGGGACGTTCATCGCTGTCGGCGGCGGCCGATGGGCGTTTGACGTCGTACCGAAGATAGCGTTGAACCGCTCGTACTACAACGCGGACTCGATCGGCTTCCTGAGCGCCCGGCCGCTCACTCTGCGCGGGACTTCCGCGGGCGGCCGGTTCACCGCGCGAACGATATGGCCGGAAGACTTCCGCCTGAATACGAATGCGCAAACGCGGCCTGTAGACGCGAGCGGCGAGGCGATTCGCGAGCTCGTGCGCGGGGAGCCGCGCGGCGGCGCGCAAAGTCCCTTTGACGCGACGGTACTGTGGGAGCGCAATCCCGGCGCGGCGCGGTCGTGGGAGGGAAAACCGGTCCTGGCCGCGATGCTCAACGGCGCTCAAGGCGACGACGACGAGGCACACGGCGGGCACTTCGCCATGCTCACGGGCCGCGTGGCGCCCGCAGGCGCGATGGGCAACTGGCTCGTGAACAACTTCTACACGCTGGATTCGTACAGCGAAAAAGGCATCATCGCGGCGATGCTGCCGCTGGACAACTACCTGGGCGATCTCAACAGCGGCCAGGGATGGTACCGTCCCTCCTACCTCGTCGTAGCCGTGCTCAAGCACCAGCGCAGCGCCGTGTTCGTGCAAAACGCCTTTGGCCGCGCCTACAACCAGTTCTATCGCCACCAGCTCATCTACCGTCATGCGACGATGAACTGCGCGAGCATCAGCATCGATGTCCTGCGGGCAATGGGTTGGAACGTGCCAGCGCGAGGCCCGACGAGCCGAACGCTTGCCGCGCTCGGCATGCCCTATTACGGGATCCGCCAGAAGAGCGTCGACAAGGCGATCGAAGGATTCGACTACCTGGTCGAGGATCGGACCCGGCTTTTCCCCGCGGCCGCGTTCGAGGAGATCGCCGCGTGCATGCTCAGGATCGCGCGGCAGCCGGCCGCCCAGGAGCCCAGCGCGCTGCAGCGCATGCTCGCCGAGGACATCGAGGCTCTGGTCTTTCTACGCGTGCCGCAGTTCCCTTCGAGCCGCGTCTGGGGCGACTACCCGATCGTGACCGCGTGGGAATACACCGCGAGATGGCCCACCGACCCTGCGCTGCAGAAAATCATCCCAGTGCCGCCGCGCCCATTCCCCGAAGCGTTGCGCGATGCCGACCTGCTTCCCGCGCCGGGTAGACGCGGCGAGATCGCGCTCAGGATCTGGGCCGCGTTGTCACTGATCGGCATTCCCTGGCTGGTGTGGCGCGAATGGCGCAGGCGGCCTTCGCGTGCGACCGCGTGACCGCGTTCCGCAATCAGTACAGCTCGTATTCGAGATTGAAGCGCACGGTCGTGTCGGCCGAGTTGCCGTTGAGTCCGAACAGCAGCGCCGCGTCGAACTTGAGTTTGTTCCGCGAACCTACCTGCACTTGACTGAAAAAGGCGGGCCCGATTCGATGATCGGTCCCGTGGCTGAAGTCGTTGGTGCGCCCGAACGTACCAAAGCCCTGTATCCCCGGCTCGAAGCTTGGATTGCCGCGCCACTTTATCTGCCATGCGTAACCGATCTCGGCGCCCGGCTCCGCACCCGCGCCAAGCTGACGCTCGAACAGAATGTTGGCATTCGCCTGGACGGGTCCGAATTCCTTTTGAAGCATCGGGCCGATGGTGATCAGATTGCGGTGCTCCGGATGGTCGCGGGAAAATTCGGCGAAGAGCCCAAGATCGGCCCAGTACTGGCCTGGCTCGGTCAGCGCAAATATATTTTCCCACTCGATTTCGTCGAGACGCGTCGAGTCTCCCGGAAAGCGCGTCACTCCGACCGCAAGCTCGCTCTTCCACCACGGCGTGAAGCCGTAACCGAAGTCGGCTACGAGCTGACGTTCGCGATCGCCGTCGCTATCGCGCCACTTTTGATAGCCGCCGCGGAGCTCGAACTCGATCTCTCCTTGAACCACTGTCGGCAGGTACACCTTGTCGGCGGGATCGGCGAACGCGCTCTGCGCCTGCAAAATCAGTGCGGCGGCGATGACAGAGCGCGTCAGCGAGCGCCAGGCAAATGAGCGCCGGGCAATCTTGTTCTTGGTTTTCCCCATAGCCTCATTCCGATGGCGATCAACGCGCCGGTTACGATGTAAAACAACACTTGGACACCCGCGGGCCGAGCGTCGTAGCCGACCAGCGCGTGTAGGGTTTGTCCCAGTAGGGAACGATCGGAAAGAAGCGCGGAGGTATCCCACAAGCGCGGTCCCAGCGATGGGAGTACGTCGGCCTGAACCAGAAATCGCGCCGCCTGCGATGCCATGCCGGCTGCAAGGAGCAGCAGCAACCAGTTGGTTGCGGTGAAGAAGTGGCGAATCGGAATGCGCAGCAAGCCAAAGTAGAGCGCGAACCCGGTGAGGCCGCCGCCGATCACGCCCAACGCAATACCTCCGGTGATGTCCCACCACTCCGAGCCACCGGCGGCTTGGGCGAACAGGAACAGCACGATCTCGGATCCTTCGCGCAGGATCGCGAGCGCGACAACGACGAGCAGCGCCATCAGCGGTCTGTGCCCCACGGACACCTCCGACCCGAGGGCCTTCATCTGCATCGTCATCTCGCGGCCATGCGTGGCCATCCATATCGCGTGCCACGCGATCATCGCGACCGCGGCAAAAAGTACCGTCGCGTTGAAAAGCTCCTGGCCCATGCCTTCCACCGCGTTGGCAATGACGCCTGCGGACAAGGCAACCGCGACAGCGCCCAGCACACCAGCCGTAATGCCGGCGCCGATCCAGCGACCCCGCCCCAGAACCCCGCGCGTCGCCGCAAAAACAACCGTCACGACCAGTGCCGCTTCGAGCACTTCGCGGAAGACCAGGATGGCGATGGCGAGCACGAATGCGCCTACCTGGCGATCAGGACACCCTTTGCGGTGTCCTGGTGAAAATCACCAAAAAAGGGATAGCGGCCGGGCGTAAGCGGACCTACAAAAATCGTGATCTGGCTTTTAGGGGGCACGACTTTCTCGCGGTTGAGCTCGTAGCTTTCGAACTCTTCGGCGGTCGCATCCTGGTTGTCCACGATGAGCTTGATTTTCTTTCCGGCCGGCACTGTGAGCTCGGCGGGGACGAACTTGTGATCCTTGATGACGACACGGGCTTCCGTGTCCTGCGCGGCTGCGCCTTGCACGCATAGGGCGAGGCCGGCAGCGGCGAGTGCCAAGCAAAACCGGTTTCGGGCAGTGATCATCGGCGGGCTCAGGATGTTTAATGGTAATAGTAATGATTCTCATTAAACATTGCAAGCGCGGAAGGACGGCGATGCGGCAAAGTTTATAAACCCAGGTTTCCCATTATGACGTCGTCATTTCGCCGGTGCCGCGCGCAAACGGCCGTCGGCGTGCACGTCACTGCATGAACCACCCGTGGTGCCCTCGCTCGCATAGAGGGTGGCGATGGCTTTGCCTATCCCGCTTGCTGCGCCCGTAACGATTGCAGTTCTACCCTTGAGCTTCATCGCGGCTCCGGTGAAATGCGCTGCACGATGTCACCGTGTGAAATCGTAGACACGAACGCCCGTCGAGAATTCCGTGCCCTTGAGCAATTCCGGATGCGCGCAGGTAAGCCTCACATCGGCGAGCCCCGAGGCCCAAAGCTCCTGCGCGGTGGCGCGCGAGAACTCGAAGTCCTTGGAGTGCGCCGAGTGCGCGTAACGCCGGTTGATGAGATGGGCGATGGTAATTTTTCTGCACTCGCTCAGCTCGTTCAGCCTCCGCACGTCCGCGTCCGACGCGAGTTCGGGAGGCAGCTTGCGCAGCACGCGCAGGAGCGCAGCGCGCATCTGGTCGAGCTCTTTGACGCGATTGGTGTTGAATCGCGTCTTGCTCGAATATTGAATGTCCTTCGCGCGCTCGAGAACCTGTTCGAGATTGCGCGGCATCTCTCCCTCGGCGCTGAACAGATCCACCTGCATAATGAGCGCGTCGATGCAGGGCGAATCGTCCAGGACGTACCAGAGCGGCGTATTGGATACGAGCGCGCCGTCCCAGTAGGCTTCACCGTCGATCACGATGGGAGGAAAGCCTGGCGGCAGCGCCGCGCTGGCCATGATGTGCTCCGGTCCGATCGTCGTTTGGCGATTATCGAAATACACCGAGTTGCCGGCGCGCACCTTCACCGCGCCGAGCGAAAGCCGCAGCGGCGCACGGTTGATGAGGTCGAAATCGACGAGCTCCTGAAGGGTGCTTTTGAGCGGCGAGGTATCGTAGATGCTCAGCGCTTGGGGGCTGCCGTCGGGGGCGAGAAACGGAGGCGGAATCCGCGGAGCGAACATACCCGGCACGCCGAAGGTCGCCGCGCTTGCGGCGCTCAGCCAATTGAGCGTGGGCCGAACCATATCGAACGATGCGGGCGGGATCAGCGGCGCGCCCGATGACATGAGGTCCCAGAATTGCGCCAGCCGCTCGACGCGGCGCTCCGGTGGATTGCCGACGATCAGCGCAGCGTTGATCGCGCCGATCGAAACGCCGGAGACCCAGTCTGGCGCGTATCCATGTTCCACCATTCCCTCGTACACGCCCGCCTGATATGCGCCGAGCGCGCCGCCGCCCTGCAGGACCAGCACGGTGTGCTCGTGACGGCGAAAAGGCGCGCCTCCTCGCTTGGGTCTTCGGACTGCTACCGTCATGAATGCGAGCCGCCTCTATCGACGGTGTCACCGCCGAGCCAAAGGTCGACTGTCCCGCATTGTCGCCGACGCGACGCCGCGCGGAAAGAAATTTCGTCTTTCGAAAAACCACATCCTCGCCTGAGGCCGGCCGCGCCGGTCGGTTAAACTCGTCGATTCCGTCGTCGACGGTACGCCGAGGCTCACTCCTTTGGTTCTCCGCTCCATGGCGACATCGTGACCGCGCTTCTCACCGACCAGGCATTCTGGCTCAACGCGTTTTTTGCCGCCGAATGGGCGACGCGCCTAGCCATGATCGTCATCGTCCCATTCCGTCGTTCGCCGGAGGCTGCGAAAGGATGGCTGCTGCTGATCTTTTTCGAGCCGGTCGCCGGATTGATCCTGTATCTGCTGATCGGACGGCCGAGCCTTCCCGCCTGGCGCCTGGCCCGACACGCCGAGTTCATGTCGTTGAGCCTGCCCGTCACCCGGCGGCTCGCGCGCGACGTCAATATCTCCCATCCCGATGTCGGCCCTGAGCTGGACCAGGCGGTGACGCTGGCCAGAAACCTCGGCGACCTCCCGATCCTCGGCGGAAATTCCGCTGAAATACTCGCCGACTACGACGCAACCATCGATCGCCTCGTGGCCGACATCGACGGCGCGCAGGATCACGTGCACCTGCTCTTCTACATCGTTGCCGACGACGGCGTGGCCGCGCGCGTGGTCGACGCCCTCGAGCGTGCAGTCGAGCGGGGAGTCGCCTGCAGGCTCCTCGTCGACTCCGTGGGCTCGCGGCCCGCGCTGCGCACCATGCTGCCACGCCTCAACGAGATGGGAATCATTGCCGAGGAGACGATGCGCGTCGGTTTTTTCCGCCGCCACACGGGGCGCATCGACCTGCGCAATCATCGCAAGATCGCGATCATCGACGGCGCCATCGCATATACCGGCTCGCAGAATCTGGTCGATTCGACGTTCAAGCGCGGGCTCACCTACGAAGAGCTCAACGTCCGGCTCAACGGCCCGATCGCGCTCGAGCTGCAGGCGGTGTTCGCGGACGACTGGTACATCGAGACCGGAGAGTTTCTTGGCGCCTTGCGCTACTTTCCGGAGCCGCGTATCGCCGGCCGGATCCCCGTGCAGGCGCTCCCGAGCGGACCGGGCTATCCGCGCGAAAACAACCAGCGGCTGATCGTATCGCTCATCCACGCGGCGAACCGGCGCATCGTCATCACCATGCCCTACCTTGTTCCCGACGACGCGATCCTGCAGGCGCTGCAAACGGCGGTGCTGCGCGGCGTGGACGTCACGCTGGTGGTCCCCCTGCAGATGGACCAGGTCCTGGTCTACCTGGCCCAGCGCTCCTACTACGACGAGCTGCTGAGCTCCGGAGTGAAGATCTGCCGCTACGGCCTGCGATTCCTGCACGCGAAGCACGTGACCTTCGATGACACGATCGCCTGGATCGGATCCTCGAATCTCGACATCCGCTCCTTTTCGCTGAACGCCGAGATCGTCGTCCTGCTCTACGACAGCGGGATCTGCGAGCGCCTGATCGTGGAGCAGAACCGCTACTTCGCGGGCGGCGAAATGCTCACGCTGACGCGCTGGCGCGAACGTCCGGGGCCCGTCAAGGTCGCGGAGAATCTTGCGCGCCTGTTGAGCCCGCTGCTATGAGGAGGGTGCCGCGGAGTATGGCGGCTACGTGCGCGTGACGATGAGTCCTCTCGCAGCGAGTTGTTTGTTCTGAGAGCTGAACCCGCTCGCACGCGGGCGGTCGTCCGCAGCAGCGTCAGCGTCCCTCGAACCGCGGCGGACGTTTTTCCAGAAACGCCGCGATACCCTCGTTGCGGTCGTGGCTTGCCGCGAGCAGCGCGAACGCCCTGCGCTCGGCATTGAGCCCTTCGCTGAGCGGCAGCTCGTACGCTCGTTGCACCGCTTCCTTGGCAAGACGCACCGCGAGCGCGGGTTTGGCGGCGATCACCGAGGCGATGGCCAGCGCACGTTCGACGACGCGCTCGGTCGCGACGACTTCGGCGACAAGCCCTGCTGCGAGTGCGGTCGCCGCGTCGATCGGCTCGCCGGTAAGAATCATTTTCATGGCAAGCGGCTTTCCAACGACGCGAGTAAGGCGCTGCGTGCCGCCGGCGCCCGGGATAATGCCCAGATTGATTTCCGGTTGACCGAAGCGGGCGCCCTCGCCCGCGACGACGATGTCGGCACACAGCGCGAGCTCGCAGCCGGCGCCGAGCGCATAGCCGTTGACGGCGGCGATCAGCGGTTTGGGAAACGCCGCGATCGACTGCCACAGCTTCCCGCGCTGATGCGTGAGCACGTCGATCGGCCCCAGGCCCGCCATCTCCCTGATGTCGGCGCCCGCCGCGAAATAGCGCTCGTCGCCGGTGATGACGACCGCGCCGATGGCCGCATCGTCGACCGCATCGGCGAGCGCCTGCGCAAGCTCGACAAGCGTTTGCGTGCGAAGCGCATTGCGCGCCTCCGGACGATGCAGCGCGAGCTGGACCACGCGCTCGGCGGGGCGGGTGACGACGATATCGCCGGCGGCGCTCATCTGGCTGCGCTCTCCATGTGTGCTAGCGGGCCGCCGGCCGGAAACGCTTCGGCAAGTCTTCCCAGCAGCGGAAATATTCATGCTGCAATTGCGCCGAATCGAGCGCGACGCGGGTCGGGCGAATGACCGCGCGGGTCTCGAACAGGAACGCCATCGTGTCCGCGATCTTGTGCGGCTTCGACGTGTCGGCCTTGGAAGCCTTTGCGAACGTGTCTGCGTCGGGGCCATGTCCGCTCATGCAGTTGTGCAAGCTCGCGCCACCGGGCAGGAAACCTTCCGCTTTGGCGTCGTAGATACCGTGGATCAGACCCATGAACTCGCTTGCGACGTTGCGGTGGAACCATGGCGGACGAAACGTGTGCTCCATGACCAGCCAGCGCGGAGGGAAGATCACGAAGTCGAGGTTGTCGGTCCCCGGGGTGTCGCTTTGCGACTGAAGCACCATGAATATCGACGGATCGGGATGGTCGAAGCTGGTCGAGCCGATGGTGTTGAATCGGCGCAGGTCGTATTTGTACGGCGCGTAGTTGCCGTGCCACGCGACGACGTCGAGCGGCGAGTGGTCGATGTCGGCCGCCCAGAGATTACCCATGAACTTCGCGACCAGCTCGAAGCTGCCTTCGCGGTCCTCGTACCACGCGTGCGGCGTCAGGAAGTCGCGCGGGTTCGCGAGCCCGTTCGAGCCGATCGGGCCAAGGTCCGGAAGACGAAGCAGCGCTCCGTAGTTTTCGCAGACGTAACCGCGCGCAGCGCCGTCACCCAGTCCGACGCGAAACCGAACACCGCGCGGCACGACGGCGATCTCCTGAGGCTCGACGTCGATGCGGCCGAGTTCCGTGTCGATCCGCAATCGTCCGTGCTGGGGCACAATCAGCAACTCGCCGTCCGCGTCGTAGAAGAATCGCTGCATCGACCGGTTGATCGCGTAGATGTGGATCGCGCACCCCGTCATTGCCGCAGGGTCGCCATTGCCCGCCATGGTGACGAGGCCGTCGACGAAGTCGGTCGGCGTTTTGGGCATGGGCAGAGGGTCCCAGCGCAGCTGATTGGGCGGCGTGGGCAACGGTGGGGACACTACGTCGAAGCGGCTTTCGATGCGCCCATTGTCGATCTTCCGGAACGGCTTGTGGACCGCGGCCGGGCGAATGCGATAAAGCCATGAGCGGCGATTGGCGCCGCGCGGCGCGGTAAACGCGGTGCCCGAGAGTTGCTCGGCATAGAGTCCCATCGGCGCCTGTTGCGGTGAGTTCTGCGCGAGCGGAAGCGCGCCGGCCACGGCCTCGGTCGCGAACTCGTTGCCGAAGCCCGATTGATACCGCAAGGCGCCTTCTTCCTTGCTCGTCGAGCTCTGACGAAGCGCCCGCCGCCGTGCCGCTATCTTGCCGCTCATGTCGTGTCACCCGATGCTCGGGACACGCCGACGTCCTCTCGCGCTGCCCGCATCGCCTCGCGCAGCACATCGCGATCGCCGATCTGGTTGGCGAGCAAAAGAATCAGCTTGGCGTTGACGACCGCGCTCTGTTCGTCCGACAAGTCCCGGTGCAGGTCGATGAGCTCGTGATAGAAGTCGTCGACTGCGGCGATGTTGGGTCGTGTATTGAGCATCGAAAGCTCCTCAGTGCAGCGCGTGACCGGCTGCGCGGGCAATCGCGGCGCGCACCGATGCCAGATCGAACGATCGCCAGCGCGCGCAGACGTGCTGGTCGGGACGAAAAAGATAACACGTGCCTTCGCGGCCGTCGTAGCGTTTGGCAAGTAGCGATTGCGGATCGTAGATCACGCAGGCGCCCGCCGCCGCGGATCCGGCCACCTGAACGACAGCGCAGGAGAGCGCGTCGCGCCCCAGCGCGACGGGCGCCTCGGCGGACATCGCGTCGCCGAAGACGAGCAGCGTAAAGCCGTTTTGAACGTAGTCGAGGAACCATTCTCCCTTCGGTCCGGCGACGGGGGCGTCGGCGGCGGGCGCGCCAGGTACCATTGCCGTGGAAAAAGTCTCGCCGGCGACGTCGGACGTATTGAGGGGCGAGTCCCACAGCAGTGACGGAACCGACAGCCGGCCGCTGTTGACCATCTGCCGCGCAAAGACATAGCGCTTCGCCAGCGTCAGCACCGCGTCGCGAAAGGTCCGGCTGACGTTGCCCTTGGGCGTGATGAAGTCGGTGCTCCGCGTGGAGTTCAGGATGTTCTCGTCCGCCGCCGCGCGGCGCTCGCTGTCGTAGGTATCGAGCAGCCGCTCCGGCGCCAAATCTTCCAGCACCAGCGCGAGCTTCCAGACAAGATTGTCGACGTCCTGGATACCGCTGTTGGCGCCGCGGGCGCCAAACGGCGATACCAGATGCGCCGCGTCGCCGACGAAAAGCGCCCGGCCTTGCCGGAACGAGCGCATGCGACGGCATTGGAAAGTGTAGACGCTGGCCCATTCGATCTCGAACTCGGCGCCGTTGCCCAGCATCGATCGCAGGCGCGGCATGATCTTTTCCGCCTTCCGTTCTTCGTCTGGATCGGCATCCCATCCGAGTTGGAGGTCGACCCGCCAGACATTATCGGCCTGGCGGTGCAGCAGCGCCGACTGCCTGGGGTGAAATGGCGGATCGAACCAGAACCAGCGCTCGGCGGGAAAATCGGACGTCATGTGGATGTCGACAATCAGGAAGCGATCGCGAAAGATCCGCCCTTCGGATTCGAGGCCGAGCATCCCGCGGATCGGGCTTCTCGCGCCGTCGGCGACGATCAGCCAGTCCGCGTAGAGCGCGTACTCTCCCCCCGGAGCCGAAACCGAGATCGCGACGCGGTCCGCCTGCTCGGTCACGCCGACAACTTTATTTCCCCAGCGCAACTCGGCTTGCGCAAGCTCGGAGAGGCGCTCGACCAGGAATTGCTCCACCCAATATTGCTGGAGGTTGATAAAGGCGGGGCGCCGGTGACCAGGTTCGGTCATGAGATCGAACTCGAATAGCTGCTCGTCGCGAAAAAACACGCGGCCGACATTCCAGCTGACACCCTTGGCGACCAGACGCTCCGCGCACCCCAGGCGGTCGAAGATCTCCAGCGCGCGCTTCGCCCAGCAGATCGCGCGCGAGCCCACACTCACCGTGTTGTCTTCGTCGAGCACCAGAACGTCGACGCCGCGCTGCGCCAGATCGATCGCCGCGGCCAGTCCGACGGGACCCGCGCCTGCGACCACGACCGGCCAGTGCTTCGGCGGGCCGGCTTGCTCGGGCGCCGTCGTCGCCGCGTAGATAGGATTCGTGTAGGTTTTCAAGTGGGTCGATGCGTGCGGCAGCGCGACTTGCCGGTCGAAGGACTTGAGCCTGTCGAAGGACGAACCTAATGCGTTATCCTTCCAGGGACTCCCACATTTCCTTGTCGCGCTGCGCGGTCCAGATCCGAGGGTCGCGATATCGCGTCGCTTCGTCATACGCACGCGTTACGTCGAACGGCAGACAGTGGTCGAAAATGACCCAGTGGCCGAACTTCGGCTTGAGCAGGTCGTAGGTTTCCCGGTACACCGTCTTCAAATCCTTCCCGGCCGCCGCGCCGCGTTTGACCGCACCGAACATCTCGCTGACGAACGCGCGCGTTCCGTCGAGACCAGCCTTGACGTCGGCGGGATTTTGCAGCGTCGCGCCGCGGCCCGGCACCAGTTTGGCAGGCTCGAGCGCCGCGACTGCGTCCAGCGTCGCGGGCCAATCGGTGAGATAGGCATCGCCTGTGTAAGGCGTCGCGTCGAACTCCACCAAATCGCCCGAAAAAAGGATTCGCTCCTGCGGAAGCCACACCACAGTATCGCCCTTGGTATGGCCGCGGCCCAATTGCATGAGGTCGACCCGAAGCTTGCCCATCCAGATCGTCAGGTGCTTTTCGAAGATCATCGTCGGCCACGTGAGTCCCGGCACCGACTCGACCGCGCGAAAGAGCCTTGGGAAACGCTCGATCTCGCTTTTCATGTCCGCTTCGCCGCGCTCGACGATCAGATCGTAGGTGTCGCGGCTGGCGATGACGTGCTCGGGCTTGTATCCCGAGGCGCCAAGCACGCGGACGGCGTGATAGTGCGACAGCACGACGTACTTGATCGGCTTGTCGGTGACTTCGCGGATGCGGCGGATGACATCCTGCGCCATCACCGGCGTCGCCTGCGTGTCGATCACCATTACGGCATCGTCGCCGACGACGATGCCGGTGTTGGGATCGCCTTCGGCGGTATAGGCATAGGCGTGATCGGAAAGCTTGTCGAAGCTGATCTTCTTTTCTTCCAGATCGGCTTGCGAGGCGAATTTCTTTTCGCTCATTTCGAAGACCCTCGGGTATTGTCGCTATTCGCCATAAAGGCCGTACGTCCGCGCATGCAGCCGCGCGAGCCCCAGCAAGCCGTCGAGCTGCGGCGTCGGCTCGCCGACTCTCTGCCCG
>CAVUXI010000027.1:0-423437 GCA_963745385.1 uncultured beta proteobacterium
TCGGCGAAAGCGCGAGCCACAATCCCATGAGCAGCCCCAAGGCCGTGCCGATCGCGAACGCGAGCAGCGTCTCGATCAGCGTCACGCCGAGATGGAGGTAGATGCTACCGCCGGCGAACCAGTTCCATATGCGCTTGAACACTTCCAGCGGCTGCCCGAAAAAGAATTTCGCACGCGTCGGATCGTCGAAATAGAACGGCGGTATCAGACCCGGCTCGGTCATCACGTACCAGAATACGAATACGCCCCCCAACAGGAGCGCGTGATAGAGCAGCAGCTTCGCGGGCTGCGCTCGCAGGCTCGTGCGTGGCCTATTTTTTTCGGCTTTGCGCATAGCCCTTCAGGACCTCGTCTTTCATCGCGTGCCAGATCTTCGAGTGCAGCTCGACGAAGCGCGGCGTCAACCGGATTTCGTTGACGTCGCGCGGGCGCGGAAGATCGATCGCGTATTCCCCGATCGGATGCGTCGCCGGGCCGGCCGAGAGCACGACCACGCGATCCGACAGCGCGATCGCTTCCTCCAGGTCGTGGGTGATGAAGAGAACGGATTTACGGTTTGCCGACCAGAGCTCCAGCAGCTCGTTTTCCATGAGCTGGCGCGTCTGGATGTCGAGCGCCGAAAAAGGCTCGTCCATGAGCATGATCTTCGGGTCGAGGATGAGCATCTGCGCGAGCGCCACGCGCTTGCGCATGCCGCCCGAAAGCTCGTGCGGGTACCGCGTCTCGAAGCCGCGGAGACCCACGCGCTCCAGCCATTCCTCGGCGTGCGATTCAGCTTTCGTCCGCTCCACGCCGGCGAATTCCAGGCCGGCGAGAACATTGTCGAGCGCGTTGCGCCAGGGCATGAGGGATTCCGCCTGGAACATGTAACCCGAGGCGCGATTGATTCCCCTGAGCTGATGCCCGAGCACGCGCACGTCGCCCGACGACGGTGGAAGCAGGCCCGCGGCGACGTTGAGCAGCGTCGACTTGCCGCAGCCGGTCGGGCCGACCACGGAGACGAACTCGCCCGCTCCGACCGCGAGCGTCGTGTCCTTGACCGCGACGTAACTCTCGCCCGCGCGCTCGCGCGACGCGAACACGCAGGTGATGTGCTCGAGCAGCAGCGCCGGCGCAGCGGTAGAAGCGACCGCGACGTTCATGGCCGGTGATTGCTACTGTGTGTCCTGGACCCGGATAACGGAGCACACAATAGCTCCGTCAATCCCGCCCCCGATAAAGGCACTCGAGGGCAGGCTCCAGCGGGAATCCAGCGTCGTTCGACGAAAGTCACTGGGTCACCGCCTGGCCGTTCCTCGAAACTTCCCCCTTCGGGCTCGTTTTCGCGGGGACGACGAATATCTGTCACCGATTTGCGTAACGCTCAATAGCGCGCAGGCTATTTCTTGTACTTCGCCAACGCTTTTTGCACGTAGCTGTTGTCGTAGGTCTGCGCGAGCTTGATCTCCGCGGGCTTCACCGCGGGATTGAATGCGGCGAGATACGTGAGCGTGTTCTTGGCGCCCGCCTCGCTGAACATGCCGTCGGGCGAATACGCCGCCTTGACCTTGTTGTAGCTCGCCAGATAGATGTCCTTGTTGCCGAGGAGATACTCCGGCGGAACGGTGGCGACGATCTGGTCGGGCGTCGCCTTTTGCAGCCACAAGAGCGCGCGCACAATCGCGTTGGTCAGCGCCTGCACAGTATTCGGATTCTTCTGCACGAAGCTGATCGGCGCGTAGAGCGACGCTGCCGGCATCTCGGCGCTGCCGAAGACCGCCTTCGTTCCCGCCTCGGTGCGCGTGTCGGCGATGAGCACGACCGCGCCGGTCTGCTCGAGCATGGTCATCACCGGGTCGACGTTGGACATCGCGTCGAGCTGGCCGCTGTTCATCGCGGCTACCGCGCCCGACGTGCTGCCCACGCCGATGATGGAAACATCCTCGGGCTTGAGCCCGTCCTTGGCCAGCAGGTGCCACACGACGCGGTTGGTGCTCGATCCCGGCGCGCTGACACCGATCTTCATGCCTTTCAGGTCCTTCGGCGATTTGTAGCTCGCGGCCTTCGCCTTGGCGACGCCGACCGAGATCGCGGGATAGCGTCCCATCAGCACGAAGCCCTGCATGTTGAGTCCCTTCGGCTGCTGATCGATGGTGTTTTCCCATGCGCCCGACACCACGTCGGCGCTTCCGCCGACCACCGCCTGCAACGCCTTGGATCCTCCCTCGAAATCGCTGATCTCGACGTCGAGACCCTCGTCCTTGAAATACCCCAGACGCTCGGCGATGGTGAGCGGCAGATAGTAGAAGCCGGCCTTGCCACCAACCGCGATGGCGACCTTGGGCTTTTCGAGCTTGCCCTGCGCGTGCGACACGAACGGCAAGAGCAATCCGATCGCCGCAAACGCGGCGAGTGCGATGTTGCGAAACGGTTTCATTGTTTCTCCAGTTGCGGCGGTGAGTGCGGGTCTGTGCGAATTTTCGTTTCGCGCCCGCGACGGCAGTGTGTCACTTCAGGAGCGGCGATGCTCACATAGCATCCGGGACGTGTCAACGCGGCGAAAGCGGCGCCAAGTCGCGCGGCGCGGGATGCAGATCGGTGGACTTGCCCGCCTTCACGACCTGTCCCGGCAGATCGTGCGCGACGATATCGCCGAGCCGCCGCGATGCGCCGAGCAGCTTGTCGAGATCGACGCCGGTGTCGTAGCCCATCGACTGCAGCATGTGGACCAGGTCCTCGGTGCAGATGTTGCCGGTGGCGCCGGGTGCGAACGGACATCCGCCCAGGCCTCCGAGCGTGCCCTCGTAGCGGGCGACGCCGGCGTTCAGGCCGGCGAGCACATTGGCGAGCCCCATCCCGCGGGTATTGTGGAAGTGCAGCGCAAGCTCGAGCTCCGGCCAGCGCTTGCGGACGCGCCGCACCAGCGCCTCGACCTGCCGCGGATTCGCCATTCCGGTGGTGTCGGCGAGAGTCACGCCCGCAACGCCGAGGTCGACGTAGCGTGCAACGGCGTCCTCGACTTGCTGCTCGGGAATCACGCCTTCGAACGGGCAGCCGAAGGACGTCGCCAGCGCGCCGATGACGCCCGTCCTGCTGCCACGGACTACGTCGAACACTTCGCGGAAGCCCTCGAACGACTGCGCGACGCTGCGACGCACGTTTGCCCGATTGTGCGTCTCCGACACCGACACGACGAGCACGATCTGGTCGAGATCGGCGCCCATCGCGCGCTCGGCACCGCGCGCGTTCGGCACCAGCGCCACATAGGTGACACTCGGGTTGCGGTGAATGCCCGCCATGACGGCTTCGGCATCGCGCATGTTCGGCACCGCCTTAGGCGACACGAAGGATGTCGCCTCGATCTTGTCGATTCCGGTTTCGGACAGCCGATCGATGAGCTCGATCTTTTGCTCGGTAGGAACGAATTGCGGCTCGATCTGCAGGCCGTCGCGGGCGACGACGTCGTGAATGTAGATGCGTTCCATATGCACGCCTCGCGTTCATCAGATCACTCCCGTTGCGCGCAGACGCGCGATGTCTTCATTGCTATAACCCACCGAGCGCAGCACTTCGTCCGTATGCTCGCCCAGCGCGGGGCCGACCCAATGGACGTCCCCGGGCGTGTCGGACAGCTTGGGAACCACGCCCGGCAGCTTGAGCGGCGTCCCGTCGGGCAGCGTCATCTGCCGGATCATTTCGCGCGCGAGATACTGCGGGTCCTTGACGATGTCAGCCGCGCTGTAGATCTTGCCGTGCGGCACGTCGGCAGCCTTGAGCGCGGCAAGAATCTCATCGAGCGTCATGCGCCGCCGCCCAGTCGCCGATCGCGCCGTCGATCTCCGCGGTGCGCTTGACGCGGCCGAGATTGCCCGCGAGCGCCGGGTCCTGGCCGAGATCGTCGCGCCCGATGGCGTGCATCAGCCGCTTGTAGATGCTGTCGCCGTTGCCGGCGATCACGACGCTCTGCCCGTCCTTGGTCGTGTAGGTGTTGGACGGCACGATGTTGGTCAGGCCCGTTCCGATGCGGCTCGCGATGTCGCCGAACAGATCGTATTCGGGGATCAGGCTTTCCATCATGTTGAATACCGCTTCGTAGAGCGCGACGTCGACCACCTGCCCCTTGCCGCCGTGCGCGTTGCGATGATGCAGGGCCATCAGCGCGCCGATCACGCCATGCAGCGACGCGAGCGCGTCGCCGATGCTGATGTTCATGCGCACCGGCGGCCGGTCGGGAAAGCCGGTGACGTGACGCATGCCGCCCATCGATTCGCCGACCGCGCCGAATCCCGGCTGATCGCGATACGGTCCGGTCTGCCCGAAGCCCGACAGCCGCAGCAGTATCAGGCCCGGATTGACGGCGGAAAGCGCTTCGTAGCCGAGGCCCCACTTCTCCAGCGTTCCGGGGCGGAAATTCTCGATGACGATGTCGGCATTGCGCGCGAGGCGCCGCACGATTTCCTGGCCCTCGGGCGTGCGCAGATTCGCTGTGACCGATTTCTTGTTGCGCGCCTGCACGTACCACCACAGCGAGGTGCCGTCGTGCAGCAGCCGCCACTGCCGCAGCGGATCGCCGCCGGGGTTCGTCCCTTCCGGCGGCGGCTCGATCTTGACGACCTCCGCGCCGAACTCGGCGAGCATCTTGCCCGCGAACGGCCCGGCGATGAGCTGCCCGAGCTCGAGCACCTTGATGCCCTTGAGCGGACCGTTCGACGAAGGCGCGGAAGTGGCGTGCATTGCGGTGAAGCCAGATCAGCCGGGAAACGCATCGTCCCCGGAGAGCGTGCGAAAGAGGTGTATTTTACAACGCTCAGATGTTGGCGCCCGAGCGCCTCGCGCGAAGGATTTCCTCGAGCTTGGGCAGCTTCTCCGCCATCTCGGGCCCGACGAACATCTGCGGATCCGAGGGCGTCTTGATCCCCTCCTTCTTCTCGCGGGCGGCGATCTGCGCCCGCGCGTCCTGAAACGCCTTGAGGAAGCCGTCCTCGAAGCGCAATCCGTTCTGGAAAAACGCGTCCGCGAAGTACGTCGCGTTGCTGTCGGTGCCGCAGCCAAACGACGTTCGATCCGCGGCGGAAGCAGTCAGGATGAGGGTGTACTCGTCCTTCAACGGATCGATGAAGCCGCCTGAATAGCACGCCGATACGACGATGATGCGCCATTTGATCTTCGCCTCGTCGAGCATGCTCCGCAGCGTCGCGGGAGTGAGCTGGTCGAGCTCCATCGGCGGAAAATCGACGGTCAGCGTGTGATCTCGATCGCCGTGGCTTTCGAGATAGATCATCACGACGTCATCTTCCGGATCGATCGTTTCCCCGAGCTCGTTCAGGGTTTCGCGCAGGTTGCTGACGGTCGCGAACGGCTGCTCCAGCATGGTGCGGGGATTGTTGATCAGCAGGATCGAGCGGCCATCGGTATCGTACCTGCTGTCCATCAGATCCCTCGCGACTTCCATGTCCTTGCGAAAGACATCCTCCCCCGCGAAAGGCGCGAAGCCGACGAAATACAGATCGGTCGCGTTCTCGCGCTGGTCCTCGAGGTCGGACAGCGCGTCGTCCAGCAGATGCTGCTGCGCCGCGAGTACCGCCTCGGATATCGGGCTCGGATAGCGCGTGTCGCGCTGCTGGACCGGCGGCGGTGCGATCCACCATGCCATGTCGGGCAGCAGCATCGGTCCGAGCCACAACGGGCTCGTCAGGAGCAGCATTGCGGCGAACGTTCGCGCGCCGTAGCGGGGCCGCGTTGTGCCGAGGCACACGGCCGCCGATCGCCAGAGCCAGAGCACCGCCCAGAGTGTCACGACCTCCTCGGCGCGAATCGCCGCGCCCATCAGCGCCGGATGACCTCGAGCCACGAGCGCGATGATCAATCGCGCCGCCTGCAGCGGCCATTCGCTCGCGAGAATCACCACCGGCAGCGAGAGCACCAGCGAAGGCTGACGGAAGAGGAGCGCCAGCAGTGCCGCGAACAGCATCAGCAGTCCGCCGTAAAAACCCTCTCCGACCACGCCGAGAATCGTCAGGATCGATCCCGGCTCGCGCCGCAGCGTGTCCACCGCCGCGTCGAGCAAGGCCGAAAACAGGAACAGCACCAGGAGCTGAGGCACGCCGATGCGAAAGCGCAGAACGGCGACCGGCCGGCCGAAAACCACGCGCGCGCCGGCCGCGAGGTTGTGCGCAAGGTCGCGCAATGCGGTGCTCATGCCGGCTGGGCTTTCACGGCCGAGATCGCGTGCTCGGCGATGTAGGTTTTCACCGCGCGCCACGTCGGCCGGAAGCTTCACGAAGCGCTGCGGGCGCGATTCGAGGCCGACGTATTCCTTCGGGCGGTCCGGCTCGTACTTTGAGGGCCTCGCGTATCGTCGACGCGAACTTGGCAGGCAGCGCCGTCTCGATGCATATCAGCGGCACGCCGTCGTCGCGCGATTCGAGTCCGACCTTGATCCCGTCCGCGGTATGCGGATCGATCGTCAGCCCATATCGCCGGTGCACCTCGCGAATGGTGGCGATCCGATCGGCGTGCATGCTGCGTCCGGAGATGAAACCCGACTCGCGCAGACGTGGTTCGAGCGGCGTACCCGCCACATCGAACCCGCCGAGGTTCTCGACATGCCGCCACAGGTCGCGCACCACCGCAGGATCGCGCCCAGCAAGATCGTAGACGAAGCGCTCGAAGTTCGACGCCTTGGAAATATCCATCGAAGGGCTCGACGTCGTCACCGTCTCGGCGGTCTTGCGCACGCGATAGCGGCCGCTTCGGAAGAACTCGTCGAGGACGTCGTTTTCGTTGGTCGCGACGATCAGGCGATGGATCGGCAACCCCATCTCGTCGGGCGACATGACCCGCCAACACGTTGCCGAAGTTGCCTGAAGGCACCGCGAAGGAGACGCTTTGATCGTTACTTGTCGTGGCGGCGAAATAACCCTTGAAGTAGTACACGATCTGCGCCGCGACGCGCGCCCAGTTGATCGAGTTGACCGTGCCGATGCGATATTCGCGCTTGAACTCGGCATCGCTGCCGATGGCCTTGACCACGTCCTGGCAATCGTCGAACACGCCTTCGATGGCGATGTTGAAAATATTGGCGTCGGCCAGCGAGAACATCTGCGCGGTCTGGAAGGGGCTCATCCTGCCTGCAGGCGAGAGCATGAATACGGAGATGCCGCGCTTTCCCCGCATCGCGTATTCGGCGGACGGCCCCGTGTCGCCCGACGTCGCGCCGACGATGTTGAGCGTCGCGTGCTCCTTCGCCAGCACGTACTCGAACAGATTGCCCAGCAACTGCATCGCGATGTCCTTGAACGCCAGCGTCGGGCCATTCGAGACGCGCAGGAGATAGAGACCGTCGTCGAGCCTGCGCAGCGGTGTGATTTCATCGCTGCCGAAATTGTCGGCGGTGTACGTACGCTCGATCAGACTTTTGAGGTCGGACGCCGGAATATCGGTGAAGTAGCGCGACAGGACCGCATTCGCGAGCTCGCGGTAACCCAGCGGACGCAGCCGCTCGAGCTCTGCCGGCGAAAAGCGCGGATAGCTCTCCGGCACCGCCAGGCCGCCGTCCGGCGCCAGGCCCTCGAGGAGGATCGCCGAGAAGGTTTTCGGCGGAGCGCCGCCGAAGCCCACGCCGCGGGTGCTTACGTAATGCATGCTGTTCGTTAGTAGTTATTCAAAAATAGTTATGTCATTCCGAGGAGCCGTAATTGAATTCGGCGACGAGGAATCTACGTTTTGTCATCCCGGCAGGCTTCGCCGGGGCGACTGACTGTTGTGTCACCTCGTCAGGGGTCGGAATGACATGATTTCGAATAATCGACCGCAATTTTCAACAGCCGTCTATCGCTCCGGCGCGAAGTCGACTTCACGCACCGATTTCTGCACGCGCAGCCGCTCGACGTTGGCGCGAATCTTTTCGCGCAAGTCCATGCCGTTGGGGATGGCATGCAGGACGATAAGCGGCGTGGTGCGATCGGACGATGTAAGGACGATGTCGGCCAGGCCGAACATGCGCAGGAAAAACGGCTCGATCACGGTCGTGTCCTTGACGCGATAGAGCTCGATCGAGTCGGTGCGCTTGGTGAGGATGCCTCGGCGCAGTCCGACGCGCTCGGTCGTCACGGTATAGCGGAAGCACCTGAGCTCGAGATATTTCCACAGGGCAACGACCACGGGCACGATCAGCGCCCAGTACGCCTGCGGCGCGACCAGCACTGCGGCGGCGACGATCGCCGCGGCCATCAGCGCGCAGACCAGATAGATGCCCAGGTTCGTCACCTGCGACGGATTGCCCGACCACACGACGGTTTCGCTTACCGGCTCCATGCGTCCTCCTCTCGATGATGTCGCGCCATCAATTGAGCTCTTCCATGCGGATGCGCACTACTTTGCCCTTGACAGTCGAAAGCGCCTCGATCCGGGCGATGGCGTCCACGACCTGCCGCTCGATCGACTTGTGCGTGAGCAGGATGATGTCGGTACGGTCCTCGCCTTCGGGCGGCTCTTTCTGGATCATGGCGTCGATCGATATGTCGCGGTCGGCGAGAATGCGCGTGATGTCCGCCAGCACGCCGGGCCGGTCGAGCACGCGCATGCGCAGGTAATAGCTGGTCTCGACCTCGCCCATCGGCAGGAACGGGATGTCCGAGAGCTGGTCGGGCTGGAACGCGAGATGCGGGACGCGATGCTCGGGGTCGGCGGTATGCATGCGGGTCACGTCGACCAGGTCCGCGATGACCGCGCTGGCGGTCGGCTCCGCGCCCGCGCCGGGTCCGTAGTAGAGCGTCGAGCCTACCGCATCGCCTTTCACCAGCACTGCGTTCATCGCGCCTTCCACATTGGCGATCAGGCGCTTGGTCGGGACCAGCGTCGGATGCACGCGCAGCTCGATTCCGTGCGCGGCGCGCCGCGTGATCGCCGAGCAGCTTGATGCGGTAGCCCAGCTCCTCGGCGTAGCGGATGTCCTCGCGATGTGAGCTGCGAGATTCCTTCGGTGTATGCCTTTTCGAACTGCATCGGCACGCCGAAGGCGATCGCCGACATGATGGTGAGCTTGTGCGCGGCGTCGATGCCTTCGACGTCGAAAGTGGGATCTGCCTCGGCGTAGCCGCGCGCCTGCGCGTCGGCGAGCGCACGCGCGAACGACGCGCCGCTCGAGCGCATTTCCGACAGAATGAAGTTGCTCGTTCCGTTGACGATGCCGGCAATCCACTCGATGCGGTTGGCGGTCAGTCCCTCGCGCAGCGCCTTGATGATCGGAATGCCGCCGGCGACCGCGCCTTCGAATGCCACCATCACGCCCGCCTTTTGCGCGGCGGCGAAGATCTCGTTGCCATGCCCGGCGAGCAAGGCCTTGTTGGCGGTGACCACGTGCTTGCCCGCGGTGATCGCCTGCAGCACGTATTGCTTCGCCGGTGTGACGCCGCCGATCAGCTCGACGACGATGTCCACGTCGGGATGCGTGACCACCGCCGCGAGGTCGTCGGTGATGTTGATGCCGTCGGCGCCTTTGGTGGCCTCGCGGGCGCGATCGGGCGTGCGCGTCCCGATCCACGTCACGCGGATCGGCCGTCCCGCGCGGCGCGTGATCTCCTCCTCGTTGCGGCGAAGGACATCCCACGTGCCGCGGCCGACGGTGCCCATGCCGAGCAGGCCCACCTGCAGCGGTTTCATCGTCGCCTGGGCCATCGCGCGAGACCTTTATGCTATGTCCGCGCTGTCACGCTCGAACGTCGTCCCCGCGCAAGCGGGGATCCAGCGACTTTCGCGAAATGACACTGGATTCCCGCGTGCGCGGGAATGACGAACGAAGCTGAAGGAACGGTTTCGCATTCGAGACAATGAATTACAGCAATCCGTCTTCGCGGAACATCTGCTTGATGCCGCGGACGGCCTGCCGTGTTCTCGGGTTGTTTTGGCTTCGGCCGCCGCGGCGGCAGCCGCGGCTTAACCTACATTCGCAGGTTAGCCTTCGCCGAAACGAAGCCCGCGCTACGTTCATCTCAAAGACGGCCTTCTTCGCGGAACATCTGCTTGATGCCCCGAACAGCCTGTCGAGTGCGGGCTTCATTTTCGATCATCGCAAAACGAACGTGCTCGTCGCCGAACTCGCCGAAGCCGATCCCCGGAGACACCGAGACTTTCGCCTGCGACAGCAGCTTCTTGGTGAACTCGAGCGAGCCCAGCTTCTGATAGTGTGAAGGGATCTTCGCCCACACATACATCGACGCCTTGGGGATCTCGACCGCCCACCCCGCCTCGTGCAGTCCCTTGCACAATACGTCGCGGCGCCGCTGATAGTTCATCGCGATCTCGGTCACGCACTCCTGCGGCCCTTCGAGCGCGGCGATCGAGGCGACCTGTAAGGGCGTGAAAGTTCCGTAGTCGTGATAGCCCTTGATGCGCGACAGCGCGTACACCAGATCGCGGTTGCCGACCATGAAGCCGATGCGCCATCCCGCCATGTTGTAGCTCTTGGACATGGTGAAGAACTCGACGGCGACGTCGCGCGCGCCTTCGACCTGCATGATCGACGGCGCCTTCCATCCGTCGAAGCAGATGTCCGCATACGCCAGGTCGTGCACGACATAGATGCCGTACTCGCGCGCCAGCGCGACGATCTTCTCGAAAAAAGGCAGCTCGACGCATTGCGCGGTGGGATTCGCCGGAAAATTGATGATGAGCATCTTGGGCTTGGGAAAGCTCATCTTGATGGTGTGCTCGAGCTCGGCGAAGAAGTCGACGTTCGGCGTGAGCGGCACGTGCCGGATGTCGGCGCCGGCGATCACCGGCCCGTAGATATGGATCGGATAGCTTGGATTGGGGACGAGCACCGTGTCGCCGCGCCCGAGCGTCGCAAGCGCAAGGTGGGCGATGCCTTCCTTGGAGCCGATGGTGACGATGGCTTCAGACTCCGGGTCGAATTCGATTCCCCATCGGCGCTGATACCACTGGCAGATGGCGCGCCGCAGCCTCGGGATGCCGCGCGATACCGAGTAACCGTGGGTGTCGGTGCGCTGCACCGTCTCGACCAGCTTGGCGACGATGTGGGGCGGCGTCGGTCCGTCGGGATTGCCCATGCCGAAGTCGATGATGTCCTCGCCGCGGCGGCGCGCCGCCATCTTGAGCTCGGAAGTGATGCTGAAAACGTACGGCGGGAGGCGATCGATGCGCGGAAACTGAACTGCGTCTGGCGAGGGGGAGGTCATGCGGATCTTTCTAGCGTAAGCGCCCGGAACCGTCCGAGCGACGTAGAAACGGTGGAGGTACAATCGTAACGGACTTAGGCGGTTACCGCAATGCACAATCCGGCTGCGCAGGGCTGGCATCGCCTTCCGCGCCGCATTCGCTGCATCGGCGCTCGCTACGGACCGACTTTCGTGAAATTCCATCTCAGCACCGGCAGCGGCAACTTCTTCACCGGCCACGGTCCGGGTTATGTGCGCTTGGGCATCCGGGAGTACCGCGAAAATCTTATCGTGACGCCGGAGCAGATCATTCCTCGCTGGGCCGGCGGCGGCTTCGATGCGCTCACCGAAGCAGACTTTGCGGCGATTGCGGCGCTGGGCCCCGAGGTCGCGCTGCTGGGCACGGGCACTACCATGCGATTTCCCCCCGCCCGCTTCACGCGTCCGCTCATCGAGGCGCGCATCGGCCTCGAGGTCATGGACACGACCGCGGCATGCCGGACGTTCAATATCCTCGCGGCTGAAGGCCGCCGGGTGGCCGTTGCGCTGCTGCTCGACAACCCACAGACGACTGGCGAGCGAGACGAGCCCCCTTCCGAATCGTCAGGATCTCAGCAGCAATAGGCGTGTTCGCTGCTGTTGATGCCTCGGCCTCCTCTACGTTCGACGAAGCGCTAGCTGTCGAGTTGTCGGCCTCAAGCGTCGGCTCGCAATTCCCCGTCGATCCCCACGCTTCGCGTGGGGCCCCGCGCCGGGAGGCTCGCGCCTCGACCTCCTCTACGTTTCGCGCGCGAGAAGCGCGTAAACGTCGAGTCGTCGGCCTCATAGCGCGTCGACTCGCAATTCCCCGTCGATCCCCACGCGTCGCGTGGGGCCCCGCGCCGGGAGGCTCGCGCCTCGGCCTCCTCTACTTTCGCCGAAAGGCTAAACGTCGAGTTGTCGGCCTCATGCGTCGACTCGCAATTCCCCGTCGATCCCCACGCGTCGCGTGGGGCCCCGCGCCGGGAGGCTCGCGCCTCGGCCTCCTCTACTTTCGCCGAAAGGCTAAACGTCGAGTTGTCGGCCTCATGCGTCGACTCGCAATTCCCCGTCGATCCCCACGCGTCGCGTGGGGCCCCGCGCCGGGAGGCTCGCGCCTCGGCCTCCTCTACTTTCGCCGAAAGGCTAAACGTCGAGTTGTCGGCCTCATGCGTCGACTCGCAATTCCCCGTCGATCCCCACGCGTCGCGTGGGGCCCCGCGCCGGGAGGCTCGCGCCGCTACCCCAGGATTTCGCCGATCCGCTGGCGCCTCTGCACCTCGGACTCGAGATCCGCGAGCTCAGGCCCAAGCATGTCGCGCGCGGAGACCATGCCGACAGGCCGGCCGTTTTCGACGACGGGAACATGACGGAAGCCGTTTTCGAACATCATCATCAGCGCGTAATGGAAAGGCTTGTCGGCTGAGATCGTCTGCGGGTGTTCCGTCATCACGTCGGCCAGATGCGTATGCGCGGGATCGCGTCCTTCCGCGATCAGCCGGAACAGCGCGTCGCGTTCGGTGAAAATCCCGGCGAGGCGCCCCTCAGCATCGACCACCATCACGGCGCCGACCTTGGCTTTTTTCATCATCCGCGCGGCCTCGCGGACGGTGGTCTTGGCCACGGTCGTGACGATCTTCTGACCCTTTACCACATCTCGTATCTGGCGCTGAGGCATGGCTCGCCTCCTTTGGTTCCAGTTGACGATGTAGCATACGACCGCGGATTGTTGCGCGCAACAGAGCGGCAGAACCGATCGATTTGGACGGACGCGGCTGGGGCTCGCCGCTTGTCGGCGCTCCTGTTTTTTTACTCCCCCATCTGCATCAGCATGCCGTGCTTTCGCGCGTAGCGAATCGCGAGGAGGTAAAAGGCGATGCCCGCCACCATGTACAGCCCGTTGATGGCCAACGCCTTCATGAACAGATCGGTGCGGAAGCTGTGCTCGAGCAGCACGGCACGCATCCCTTCGAAGACGTAGCTCGTCGGCACGGCGCGCGCGATGACCTGAAGCCAATCGGGGAGGACGCCGATGGGATAGTAGACGCCGGAGACCGGGGCGAGCAGAAACACCGCCGCCCAGGCGAGCTCCTCCGCGCCCAATCCCCATCGCAGCACCATGCCCTGAAACCGCCAACCCGATCGCCCAGCCGCAGATGATGAGGTTGACGAAAAACGCGAGAAGCGGAAATCCGAGCGAAAAAATCGAATAGCGGAACAGGAAATACGCGAACACGCACGCGGCGCCGACGCCGATCAGCGTGCGCAGCATGCTCATGACGAGCTGGCCGACGATGAGCTCCCACGCGCGCAGCGGGCTCACGAACAGGTTGCCGAGGTTGCGCGAATACATCTCTTCGAAAAAAGTCAGCGAGACGCCAAGCTGGCCCCGGAACAGGATGTCCCACAGGAGCACCGCCCCGATGAAAAGGCCCGGCGCGTCGGCGAGGAAATTGCTCGTCGGGCGCAGATAAACGGTGACGAACCCCCACATGATCATGGTCACCGTCGGGTAGTACGCCATCGACACCACGCGCGGCCACGACTTGAGCAGCAGGTAGGCGTGGCGCTCGACCAGCGCGACGATGCGGTTCGCCGATCCGCTTGCCGCCATGATCATGGCGCTCACGACACGATTCCTTCGGCGTGCCCATCGGGGCTGACGCCGTGATCGGGCGCGCTTCGATCGCGGGCGATGTCCAGGAAAACGTCGTCCATGTTCTCGCGCCCGTAGCGCGAGAGCAGCGCCTGCGGCGAGCCGCGGTCGACCACGATGCCGGCGCGCAGCATGATCACGTCGTTGCACATCCGCTCGACCTCGCCCATGTTGTGCGACGCCAGCAGCATCGTGCAGCCGCTCTTTTTCTGATATTGCTCGAGCAGCGTGCGCATGCGATCGCCCACGTCGGGATCGAGCGACGCCGTCGGCTCGTCGAGCAGCAGCACGCTCGGGCGATTGAGCAGCGCCTTGGCGAGGCTTACGCGCGTCCGCTGCCCCGCGGAAAGATTTCCGTAGGGCCGCCGCAGAAACTCGCCGAGGTCGAGCTCGAGCGCGAGCTCGTCGAGGCGCTCGCGCGGCCGCGCCACGCCGTACAAGCGCGCATAGACGAGAAGGTTCTCGGCAACCGTAAGGCGTTTCGGCAGGTCGACGTACGGCGAGGTAAAATTGATCCGCGGCAGCACGCGATAGCGATGGCGAAGCATGTCCTCGCCGAGCATGCGGATGGTGCCGGCGCTGGGCGTGAGCACGCCCAGCAGCATCGACAGCGTCGTTGTCTTGCCGGCGCCGTTGCCGCCGAGGAGCGCCGTGGTCGTGCCGCGTTGAACGTCGAAGCTGATGCCGTTGACAGCGTCGACCTGTTTGAACTGCTTGCGCAGGTCGCGCACTTCGATGACGGCGGACGCTTGCGGGTCGGAAGCGGGTAACATTCTGAAGGACAGGAAAGCCGCCGCGTTGCGAGCTTCGCGCCGATTGTAGTGCATCCGCGCAGCGTCTTCGTGGCGGGAAGCCGGTCGCGTGTTCGGGGAGATCGAGCGATGTACAAAGTCTATGGCATGTCGGCATCCGGCAACTGCCACAAGGTGCGCATGGTTCTCGAAGCGCTCCGTCTGCCCTATTCGTGGACGGAGATCGATCCCGGCCGCGGGCAGACGCGCACGCCGGAATTCCTCGAGATGAACCCGAACGGCAAGGTTCCCGTGCTGGAGATCGAGCCCGGGCTATGGATGTCCGAGTCGAACGCCATCTTGGTCTATCTCGCCGACGGATCGACGCTCGTTCCCACCGATCGCCTGCAGCGCGCTCGGGCTCTGCAATGGATGTTCTTCGAGCAGTACAGCCACGAGCCCTACATTGCGGTCGCCCGCTACCTGCGCCGGTTCCATCCGGATCCCGCGTCCGTCGCCGAGCTCGCCCAAAGCAAGCGCGAAGGCGGCGATCGTGCGCTCGGCGTGATGGAGCAGCATCTGGAAAAGCAGGACTTCTTCGCCGGGCCGCGCTATACCGTCGCCGACATCGCGCTCTACGCCTACACACACGTCGCGAGTGAAGGCGGGTTCGATCTCGGCCGCTATCCCGCGATACGCGACTGGCTCGCGCGCGTCGAAGCGCAGCCGGGTTACGCTGCGATGCCCGAAGCTTGAGCGTTCCTGCGGCGCTCGGCGCGGGCGATCGCTGCGGCAACCACGAGCATCGATAGAGGTCCGATCAAGCCGTCGCCGGCTCGTCCGTCGATAATCTGATTGCCGATCGAAATGATCAGCATCGCGATGAGCGCCGCACAAGCGCCATAGCGCGTCCGCCGCCAGATCATCGCCGCGGCAGCGACAAGTTGAAGGATGCCGATGGTGTACGCGAGGGCCGCCATGCCGGCCGCGTCCTGGTAATGACGCAGCAGAGCGGCGTCGGGCCGCAGATGCTCGACACCGGAATTCGCCAGCACGACCGCAAGCGCGATCGCCGCCCATGACGTCCAGTCGAGGACCAGCCGCGCACCGATGCGCAGCGCCACTAATTTCAACACTGAATCGTCTGCCTGCAATATTGCGTCATCTCGCGGACCACGGTGGTGGAGCCTGCCGGGACCTTCGCCTTGCCTTGGCCGTATTCCAGCGCGAGCTTGAAGTCGTATTTGGTGAAGAAGGCGTCGAACTGCTCGGCGCCCACCGTGCCGAGCGCCGCGAGCTCGTCTCGCTCGGCGTCGTAGTCGAGCAGGATCGCCGCGAGCGGTTGAGGCGCCGGCCCGCTGACGACGCGCGCGCCCGCGGACGGATCGTAAACGCTATGGTCGGCGCAGCAATGGATGACGTTGCCGTCGGACGTCGGCGAGCGGTCGGCCTGGAAGCGGATGAAGCTCACCTCGCGCGTCGGGTATGCAAGCTTGTGCGCGCATATCGCGGAATAGGCTACGATGGAGCGAGCGCGCCCGACACCGCCGCTCCACCCGTACTGCGCGCCGTTCGAGCGCAAGAGCCGGTCCGCGCTGGCGACCGGCCGGCCGAGATCGAGCAGAAAGCACGGCGTTCCCGCAAACGGATAGTGGAACACGTAATTGGTGCGCGTCGCGAGCTTGCCCGCCTTGAGCGGCTCGCCGAAGACGTCGACGAGGCGCGAGCGCTCGTAGAGGTGCGGCGCCGTCGAGAGCCATTCCGCCGGCGCATCGCTTACGCCGGCCATACCGGCCAGCGCGGCGCACGCACTTAAGAAACGCCTGCGCTCCATTCCGGATCTACAGCCCCGCCAGCGTGCGAATGTGCGCCTCCGCGCTTCGGCCCAGCGCCGGCAGCGAGTAGCCGCCTTCCAGCGTGGATACCACGCGGCCCTGCGCGTGGCGTGCGGCGACCTTGGCGATCTCGCCGCTCACCCAGGCAAAGTCGGCGTCGGTAAGCTTGAGGTTGGCGAGCGGATCTTCCTGGTGCGCGTCGAAACCGGCCGACACGAAAATGATCTCGGGCTCGAACGCATCGAGCGCCGGAAGACACCTGGACAGGATCGCGGCGCGAAACGCCTCGCTGCCGCTGCCCGGCGATAGCGGAACGTTGAACATGTTCGGACCGAGCGGGTCGACGCCCGAATACGGGTAGAGCGGATATTGAAACGTGCCCACCATGATCACGTCGTCGTCGCCCGCAAAGATTTCCTCGGTTCCGTTTCCGTGATGGACGTCGAAGTCGACGACCGCGGCGCGCTTGAGGCCGTGCGCATGCAGCGCGTGCGCGACACCGACCGCGACATTGTTGAACAGACAGAATCCCATGGCGCGCGTTCGCGTCGCGTGATGACCCGGCGGGCGCACCGCGCAAAACGCCGCGCTGCATTCGCCGCCTACGACGAGGTCGGTCGCGAGCACCGCGGCTCCCGCGGCATGGCGCGCGGCGGAAAGCGAGTCCGGATTGAGCGCGGTGTCGGGATCGAGATAATGAATCCCGGACGCCGGGCTCGCCTCCTCGACGCTCGTCGATGTAGCTCGATCGTGTGCACCCGCTCGAGTTGCTCGCGCGTTGCTTCCGGCGCGCTGTAGTGCAGCAAGAGGGCGTCCAGGCCGCCTGCGATGAGGCGGTCGTGGATGGCATCGAGCCGCTCGGGGCATTCGGGGTGATACGGCCCCATGTCGTGAAGCCGGCACGACGGATGTGTGATGTACGCGATCGGCACGGAGGTTCGAAGGAAGTCAAAAAACGGGCGGCGCCCGCGGCCAAGCTCGGACGGGAGGCGCTGCAAGTGTAGCGCGGCGCCGGCTGCGATGCCAAAGACCGGCCCTCAGAGCGACGCCTGCTATAGTGGCATCTTTCTTGCTGCGTGTCGTGGATGACATCGATGACCGTACGCCCCGCCGACACCCAAGTTGTATCCGTTACCGATCGCCTGGCACTCGCGCTGGGCGAGCTCGGTCTCATCGTCGTCGGCAAGCAGACACCACTCAAGCTGGCGCTCGCATGTCTGCTCGCGCGCGGTCACTTGCTGATCGAGGACATTCCCGGGGTCGGCAAGTCGACCCTGGCGCAGGCGCTGGCAAGCACTCTCGGGCTGCAGTACACACGCATCCAGTTCACCAGCGATCTGCTGCCCGCCGATGTGCTCGGCGTATCGATTTTCGATCCCGCATCGCACGTGTTCCGGTTTCATGCGGGGCCGATCTTCCACTCGGTCGTCCTGGCCGACGAGATCAACCGCGCGCCTCCGAAGACGCAAAGCGCGCTGCTCGAGGCGATGGAGGAGCGGCAGGTGTCGATCGACGGCCAGACGCGGCCGCTGCCTACGCCGTTTTTTGTCATCGCCACCCAAAATCCGGCAGAACAGATCGGCGCCTATCCGCTGCCTGAATCGCAGCTCGATCGCTTCTTGATGGCGATCGAGCTCGGCTATCCCGATCCCGCCGCCGAGCGTGAGCTGCTGATATCGGGCGACAGGCGCGCCCGCATACCCACGCTCGCGCCGTGCGCGGACGCTGCGACGCTGCTCGCATGGCAACGCGAGGCCGCGGCGGTCCACGTCGCGCCGGCCCTGCTCGACTATGTGCAGGCGCTGCTCGCCGCATCGCGCGCAAACGGCGGGGCGGGCTCGCTGCCCGGTTTGCATCGCGGATTGTCTCCGCGGGCAGGACTGCTGCTCGTCGCGGCCGCGCGTGCGTGGGCGCTCCTGGCGGGCCGACCGATGGTGCTGCCGGAAGACATTCAGGCGGTGTTTCCCGCAGTCGCGGGGCATCGCATTGCCGGAAGCACCCGGGCCGGCGCGCCGCTCGCCGAGGCGCTGCTGCGCTCGGTGACCCTGCCGTAGCGCGAGTCCTCGCGCGACCCTCGCGCCGTTCGAGGACGCAACAAGCCAAGCCGCGTGGTACCCGCCAACATCGCATCGTGGTCCACACGGATGCGCCAGCGCATGTGGCGCCTTGCGCCGGCCGACGTCGATCCGGTCGTGCTCCGCCACAGCCGCATCTATATCCTGCCGACCGGGCGCGGGGCGGCGCTGATGACCACGCTCCTCATCATGCTGCTCACCGCAATGAACTATGCGCTGTCGCTCGGCTACGCGTTCGTGTTCATCGTCGGCGGTCTTGTCGCGGCGGCGCTGCTTGCGACATTTCGAAATCTTGCGGGAGTCGCCGTCGCTCCGGTCGCCGCGGGCGAGGCGTTTGCCGGGGGCGAGCTCGCCTTCACGCTGTCGATCGCGAGCAACGCGCGCGATCGCGTCGGACTCCTGGTGACCGCGCAGGATGGACATGCGGAAGTCATCGACGTCCCGGCGGCCGCGACGCGCCCTGCGTCCATTTCGATAACGGCGCGCCGCCGCGGACGCCGCGATCTGGGACGCGTAACACTGTCGAGCGATTTTCCGCTCGGGTTGTGGCGCGCCTGGTCGTATGTTCACTTTCCGCTTGCGGGCGTCGTTTATCCCGCGCCGGAGGCAGGTGCGCCACCGCTTCCGCTCGGTGTGCGGGGCTCGGATTCGCGCCGATCCGCGGAAGCCTCCGACGCGGAGCTCGCGGGCGTGCGCGACTATCAGACCGGCGACCCTCATAACCGGGTCGCCTGGAAAGCCGTCGCGCGCGGCGCGGGCTGGTACACCAAGCAATTCGAAGGCAGCGGCGGTGGTGGCGCACTGACGCTGGACTGGTCCGAGCTGCCGCCGCCTTGGACGCCGAGAACCGTCTTTCGCGCCTATGCGCCTGGGTCCTCGCGGCCGAGCGCGAAGCGCGGCCGTTCGCGCTGCGCATCCCCGGTACGGACGTTCCCTTGGGCCAGGGCGCAGGTCACCGGCGCACTACGCTCGCTGCGCTCGCCTTGTTTCCCGACGCGGGTGCGCGATGAAGCCGAGACGGACAGCCCCTCCGCTATCGCCGCTGCAATTGCGCTGGATTGCCGCGCTGATCGCGTGCGCTCAGCTCCCGCTCGTCACCCACATTCCGATATGGATCGTCGCGTTGGGCAGCGGGCCGGTGCTTGCACGGATATTCCTGCCTGAGCGCCTGCACGCACCGACGCCGCTGCGGCGGTGGCTGCTGCCGATCTTCGCGGTCGCCGCCGCGATCGCCATCCGGACCGAGTTCGGTTATTTTCTTTCGCGCGATCCCTGCGTTCAGTTTCTCTACATCCTGCTCGGGATCAAGTTCATCGAGGCGCGAAGTGTCCGCGACGGCATGCTGCTCGTCTGCCTCGCGCTCTTCCTCTCGGTGACGCAGTTCTTTTTCACCCAAGGCATTTTTGCCGCGATCGCCGCGATTCCGCTGCTGCTCGCGCTGGGCGGCACGCTCGCCGCGCTGCGCTCGAGCACCGGCGCGCAACCGCTCTGGCGGCAACAGCTGGCGGCAACCGCCAGGCTCGTCGTGCAAGGCATTCCGCTGGCGGCTCTCCTGTTCGTGCTTTTTCCGCGGCTGGCGGGGCCTCTGTGGGGAATGCCATCCGACGCCGGCGCGACCTCGGGTCTCTCCGACACGATGTCGCCCGGATCGATCAGCCAGCTATCGCTCTCCGACGCGGTGGCGTTCAGGGTCGATTTCGCCGGGAATCCGCCGCCGCCCTCGCAACGATACTGGCGGGGGCCCGTGCTCAGCCGCTTCGACGGGAGCAGCTGGCGCGTCGCGTACAGGCTGCAGGGCGGTCGGCTGGCGCCGTCCCTCGGACGCGCGATCGAATATACCGTGACGCTGGAGCCGCACAGCAAGGCGTGGCTGTTCGCGCTGGAGTTCCCGTCCTCGCTGCCTCGTCCGCCGAGCGGAGATCCGGTGACGGGCTCGGTCGCACCCATCGCGACTTTGACCTACGACCAGCAGCTTTTCGCTCGCGCCCCCGTCGTGCAGGCGGTGCGCTACGTGCAACGATCGACGGTGCGCAATTCCTTTCCGGCGGGTGACGACAATCCGCGCGAGAGCCTGCAATTGCCGCGCAACAATCCGCGCACGCGGGCGCTTGCACAGGAGATGCGCGGACGCGCCTCCTCGGACCGGGAATACATTTCAGCGGTGCTCAACTGGTTCCACGACGAAGCGTTTGTCTACACGCTCGCCCCGCCGCTGCTCGACCGCGATCCCGTCGACGCGTTCCTGTTCGACTCGCGAAGGGGCTTCTGTGAGCACTACGCCGGCGCGTTTGTCGTGATGCTCCGCGCCGCGGGAATTCCCGCGCGCGTGGTCACCGGGTATCAGGGCGGCGAAATGAACCCCGACGGCGAATACATGATCGTGCGCCAGTCCGATGCGCATGCATGGGCGGAGGCGATGATCGACGGCCAATGGACACGTTTCGACCCCACCGCCGCGGTCGCGCCGTCGCGCATCGAGCGGGGCTTGGGCGCTGCGCTTCCGGCCGGCGAGCCGGTTCCCTATCTCGCGCGCCTGGAGATGACATGGCTCAAGAGTCTCAGGCTCCACTGGGACTCGGTCAACTACCAATGGCAGCGCGGCGTCGTCGGATTCAATCTCGACAGGCAGCGGGATTTCCTGCGTGACGTCGGTCTCGATGGAGCGCGTCCATGGCACCTGGTTGCGCTGATCGCGACGGCGACCTTCCTGTGGGGGCTCGCCGTCCTCACCGTCATCCACTTGCGCAAATCGCGCGTCGACGCGGAGATTGAATTGTGGCGAAGCGCGTGCCGGCGGCTTGCCCGTGCGGGACTCACGCGGCGGCGGGACGAGGGACCGCTCGCGTACGCTGAGCGCGCGAGCGTCCACTGGCCGCGGTGGGCAGCGTCGTTCGACCGCATCGCACGGACTTATGCGCTCCTGCGCTACGGGGCGCCCGGCGCGTCGCGCGAGAAGCTGCTCCGCGAGCTTGCCGCCGGCGTGCACGCATTGCCGTCACCACGCACCCTCAGCGGAGCCCCGAAATGAAGCGCCTGTAGGTGCGAATTCATTCGCACGCGGTGCCGGCGGATGATGCGCTGTAGGTGCGAATTGATTCGCACGCGGTGCCGGCGGATGATAACGCGCCCGAATAAATTCGGGCCTCGGCCTCCTTAACCTGGCACCAAATATCAAACATCGAGTTGTCGGCCTCAAGCGTCTCCGGCCTCTTTTACATTCGACGAAATTTCAATCGCCAAGTTGTCGGCCTCAAGCGTCGACTCGCAATTCCCGGCCGATCCCGCTTAGCGGGTCCCTCGGCCGGTGGCTCGCGCCGCACCCCGCAATTCCCCGTCGATCCCCACACTTCGTGTGGGGCCCCGCGCCGGGTGGCTCGCGTCTCGGCCTCCTTTACATTCACCGAAATACTAAACGCCGAGTTGTCGGCCTCAAGCGTCGACTCGCAATTCCCCGTCGATCCCCACACTTCGTGTGGGGCCCCGCGCCGGGTGGCTCGCGCCTCGGCCTCCTTTACATTCACCGAAATACTAAACGCCGAGTTGTCGGCCTCAAGCGTCGACTCGCAATTCCCCGTCGATCCCCACACTTCGTGTGGGGCCCCGCGCCGGGTGGCTCGCGCCGCTACAGCAGCGCGTCGCGCGACAAGCCGCGACGCCGCAATCGTGCGCGGAGCTTGTCCAGCGCTTCCGATTGTATCTGCCTCACCCGCTCGCGCGTGACGCCGAGCTCGACGGCGAGCTGTTCCAGCGTTGCCACATCCATGCCATTCAAGCCGTAGCGGCGCTCGATGACGCGTCGCTGTCGCTCCGACAGCTCGTCGAGCCATGTCTTGATCCAGCCCTCGATCTCGCTGTTGTGCAGGACGAGCTCGGGGCTGGGAGCGTCGTCGTCGGTGAGCTGATCGCCGACCGACATTCCATGGTCGCTGTCGAACGGCGCATCGAGCGAAGTGATGTGCTCGTTGTACCCAAGGACCTTGCGCACCTGCTCGACCGGCTTGCCTAGAAGGTGAGCAACGTCGTCGAGGGTGGGATCGCGATTTTGCGCCGTGCGTCTCCAGATGCCGCAGCGCGCGCAGCACGATGTTGAGCTCCTTGACGACGTGCGCGGGCAGCCGCATGGTGCGTGATTGATTCATGATGGCGCGCTCGATCGACTGCCGCACCCACCACGTCGCGTACGTCGTGAAGCGAAACCCGCGCTCCGGATCGAATTTTTCGAGCGCGTGGATCAAGCCGAGGTTGCCTTCCTCGATGAGGTCCCCGAGCGTCAGGCCGCGATTGAGATAGTGCTTGGCGATGCTGACGACCAGCCTCAGGTTGTGCTCGATCATCTTCTGCCGCGCCGCGAAATCGCCGTCGCGGGTCGCGCGCGCGTATTCGAGCTCCGCCGCCGGCGACAGCAGCGGGTTCTGGCCGATCTCGTTCAGGTAGATCTGGGTGATGTCGTTGAGGAAGTCGGCGCCGACGCCGATCGCGGGAACGTCGAGCGGAAGCTCTCGGGTCAGGGTATCCGGCTCGGTCGCGGCCGACGAGACCATCGCTGTCATCGTCGAAGCCCGTCCTGTCGGACTTCATGCCGGCGGCAGATACTTGGAGGGATCGATGGGCTTGCCGAGCCGGCGGATTTCGAAGTGAAGCTTGACCTGGTCCGCGTCGGTGTCGCCCATCTCGGCGATCTTTTGTCCCTTGTTCACGTGCTGGCCTTCCTTCACCAGGATTTCGCGGTTGTGCGCATACGCCGACAGGAAGGTGTTGTTGTGCTTGACGATGATGAGCTTGCCGTAGCCGCGCAGCCCCGACCCCGCGTACACGACTTTGCCGGCGGCGCTGGCGAGCACCGGTTGGCCGGCCTTGCCGCCGATGTCGATGCCCTTCAGGTTGGCGTTTTCCGAGAATCCGGCGATGACTTTCCCGCTGGCGGGCCAGATCCAGTCGATCTTGTCGTCGTCGATCTCGGGTACGCGCGCCGACTCGGCTTTCGGCGGCAGCGCCGCGCTGGCGCTCGGCGAAGGCGTCGCAACGACGGGCGGCACGACGGCAGGCGCAGGTGCCGGCACCGGAGTGGCCAGGCTCGGCGGCGGAGCGGCGGGCGGATGCGGCGGCGCGGCGTTCAATTGAGCCAGAGCCTGTTCCGAATACGGTACCTTCAGCGCCTTCGGCTCGCTTTTGATACGACGCGTGTTCGCTCGCGAAGGACGTCCTTCGCCCGGGCCGCCGATCGGCGGCGCGGTCACGAGTGGCGCAGTCGTCACGCCCGGCGACGCGCTCGCACCGCCGGCTGCACCCTGCCCGCCAGGTCCCAATACAAGAACCTGCCCTACGCGAATCACGTTGGGATTCTCGATGTTGTTCCACGCCGCGAGCTCGCGGTAGTCGACGCCGTGATCGAGCGCGATCTGCGCGAGCGTCTCGCCGCGCTTGACCACATAAGTCTGCACGCGCGTCTCGGCCTCGCGCGTGGGCGGCGCGGGCGGAGGTGCGGGCGGCGGACGGAATGCGGGAAACGGCGGGCGCTCGTCGACCGGCGCCGGAGGGCGGGTCATGCAGCCGGCGAGCGCCAGACCGACAGCGAAAGCGGCCAGGAATGTGCGGCAGTGGCGCGTCATGCGAGTCCGGGAAGCAAGGGAACGAATCTTACCGCGTCGTATGTCTGCTCGCGGCTACCGTCTGCCGTCTTGTCGATGACCGTCAGGCGCTGGATTCCGCGCAGATCGTCATCGCGGCTGGTCAGCGGCAGCACCATACGGCCGCCCGTCTTCAAATAGCGCAGCAGCGCGGCGGGAATCCGCGTCGCGGCAGCGGTGACGATAATGCCGTCGACTTCGAGGTCTTCGCCCAGGTCCGCCGACCCGTCTCCGTGCTTGATGCGCACGTTGTCGACCTTGAGCGCTCGAAGATTGCGACGCGCCTTGGCGACCAGCGCTCCAAGGCGCTCGACCGTGTACACCTCTTCGGCAAGATGCGCGAGGACCGCGGTCTGATAGCCGCAGCCGGTGCCGACTTCGAGCACACGCTTGAGCTTCCCGCCTGCGCGCAGGAGCTCGGTCATGCGGGCGACCACGTAGGGCTGGGAAATCGTCTGCCCGGAGCCGATCGGCAGCGGGCTGTCCTCGTATGCCCGGATCGCGAGCGCTTCCTCGACAAAGATATGGCGGGGCACCGCGGTCATCGCCGATAGCACGGCCTCGTCGCGAATGCCCTGCTCGCGAAGCCGCTCGACCATGCGCACGCGAGTGCGCGCCGACGTCATGCCGATGCCGTCGAATTTTTCCACACCGGCGGTCATGCGTTTGCGCCTGTCTCCACTCGCGCGTCGAGCCACGCGGTTACACGGGGCATGTCGGCGTGATTGGTGAGGTCGATCTGCAGCGGCGTCACGGAGACGAAGCCTCGCTCGATGGCGTCGAAATCCGTGCCCGCGCCGGCGTCCGCGGCGGCGCCGGCTGCGCCGACCCAATAACAGGTTTCACCGCGCGGCGTTTGCGTCTTGATCACCGGCTCGGCTTTGTGCCGTTTCCCCAGGCGCGTCACGCGCCGCCCTTTGAGCTCCGCGTAAGGAACATCCGGAACATTGACGTTGAGAAGCCACGCGCCCGACGGCTGGCGGCGGTGCTGCAGCAACAGGTCGGCGATTACTTTTGCCGCAGTCTCGAAATGCTTGCCCGCCTTGCTGGTGAGCGATACCGCGATCGATGGTATGCCAAGAAGATAGCCTTCCATCGCGGCAGCGACGGTGCCGGAATAGATGGTGTCGTCGCCCATGTTCGCGCCGAGGTTGATTCCCGAGATCACCATGTCGGGCAAGTCCTCGAGCAGCCCCGTGACCGCGAGGTGCACGCAATCGGTCGGTGTGCCGTTGACGAAAAGGAATCCATTGGCCGCTCTGCGAACGGTCAACGGCCGATCCAGGGTCAGCGAGTTGGACGCCCCGCTCCGGTCGCGCTCGGGGGCGACGACGGTGATCTCTGCCTGGGAGGCGAGATCCGCGGCGAGGCGTTCAAGTCCGGGAGAAAAATATCCGTCGTCGTTGCTGAGAAGAATGCGCATCGCGTGGCCTGGACGCGACGACACCCATCGGCGTCGCGAGTAGCGCCATTATAGCGGCACCGCGAGGAGGAGCGACGATTCGCCTGCCGTACGCGACGCCGCGGGGTGTCACGCGAAGCGCTTGCCGTCGTGTCGGCGATGCTCCCGCCCGACTATTTCTGGTCCCCAGACGTCATCGCCTTCATGCGGCGATCCATCTCCTCCGGCGACACGTCTTCCTTGTGCGTCGCGATCGTCCACACATGGCCGGAAGGATCGGCAATCGTTCCGCTGCGGTCGCCGTAGAACTGGTCCTTGAGAGGATGCGTGACCTCGCCTCCCGCAGCAACGGCGCGGGCGAACTGCGCGTCGACATCGGCGACGTAAAACATCAGCGTGATCGGCGTGCCGCCCAGCGTTTGGGGACTCTTGTGCCCCATCTCCGGCATTTCGTCGGCGAGCATCACCATTCCGTCGCCTATCTTGATCTCAGCATGAGCGACTCTACCTCCGGGCGCCGGGAGGCGCATCACTTCGGTCGCACCGAACGCCTTCTTGTAGAAATCCAGCAGCTTCGCCGCGTCTCGCACGATGAGATAGGGCGTTACTCCTGCATAACCGGACGGAATAGCTTGAACCATGGATACGCTCCTTCTGTGGTTGGACGATCTTGCAAATCCTTCACTGCATCGCGCTCGAGGGTAGCGGGTTCAGCGCCTTCCGTCTCCATTGCGGATAAGGCCGACCGCGATGCCTTCGATTGAAAACGCCTTCCCGTCCGGCTCGATGACGATCGGGGCAAACCTGGCGTTCTCCGCCATCAGCACGATGTCTCTTCCGCGACGCCGGAAGCGCTTGACGGTGACATCGTCGTCGATGCGCGCGACGACGATTTGTCCCGAGATCGCCTCCGCCGTCCTGTGCACGGCGAGGAGATCGCCGTCCAGGATGCCTGCATCCTTCATGCTGGTCCCTCGCACGCGCAACAGATAGTCGGCGCGCGGTGAGAACAGGGTGGGATCCACGGCGTAGTGCGCCTCGATGTGCTCGACCGCGAGAATCGGACTGCCGGCCGCGACGCGTCCGATCAGCGGCAGCGTCCCCTGGGTCGGCACCCCCGGGATATCTTTCAGACGCAGACCTCGCGATGCGCCCGGCACGAGCTCCAAGGCGCCTTTTTTTGCGAGCGCCTGCAAGTGGTCCTCCGCCGAGCTCGGCGTGGAGAACCCCAGGCCCGCGGCAATTTCCGCGCGGGTGGGCGGCATGCCTCTGGTATCGATGAAGCTTCGAATCCAGTCCAGGATCTGTTTTTGCCGCGGCGTCAGCCGAGGGAGTGTCTCTGCATCCTGGGCGCGGCGGCTGAGGTGGGCATACGGGCGGCGCGAACGGGGCGGCATCGACATACCCATCGGATATACGGTACATCGAAGTATAGCCGCTGCGTCCAGCGAGTCAACCCGGAAGTGCAAACCCCGGATCTTTCGCGCGTGCCCCGCCGAAGCGATGGCGGCGCGAGCTCGGCACGCCTCCGCTAGTGCTTGGACCCGTCGCTAGGCGTCTCGCCGTTGAGTGCGGCGGCGAGCTGCTTGATCGACGCCGTTGCGCTGTGCAATGCCTCGCATGCGTCGCGCGCCTTCGTTGCCGACAGCACAAGCGACTCGCCCGGAATGTGCGGATCGCAACTCAAATCGATCTTCAACGCGACAAGCGCGTCCATCACTCTGTACAGCTCCTGCCTGATCTTAGGTTCCTCCATCGCTTCTCTCCAAGCGTCGAGCTAGCCGTGTCCGCCATGATTGTTGGGCTCGCCGAAATAGGGATCGCGTGACCTCCTGTCGCCAACCCGTTTCTCGGACGCCATCTTGCCTATCAATTCCAGCGCCTGCCAACCTTCGGAGGATTTGTCCAGGAAATGCGTCGCGCCCAGCGCAAGGCTGCGTTCGCGATGTTCGGGGGTCGCGTGATTGGTGAATACGACCTTGGCCGACGCGCGTGCGAGACCGCGTTCCTGCAGGGCCCCAAGCACGTCGAGCCCGCTCCCCGCACTCAGGACCATGTCGAGCACGATAAGATCCGGCTCGAGCGTCGATAGATCGTCGATGGCCTGTCGTGCGCTGTTGCTGTGCCCCACAAGCTCCGCGCCTGCGGACTCGACCGCGCGCGTCAGCAGGCGAAGGATGATCGGCGAATCCTCCACGATGTAAACCTTCAGCATTGCAGGAGCGTCGGTCACGAGGCAGCGTTTGTCGTAATGGCTTCCAAGAGCAAGAAGGATGCCGGGACCGGGACCCATCCAAACCGAGCAGAATAAGGATACCCACGCATGCCTGTTTGTAAAACGTACAATCCCCGCGCGAAATGCGTCCGAATATTCAATCGGCCATAGCGGCTTTTGGACAATCCTTTTACGGACCGGCGCGATTCTCGCGCGCGCACGCGATTGAGTTCGTAGTAGCGCCACCACGCGCCATTCAGGTCGACCCCGTCCGCACGGTGGTGAGCAGAGCACGGCGATGCTGCTCGTCGTTCGTCGCGAGTTTGCCCGCCCCGGCTGCTATCGCTTATGCTGCGCGGGCGTTGCAGCATCACGTATCAGCCGCCTCCCGACGATGAACTCTTCGATCGCCTCTTCTACCTGGCAAGCGCTGATCGAACACCATCGCGCCCTTCGGGGCCGTGCGCTGACGACTCTTTTCGACGCTTTGCCGGAGCGCTTCGCACGGATGTCTCTGGTCTGGGACGATTGGCTCGCGGATTGGTCGAAGCAGCGCCTTACGCCTGAGACGATGGCGCTGCTGGTGGCGCATGCGCAGGAGCGCAACCTTTCGGGCTGGATCGAAGGCCTTTTCAACGGCGAGAAAATCAATCTGTCGGAAGGGAGGCCCGCGCTGCACACCGCGCTGCGCCAGCAGACGGACTCACCCGTGCGTGTCGACGGCACTGATATCGTTCCGATGATCCGCGCCGCGCAAGCGCGCATGCGTACGCTCGAAGCCCAGTTGCGAGGGCGCCTCCGGCTGGGCGCCTCGGGGCGGCCGATCCGTCACGTCGTCAATCTCGGCATCGGCGGGTCCGATCTCGGTCCCAAGCTCGTGTGCGAAGCGCTTGCGGGTTCTCGCGCCTCACGCAGCGGTGGCGTCGATGTCGCGTTCGTGTCCAACGTCGACCCCGAGCAATTGACACGCGCGCTTAGCACCCTCGACCCGGCCAGCACGCTGTTCATCGTCACATCGAAAACCTTCACGACCAGCGAGACGCTGGCCAACGCGCATGCCGCGCGAAACTGGCTGACGCGGGCGCTGGGCGCTGCGGGCGCACTGTCGCGTCATTTCGTCGCAGTGACGGGCAACGCGGGAGCAGCGCGCGCCTTCGGCGTCGCGGGTGAGGACGCGCTGCCCGTCTGGGATTGGGTCGGCGGACGCTATTCGCTGTGGTCGGCTGTCGGCCTGCCCATCGCGCTGCGTTGCGGCTGGGATGCATTTGCCGAGCTGCTCGCGGGCGCCGCGAGCATGGACGCACATTTTCGCGCAACAGCGCTCGATCGCAATCTTCCGGTCCTGCTCGCGCTGGTGGATTTCTGGAATGCGCGCGTGCTCGGGCATCCGCAGCGCATCGTCGTGCCCTATGCGCATGCGTTGTCCTCGCTGCCGGCCTATCTGCAGCAGCTCGCGCTGGAGAGCAACGGCAAGTCGGTGACCCGCGACGGCGCGAAGGTCGATGCTCCGACGGCGCCCGCGCTCTGGGGCGGGACCGGAACCGACAGCCAGCACGCGTTCTTCCAATGGCTGCACCAAGGAACGCATGTCGTTCCCGTGGAGTTCGTCGTTCCGGTCCGCGCCGCCCACCCGCTCGGCGATCAGCAGGCGATCCTGGTGGCCAACGCACTCGCGCAAGCTCAGGCGCTCATGGTGGGCAAACCGATCGACGTCGCTCGCGCCGAGCTCGCGGCGAAAGGCCTTGCACCCTCCGCGATCGAATCGCAGGCGCCGCAGCGCGCGTGCCCCGGCGATCGCCCTTCAACGATGTTGATGCTTCCCGAAATCAATCCTCGCCGGCTCGGCCAGCTCCTCGCGCTCTACGAGCACCGGACGTTTGTCGAAGGCGTGCTCATGGGCGTCAACTCGTTCGATCAGTGGGGCGTCGAGCTCGGCAAGGCGTTGGCGAGCCCGCTGCTCGCGACGATCCGCGACGGCGGCAAAGCGAGTGACGTCGACGCATCGACGCGTGGATTGATCGAACATGTGCGAACGCTTTCGAAACCGTCGCGCGCTTCTTGAAGCGGGCAAGCCGCGCCGCTCGAGCATTGCGGGAATAATACGAGCCGTGGTCGTGTTTTCAAACGGCCATGGACACATGGCAGAACACAACCCCCTTTAAGGAGGAACGCGATGACATCCCTCAAGTTCAACGTATCTGTGTGCCTGGCGCTGTCGACTGTCTTTATCAATGTCGATGCCAACGCCCAGGCGTCCGACATGACGTTTTTCGTGACGAGTGTGGGCTCGGGCAAGGGAGCGGATTACGGCGGACTCGCCGGCGCCGACAAGCATTGTCAGACGCTCGCTGCGGCTGCCGGCGCGGGAGGACGGACGTGGCATGCTTACCTCAGCGCCGCGCCAGTCCAGGGGTCGCCCGCTGTCAACGCGCGCGATCGCATCGGCAATGGCCCGTGGAAGAACGCCAAGGGGGTGGTCATCGCCCGCAATGTGGAGGAGCTTCACGGCAGCAACAACCTGACCAAGCAGACGGCATTGTCGGAAAAGGGAGAGATGATCAACGGCCGGGGGGATACGCCCAACAAGCACGACATACTCACCGGATCGCAGGCGGACGGCACCGCTTACAAGGACAGCGACGATCACACGTGCGGCAACTGGACCCGGAGCGGCGAAGGCGCCGCGCAACTCGGTCATCACGACCGCATGGGACTCAAGGACGACGAGCCTTCGCGCTCGTGGAATTCCTCCCATCCTTCGCGCGGATGCAGCGATGAGGCGCTTCGTACGACCGGCAGCGCCGGTCTGCTGTATTGCTTCGCGATCAACTGACCGGCACGGGCGCGAGCATATTGGCGTCGCGATAGAGCAGCCAGGCATCCGCCTGCCTTCGAAAGATCGACAGCGTGTTGCCGGCCCGCTCGATCGACGCGCCCCGAGGTGGCGTGACGACCACGGTGAGGTAGGTCCAGCAATAGGCCCAGTCGCCGAATACCCTGACTTCCTGGACCTCGCTGGTTGCGTGAATGCGGGCTTCGCCCACCGCGCGCTGCGCTTTTGCAAATTCGGTCTTGCCTCGCATCGGCGGCTGGCCCGGCACAAGAAACACCGCGTCGTCTGCCATCAAGCTCAGGACTCTGTCGGTGTCTCCTTCCTCCGTCGCGCTGATCCAGGTCGCGATAAGCCGACGGATCGCCTGCTCGTCATCGTGCATGACAAACCTCCTGCTCGATTGCGCGTTTCGGACGGTTTGCGCCCGCCAGCTCTCCTTGTTTAGGACTATGACGAAGCCGCGCATCGGCGATGCTCACTCGATCGTCTCCGAAAGCGATGCGGGTTCGACGCGGAATTCCCAGATGCTCACGTAAGCTCGCATGGGATTCAAGCCGGCGTATGGCAATCACGGCGCCTTCGGCAACGGCAGCGAAGCCTGACCGAACACGTAACGCCAGCCCTTCGCCGTGCGCACATACGTGTCGCTGAACCATAGCTTGTAGTCGAATCCCTTGCCGTCCTCGGCGCCTTTGACCCACAGGAGCGCCGTTACGACGGCGGTATCGCCCCAGACGCGAACGGTCTGCTCGACTTCCTCCTGACGCTCGTAGATCGTCTTTCCGGCGCGCGCGTCCTTGAGCAAGTCCTCCTTGGAGTAGGTCTTCCCGCGGCCGGTCACCAGAACGAAATCGTCTCCGAGGATTCGATCCATCGTTGCCGCATCGTTGTTCTTGACCGCGAGTTGATATTCGGAGTCCAGCGCGGCGACGGTGCTTCTGGCGTCGTTGTCCGCGGCAAAAGCATGATCGGCGGGAGCCACGAGGATGCCGGCCACGAATGAGGTAACCACGACGAGCAGACTATTCTGCATGGTCCGCCTTTCGGTTTGGTTGCGACGTGCGCTTTTCGGACATCCTCGCTTGGATCGACGCTTTCGCGCTAGGCGCCCAGTTCGCGCGTAAGGTCTGCCGCGGATATCTCTTTGCATCCGGTGGCGTTCTGTCCCGACCAGAGGGGCGAGAAATCGCCGCTCCCGCGGCTCTCGGCATGGCTGCGCAAGGGCGCGATCGCCGACGTTGCCAGGGGAAACTCCGGCACCGCCGCGGAGATCGGACCCAGTTCCTTCATCAGGCGATTGACGATGCCTCGCGCGGGCCGTCCGGTGAAAAGGTTGGTAAGCGCGGTGTGGCGGGCGGCTTCGCTTTTGAGTGCTGCGCGGTGGACCTTGCTCGTCGTCGCTTCGGGACAGAGCAGGTAGGCGGTTCCGATCTGAACGCCCGCCGCGCCCAGCGACATCGCTGCCGCCACGCCTCGTGCGTCCGCGATGCCGCCGGCGGCGATGACCGGCACGCCCACGGCGCGGATGACCTGCGGCAGGAGCGCGAGCGTCCCCACCTGGGTGGCGAGGTCGCCGGACAGAAAGATGCCGCGGTGCCCGCCCGCTTCGAGGCCTTGCGCGATGATGGCATCGACTCCCCGCGCTTCGAGCCAACGCGCCTCGTCGACCGTCGTCGCGGACGAGAGTATCTTCGCGCCCCACGCCTTGACGCGCGCGAGCAATTCCGGCGACGGCAATCCAAAATGAAAGCTCACGACAGCGGGTTTGAATTCGCTCAGCGCATCCAAGGTTTCCGGACCGAAGGGCATTCGCCCGGGGCCGGAGGAGATAGCGTCGGTGGCGAGCTTGAACTCCTCGTAGTACGGAGAAAGCGCGGCGCGCCACGCTGCCTCGCGCTTCGCATCGGGCGCCGCAGGCGAGTGGCAAAAGAAATTCACGTTCAGCGGTCGAGACGATCGAGCCTTGATCGCGGCGAGCTCGCTCTTCATGGCGTCGACACCGAGCATGGCGCAGGGCAGCGACCCCAACCCACCGGCGTTGGAAACCGCCACCGCGAGGGCGCTGTCCTGCACCCCCGCCATCGGCGCCTGGATGATCGGCAGCTCGATGCCGAGCAGTGTCTGTAAAGACGTCATCGCGAAGCGCCCCCCTTCAGCTCATCGATGGGTGGCCGCACTTCAGCGCGGCCGGATCTCGTTTTCGCTGGCCATGAAACGCCTGCGATCCGGTGTTTCGATCTCGTACTGGAGTATTTCGCCCGACGCGTAACCCTGGACGATGCTGCCGCTGCCACGCGCAGCCACGACCTCGTCGCCCCTGCCGAAGTGGAAAGTCGATCGTGCGTTCGCGTCGTCGAGCGTTTTCAACCCGCCATGCCAGTGAATGTTGAACGGTCCGATGCCGTGGATCTGAACGATCGCCTCTTCGGGAGCGTAGCCGAACATCCAGCTTCCCTTGGGCGCGAACGCATAGGATCCCGTTTTGAGCTCTTCGAGCGCGTGACTGTCGTATTTTTCGCCTTGGCCGAAATACCACACTCCCTGCACGACGGTGATGTGCTCGTCGACCGGGTGCGAATGCGGGGGAACCATAGTGCCGGGCAATTCCCGGATGCGCATCACGAACGGTTCGCCGGCGGCCTCGGGATCGCCGTAAAGGATCTCAACGTCTCCGGACATCGCGCGCAGAGGAATGACGCGATGCTCGCGCGAGCTCTTGCCCTGGTCGGCTCGTGCGACTCCCGACGCCGCGGCCATCGGCGGTCTCACGTCCCCGCGCGTGGCATCCGCCTTTTGAGCATCACGCTCACACGCGGAAAGAAGCATCAGCGAAACGAGAAGCCAGGCGGATACGCGCATCGTCGTCGATGTGAGTGGAATGAGGCCGATCGGCGCATCGACAAGTCGATAGCGTACATCAATGCGGTGCTGTCTCATCGATAGAAGGACCGGCGGCGGCCTTGATCGCCTGCGCAAGCTCCCATACGACTGTCGCATAAAGGCGGCTTCGATTGTAGCGCGTCAGAACGTACCAGTTGTTGAAGACCATCCAGTACGAGGGTCCACCCGTTTCCTCCAGCATGAGCAATCCGACGGGATCGTCCGCGACATCGGCAGGAACGTCGAATCCCGAAACCCCGTCGCGCGCCCAAAGGTCGAGCGATCGACGCTCGCTCATGCCGCCGTCGATCCTGCCCAGCGCGGCGTCCCTGGCGTCGAGCTCGATCACCGCAGGCGCCATCACCGGCTGCCCGGCCTGCCAATCGTGGCGCGCAAGAAAATTCGCCACGCTGCCGATCGCGTCGTCGGCGTCGTTGGCGAGATCGATCGTGCCGTCGGCATCGTAGTCGACCGCATAGTTGCGCAGGCTTCCGGGCATGAACTGCGGGAGACCCAGCGCACCGGCATACGAACCCTTCATTTCCAGCGGAGGAATGCCCTGCTCGCGGCACAGCAGCAGGAAATGCTTGAGCTCGCCGCGAAAGAATGCCGCCCTGCGCGGGTAGTCGAACGCCAGCGTAGTCAACGCGTCGATCACCCGGTACGAGCCGGTGTTGCGGCCGTAGAACGTCTCGACGCCGATGACGGCGACGACGACCTCCGCAGGGACACCGAATTCGCGCTGCGCGCGCTGCAGCACGTCCTGGTGGCCGCGCAGGAACGCGACGCCCGCGTCGATGCGCGACGGATTGAGAAACCGCGGTGCGTATTCGAGCCACGTCGGCGGCGCCAGCACGGGACGCGACATGGCGTCGACGACCTTGGATTGATAACGGACCTTTGCGAACAGACGCCGCAACTCGCGCGGGTCGAAGCCGTGGTCGTTTGCCATCTCACCGATGAACTCGCGTACATCCGCTCGAGCGGCGTAACCGCCGGGGGCAGGCCTGCTCTCCGCCGGCACGACTTCCACCGGCTGGGCCGGTGATGGCGAGGCCGCGAGCAACGCACACGCGCTCGTGCACGCCACGATCGTCCGCCATGACGCGGAAGTTGCGATAGCAAGTGTGAAAGTGAGGTGTCGCTGCGTGCCGCGCATCGCGGCGATGTTATCATCCGGCCGCCCGCCGCTGCTCCGCCAGCAATGCTCCTGCGATGCTCTATCCGCTGTTCCGCCCTCTATTCTTCAAGCTCGATCCCGAGATCGCGCACGAGCTCGTATTTGCGGGACTCGATGCCGCGACCGCGATCGGCGCCTCCCGGCTCTTTGCACAGCATGTAACTCCCGCGCCGATCGAGGTGATGGGCCTGGAATTTCCAAACCGCGTCGGGCTCGCCGCCGGGCTGGACAAGAACGCGCTGCATATCGACGGATTGGCGAGCTTCGGCTTCGGTTTCATCGAATGCGGAACGGTGACGCCGCGCCCGCAGCCGGGCAATCCCAAGCCGCGCATGTTCCGGCTTGCCGAGGCCGAGGCGCTGATCAACCGGCTGGGTTTCAACAACGACGGCGTCGACCGCGTTCTCGAAAATGCCTACCGCGCCCGCTACCGCGGCATTCTCGGCTTGAACATCGGCAAGAACTTCGACACACCCAACGATCGGGCCGCGGCCGACTACCTGACATGTCTGCGCACCGTCTATCCGCGCGCGAGCTATGTCACCATTAACATATCGTCTCCGAACACAGAGGGCTTGCGCGAGCTGCAGCAGGACACCGCGCTCGATCTCCTGCTCGGCTCGCTCAAGTCAGAGCAGGCCAAGCTCACGCAAAAGCACCGGAAGTACACGCCGCTGGTGGTAAAGATCGCTCCCGACCTGACCACCGCGGAAATCCGCCGCATCGCGAGGACGCTTATCGCGCACAAGATCGACGGCGTCATCGCCACCAACACGACCGTCGGCCGCGATGCGGTCGCGGGATCGCCGCACGCCGCCGAAGCGGGCGGGCTCTCTGGAAGGCCGCTGTTCACCAAATCGACGGCGGTCATCCGCATACTTGCCAGGGAGCTCGACGGCGCAATCCCCATCATCGGCGTGGGGGGCATCATGTCGGGCGCGGACGCTCAGGCGAAGATCGCCGCCGGCGCCACACTGGTGCAGGTCTACACCGGTCTCATCTACAAGGGTCCGGAGCTCGTTGCGGAGATTGCGCAGGCGCTCGCCGACAGGTGAGAACCTGCTCTCGCCCAGCAGGCGATCAGGCGGGGGCGGCGGCGACTTCGCCGCCGAATTTCTGCTCCAGCGTCTGGATCATGCTGGTGAACGCCCGATCGACCAGCGGCTCGGCTTCGACCAGCCGCGCACGGTCGGTACGGAACCGCTCGGCGAGCTCGTCCGCCGTCAGGGAGACCGCTTTCTGGCCCTGACGGTTGGTAAAGAGATAGGTGCCGCGCAGCGGGCTGACCCAGGCAAGCTTGGCAAACGCGAGTTGACCGTCCTCGCCCTCGAACTCGACCCACATGCCGCGATCGAGACCCGACGCGAGATCCGCGAAGCGGTCCTGTACGATCTCAGGCTCGGGCTCGGGCGGGGGCGCGGGCGGCGCGGGCGCCATCGCCACGGCAAGCGCGCGCGCCCGCGTTGCGGCCTCGACGTCGCCGTCGGCGGTCGCCTGCTCGGCCGCCGCAGCCGCGGCTTCGGACACCGCAGCGGTCGGCAGGGGCGCCGATGCGAGGCTCGGCTTGACCGCGGCGGCATGCGCCTCGACCAGATTCGACATGAACTGTTCGCGCTCGCCCTGTCCCCACTGCACATTGTGCAAACCACCGTGCAAGCGCTTGAGCAGATTGCGCAGCATCGCAACGAGCCGCTTGCGGTCGTCGGTGGCGCGCTTGGGCTGCACGCTCCAGACGAGATCGTCGAGCGTCGACAGTCCGGAGCTCCACGCCGCGCTCTCCTCGCCCTCCTGCAGAAAAAGCTGCGACAGCGTGGCGAGCCATTTCTCGCGCAGGAAGTTCGCTAGAAAATTCGGGACCGGGAAGTCCTTGAGCCTGCGCTCGATCTCGGATTTGGAAACCATTTGCGCGATTTCCTGGCGATCGCGCTGGTTGATCTGCTCGGCCGTCGACTGGATCGTCAGCTCGGCGGTCTTTTCCTCCTCGGCGAGAAACGCCTCGAGATCCTTGCGAAGCTCGTCGAACAATCCGATGTCGTCGGCGAACTCGTCGAGCACGCGATGAACCAGCGTCTCGACCTTTCGATACAGCGGGTCGTCCTGGCCCATCGTCGGCGACCAGCCGATACCCGCGCGCGCCAGCGCGTTGACCAGCAGCCGCGATGGGTGCGACTTCTTCGAAAAGAAGGCCCCGTCGAGCATCGCCGCCTTGAGCACGGGAATCTGCAGCCGCCCGATCAGCGCCTTCATGCTGTCGGGCAGATCCTTGGTCTCGAAGATGAAATCGAACAGCATCGCGACCAGCTCGATCGTCATCGCTTCGAGCTGGTTGGCTTTCGCGCCGAGCGGCGAATCCTGCAAATCGCGCAAGACGTTGTGCATGTCCTGCTGCAGCCCGGCGACGTGCAAGGGCGCCCCGGCGAAATCGAAGCCCGTTTCGCCGTGCTGCAATCGAGCGAGCGCCTCTCCCAGCTCCGGCGTCACCAGGATGCGCTGACCGCCGAACGGGCCCAGGATCGTCCCGCCGTCGCTTCCCATCATCGGATAAGCGCCGGAGACGCTCATCGGTCCCATGCCCGGCGAGGCATACGACTGCCCGGCGCCGAGCGAGGGCACTTGAATCCCGCCCGGAGGCAATCCCATCGGCATTTGCGCGCGAGGCGCGCGCAGCCCCGCTCCAACCAGACGCTGCAGCAGCGCCATCAGATCGATGTCGCCACCGCTGCCCGGCGCCGCACTTCCGCCCTGCCCCGCGCTTGTACCTGGAGCCGCTGTGCCCTTGCCGTCGGCACCGGGCAGCGCCTGGCGCACGAACTGCGCGTGGTGGCTCTTCGGCACGATCTTGAGCCCTTCCAGGTGACGGTTGAGGTCGGCGTAGATGGCGTTGATATCGCCGAGCGAGGTCTGGTTCAGCTCCTTCAAAATCGTGAGCTTGATGCGCGTGTCGCTTTTGAGCTCATGCAGCGCCTCGGTGAACGCTCGCACGATCGTGGTCGGCGCCAGCGGATTGGCGTCTGTCTCCAGATCGGGACGGCCGAGCAGAAAGCCGATGCCCCTATTGAGCTCGCGCAGCTCGGTTTCACACAGGTTCTCGACCACCCGGATGATGTTTCCGGACAGTACGGACTCGTCCATCGCGCTGGTGTCGACCAGCGTCAGCTTTTTCGCGTCGACCGACGAGAAGTCGGCCTTGGCATCATTTTTTCCCTCGATGCGCTCGTCGACGAGCTTGCGCAAATGCTTCTCGAAGTCGGACATGAGATTGCCGCGCTGGTCGATGAGCGCTTGGCGCGCGTCGAGGCAGAGGGACTGTTCCTCGCGAACGTCCGAGCGTTCGGCGCGCGACATCAACAGATCGCCGACCCGGTCGAGCATCGACGCAAACGACAGCAGCAACCGATGGATGGCGAGATCGCGGCAATCGCCGAGAATTCTCGCCATGTCCTTCGGTACCGCGGCGCGGGCCGTCCGCCCGCCGCTGCTCGTCGTTACGTTCACGCGTCTCGTTCCTTTGGAATCCGGCCGGCAATCTGCCGGTCGGTCCGGTCGCCAACTCGCCGCAGGACCCAATATGCGGCAAGTTACTGTATCACGCGTGCTTTCTGGCTGCCAAAGGAAAAAAACACCCCTTAAGCCCGCGAAACCTCGGTCCAGGCCTTTTCCAGACGTTTGTATGACACCGGCAGGGGCGTCCTGAGCTCCTGGGCAAAGAGTGAAACCCGGAGTTCCTCTATCTGCCAACGAAACGCCTCAAGCGCCGGCTCGTGGCGCTGCCGGGCGCGATTGGCGTCACTGCGCTGACGATAACGATCCCACAATTCGGCGACCGCTTGGGCGTGTTTTGTGTCCCGCGCGGGATTTTCTGCATATTTCGCGAGCCTCCGCTCGAGGGCCTTCAGGTAGCGGGGAATATGTGCGAGCTGCACCCATGGCGTCGCCGAAAAGAAGCCGCGGTACACGAGTGCGTCGCGCTGCGCGCGAAGTTCGGCGCCCAGGCGCGAGAGTGACGGCGGCAAGCTGGACATTTTCTGCGACAGCGCGTGGTGCTCGGCGGCGATCGACGCGAGCACCCGCAGCGAGCCTTCGGCCACCGCGGGCAGGCGCGTGCGGGCGCGCTTGACCTGCTCGGCGAAGGCCCGCTCGTTCCGGGGCAGGTCGTCATCGCCGACAAAGGCCCGATCACAGATCGCCGCGAGCACATCCTCCAGCAGCGCATCGCTGGCGACCGCGGGCTTGAGATGCAGCGCCGCAGACAGAAACCCCGGCGGGTCCTTTTCCCAGCGGCGCAGAGCATCCTTGAGCTGCAGGCGTATCAGGCGAACGACGGCGGCGCGCGTCGCAGCATCGGCGGCGGCGCGGGTGTCGAGCAGCTTGAGCGCGAGGCCGTCGGCCTGTTCGACCAGCGCGGGATATCCGGTGAGCTTGTGCCCGCTGCGCACGATCGTGAGGGTCTCGGGCAGCTCGCCGAAGTCCCACCGGACGATGCCGCTCCTTTCGAACTCCGGACCGGCGGCCGAAAAGGTGAGTTGGGCGGCTTCGCCAAGCTCCGCGCGCAAGCGGGCGAGATCGCGCGCGCTTGCGAGCTCCCGGCCGGATGCATCGACGACGCTCACGTTCACGCGCAGATGCGGCGGCAGCAGGCCCTCGTCCCACACGTCCGCCGGAAGGGGCTCTCCCAGACGCGCGGAAAGGAACGCGCGCAATGCCTCACTCATGTCCGCTACGCCGGCGGACGCGGTCTCCAGGAAACCCGTCACGACTTCTGCGATCGGCATAAGGCGGTTGCGGAAGGCCTTAGGCAGCGACTTGATGTACCACGTGGCTTTCTCCCGGATCATGCCCGGGACAAGCCACGACAGGCGTGCGGAGTCGAGCTGGTTGAGGAGCGGCAGCGGCGCCGTGAGCGTGAGCCCGTCCAGCGGATGGCCGGGCGAAAACCGGTAGTCGAGCTTGAGCCGCGATCCCGCCATGTCGATGCTGTCCGGATACTGCACCTCGGTGATCCCTGCCGCAGCGTGGCGCATCAGCGCTTCGCGCGTCATGAACAGCAACGCCGGGGCCTGTTGTTCCGCGCGCTTGCGCCAGCGCTCGAACGCCGCAGCCGAATGGACGTCCGCCGGTACGCGCTCGGCATAGAACGCGAACATCGCGCTTTCATCGACCAGCACATCCTGACGCCGTGCCTTGTGCTCGAGCGATGCGATATCGTCGACGAGCTTGCGATTGTGGGCGAAGAAAGGCGCGTTGGTCTCGAAGTCGCCGGCAACCAATGCCTCGCGCAGGAACACCTCGCGCGCCGCGGCCGGCTCGACTCGGCCAAATGACACGCGCCGGCGCGCGACCAGCGTCAGGCCGTAGAGCGTAACGCGCTCGAATCCGACGACCTCGCCCCGTGCCCGGTCCCAGCGCGGATCGAAGAACGTGCGCTCGACCCGGTCGCCGGCGACAGCCTCGACCCATTCGGGCTCGATCTTTCCCGCGCAGCGCGCGTAGAGGCGCGTCGTCTCGGTCAGCTCCGCCGCCAGGATCCATTTCGCGCCCTTTTTGGCGAGTCCCGATCCCGGATGTAGAAAAAACTTGAGGCCACGCGTGCCGAGGTACGCGTCGGCACCGAGCCGGGGATCCTCGGCCTTGGCGCCGATGTTCGACAGGAGTCCCGCGAGCAGCGAGCGATGGGTGGTCTCGTAGCGCACCTTGTCGATGGTTTCGGGCAGGGCTTCGCGCCACTTCCACCCCAGCTCCGCGATCTGCTCGCTGAGCTGGCGATGGAGATCCCGCCATTCGCGCAAGCGCAGATACGAGACGAAGTGCTCGCGGCAGCGCTCGACCAGTTTTCGATGCGGCAGCTTTTGCGACAGCGCATCGTCGAAGAACTGCCATAGCGCGATGAGACTCAGGAAGTCCGAGCGCTCGTCGCGAAAGCGAAGGTGCGCTTGGTCGGCGGCCTGCTGCTTCTCCAGCGGGCGCTCGCGCGGGTCGGGCACCGCGAGAGCGCTGGCGATGACCAGCATCTCGGCAAGGCAGCCGGATTCGCGGGCGGCAAGAATCATTCGCCCTATGCGCGGATCGACGGGAAGCTTGGCGAGCTCCTGTCCGAGCGGCGTGAGCGCGCGTTCCGTGTCGACCGCGCCGAGCTCCTGCAGCAGCTGGTAGCCGTCGCCGATCGCGCGCGGGCTCGGGCTTTCGACAAACGGAAACACCGCGACGTCGCCGAGCTCGAGCGACGCCATGCGCAGGATCACGGCGGCGAGCGAGCTGCGAAGAATTTCCGGATCGGTGTACTTCGGCCGCGCCGCGAAGTCGGCCTCGGCGTAGAGCCGCACGCACGTTCCCGCGGCGATGCGCCCGCAGCGTCCCGCGCGCTGGTTCGCCGCGGCCTGCGAAATCTTCTCGATCTGAAGGAGCGTGACCTTGTTGCGCAGCGAGTAGCGCTTGACGCGGGCGAGCCCGGAGTCGATCACGTAATGGATGCCGGGAACGGTCAGCGAGGTCTCGGCGACGTTGGTCGCGAGCACGATGCGGCGCCCGCGGCTCGGCGCGAACACCCTCTGCTGTTGCTCGATGGAGAGCCGGGCGAACAGCGGCAGCACTTCCACCGATGCGGCATAGGGCCTGCGCGCAAGGCCCCGCGTCAACAGGTCGGCGGTCTCTCGGATCTCCCGCTCACCCGGGAGAAACACCAGAATGTCGCCCGGCGCGTGCCGCCACAAGTCCTCGGCAGCCGCGACGATGCCTTCCTCCAGCGCCTCCTCGTCGTCGGCTTCGCCGGAGTCGTCCGCGCCGCCCAGCGGGCGATAGCGGACCTCGACGGGGAACATTCGTCCCGTGACTTCGATGATCGGCGCGGGCTCGCCCGGATCGCCGAAATGCTCGGCGAAGCGCTGCGCATCGAGCGTCGCCGACGTGACGATGACGCGCAGATCGGGGCGCTGCGGCAGAAGCTGCTTCAGGTAGCCGAGCAGGAAGTCGATGTTGAGGCTCCGCTCGTGCGCCTCGTCGATGATGATCGTGTCGTACGCGGCGAGCCTGCGATCCGATTGCGTCTCGGCAAGCAGGATGCCGTCGGTCATCAGCTTGATGTACCCGTCCGGCCGCGTGTGATCCGCGAAGCGCACTTTGTAGCCGACCGTCTCGCCTACCGTCGTGCCGAGCTCCTCGGCGATGCGCGCCGCCACGCTGCGCGCGGCGATGCGCCGCGGCTGAGTGTGACCGATCAGGCCGCGGGCGCCTCGACCCAGCCCGAGACAGATCTTCGGAAGCTGCGTTGTCTTTCCCGATCCCGTCTCGCCGCAGACGACGATGACAGGATGTCTGGCGATGGCTTCGGCGATGGCTTCGCGGCGCTCCGAAACGGGAAGCTCCGGCGGATAGGCGATGCGCGGGATCGCGGCCGCCCGCCGGCGCGCGCGATCGCGCGACGCCGCGACCGCCTTCGTCAAGCGCTCGATCTCGACGGGCGAAGCGCCGACCCGCTTGAGGCGCTCGATGCGCGGCTCGAGCGCAAACCAGTCCGCAGCCATGCCCTCGCGCAGTTCGGCGCGCAGATGTTCGATGGAAGGTGTCGTAGGCATCGGTCGATAAGAGGGCGTCGGCATTCTACTGAGTCTTACGGAAATGGTTGACGACCATTTCCGTCACGAGGCGCCCCTCGAGGCGAACGATCGGCGAAGCCGCACGAATCTCCCCTCGCCCTCTGGGAGAGGGGCGGGGGTGAGGGTAGGTGCGAATTCATTCGCACGGCCTGCTTCTTCCACCAGCGCGGCCGAATGAATTCGGCCCTACAGCATCACGGTCGCTCATCTTCCGCAAAGCTCAGTAAGCGCTAAGCTCGCGAGTCGCTCCGGCCGCGGTTGCGTTCGCAATTGCGCGCGCTATGATGGGTGCCCTGACTTGCCCGAGGAGTGTTCTCATGCTGCGTCGGATCGCGTTTCTGGTTTTGCTCGCAGCGCTCGGCGCCGGGATCGCCGACGCCAAGACCCTGCGCTGGGCCGGCCGCGGCGACATGCAGACGACCGATCCCCACTCGCAGAACGAGAATCTCACCAACAACATCAATCTGCTGGTCTACGAGACTCTGCTCTACCGCGACAAGAAGCTCGATCTCAAGCCCGGGCTCGCCACCTCATGGGAGCAGGTCAATCCGACAACGTGGCGATTCAAGCTGAGGCCCGGCGTCAAATTTCACGACGGCACGCCATTCACCGCCGACGACGTCGTGTTCAGCTTCGAGCGCGCCCGCGCCGAGACGTCGCAGCTTCGCGTCTATTCCAACCAGTCGGGTATCCCGAAGAAGATAGACGATCTCACCGTCGAATTCACGACTAACGGTCCCAATCCGGTGGAGCTCGAGCATATTGCGACAATCAACATCATGAGCAAGAGCTGGTGCGAGAAGAACCGCGCCACCAAGCCCCAGAACTACACGCAGAAGGAGGACATGATCACCGCGCACCAGGCCAACGGCACCGGGCCCTACCTGCTTAAATCCCGCGAGCCGGATATCAAGACGGTCCTGGCCAAGAATCCCGATTGGTGGGGGATCAAGGAAAAGCTCTTCGAAGGCAATGCCGACGAAGTGATCTATCAGCCGATCGTCTCCGACGGCACGCGCCTGGCGGCGCTCATCTCCGGCGAAGTGGATCTGGTCAACGATCCGCCGCCGCAGGACGTGCCGCGTCTCAAGCAGACGCCGGGCATCAAAGTGCTCGAGGGCACCGAGAACCGCATCGTGTTCATCGGCATGGACCAGGGTCGCGACGAGCTTCTGTACTCCAACGTCAAGGGAAAGAACCCGTTCAAGGACAAGCGCGTGCGCCAGGCGATGTACCAGGCGATCGACATCGACGCGATCAAGGCCAATACCATGCGCGGGCTGTCGGCACCGTCGGGCGTAATGCTGCCCTCCCCGCGCAGACGACGCCGCAGCTCGAGAAACGGCTACCCTACGACAAGGCAAAGGCGAAGCAGCTTCTCACCGACGCCGGCTATCCCAACGGCTTCGAGGTGACGATCGACTGTCCCAACAACCGCTATGTCAACGACGAAAAAATCTGTCTCGCCCTCGCCGCGATGTGGGCGCAGATCGGCGTCACGGTCAATGTCAACGCGATGCCGCGCACCAACTATTTTCCGAAGCTCGAGAAGACCGAGACCAGCATGTACATGCTCGGCTGGGGGGGCAACACCACCGACGCCATTTTCATCCTCCAGCCGGTGCTCGTGAGCTACACGGGCAAGGGCGACGGCGACTACAACTATGGCCGCTACGTAAATCCGAAGGTCGACGAGCTGACGGCCAAGATCAAGGTCAATATGCACGCGGACGAGCGGCTCAAGGACATCCGCGAGGCGCTTGCGGCGCAGGCGGCGGAGATCAACACCATTCCTCTCCATCGCCAGGTGATTCCGTGGGCATCGCGCAGCAACGTCAGCGCGGTGCACCGCGCGGACAACCAGGTGATTCCCTACTGGGTGAAGATCGAATAGGCTTCGCGGCCTAGGCTTCGCGGCCTCGCGCCTTTCGCGCGGCGAGGCGCGTCATCGCCGCGCGAAAGTGCACGGCTACTCGGCCGGCTTGAGCTCGACCGCAGCGCTTGGGGCGACCTGCATCGGACGCAGCAGATAGTTCGTTGCCGCCCACGCCAGTGCGAGCAGAGACACGATCGAGATCGCGGCGAGCACTGCCGCAGACGGCGTCTGCTTCTCCAGCGCGTCGGACAGAACGCCGATCGACAGATACACAGCGACCATCGGCGGCACGACGCGAAGGTCGAAGCGCAGCACCATCGCGAACACGAGCGTGGAAAGCGCGCCTCCGATCAAGCCGCCGGCGATGACGTCGACCCACTGCTCGGCCTTGAGCGCGGCCACAGCGGCGTCTACCAGCACCAATACGATAAAAGCGATCATGCGCCGCCGAGACCAGCCCGCGGTCAATCTTTCCAGCCAATAGAGCGCGACGACCGTCGCCGCCATCGTCATCAAGCCCGACGTCACCGTGCCGGAAACGCGCGCGAGCCATGGCAGCCACATCTCCTCGGACTTGAACGAAGGCCAGTTCGGCGCGGTATGCGGGGCGAAGTGTCCGAGCAGCGCATCCACACCCAGGATGAAAAACGCCACTGCGGCGCCGCGCAGCCAGAGCGCTTTCAACGTGAGCTCGGGCTCGACGTGGGCGCGCGCCGCAAACGACGCGACCCCCGAAAGCAAGCCGCCCAGCATCGCCGCAAACACGCCGGCGAGCAAGGTTCCGGCGACGTAGAGGGCGATCTGTGTCGTGACCGGCTCCGCCGTCGACAGCCGCATCCCCAGCAGCGGCCATTGATTGATGGTATTGACGATCGCTGACGCCAGCAGCATCCACGACGCTATCCAGAACGCGCGCCTGTCGAAGCGTCCGCGGTTCCACGAAATGATCGCAGCGATCAGCGCGGCGATCACGACGATGATCACGGCCATCGCCACGATGCTCTTGGCGATGCCTAAGCGGCCGGAGCGATCGCGCTCCGCGCGCTGCCACTCCTCGGGAACGAAGACATAACGGCCTGCGTTGGCGATTTCGTCTCCGCCGATGGCGACCGCGACTCGCGCTTCCCCGCCCTTGCCCGCGTCGACGCGCGGGTCGGCGTACGTGAATTGCCAATCCAGGCGGGCGGGGCGGTCCTGCTCCTCGACCGATACTTCGCGCAGCGCCGAGGGATCGAGCGCAAAGCGCCGCCTGATCTCCTGCTGAGCCAGCTTGCGCGCATCATCGCGGGAGAGCCTTGCGCCCGGCCGATTCTCCGGCAGTTGGTGCCTGACCTGGCGCACGCTCCCATCGCCGGCGACCGTTATGTGCCATTCCTCGGCGCGATCGGCAACGTCGCCACCCTCGAAGCGCGCATAACGGACTTCCCATAGCGGCGGCGCGAGCCAGTTGCCGATCAGCTTGCGGTACGCATCCGCGCCGCCTTCGCGCCAGACGAATTTGTGCCAGAGCCACGCGGATGCGTCGTCGTTCGCGACGCGCGTCGCCGAGGCTTGCTTCCATTCGGGCGAGAGCGTGATGCCGCGCTCCTTCAACGCCGAGTCAGCGGCGGCCTCCGCCGCGGCGCGGCCGATGGCGAGCGGCGGCACGTCGCTGCGGAAATCCCCTGCGATGAGGACCGCAAGCAACCCGGCGACGCCCAGCGCGGGCAGTACGCGCAATGCGCGTCCGGTCCACAGCCCCGCAGCGGCCCGGCTCGATGCCGCATCGTGAGTAGCAGCGCCGGCGACCGCGAGCCAGCCCACGTTGCGCAAGGCAGGCGAGAGCTCGAGCCATCCTTTCGCTTGGGCCCTGCGCCAGAGGACAATGCCCAGAGGTACGAGTCCCGCGGCGACGACCAGCGCCTGATTGATGAACGCGCTGCCGGAGGCTTCGACGAGAAACACCGGGATCGACATCAAGACGAGATCGAAGACCGCATGCAGAATCACCGTGGTCAACAGCCCGAAGCGCAGATAAATAAGACCCCAGATGAACGCCGGGATGACGAGCTCCACCAAGCGCGAATACGCCGGAAAACCCGGATAGTTGGCGTGCGCGGCGCCGAAAATGACAGCCTCGAGCACGAGTGCGGCGCCGATGAAAATCCGGCGATGGCCGAAGCGCGCGCCCAGAAGCGCGGCGATCGACAGCGGTATCGCGCGAAACAGGCACTCCTCCATGAATCCGGCCTGCAACGCCATGCCGATGGGCGCAAGCGCGGGCAGCGCGCTGCCGAGAATATTGGGATCGGTCAGCGCTTCGGAGGGCTGCCACCACCCGAGATAGCGGTTGGTGAAAAAGTAAAACGCCGCGATCAGCGCGAGCTCGATGGGCACGAACAGATAGCCGCCCACGGTGCGCCCGAGGACAGCGCGCGTGGGCGCTGCATCGCGCGACCACAAGTGCCACAGCTGAGGATGATCGGGGAACGCCAGGCGCGTGAGCCCTTCCGCGGCCATGAACACCAGTCCCAGCAGCGTCGATCCGCCCAGCAGTATCAGCGCCGCAAGCCCGACCTGCTGCCCCCAGAAGACCCACGTCGACTGCGCGGTGTCGAATCCGAACCAGGATTGCGAGGCGTTGGCGAGCAGCGCCAAGGCATTGATGCCGGCGACGACGGCGCCGGCGACGAGTGCGGGCCGCCACAGCAGCGCATGCCGGCGGAGCAGCCAAAGCGTCCCGAGGATGCAACCGCCCAAGCCATAGAGCGCGCCCGCGGCAAGACTCGACACCCGCGCGATGGTGTTGTTGGCCGAACGCATTTCCTGAAAGCGGCGCTCGAAGGCTTCGGGAACATGGACAAAGTGGGTCAGCTCGCTGAAGCGTTCGCCCGCCACGCCTAGCCGCATGCGAAAGCGTCCGTCACCGAGGCGTTCGCGCTCCCGCTCATAGACGAACACGTGATCGATGCGGCCGCCGGGCCGCAGCACCTGCGATTGCTCGAGCAATTTGAATGGCGAGAAATCGATTCCCCATTGCTCGCGTGCGCCGGCTTCGGCAATCGCGCGCGCCGCGCTTGCGTCGAGCGCCGCGCCGGGTTCGGCTTCGGGAAGCTTCAGCGCAAATCCGTAGGGACTGCCGTCGGGCTTGAAGCGCACGCGCGCCTCGCCGGCCTCCTTGGCTTTGAACAGCCGCACTTCCCACCAGAAGGGGGAATAGATCTCGCCGGAGAGCAGCTCGGTAAACTTCGCCTTGCCCCCCGCGTCGAGCTCGACGAAATTCTGTGTCGGGCCGTCGTGCGCGAATAGGGCCGCTTGCTGCGCGTCAGGCGGAGCCAGCCCGAGCTTGTCGGCGATCGCACGCGCCTGCTCCAGCGCGCCGGTGCGCGTCATCTTGACGTCGAGCTTGATCAGCGGCAGCGCCTGCGGAAAATAGCGCCAGGCGACAAATGCCGACAGCGCCGAGACGAGCGCAAACGCGATCCAGAACGCGCTCTTGCGGGTGATGCCGGTCATGGAGTGATCTTCTGAAGATGAACGCGTTCGACCGGTTTCGAACGCGGGCGTTCGCGGGGCATCGGAGGATATGGTTGCACGGCGGGCGGCATCGCTGGCACCGCGATGGCGATGCTCACCCGCCGCCGCGAGGTGCGAAGCCTATTCGATCGCTTTGACGATCTCCTCGACGACTTTCTTTGCGTCGCCGAACACCATCATCGTCTTGTCCATGTAGAAGAGCGGGTTGTCGAGACCCGCGTAGCCGGATGCCATCGACCGCTTGTTGACGATCACGTTCTTCGCCTTGTGCGCTTCGATGATGGGCATGCCGTAGATGGCACTCCCTTTCTGCTCCGCCAGCGGGTTGACCACATCGTTGGCGCCGAGGATCAGCGCCACGTCAGCCTGTGGAAACTCGCTGTTGATGTCTTCCATCTCGAACACCTGGTCGTAGGGAACCTCGGCCTCGGCGAGCAGGACGTTCATATGGCCCGGCATGCGGCCGGCGACGGGATGGATCGCAAACTTCACGGTCACGCCCTTGGCGGTGAGCTTCTGGGCAAGCTCCTTCACCGCATGCTGCGCGCGCGCCACCGCCAGGCCGTAGCCGGGGACGATGATCACGAGGTCGGCGTTGGACAGCAGGAACGCCGCGTCCTCGGGGCTGCCGCTCTTGACCTGCTTTTTCTCGCCGGCGCCCGCCGCGTCGGCGATCTCTCCCCCGAAGCCGCCAAGTATCACGCTGATGAACGAGCGGTTCATCGCCTTGCACATGATGTACGAGAGGATTGCACCGGACGACCCGACCAGCGACCCCGCGATGATGAGCATGGGGTTGTCCAGCGAGAAGCCGATGCCCGCCGCCGCCCAGCCGGAGTAGCTGTTGAGCATCGAGATCACCACCGGCATGTCCGCTCCGCCGATGGGAATGATCAGCAGGAACCCGAGCAGGAAAGCGAGCGCCATCATGATGATGAACGGCGTCCAATGCGTCTCGGGCGGCGCCGTGCAGAACCATATGCCGAACGCGATCATCGCGATGCCGATGCCGAGATTGACGAAGTGCTGGCCCGTGAACACCACGGGCGCGCTGCGGATGCGGCCGGACAGCTTGCCGAAGGCGATCACCGAGCCGGAGAAGGTGATCGCGCCGATGAACGTTCCGATGAAGAGCTCGAGCTTGTGACCGAAGGTGATCGGCGCGTCGAGCCCCATCGCGACGGGATTGTTGACCGCCGCGATCGCGATGAACACGGCGGCAAGGCCGACCAGCGAATGCATTGCGGCGACGAGCTCGGGCATCTGCGTCATCTGCACCCGCCGCGCGACGATCGCGCCGATGGTTCCACCGATGACCATGCCGCCGAGGATCGGTCCCACGTTCCGGCTGCGGGAATACACGAGCGCGAGCGTCACCAGCAGCGCGATCGCCATGCCGATCATGCCGTAGGCGTTGCCTCGACGCGCGGTGCGCGGGCCCGACAGGCCCTTCAGCGCAAGAATGAAGCTGACCGACGCGACGAGATACCACAACGCGAGTTGGTTGGCGCTCATGGCTGCCTATTCCTTCGCCGCACCGGGCTTGGGTTCCTTCTTCTTGAACATGGCGAGCATGCGCTGGGTGACCAGAAAGCCGCCGAACACGTTGATCGACACCAGCGTTACCGCGACGACACCTAGCCAACCGCCCCAGTCGAGGTCGGCGGCGCCCGCCGCGAGCATCGCGCCGACCAGGATGATGCTCGAGATCGCATTGGTCAGCGACATCAGCGGCGTGTGCAGCGCCGGAGTCACGTTCCAGACGACGTGATAGCCGACGAATATCGCCAGCACGAACACGATCAGGTTGACGACGATCGGATCAACGCCTGCGGTCATTGACGTACTCCTTCTCTAAAACGGAACACCGCTAGCTCTTGAGCGTGACTTGCCCGCCCGCGCAGACCAGCGTCGCCACGATGATCTCGTCGTCGCTGGGAACGTTGAACTCGCCGGTCTTGGGATTGAGCGACAGCGACAGGAAGTTGAGCACGTTGCGCGCATAAAGCGCGCTTGCGTCGGCGGGAACGCGCGCCGGAAGGTTGGCGATACCGACGATCTTCACGCCGTTCTTGGTCGAGATCTGATCGACCTCGGTGCCCTCGACGTTGCCGCCCTGCTCCGCCGCCAGGTCGACGATCACCGCGCCCGGCTTCATCGCGGCGACGGTGTCGGCGCGGACAAGCTTCGGCGCGGGCCGTCCCGGAATCAGCGCTGTCGTGATCAGTATGTCGACGCTCTTGCAACGCTCAGCGATGATCTCGGCTTGACGCGCCATCCATTCCGGCGGCATCGGCCGCGCGTAGCCGCCGACGCCTTCCGCGATCTTTTTTTCCTCGTCGTTGGCGTAGGGAACGTCGACCCACTTGGCGCCGAGCGACTCCACCTGGTCCTTGACCGATGGACGCACATCGGACGCCTCGATGACGGCGCCGAGCCGCTTCGCGGTGGCGATGGCCTGCAGGCCCGCAACCCCGACACCCAGCACCAGCACCCTCGCCGCCTTCACCGTTCCCGCGGCGGTCATGAGCATCGGCAGGAAGCGGCCGTACACGTTCGCGGCGAGGATCACCGCCTTGTAACCCGCGATGTTCGCCTGCGAGGAAAGCACGTCCATCGACTGCGCGCGGCTGATGCGTGGCAGGCGCTCCAGCGAGTATGCGGAAACGCCGGTCGCGGCAATCGACTGGATCCCGGCGGCGTCGTAGGGATTGAGAAGCCCGACGAGCATTGCGCCGCGCTTGAGCTTGGAGCATTCATCCGCCGTCGGCGCGCGCACCTTGACGACGATGTCCGCCCCCAGGGTATCGGCCGGCCCGCCGATTTTCGCGCCCGCGGCCTGGTACTCGGCATCCGGAATGCTCGCGTGCACGCCCGCCGCTTCCTCGACCACGATCTGGTGCTTACCGCTTGCAGCGAGCTTCTTGACGGTTTCGGGAGTCGCAGCGACGCGCGTCTCGCCGGGACGGGTCTCGCGTGGAACGCCGATGATCATTGCGAAGGCTCCCTGCGTATGTCTTATTATCGGCCGCTATCTTGCCATAAAGGCGCGCTGCAAAGACCGATCGCCTCCGATCAACCGATCGATGCCGCGATCGCCTTGCCCAGCGCCTCGGTCGTTGCTTTGCCGCCCAGGTCGGGTGTGCGCGGAGCGGACGAATCCGCGAGCACGGCCTCGATCGCGTGCACAACCGCGGCCGCCGCCTGTTCATGACCGAGGTGCTCGAGCATCAGCGCGCCGGACCATATCTGACCGATGGGGTTGGCGATGCCCTTGCCGGCGATGTCCGGCGCCGACCCGTGGACCGGCTCGAACGTCGACGGATAGATCCGCTCGGGATTGATGTTTGCCGCGGGCGCGATCCCGATCGTGCCGCAGACCGCGGGGCCCAGGTCGGAAAGGATGTCGCCGAAAAGATTCGATCCGACGACGACGTCGAAGAATCCGGGGCGCTGCACGAAGTGAGCCGACAGTATGTCGATGTGGAACTGGTCGGTGCGGATGCCGGGATAGCTCGCCGACATCGCGCGGAAGCGCTCGTCCCAGTACGGCATGGTGATCGAAATGCCGTTCGACTTGGTCGCCGACGTCAGATGCTTGGCGGGACGCTTGCCTGCGAGCTCGAACGCGAACTTCATGATGCGGTCGACGCCGGTGCGTGTGAACACTGTTTCCTGGATCACCGTCTCGCGCTCGGTTCCCTCGAAGAGACGGCCGCCGACCGACGAATACTCGCCTTCGGTGTTTTCGCGCACTACCACGAAATCGATATCGCCCGGCTTGCGATTGGCCAGCGGCGACGGGATGCCCGGCATCAGACGGCACGGGCGGATGTTGACGTATTGGTCGAAGCGGCGCCGCCATTGGATCAGCGAGCCCCACAGCGAAATGTGATCGGGCACCGTTGCCGGCCAGCCCACCGCGCCAAAGTAGATCGCCTCGTGATCGCGGATTCGCTCGAACCAGTCCTCGGGCATCATACGGCCGTGCTTGACGTAGTAATCGCAGCTCCACGGGAGCTCGTCCCATTCGAATGCGATGCCGAACTTGCGACCCGCCGCGTCGAGGACGCGGATCCCCTCGGGGACGACCTCCTTGCCGATGCCGTCTCCGGGGATGACGGCGATGCGATGAGTCTGGTCCATGGATTTACGCCTCTGCAAGCCTGTCGATCAAGCCTTCGCCATAGTGTAACGTAGACCTCGAAACCCATGTCTCCGACGATTGCATGGCGGTGGATTCGCTTTGCCGATCTCACGCCGCACGACCTCTATGCGCTGCTGATCGCCCGCGGCGAAGTCTTCGTCGTCGAGCAGCGCTGCGCGTTTCTCGATGCGGACGGTCTGGACCGCGACGCGCTTCATCTGCTCGGATGGGCACGGCACGACGATCGCGCGCCTGCCGATCCCGCGCTGGCCGCGTACCTGCGGCTCCTCCCGCCCGGCCGCAAATATGCCGAACCCTCGATCGGCCGCGTGCTGACCACCGCGGCATTTCGCGGTATGGGCTTGGGACGAACCGCGATGCGCAAGGGCTTGCGCCGCGCCGCGATGGACTACCCGGAATGGGCGGTACGCATCGGTGCACAACGCTACCTCGAGCGATTCTATGAGAGCCTCGGATTCCAGGTCGCATCGCCGCCGTACGACGAAGACGGCATCGAGCACGTGCAGATGCTGCGTGCGTCGGGCGCGGTGACTGAGGACCTGACGTGATCGCGGCCGCCAGGCCGTCGGCGCTGCGGGCGTGAACGCGCTGCTGTCGCAATGGGCCGCGTATCCGGCGGCCTTCTATGCGGCAGCGGTCTTCGGCATCCTGCTCACGGGGGTGTTCAAGGGAGGCTTTGGCGGAGGTCCGGGCGGAATCGCGGTGGCGCTGATGTCGATGTTCATCGCTCCTTCGGACGCCGCGGGCATCGTGCTGCCGATACTGTGCATGATGGACATCCTCGGCATGCTGGCCTATCGCAACAACTGGTCGCGCGAGCACATGAAGGTGCTCATTCCCGGCGCCCTTGCCGGCATCCTTCTGGGCGCGCTGGCGTTCGGGATCGTGCCGATCGAGTGGGTACGGCTTTTCATCGGCGTCATCGCCGTCGGCTTCACGCTCAACCGCTGGTTCGACATCTCGCTGCGGCTGCGCCCGAAGGCGGGCAAGCCGGGCCGCGGCATCGGCTACCTGTGCGGCGCCGCGTCGGGATTCACCAGCACCCTCGCCCATGCGGGTGGACCACCGCTGCTCGTGTATCTGCTTCCGCAGCGCCTGAACAAGACCTTGTTTGTCGGAACAACGGTGATGTTTTTCGCGGTGGTCAATTACGTCAAACTGGTTCCGTTCTATCTGCTCGGTCAACTCTCCCTCAACAACCTCGGGCTGTCGCTGCTATTCGCGCCGCTCGCGCCTCTGGGCATCTGGCTGGGCCTGCGCCTCGAGCGCTGGATACCGGAAAAGCTCTTTTACCGAACTAGCTATACCATCCTCTTTGCGACCGGATGCAAGCTGATCTACGATGTCTTATGGCCCTAGCCCACGCAATGCGGCGGACGAACGCGCGCACGGTTTGCGCGAGGTTTGCGTTATGATGCCGCCCTCGCGTACCGTGCCGCGGCGACGCCTGATCCCGGCTCCCGCGCCGACCTTTCCGAACCCATGAAACAGACCTTCCTCGATTTCGAGCAACCGATCGCCGAGCTGCAGACCAAGATCGAGGAGCTTCGCTACGTGCACGAGGATTCCGCGGTCGACATCTCCGATGAGATCACCCGGCTCACCAAGAAGAGCCAGCAGCTCACCAAGGACATCTACAGCAAGCTCTCGTCGTGGCAGATCGCGCAAGTCGCGCGGCATCCGCAGCGCCCGTACACGCTCGACTACATCGCTGGAATCTTCGCCGACTTTCACGAGCTGCACGGCGACCGCAGCTACGGCGACGACCCCGCCATCGTCGGCGGCATGGCGCGGTTCAACGGCATGCCGTGCATGGTGATCGGGCATCAGAAAGGCCGCGATACCAAGGAGAAGATCCATCGAAATTTCGGAATGCCGCGTCCCGAGGGCTACCGGAAGGCGCTGCGGCTGATGAAGCTGGCGGAAAAGTTCGGACTGCCGCTGTTCACGTTCGTCGACACACCCGGAGCGTTTCCGGGCATCGGCGCCGAGGAGCGCGGCCAGTCCGAGGCGATCGGACACAACCTCTACGAGATGGCGGGGCTGAAGACACCGGTGATCGTCACCGTGATCGGCGAAGGCGGCTCGGGAGGCGCGCTCGCGATTGCCATCGGCGACACGACGCTGATGCTGCAGTACGCGACGTACTCGGTCATTTCGCCGGAAGGGTGCGCGTCCATATCTGTGGAAGTCCGCATCGCACGCGGAGGAAGCCGCCGAGACGCTGGGCATCACGGCGTCGCGGCTGAAGACGCTCGGGCTCATCGACAAGGTGATCACCGAGCCTCTGGGCGGCGCGCACCGCGATCACCCGGCCATCATGGTGACGCTGAAAAAAGCGCTGACCGAGGCGCTGCGTCAGGCGCAGGAGCAGCCGATCGAAGCGCTCCTCGAGGCGCGCGAGGACAAGCTGCTGGGCTATGGCAAGTTCAAGGAATTCAATCCCGGCTGAGACCGCCGTTGCAGTCGCGATTTCCGCCGCACTGGCCGCCTGGGTGCCGCCGGCATCGAGCGTCGCGGTGGCACTCTCCGGCGGCATGGATTCGATGGTGCTCCTCGATGCGCTCGCTTCCCGCGCCGCGCCGCATTCCCTGCGCTTGTCCGCGATCCACGCCCATCACGGAATTTCAGCGAATGCGGATGCGTGGTCGAGCTTTTGCGCGGACCAATGCGCGAGCCGCAACGTCGCATTCACCCTGCACCGTCTCGACCTCGAGCGCAAACGCGGACAGAGCCTCGAAGCGGTCGCTCGAAGCGCGCGCTATCGGGCGCTCATGGCGGCCGACGTGGACATCGTCGCGCTCGCACACCACGCCGACGACCAGGCGGAGACGCTGCTCCTGCAGTTGCTTCGCGGCAGCGGACCGCGCGGAATTTCGGCGATGCCCGCGTATCGCGCCGGGAGACCCGCGCTCCTCCGGCCGTTGCTCGGGCTGCCGAGACGCGTGCTGGCCGAATATGCGCACGCTCGCGGCCTCGCGTGGATCGAAGACGAAAGCAACGCCGATCCGCGACACAAGCGCAACGCCCTGCGCAACGAGATCGCGCCCCGCCTCGTCGAACACTTCCCGGGTTACCCCAAGACGCTCGCACGCGCGGCGGCCCGCCAGTCGGAGGCAAGCGCGCTGCTCGACGAGCTCGCATCGATCGACGCCGGCCCCGGGCTTGACGAAGAAGGCCTCGAGCGCGCGTTGCTCGCGCGCCTGTCTCCGCAGCGTGCCGGCAACGTGCTGCGCTGGTTCCTGCGGCTCGAAGGCCTTCGCGCACCCAGCGAAGCGCGGCTCGCGGAGATGCTGCGCCAGCTCAGCGGCGGCGGCGCACGAACGCGCATCGCCCACGATGGCGCCGAAATCGGCTGCCATCGCGGCCGCGTGGTCGTCCACTTGCCCGCAACGGATATTTTCCTGCGCCGATGGCAAGGCGAGACCGAAGTTGCGCTGCCCGGAGGCGTGCTCGCGTTCGAACACGGAGAGGGTTCGGGCATCGCCGCGGCAAAATTCGATGGCGCCGTAGTCACTCTGCGCTCGCGCATCGGCGGCGAACGCATCAGGCTTGCCTCGAATCGCCCCCGGCATTCGGTCAAGAAACTGCTGCAGGACGCGAAGCTTTCGCAATGGCAGCGCATGGCGCTGCCTATGGTATGGTGCAACGACCAGCTTGCGGCGATCCCCGGCATCGGCGTGGACCTCAGTTTTCTGGCAGAGCACGACGAGCCCGCGTGGAAGCTCGTTTGGCGACCCTTCGAGCGAACATCCATGCGCCCCTCCGAAGAACTCTGACGCTGATCAAGATCACGTAGCGCGCCGCGGCGCACGCTGTCAAAGGCTAGCCGCCGCCGTAGGCAGCCCGATTGACAAGGCGCGCCAAGGCGGGGCTAAATTCGCCGAATAAACAAAATGAGATCGAACCGCATCGATTTTTCCACCTGGAGGATTCAATGAAGTCAGGCTTCTGCATCGCCCTCTTCGCATCTGCGCTGCTCGTTGTAGCCGGCGCATCTGCACAGCAGCCCATCATCATCAAGTTCAGCCACGTCGTCGCGCTCGACACGCCCAAGGGCAAGGCGGCGGAGGAATTCAGGAAGCTTGCCGAGGAGCGGACCAAGGGACGCGTCAAGGTCGAGGTCTATCCGAACAGCACGCTGTACAAGGATGGTGAGGAGATGGACGCGCTCACGCTTGGCTCGGTGCAGATGCTGGCGCCGTCGGTCGCGAAATTCGGCCCCCTGGGTGTTCGCGAATTCGAGGTCTTCGATCTGCCGTATATCTTCGACGACTTCACGCAGCTTCATAAGGTCACCGAAGGCGCGGTCGGAAAGCTGCTGTTCAAGAAGCTCGAGTCGAAGGGGATCGTCGGGCTCGCCTATTGGGACAACGGCTTCAAGGATTTCAGCGCCAACAAGCCGCTCAGGCTTCCCGCCGACGTCAAGGGCCTGAAGCTGCGCATCCAGTCGTCGAAGGTGCTCGACTCCGAAATTCGCGCCCTCGGCGGGATCCCCCAGGTGATGGCATTCTCCGAGGTCTATCAGGCGCTGCAAACCGGCGTCGTCGACGGCACCGAGAACCCGCCGTCGAACTTCTACACCCAAAAGATGAATGAAGTACAGAAGTACATGACGATGACCGACCATGGCGTGATCGAGTACGCGGTAATTGCCAACAAGAAATTCTGGGACGGACTGCCGGCGGATATCCGTACGACGCTCGAAGGCGCAATGAAGGACGCGAGCAAATTTGCCAACGAAATCGCCAAGCAGGAGAACGACAAGGCGCTCGCCGCCGTCAAGGCGACGGGCAAGACCGAGATCATCACGCTCACGCCCGATGCCAAGGCAGCGTGGAAGAAGGCGTTGGTGGCGGTCCACAAGGAGCAGGAAGGCCGCATCGGCAAGGACATTATCCAGGAGGTCTACAAGGAAACCGGCTTCAAGCCCTGAGGACCCGCGACCGGTCGAGCGCACAGTGCGCTGGCAGGATCCGACGCAACAAACGCCGCTGCAGGCCGCAGTGGCGTTTTTGCGTCTGGCGAAGCAGCAAAGTAGATAAAGCAGGAGAAGCGCCATGCTGAAGGTTCTCGACCACCTCGAGGAATGGCTGATCGCGGTACTCATGGGTAGCGCGACGGTGCTCATTTTCGTGGCCGTCATCCATCGCTACGCCGCGGGTATGCCGATACCGGTCGTGCAGGATTGGCTCCTCTCGCTGAATCTGTCGTGGGCGCAGGAAGCGTGCATCTACATGTTCGTGTGGATGGCCAAGTTCGGTGCCGCGTACGGCGTGCGCACCGGCATCCATGTGGGCGTCGATGTGGTGATCAACCACATGCCGCCTCGCGTGCGCAGCAAGTTCGTCCTCTTCGGTCTGTTTGCCGGCGCTTTCTTTACAGGCATCGTCGCCTCCTTCGGCGGGAGCTTCGTCTGGCAGCTTGCCCACACCGACCAGACCTCGCCGGACATGGAACTGCCGATGTGGCTGGTGTACATGGCCATTCCGCTGGGGTCGGGTCTGATGTGCTTCCGCTTTCTCCAGGTCGCCTGGATTTTCTGGCACACCGGAGAGGTGCCGCACCACGATCCGATGAAGGTGGCGGACGTCGAGATCCCGAATATCCCGGCCACTGAAGACAACCTCCATCCTCAAGGCGTGGGCCCGAAAGGAGGCGGACGATGAACTCCGCCATCATCTTCGGCCTGCTCATCGCCCTGATGGTCACGGGATGCCGATCTCGATCGCGCTCGGCCTCACCGTGCTGACATTCGTGTTCACCATGACCCAGGTGCCGATCGAATCGGTAGCGCTCAAGCTGTTCACCGGCATCGAAAAGTTCGAGATCATGGCGATCCCCTTCTTCATCCTTGCCGGCAACTTCCTCACCTACGGCGGAGTCGCGAAGCGAATGATCGACTTTGCGACGTCGATGATCGGCCATTTCCACGGCGGGCTCGCGCTCGCGGGCATCGTCGCCTGCGCGATGTTCGCGCTCGTGTGCGGATCGAGCGTCGCGACCGTCGTCGCCATCGGCTCGATCGTTCTGCCCGAGATGGTCAAGCACGGCTATCCGATGCGCTTCGGCGCGGGCGTCATCACCGTTGCCGGCTCGCTCGGCATCCTGATGCTGCCGTCGATCCCGAAGGTGATCTACGCGTCGCCACCAACACGTCGATCGGCGCGCTGTTCGTCGCGGGGCTGCTGCCGGGGATCATGCTGACGACGATGCTCTGCGTCGTGACCTGGTTCATTTCCAGGAAACACAATTACCCGCGCATGGCCAGGTCGACCTGGGGTCAGCGCTGGAAGGCGTTTCGCGAGAGCGTCTGGGGACTGATGCTCGTCGTCATCATCATCGGCGGCATCTATTCGGGAATCTTCACGGCCACCGAAGCGGCGGCCGTCGCGGCGGTCTATTCCTTCTTCGTGTCGGTGTTCGTCTACAAGGCGATGCCGATCCGGGATACGGGAAAAGTGCTGCTGCAATCGGCCAACATGAGCGCGATGCTGCTCTACATCATCACCAACGCGGCGCTGTTCTCGTTCATTCTGACCAACGAGAACATTCCGCACGCGCTGGCCGACTGGATCCTCGCCAAGGACCTGGGCTGGGTCGGTTTCCTTCTGCTGGCGAACATCCTGCTGCTCATCGCCGGCAATTTCATGGAGCCTTCGTCGATCATCCTGATCATGGCGCCGATCCTCTATCCGGCGGCGATCGCGCTGGGCATCCACCCGGTGCATCTGGGCATCCTGATCGACGTCAACATGGAGGTCGGGCTCTGCCATCCGCCGGTCGGCCTGAATCTGTATGTGGCATCGGGGATTTCGCGACTGGGCATTACCGAATTGACCAAAGCCGTGATGCCCTGGCTCCTCACCATGCTCGTGTTCCTGGTGATCGTCACCTACTGGCCGTGGCTGACGCTGGTGCTGCCGCGAGCGATGGGCATGCTCTAGCGAGAGGGCCTCGGGATGTCTCGAGGCCTGCTGAGGACTGCGAACGGCCCGGTGCCTCGGGCCGTTTTCTTTTTTTGGTGGACTTCAGGGCACATTTGCGCCGGAAGATCTCCGGCGTGGGCATGGCGCCGGCGAACGCTTTGAGCGTGATATAATTATGAATTTACTCGATATTATCCCGTCGGAGTCCGAAGTATGGCGGTTGAGCGTACCCTTTCGATCATCAAGCCTGACGCCGTCGCAAAAAACGTCATCGGCGAGATTTACACGCGTTTCGAGCGCTCCGGTCTGAGGATCGTCGCCGCCAAGATGACTTGGCTTGCGCGCCCGGATGCCGAGGGGTTTTATGCGGTGCATCGCGGGCGGCCGTTCTTCAAGGACCTCGTCGAGTTCATGACCTCGGGACCGGTCATGATTCAGGTCCTCGAGGGCGAGCGCGCCATCGCCAGGAACCGCGACCTCATGGGCGCGACCGATCCCAAAAAAGCCGCTGCGGGCACCATTCGCGCCGACTTCGCCGCAAGCATCGACGCCAACGCTGTCCATGGCTCTGACGGACCGGAAACCGCTCGCGAGGAGATCGCCTATTTCTTTCCCGCGCTCGAGATTCACGGAAGATGAAGTAGGCATCCACCTTCCATATCGGCATGATCAACCTTCTCGATTTCGATCAATCCGCGATGAGCGCGCTCTTTGCCGAGCGCGGCGAGAAGCCTTTTCGCGCCAGGCAGACGCTGCGATGGGTTCATCGCGGGCTGGTCGACCGGGTCGACGCGATGACCGACCTCGCGAAGGCCACGCGCGACGCATTGTCGCGCGACGCGGAGATTCGCGCTTCGAATGTCGTGCGCGATTCAACCGCGAGCGACGGAACGCGCAAGTGGCTGCTCGACGTGGGCGGCGCAAACGCGATCGAGGCCGTCTACATTCCCGAGGACGACAGAGGCACGCTGTGCATCTCGTCGCAGGCAGGCTGCGCACTCGACTGCGCGTTTTGCTCGACGGGCAAGCAGGGATTCAACCGCAATCTCTCGGTCGCCGAGATCATCGGGCAACTCTGGCACGCCAATCGCGCGTTGATCGCCGACGGCGTCTCGCCGCCGTGGGTCGAGCACGGCCGGCATCCCATCACCAACGTGGTCATGATGGGCATGGGCGAGCCGCTCGCCAACTTCGACAACGTTGTCGCCGCGATGCGCATCATGCTGGACGACAATGCCTATGGACTCTCCAGGCGGCGCGTCACGCTGTCCACGTCGGGGATCGTTCCCGCGATCGATCGCCTGCGCGACGCCTGTCCGGTCGCGCTGGCCGTCTCGCTGCACGCGCCCGATGACGAGCTCCGCGATCGCCTGGTTCCGATCAACCGCAAATATCCGATCGCCCAGCTTCTCGCCGCGTGCGTGCGCTACATCGAGCGCGCGCCGCGCGATTTCGTTACTTTCGAGTACGTGATGCTCGATCGCGTAAACGACGCTCCCGCGCAGGCGCGGGCGCTGGCGAATCTCGTGCGAGAGGTACCGTGCAAGATCAACCTGATTCCGTTCAATCCGTTCCCCGATACGGAATTCCGGACGAGCTCGCGCAATCGCATCGTCGCCTTTCAGCGCGAGCTTCAGGACGCAGGTTTCGTCGCCACCATACGCAGGACCCGCGGAGAAACGATCGATGCCGCGTGCGGTCAGCTTGCCGGGCAGGTGCAGGACAGGACCAAGCGCCGTGTCCATAAAATCCATTCTCTCGCGGCGCATTGAAGCGATGAATCTCATCCGTCTCGCCGCCGTCGTTTCGTCGCTTGCCGTCCTGGCAGCCTGCAGCAGCAAGCCGCCGGTGCCGGAGCCGCCGCCTAGGGTGACCATCGCACCGCAGCCGCCCACCAGTCCGCTGGATCGGGCCCGCATGCACACCAACCTTGCGGCGGGGTACTACGAGCGCGGGCAGATGGACGTCGCGATCGACGAGCTCAATTTCGCGGTGTCGCTGGATGCCACTTACGCACCGGCGTACAACCTCTATGGCCTGGTCTATGCCGTGCTCGGCGAAGACCGCAAGGCCGAGCAGAACTTCGAGCGCGCACTGCAGATCTCGCCCAACGATTCCGATTTCCATCACAACTGGGGCTGGTATCTGTGCCAGCACAAGCGCGAACGCGAGGCGCTGGTGCAATTCGACATCGCCGTGAAGAATCCGCTGTATCGAACGCCGGAAATCGCGCTCGTCAACGCCGGACGGTGTGCGATGACGCTGGGCGAGGTGCGCAACGCGGAAGCGTATTTCCGGCGCGCCCTGGCCGCGCAGCCGGGCAACGCACTCGCCAACTACGGCCTTGCGCTGGTCGCCTACAAGGAAGCGCGCTACGACGAGGCGCGAACCTGGATGCGCGGCGTCATGCAGATCACGTCCCCGCCACCGGAAGCGCTCTATCTCGGGCTGTGCATCGAACGCAAGCTCGGCGACCGTCAGGCGGAGCTTTCCTACATTTCGCAGCTTCGCAACCGTTATCCCGATTCGGTGGAAACCAAGGCGATCACCACGGAGACTTGCGAGTGACCGCGGCGGAAACCCGGCACGATGGCGCACCGGAAGCCGCGGACCCGTGGCCTGCCGGTTCGACTGCGGGGGCGGTGCTGAAGAGCGCGCGCGAGGCCGCCGGACTCTCGCTCGACCAGGTCGCGCAGCAGCTCAAGCTTGCTCCGCGGCAGGTGAAGGCGCTCGAGGACGAAAGCTTCGCGGATCTTCCCGGGCGCACTTTCAGCCGCGGCTTCGTCCGCAATTACGCGCGCCTGCTCAATCTCGATGCGCAGGTGCTCCTCGCTCATCTTCCCGATGCAGCCCACGCGCCCGCGCTCGGTTCGCCTGCGCTGCATTCGACCGGGGCGATGATGGCTGAGCTGCCGAGCGCCGCCGCACCGAAAACGGGCGCCGGACGCTGGCTGATTCCATTCGTTCTCGCGGCGTGTGTCGTCGCCGCGGCGGCGTGGGAATTTTATCGCGGCGGCATGGGCGCACCGGTCGTGACACCGCGCGCTCCCGTCAGCGCGAGCTCGAGCCCCGCTCCCGAGCCCGCGCAATCGGTCACGCCGCTGTCCAATCCTCTGGCGGCCGACAGGACCGCAACCGATCCGCCTGCCGCGAATGAAAACGCAGTCACCGTTGCGCAGGCGGAAGCCGGCCAGGGCGCGAGCGACGCAGACGCGCCGCTCACGCTGAGCTTCGACGGACCGTCGTGGACCGAGATTCGAGACGCAAGCGGGCAACTCGTCGTGTCGCGGCTGATCGCTGCTCATTCCGTCGAGCCCGTTCGCGGGGTCGCGCCGTTCGACGTGGTGCTCGGCAATGCGCGCGCCGTCACCGTCACCTACCGCGGCAAGTCCGTCGATCTCGCTCCCTATACCCGAAAAAACGTCGCGCGGCTGACGCTGAAGTGAAAGCGCCCGCTTCGTCCGCGATGCCTCGGTTCGTGGGAACGGCGCTTTCGCGCCGTCCCCGCACTTAAGCGCACATGGCAGGAACGATCCAGGCCGTTCGCGGCATGAACGACGTATTGCCCGGCGAATCCGCCCGGTGGCTGAAGCTCGAAGACACCGTGCGCGCCGTGTTCTCGCAATACGGCTATCGCAACATCCGGACCCCCATTGTCGAGAAGACCGAGCTCTTCGTGCGCGGTGTGGGCGAAGTCACCGACATCGTCGAGAAGGAGATGTACATCTTCGACGACCATGGCGAGTCGCTGTCGCTGCGGCCGGAAGGAACGGCACCGACCGTGCGCGCGGCGCTGGAGCATAACCTGCTCTACGACGGTCCCAAGCGCCTGTGGTACAGCGGGCCGTTGTTTCGGCACGAGCGCCCCCAGAAGGGACGCTACCGCGAGTACCACACCTTCGGCGTCGAAGCACTCGGCTATGCGGGGCCCGACATCGATGTCGAGCAGCTCGTCATGGTCGACCGCCTGTGGAAGCGGCTCGGGCTCACGGGGATGACGCTGGAGCTCAATACCATCGGCAGCAGCGAAGAACGGCGCGCATTTCGCACGAAGCTGATCACCTACTTCGAGCAACGCCCGGAAAAGCTCGACGAAGACGCGCGGCGGCGGCTCCATACCAACCCGCTGCGAATCCTCGATTCCAAGAACCCCGACATGCAGGACATCATCGCCGCCGCGCCCAAGCTGTGGGACTTTCTCACCGAGGGTTCCCGAGCCTTGTTCGAGCAGGTCCAGAAAGGCGTTCGCGACGCCGGCATCGAGGTCCGCGTCAATCCACGCCTGGTGCGAGGGCTCGACTACTACAACGCGACGGTTTACGAATGGGTGACGGCGCGCCTAGGGGCGCAATCCGCGGTATGCTCCGGCGGGCGCTACGACGGCTTGTTCGCGCAGCTCGGCGGCAAGCCGACGCCGGGATGCGGCTTCGGCATCGGAGCCGAGCGCGTGCTCTTGTTGCTCGAGGGCCAGGAAACAACATCGAGCGATGCGCCGGACGCCTATTTTGTGCACGTCGGGGAACGCGCGACGCGGCTCGCACTCGAAGTCGCGGAAAACCTGCGCGACGCCGGCCTTTCGATCACGGTCAACGCCGGCGGCGGCAACTTCGGCGCACAGATGAAGCGGGCGGATGCGAGCGGCGCCCGTTTCGCGCTGATCGTTGGCGAAAACGAGGCGGATACGCGAGTGGTCGCGGTCAAGCCCTTGCGCATTGCGGGCGAGCAGATCGCGGTCGATCCCATGGAGCTCCCCGCCAGGCTTGCGCCGCGCTAGCGCGGGCGTCTTGTTAGTTTTTTGGTCAGCGCGCGTCGTGCGCGCGCTTTCGCAGCGGATGCAAGGGATGGTCGCAACGATCCCGGTCCCAAGGAAGGCACATGGCAGTCTACGATCTTGAAGAACAGGAAAAGATAGACGACCTCAAGGCGTGGTGGGCGCAATACGGCAAATATGTCGCCGGCGCGGTCACAGCCGTCGCCATCGTGGTCATCGGCGTGCAGGGCTGGCGCTGGTACGAGCGCAACCAGGCCGAGCAGGCGAGCGTGTTGTATCAGGCGGTGAGTCAGGCGGCGCGCGACAAAGACGCCGCGAAGGCCAAGGATCCCGCGACGCAAATCGAGGAGCGCTTCGGACGCACCGCGTACGCACCGCGTGCCGCGCTCCTCTACGCCAAGCTCCTCTACGACGCGGGAGACAAGGCCGCGGCTCGCGGCCAGTTGCAATGGGTGGTCGACCGCGCTGGAGAAGACGACCTCAAGGCGGTCGCACGGTTTCGATTGGCACAGGCAATGCTCGACGACAAGCAATACGACGACGCGCTGCGGATGCTCGACGCCAAGACCGACGAAGCGTTTTCCGGCATCTACGCGGACCTGCGCGGCGATATCCTCGCTGCGGCGGGGAAGGACGCCGAAGCGCGCGCGTCGTATCAGACCGCGCTTGCCAAGATCGATCCGAAGTCGCCGTATCGCACCTTCGTTCAAGTCAAGCTCGATGCGCTCGGGGGACCGCAATGAGGCTGCGCCTTACCGTCTGCGCAGCCGCGATGCTGCTCTGCGGCTGTCAGACGCTCTCTTCATGGATGCCGTCGTGGTTTCCGTCGTCGATCCCGACGCCGTCGCTCTCCTGGATCGGTATCGGAGGAGGCAAGAAACCCGGGCCGCTGCCGACGATCGAGTCCAAGGCGACCGCGCAGGTCAATTGGCAGGTCCCGCTCGGCGGCAAAGGCGGCGCGAGCTTCGCGCCGGCGGTGCACGCCGGCGCGATCTACGCTGCGACTCCGGACGGAACCATCGTCGGCGTCGATCCGGCCGGGGGCAAGCAGCACTGGCGCATCAAGGCCGACAAGCCGTTAACCGCCGGAGTCGGAGCGGATCAAGGCATCCTCATCGTGGGAACCGCCAAAGGCGATGTGCTCGCATTCGACACGACCGGCAAGCCGCTGTGGCAGGTCAAGATCTCGAGCGAAGTCGCCGGTCCTCCGACGGCCGCCGAAGGGAAGGTCGTCGCATGGTCGCTGGACGGCAAGATTTTCGCGCTGAATGCCGCCGACGGTTCGCAGAAATGGGTCTACCAGCGCACCACACCGCCATTGACGGTGCGCCGGTTCGCCGGAGGGACCGTCAGCCGCGGCGCGTTGTTCACGGGCACACCCGGCGGAAAATTGCTTGCGCTCGACTTGAACACCGGTTCGCTGGGCTGGGAGGCGAGCGTGGCGACGCCCAAAGGGGCCACCGAGCTCGAGCGCATCGCCGACGTGACCAGCGCACCGGTGATCGACGAAAACCAGGTTTGCGCTGCCGCTTACCAGGGACGCGTGGCGTGCTTCGAACTTCTGCGCGGTACGCTGCTCTGGTCGCGCGACTTCTCGAGCCTGGCCGGCATTGCGCTGGACAAACGCTACCTTTATCTGACCGATGACAAGGGATCGATCCACGCGCTGGACAAGTCGACCGGCGCTTCGGTGTGGAAGCAGGACAAACTCGCGACGCGCTCTCCGAGCGGCCCCGTGCCCGTGGGTGACTACCTCGGCGTCGTCGATGTCGAAGGGTATTTCCATCTTCTCGACCGCAGCGACGGAAATCTGGTCGGACGCGTGGCAACCGACGGCGCGGCCGCACTGTCGCAGCCGGTCGCAGTCGGCGACGCCGCCGTCTGGCAGAGCACCGCGGGCAACCTCATCAGCGCAAGCGCCAAGTAGCAGCTCATAGGCCTGCTGCGCTCGGCATGACACTGTTGCTCGCGACGGCCTCTGAGCCGCTACTGATTCAGCAGACAATTACGTCTTTCTAAAATGCTTCCCACCCTCGTCCTCGTCGGACGTCCGAACGTCGGTAAATCGACGCTGTTCAATCGACTGACCCAATCGCGCGACGCGCTGGTTGCCGACTATCCGGGCCTCACCCGCGACCGCCACTTCGGCCGCGGACTGGGTGGTGACCGGCCGTACCTGGTCGTCGACACGGGCGGGTTCGAGCCCAAGGCGCGTTCGGGCATCTTCTACGAGATGGCAAAGCAGACCCGGCAGGCGATCGCCGAGTGCGATGCCGTCATCTTCCTGGTCGACGCACGCGAAGGCCTGACCCTCGAGGACAAGGCGATCGGCGAGCTTCTGCGGCGCGCGGGCCGTCCGATCGTGCTCGCCGTGAACAAGGCGGAAGGGCTCGCGCGCGAGCGCTCGACTGCGGATTTTCACGAGCTCGCGCTGGGCGAGCCGCTCCCGATCTCGTCCGCCCACGGTGAGAACGTCCGCGATCTGGTCAATCTTGCCCTCGCCGCTTGCCCCCCGACCGTCGACGCCGCGGCGGATGCCGCCGACGAGCGCGCTCTGCGCGTCCGGGTGGCGATCGTCGGACGTCCCAACGTCGGCAAATCGACGCTGGTCAATACCTTGTTGGGTGAGGAGCGCGTCATTGTTTTCGATCAGCCCGGGACCACGCGCGACTCGATTTCGCTCGACTTCGATCGCGGTGGCCGGCATTACACCCTGGTCGATACGGCGGGCGTGCGCAAGCGCGGAAAAGTCAGCGACACCATCGAGAAATTTTCGGTCATCAAGACGCTGCAGGCGATCGAGGATGCCAATGTGGCCGTCCTGCTACTCGACGCACAAGCGGAGATTTCCGAGCAGGACGCGCACATCGCGGGCTACATCCTCGAGGCCGGGCGAGCGCTTGTCGTCGCGATCAACAAATGGGACGGCTTGAGCGCGACCGACCGCGAACGGGTCAAGCGCGACGTCGGACGCAAGCTTGGCTTTCTCGACTTCGCGCCCCTGGAAACCATTTCCGCGCGCGACGGCAAGGGTATCGCCGGGTTGCTCAAGTCCATCGATAACGCCTACGCCGCGGCCACGTCCAAGCTGCCGACACCACGACTTACCCGTGCCCTCGCCGACGCCGTGTCCCGGCAGCAACCGCCTCGCTGGGGGATGTCACGCCCCAAGTTGCGCTACGCGCACCAAGGTGGGATGAATCCCCCCGTTATCGTCATCCACGGTACCTCGCTTTCGCAGGTGCCGAAGACGTATGTCCGTTATCTGGAACATTTCTTCCTCGAAGCGTTCCAACTGCGAGGGACACCGCTTAGGATACAATTCAAGACCGGTAAAAACCCCTATGCGGACGCTGGCACCCGCCGGCGGACAAGCCGCTGAGGAACCCCTGAGGTTCCCTAACCCACGCGAGTACCGGATGCGACCCAACGAAGGCGGTCACCCAGCCGTGACCACGAAGGCAGCCGAGGTTTCTGTGAAACCGGGACAGGAAAGCTGGCCCTCCCCGGGAGTTCAACGCAAGCCTTCCATAACAAGCGGAGCAAGAACAATGAGTAACAAAGGGCAAATGCTACAAGACCCGTTCCTGAATACCCTGCGCAAGGAGCACGTGCAGGTTTCGATCTATCTCGTCAACGGCATCAAGCTGCAGGGACAGATCGAATCGTTCGACCAGTACGTCGTGCTGCTCAAGAACACCGTCACCCAGATGGTGTACAAGCATGCGATCTCGACCGTCGTCCCCGCCCGCGCGGTGACGATGCCGGCACACGACGATCGCGAAGCCTGATTGCGTCGTACCGGCGCGAGCCGGATGCCGGGCGGGCGCCCTGCCCCCGGGCGGCCCTTGCTCGACCTGGCGCCGCGCCACTCATGTTTGAGCGACCCGGCCGTGGCGATAGCGCCCTGCTGGTTCAGCTCGATTTCGGCGAGGGCGAACCCGCTTCCCGCTTAGACGAGCTGCAGGCGCTGGCGAGCTCCGCCGGTGCGACCATCGTTGACACCATCACCGCCCGGCGCGCCAGGCCTGACGCGGCGCTGTTCGCAGGAAAAGGCAAGGTCGCCGAAATTGCCGCACGGCGCGCCGAGACGGCCGCCGACATCGTGATCTTCGATCATGCCTTGAGCGGCGTTCAGCAGCGCAATCTGGAGCAGGCGCTGGAGTGCCGCGTCGTCGACCGTGTATCCCTCATCCTCGACATTTTCGCGCAGCGAGCGCAAAGCGCCGAAGGCAAGCTGCAAGTTGAGCTTGCCCAACTCGCGCACCTTTCGACGCGACTGGTTCGCGGCTGGACTCACCTCGAGAGGCAAAAAGGCGGTATCGGGCTGCGCGGCCCCGGTGAGACGCAGCTTGAAACCGACCGCCGCTTGATCGGAGAGCGCGTGAAGCTTCTCAAGGACCGACTCCAGCTGGTGGCGCGCCAGCGCGAAACGCAGCGGCGGGCGAGGCGGCGCGCGGAGGTCAGGAATGTGGCGCTCGTCGGCTACACCAACGCGGGTAAGTCGACACTGTTCAATCGCCTCACCGGTGCCAGCAGCTACGCCGCGAACCAGCTGTTCGCGACGCTGGATACGACCCTGCGGCGGCTGCCGATCGCGGGTGCCGACGCCATCGTGCTCTCGGACACCGTCGGCTTCATCCGCGACTTGCCGCACGACCTCATCGCCGCGTTCCGCGCAACTCTCAAGGAAGCCGTCGACGCGGATCTCATACTGCATGTGGTCGACACGGCCCATCCGGGACGCGACGAACAGATCGCCGCCGTCGATTCGGTCCTCGCCGAGATCGGCGCCGACGAAGTCCCGCAGATTCTGGTGCATAACAAGTGCGACGCGGCGGGTCAATCTCCGGGCGTCGAACGAGACGAGTATGCTAAGATTCGCGCCGTTCGTCTGAGCGCGCTGACCGGCGCGGGCGTGCAGGAACTGCGCGCTGCGCTGGCCGAGCGGTTTCCGCGGCGCGAAGTGCGCGCGGCAACCGCGTGATCGCGTAAGATTCACCCGAGCCTACCCACGCCACCCATCCCGCTGCAAGGCAGCCGTCATGTCTCTTAACGACCCGCAATGGGGTAAGCGCGGCCGCAGCGGGCCGCCCGATCTCGACGAGATCTGGCGCAACGTCAATCGCCGCATAAGCGATCTGTTCGGCCGCAAGGCGCCGGGCGACAGCGGCGACAGCGCGCCGCCGCCCAGAAGCTCGTTTCCTTTGGGCGGAGCGGGCCTGCTCGTGGCCCTTGTCGTGCTCGTCTGGCTCGCCAGCGGTTTCTATATCGTGGACGAAGGCCGCCGCGGCGTGGTCACGCATTTCGGACGATTCACCGAGACCACGCTGCCCGGACCGCGCTGGCATCTGCCCTACCCCATCGAATCGGTGGAGATCGTCGACTTTTCCCAGGTGAAGACTGTCGAGATCGGGTATCGCAACAGCAATCCCAAGAACAAGATCGCCAAGGAATCGCTGATGCTGACCGATGACGAGAACATCATCGACATCCAGTTCGCGGTTCAATACAACCTGAAGAACGCCGCGGAGTACGTGTTCAACGCACGCAAGCCCGACGACATCGTCGCGCAGGTCGCGGCAACGGCGATAAGCGAGGTCGTCGGCCGCAGCCAGATGGACTTCGCGCTCTACGAGGGACGCGCGCAGATCGCCGCCGAGACCGAGAAGCTGATGCAGAAGATGCTCGACAATTACGGAACGGGCGTCTATGTCCAGCGGGTGACGCTGCAGAACACGCAGCCGCCCGAGCAGGTCCAGGCGGCGTTCGACGACGCAGTGAAGGCGAGCCAGGACCGCGAAAGGCAGAAGAACGAGGGACAGGCCTACGCCAACGACGTGGTTCCTCGCGCGCGCGGCATGGCGTCGCGGCTCATCCAGGAAGCAGACGGCTACAACGCGAGCGTCGTGCAGCGCGCCGAGGGCGACGCCAGCCGTTTCCGGCAGATCACCGTGGAATACTCCAAGGCTCCCGCGGTCACGCGCGAGCGCCTGTACCTGGACATGATGCAATCGGTGCTCGCCAACTCCAGCAAAGTCCTCGTCGATCAGAAAAGCGGCAACAGCCTGCTCTACCTGCCGCTCGACCAGTTGCTCAAGCAGAGCCTGGCGGCGGGCGCCGCGACCACGGCCGACAACGCCCGCCCGGTGCCGCAGGCGCCGGAAGCCAGCGTGACGCTGGACCCGGGCCGCCGCGAGCTGCCGCGCAACCGCGACGCGGGAGCGGTACGATGAAACGCACCGTCCCGATTCTGGCCATTGTCGTCGCGCTCATCCTGGTGCTGTCGCAGTCTCTGTACACCGTCGACCAGAAGCAGTTCGCGATCAAGTTCCAGCTCGGTGAGTTCATCGACGCCAAGACGGAAGCGGGACTCTATTTCAAGGTACCGCTGGTGCAGAACATCAAGTTCTACGACCGGCGGATCCTTACGCTCGACGCGCCCGAGCCCGATCGCATCACGACCTCCGAGAAGAAGCCGCTCAAGGTCGATTTCATCGCCTACTGGCGCATCATCGACGTGAGAAGGTATTACCAGGCCGTCACGGGCGACGAGGAAGCGGCGAAGCGAAGGCTCGCGCAATCGATCCGAGCCAACCTCGCGCAGGAAATCAACAAACGCACGGTCCACGAGACGATCTCGACCGAGCGCGACAAGATCATGACCGAAGCGCGGCAGAAAGCGGACGTCGATGCCAAGAGCATCGGTGTCGAAGTCGTCGATGTGCGCCTGCGGCGCGTCGAGCTCCCCGACGAGGTGCTTGCGCAGGTGTACCAGCGCATGGAATCCGAGCGCAAGCGCGTCGCCAACGAGCTTCGCTCGCAGGGCGCGGCCGAGTCCGAAAAAATCCGCGCCGACGCCGATCGCCAGCGCGAGATCATCCTCGCCGACGCCTACAAGCAGGCGCAGAAGGTGAAGGGCGAAGGCGACGCGCGCGCGTCGGCGATCTATGCCGGCGCGTACGGCCAGAACCCCGAGTTCTATTCGTTCTATCGCAGCCTGGAGGCGTACAAGGCGACGTTCAAGAACAAGAGCGACGTCATGGTGCTCGACCCGAGCTCCGATTTCTTCCAGTATTTCAAGCAGCCCGCCGGCGGACGAGCCGCGCCGCGCGGATCCACCAAGTAAGCATACGCACGGTGGAAGGCATGCCGGATTCTTTCCTGGCGGCGTGCGCGCTTGTGCTGGTGCTGGAAGGGCTCATGCCGTTCCTCGCGCCACGCATTTGGCGCGACGCCTTTCGCAGGCTTATCGATCTCTCCGACGGCCAGCTTCGCTTCGTCGGATTGATTTCGATCGGCATAGGGCTGGTCCTGCTGATGGTGTTCTATGCGTAAGTGGATCCTGCCGGAGTACATCGAGGACATCCTGCCGGCGGAAGCGGAAGCGATCGAAGCGCTCCGCCGAACCCTGCTCGATCACTTTCGCGCGCAAGGCTATCGACTGGTGCAACCGCCGCTGGTCGAGCATCTCGAGTCGCTGCTGACAGGCACCGGGCACGATCTCGAGCTTCAGACCTTCAAGCTCGTCGATCCGCTGTCCGGCAGGCTCCTCGGCATCCGCGCCGACATCACGCCTCAGGTCGCGCGCATCGACGCGCACCTGCTCAATGAACCCGGAGTGACGCGGCTGTGCTACGCGGGCAGCGTGTTGCGCACCATGGCCGCGGGTCCCTCGAGCACGCGCGAGGTGCTGCAGATCGGCGCCGAGCTCTACGGCGACGCGGAGATCGGCGCCGACTGCGAGGTGTTGAGCCTGCTGCTGTCGTCGCTCGGGACCGCGGGCGTGCGCGGCCTGCACCTCGATCTCGGCCATGTCGGCGTCTATCGGGCGCTTGCCAATGGCGCGCATATCGCCGGCCACAACAGCGACAGCGAGCTCTTCGCCGCGATGCGAACCAAGGATGTTCCGAGCATTACCGGATTGACGTCCAAGCTTCCGCCCGCGTGGCGCGACGCGTTTGCCGCGCTGCCGACGCTCTACGGACCCGCCGAAAACGTGCTCGCAACCGCGCGCGAGCGCCTTCCGGACACGCCGTCGATCGACAGCGCGTTGTCGGCGCTGTCTACGCTCGCACGCACCGCGGCGTCGCACGTCGACGCGCTGCATATCGACCTTGCCGACCTGCGCGGCTATCACTATCAGACCGGCGCGAGCTTTTCCGTCTTCACCGCGGGCGAAGCGAACGCCATCGGACGCGGCGAACGCTACGACGGCATCGGCAAGGCGTTCGGCCGTGCGCGTCCTGCCACCGGTTTCACCCTGGACTTGCGCCAGCTCGCCGGCGTCGCCGGCCGTCAGCGCTGATCGAACACCCATGGGCAAGAACGTCGTCGTCATCGGCACGCAATGGGGAGACGAAGGCAAAGGCAAGGTCGTCGATTGGCTGACCGAGCACGCGCAAGGCGTGGTGCGCTTCCAGGGCGGCCACAACGCAGGACACACGCTGGTTATCGGCGACAGGAAAACGGTGCTGCGCCTGATTCCCTCGGGAATATTGCGCCCCGGCGTGCGCGTCTACATCGGCAACGGCGTCGTGGTCTCGCCGACGGCGCTGATGGAGGAGATCGGCGAGCTCGAGTCCGGCGGCATCGAGGTGCGCTCGCGCCTCTCCATTTCTCCGTCCTGTCCGCTTGTCCTGCCGTCGCATGTCGCGCTCGACCAGGCGCGGGAAGCCGCCATGGGCGAGACCCGCATCGGCACGACCGGGCGCGGCATAGGACCGGCGTACGAGGATAAGATCGCGCGCCGGGCGTTGCGCGTGCAGGATCTTTTCTATCCCGAGCGCTTCGCGGCCAAGCTCGAAGCGCTGCTCGAGTATCACAACTTCATTCTCACCGTGTATTTCAAGCGCCCCGCGGTCACGGCGCAGGCGACGCTGGATGCGACGCTTTCACTTGCCGATGCGCTGCAGCCGATGGTGGCGGACGTCGCGGCGCTGCTCCAGCACGCAAGAGCGCGCGGCGATTCGCTGCTGTTCGAGGGCGCGCAGGGCGCGCTGCTCGACATCGACCACGGCACGTATCCCTACGTTACGTCCTCCAATTGTCTGGCGGGCGCCGCCGCGCCGGGTTGCGGAATCGGGCCCCAGATGCTCGATTACGTGCTGGGCATCGTCAAGGCGTATACGACGCGCGTGGGGACGGGCCCGTTTCCGACCGAGCTCACCGACGACATCGGCGCGCGGCTCGCCAAGCGCGGCAACGAATTCGGGTCGGTCACCGGGCGCCCGCGGCGGTGCGGATGGCTGGATTTGCCCGCGCTCAAGCGCTCGCTGCAGCTCAACGGTGTCGATGGCTTGTGCATCACCAAGCTCGACGTGCTCGACGGAATGGACTCGATCAAGATCTGCATCGAATATAGCGTTGGAGGCAAACGAATCGACCTACTGCCCACCGGCGCGGAAGCCGTCGCGGCGTGCGAGCCGGTCTATGAAGAGCTCCCCGGATGGAGCAACAGCACGTTCGGAGTGAAGAGCTTCGATGCGTTGCCACGAAACGCCCAGGCGTATCTGATGCGCATCGAAAAATTGACCGGCGTGCCGATCGCGATGGTTTCCACCGGACCCGAACGAGACGAGACCATACTGATGCACCACCCGTTCCACTGAGAACGACACCCTATGAGCCTGCACGTCAGCTGGGAGGAATACAACGCTCTCGTCGAACGCCTCGCATTCCAGGTCCACGAGTCGGGTTGGCGCTTCAATCAGATCATCTGTATCGCGCGCGGCGGATTGCGCGTCGGCGACGTCCTCTCGCGCATCTTCGAGCTACCGCTGGCGATCCTTTCGACGCATTCGTACACGACCGACGGCGGAACGACGCGCGGCGAGCTCATCATCGCCGAGCACATGACGATGACTTCGCCGCGCCTCGGCGACCGCGTGCTTCTCGTCGACGATATGGTCGATTCCGGCCACACGCTCGATACCGTGCACAGGGAGCTGCCGCAGCGTTTTCCGCACATCGAGGATCTGCGCACCGCCGTGGTCTGGTACAAGGCATGTTCGGTATTCAAGCCCGACTATTACGTCAGCTATCTTGCGGACAATCCTTGGATCCATCAGCCGTTCGAGATTTACGACAATCTTCGCCCCGAAGGTCTGAAAGCGCGGTTGAAGTAGGCGGATCGCGAGAAATTCGTTGAGCCCGCTCGCGCAGCTCACTGTTGCGTCGTCTTGAGCCCTCGCACGCGGTAGCTGACGATGGGGCGACGGAATCCCTTCAGGTTCAGCACCTGCTGGGGTTCCACTTCGATGAGCGCCTCCACGCCGGCGTACACGCGCTGGGAGATCAGGATCTGGTCGCCCGCGGCTTCGCCGCACAGGCGCGCGGCGAGGTTGGTGACGGTGCCGATCGCGCTGTAGTCCCAGCGTCCCTCGAAGCCGATCGCGCCGATCGTGGCGAAGCCCTGCGCGATGCCGATGCCCAGGCTCAGCTCGTAGCCGCGCTTGACCCAGTCCTCGGCCATCCGCCCGATGCTGTTCGCGGATCGCGAGCGCCATCCGCACCGCGCGCTCGGCGGGATTCGGGATCGGCACCGGATCGTTGAACAGGACCGTCATGCCGTCGCCGGTGAAGTGCTCGAGCGTTCCTTCGTATTCGAGGATCAGCTTGCCGGCGACCTGGTGATACTCGCGCAGCACGCCCATCACCTCCTCGGGCTCTGCGACCTCGGCGAAGGCGGTGAAGCCGCGCAGGTCGAGAAACACGACGGTGATTTCGCGCCGATGGCTCTTGAGCGGATCGTCGGCGCCGCCGCTGACGATGAGCTCCGCGAGCTGCGGCGAGAAGAAGCGCCGCAGGCGGCCGACGCGCTCGAGCTCGCGCGACCTGCTCGGCGACGCGCCGCTCCAGCGAGGCGTTCCACTCCTTCACCTCCGCGGCGAGCGTCTCGACCGTGTCGTGCAGGCGCTTGATCCGCAGCATCGAGCGCACGCGCGCGGCGAGCGCGGCGTGGTCGACCGGCTTCGTCAGGTACTCGTCGCCACCGGCCTCGAGTCCCGCGACGACGTCCTTCGAATCCGCCATCGCGGTCACCATGATGATCGGCGTGAACGGAAACGTCGGCGTCGGCGCGCAGGCGCCGGCATACCTCGATGCCGTCGAGCTTGGGCATCATGACGTCGAGCAGGATCAGGTCCGGCGTATGCTGCCGGGCGGCCGCCAGGCCCTCCTCGCCGTCGGCCGCGGTGACGATCTCGTAGCCCTCGGCGAGCCAGGCGGGTCTGCAGGACCTTGACGTTCGTCGGGTTGTCGTCGACGATGAGGATGCGAGGAGGTGTTCTCACCGACGATTGTCCCAGCGATCGGGAAATATACGGGCTCGGCGGGAGATGCACAAGGACAAGGATCGGCGATCAGATCAACGTGCAATCCTCACTCGAAAATCGCGTCGGCAGCGGAGCACCCGGAAATCAAACTCGAGCAGCTCGCCGACGCTGGTGCAGAGTCGAACGCCGCTCCGCCTAGACTGGTGCGCTGGGTCGCGGGAATTCGCGCCTCGGTCCACACCAAGCTGCTCGCCGCGTTCCTGGTCGTCACGCTGCTGTTCATCGCGATGGCGCTGGTCAGCCTGCAGACGATCGTCAACACGACGCGGCAGAGCCAACTCGCTCGACGAGGCGCACGAGCTGGTCAGCCTGGGCCCAGCAGAGCGAGCACGCGCTGGCCAGGCAGATGCACTTACACCGATCTGGCGCTGCTCTCGCAGGACGAGGTGGCGATCGCCAAGATCCTGCGCGAGAACAATCGATTCAACGACCTGCTCGCCAAGCTGGAAGCGGCGGGAACCGCCGACCGCGGCTCTGGTCGAGCAGATCCGATCGTCGCAGGACGAGGCGATGGCGGTCGTGGCCGACATGGCCAACGCGATCCGCGACGGCAAGCTCGGCGCCGTCGACCGGCGAGCTGTTGCGCCGCCAGGAGCGGCTCGACGAGCGAGATCACCGACGCGCGTGGGCCAACTCGTCGCGGCGCAGCAGGACCGAATGACGCGGCTGCGCGACAGCGTCACCGCCGCCAACCGCAGGTCGCTGATCCTGACCAGCGCGTTCGCGGTGACCGCGGTGGTGCTCGCGCTGCTCTGCGGTTTCGTGATCTCCTGGTCCTTCATCCTTCCGGTGCGCGAGGCGCAGGCGCTTCCTGGACAAGGTGGCGGCGGGCAATTTCGGCAGGCCGCATCAGCGTGCCCAATCGCGACGAGTTCGGCGTTCTGGCGGACCGGATGAACCACATGAGCCAGGAGCTGCAGCGTTTCGACACAGAGCAGCGCGTCGCGGCCGCCGAGCTCGTTCGTCTCAATCGAGCAACTGGCGCAGATCGAGCAAGGCGAAGTCCGAGTTTCTCGCCAACATGAGCCACGAGCTGCGCACGCCGATGAACGCGATCCTCGGCTTCACCGAGATGATGCTCGACGGGCTCTACGGCGACGTGCCGCCCGACGCTGAAGGAGCCGCTCACGGACATCCAGGTGAACGGCCGGCACCTGCTGCGCTTGATCAACGACGTTCTCGATCTGTCCAAGATCGAGGCCGGGCGCATGGAGCTCGCGCTCGGCGAATATTCGGTCCGCGAGGTCATCGACATCGTCCACGTCTCGCTGCGTTCGCTGGCCGCCGAGAAGGGCTCGAGTTCGCGACCCGACGTCCCCGACGATCTGCCGGTCGCCTACGGCGACAACGGGCGCCTCACGCAGTGCCTCATGAACCTCGCCGGCAACGCGATCAAGTTCACGCGGCAGGGGCGGGTCGAGATCGGCGTGGAACTCGTGGGCGACGAGCTCGTCTATCGCGTCTCGGACACCGGCATCGGCATTCCGAAGGACGAGCTGGAGAACGTGTTCGCGGAGTTCCGCCAGGTCGACTCAACCGTCACCCGCGAGTTCGGCGGAACGGGGCTCGGGCTCAGCATCTCCAAGAAGTTCGTCGAGATGCACGGCGGCCGCATCTGGGTCGAGAGCGAGTTCGGGAAGGGCTGCACGTTCTTCTTCGCCGTTCCGCTGCGGGCGAAAGGCGATGACACATGAGCGAGACAAACGATTCTTTACGTCGAGGACAACGAGTACAACCGCAAGATCGTGCGGCAGTTGCTCAGCCGCACGTCGTACCGGCTGATCGAGGCGATGGACGGAGAGGCGCGGCGTTGCGCTGGCCCAGCAGGAGCTGCCCGAATCTCATCCTGATGGACGTGCAGCTGCCCAAGATGTCCGGCCTCGACGCAACACGCGTGATCCTGAAGGCGGACCCGCGCACGAGCCACATCCCGATCATCGTGATCACGTCGTTCGCGCTGAGCGGTGACCGGGAAAAGGCGGCGGAGGCGGGCGCCGACAGCTACCTTGCGAAGCCGTACAGCCCGCGCGAGCTGCTTGCGCTGGTCCGCCAGTATCTTCCCGGAGCACGCTTGAATCCCAGACGAATCGAATCGGAGGTGACACGATGAATACGACCGCTCGAGTTGCACCACGGCGCCATTTCGGCCGCGTCTGTTTCTCTTGCCTCGGTCTCGGCGCCGCGCGCGTGCACGCCGCGGGCGAGCAGGCGGAGCAGTTCACGCCGGAATTCCGCCAGGTCCACACGAGCTACGACGCCAAGCACACGCCGAAGATCGTCGCTCCCGACTCGGTCAAGCGCGGCGAGTGGTTCAAGGTGACGGTATAGCGTCGGCGCCGGAGGACCAGCATCCCTCGCTGTCCGAGCACTTCGTCCGCTACATCGCGCTCTACAAGGACACGGTGGAGATTGCGCGCGTCTATCTCCATCCGGTGTACTCGGCGCCGACGGTGACGTTCACGATCGCGCTCGACGAGGGCGGATCGCTGCGCGCGCGTGGAGGAACCCACGCATTCGGCCGCCTGGGAGGCATCGAAGAAAATCGCCGTCCTACCCTGAAGCAACTCGCTCAGGGCGCTTTCATCTCGACGGTGACCCGCGCAGGCTTGCTGATCGCCGACGGTGACGCTCGCCTGGGACGGTGCCCAGTCGCTCGTGCCAGACCTGGAGCTTGTACTGGCCCGGCGGCAGGTTGTCGAAAGCGAACTGTCCGTCGGCGCCGGTGATCGCGTAGTAGGGGTGCGCCGCGACGACCACCCACGCCGACGCATCCAGGAGTGCAGGTCGCAGTTGATGCGCACGATCTCCGGCTTGGCGAAGGTGATCGGAATCGTCCGGCTCTTCGGCTGCGTGCGATTGAATGAAGACGTTGAGCTTCGGCGTGGCATGAATGTTGTGGAGCAGGCGGTCGCTGTTGAGAAAATCCACGGTGCCGCCCGGCAGGAACGATCACGACCCGCGGAATGAACACGCATCCGTTCTGATCCATTTCGACCTTGTCGGGCTTGGCAGGCGGGGCGCTTGCCGGTCGGCGGGTTCTCCAGCCAAACGACGGCGTTCCTCAAGCTCTTTCTGCGACGACAGCAACAGGTCTCCGGAATCCTTCTCGGTGCCGCACACGTACTGATCGATGGTCACGTCGAGTTTGTTCGGGGGCGGAACGGCGCCGACGACGACGACTTTCCCCACGATCCCGGCCGCGGCGCACGGGTCCGGCGCACTCAACAGCCCGAGCAGCAGCGCGGCCACTCCTCCGGCAAATCCCATTCCCTTCATTTGACACTCCATTGCTCGTCCCGCCGACCGGCGTTGAGTCGAGCGTAGCCCCGACCGCGGCAGCGGTCAATATCGACCGCTATTGCGGCGCACCTCCGATGGCTACGAAGTATCAGCGGGCGTAAGCGAAGAGTCAGCTCCGACCGCTCGGGGTGCGTTCGAGCACGACCGATTCGGGCCGCTCGCCGGTCGCCTTGCCCGTGATGGGGGGGCGCGGCAGCTTCGCTTCACCCGGCTCGATGACGAAGCTGTGATCGAGCGAGTACCACGGTCCCTCGACGTCGGACGCCGGCGCCGGCTCGCTCTCGTGACGCACATATTTGCCGATGAGCGCTCGCGTCACGCCAAATTGAACGTCCGTCTCGAGATTCTTGTCGTCGCTCGAGTAGACCTGCGAGAACTGCGTCTTGAAGCCGGGCTTGAAGATGAGGAAATGCACGTGCGCGGGCCGCATGTTGTGCCGGCCCTGTGCGCGCAGCAGCTCGCCGACCGGACCGTTGACCGGAATTGGATAACCGGCAGGCTTGACGCTGCGGAAGCTGATATGGCCGTCCTTGTCGGTGGTGAACTTGCCGCGAAGATTCATGTCGGCTTGGGTGGGATCCTGGTTTTCGTAGATGCCCTCCGCGGACGTGTGCCAGACATCGACCTCGGCTCCGACCACGGGCTTTCCTTTCAGATCCTTGACCCATGCGTTCACGAAAATCGGGTCGCCCGGGACGGGCGACCGCACGATCGACTCGCCGTTCGCGGTGCGCGGCGAATTCATTCTCCAAAAAGGACCCAGGAGATTCGCGGTCGTCTCGGTCTGCCCATGGTCTCCGTTGTTCAGCAAGCAAACCAGCGACGATATGCCGAGCGAGCCCGCGATCAGAACGACTTCGTTGTGCGATTCGGTGGAGAGCTTGCCGAGCGCCGCGATAGTCGCACAGGCTTGTTGAAATTCCGCCTCGGTCAGCTTCGTCTCGCGCACGAATTCGTGAAGATGCCGCACCGCCGCGCCCATGATCTCCTTGAAACGCGCATTGCCGGCCCGCTCGAGCTCGCTCAGCACGGCCTTGGTTACGTCGCCTTGATCCTTGATGATCATCGATGTGTCTCCGCTTCAGTGGTTCCACCCGGCCTGCGGCGCGCAGGCAACGCAGCGCCTGACCGCGCGCAACATCGCGGTCCTACAGGACGCGCGTATGCCGCTGCCGCAGACACCTCGCATTGCCACAGACACCTCGCATTGCCACAGACACCTCGCATTGCAGTGGCGCAACACCGATGATTTCGCCGGGACCGACCGAAGTCACCTATCCAAAGTCGGGACAGGTGCAGACCGGGATGACCTAGAGAAGCTTCAGTTGCCGCGCTCTTGCAAGCGCCCCCGTTCGATTGCGCACCTGAAGCTTGCCGAAGACCTGGTTCAGGTGCCATTTGATGGTTCCTACGGTCGTCCCGATCTTGTCCGCGATTTCCTGATTGGTGGCCCCGTTGTTGAGCAGGCGCAGAATCTCACGCTCGGATTTGCTGAGCGGCTCGGGTAATGCCAGCGGCGCGGTGTCGCCTTCATGGGAAAGACGTCCGAGCAGCTGGCTCACGAAATCCGGCGCCGCGTGCCGCACTTGCTCCAGCATCGTCGCAAGAGTCTCGCCCTCGTCCAGGAAGACACGGCGATACCCTGCAGACGCCGCCAACGAAACCGCATTCGCGAGGCGCTCCTGGGCTCCCGTGTGCTGGCCCAGGGCGCGCTTGCTCAATGCCTGCAGCACGTTGATCGCAACGAGGCTTCCCTCGCATTCCTCGCGTGTCGCGGCCTGCTCGATATTCTGCAGCAGCTTCCACGCCGTGCTGGGCTCGTGCTGGGCCAGAAGCAGCCGTACGCGCAACAGCATTTCGTGCTCGGAAGGCGGCCCGAGCAGCTTCCGCGCCCCTTCCAGGCTCCGCTCAGCCGCATCGACATTGCCCGCGCGCAGCTGGAGCTCGGCGGTCGTTGCAGCAACCAGCCGGCGGCGGCGCGGACTTTCCGAGCGCTCCGCCAGCTCTCGCGCAGCCGCGAGTGTGGTCCAGGCCGCGTCCCATTCGCCCGACACGTGCTGAAGCTTTGCCAGCCCGCATTTGCCGAGCACCCAGAAGTAGGTTGTCCCGAGCTGCTCGCAGAGCTCGATACCGTTGGTAAAGAATCGTCGCGCCGACTCGAGCTCGTCCATCTCATAGTGCAGCATGGCGAGAGGAACCTTGACCAGACCCGTGATCGGGAGCGGTGCGCCGTCGCTGTCGATGTGCCTTTCTATCGCGCTGCGGGTGATCACCATCGCTTCGCGCAGCTGGCCTTTGGCAATCAGCGTCGTCGCGAGGTGTCCGATCGAATCGAGCGCAACGAGATGGCTCTGCAGCTGCATACCGCGATCGACCGCGCTGCGCAAGGTTGCGACAGCCGATACCCGGTCGCCGGTCAAAGCCTGAGCCTGCCCCAGCAGAGAAAGCGCGAAAATCTGGAAGAACGACGCTGCTTCGCCGAAGTGACGAAGCGCCCGCTGCGCCACGGACAGGCTTTCATTGGGATCGGACCAATTCAGCGCCACGAAAGCGCGAAAGGTCAACAGCATTCCGCTCTGGCCCGCGGACGCTTCGCTGTCTCCGCTCGCGAGCGCCACCGCGGTATAGGACTGCGCCCGACCGCTCTCGCCGCGTAAGTGCAGCAGCAGCGCCTTGATTCCGGCGAGATCGGCGTGGGAGCAAAGGACGCTCTCCGGCAGCGCGTCCAGCCACGCGAGCAGCGTCGGCATTTTTCCCTGCGCCAGGGTGTTCTCCAAGTGGGCGCGGATGAGCCGGATCGAGCCGTCGACGTCGTTCGCCGCAAACGCGTGCTTGATCGCCTCCTCGCCCAATCCCTGGGTCTCGAACCACGCGCTCGCCTTCAGGTGCAGTGCGTGCTCTTCCGCGACGTGCAGCGTCGAGCGCAGGAAATCGGCAAACAGCTCATGATATCGATACCACTGCCGCTCCTCGTCGAGCCGCGTCAGGAACATGTTGTCGCGTTCGAGGCCGGAGAGCACCGAGCGACTGTCGGTGCGCCCGGAGAGCGCGTCGCACAGCGGCGCGCACAGCCGGTCGACGATGGCGGTTTGCCGAAGAAAAGCGCGCGTCTCGTCGGATTGGCGGCGCATCACTTCCGCTCCCAGATAGTCGACAAGAAATCGATGCCTGCCGCTGAAGCCGACCGTCGCCGCGGCTTCATTCTTCGTGTCTCGGCCGCCAAGTCGAAGGGACAGCGCCGCGAGCTGCAGTCCGGCGATCCAGCCATCGGTGCGCATCCCGAGCGTGCGCGCGGAGCCGGCGTCGATTTCGAGATCCATGGTCTCGTTCAGGAAAAGGGCGGACTCCTCGTTGGAAAAGCGCAAGTCCTGCATGCCGATGTCGGCCATGCGCTCCAGCGAACGCCAGCGGGGCAGCGGAAGCTCCGGCTCCTGTCTCGTCGCGAGAATCAGCCGCACATTTTCCGGCAATCTTTCCACCATGAAAGCCAACGACGAATCGACGTCCGGGCTGCTGGCGCGGTGATAGTCGTCGAGCACGAGGACGGTACGCTGCTGCATCTCCGCCATCGCGTTGAGCAGCAGCGCGGTCAAATGCTCCGGCCGCAGCATGTCGGGGCCGTCCAGTAGCGACAACTGTGCATTTCCGGTCTTCGACTCGACATTCTTCAGGGCAGCAACGAGATAGGAGAGAAAACGCACAGGGTCGCGCTCTTCGTGGTCGAGTGACACCCACGCGACCCGGGACCTCTCCCGCCGTTGGTGGACCCAGTTCGCGACGAGCGACGTCTTGCCGGACCCCGCGGGCGCGGAAAGCAAGGTGAGCGGGCGGCCGACCGCCTCGTCGACCAACTCGATCAGGCGTCTGCGCACGACCATGCGCCGCCGTAACGGCGGGGCCGTGATCTTGGTCTTGATCAGCGTCGCGCTAACGGGTGCTGGCACGTCGTTATCTTCCTTGTCTCAAAACCTGCGCCGCGGCCCTCCGCAGCGCGATGGTTTCCTCTGCGCTTGGCTTGGGTGCGCGGCCGCTGGCGCGGTGTTTGCATTGTACGCATGGCATCGGAACCGGGGTATCCGCCGGGACCGGCATGAGCCTAACTTTCGACAGTTGCCTCTTTCCATCGGATCGACGTAACGTTGAAAAAGCATCGCGTTACACCGGATCACTGCATGAAAAAGTCGATGGCGACCGTTTCGCTCGGCGGCAAGCTCACCGAAAAACTGGACGCAATTGCGGCGGCCCATTTCGACGGTGTCGAGATCTTCGAGCCCAATCTACGCTCATCCGGCGTCAGCGCGCGAGACATCGGACGTTACGCCACGAATCTTGGCTTGAGCGTCGATCTCTTTCAACCCCTGCGGGATTTCGAGGGTGTTTCGGACGAGCAGCTGCGCCGCAATCTCAATCGCGCGGAAGCGGCGTTCGACACGATGGAGGAGCTCGGGGCGCCGCTCATGCTGGTCTGCTCCAATACGGAAGCGGGTGTCCTGGACGATGACGAGCGCTCCGCGGCCCAGCTTTTTCAGCTCGCAGAGCGGGCCGGCGAGCGGGGCCTGAAGATAGGCTACGAAGCGCTCGCGTGGGGCACGCGTGTCGCGACCTTCGACAAGGCTTTTCGTATCGTGGAACGAGCGAACAATCCGTATCTCGGACTCATCCTCGACAGCTTCCATACGCTCGTCAGGCCGGACGACTGGTCATCGCTGGGCGCCCTGCCGGCAGACCGGGTGTTTTTCGTGCAGCTTGGCGACGCGCCTCGCATGGACGTCGACGCGCTGACACTGCGTCGAAATTACTCGAAAATGCCATGCGAAGGAGACCTCGACGTCCCGGGGTTCCTGCGTGCCGCACTGGCGACCGGCTACACGGGAACCGTATCGGTCGAGATCTTCAACGAAAGCACAACCGAGACGCCGCTCGCGACCGCACGTTCCGCCATGCACTCGCTGCTGGTCGTCGAGGAGCGCGCCCGAGGCTCGAACGAACGCGACACGACTGCACCTATTGCGGCAGGCACGCGCGGTCGCACTTGAGGTCGAGCCGGAAACGCTCGTTCGCGTAATTCCGCCGGTTCGACGCTTCCCGCGCCGCGGGATTCCGGCTTACTTCTTCGGTCCCCCGGAGGCAGATACGGCCGCGCGCAACGCCAGCAGATAGCTGTCGACGCCGAAGCCGGAGATCTGTCCCAGAATGATCTCGGCGAATACCGACTTGTGGCGGAACTCCTCGCGTGCGTGAATGTTGGACATGTGGAGCTCGACCACCGGCACGGTCAGGATCGCAAGTGCATCCCGTATTCCGTAACTGTAGTGCGTCCACGCGCCGGCGTTGAGCATCACGCCGTCCACATTGTCCTTGTATGCCTGGTGGATCCGTTCGCACATCTCGCCTTCGCCGTTGGTCTGGAAGCTGACGACTTTGACGCCCAGCTCCTTTGCGAGCGCCTGCAACTTCCCGTCGATCTCCTTCAGCGTGGTGGTCCCATATTGCTTGGGGTCCCGTTTTCCGAACATGTTGTGATTTATGCCGTGCAACATCAGGAACGTTTTCATGAGTCTTCCTTGTCGTTGAACAGGATGGTGCCGACCGGCGCAATCAGGCCGGCGTCGTGTCGACGGTATTGCCGGTTCGCGCAGCTTCGGCAATGGCCTCGGTGATGCGCAGGTTCTGCAGGCCGTCGCGAGCACTGACGATCGGCTTGGCTTCTCCCCGAATAACGCGACCGAAGTGCTCGATCTGGTGCGCCAGCGGATCCTCGCGCACCATCTCGGCGACGCTGACTTCGAACGGCTTCCACCACGATCGATCCTCCGCCTTGGCGTACGTCTTCATCCGCATCGTCGGTATGGAGAGCGAGCCGAAGGTGCCGGCAACCACGTAGCAGTCCTCGTCGGGATACGTCGCGTAGGCCTTGTTTTCCTGCGAGGTCTGCTCCCAGCTGCGCGCGCAGGCCGCGGTGTCCGACAGCATGAAGGAACCGAGCGCTCCGCTGGCGAATCGCAAATTGATGGCGACGGTGTCTTCGACCGGAAAGCCGCGCGTGGCACTCGACGCGAAGGCCTGCACCGAGACGATATCGCCGCACAGCATCCGCAGATTGTGCACCTCGTGGATCATGTTGATCAGGATCGGGCCCGCCGCCGGCTTGCGTGCGCCATGGTCCGTCGGCGAAGTACTCGTCGGGCTTGAAGAACACCGCGCTGCCCATCACCGCGACCAGTTGTCCGAGCCGGCCTTCGTCGATCAGCTCCTTTGCGCGCGCCATGATCGGGCTGTGTGCCCGATGGTGGCCGATCAGGACCTTCGCGCCCGGCCTTGTCGGCCTCCTTCACGAGCGTCTCGGCTTCGCGAACGGTCGGCGTGATCGGTTTCTCCAGTAGCTCGGCACACTCGCCGCGATGCACTTCAGACGCATGCTCGAGGTGCAACTGGTTCGGCGTCGCGAGGATCACGCCGTCGGGTCGATCCTTTTCGAACAGTTCTTCGAGCGATTTGTACAGCGGCACGCCGGCCTTCGCGGCAATCGCCTCCGCGGCCGAGGCCGGGTCGACAATGGCCGACAGCGTGCACGTCGGGCTCTTTTGAGCCACGTCCATGTGAGCGAGGCCGATAATCCCGGCGCCGGCCACTGCAATGCGTGTCTTGGCCACGGGGATGTTCGTTTGGGCGATGAAAGATCGAACCGCTGTGCATCATCCGCTTAGCCCGCGACTGGCGCGGCGCCACGAGCCAGACTCCTAATCGGCGAGTGAGCCGCCGCGCCCCGATGCCGGGCCCCGCACCCGCAGGGCCCGGCGGACGTTGCGCGTTACGCGGTTGCCTTGGCCATGGCCGCGTCGGCCAGGCTTTGCGCGCGCAGCCGGTCGTACTCCGCCTTGGGGACGGGAACCGCGTTTGGATCGCCGAGGTCGTTCAGGTGAATGCGATAGGTCTCCCGGGCGCTCCAGGCAGCGATCGCCGACGACGATCGTGATCGCCGAAGGTGATCGCACCGATCTTGAACGGAATGTCGGTCGAGCCGGGCGGCGCCACGGTCGGCGAAGAGCGCCGGAAGCAGGGCCGTGATCAGTAGTCCCGACATTCTGGGAGATGGCCATCGCCGAGACGCGGGTGCGCGTCGGAAAGAGCTCGGGATAGAAGCTCGGGAAGATGGCGTTGTAGCCCTGGTAGACGACGCCCCACATCAGCAGCGACATGACGATCGCCATCGGCACGTTGTGGATGCTGATGGCGTAGAGGTAGCCGAACGAGAGCAGCCCCGAAACGAGCGCGCCGACGATGATCGGCGGCCTGCGGCCGATCTTGTCCGACAGATTGCCGACAAAGGGGATGACGAGCACCGCCAGAATGTTGCCCAGCACCGGGATCCACAGGTAGACGTCCTTGTGGAAGCCGATTCCGTAGCCCGGCTGGACCGCGTAGGCAGCGCCGAAGATCGTGGTGACCACGGGGATGACATTCATCAATGCCATGCATACGACCCGGATCATGTCTCTCCAGCTGTCCCTGAAGGCCTCGAGGATCGGCGCCTTCGGCACGTCGCCGTGCTGCGCCCTCTTCGGCGAAGGCGGGTGTCTCGTCGACCTCGCGGCGAATGATGTAGCCCGCGATGATGACGACGATGCTCATCAGGAAGGGAATGCGCCAGCCCCAGGAATTGAACGAGGCCTCGTCCATGTAGTGCGCGAGCGGCAGGAAGATCGCCGCGGCGAGAATCTGCCCCGCCTGCACGCCCTGGAGCGTAAAGCTCGCGAAGAAGCCGCGCCGGCCGAACGGAGCGTGCTCCAGAATCATCGAGCTTGCGCCGGAGATCTCGCCGGCGACCGCAAAGCCCTGGATGAGACGCAGAACGACGAGAAGCATGGGAGCGTACCAGCCGACCTGCTGATAGGTCGGCAGGAGGCCGACGGCCATGGTCGAAAAGCCCATGAGGAACATGCAAACGAGCAGCACCGTTTTGCGGCCGTGGGTGTCGCCCCAGTGGCCGAGGAAGAAGGCGCCGATAGGACGCGCGACGTAGCCGACACCGTAGGTCGCGAGCGACGCGACGATCGCGACCTTGGGGTCCGTCGAAGGAAAGAAGATCTGTGGGAAGACCAGCGAAGCTGCCGTGGCATAGATGAAGAAGTCGTAGTACTCCAGCGCCGAGCCGATCCAGCCGCTGGCGGTTGCCTTCTTTGTCTGATGCGTGCCATGTGGCTCATGTTCCATCGCACTAGCCATTGGGTCTCCTCCAATATCGATTAAATTGAGTCGGGTCTTCTCACTACAAATCAGCGGGCCCCACCAAGACGGAAATTACGGCGGCAAAGGCACTGTGGATCTTTCCCCACGTGCGTTTGGTTGGCTATCGCCAAAATCACTCCGTCGGGAACGACGCTCAGCAGCCTCGTCTTAAAAATCACAGCTATGTGAAACTACCCTGCGGCGGGACATCAGGCACCTGCCGAAAGTTAGGGCAGATTGCTTCATGGATGAGTCCCTCCTCCTGGGAAGCCGGCATATGCAGCGCACGCTGCAACGGTATTCAACGGCATCTACAAGCTCATCGGCTGTCGCCGGCACACGGCGGCTACGCCACTGGCATGCGCAGACTCTCGAGCAAGCGTCGAGTCTTGGCCAGCATCCGCTTCGCCCGCTCGACCGCGGGGACGGTCCGGCTCAACGTCTCCATCGGAATCTCCAGACTGATCGCAAGGTCGGCGGGCACTCCGCGCAGTATGCCGACGAGGTCAAGCCCACCGTCGCCGGGCATGAGCCGCTCCGCCCTTGCCTGGTAGAGCAATCCCTCGATGTCGGTCGGGCGCTCGGCCGGTGCATCGCACAACTGCATGTAGCGAAATCTCGCGCGCGGAACGCCGGAAATCTCGCCGGCGTCACTCCCACCGCGGTCGAAGTGGATCGGGTCGATGAGAATGCCCCCATTCGCATGTCCGGCGGCTGTCACGATGCGCACGCCTTGGGCAAAGGTCTTGCAGTCGGTCCATGGCATCGGCTCCAGATTGCCTCCGATGCCGAACCGTTGCGCGAGCTCGCAGAAGGCCGCGAAGTTCGCGGTAAGCCTTGCCTCGTCCGGATCGTTGCCGGCGATGAGCGCCTCCTTCGCACCGAAGCGCGCGCCGGTCGCCAACGCCGCTTCGTAGTCTGCGACGACGGTATCTGGGCGCAGGCGGAAGATCTCGACATCGAGGACGCGCATGCCGCTGTCCTCAAGCCTCCGCTCCGTCTCGCGCACCAGCGGCGTATCGCCGATCATCGGATGCTGTACCTCCTCGCGCGTCGCCGGAATGAGACGCAGACCGACGCAATCGAAGCCCGCATCGACCGCGCATGACACCATCTCCGGCGGGGTGAGCTCGAGTACGGTCAATGCGGCCAGACCGATTGCATGAGCCATCGCCAACCTCCCTTTCGTCAACGCGGCGGCAACAAATGCGAAAGAATGAAGATCGTCGATTGCATCAACTCGGCTCGAACCCGGACCATATCAGCGCATCATGTCCCGGCCGATACGAGCGATTCGATTGCACCGGGTCTCGATTGACGAGAGGGCGCGCGAAAAGCGGATGGCGCGTACTCCTGATTTCGTGCTCGACCGCAAACTTCACTGAGTGGCTTTGAACATCGATGATGTTCACGAATCGGTATTGGTGCTGATCGCTTTCTTCTGTGATCAGACCGCGCTGCTTCAAGCGGGCATGCGGTCGCGAGAAATCCGCGACGTAGATCTGGATGTGATGTCCGTCGTAGTCCGATACCGCGTCGGATTCGCGAAAGCGGAGCTGTTGCTTCGGCCCGACCGCGACTATCGCAGTGCGTATCCCGTCCACGTCGCTTACGCTTGCCGGAGCATCAAAAATCTCTCGATAGAAGTCGGTGATGGCAGGGGCACTGTCCAAGGGCGCGTCGAACTCGATATATGGAATCCCCAAAGAGATCGCACCGAATCGGGCGTAGTCGGGCGCGTGGCAGCGGACGCGATTGCCCCACGGACACACGGCTTCGACATGATCCTCACGTTCGACGACATGGAATTGGCTGCCCGACAGCAAGCCGCGCACCGAGCTCAAGCGGGCAAGCAGGGACTCGCGGTCCGGCACGACCAGCCCGACGTGCCCACGCAGCCGCTGCGCTTGCGTGCTCGGCAGATGAAACTGCGAGCTGCCGGCGTTGATCCACATGTTGTCGATACCCGTCATCAGGTAAGGGTCGCGGGTGAGACCCAAGCCGCATACATAGAAGAGCGTCGCCAGCGACTGATCGGGAACGCCCAGGTTCACATGCTCGAGCTTGACGATGTTGCCGACATCCTCGATTTCCCGGTTGTACGCGGTTGCAGAATTCATAGTCGCGAGCGTGCGGTCGTTGTCGTCCGGCTCACCCTGGCTGACGATATCTTACAAACTGCCTCGCGATCCCAAGCAGCGCCGAAAATTCCGATCTCGAGCGGGCCCTCCAACGGGTGATTCATCGGGCCACGGCTTGTGGCAGCAGAGCCAGGCGCGTGCCGCGGTCGGCCCGGACGGCCATCGTTACGCTCACTCGACTGCAGCGGCCTGTGCCTGCGATGCCATCCGAGCCGGCGCGTTCAACGCGCCATACCCGTTATAGGAGCCGGCGCGCTGCACGATCTCGAAAAAGAAATGATCGGCGAAGCTGGTGGAGTAAATGTGGAAATACTCTCCCTCAACGGTGCGATCGTACAGAATTCCGCCACTGCGCATGCGCTCCACGAAGGCAGGATCGATCACGAGACGTGCCAGAAGGTCGTCATAGTAATTCGGCGAAATCGGCACGAACTCGACACCGCTCGAGCGCAGCTTGGCGACGGTCTCGAAAATGTCCGCGCAGCCAAGGGCGATATGGTGAACGCTGCTTCCCCCGATCGCACTGACCATGCGTGCGGTTCGCGTTCGCTGACTGAGCGAGACATTGAGCACGAGTCGGACATCGCGTTCTCGATTCGCAACTCCGACGCTTCGAATCAGGCCGTAGGGGTCTGACAGCTCCAGGCTGTCGCCGGGCTGCATCCCGAGCACCGCGCGACAGAAGAGGATCCACGTGTCGAGCTGATCCATCGGCAGGCCCAGCGCGACATGGTCGACCGTTTGCAGTCCGAACCCCGTGCCCGTGTTTTTCTCATCAGCGGCAAGATCGAAGTCGATCTCGAAGACCCCACTCGATCCAAGCTCTGTCGGGACGAAATAAATGACACCCCCATCGGGTGCGCGAATCGCGGATATCTGGACCTCGTTGGGTCCGAGCGGACTGTCGAAACGCGCACATTGCAGAGCAGTCGCCCGGTTCACGGCCCGGATGGGATCGTCGGTGTGCAAGCCGATTGCACAGACCGTAGGCCCTCGCTCGAGGAAGTACGTGCGCGCGAAGGAATGCGGGTCGGCGTTCAGGATCAGGTTGATATCGCCCTGGCGATAAAGCGTGACTTCCTTGGAGCGATGCTTGCCCGCGCGCCGGAAACCCAGCTGCTCGAGCAACTTGCCCAGGGCACGCCCTGATGCATCGTCCACGGCAAACTCCAGGAACGCGATGCCGTCGAACGAGGGGGCGCCGGGCGGATCGAACAGCTCGATACGATCGACGACGCGCGCGCGGACCTTCGCATCGCTGCCGTCTTTTCCTGCCGTGCTCTCCAGGCGCGTTCGAACCTGCCCCTCGATGTAGAGAAGCGAGCGCATGGCGTCGGCCGCGGTGCGCCGGTTCGGAACCTCCCGAAACAAGTCGTTGAATATCTCGAGCGAGAGCGTTCCGGTATAGCCCGCAAGCAGGACCTGCTCGAAGAAGTTCTCGAGATCGAACTGGCCCTGGCCCGGAAAATTGCGGTGGTGGCGCGCCCATTGCAGCACGTCCATGACCAGCAACGGCGCGTCGGCCAGTTGCAAGAAGAAAATCTTCTCCCCCGGGATCTTGGCGATACCGGACGGATCGTCGCGCAGCGAAAGGGTGTGAAAGCTGTCGACGATCAAACCGAGATGCGGATGGTTCGCACGCTTGACGATCGCCCACGCTTGAGAATACAGATTCACCGCGCGGCCCCACGCGAGCGCCTCGAAACCTATTCGCAGGTTGCGCCGCGCGGCGCGCTCGGCAAGCTCGTAGAGTTGCGCCGCCATACGCTCCTCATCCGGAATGAGCTGCGGCGAAGTATTCGAGCACACGAGCATGAGCGGCGCACCCAGGGCCTGCATGACGTCGAACTTCCGCTCCGCGCGATCGAGGTTCTTGCGGAAAATCGCATCGGGAGATCCCTCGAAGTCCCTGAAGGGCTGGTACAGGTCGCAGGTAAGGCCCAGGTCGGCGGAAATCGCGGCCACGTCGGCAGGCGACGCGTTGTAATAGATGAGGTCGTTCTCGAAGAGCTCATACCCGTCGAAGCGCGCCGCAGCGATGGCTTCCAGCTTCTCGCGCAGCGTCCCACTCATTGAAACGGTTGCTATCGATCTGCGCATGATCCGGATGGCTTGGTGTCGTCCGCTGTGGCGCAATTCGTTGCAAGGGTGGCGCTGCGCGCACCGCCGCTTGCATCGACGACCATCAGCGATGCTTAAAGGTCGGTTTCCGCTTGCCCAGGAAAGCTTGCATGCCTTCCTTCTGGTCCTCGGTCGCGAACAACGAGTGAAAAGCGCGGCGTTCGAACAGAATGCCTTCGGTCAGCGAGCTCTCGTACGCGCGGTTCACGGATTCCTTCGCCATCATGACGGCAGGCAGGGAGTAATCGCAAATCGTGTTGGCGGCTCCGATCGCTTCGTCGAGCAGCTTGTCGGCCGGAACGATGCGTGCCACCAGACCCGCTCGCTCGGCCTCCTGCGCGTCCATCATGCGGCCGGTCAACACCAGATCCATCGCCTTGCTCTTGCCGATCGCTCGAGGCAAGCGCTGCGTCCCGCCGGCGCCGGGAATGATGCCCAGCCTGATCTCCGGCTGGCCGAATTTCGCGTTTTCGGCGGCGATCACGATGTCACACATCATCGCGAGCTCACAACCGCCGCCAAGAGCGACGCCGGAAACGGCCGCGATCACCGGTTTGCGAACCGATCGCAGGCGCTCCCAGTTGCGAGTGATGAAATCGGTCTTGTACACGTCCATGTACGACCAGTCCTTCATCGCCGAGACGTCAGCGCCGGCGGCAAACGCACGGTCGCTGCCGGTGAGGACGATCGCGCCGATCGCCTCGTCGCGGTCGAACGCGTTCAGCGCGTCTTGCAGCTCGTCCATGAGCGCGTCATTGAGGGCGTTCAGCTGCTTCGGACGATTGAGCGTGATCAAGCCGACACGACCACGGGTTTCGACGACGATGTTGGAGTAGGTCATTGTGACGGTGTCCGCCTGTTCTTTTCAACGAGCCGGAGGAGCGTACCGGGCGCAGGGTCGGCGCGGTTCCGAGCAAGCACGTTCCTCATGATTCGGTGCGCCTCGATATGCACATGACACTGCGCGATGTCCCATGATCGCGCTTGTGACCGGACTCCGGCCCGAAGGAGCTCAGTACTTGAGCTTCGCGACCGCGCGCAACTCTTCGGGCGTCGTCGTTCCGAAGCCGAAGAACTCCAGGTACGCCGGAATCTGCTCAAACAGCATATCTGAGCCCACCTGAACCTGACAACCTTTTGCCTTCGCGGCCTGCAGGAAAGGCGTCATCTCCTGCTTCATGACGACCTCGCCGACGAAGGTGGTGGGAGCAATCCGCGAAACGTCCATCGGCAGCGGGTCGCCTTCTTTCATCCCGAGCGGCGTCGCGTTGACCACGACGTCGTAGTCCGCGGGATCCTTCGAGTTGGTCGTGACCGCGAGCTGGGGGTAGTGCTGGCGCAAGCGCCCGCCGAGCGCCTCCGCGGACGCTTCGTTCGCGTCGAACACGCCGATACCCGCAATCCCCGCGGCGGCGAACGATGCGGCGATTGCCGAGCCGACGCCACCACTGCCCACCACGAGCACTCGCGCGCCCGACAGTTGACGGCCCTTGCGCAGCACGCCTCGAACAAACCCGGCGCCATCGAACATGTCGCCCAGCAATGTTCCGTCGGGGCGACGCAGAATCGCGTTGCACGATCCGGCGATCTGCACAGTCGGGGTCGCCTCGTCGAGCAACGCGACCGTCGTGACCTTGTGCGGCATCGTCACCAACGCGCCACGAATATTGGTGAGGCGAAACAATGAGTCGACAAACTGAGGATAGTCCGAGGCCGTGACGCCCATGGGCACGACCACCGCGTCGATGCCGGCCTTGTCGAACCACGGGTTGTAGATCATCGGCGCTTTGAATGCCTCGGTCGGATAACCGAGGTGTGCAATCAATGTCGTCTTGCCGCTGATCATGCAGTCCTCCGCCTGTAGCGCGAAACATTCGCAGGCCTCGTGGTCTGCGTCGTCATTGCGCGGCTGGAGACTACGTGCTTCCGTCTCGATCGATGCGCGCAAATCATTCTCTGGCACCCAAAGGCGGACTGTCACCTATCGAAAGTTAGCTTCGACAAGGGAGCACTCCGACGCTAAAGCAGTCTCAGCTCGCGCGCTCGCGTGAGCGCCTCGATACGGTTTCGCACTTGGAGTTTGCCGAAGATCTGATTCATGCGCCATTTGGTCGTGCCGACCGTCATCGCGAGCCTGGAGGCGATTTCCTGGTTTGTCAGGCCCGTGTTGAGCAGGCTCAGGATCTCGAGCTCGACCTTGCTGAGCGGTTCCGGCAGTGCCCCTGTCGACGGCGACTCGCGCGCCGCCGAAGCCGATTCCAGCAAGCTGGTTACAAACGCGGGTGCGACATGCCTCGCCTGCTCCAGCAGCGCGGTCAGATTGGCGCCTTCATCGAGGAACGTTCGACGGTAACCCGCGGATGCCGCCAGTGAAACGGCGCTTTCCATGCATTGCCTGGCGCCTGCGCTTTGGCCGAGCGTCCGCTTGCACAGCGCCTGCAGCACATAGATCACGATCAAGCTTCCGTCGCTTTGCTGCTGTCGCGCGGACTCTTCGAGCACCGTCAGCAACTTCCAGGCCATGCTGGGGCTGTGCTCCGCCAGCAGCAGTCGCGCCTGCACCAGGGTTTCCTGCTCCGAAGCCGGGCCGGCCAGCTTGCGCGCGTCCTCCAGTGTTCGTGCCGCGGCTTCGACGTTTCCTTCCCGCAACTGAAACTCCGCGGTGGCTACCGCCACCATGCGCTGACGCCTCGGACTCTCCGGCTTCTCCGAGACTTCTCGCGCCGCAGCCAGCGTCATCCACGCCCGATCGTTCTGCCCGCTGATGTGCTGAAGCCTCGCCAGAGCGCAATTTCCCAGCAGCTTGAAATAGACCATCCCGAGCTGTTCGCAAAGATTGATTCCGAGGGTGAGGAATCGCCGTGCCGATTCCAGGTCGTCGATTTCGTAGTGCAGGATCCCCAGCGGAACGTAAACCAGACCGACAATCGGCGGCGGGTTGTCGCCACCGTCGACGTATTCGTCGGCCGCCGCGCTGCACAGCAGTATCGCTTCGCGCAGCTGCCCTTGCGATCTGAGCGCTCCGGACAGATGTCCGAGCGCGTCGAGGGCCATCAAGCGATTTCCCAGCTCTCGTGCACGTCGCACGGACTCGCGCAGCGTCTCGGCACCCGCACGTCGGTCGTTGGTAAGGCCCTGCGCCTGACCCATCAGGCAAAGCGCATACGGCCGAAAAAATGACGGCCTGTCGCCGAGCTTATCGAGCGCCTGCTTCGCGAGCGCAATGGCCTCTTTGGGGTCGGCCCAGTTCAGCGCCAGATAGGCGCGAAAGGCAAGCAGCATGCCTTGGTGTGCAGGAGGAACGTCGGTGTCCTCGGTGGCGTTCGCAAGCGCCGAGTACGTCTGACCCTGCGCCGTCTGACCGCGCAGGTACAGCAGCCACGCCTTGTAGCCGGCGAGATCGCTGTGCAGGCGCAGGGTGCTTTCGGGCAGCTCATCCAGCCAGGAAAGCAGCGTGGGCATTTCCCCGCGAGAGAGGGATTCCTCGACGTGAGATCGGACCAATCTGACCGACGACTCGACGTCCTTCGCCGCGAGCGCGTGTTTGATAGCTTCTGCCCCGAACCCGTTCGCTTCGTACCAGCCGCTCGCCTTCCGGTGCAGCTCTTTTTTCTCGGCCTCGGCGACGCCGCTGCGCAGGTGGTCGGCGAATAACTGATGGTAGCGATACCATTCCCGATCGTCGTCGAGGCGCATCAGAAACATGTTGGCCTGTTCCAGATAGGAAAGCACCGACCTGCTGTCGGCACGCCCCGTGACGGCGTCGCAAAGTGGTGCGCAGAGCCGGTCCAGAATGGCGGTTCGATGCAGAAACGCCCGGATATCGTCGGACTGCGTCTTCAAGACCTCGTCCGCGAGATACTCGACCAGGTAGCGATGCCGTCCGCTGAATGTCGCCGCGGCCTTCGCTGTCTCGCTCAAAGTTTCGTCGCCGCCTCGGAGTCGAAGCGACAGTGCGGCCATCTGCAGTCCCGCGACCCAGCCCTCGGTACGGTCTTCGAGCGCGCGCGCCGATCTCGAGTCGATGGTAAGACCCATCGTCTGACGGAAGAAGAGCTCCGCCTCTTCATACGAGAATCGCAGGTCGTCCAGTCCGATCTCGAACACGCGTTCAAGCGAGCGCCATCGAGCCAGCGGAATCTTGGGTTCTTCGCGCGTCGAGACGATCAGCCGCAGCTTCTCGGGCATTCGGTCGACGAGAAAAGCCAAAGACGAATCGATATCGGGATTGCCTGCGTGATGATAGTCATCGAGCACGAGCAGGATGCGATCCGGCGTCGCGGCGATCTCATTGAGCAGCAGCGACATCAGATCCTTGAGATCCGGCATCTTGAGACTGCCGAGAAGCGAGATGGGAGCGCGGCCGACCCTCGGCTCGATCGCCTGCAGCGTCGCGATCAGGTAGTACGCGAAATGAACGGGATCGCTATCGTCCGCGTCGAGCGAAACCCACGCAGCTCTCGACTGGTTCCCGGTCTCGTAGAGCCAACTCGTGATGAGCGTCGTCTTGCCAAACCCCGCCGGTGCCGAAATAAGCGTCAACGGGCGGGTGACCGCTTGTTCCATCATCTCGAGCAAGCGCTGCCGCAGGACCCGATGCGGGAGGGCCGGCGGGACAACTATCTTGGTGGTGATAAGCGGGGTGTAGGTCGGAATCGACACGTCTATGCCCCGTTATCCACGGTCGCGGATGACCCAGGCCGGCCCTGACTATCATTGCGGTCTCTGTGTTTCGCCGGTTCAATAGAGTACAGGAGAGTGGCCGAATCGCGGAATCCTCGCATCAATGATAGCCGGCGTCGCTTCGTACCTTCCCGCGAAACACGTAATACGACCACCCCGTATACATGACGATGATGGGCAGCAGAAACAGGGTGCCTACCAGAAGAAACGCCTGCGATTTAGCGGAAGATGCCGCGTCCCAGAAGCTTATGCCATATGGCACGACGTACGGCCAGACGCTGATCGCCAGCCCTGCGTAGCCGGTCAGGAACAGGCCCATCGCGGCAAAAAAAGGCGCGCCTTCACGAGCGCTCCAGAGCGAATGCCAAAGCCAGGCCGCGATCACCACAGTCGCAATCGGCACAGGCGCAAGCAAAGCGATATTGGGCCAGGAGAACCAGCGCTGAAAGATCTTAGGCTCGAGGAAAGGCGTCCAGATGCTGACGATGGCTATGAAGAGGAGAACGCCGAACAACGCGAACCTGGCTTTTTTTCTCGCCCATTGCTGGAGTCCCGCTTCGGTCTTGGTCACCAGCCAGGTCGCGCCGAGCAGGACGTAACCGAACACCAGGCCGGCGCCCACGACGAGCGGGAACGGCTGCGCCCAGTCGAAAACCGATCCGGCGAATTGACGCCCGTGCACTTCGTATCCCCGGATGAACGTGCCGAGCACGACGCCTTGTGCGTAGGTCGCAATCAACGATCCCCAGAAGAACGCGTGGTCCCAGAGGAAGCGGCTTCGATGTGCCTTCATGCGGAACTCGAACGCGACGCCGCGAAAAATCAGGCCCAGCAACATCAGCAGGATGGGAAAGTAGCTCGCCGGAATGATGATGGCGAAGGCTAGCGGGAACGCGGCGAAGAGGCCGATCCCGCCGAGCACGAGCCAGGTTTCGTTGCCGTCCCAGATCGGCGCGACCGAATCCATCATCAAATTTCGGGACGCGTCGTCGGGAGCGAAAGGAAAGAGAATACCGACCCCGAGGTCGAAACCGTCCAGCAGCACATACATGAACACCGCGAGGCCCAGTATCAGGGTCCACACGGGCACGAGATCGATGGCCATATCCAGGACCTCAGTCGGCGTCGGCCGCGGACAGCGGTCGTGCGGGGCGCTGGCTCAGACCGGGCTCAGGCGGCGCAGCCAGAACCGCGGGGCCCGCGCGCACCAGCTTGAAAAGAAAATAGACGCCTGCGCCGAACACGACCGTGTAGACGAGGGCGTAGAGAGCAAGCGATATCGTGACGTCGCGCCCGGTGAGGTTTGGAGTAACGGCGTCCGCCGTGCGCAGGAAACCGTACACCACCCACGGCTGGCGCCCTGCCTCGGTCGTCACCCATCCGGCGGTCACCGCGATGAATCCGACCGGGATCGCCCAGTTGCACGCGCGCAGATAGAGGTTCGTGACAAATAGTTTTCCGCGAAAAGCCAGCCACCAGCCCCATACCGTCAACAGCATCATCGTCGCCCACATGGCCAGCATCACGCGAAACGCGTAGAACACGACGACGACGGGCGGCCGGTCCTCCCTGGGAAAATCGCGCAGACCGAGGACGCGGCCTTCGAGGCTGTGCGTCAGATAGAGGCTGGCGAGCCCCGGAATTTCAATGGCTGCGCGATTCGTCTCCGCCGCCTCGTCGGGGATCGCAAACAGCACCATGGATTGACTGCCGCGCGTTTCCCAGATCCCTTCGATCGCGGCAAGCTTTTGCGGCTGGTGGTGCAGCGTATTGAGCCCGTGCAGATCGCCCAGCACCGCCTGCAGCGGAACCAGGATCGATGCGATGCCGAGCCCCATGACCAGCATCGCCCGGCTCTCCTCGACGAAACGGCCCCGTCGCAGGTAGAACGCGGCGATCCCTATCACCGCAAAAGCCGTCGTCAGATAGACGGCGGTCACCGTGTGCATGAACCGGTAGGGAAACGACGGATTCCAGATGACCTCGAACCAGTCGAAGGGAAAGAAGCGCCCATCGACCATGGAAAATCCGGCCGGCGTGTGCATCCAGCTGTTGACCACCAATATCCAGAAGGTCGAAAACAGCGTGCCGATCGCCACCATGAGGGCCGCGAAGAAGTGGGCCCATTTCGGGACCCGTTTGCGCCCGAAAAGCAAAACGCCGAGAAAGCCAGCCTCGAGAAAGAACGCGGTCAAACCCTCATAGCCCATGAGCGGCGCGACGATGTCGGCGACCATGTCCGAGTACCGGCTCCAGTTGGTGCCGAACTGAAACGGCATGACGATCCCCGACACGACGCCCATGCCGAACGATACCGCGAAGATCTTGATCCAGAAGGTGGAGATTCTGAGGAACACCTCCTTGCCGGTGGCGAGGTTCAGACCTTCGAGCACTGCGATATACGAGGCGAGCCCGATGGTAAACGCGGGCAGCAGGAAGTGAAACGCCACCACGAAGGCGAACTGCAATCGAGACAGCAGGAGCGCGTCGATGTTCACGAATGATCGCCTGGTCTAAAGGCTCGGGCGTTTACTGTCTATCGTCGTTCCCTTCATGAATCCTTTTCCTCGACGTAGCGTCCGGGGGCCGGCTCGATGCGCTTGTACTTGCGATTGCCGAGGGCCTTGCGCGCGGGGATCTCATCGCCCGCCTGGTCGCGCAGCCAGTTGCTCCACTCGGTCCACCAGCTTCCCGGCACATTGCGCGCGGTCTCGAGCCAGCGGTCGGGATCGGTTCCGGCGGTGCCGCCGACCCAGTGGTTGCGCTTGTTCTTGGCAGCCGGATTGATCACGCCCGCGATGTGGCCGCTGGCGCCGAGGACGAAGGTCATGTCGTTGGAAAGCAGCTCGGTCGACGCGTAGGCCGTGTGCCAGGGGACGATGTGGTCCTCGCGCGATGCATAGACGAACGTCGGTACGTCGACCAACGACAGGTCCACCGGTTCTCCGCATTGTATCGTCTTGCCCGGGACACGCAGATTGTTCTCGAGGTAGGTGTTGCGGACGTACCAGCAGAACATCGGACCCGGCAGATTGGTGCTGTCTGCATTCCAGTACAGCATGTCGAATGCGGGAGGCGCCTTCCCCTTGAGATAGCTGTTCACCACGTACTGCCACATGAGGTCATTGGCGCGCAGGGACGAGAATGTGAACGCGAGCTCCTTGCCCTTCATCAAGCCGCCGCCGCCGATCGCCGCTTCGCGCGCGGCGACGCTCTGCTCGGTCACCAGCGCTCCGATCTCGCCGGTATCGGAAAAATCGAGCATCGTGGTCAGCAGTGTCATGCTCGCGGCCTTGTCTTCACCTCGTGCGCGAAGAACCGCGAGCGCCGATGCGAGCAAGGTGCCGCCGACGCAAAATCCCAGCGTGTTTATCTGGTCGGCGCCGCTTACGCCGCGGGAGACCTCGATCGCCTGCATCACGCCCTGTTCGAGATAGTCGTCCCACGTCAGATGGCCAAGCTCGGCCGGGGTGTTGCGCCACGAGACCAGGAACACGCTGTGTCCCTGCGACACGGCGTAGCGGACCAGCGAGTTATCGGGCTGCAGGTCGAGGATATAGAATTTGTTGATGCAGGGCGGAACGATGAGCAGCGGGCGTTCGCGGACCTTGGCCGTGGTTGGCGCGTACTGGATCACCTGCATCAACTCGTTTTCGAAGATGACCGCGCCCGGCGTGGTCGCAAGGTTCTTGCCCACCTCGTAGGCCTGCTCGTCGGTCGACGAGACGCGCCCCTTGGCAAGATCGTCGAAAAAAAGATTCATACCCTGAACGAGGCTCTGCCCGCCGGTCTCGATCGCAAGCTGCATCGCTTCCGGGTTGGTCGCGAAAAAGTTGGAGGGACTCATGGCGTCGACGAACTGGCGCATGCCGTAGCGCATCTGCGCCTTGGTCTTGTCGTCCAGAGGAACCGTTTCGACGGCGCCTTGGAGAAAGTCCGAATACGCAAGGTAGGTGCGGCGCAATGCATCGAATCGTGGATCGTTTCGCCATGCGTCGGCGGCGAAGCGCTTGTCGCCGTCTCTCGCGGGTTTTGGCGTCCCGGCGGATTCGCCCTTGGCGGCCGACGGAGCGTTGGGTGTCTCGCGCGGCCCGCCGGCTGCGGACGATTGCGGCGCGCCGGGGATGGCGCCGGACCAGAATCCGGTCATTTGATCGACGAATTGCCGTTGCATTTCCGCCATCTGATTCGTGAAGGCCATGAAGTTGCTCATCGGATCGTATACGGGGCCCGAACCTTCGCCTGAAGCGGTTCCGCTCCCGGCGGCGGGGTTGCCGAAGATCGACTGACCGCCTTTGAACAAGCTCGCGAGAAGCTGAACCGGATCGTTAGGTGTCGTGCTCATGATCTTTTCCTAGAGAGTGTCTGTCGCTTGCGGTCGGCCAGGCGTGGTCAGTGCAACTTGACGTGCGGCTCTGTGCGCCGCGTGATGAGGCGCGCCGCGGTGTCGAGCGTGACCTTCCACCACCCGTGCAGCGCGAGCTCATGCATCTTGTACAAAGACAAATACATCAGCCGCGCGAAGCCTCCTTCGAGAGCAAGACTGCGGCCGCCGCCCATGAGGTTGCCCACGGTGGAATATTCTCCGAGCGACACGAGCGAACCGAAGTCGCGATAGCGCCATTCCTCGAGCGGCTTGCCCGCAAGGCGGCGTCGCATCTGTTTCACCATGTGCGAAGCCTCCTGATGCGCCGATTGCGCCCGCGGAGGCACGGTCGCTCCGGGCTTGCCCAGCCACGGCACCGCCGCGCAGTCGCCTATGGCAAAGATGTTCTCGTCGCGCGTGGTTTGCAGCGTCGGCAGCACGACGAGCTGATTGATGCGGTTGGTCTCCAGCCCGCCGATGTCCTTGAGGAACTCCGCCGCCTTGACACCGGCGGCCCACACCACGAGCTCGGCCGCGATGATTTCGCCGCTCGCGAGCTTGACCCCTTGGGGCAGCACTTCGGCGACACGGGCACCGGTCCTTACGCTGATCCCGAGAGTCTCGAGCAGGTGGAGTGCCGCCGCCGACATGCGCGGCGGCAACGCCGGCAGGATGCGATCGGCCGCCTCGATCAGAACCAGCTTGATATCTTCCTCGGGATCGATGCGGTCGAACCCGAACGAGACGAGCGTCCGGGTCGTGTTGTGCAGCTCCGCGGCCAGCTCGACGCCGGTGGCGCCCGCGCCGATGACGGCGACGGTGAGCTGTCCTTCGCGCAGCGGCTCGGTCTGGGCGTAAGCGCGCAGGCAGGCGTTGACGAGTCTGCGATGAAAGTACTGCGCATCTGTGACCGTCTCGAGCGAGATGGCGTTCTCGCGCGCGCCGGGCGTGCCGAAATCGTTGGTCAGGCTGCCGACGGCGATGACCAGCGTGTCGTAGCCGAAGCGACGCGGCGGCGTGACCCGGTCGCCGTCCTCATCGATGTACGGCGCGACAGTCACTTCGCGCCGTTCGCGGTCCAAGCCGATCATCTCGCCGATGCGATAGCGGAAGTGGTGCCAGTGCGCCTGGGCGAGATAGTTGGTCTCGTACACGCCGATGTCCATGCTGCCCGCGGCGATCTCGTGCAGATGCGGCTTCCAGAAATGCGTCCGCTGCTTTTCGATCAGCGTAATGTGCGCCTTCTTCCGCTTGCCGAGCTTGTCGCCGAGCATCGTCGCGAGCTCGAGCCCCCCGGCACCTCCGCCGACGACCACGACTCGATGGAGCCCCGCTTCCTCGGGCGATGAGACTCTATGCGCCACGGCGTCGGTACCGGCCCGCGTCTCCGCCGCCGGCGATTGCGCTCGCGTCACCTTTGCGATCGAAGGGTTTGCAGCGACTTCCTCGCCTCGTACCTCCATGGCGTCACGATCCGCGCGATCCCACCTTCACCAACGCCTCCCCGGTGATGACGACCGTGTCCCTCACGGTGCACACCGTCGTCAGCCAGACGAGTTTTTTTTCCGGTAGCATCTCTCGGACCGAGACGGTCGCCCGCACGGTGTCCCCGGCGCGCACCGGCGCCTTGAACTCCAGGGTCTGCCGCAGATAAATCGTTCCAGGGCCGGGAAGCTTGTTCGCGATCGCCGCCGAGATCACGCTCGCAGTCAGCATGCCATGGGCGATGCAGCTCTTGAACGGCGTCGTCGCGGCGAATTCCTGGTTGATATGCACCGCATTGTTGTCGCCTGACGCGCCGGCGAAGAGGACGATATCTGCCTCGGTAATGGTCTTGGCGAAAGTTGCCGACATGCCGATCGAGATGTCCTCGACGTCGTAGCCGTTGAGCTGATTCATTGTTGCCCTCGTCGTTTGGCTTCAGGCGACCTGCCGGACGCGCTGTGGCGCGCGGAACTCCTGCAAGCGCTGTTGCTCCAGCGCCTTGGCGGCCACGAGGCTCTTTTCTTTCACGTGGCCGTAGCCGCGGATCTCGTCGGGCACACTCGCCAGCAGCACCGCCGCGGCGTGATTAGTGGCATCGAGCTTGGAAACGATCTCGTCGAGCTGCTTGATGTAGTCCTCGATGAGTTGCCGCTCGTGACGGCGCTCGACGGTCTTGCCAAAGACATCGAGCGCGCCGCCGCGCAGCCCCTTGAACTTCGCGAGCATCTTGAACGCGGTCCGCATCCACGGGCCGAACTGACGCTTCTGCAGCTCGCCGGTGATGGGATCGCGCTTCGATATCGTCGGCGGCGCAAGGTTGTATTTGACCGTGTAGCCATGCTTGAACTGCGCATCGAGTTTGGCGAGGAAGGCAGCGTCGGTGTGCAGCCGCGCGACTTCGTACTCATCCTTGTAGGCCATCAGCTTGTAGAGGTAGCGCGCCACGGCTTCGGCGAGGGCTGTCTTGCCCGGCACGGCCTTCTGCTCCGCGGCGAGCACGCGCTTGACCACGTCTGCATAGCGCTTGGCGTAGGCGTCGTCCTGATAGTCGATCAGGTCGGGTACGCGCACTTCGAGCAGGCGTCTGGTCTCGCCTTGCGCTCCGACGAAATCGACGATCGCACGCGCGCTGCCCGACAGTTGGGGCGCGCGCTGCAGCTCGGTGACCGAGCCCAGGCCTTTCGCGATCTCGGCTTCGACAAACGCGCGGTCGACCACCGCCATGCGGCCCCACTTGAACGCTGCCAGCCCCATCTCGACGCCGACGCCGCCCTGCTTGATGGCCGTCTCGATCGATTCCGCCTTCAGCGGGATCGTGCCGGCCTGATAGGCCACGCCGACCATGAAGGTATTGGTCGCCATGCTGTCGCCGAACAGGCCTTCGGCCAGCGCCTGTCCGTCGAGGAACACGTTTTCCGCCTTGCGGGTGACCCGGTCGATACCTGCGGTCAGCGCATTGGTCGCGGGGAACAGGACGTGGCGGTCGGACACCATCTGGCCGGTCGGCGTCTGCGTGGTCGACACCACCGCGATCGTGCGTTCGGGATGGCATTTGTCGAGGTTCTTGGGGTCCGTGGCGTTGAGGATGTCGAAGCCCAGGTAGAGGTCGGTGCGTCCGTCGGAGATCTTGTTCGAGCCGTCGAAGGGCTCGTTGGTGATCTTGATGTCGGAGATCACCGCGCCGCCCTTCTGCGCCAAGCCGGTCTGATCGAGGCCGATGACATGCTTGCCTTCGAGGCGCGCAGCGTTGGCCAGAGTCGACACGACTGTCACCGAGCCGGTCCCGCCGATGCCCATGACATGAATGCCGAAGCCGAAGCTGGCATCGACCTTGGACACCGGCTCCGGCAGCGCTTTGTCGAGCGCGGGGATGCGGCCCTTCTTTTTCTTTTTCGGCGCGTCCGCCGATACCGGTTCGGGGTTGGGCGTGATCGTCAGGAACGACGGGCAAAAGCCCTTGACGCAGGAAAAGTCCTTGTTGCAGGAGGATTGATGGATGCGGGTCTTGCGGCCGAACTCGGTGGGCACCGGCTCCACGCTCATGCAGTTGGATTTGACGCCGCAGTCGCCGCAGCCTTCGCAGACGCGCTCGTTGATGACGATGACGTCGACCGGCTCCTCGACTTTGCCGCGGCTGCGCGCGCGCCGGAGCTCGGCCGCGCATTCCTGGTCGTGGATCAACACCGTTGTGCCAGGGGTCGCGGCGAGCGCACGCTGTGCCTCGTCCAAGCGGTCGCGATGCCAGACTTCCGTGCCGCCCGTCAGGCTCACGCCTTGGTAGCTGTCCAGGTTATCGGTGGTGACGATGACTTTCTTGACGCCGTTGGCCAGCAGATCGGACACCATGTCGACCACCGGATGCGCCCCCGTGATCGCCTGACCCCCGGTCATCGAGGTGTGCGAATTGCGCAGCAGCTTGAAGGTTATGTTGGTGTTGGTGGCTGCGGCATAGCGAATGGCGAGGCTGCCCGAATGGGCGTAGGTGCCGTCGCCCATGTTCTGGAAAATGTGCGGCGTGTCGGTGAATGGCGCCATGCCGATCCACTGCGCGCCTTCGGCGCCCATGTGGGTGCCCATCACGACGTTGCGTCCCATCCACATCGCCATGGTGTGGCAGCCAATCCCCGCCGAGACGAAGCTGCCCTCGACCGCCCGGGTGGAGCTATTGTGCGGACAGCCCGAGCAGTACCAGGCCGTACGTGTCGCCGAGGGGAGTTTGCCGCGCGCGTGGATCTCGTCCAGACGCGCCAGCCAGGTTTCCGCCGACTCGATGCGCGCCTTGCGCGACAGACGCTGCGTCAACGCGCGGCCGATTACGTCGGATTCGAACTCGCCGTAGGCAGGCAGCAGCTCCTTCTCCTCCTCGTCGAACTTGCCGACGATGCGCGGCGCGTTGGCCTGGCCGTACAGCACGCTCTTTGCGAACATCTCGAGGAAAGGACGCTTCTCCTCGATGACGAAGATCTCTTCCAACCCTCTCGCGAAGTCGCGCACGACGGTCGGCTCCATCGGAAACAGCATCCCCATCTTCAGGATGCGTACGCCGTAGCGGCGAAGCGCGGCATCGTCCAGGCCGAGCTCGAGGAAGGACTGGCGCAGATCGTTGTAGGTCTTGCCCGCGGTGATGATGCCCAGCCACGCGTCGGAGTTCGGGAAGACGACGTTGTTGAGCTTGTTCTCGCGCGCATATCGCTTGGCAACCTCGAGGCGGCGCGTGTACAGCGAGCGCTCCATCGCCAGCGCCTCGGCGCGCACGTTCATCCCGAGGTTCATGTGCGGTGTGAACGGCTCTCCGTCGAACATCAGGTCAGGGGTGACGAAGTTCAGGCGCTCGGGCGAAATATTGGCCGTGCCGGTGCCGTCGGCAACATTGGTGACGATCTTCAAGCCCACCCACAGGCCCGAAAGGCGCGACATCAGATAGCCGTGCAGGCCCAAGTCGAGAATCTCCTGCACGTTGCCCGGATAGAGCGAAGGCATGCCGACGTGGAACAGCATCGGCTCGGACTGGCTGCACAGCGACGATGACTTGCAGCTCGGATCGTCGCCCACCACCGCCACGACGCCTCCGTTCTTGTCGATCCCCGTATAGTTGGCATGCTTCAGCGCGTCGCCGCTGCGGTCCACGCCCGGCGCCTTGCCGTACCACATGCCGGTGACGCCATCGAACTTCTTGTTGCCGACGGAGTGCAGCATTTGCGTGCCCCACACCGCCGTGGCCGCCAGGTCTTCATTGATGCCGTCGACGAAATTGATATTGTTTTGGAGCAAGAGCTTTTGCTGCTTGAGCAGCGCCGCATCCAGCATGCCCACGGGCGAGCCCCGGTAGCCGGACACGAACATTCCGGTCTTGAGACCGCGGCGCGCGTCGGTGCGCACCTGGTCCAGCGTCAGGCGCACCAGGGCGTCGATGCCGCCGACATGGATGACGCCCTCCTCCTTGGTGAACGAGTTGATCGCGTCTTGTTTGGATGCCATGTTTAGCCTCTCGAGTTCAGATTACTTCCGTGCCGGATCTTTAGACCGGCGGCGCCGCACATCGGCGAAATGCGTTGCACTCCTTGCGCATGCCGCGTCAGGTTCGCGGTCACCGGCGAAAGTGTCCTTACTCTGTGTCTTCGAGCGTCGCCAGAGCCGCGGCGCTCGCCTTTCTGCTCGGCTCCGGTTGCTGGACCGTTCGCTTTTCGACCGCCGCAAGCGTGTCTTTGTCGGCGATCAGCAGCACCGCGTTGTTGCTGCCCGAAGACTGCGCGTAGTCCCCATACTGCCGAGCGCCCATCGGCTTGCCATCCCGCGACATTGCGGCGGCGACGCCTATCATCGTCGCCAGCGCCCGCCCGCCCATCTCCGCGACGACTCGCTTGCTGTATTCGGTGAATCCCGCGATGACCTCGTCGATGGCGCCGCGTTTCAGCTGCTCGATAAAGCGCTTGTCTGCGTCGACGCGCTCGGGCGTCGGCCAGTTCTGGCGGCCGCGAACCAGCAGATGGCTGAGCGCAGTGCTGGTCAGAAAAACGACGCGTCTCCCCAGGCGCTTCGCCGTCGCATGAACCGCAGCGCCGGCTCGCAGGCATTCACCGTGGTCGGCCATGAGCACCACGGGGACGCCGACAACGGCGACCTCCGCACCCGGATCGATGTACTGCAGCGGCACGAAGGTTCCGTAATCCCACCGGTAGTTATCGGCCTCGTTGCGCACGGCCGCGACGCCGGCCTCTTTCCACGCATCGACGAGCGCGGCGCCAAATTCCGGATCGCCCCGATAACTGTAGGGAAGACCCGGAATGAGATTCGGCGCTTCCTGAGCGACGCAAAGTCCTTCGTGCTTTGCCTGGCAGGTCGCAAACCAGTCGAAGGTCGAGACCCAATGCGTCGAAACGATTACCCAGACGTCGGGCTTGAGCGCCTCGCGTATCGCTGCTCCCATCGTGCGCTCCGCCTGCACGAGGGTCTGCTGATAGTCAGGCGTGTTCTCGACACGGCCAAGCGTGGGCACATGCGCAACGAGCGCGGCCGCGACAACGCCTGTCATTGAACACCTCCAACCGTTTCCTTTCCAGGCTCACGATCCCAGCCCGCCGCGGAATTGGCCTCGCGCCGCTCGACCGGCGCCGAGGAACTCTCGGGGTCCAGCTTGACGCAAACGTTTCGAAGCTCGGTGTAAAACTCGAGCGAGTGCACACCGCCTTCGCGCCCGATCCCGGAGTCTTTGGAGCCACCGAATGCGGTGCGAAGATCGCGCAGGAACCAGCTGTTGATCCAGCAGATGCCGACGTCTATCTTGGACGCGACGCGATGCGCACGCCCGAGATTGCTCGTCCAGACAGTGGTCGCCAGCCCGTAGGGCGTATCGTTCGCCATGTCGACCGCTTCGTGCTCGTGGTCGAAAGGCGTGACGTGGACGCACGGACCGAATATCTCTTCCTGCACGACGGCCGCCGTCTCAGGCAGCCCGGTCCAGATCGTCGGCTTGATCCAGGCACCCTCGGAAAGTTCCTTCGGCATGTCGGGGATCCCGCCGCCGGTGATCACGTTGGCGCCCTCGTCGACCGCCTTTTTCATGTACGAGAGGACCTTCTTGCGATGCTCGTGGCTGATCAAGGGCCCGAGCACGGTGCCGGATTCCTCCGGACGCCCGATCTTCATGCCTTCCGCTTTCACCTTGAGCGCGGCGACAAACTTGTCGAAAATCGGCCGCTCGACGTAGCAACGCTCGGTTCCGAGGCAGATCTGTCCGGTATTGGCGAAGCTCGCGCGCGCAATGCCGTCCACTGCGTTCTCGAAGTCGGCGTCTGCGAAAACCAAGCCCGCATTCTTGCCGCCCAATTCGAACGATACCGCGCGCGTCCCTTCAGCGGCCGCTTTCATGATGGCCGTGCCGGTGCGCGTCTCGCCGGTGAAGGTGATGGCGTTCACCAGGGGATGGCGCGTGAGGAATTCACCCGCCGAATTGGGACCGAAGCCGTGGACGACGTTGTAGACGCCCTTCGGTACGCCCACTTTGTTCATGACCTCGCCCAGCAGCGTCGCGGTCGACGGCGTTTCCTCGGAGGGCTTGACGACGACCGCATTGCCGCACGCGAGCGCGGGACCCACCTTCCAGGTCATGAGCAACAGCGGCAGATTCCATGGCGCGATGACCGCGATGACCCCCTTCGGGACCCGGATCGCATAGTTGAACGCAGCGCCGCCGTCCGGCGTCGTCATCTGAAACGATTCGGTGGGCACGTTCTTGACCACGTCCGCGAAAATCTTGAAGTTCGCCGCCCCGCGCGGAATGTCGATGTGCTTTGCAAGCGAGTGCGGCTTGCCCGTGTCCGCGACCTCGGCATCGAGGAAATCGGTGAACCGGCGATTGATCTCGTCGGCGACCGCATAGAGCAGCTCGCTGCGTTTGGCGATGTCCATCGTGCCCCACGGACCCTCTAGCGCCGCACGCGCAGCCTTGACGGCGGCGTCGACCTCGGGCTCGCCGGCCTCGGAGACCATGCCGACCAGCCGGTTGTCCACCGGCGACCGATCTTCGAAAGTCTTGCCGGACTTCGCGGCGACGAATTCGCCGTTGATGAAGTTCAGAATCTGCTTCTGTGCCATGTCTGACCCTCGGTTGCGTCGTTATTTGGTTGCGGGAGCGGTCGATTCGCTCTCCGCCTCGCGCTTGGCGATGTTGGCGAGCAACTCCGCTCCGCGATTGGCGGCTGAAAGCCCGCGGAACAGGAACGCGAGGCTTACCACTGCCTGCATCTCCTCCCAGGTCGCGCCGGCGCGCCTCGCGGCAATTCCGTGGAGCGGCGCCGCGTCGTTCATGTCCATGAGCAGCATTCCGAACAGCATCAGCTGCGCGGTCTTGACGTCGAAGCACTTCGGATACATTGCGTGAGCGCGCATGCGCTCCTGCAAGTCGAGGAGCTTCGGATCGAGCGCGCCGGTCACGTTGATGCGCGCCTCGATCCGCGGCGGCACGAAGCCGATCAACTCCTTGTAGATGGCAGTGCGTTGATCGGCACTTTGCTCCTTGTCGGCATATGCGCCGATTCGTTCGCGAACAACATCGACATTTACGCGCGGTGGAATCATCGGGGTCTCCTAGGCCGGTCGAGCCGGAAAACGCTTTCAGTTTTGGAACCGGCGGCTCCGTCGCACGCTCCGCAGGTGACGCATGCGCCGAACGAGGGTCGGGCATCGCCGTTCGATATCATGGTCGCATCCGAATGGAACATCGCGCGCTGCCTCCGACGCCGGCGTGTTTACATCATAGAGCGGTCGATCGTGGCAATGCGAACACATGACCGACCGGCGGGTCGACTATTGTCTTTTGTCTTTGTCTTTCGTCCGTCGCGCCAATCGTGCGGAACTTCTTTCGCGTGCCCTCTCGCCTTGGCGGAACGCGCCGGCAGGTCGAAATAATCAGCGCCGACTTGTTCCCCCAAGACCCCTCGACGCAGACGATAGGTCGGCCACGCCGATACGTCACCTATCGAAAGTTAGCGATTTATTTTGCCTCGTCCGTGCGCATCGGCATGCGTACAGGGACCGCCGACGAATCGGCTTGCAAAGCCATCACGCGACACGGGCTGCGCGCCGGGGCCGCGCCCGGCACTCTTCGCTTGCCTCTTTTCAGCCGCTGGACGCGGACAGCGGGTCGTCTCCCCAATAGGGCGCGACCTCGTAGTAATCGTGGACACTTGTCGCCCAGGCTCGATCGGCCATGGACGGCCAGTGGTCCTTATCGAACCCCGGCGCCGCCTCCAACCGCTCCTTGCTGACGTCGAAGACAAAGCGCTCGTGTCTCGCATCGAGCACCAACGCGGACCAGGGAATTGCAAACAATTTGCCGCCCATGCCAAGAAAGCCTCCGAACGACAAGACGGCGTAGGCGATACGGCCCGATCTGACATCAAGCATGATCGCTTCGATTTTGCCGAGACTCTCGCCGGCTGCATTTGCAACCTCGTCGCCCGTAAGCGATGCCGCGTCCATGACGTCGGGGCCGGGGCCGTTTGAATGATGCACCTCGTCCCGCACGATTGCGGGATCGAGATCCGATTCAGCCGCGGCTTGGATATTAGTGGTCGTAGCCATGATTTTCCTCACAATCCGTTAGTTTGATCCGTCAACCGTTCGTCATCGGGACGCCCTTTCATTTCGGCGACCTGCAAATCGCATCTTATGCGCGTGAAATATTCGAGACTATAAGCGGATGACACCTGTCCACGTAGGCGTACCGCCTACAAATCCGTAGACTTTCCCGTTCTTGCTTCTGCCGATCAACCCATCGCATCGCTACTCAGTGCGCGCCGAGCGTCCGGCGCGTGCGTCGGAGCGCCAGCACCACCCCTATCACGATGGCGGGAATCGCCAGAGCGATCGATACTTCGGGATCGAGGTCGAACCCGCCCGCCTTCAATCCCTTGGCAACGTAGCCGACGAGCCCCGCGACATAGTAGGTAATCGCGGCGACCGACAATCCCTCGACCGTTTGCTGCAATCGCAGTTGCAACAACGCTCTGCGGTCCATCGAGGCCAGAAGCGCTTGGTTCTGCTTTTCACGGGCGATCTCGACCCGGGTCGACAGCAGACCGCTCGCCTGTGCGACGCGCTCCGAAAGCTCGCGCAGACGCTGTGAAACTGAAAAACAGGTCGACATCGCCGGGGCGAGGCGCCTCGCCATAAACTGATCGATCGTTTGGATCCCACGGAGCGGCCGCTCCTGCAGCTCGGCGATGCGCGAGCGCACCAGATCGTAATAGGCACGGCTTGCGCTGAAGCGATATTGATTTTCGACCAGAGCGCTCTCGACATCCGCAGCCAGCGTTGTCAACTGCCCCAACAGGACCTCGTCCCCGCCATTGCTCCTCGCGATCTGCTCCGCCAACGATGCGAGCGAGCGTTCGACGACAAGGATCTTGGGTGCGTAAGCGCGGGCGAGAGGCAACGCCAAAAGCGCCATGACTCGATAGGACTCGATCTCGAACAGGCGCTGCAACATCCGACCGGCCTGGCGCGGCACAAAGTGGCGATCCAGCACCAGGAAGCGCACGTAACCGTCACCATAGATTTGAAAATCGGTGAAGGCGAATCCCGCGCCATCGTCGATTTCCGAGCCGACGATCGTGTGACCACTGAAGTGCTCATCGACAAATCCACTCTCGGGTACGTGCCCTTCATACTTGACCAGCTTCGCGTGCGCGGCGACGATCGTCTTTCCGGGGATGGCGTGAAGCCAGCCCTGGGGAAGTGCCTCCGTCACGGATCTGCCAAACGCGGTCCCGTTCTCCCCCGGCGCTATGAAGGTATACCCTGAGAATTCGGCGTGCCGCTCCCATTTCACTCGGAGGGGACCGAGCATTCCGCTGAAATGGGACGCGGACGCCGGTGGAGCAGCCACCCCGAAGCGCTCGCACAGGGCCGCCAGGTGAGCTCGTTCCTTCTCGCGGTCCTCCTTGACGACCATCGTTGCCACATAGGTCGCTCTCTGCGGCGTGTGGAGCGCCTCGTAGGGGCGAAGGGGCAAGCGCGATACGCTCGGGATGGTCGGGAGGCAGGCCCTTTGCCTCCTCGCCGGACGAGTCCGGAGCGCGCGGACCTCCTCGGGCGCCGGCTTGGTTCGCGGTTCCCAGCGCATCGCGGGTCATGGCCGGAGAAACGTCCGTTACAGCGTCGTGGAAAACATGACCGCCGGAGAATCCGACGGGACGAGGAGCCAACGGCCTGCGCGTCCACTCGCACTGCCGTTCGACAATGACACGCGCAACTCCTCTAGAGGGGTTTCTTGCCGCGGAGCTTCGCAAGCGCGGCGTTCGTCTCGTTCACCAGCGCCTCGCCTACGACCTTGGTGTATTTCTGAACGACCGGTCTTACCGCCTGGTGCATCCTTTCGGTCTCTTGAGGAGAGAGCACGCTAACCTGCATCGTTTTCTTGAGCTTCTCGAGCGCCTGAGCATTCCTTTCCTTCGAGAGCTTTCGCTCGTAGTCGCGCGCTTCGTTCGCGGCATCCTGAATCGACGCGCGATCGCTCGCGGAAAGCTTGTCCCACACCGCCTTGCTCACCAGGAATATCTGTGGGTTATAGACGTGGCCGGTCAGAGTGAGAAAGCGCTGGACCTCGTCAAACTTCAGAACGTCGATCGTCACCAGCGGATCGGTCGCTCCATCGACCACCTTCTTCTGCAACGCGTGGTACAGATCCGGAAACGGCAGCGGCACCGCGTTGGCCCCCAGTGCGGCGACCGTATCGACATAGATCGGAGATTGCACAACGCGGATCTTCAGGCCGCGCAGGTCGTCGAGCGCGGTCACCGGGCGCTTGCCATTGTGTATATGGCGGAAGCCGAGCTCGGGATACGACAGACCGACGATCCCTTTTGCGGGTAGAAGCTCGATGAGCCTCTGGCCTATCGGGCCGTCGAGCACCGCATAGGCTTCCTCTTCGTTGTCAAAGAGAAAGGGAAAGTCGAGGATGGAGAATTGTTTGGCGACCCCGTTGAGCAGGCTCGCGTTCATCAACGACATCTCGACGCTTCCGCGTTGCAGCGCGGAGAGCACCTGAAGGTCTCCTCCAAGGGCCCCGTCACCGACCACCTTCACCGCGATCCTGCCGCTGCTCTTTTTCGCCACCAGCTCGGCGAACTTGGCGGCCCCGTCGTATTGGGCGGTCCCGGCGAGCGTCTGGGTCGCCAGCCGCAGCGTCACCGGCTGCGTCTGCGCGCCGGCGAAATGCGCCAGACATGAAATCAGCAGACTTCCGCAGAACGCCTGCAACCATCCGCTACGGATGTTCATCGCTTGCTTGCGACGGCCTTCCCGGCAATCCCCCAGCACGTTTTCGGCACTTCCTGAAGGATGACGCGGACCGACTCGGGTTTCGCGTCCAGCGACTCGACAAGCGCCTGCGTGACCGCCGCGATGGCGCGAGCCTTTTTTTCGTCGTCTCGTCCTTCCATCAAATGGATGATGGCAATTGGCATGTCCGCTACTCCGTGACAGAGAACCCGGTGCGACCCAGGTGCTGAACCTCGCATTCCACCCACAATCCGGGCGCGAGCGCTTCGGCGTGGCTCGCGCCTCCGGCCATCACGATCCATCCCGGTTGCAGCGGCTCGCCTGCCTCCGCGGCAAAACGCGCCGCCGCGACGAGCGAGCGCAGTGGATTGCCGAGGATCGCGGCGGTCGAGCCCACGAGCGCGGCCGTTCCGTTCAACGACACGACGATACCGAGATTGGAAGCATCGAGATCGGGGTCATGCCACGGGCCGACCACGAACCCGGACGACGAGGAGTTGTCCGCGACGACGTCGGTGAGCGAGAACTTGAATGCCTTGTATCGCGAATCGATAATCTCGATCGCGGGCGCGATGCCGTCGATTGCGGCGAATGCCTGCAGCGGCGTAACGGTCCCCACGAGCTCGCGCTTGAGGAGGAACGCCACTTCCGGCTCGATGCGCGGGTGCACGTATTTGCGAAACGACGTCGGGCCGCCGTCTTCGACCATCATGGCATCGGTGAGGCGCCCCCAGATCATGTCGTGGACCCCCATCTGGACCATCTTGGCGCGGCTGGTGAACCCCATCTTGATGCCGACCTGCTTTTCGCCGCGCGAGTAGCGTCGCGCGAGGCTCTCCTTCTGGATGGCGTAGGCGTCGGCCAGTGAAATGGATTCGGTGAGCTGCGGTATCTCGGTTGCGTTCCGAGCCGCGTCGTCGACGTGGGCTGCCAATGCTTTGATGTCTGCCATGTTCCTCTGCTCCTACGACGCGAACACGGTGCGCACGGAACCAAGGCCGTTGATGCGCGTTTCGAGCACATCTCCGGCTGCGACCGACACCATCGGTCCCAGGGCGCCGCTCATGATGACATCGCCTTCCTTGAGCGGATTGCCGACGTCGACCATCGTTCTCGCCAACCACAGTGCCGCGTTGAGCGGGTGACCCAGGCACGCAACCCCCGCTCCCAGGGAGATGGGTTCTCCTCGGCACTCCATCACCATGCCGCAGAGGCGCAAATCCAGCCCGTCGAGCTTTCGCGGCTCGGCCCCCAGGACATACAAGCCGGATGACGCATTGTCCGCGATCGTGTCCAGCAGCTTGATGTTCCAGTTCTCAATCCTGCTGCCGACGATCTCCACCGCGGGCAAGGCGTAGGCCACTGCGGAAATCAGGTCCGCCATGGTGACCCCAGGATGGTCGAGGTTACGCTTGAGCACGAACGCCACTTCGGCTTCGGCCTTTGGCTGGAGCACCCGCCCGAGCGCGACTTCCTCGCCGTCGTAGAGCTCCATGTCCGCAAAAAGCATTCCGAAGTCGGGAGAGTCGACGCCGAGTTGCTTCTGGACGGACTTCGACGTAAGCCCAACCTTGCGGCCCACGAGCCGCTTTCCTTGCTTGAGGTTGTGTTCCGTATTCGCCTGCTGCACGGCATATGCGGCTTCCACGCCTCCGCTGGCAAGCTCGTCGCGGATCGGTGGAATCGCCTTTCCCGTCGCTGCCGCATCGCGCAGCCGGGCAGCCACGGCCTGGACCGTTTTCGTATCGATTTTCATGTCCTCATCTCGTCGACGCTTTCTAGATGGCCACGGATGCGCGGGTCAGGGTCGCCGGCGCGTCAGACATCGCAACCGCGGTCGTGTCGGCACTTGGTCAGGAATGCGCTCAGTCATTTCGCCGCCGCATCGGTCGGAAAGCCGGCCCGCGTTTGGGATTTGGCGCACCTTGAATTTGTTTCCGCCGATTCCAGTGCGCTTTCTGGTGTCCGTCGATTCTAGTGCGCTGCGGCGAGCCGTCACCTATCAAAAGATAGGCCTTTCGTCCTCGAGGAGCGCGGGCGGAGAGGAGCGCAGATCCCGGCAAGACGGGGATCGCTGTGCTCCGGGCGAGCCGTCGCATCCTTCGCGTCGTCACACTAGCTTCCGTCAAATGATGCCTCGACGGCGAGCCTTGGCTGCCGCCGCGGAGCGGCTGCGCACCTCCAGCTTGTGGAAAATCTGGTGAAGGTGCCACTTCGTTGTCCCAACGGTAATGGAGAGCCTCTCGGCGATCTGCTGGTTGGAAAGGCCGAGATTGACCAAGCGCAGCGCCTTGATCTGCTTCAGGCTCAGAGAGGGCTTCGATGTCATGCGTCGTTCCTCGAGCATCGAGCGGAGGGCGGACCTCGACCACTCCGAATGTCAGGCGTCAAAAGCAGCAGATCGATATCGCGAACGCAGCATTGCATAGCGCAACACACGCATGCATTGGGGTAACCAACTGTAGTAAAACGACTCCGCCGCGTCACCTAACGATAGTTAGACGCTTCGGTCTCGACCGAGCGGGCCTGCGGGCGCAAGCGCTTGTGGCGCCCATCGGCGTTCTTGGTGCCGATCGGCGCTTTTCGATCCGGAGTCTGATATAGGCGGCCGCTTCGCCGTTGTCAGCGTGCGGCCGCCATCTTCATTCGCGACGCGCACCCGCCTTTCGCCGGCTGCCTTTGCGCCGGCGACGAGCGAGGCGGCCGCGCTATCCTTCCCTCAGATTCCGCTTCCAGAGACTGCAATGGTGGCGGTCTGTCTCAAACGGCTCACAAACTTGCCGACGTTCCTGGAAACGCCAAGCGTGAGCTCAGCCAGCATCATGGCCTGCTCCATTCCTTCGCGAGCAAGCGTGCGCTCGACAGCGTTCATTCCGGTTTCGCACGAGCGCGGCGGCGTACTGAGATTCCGACTGTGTTTGTTGCGATCCATTGATAAAGCTCCTTGTCGTTAGGGGCGACGCATTGATTCAGCGTTGCACGACGACAAGATAGAGGCGCTCTCGAGTGGAGGCCAATCGCATTTTCGGATGCCGGACATCGACCGGCATTATTGGACGGTGAGCTCGAACAAAAGCCCGCATTCGTGCGGGCTTAGACTTGTTCGTCCGGATTGCACGCGGGGGTGCGCAATGCTATCTTGGTGCCCAGAAGAGGACTCGAACCTCCACAGTGTTGCCACCGCTAGGACCTGAACCTAGTGCGTCTACCAATTCCGCCATCTGGGCAACGGCAAGGGCCATCTGGGCCGCAGCAAGACCGCAATTTTACGAAAGAGCCCCTGCATTGTCAAAGAAACAACGCGGCACACCGAGCGTGAAAAAGACCGCGCAGAGTACGACGAAGCGCCAACGATCCTCCGATTCCGACGCTGCTCAATCGCCGCGCGATACGCGGCCGCGTGCGGCTAAAACCGTTGTCCTGGAATCGCCTTCTCGCCGCCAACCCGGACGCCGCGACGTCGACATTCCAAGCCGCGAGCGCATCCTCGAACATCTTCGCGAGAGCGGCGTGCCGATGCGCGCGGACGAGCATTGCGCGCGATCTTGGCGTAGACGGAACTGCCGAGCGCGAAGCGTTCGACGGCCGCGTCGCCGCAATGACGCGCGATGGTCAGTTGATGACGAATCGCAAAGGCCAGCTGTGCGTCGTCGCCAAGCTCGATCTCGTGACCGGGACAGTGCAGGGACATCCGGACGGATTCGGCTTTCTCGTTCCCGACGACGGCGGTCCGGATTTCTTTCTTCCGCCGAAAGAGATGCACAAGGCGCTGCACGGCGATCGCGCGACGGCGAGCGCAGGTCGGCGTCGACAAGCGCGGACGGCCCGAGGGCGTGATCGTCGACGTCCTCGAGCGCGCGAATCGCGAGATCGTCGGCCGACTCTACGAGGAGCGCGGCATCTGGTATCTCGTCGCCGAGAACAAGCGGATCAGCCAGGACATCCTCGTTCCTCCCGACATGCGCGGCAAGGCAAAGCCCGGACAGGTGGTCGTCGCCGAGCTCATCGAGCAGCCGATCGGCGCACCGCGAGGCGATCGCGCGCGTCGCGCAGGTGCTCGGCAACTACACCGACCCCGGGATGGAAATCGAGATCGCGCTGCGCAAGCACGATCTGCCGCACGAATTTTCGCCTGCGGCGAAGCGCCAGGCTGACCGGCTTCCCGCGAACCGTGCAGAAAGCCGATCGCAAGGAACGCGCCGATATCACCGAGCTGCCGCTGGTGACCATCGACGGCGAGACCGCGCGCGACTTCGACGACGCGGTGTACTGCGAGCGCGCGGCAAGGACTTTCGCCTGATCGTCGCCATCGCCGACGTCGAGCCATTACGTTCGCGACGGCGATCGCGCTCGACGCCGATGCGCGCGACCGCGGCACGTCGGTGTACTTTCCGCGCCGCGTGATTCCGATGCTGCCCGAAGCGCTGTCCAACGAGCTCTGCTCGCTCAAGTCCGATGTCGACCGGCTGTGCATGGTCTGCGACATGTCGATCACGGCGAGCGGCGATATCACAGCGTACCGCTTCTACCCGGCCGTCATGCATTCGCGCGCGCGGCTCACGTACACCCAGGTCTGGGACTGGCTGTCGCAGCCGGCTGCCGGCGGCGAGAGTGCGAGACGCTGTTGCCGCATCTGCGAAACCTGTACGCGCTGTACAAGGTGCTGGCCGCGGCGCGCGCGCAGCCGCGGCGCGATCGACTTCGAGACCATCGAGCTCGAGCTCAAGTTCGACCCGCACGGCAAGATCGAGACCATCGTGCCGGTGGTGCGCAACGACGCGCACAAGCTGATCGAGGAATGCATGCTCGCGGCCAACGTGTGCGCCGCGGAGTACCTGCTGCAAGCAGAAGCACCCCGCGCTCTATCGCGTGCACGAGGGACCGACACCGGAGAAGCTCGCCGCGCTCAAGGAATTTCTTGCCGGCAGCGCGCTCTCCCTCGGCGGCGGCGAGCATCCCGACGCCCGCCGATTACGCGAAGCTGCTTGCCGCAGATCAAGGACCGTCCCGATTTCAACTTGCTGCAGACGGTGTTGCTGCGCTCGCTGCAGCAGGCGGTGTACAGCCCGGACAACGACGGGCACTTCGGCCTGGGATACGACGCGTACACGCATTTCACTTCGCCGATCCGCCGCTATCCCGATCTGCTGATCCATCGCTGCATCAAGGCGTGCCTCGCCGGCGAGCGCTACCGCCCGTCCGGCGCGTCGTGGGCGGAGCTCGGCGTGCATTGCTCGCTGACCGAGCGCCGCGCCGACGACGCGACGCGCGACGTCGAAAACTGGCTCAAGTGCTATTTCATGCAGGACCGCGTCGGAGAAGTCTTCACGGGCACGGTCAGCGGCGTCACGCATTTCGGCATGTTCGTCACGCTCGACGGGCTCAATATCGACGGGCTCGTGCACGTCACCGAGCTCGGCAACGACTATTTTCACTTCGATGCCGTGCATCACTCGCTGAATGGCGAGCGCAGCGGCAAGCGGTTTCGACTGGCGGACAGGATCACCGTGAAGGTCGCACGCGTCGATCTGGAGACGACCAAGATCGACTTCGTTCTCGCCGACGCAGACGCGTCGTCCGGTGGCGCCAAAAAGAAACCGCGCCCGACCGCCTGAGGCAGCGACCGCACCGTGGCTATTTCCGCGACCATGGGATGATCACGACGGGTCTCGAGACGCTGGTCGTTCAGGCGTCGGACATTCCGACACCGTCGCTTAAGCAGCTGGCCAAGCTCGCGGGCGCAAGCTCGATCGAAGCACTCACCGCCGCGGAATCGCAGGCGTTCCGCCTGACGCCCGCGGGCAATCGCGAGGCCGTTGCCGGGTTCTGCGCGGAATCGAATCTGGATTTCGCCTTCCTGCCGGCGGATCAACGCCTCGACCGCGTGCGCCTGGTGGCGATGGACATGGATTCGACGCTCATCACCATCGAATGCATCGACGAGATCGCCGACATGCTGGGAATCAAGGCGAAGGTGTCGGCCATCACCGAGTCGGCCATGCGCGGCGAGATCGATTTCAGCGAGAGCCTCAAGCGGCGCGTCCGTTTGCTGGAGGGTCTGGAAGTCTCGGCACTGCAGCGCGTTTATGACGAGCGGCTTCGCCTGTCGCCAGGCGCCGAACGCATGCTCGCGGGATTCCGCGCCGCCGGCGCGAAGACGCTGCTGGTGTCGGGCGGATTTACGTTCTTCACCGACAGGCTCAAGAGCCGACTGGAAATCGACCATACGGCGTCGAACACGCTGGGGATCGCGGGCGGCAGATTGACGGGGCGCATCGAAGGCAATGTCGTCGATGCGGCCGTCAAGGCCGAGTGGGTCGCCCGTCTGGGACACGAGCTCCGCGGCTCCGACGGGCTCGTCGTGGCGATCGGGGACGGCGCCAACGATTTACCGATGCTGGGCAATGCCGATGTCAGCGTGGCCTACCGCGCAAAGCCGATCGTTCGCGCGCACACCCGCTACGCCATCGATTATTGCGGACTGGACGCGGTCCTGAATCTGTTCCGCTAGGTCGGCACAGCGGCGCGCCCGATCCCTCGCGAAAACTCCCCGTTCGCGTCGTTCGATGCGGGCTCGGGGTCAATCCTCTTCGAAATCGCCTTCGTCCATCCAAGCCATCTGGATCGCCTCGAGTATCTTCTCGCCGCTGTGCTTGGGGTCGTCATCGAAGTCCGGAAGGTCGATGACCCATCGTCTCAGGTCGGTGAACAGGACGTTCTTCGGGTTGATGTCGGGATGTCGCTCGGCCAGAGCGATCGCGATGTCGCGGGTGTCGGTCCATTTCATTTGGTCTTCTTTGGCGTAGTTGATCGTGTACTTCGGAATCTCTATCACGAGCTTCTGTTCGCCGACTTTCGCCTGGCAGGAGAGCCTCGACAACGGAGTAAGGCCCCACGCGCGGTCGAGCAGGTCATCCTCGTCCTCCGACGAAGGCGCCAGCGAATTGAAACCTTCGCGCACGATGACATGGCACGTGGTGCACGCGCACGACTTCTCGCATGCATGCTCGATCTCGATTCCGTGATCGAGCAGATTGTCGCAGATCGACTCGTCCTGGGTCGCCTCGAAGGTCTTTCCCTCGGGGCAGAGCTCGGCGTGCGGCAGGACGACAATTTCGGGCATGGCAGGTGCAGCGCGAATCAGTCGTTCAGCGCGTCGATGCTGCGGCCGGTCAGAGCCTGCGCGACGCTTCGATCCATGCGGCGCGCGGCGAAGTCCTCGCTTGCCCGGTTGAGCGCGTCGGTTGCCTCGGCGATGGCGCGATGGTCGTCGCCGCCCGAGATCGACCGAACACGAGCGAGCGCTTTCTCGATCGCTGCGCGCTCGCTCGCTTCGAGCAGATGGGGGTCCGCCGCCAGCGCGGCTTGGGTCGCGGCGACAATGCTATCGGCCTCCACGCGCGCCTCCGCCAGCGCCCGCGCATTCATATCGTCGGCGGCATGCGCGTGCGATTCGTCGAGCATTCGCGCGATATCGGTGTCCGACAGCCCGTACGACGGCTTCACGGTGACGGAGGCCTCGACACCGGTGGTCTGTTCGCGCGCCGAGACCGAAAGCAAACCGTCGGCATCCACCTGGAACGTCACCCTGATCCGTGCGGCACCCGCAACCATCGGCGGGATCCCGCGAAGCTCGAAGCGCGCAAGCGATCTGGCGTCCGTGACTCGCTCCCGCTCCCCTTGAACCACGTGGATCGCCATCGCAGTCTGTCCGTCCTTGAAGGTCGTGAACTCCTGCGCGCGCGCTATGGGAATCGTCGAATTGCGCGGAATTATTTTTTCGGTGAGTCCACCCATCGTCTCCAGCCCGAGCGACAAGGGAATGACGTCGAGCAGCAGCCAGTCCTCGCCCGGCGCGCGATTGCCGGCGAGAACGTTGGCCTGGATCGCCGCACCCAGCGCCACGACCTGGTCCGGATTGAGATTGTTGAGCGGCGGCTGCCCAAAAAACTCCGCGACCGCTTTCTGTATCTGGGGCATGCGCGTCGCCCCGCCGACCATGACCACGCCTTCCACGTCGGCGACCGTCAGATTCGCGTCGCGCAAGGCCTTTTTTATCGGTCCGAGGGTCTTGCCGACCAGCGTCCTGGTGATCGACGTGAACGTTTCCGCGGTCAACGTCGCGGCAATCGTCTCTCCCGACGACAAGCTGGCCAGAATCGGGGCCGATCCATGCGTCGTCAGATTTTCCTTTGCCTCGCGCGCTTTCACCATGAGCAAGCGCGTGTCCGAGGTCGAAACGGGCGCGACACCGGTCGTCTCGACCAGCCAGCAGTAGATGCGGTGGTCGAAATCGTCGCCACCCAAAGCCGTGTCGCCCGAAGTCGCGAGAACTTCGAAGACACCGCGCGAGAGCTTGAGTATCGACAGGTCGAACGTTCCGCCGCCGAGATCGTAGACCGCGTAAATGCCTTCCGACGCGTTGTCGAGCCCGTAGGCGATCGCGGCCGCTGTCGGCTCGTTGAGTAGGCGAAGGACCGAGAGGCCCGCAAGCCTCGCCGCATCCTTGGTCGCCTGTCGCTGGGCGTCGTCGAAATACGCAGGAACCGTGACCACGGCGCCGACGAGCTCGCCGCCCAGGCTCTTCTCAGCGCGTATTCGCAGCGCCTTCAGGATTTCCGACGATACCTCGATCGGCGACTTCACTCCGGTCCGCGTCTCGATTTGCACCATGCCGGGCACGTCGATGAAGCGATACGGGAAGCGCCTCGCGTCGGCGAGATCGGCGAGACCGCGTCCCATCAGCCGTTTCACCGAAACGATGGTGTTGGGCGCATCGGACGCCTGCGCGTCCTGCGCGGCATGGCCGACCTGGGCTCCGTGCGCGGTATAGCGCACGATCGACGGCAACAGCGGCCTGCCTTCCTCGTCCGGCAGCACCACCGGGATGCTGTTGCGAACGGTGGCGACCAGCGAGTTGGTCGTGCCCAGATCGATCCCTACGGCAAGCCGATGCCGGTGCGGCGCGGGCGCCTCGCCGGGCTCGGCGATCTGCAGCAGCGCCATCAGTCCTCGATCTGCGCGTAAGTGGAATCGATGTCCGCCACCAGCTTGGACAGGAACTTGAGCTTGCGGACCGTCGTTCGGGCGCCCCCGGTAGCCGGGCCTGCGTCGAGCTCGCCCCCAAGACCGCGCTCGATCTCGCGCGCTTCGGCGCGTATCTCATTCTGGAGCCTGTCGAGCGCCGCGGAGTCGCGGCGTTCCGCGGCGTCGGCAATCGCTTCGCGTCGTTCGAGCTGACTCTCCAGAAAATCCAGCGGCAGCGACGTGTCGGTTTCCGCGAGCGCGTCGACACCGCTCAATGACAGAAGGTACTGCGCGCGCTCGACGGGATCCTTGAGCGAGCGGTACGCCTCGTTCACTCGCGCGGACGCCTGCAGCGCGAGCCGGCGCTCGGTTTCTCCTGCCGAGGCGAATCGATCAGGATGGACCTCGCCCTGCAGCTTGCGATACGCGGCGTCAAGCGCGGGTTCATCGACGCTGTAGCGGCGCGGAAGCGCGAACAACGCGAAATAGTCCTGCGAGAAATCGATCATCGAGAACGGCGCAATGTCACCGGAGGTTGTACGGCGGACCTCAAACAGAACGGGTGCACCAAGCACCCGGAGCTTTGGAGCCGAACGTCCGCGGGCGGACGCGGCACCGACATCGACAAGCACCTCGTCGGCGGCCCGCCTAGACGTTAAACGATTCGCCGCAGCCGCACTCGTCCTTGACGTTCGGGTTGTTGAACTTGAACCCTTCGTTGAGCCCTTCGCGCGCGAAGTCGAGCTCGGTGCCGTCGAGATAGGGCAAGCTCTTCGGATCGACCACGACCGTGATGCCGTGGCTCTCGAAACGGTGATCCTCGGGACGAATATCGTCGGCGTACTCCAGCTTGTAGGCGAGCCCCGAGCAGCCGGTCGTGCGCACGCCGAGGCGCAGAGCGACGCCTTTCCCGCGCTTGCTCAGGAAGCTCGCGACGTGCCTCGCCGCGGTCTGGGTCAGAGAAATCGACACGGCGCTATACGGTCGCGGCCTGGTTCGCTTGCGGCGCGGGGTCTGCTGCCGCGGCTGCGCCGTGCTTCTTGCGGTAGTCGGCAACGGCAGCCTTGATCGCGTCCTCGGCGAGGATCGAGCAATGGATCTTCACCGGCGGAAGCGCGAGCTCCTCGGCGATCTGCGTATTCTTGATCCCCATCGCCTGATCGAGGGTCTTGCCTTTCACCCATTCGGTCACCAGCGAAGAAGAGGCGATCGCCGACCCGCAGCCGTAGGTCTTGAACTTCGCGTCCTCGATGCGGCCATCGGCCCCAACGCGGATCTGCAGCTTCATGACGTCGCCACACGCGGGCGCCCCGACCATGCCGGTACCTACATCTTCCGCGTCCTTGGCGAACGACCCGACATTGCGGGGATTTTCGTAGTGGTCCAGAACCTTATCGCTGTATGCCATTTCAATGCTCCTCAGATCTCAGATTACTGCAGTAACGTCGGATCGCTCAATGCGCCGCCCATTGGACGGTGTCGAGATCGACGCCTTCCTTGTACATTTCCCACAAAGGCGAGAGCTCGCGCAGCTTGGCAATCTTCTGCTTGAGCAGGCTCACGGTGTAATCGATTTCCTCTTCGGTCGAAAAGCGGCCGACGGTGAAGCGTATCGAGCTGTGCGCGAGCTCGTCGCTGCGGCCCAGCGCGCGCAGGACGTACGATGGCTCGAGCGACGCCGACGTGCACGCCGATCCGGACGATACGGCGACATCCTTGATCGCCATGATCAAGCTCTCTCCCTCGACGTAGTTGAAGCTGACGTTGAGGTTGTGCGGAACCCGGCGCTCCATGTCGCCATTCAGATAGACCTCCTCGATCTCCGAGAGGCCCTTCCACAAGCGGTCGCGCAAGGCGCGGATGCGCTTGTTGTCGGCGGCCATCTCCAGGCGCGCGAGGCGGAACGCTTCGCCCATACCGACGATCTGGTGGGTCGGCAACGTGCCCGACCGCATTCCGCGCTCGTGCCCTCCACCGTGCATCTGAGCCTCGATGCGAACGCGGGGTTTGCGCCGCACGAAAAGCGCCCCCACGCCTTTCGGGCCGTAGGTCTTGTGCGCGGAGAACGACATCAGGTCGACCTTGAGCGTGGCCAGGTCCACCGGAATCTTGCCCGTTGCCTGGGCCGAGTCGACATGAAAGATGATTCCGCGCGCGCGGCAGAGCTCGCCGATGGCCGGAATGTCCTGAATCACGCCGATTTCGTTGTTGACGTACATCACCGAGACGATGATCGTGTCCGGTCGCAGCGCAGCCTCGAGCCGTCCGAGGTCGATCAGCCCGTCGTCCCGCACGTCGAGGTAGGTGACCTCGAATCCGTCGCGCTCGAGCTCGCGAAGCGTGTCGAGCGTTGCCTTGTGCTCGGTCTTGATGCTGACCAGGTGCTTGCCCTTGTCCTTGTAGAAATGTGCCGCACCTTTGAGCGCGAGGTTGATCGATTCGGTCGCGCCGGACGTCCAGACGATTTCCTTCGGGTCGCAGTTGACGAGCTTCGCGACCTCGCCGCGCGCCTCCTCGACCGCCTTTTCGGTTTCCCATCCGAACGCGTGCGAGCGCGAGGCGGGATTGCCGAACTGCTCGGTGAGGTACGGAATCATTTTTTCCGCGACGCGCGGGTCGACCGGGGTCGTCGCGGAGTAATCGAGGTAGATCGGTTTCTTCATAGGTGTCTTCAAAGAGGTTGCCGTCAGGCGACTTCCGCGGGCTCGGATTTCTTGCCCGCCGGGAAGCGCTGATCCTTCAGCACGGCGACCGACTGCTTGTCCTGCTGTCGCACCAATTGCTCCAGCGTAACCGACTGCAGGAACGTGAATATGTGGGCGTTCAGGGCCGCCCAAAGGTCGTGGGTCATGCAGCGCCTGTCGTCGTGGCAGTTTTCCTTGCCGCCGCACTGCGTCGCGTCGATCGGCTCATCCACCGCTACGATGACGTCGGCCACGGACACCTGGTGCGCGGGCCGCGCGAGATGGTAGCCGCCGCCCGGTCCTCGGACGCTCTCGACAAGACCGTGACGCCGAAGCTTGCCAAAGAGCTGCTCGAGGTAGGACAGGGAGATCCTCTGCCGGTCGGAAACCGCCGCGAGCGTGACCGGGCCCTGCCCGCCATGCATGGCGACGTCAATCATCGCCGTGACGGCAAAACGTCCTTTAGTGGTCAATCGCATAGATACGCTTCCATCATGTGCCGCACGAGTAATATTCTAGAATACCCGATGAATTTAGTCAACTAAAGGCTGGTTTGGTTCACTCCAGCATCTTATTGATTTGCTTGGGATCGAAGCGTTCTGCGGTCGCCTTCGCGTCGCGGCAATCCAGCCCATCGCTTTGCAGGAGCTCGATCAGCTTTTGCAGGCGCGTATCGGTCGCCGCAGCGTGATCGAGCAGCGAGTGGATGGCCTGGACCATGGGGTCGTTCATGTCCGCGCCGATGCCGTAGGCCGAGAATCCGATTTTTGCGGCCTGGGCCTCCCGCCTCAGCGCATCATCGCCGGTAACAATGCGCGCAGGAATGCCGACCGCCGTCGCGCCGGGAGGCACGTCCCGCACTACAACGGCGTTGGAGCCCACTTTGGCGCCGTCGCCGACCAGGATCGGGCCCAGAACCTTGGCGCCCGCGCCCAGCACGACGCTTCTTCCCAGTGTGGGGTGTCTCTTGCCCTTATTCCAGGACGTCCCGCCCAGCGTCACCCCATGGTAGAGCGTGCAATCGTCGCCGATTTCGGCTGTTTCACCGATTACGATGCCCATCCCGTGGTCGATGAATACTCGGCGCCCGATGGTCGCGCCGGGATGGATCTCGATACCGGTAACCCATCGAGCCCAGTGCGACATCCACCGCCCAAGCCAGCGCAAGCCGCTCCGCCATAGCGGGCGGGCCACCGTGCGATGCCACACCAAGGCGTGTAGACCGGGATAGCAAGTGAGCACCTCCCAAGTCGTCCGGGCCGCCGGGTCGCGGTCGAACACCACGCGGATATCTTCGCGAAGACGATCGAACATCGATAAATTCTGGCATATCCGACCGAATTACTCAACTATTGCGGATCGAGGCTGGACTGCAGGAGCCCATCGATCGGACTCGACCCCTGCGACGAAGAAAGAGGCGATCAGCGCAGCAAAATCGCTGCGACGAAGAGGCCGATGACCACGACGAAAAAGATCACCAGGTAGGCGAACCCGATGACGCCCGCCCGCGCGAAGACGCCGGACCAGCGGCCGCCGTAAACGGTCTTCATCGAGCGCAGCAGATACACGATCGCCCATATGGCGAGCGCGTCGCGCACGGCGCCGACGGGGATGAGCGCGATCAACGCCAGAATCAGGAACAGGAATGCATGGTTGTGCGCGCCGAACACGAGGTGCGCCGTGTAGCGTCGCGGCCGCGCCGGATAGCGGCGCGCAGGTCCGACATACGCCAATTTGACGAGCAGCGCGAATAGCGGCAGCAGCGCGAACATCGCGTAGGGGCCGTAGCGCAGTACCCCGGCAAAAACCTGATCGACCTTCGCTTGCCGAGGCAACCGGTTGAAGGCGTCGATCTGGCGTCGCACCGGATCGAGCCAGGGACCGGCGTCGACGTCCATCCGCAGGTTGAACTCGGGGTCGAATCGCAGCGCGGTCCCGCCGGGTTCGTCGGTATTGAAGACGGTGACCCCGTTGCGCTCCGACTTGGCAGCGTCCTTGTCTACAAGCTTGGGCGGTTCTCCCGTGAAGCGCAGCAGTGCGAACAAGCCGATGGAAAGCACGAGAAAAAGCCGCGCGGGACGCACGTACCGCCGGCGACGGCCCGCGAAATATTCGCGCGTGAGCCAGCCCGGACGAAACGACAGCGCGCCGAGAGTGCGCCAGAAGCGCCCGTCGAGCGCGACGTATCGTCCGGCCGCTTCGCGCAGGAATTCGCGGAGCGTCGGCAGGCGCAACTGCGTTTCCTGTCCGCACTCCGGACAGTAGTTGCCGCCGGCCAAGGCTCCGCAATTGCGGCATCGCCGGTCTGATTTGCGCTCCCCGTCGTCACCGTCCAATCATTTCTCCGTCTGCTCGAGGCGCGCCAATCGCTGGTCGATGCGCGCGAGGATGCCGCGGAGAATATTGACTTCTTCCTTTTCCAGCCTGGCGCGCGCGAACAGGCGTCGCAACCTCGGAAGGAGGCGCCGGGGCTGCGACGGCCGAAAAAAGTTGAGCGCGGCAAGCGTTTTTTCCCCGTGCGCGAACAACTCCTCGATGCTTTCCTGGGTCGCCGGCTCGAACGCGGGCGCGGACCACACCGCATCGCCGTACGCGCCGACTCGTAGCTCGTAAGCGGCGACCTGCACCGCGGCGGCAAGATTGAGCGATGAGGCGTCCGGCGCCGCGGGAATCGTCGCGACAAGCTGGCAGCGGGCAATCTCGTCGTTGGACAACCCCGACATTTCGGAGCCGAATATCAGCGCCACATCGCCTGCTGCCGCATAGCGCAGCGCTTCGTGCGCGGCATCCCGCACTGAGAGCACTGCTCCCGCGAATTCACGCGGCCGCGCTGTGAACCCGATCGCGAGCGCGACGCCTTCGAGCGCGGCGTCGAGCGATGCGACAATGACTGCGCTCTCGAGAAGGTCCGTCGCCCCCGACGCAAGCGCGACGGCATCGGCATGAGGAAAGCGCTGAGGGTTCACCAGAACCAGCCGCCGCAGTCCCATCGTCTGCATAGCGCGGCAGGACGCGCCGATGTTGCCCGGATGACTGGGAGCGCACAGAACGACACGGATGCGATCGAGGAGCGAGGGCATGACGGCAATGTACAGGTAGAATGCGCGGCTATTCCCTCGCCGCTGCCGATCCTACAGTCGGCGTACTACGACATGCATCCGATGCTTTCAACCGCCGTCAAAGCGGCACGCCGCGCCGGCAGCGTCATCAATCGCGGTGCGCGAGACCTCGATCGCCTGACGATTACCGCGAAGGGCCCGAAAGACTTCGTCAGCGAAGTCGATCGAGCCGCCGAAGCCGCGATTGTCGAGGTGCTGCACGACACCTACCCCGGTCATGCAATTTTAGCAGAGGAAGGCACGGCCAAAGGCGCCAACGCGGACGCGGAATATCTTTGGATCATCGATCCGCTGGACGGAACGACGAATTTCCTGCACGGATTCCCGCAGTATTGCGTGTCGATAGCGCTGCAGCATAAAGGCCAGATCACACAGGGCGTCATCTACGATCCGGTGCGCAACGATCTGTTTACCGCGACCCGCGGACGCGGCGCGTTCCTGAACGACCACCGCATGCGAGTCTCGCGACGTCAGCATCTGCGCGACTGCCTCGTCGGAACCGGATTCCCGTTCCGCGATGGGAGTGACCTCGACACCTACATCAAAATGATGCGCGCGATGATGACGGAAACAGCGGGACTGCGACGGCCGGGCTCGGCCGCGCTCGATCTCGCCTACGTGGCGGCTGGATACTACGACGGCTTCTGGGAGATCGGACTCAACGCCTGGGACGTCGCGGCGGGCAGTCTGCTCATCATCGAGGCGGGAGGGCTTGTCGGAGATCTTCTGGGCGACGAGGCCTATTTGTACGGAGAACAAGTGATTGCCGCGAATCCCAGAATATTCGCGCAAATGGTAAAGGTGCTCTCACCCTACCGCCACGCGCTCGCGGTTTTAGGGGCCGCAAAAAAGAGCAGCGTGATCAGCTAGAGTCCACGGCTACGGCAGAGACCGTGCTTGTAGCATACGGCGACGCGCGCACAAGCCCGTCGTTTTCATGCGGATGCGCGCATGACAATTCCAATGTCATTGTGTAGGATGCGGCGACCTGCCCCGTCGATGGCGTCGTTGTCGCGGGCCCGAAGGAGCGTCCCATGTGGCAAAAAGGAATAGCCGGCATCGTCTCGTTGCTGGCGTTTGGTGTCGCGCTGTCAGCAACAGGATCCGAACCTGTGACGCGCATTCGCGTGATGCTGCATCCCTCCACTGGCGCCCCTGGCAGCGTCGCTCCCGAGACACTCGCGCGCCTGCAAAAGCTGAGCGGCGTTTCGCTTTCGCTCGCGGCCGTCAGCCGGACGGGGAGCCTCGAATTCTCGCTGCCGCAACCGCTCGACAGCGATGCGGTCGATGCCATGACGCGAAGCCTGCGCAGCGATCGCTCGGTACTCTGGGCAGAGGCGGTGCGCGCAACCCCGGCCGCGAAAAGCAGATCGTTTGCCCAGGGCGCCACCTTCCAAGGCGACAAATTGATGGTTCGCGTCGCAGGCGATGCGCCGCCCGACTGGACGCTGCTCCTCCCCCGCTTCAGCGCCCTCATCGGCACACCGCTCAGTGTCGAGCGCTCGATAGGCGGGGTCTGGGTGCTGAGGCTCGCCAAAGCCGTGCCCGACGGTGTGCTCGGGACGATGGCGACGCTATTGGAGACCGATCCGTCGGTCCGCTTCGCCGACCCGGTGCGACGCGCGGTCGTGAAGCGCATCCCCAACGATCCCAGCTACTCCAAGCAATGGGCCTTGAGCGACCCTGTCGGCGGCGTCGACGCCCCGACGGCGTGGGACATCGATATCGGCAGTGCCGGCGTGACGGTTGCGGTCATCGACACGGGGGTCACCTCGCACCCGGAGCTTGCAGGCCGGGTTCTTCCGGGCTTCGATTTCATCCGGCGTAGCACCGACCCATCCGATCCAGGCGACGCCACGACCGGCGGCGAGTGCTTTCCCGACTCCCCCGCCGAGGCGAGCTCCTGGCACGGCACGTTTGTCAGCGGCCTCATCGCTGCTGACACCAACAATGGCGTCGGTATCGCCGGCATGGATTGGAACGCGAAGATTCTTCCCGTGCGCGTGCTGGGACCCTGCGGCGGCACCTTCGATGACATCATCGCCGGAATTCTGTGGGCCGCAGGACTTCCGGTTGCCGGCACGCCGGCGAATCAGAACCCTGCCAAAGTCATCAACATGAGCATCGGCGGGTTCACTGCGTGTCCTCAGGCGCTGCAGGATTCGGTCAACCAGGCGCTGGCACTGGGAATCGTCATCGCCGTCGCCGCCGGCAACGAGAGCGACGATGCGTCGAGCTCGTCGCCCGCGAATTGCAGCGGCGTCATCTCGGTGGGCGCGTCGACTCGCAAGGGCGAGCGTACGCTCTATTCCAACTTCGGCCGGGGGGTCGACATTTCCGCGCCGGGAGGCGACGGCAATGACGCGTCGACCCTGATATCGTCGATTTCCAACGACGGGCTGACCAATCCCGGCAATCCTAGCTATGCGATCGGGGCCGGTACGAGCTTCGCGACACCGCTGGTCGCCGGGACGGCGTCGCTGATGCTCGCGCGCAACGCGAATCTGACGCCGGGACAAGTGCAGGGAATCATCACAGGCACCGCGCGCAACTTCGCCAACAACAGCACCTGCGCAGTCGCGCAGACATGCGGCGGTGGCTTGCTCGATGCGGGTCTCGCGGTGCAAAGCACCATCCCTGCAACGCAAACGGCGCCACCCGGCACGGTGCCGATCGTCGAATACTATCGCCCCAACAAGGATCACTACTTCATGACAGGCGACAGCGCGGAGATCGCGTCCGTCGATGCCAACCTGAGCGCGACATTCCAGCGCACCGGCGGCGTGTTTTTCGCGTGGCTCGACCCCGCCCTCGCGCCTGCCGATGCGCAGCCGGTGTGCCGCTTCTACAGCCCGCTTCCATTGATCGACTCGCACTTCTACACCGCGCTCGCAAGCGAATGCCAGTTCGTTCAAACCCATTGGCAGGGCACGTGGTTCCTCGAGCGAGCGGCGGCCTTTTATGTCCTGCTGCCCGACGCGAACGGCAGTTGCCGGCCGGGAACGCTGCCGGTGTATCGGTTTTTCGATAATAGAAACGATGCCAACCACCGGCACACGATCGACCTGACCGCGCGCCTCGCGATGGTCAATCGTCAATGGGCGCCTGAGGGGTTCGGCCCGAACGGAGTGGCTTTCTGCAGTCCGATCTGAACGATCCGCGCCGTTCGATCAAAGGCGGGCCCCTCGGCCCGCTTTTCTTTTAGCGGCAACGACCGTCTATGCCGCCGCCGCGGCTCCCTGTGGCGGCTTGCGCGCCGCAATCGAATCGAGTGCGGCGCTGACCGCTCGATCGAACAGCGGAACCGGCTCGACGACGAGGCGCGCCTTCCCGGCGCCGAGCTGCCACGCAAGCTCTTCCGGCGTGACCACGACCGCCTTGGTCCGGGCGCGGCTGGTGAATATGTACTTGCTGCGCAGAGGGCTGATCCAGGAGAGCCTTGCATTCACGCTTTGGTCCCCGTGCTCGAAGCATAGCCATGTCCCGACCACCATCTCGCTCACGAAGTCGTGGATGTTGATGATCGACGCATCGCCCATATCCGCCATATTGACGTCCATCTCTCCGATCGGCGGCGGCGCAGCCGACGCTTCCGCGATGGATGCCACTATGGTCGACGAGCCGATTTCGGTTGCCGCTTTCGACACGGGTGCGTCGGTCTTGGGCTTGATCGCCGCCATGTGCAGCTTGTACATCACGTCCAGAAACGGCCGCATCCTGTCATCGCTTATCTTCAGCGCCGCAGCGCCTGCCCGAACGCTGCGGATCAGCCCCGGAACGAGCTTGGTCAGACGCGCCTTCTGCGCGGTGCGCTCTTTCGACGTGATGCTCCACAACAAATCGTCGAGTGTCTGTGCCGCAACGCGCCAGGCATCGCTGTCTGTGCCGTGCTGCGCGCGAAGGAGCGTAAGGTAGTCGGCCCAGGTCGTCTCGCTGAACGATCGCACGTCGAACGGGACGTTGACCCCGGAAAGTTTGTCGCGGATGAACGCGCGCACATGCGACCGATCGGCATCGCCCTCTTCCGCCGCGAACACGCCGGCAACTTCAGTATCGAGCGATGCCGCGAGCTTGCGCTGTTCGCCGTCGACGAATTCCTGCAGCTTGGCGTCCGCGCCGTCGAAAACGGTGACATCGACTTTGAAATCGCGGCAGACTTCGTCGATCACCCCCGTCGCGATGAGCTCGAACTGCGCGCCGTAGCCCGCGTCGCCGGTTGCGCCTATCGATGCTGCCGCGAGGTGATCGAGCAGGCGCCGCGCGGGATGTTTCTTGTCCGAAAAGAATGTCCGGTCGAGCAGTGCGGTCTTGAGTATCGGCACCTGGAGCCGGGTGAACAAGCCACGAAGAGATTCGGGAATCGACGGGTCGCGAAAGATATAGTCGAAAAGCAGCCCGATCACGTCCATGGTGATCTTGTCGGTCGAATTGATGACCTTGTCGCCGATCGCTGCGCGAATGAAGGGAATGCGATTCAGCGGCACCTCCGGGGCGTCGCCGGCGGCGGCCTGCTCCTCCGAGGGCTTCCACTCGATGCCCGGATCGGATCGCTGCCAGCGGTCCAGCGCTGCGATGGCGGCGGAAAGCGTGCCCAAGGCGAGCATCGGATCGAGCTGCGGCAATCCAAACCCTGTCGTGGGCGCCGTCACGGGCGGAGCGTGCGGCTGCGCGATGTCGACCAGGTAGGGATTCCATCCCGCTTGTCCCGCCGCAGGCGCCCGCGCGTGCGCCGTGCCAGGGGTGGGCGCTCCGGCCTGCGGCAATGCCGAGGACGATGCGGCTGAGTGAGCGCCGGGCATCGCAGGAGGGGCCGCTTGTGCCGGCGGCACTGCCGCGGGAGGAAGCGTCGCGTTCGTCGACGCCGACGCGGCGGGAACATTGATGTTGAGCGCGAGCAGCGCGTCCGCGCCGCTGGGCGCCGCCTCCTTGAACAGCTGCGTAAACATCGGCAGCAGTTCCGAGTCGTCGCTCGGACGCAGCTCGCTTCGCGCCCGCAACTCCGCCTTGATCTCGGGAAGCACCTGACGGTTGGCGAGGAAACGATTCACGCCGATGAACGTCTTGTTCATTCCGGGCGTGATATCGGTGATCACCCGTTCCATCAGCGGCCGCCAGATTCTGGGATTGGGGTAGACCGCGCGCGATGCCACCCCGATCGCGTCGAGAATGTAGGCAGGCGACAGCGGATTATCGAGATCGCGAAAAAGTTTTTCTCGCAGAAGAACGCCAACGCGCACATCGAGCGCGTTGAGCTCGCGCTTGGTCACCCGCTGGAGCATGCTCGCGCCCTCCGTGAGCGCCGCCTGCTTTTCCTGGTCGAAGGCGTTGAGGACCCGCAGCGTCGTAAGCGAAGCGTCGAAGTCGGGCCGCCGCCCCTGTCGACGTACGCCTGAAAGTCTCTTTTCGAAGAGCTCGCCCAAGGCCCGCTCGAAACGCGCGGTCCATTCATCCCGCTTGAGCCGGAAGTCCTGCGCATCCGCCTCGCTGACGTATTCGTTCATCTCGAACAAGTCGTTGGTTGTCTCGATGGACATGCGCACGAGCGAGCGCAAGCTGTTCTTGAGCACGTCGAAACATTCGCGCAGCAGGTCGCGCGCTTCGTCGGCGCTCAAAAGCAGATTGCCGTCGGCATCGGTAGCCGGGGCATGGACGTCGAGTTTTTCCGAATCAATCATCAAGAGCCCGGTACCTCAACCGGTTAGCGGGCAACGTAAAGATAGCGCATCGCGTCTGCGGCGCAAATTCCGGCCGATGGCAAGCGATCCGAGTAGGGATGCGCGCAATATAATTGCCTCCGCGGACAGGGGAGCACCCGCGCTAATTCACTTATGACGGAGGGTGGAATGCAGGTCAAGGCAATCGCCGGAGGAATTGTACTTGTAGGGTGCATGTCGATGGCCCTTTCGCAGGGTGCGCTTGCCCAGGGCAAAGCCCCAAGCAAGGAGCAGCTTCGCAGAGGGGAATACCTTGCGACCTACGGCGGCTGCAGCGACTGCCATACACCGAAAATCATGACTGCCAACGGGCCCGCGCCGGACCCGTCTCGGCTGTTATCAGGACACCCGGCCAACGCAGCGGTCGCGCCCGTACCACCCGGCGTCCTGGCACCGAATCAATGGATGGCGATGACCAACGCTGACCTCACGGCGTGGGTGGGGCCCTGGGGCGTGAGCTTCGCCGCGAACCTGACCCCGGACAAGGCCACCGGTCTCGGCGGCTGGACGGTCGATCAGTTCATCAAGACGATGCGTACCGGCAAGCATCTCGGCGTCGGCCGCCCCGTCCTCCCGCCCATGCCATGGTTCGACGTCGCGGTGCTCAATGACCAGGACATGAAAGCACTTTTTGCCTACCTCGGGTCGGTGAAGCCGATATCCAACCCGGTGCCGCTACCGATCCCGCCCAAGCAGTAACGCGCTCCGTTCGCAGGTCGACTTGAGTCTTGTGCGCTGCGGCAGCGCGACGCGACGATACTCCGCGCGTGGACCGAACTGCGCGGGAACGCAGTGTTCTCTTGCCTTCAGCGCTTCGTTTTCTTGACCGGAGCGCGCGATCGTTGCGGCGGTGCGGACGGTGTTCCGACCGGCGCCCCGAGCGACGCGTTGAGCGCGGTCGCCAAGGCTGCGTCGCCGCTGACGAGCGCCTGCCAGTCGAGATCGAACCCTTTGCGGCGGCCTTTGAGCACCAGCGACAGCCCCTGCGGCGTAATCGTCAGGGTATACGCCGTTCCGTCGATGTCGACTTCTCTTTTAAGCGGCCCTTCGAGTTTTGTTGTCATCGCATCCCTCGGCCCTGGCGCAATCGGTCCGCACGGCTTCGCGTGCTATGTGTGACTATCGCCTCCCGCGAGGCAATGTGTCGCCGCCTTTAGTGTACGCCGGGGGGACGTAGAAGTTCAGCGTGTGCAGCAGCGCCTTTCCTTTGTTTCTGATTTCGGGGATCAGCGACACACCGTGCCCGGATCGCGGAAAACTTCCCGAGTGATGGCCTTGGTCTGCGAAACGCCGTTGACGGCATACGCAAACATCGCGTCGTTGCCGTCGCTGAAGATGAAGCTCGCCGCGCCGACGGCGGTCGAGGCGACCTTGGCGGGATCGAACGGCGCCGCATCGAACGCGGGCCCGGCCGTGCGGTACAGCGTCCCCGCGTAGCTGGCGGGCCCCGTCCGGTCCGCCGTTGCCACGAGCCACATCGGCGAATGGTCGTGATCGTAAGTGAACCACGTCGCAAAGATGCGATCGCCTTGATGGGTCAAGCTGATTCCCCATCCCGCTTCCGAGCCGGCAGGACTCTTCCACCACAGATCCTGATAGTTCGTCGCTGCGGCCGGATTATTTCCAGCCGCGAAGGCGCAAGCGGGCATCGGGCCGAACACTTCGCGCGTGATGCTCTTGATCTGCGTGCTGTTGTTGACCGTGTAGGCGAACGCGCCGTTGTCCGCGTCTGAAAATGTCAGCGTTCCCGTGCCCACCGGCGTGGCCACGACCTGCGCGGGATCGAAGGGCACCGCATCGAAAGCCGGCCCGGTGGCTTGGAGCAGCGTACCGGAATAAGTGTTCGGGCCTGTGTTGGGAGCGGTCATCGCCAGCCACACGCCCGTGCCGGTGCCGTCATAGGTGAACCAGGTGGCGAAGATCACGTCGCCCTGATGCGCAACGCTGATTCCCCATCCAGGCTCGGAGTTTGCCGGGGCGTTCCACCACAATCCGCCGAAGTTACCCCATGCGGGCTCGTCGAACGCGATCAGCACGCGATCATCGCCACCGCCCGTAACGCTCGCCATCCGGATGAGCTTTTGACGCGCGATGGGGTCGCGTCTGACTTCCGCATCGAGAAACGTCAGGCTCCAGGTGAAAATGTCGCCCGCCGATGCGACGTCGAACCGATGGCCGACGCCCGTGAGCGCGACCAGCTCACGCGGCCCGCCGAGTCGAGTCATGCCGGCTTGCGTCACCGACAGCGGCGCGGTGGTATCCGCGGTTCCGCCGATCGCAAGATAGGGAAGGGTGACGCCATCGAGCCCGCGCTGGTCGCGCCCGAAGCTCGGAAACACGCTTTGCCCGAAATACGGGATATAGCCGACCGCGGCCTTGAGTCGGGGATCGGAGGTCACGGGTGACCACGACTGGCCGATGGTCTTGGTGAGACCTGCGCCGGCCATCAGGAGCAGCGACTCACCGCCCTGGCTTGCGCCGAATCCGCCCACCATGCTCGCGTCGATATGTCCCGCCCACTGCGCATCTGCGAGCAATCGATCGAGCGTCGCCGTCAGCGACAGCGGCCGCAACGCCTGCATGGCGATGAAATCGTCGAGATGTGTGAGCAGATAGAAAAGATTGTCGATGTTCTCCGGGACGAGATCGGAGAATCGAAGGTCGCCGTGAAAAGGCGCCGCGACGATGTAGCCGAAGCTCGCAAACGTCAGGAGCGGATCGATGTAGTCGTCGGAAAGCGGACTACCTTCGTAGCCGTGTGAGAACAGCAACAGGGGGTAGCGAGCCGCGCCGTCGGCGAGAAGCGGCGCGTCGCCGGCGCGCTGCATGTGAGGGACGATCTTGCCGGTCGGCAGCGCATAGTCGGGCCGCGCATTGGCGCGCGACGTCGGATAGCAAACGATGATGGCGTAAGGAAGGGTCCGTCCGGCAAACGATCCGAACAGATCGCTGTCGTCGGGCGCGTTGACCGCGACCGTCGGCGTGCTCGCGGGCTCCGACAAGAGATCGGTGACGTAGCGTGAGGCGCCCTGCGACCGTGGGTTACCTTCCCAGTAATCGCTCGCGCTTTCGCCCGCCGCCACGCGGCTGAAATCCTGCGCGACATCGCTGCACGCAACCGCATACGGACCCGGGAGCGAGAGCGGAGGCAGATCCGTGCCGGCATCGGCGAGCGCGGCGGATGCGACCGCAAACGCGGCCGCTGCGAGGGTGCGTGCGGCCAGGATACGGATGTGAAAACTCGATCGGTTCATGCGTACGGAAGCGGGCGGGCCGCGAGTCGTCGCTGCCTGGAGACAGCGCGCGTTCGAGCCGATGAATGAGACCCTCCATCGGCAGGAGTACGCCCGAAAAGTTCCCGCGCATCATGTTAACGGCCCTTCGGTGTCAGCGGACTACGACCTTGCCTGTCATATACGCATGGACCGCGCAGATGTAGTCGTAGGTCCCGGCCTTGTCGTAGCTGCGACTGAAACTCTGGCCGGGCAGCAACAGATCGGTGCCCTGGACGCCGTCCTTATAGGCGAGGCCATGCGGCGCGCCGTCGTCGTTGGTCCATGTCACCGCTTGTCCGGCTGCGACGGTGATCTCAGCCGGCGCGAAAGCGAAATTGGTAATCGAGATCCTGGCATTCGACGCGGCCGCCGCGATCGCCCGCTGCACGACCACTTTGCGAGGCGCGTTCCCCACGGCAACGGTCCTGGTCTGCCCGCTGGCAAGCTCGACTATCGTCACGTCGTTCGAGCCTTCGTTGGTCACGTAGACGCTTTTTCCATCACCGGCCGCCGCAACCCAATGCGGCTGCTTGCCCACCGAAACCGAGCGCAGCGGGAGATTCGTTGCGGGATCGAACAGCATCAGCTCTCCCGGTCCCTGGACGACCACCGTGCCGGCAGGCGCACCGCGGAAGACGTTGGCGATGTGCGGCGACGCACCCGTGGGAATGTCGGCGACCACTTTGTCCGTCGCGGGATCGAGCACCTGCACGGCATTGACGCCGGCGAGCGTGAAATAGAGCCTCTTGCCGTCGGAGCCGAACTCGAGATCGCGCGGGGTCTTCTCGAGCGCTACAGTGCGGATCGGCGCGCGCGTCGCGATGTCCACCACGACCAGGCTGAATTTACCCGGCTGCTGCGAAGCCGCGTAAGCGAGCTTGCCATCGGGCGAGATCGCGATGGTGTGCGGCTTGGAAACCGGCGCCGTGGCGACGATCTTCTGAGTGGCGGTGTCGACAAACGCGATGCGGTCTTCGCCGTAGACGCCGACCAGCACCATGCCTCCGTCGGGCGTCATCGCGAGTCCATGCGGGGTATTGCCGACCTCGATCGTCTGAATGACGCGGTCTGTCGCCGTGTCGATGACGCTCACGCTCGATGAACCGTCTCCGCTCACGTAGACCCGCCGGCCGTCCGGCGTTACGCTCATGCCGTGAGGTCCCTTGGCGACGGGTATCGTGCCGCTGACCGTGGCCGTCGACGTATCGATGACGCTGACCGAGTCGTCCTTGAAGTTGCCGACGTAGGCTTTGGGCCCGGCGGCGCCGGCAGAGAGCGCGAATGCCAGTGCCAGCATCCCTATGAAGAATCGTGTGAAACCGGAAAATAGTCGAAGCTGCATGAGATCTCCCCTGGCAATAGTGGAATTGCCGACCGGCTAAAGCGAGATGAGCGAGACGGCCCTTCCAGTCCTACCGCTTTATCGCTTACCGTATTCCCGCGGGAATAAAAAGGGCTCAAGCCTGGTAGGGCATTGAACAGCGAGCCTTCTGTGTCCAACGAGACCAAATTCCGGGCGCTGGTGCTGCCGCACCTGGATGCCGCATACAACCTGGCGCGCTGGCTGACGCGGGACGCACGCGACGCAGAGGACGTCGTCCAGGACGCGTGTGTGCGGGCGCTCAAGTATCTCGATAGCGTGCGGGGCGCCGATGCCAAGCCCTGGCTGCTGACGATCGTTCGGCGGGCTTTCTACGACTGGTACCGCGCCAATCGCTCGCCCGAGATCGTGCAGGATGACGGCATGGCGATCGAGCGCGCGGTCGACGAGTCGGCGATCGACCCGGCATTAGCCGTCGAACGCAGCTCAAATGCGGCGGCGCTGGAGGATGCGGTGGCCGCTCTTCCGCTCGTCTATCGGGAGGTGCTGCTGCTGCGCGAAATGGAAGAGCTTTCATACAAGGAAATTGCGCATATCGTGGATATTCCCATCGGTACGGTCATGTCGAGACTGGCGCGGGCGCGCTCGCAGCTGCAGTGCTCGCCGCACTTGCGCGCCATCGTCGGCGAACGCGCGGGAGGCAGGCCATGAACTGCCACGAAGCAGCGCCGTTGATCTCGGCACTGGCCGACGGAGAAATCGATCGCGCGCGGAGCCGCGAGATCGGTACGCACCTGCAGACGTGTCCCGACTGCGAGAAGAAGCACCAGGACATCCTCGACCTGCGTTCGAGACTGCGCAAGGAAGTAAGGTACTTCACCGCGCCGCCGGCGCTGCGCGCGCGGATCGCGGATTTGCCGGTCGACGCGGCCCGTCCTCGGGATCGCATCCGATCCGGCCGCTGGCGTTGGCTCGCGAGCGGCGCGTTTGCCGGATGTGCAGCCACGATCCTCGCCTGGATCGTCGGCACATCGCTGCTGACTTGGCGCGCAAACGAGGATTTTGTGGCGGAAGCCGTGCAGGCGCACGTCCGCGCGACGCTCAACAATCACTTGATCGAGGTTGCGTCGTCCGATCAGCACACCGTCAAGCCCTGGCTCTCCGCCCGGCTCGACTACTCTCCGCCCGTCCCCGATCTTGCGAGCGATGGATTCAAGCTGACCGGCGGGAGGCTGGAGTATCTTGCAGGACATCCGGTCGCAACGCTGGTTTATCGTTATCGCGATCACGTGATCGACGTGTTCGTTCGCCCCGAATCCACCGGACCGCCCGCGCCCTTCCGTACCGTGCGTGGATTCAACGCGGCGCATGCCACGGGATCGGGCATGAACTGGCTCGCGGTTTCCGATGTAAGTCCCGACGTGCTCGCGAGCTTTGTCCGACAGATCGCGCAGGGTCCGGGCAAATAACGCTCGCGGAAGTGCCGTGAGTCTTAGAACCGGCGGCCGCTAATGCAGGCCGGCGGATGGCCTACCATGGGGCGCACCGCGAATCGTCCTTGCCAGACACCGCAAGTTCATCCACGCTCGCGGGGCGACCGGAGCGTCCAATCGAGCCTCGACAACGACGGACCCTGCTTCTTTTCGCTGCGGCGGCGACGGCCTTTGCGCTGATCACCATCGCCGAGCTGCTGGGCGGCCTCGATTCGCTCGATGTCGCAGCGAGCCGGTGGTTGCACCTTCATTCATTGCCGCTGTTGACCCGTGCGATGCTGGCGGTGAGCTTCATCGGGGCGCCGACGACGCTGAGCGCGGTGTCGCTGGTTGTCGCAGTCTTCCTCGGCCTACGCCGCCGCTACGGCGAAGCGCTCGCGCTGCTGGCGGCGGTTCTCGGCGGCAATCTGCTCAATGTGGGCCTGAAGCACGTGATCCAACGCGGCCGTCCCGTATTCGACGATCCGATCATGACGCTTACGACGTACAGCTTCCCGAGCGGTCACGCGATGGCATCGACAGCGTTCTTTGGTGCGTTGGCGCTCTACGCTGTAACCTCAGGCCGACGATTCATCCCGCATCGATTGGCGCTGTTCGGGACTGCGACGACGATCGCGCTGGTCTGCTTCAGCCGTGTATACCTCGGCTTGCACTATGTCAGCGACGTGAGCGCGGGCGTCATCGAGGGAATCGCGTGGCTGGCGCTATGCGCGATGGCATTGCGCTCTTATGGCGCGCGCTGGCCCGCGCTTCCGCGCATATGAGCTCGCCGATCCGAGTCGTCATCAACGCGGCCGCCGGCACCGCCGCACAGCGCGGCGTCGTCGCTGCGCTGCCGGCATACTTTGCGGCGGCCGGCGTCGAAGCGCAGGTCGAGCTCGCCCAGCCGGGTCCCGATCTCATCAACGCGATCCGCCGTGCTGTAGAGCAGCGGCCGCCGATCATCGTCATCGGAGGAGGCGACGGAACGCTCAACTCCGCCGCGCAGCTCATCGTCGGAACGGGCATTACGCTGGGCGTGCTCCCCCTCGGAACGCTGAACCATTTTGCCAAGGACCTTCACATCCCTCTCGACACCGAAGCGGCGGTGAAAAATGTTACGGCGGGCCGCATCGCGAAGGTCGACGTGGGGAGGGTCAACACGCACTACTTTCTGAATAATTCCAGCCTCGGTTTGTATCCGCGCGTGGTGATCAGGCGCGACGTCGAGCGCCACCGCCTCCGGCTCGGCAAATGGCCTGCATTCGTATTCGCCGCGCTCAGCGTGCTGCGGCTTTACCCATTCCTGCGCGTCCGGCTGGGCATCGACGGCGAAGAGGTCGCACGCCGCACGCCGTTGGTATTTATCGGCAACAATCGCTATGAGATGGAGGGCTTCAGGATCGGCACGCGTGCGCGTCTGGATCGCGGGGAGCTGAGTTTGTACATAACGAATCGCGCCACCCGCTGGGGCCTCTTCAAGCTCGCGCTGCGCGCGCTGCTCAGACGGCTCAATCAAACGCGCGATTTCGAGAACATGGTCGCGAAGGAAATCCGGATCGATACGCGGCGTCGCCGGTTGCACGTCGCGACGGACGGCGAGGTGAACATCATGCCAACACCGCTTGAGTACCGCGTGCTACCGGGCGCGCTTTCCGTTATCGTTCCCCGCAGCGAGATCGCGATCTAACTGTCCGTGTCTGCCATGCGCACCGTCGTACATCTGTCGGATCTGCACTTCGGCCGGACCGACGACGCCGTCATCCCGCCCCTCGTCTCGGCGATCGGAGAGATCGCGCCTGACGTGATCGCTGTTTCGGGTGACCTGACGCAGCGCGCCCGGCGGGAGCAGTTTCGGGCGGCGAGAGCATTTCTCGACCGTCTGGCCGCGCCGAAGATCATCGTGCCCGGCAATCACGACGTGCCGCTGTATGACGTGTTCAGGCGCTTCCTTCGGCCGCTCGCGCGGTACCGACGCTACATCACCGACGATCTGCAGCCCTTCTATGCCGACGAAGAGATTGCGGTGCTTGGCATCAACACCGCGCGCTCGCTCACGTTCAAGCACGGGCGCGTCAACAACCGCCAGGTGGCCGCCGCTCAACAGCGCCTCTGCTCGCTTCCGCGAGAGATCGTCAAGATCATCGTGACGCACCATCCGTTCGATCTGCCCGCAGGCTACGAATCGACCAAGCGCGTCGGGCGCGCCAAGCTCGCGATGGACATGCTCTTTTCGTGCAAATGCGACCTGCTGCTCGCCGGCCATCTGCACGTCAGCGAAGCGGCGACGACGCCAGTGCGATTCGTCGATCGCGAGCACGGCGTGATCATCGTGCAGGCCGGGACGGCGACATCGACGCGCGGGCGCGGCGAGAATAATTCATTCAACGCAATCGCCATCGAGCGAGACCGGATCGAGATCGCGCGCTATGTGTGGGTGCCCGCGGCAGGGGCATTCCAGCGTACATCGAGCGAAACGTTTGCGCGTACGGCCACGGGTTGGCAGGTTGTGAAGCCTGCGTAGGCAGAGCGAAGATTCGAGCACAGCGGCGGCGACAGTGGAAGTCGTGGACGAACCGCCGCAATTGCGGACAAGGGTCAGTGCATGCTCGCTTTGATACAATGCGCGTCACGCGGAGAGGTGGCCGAGTGGCCGAAGGCGCCTGACTCGAAATCAGGTATACGGCAACGTATCGTGGGTTCGAATCCCACCCTCTCCGCCAGATAGTTGCATGACGATGTGAGAGGGTGGGTGAGAACCCACTGGTTCGACCAGCGGCGCGAGCAGTGTGAGCGCCGCGCAGGACACCGTGGCGCAAGCACACGGCGGTCCCGAGTTGAACGAGGGATGGCGGGATCGCCGTAAGGCGAGACCGACACAATCCCACCCTCTCCGCCAGATAGTTGCATGACGATGTGAGAGGGTGGGTGAGAACCCACTGGTTCGCGAAGGCAGGCTCGTTATTCGAGCCTGCCGGAGGACAGCCGAAGGCTGGTCGCGAGCGTAGCGAGCGATGGCGGGATCGCCGAAAGGCGAGACCGACACAATCCCATCCTCTTAGCAGTTAGCAAATTCCGCCGGAGAGGTGGATGAGCGGTTTAAGTCGCACGCCTGGAAAGCGTGTTTAGGCTAATACCTAACGCGGGTTCGAATCCCGCCCTCTCCGCCACCCATGTAACTCAACCAATAATATACATTTCGTCCACCACTCTTGATTTTGGTAAGCATGGTGCTTGTAATGAAGTGTATTTTTGATTGTTAATCGTACTATTTTGGTCAGTTGTTGGTCATCTAGTAGCCTAAATATTAGGCAACATCTCTACGGTAGACCGCTGCTTCTTGCGGCCCCTCGGGCTCCAATCGAGGTGGCTGCGGCAGATCCCGCCGTACGCAATCGGTAGTGTCGCGGCCGACTGGGTACTTGAACGCGTTGCCGCGTTTTGACGGCGAGGAGACTACGATGCGTTCAAGATCGTCGTCCCGTCGAAGTGACGGTCGTCGCGCGCCCAATCACAAAGGAGAAAGACGATGAACTTTTTCGGAATGCTCGAGTCGGCACAGCCGATACTGATTGCGTTCGGCCTCAAGCTCCTCGGCGCGATCGCCGCCTATATCGTGGGCCGCATGCTGATCGGGTTCGCGTCGAATCTCGTCATCCGCGTGCTCGAGCGCCAGAAGGTTGAGCCGACGGTCATCCGCTACGTCGGCTCGATTATCTCGGTTGCGCTCAAGATCATTCTGGTGGTCGCGATCCTCGGCTATTTTGGTGTCGAGACCACGTCGTTCGCTGCGTTGGTCGCGGGCCTCGGCATCGCCGTGGGCGCGGCGTGGGGTGGGCTGCTGTCCAATTTCGCTGCCGGCACGTTCATCCTCGTGCTGCGGCCGTTCAAGGTCGGTGATTACGTCGTGGCGGGAGAGGTCGAGGGGACCGTCCGTATGATCGGCCTTTTCAACACCACGATCGACTCGCCGGACAACGTGCAGACGATGGTGGGCAATGCCAAGATCATGAACGGAACCATTAAGAACTTCAGCCACAACGCTTATCGGCGCGTGGAGCTGCTCGCTCAAATCGACCACACGGTGGATCCCGCCGACGCCATTCGCCGGCTGCGCGACGTGCTTCCCGGCATCGCCAATGTCGTTCCGGAGCCGAAGCCGGACGTCGAGATCCTCACGTTCAACGAGCGTGGTCCGGTGCTGGCAGTCCGGCCGTACTGCAACACGGCACACTATTGGCAAGTGTACTTCGACGCGAACCGCGTAATTCGCGAGACGTTCGGCGCGGCCGGCTATCCAGCAGCGGAAGTCCACGTGAACATGAGGCAGCAGACGGTTTGAGTTGAACGAACCGTCCGCGGGAGAGTTGTAACGGTTCCCGCATTCGTCAGAGTCCCTGCGATGAGCTAGCTGCGCGCTGCGTGCTACGCGAGGTGGTCAAGTGGGTCGCGATCGATGAAGTCGAATTCAGGCAAAAGCCCATTGGCAAATCGACCCATGTGACGGTATTATTTACAGATGCCGACCGCCCAGAGAGCAAACGGGCGAGGGGTACCCATGCGAACCCGTTGACAACGTGGCGAGACATGGGGGGAAGAGTCGTACGGTGCGATTTTTGCTTGTTTCTGTGGAAATCCGCCTCACGGAGGGTAGCGTATGACCGATGCATCCGGGACGCCTCGTATTAGGGAAGGCGGCGTTTCCGTTGACTCGGAGGCCCCAAGCCCTAGCAAGGGGCGGCGACGCTTTATCTGGGCGGCGGGGGCGGCACTCCCGAGCATCTACACGCTAAGCAGCGGGGCCCAAGCCGCGATCGCGAGCAACCTCGCGTGCTGGGCGAGGGAGCCGCAGCCTGGTCCTGCGAGGTTTACGCCGAACACCGATAACTGGCTTCGGGCGTCGGTTTATACCGGGGAGTATGACGGCACCCCCGCTTATTGCGTCAGCTCGCATCAGTCTGATTGCGTCGGCAAGCGGTTTTTGAGCGTGCCCATCAGGCCTGGCGAAAATGACAGCGACAACGCGCCGGACGGCAGTACCTGGATCGTTCAAGGGCAACGTGTGACCTCGAGCCCGGCGGTCCAGATCACAAAGGTGGGAGTACGGCCGTCGCAGTACGGGACCGTGTATGTCGACCAAACAGGCACCGTATTGACGCTGGATCCCAGAACGACTGACTTGCACGTCGTCAGCAACTCTTGTTGGACTTCGGTTCTTGGAGGACGTATATCCAAGCTTGGTTAGAGAGGGGCTGCTGCGCGAATTCGCGAAAGCGCGGGCTTCTCCGCGCTTTCTTGCTTTAATGGATCGGATACCCTCTGTGCGTGCCCAGCCGACATCGAGTTTGGACGTCGAATCGGAGCCGCGCTGGCGCATACCTGCGGGTCAGCATTTCGTCTTCGCGGATTTCGAAGATGGGATCGTGATGTTCGATGCGCTCGTCGGTGCGACCCACTTGCTGAATGGCAGCGCTGCGGAGACGCTGGCGATCGTCCAGGCGTCCCCTGGCCTCACGACGGCCGCAATCCATCGCTGCTTGCTCGAGCGATTGCAAATCGAGGCAGACGTCCTGCCTTTCGCGGCCCTGGCGGAGCTCGTTTGGCAGTTGGAAAACCTGAACCTCATCGCCGCGTTCGCGGAGTAAGCGTCGGCGCGTTGTCTGCGCAAGACGCTCGCGCTCGAATGGCGGGGCGGGGGCTGGCGTTGCGGATCCCGCCGATCACGGTTCGCCTGCGCTCCCCCATTAGAACTTTTGCCGAGCAAATTCACGCTCTGTATCGGGATTACGAGCTGACCGACCCGGAAGACTTCGCTGACGTTGACGTCCGCATGCTTCGCGTGAAGGGACCGCGCGCGTGGCTTCGACCGCAGGTGCAGTTCATCGTCGACGGCGTGACGCCATTCGATCCGTTCCCGATCGATCACGCGCTTCCGATGTTCGAGTGGGGACTGAACTGGGTCTTCTGCCATCGTATGCATTCGTATCTGCTGCTGCACGCGGCCGTCCTGGAGCGTGGCGGACGCGCGCTCGTGCTACCTGCCTGGCCGGGTTCCGGCAAAAGCACGCTTGCTGCGGCGCTGTGCAGCAAGGGCTGGCGATTCTTGTCCGACGAGTTCGGCGTTGTCACTTTTTCCGGAGCCGAAGCGCTGCCGTTTGCCCGACCCGTGGCGCTCAAGAACGAGTCGATCGATGTAATGCGCGCTTTCGACACAGGTGCATTCATTGGTCCGTTGTTCCCGAAGACGCGCAAGGGCGTCGTCGCGCATTTTCGCATCCCCGAAGAAAGCGTCCTGCGCGGATGCGAGCCGGCGCGCATCGCCGCCATTGCATTCCCCGATTTCCAACTCGGCGAGACCGTATCGGTTCGCCAACTGCCGAAGGCGACCGCGTTTCTGAAGTTAGCCGGCAACTCGTTCAACTACGAGGTGGTCGGAGAGCAGGGGTTTCGCGCGCTTTCGTCGATAGTCCACCGCTGTGAAAGCTTCGTGGTTCGCTATGGCGACTTGGCGGGCGCGCAGTCGACGCTGGAGGAGATCATGGCCAGGACGCCAAACCCATGACTGCGAATGCGAAAAATCCGCGGACTGCTGCATTGTTGATCGAAGCACTGCTCGACGCTCGAGCGCTGGTCAACCTCGACCCACCCGGTTGGGAGCGCGTCTTGTCCTGCGCCCGTCGCAACGCAGTCCTCGCCTATCTTTGCGAGCGCACCGAGCTGGCGGGCATCCTTGAAGACCTGCCGGAGATTCCAAGAGCAAGTCTCTTGTCGGCAAGAATTTCCGCCGCCCGGTTGGCCCAGCTCGCGCGATGGGAGCTCGACCGCGTGCGCCGCGTGCTGGGGCCACTGGAGATACCGATGATCGCGCTCAAAGGGATTGCTTACGTCCTGCGAGGAATGCCGCACGCTGCCACACGGCTATTGTCCGACATCGATGTCATGGTGCCGCGAAATCGTGTCGATGCCGCCGAGCAGGCACTGCTGACAGCAGGGTGGGAAGGGACGAAGCTCGATCAGTATGACCAGAAATACTACCGCAGGTGGTCGCACGAGATACCGCCTTTGCAATATCCCGGGAGGCTGCTCGATCTCGATCTACACCACACCCTATGCCCGCCGGTAAGCAGGCTCCGGCCCGACGCTGAGCAGTTTTGGGCGAATTCGGAGGAAAGCCAGGAACCCGGCGTACGTCTGCTCTCCCCAGTCGACAGCGTCCTGCATGCGGCCATCCACCTTTTCTTCGATTCTGACTTCGAGGGACGCTTTCGCGATCTGCTCGATCTGCATGAACTGCTCGCGCTATTCGGAGCCGAGGAAGCTTTCTGGCCCGCACTCCTGACCCGTGCACGCGAGCTGGGTGTCGGGCGCCCGCTCTACTACGCGTTCGAAACGCTGACGCGCGTGCTCCGCACGCCGATCCCGGCACCCGCAAGGCACGAGGCCTTGCAATTCAGGCCGGCTGTTGTCGACGGTTGGATGACCCGAACGATGACTTTCGTCTTATCGCCCGCAGATCCGGAGCGCTGGCCCGCTGAGCATCGGGCTCGCCTATGGTTACTGTTCGTGCGCTCGCACTGGACGCGAATGCCGGCGTACCTTCTGATTCCGCACCTCGTACGAAAATCGGTGCGGCGCTTGCGCACGGTCGCCGTCGACGCATGAGCATGAAGCCCGCGCAGCATCCCACCGCCGTGCGGACGTCGGAGCTCCTGCGCGAGGCCGGAATCGAGGCCCGCGTCGTAGAGTTCGAGGCGTCCACGCGCACCAGTGCCGAGGCCGCCGCCGCAATCGGCTGCTCGGTTGCTGAGATCGCCAAGTCCATCGTCTTTCGCGGCAAGACGAGCGGGCAGGCCATCATCGTTGTCGCAAGCGGCGACAATCGGGTCAGCGAGACGAAGGTGGCCGCGGCGCTGGGCGAACCGCTGGCGCGCGCGGATGCGGACTTCGTGCGGACGGCCACCGGATATGCCATCGGCGGCGTTGCGCCGATCGGCCATTCGCAACCCGTCAAATTGCTGCTCGATGAGGACCTTCAGCGCTTCGAAACGGTCTGGGCGGCGGGCGGCACGTCGTTTTCTGTCTTCCCCGTCAAACCCGATCAGCTTCGACGCCTGACAGGATCCGACTGGGCCGACGTCAAGCTATGACGCTTCTCGATTGTCGTACGAACGGGCAACGAACGTTCTGAGCGTCCGGGATATGTCTGCGGCTTTCCGTTCCCGCAAAGCAATCGACGAGTTCTTCGCGAGCGCGTGACGATTCGCAAACCGGCACCAGCCGGCCCCGGCGACCGCCTCCCTGGCAGCGATCGCGAGCTTCCCCGCTCAGGCAGCTTTTCGTGGAGAATCCGACGGAACCAAGAACAGCGAAGGGTGGGAATGGCGTCGACAACACACATGCGAGCGCACTTCGGCAATGGCTTCGCGTCGCACAGGGGTGCTGCGCAAGCTGGCGTAAGGCGTTGACTCGAGCGCAGCCTCCGCGATGACCGGCCTCACGCTCTTCGGCGCCGGCAAGATCGGCGAAGCCATCGTCCACCTGTTCGGGCGAACAAGCGACTATCGCGTGCGTGTGGTCGACTCCGATCCCCTGCGGCTCGCGTCGATCCAGGCACAAAACACAGAGTGCATTGCCTGCGACATCCGGGACGAGGAGCATCTCGCCAAACAGGTGATGGGGCAGGACGTCGTCATCAGCGCGTCTCCCTATTACCTGACGCCACTGATCGCTCGAGCGGCGCGCAATCATGGCGCCCATTACTTCGATCTCACCGAAGATGTGGAAAGCACCCGCCAGGTGATGGCGCTTTCGGAAGGCGCCAGGAGCGCGCTGGTGCCGCAGTGCGGTCTGGCCCCCGGCTTTATCTCCATCGTCGCGAACGATCTCGCGCAACGCTTCGATCGGCTGCGCGACGTTTACATGCGCGTCGGAGCGCTCCCCACCTATCCGAACAATGATCTGAAGTACAACCTCACCTGGAGCACGGACGGCCTCATCAACGAGTACTGCAATCCCTGCCTGGCGATCCGCGATGGAGAGGCGATCGAGACGCTGCCGCTCGAGGAAGTGGAGCGCTTCTCGCTCGACGGAATCGACTACGAGGCATTCAACACCTCGGGTGGACTGGGGACCCTGTCCGAAACCCTGGCGGGGCGCGTTGAGAATCTCAATTACAAGACCGTGCGTTATCCCGGCCATCGCGACATCGTGAAGACGCTTGTACGCGACCTTCGCCTCGGTCGCCGCCGCGACCTCCTCAAGGAGATCCTCGAATCCGCGATCCCCATGACCCGGCAGGACGTGGTGCTCATCTTCGTGTCGGTCACCGGCGACCGCGAGGGCCGGTTGCAGCAGGACGTCTTCGCCAAGAAAATCTACGCGGGAGAGATCGATGGCCGGCTCTTCTCGGCGATCCAGATCACGACGGCGGCAGGCATCTGCGCCATGGTCGACCTCGTCGTCGAAGGGCGCCTGCCGCAGGCGGGTTTCGTGCGCCAGGAACAGGCCGTCCTCTCGGAGTTCCTCGCCAACCGGTTTGGCTCGTATTTCGTATGAGACTTCCATGAACATTGCCGATCTGCTCGCTGAGCTGGGCCTCGACCTTGCGCCCGTGCGCGGCAAGGACCTGACCGCCCGCACGCCGATCGACGGCAGCGATCTCGCGAGCCTGCGCGTCCATTCTCGCAGCGAGGTCGGCGCGCTTGCCGAAGCGTCTCAGAACGCTTTCCTCGAATGGAGGAACTGGCCGGCGCCTCGGCGCGGCGAGATCGTGCGCCTGTTCGGAGAGGAGCTTCGGGCGATGAAGGACCCTCTCGGCAGGCTGGTGACGGTCGAGTCCGGCAAGATCCTCCAGGAAGGCCTGGGCGAAGTGCAGGAGATGATCGACATCTGCGATTTCGCGGTCGGCCTCTCGCGGCAGCTCTACGGGCTCACCATCGCGTCCGAGCGGCCCGGCCACCGCATGATGGAGACGTGGCATCCGCTGGGGCCGACGGCAGTCATAAGTGCATTCAACTTTCCCGTCGCGGTGTGGGCCTGGAACGCCGCCCTTGCGTGGGTGTGCGGCAATCCGGTGCTGTGGAAGCCCTCGGAGAAGACGCCGCTTTGCGCGCTGGCCTGCCAGCGCATCTTCGAGCGCGCGGTCGCGAAAGCGCAGTCGACGCTGGGCGACGTGCCTCCGGGCCTTTCCGCAGTCATCCTCGGCCCGCGCGAGCAGGGCGAATGGCTCATCGACGATCCGCACGTCAAGCTGATCTCCGCCACCGGGTCGACCGCCATGGGCCGCGCCGTCGCATCGCGCGTCGGGCCGCGGCTGGTTCGGACCATCCTCGAATTGGGAGGCAACAACGCAATGATCGTCTCGCCGAGCGCGGATCTCGAGCTCGCGGTTCGCGCGATCACCTTTTCCGCGGTTGGCACGGCCGGGCAGCGGTGCACAAGCCTGCGGCGCATCATCGTGCACGAGAGCGCAGTCGACAGCCTCGTCCCCCGGCTCGAACGCGTCTATGCGTCGCTTCCCATCGGCAATCCGCTCGAAAAAGGAACGCTGGTAGGACCCCTGATCGACATCACGGCTCGGGACCGAATGGACGCCGCGCTCGACCAGGCGCGCGCCGAAGGCGGCATCGTTCACGGCGGCGGACGCGCCCTGGAGGCGCAATTTCCGCAAGCCGCCTACGTCAACCCGGCGCTCGTCGAGATGCCGAGTCAAACCGAGCTCGTGAAGCGCGAAACATTCGCTCCCATCCTTTACCTCATGCGCTACCGCGAGCTCGACGAGGCCATCGCGCTTCACAACGACGTTCCGCAAGGGCTCGCATCTTCGATCTTCACCAATGACCTGCGCGAGGCCGAACGTTTCCTCTCGGCATCCGGCAGCGATTGCGGGATCGCGAATGTCAACATCGGTCCAAGCGGCGCGGAAATCGGCGGCGCATTCGGCGGCGAAAAGGAAACCGGAGGTGGTCGCGAGTCGGGGTCCGACGCGTGGAAGGCGTACATGCGGCGGGCGACGAACACGGTCAACTACTCGCCCGACTTGCCGCTGGCGCAGGGCATCCACTTCGACGCCGCCGTGTGATGTTGCGCAGTGATGTTCGTTATGGCAGCGCGCAAAGCGCGACACTGCCCGGGCCGTAGCCCTCGGCCATATAGCCCTTCGCGAGCATCTGGTCGCGAGTCACAGTGCTCGTCGTGTAGCGATGATTCGAATCGGCGCGATTATTCCAGAGCCGGTATACGGGAACGTCGCCGCTAGGGCAGGCCCCCGTATCAGGGTCGGGTAAATCGATCTCCATGATTTCGGCTGCTTCGAGCAGCCAGGCGCCCGCGAACTTTACCGCGACGGCCACGCATTCACCGAGACTGGCCGAGTAGAAGTGCGAGTCCAGGCCCGCAGCAGGACTCCCGAGGTAACGGCAGACCGGCCGGCGGGTCGTTGGGCCGCCGCTCCCGATGCCATATGCATTGAAGGTTTGCCCGGTCCGAACCCATCCCGGGAAATGACCCGAATCGAGCGCATCGATGTCCGGCTGCAGCGAGCTGATGAAGAAATGATCCCTTGCTTCGTTGTAGAACTCGACTACCGTCACTCGGTTGATGGGATCAGGAGGGGTGGCGCTTGGCACGACCAATACCGCCAGGGTTGCTCGCGTCGACGCTTTCGCGGCGGCTTGCGGCGGCCGAGTGTCGATCCCTGTGGTAAAGAGCGCCCGTATTTTGTCGGCGCCGACTTGCGCATCCTTCGACCGCAAGGGCGGGCTCGCCAAACCCCCGAAAGCCCATACGACAAACCACTCTCCAAAATCATCGGGTGGACCGTCCCAGATGCCGTAGCCTTGCGGCAGTCCGTACGATCCGCCATCGAAACCGGCGGAGATCACCATCTTGTCGGACGGAATGCTGTTCCAGATGGCGAAATTTGCCCCGGGTACGTTAAGCGGCACCGACGTGACCAACGTTTGCAGCGATGGCAGATAAACGCAATACGTGAAACTAGAAAAAGTGGCGGTCATTGTCGTGCTGAGGTTAAACGCGGAGGTCTGCCAACCCGTGGGTGCCGGCGCCGAGCCATCGGGCAGATCTCCTAGCAATTGCCCGTTAAATACAGGTTGCTCGGAGAGCTTGAGCAGATTGGAACCGTTCGCGTTGTCGATGCCTCCGATCGCGACCTGGCCGGGATCACATGTTGAGCTCACAGTCCCAATTTTGCGTGGCAGGATCTGAGTCGTCGCCATCCCGACGGTAATCGTCTGGTCCGTACTGATGTTGGGAGACGTGCAAAATAACTGAACGGTGACTTCCTTATCGCGCTTGCCGACGTTGGTAAACCCATAACCATGACCTCCACCGGGGAGCGAGGAGACGCTGGCCGGGAAGCTCGCATATAGATCAAAGGGGACCCCTTTGGCATCCAGGAACTCGGAATAGGTTGTGCTCACATCGGCGATGTCCTGATAGGTCGCGCCCGAGGGGACGAAGCCAGTCGGACAATAGATCTCGACCGTGGCGTTTTGGCCCGCCGGCACGAAGACGGTCTTGGAAACAACCAGCGATTGCTGCTGCGCGAATGCCGGGGATGATGCGACAAAAACGGTCAACGACAACGGAAGAAGCATCGAGAGCCAAGCGCGCATGGGTATCCTCCCATTGCATGCGTCGTACCCTACTTGCATCGAGGGTCCCAAACGATGCACCTCCAAAGCGGGCCGACGCCGGCCCGGCGGGGTATTTACTCTTATTCCGCCATTACACTCCCAACCAGTGCTCCCATGCAACGCCCGGCATACGCGGCGTCGGCCCTGTTTCCTGCGACGGGTCTATTCCGCGATGACTCGCGCTTTTTCGGTCACAGAACGCCGACGGGGAGAAATGAAACGCATACAATACGTCCGCCGTCGCAGTGACTTGATTCTCAAACCGTTTCTCGCTCGGCACTAGGGAAGAGCCGCGCGCTTGATGTCGACACCGAAAAACAAAGCGCTGCCTCGTCCCTGAGATAACGATTTCCCGACAGGAAGTCACCGGTCGTCGCTGGAACCCCGACGTATGGAAAAAGATAGCCACGCCGCAACGCAGGCCTCGTCGCTTGCCGGCCCCGCGCTGGTAACGATCAAGGTCGTTTCACCGCGAGGTCCTCGGGCGCGCAGCGGCGCGGTCCTCGCCATCCCGGCTATGCAGATCAGGATCGTCAATACGGGGGCGGTCCCTGTCACCATCACGCGACTGATGCTCGACCCGCTGCAATATGCAGAAACGGGCGCGGCCGCCAATTCGGATCTCACCGCCGAGGCCGCACAAGGAGATCTACAACCGGGCGAAAGCACACCGGTGATCATTTCCGGACGCGTACCCGCCGTGCCCGCCTTGTATGCGTCGACGCTGCGCGTTGCGACCGAGGAAGGCGCGCGGCTCGACGTTCGCGTCGAGTTTCGCGCCGCGGCTCATGCGGCGTGGGGTTTCGGCTTCATGATCCTCGGCCTCGTGCTGGTCGCGCTCATCAACGCGCTCGACAGCGAAAGCGGCGTCCAGGGAGACCTGCGCCACGCGCTGCTCGCGCGGCAGGATGCGCACGAGCTGCTGCAGCAGTCGCCGCCGCCGCAGAGCCGCACTGCGCTGGTCACCAATCTCAATCGTGAATTCGACGCGGCGATTGCCATTCTGCAGCGGCCGCGGGCGCCTTCCTTTGTCGATCGCCGGCCCGCTGACGCGCAGGAGCACCTCGACGCCGCCGCGAAGATGGCGGACACGCTGCGCAAGGACCTGTCCGCCGCGCCGCGCGGCAGCATCGAGGTGGCCGATCTCGACAACGAATGGAACAAGGTCAAGGACGATTTCGCCACGGTATCGAGTCAGTTCCTTGTTTCGCCGCCACAGGGCAACTCGCTTGCGCAGCGCCTCCGCGCGTTCGACGCGTGGGCGGCGCAGCGCCTGCTGCGGCTGCCGGTCGACTACTACACCAACGAATTCGCGCTTCACGTCAACCACGTCCATCTTCTTTTCGCCTCCGGGCGCGAGCAGGATGCGGCCTCCGAAGCCGTTGCCGTGCGCAGGTGGCTGCAGCGCGCGGCCGACGTCGTCAACACCGAGGCGCAGCTCATGACGTATTTCGCGGAGCTGACGGCGATCAATGCGTCGACCGCGGAGCGAGTGCGCCAGCGACTCGAAGCTCCGGGAATCGCGCCGGATCGTCGCGCGCTCATACGAGGTTTGCTCGACGACGCGGCTTCATCGCTCGTCGAGCCCTTCGACTGGCCGATGCGCCGCACGGTCAACGAACGAATCACCGACGCGCGTACCGAAACGCTGCGCGCGGAAAAGGACGCGGTCATCGCGGCCGCCGAAGCGGCGCGCGCGCAGGAGGAAAGGGAAGATTCCATCGGTGGGATCGAGGCCGTCATCGCCGAGGGTGCGGGCCTCAAGCGCGGCGCAGACGGCAAGATCGATCCGCAGGAAAAGACGAAATGGCTGCGCCGGGGTGTTGCGGCGTGGCGGACGCGCCTTGCGACGCTGCCGGACCCCGATCCTCCGGCCATGCGCGCCGAGCTCGATGCGCTCGAGGCGGCCGTCGAATCCGGAGACCTGAGCGCCGTCTCCGGTCATACGAAAAGCCTCTTCGAGCAATGGCGCGTCTACAGCACGGCTCGCGCGCAAACGCTGATCCTCAAATCCACCGCGCCCTTTTGCCTGCGCATGCGCGACGATGCCCTCGTCGACCTGCAGGCGACCCAGTCGGGCATGCGCAGGCTGGTAGGCCATCCCGCAGTGCAGAAATGGGAGGATGAGCTCGACCGTCTGCGGATGAAAGCCTACGCGTCGCCCGATGTCGTCGAGAACATGCCGCTCGATTGCCTTGCGGTCCTCGGCGACCTGTCCTCCAAGGCCTACAGCCTGTCGAACGAAGTCAACAGCGCACTATGGGATGCGACCCTGCTTCCCGAGGCGACCAAGCGCCAGCTCGCGACCGACTTGCGCGCGAGCCTGACCCCCGAGACGCTGCAGAATCTGATCAGCGACGTGCGCCCCTTGCGCATCGATGTCACCACGCCGGTCGACGAGCGCTATGCGGACAGGGAGATCGAGTTCAGGATCGCCAATCTCGATCCGGTGTGGGGACCGGGCGTCGCCGTGTCGATCGACTTCGGCGACGGTCAGCGCGGGTCCGCGAGCGCGGAGGACCTGCGCAAGAACAAGTGGTTCTCGCACGCGTACTCCGCGCCGAAGAGCTTCATGGTGGCCGTCGCCGCCGCGGACGCTTTCAAGCCCGGTACGCTGCAGGCGATCGGCAAAAAGCTCGGCGACGGCGAGCTGCGGGGGCTCACCATCTCCCCGTCGCCGATTTCCGCGGCCAGGCACCTTGCCGATATTTTCGTCAACGCACGCTTCGGGCTTGCGCTGCTGATCGCGGCATTGCTCTATTTCTGGCGCTACTACGCGGCGAAGCCGGTGTTCGGCGCGAACGCCTTCGACTACGCGCAGGCCTTCGCCCTGGGGTTTGTTGTGAGCCTCGCCGTCAACGAGTTGCCGCAAAAGCTGACCGACTTCGTTAAATAGCAACGGAATCCGGGCCGAATGCGCGGTTTTCCGGGACCAGCTCGATGCGCTGACTGCCGCTTCGGCGGACGGCCCGGGCAGTCTTGCTTGCGGTTGTTTCCGGGGCAGAAACGAATCGCTGCCCAGATTGTCGGTTCGAAAAGCAGGCACCTGTCGATTTCGCCCCGCCCCGTTCGACTAGGGATAAGGAGAGCGAAATCAGCCATCGAATCGCTCGACGACTACTTTCATCGATCAGCCAGAGGACTCGACCATGCAAGTCAATGCTTACCTACTTTTCGACGGTCAATGCGAGGCCGCGTTCAGGTTCTACGAGCAGAGTCTGCGCGGCAAAATCACCGCGATGATGACCCACGAGGGAACGCCGGCGGAAGAACACACACCAAAGGAATGGCTCAACAAGATCATTCACGGCCGTATGAATGTGGGCGACGGCGTATTGATGGGATCCGATTCGCCGCCGGAACACTACAAGACGCCGCAAGGCTTCTACGTATCGCTCCAGATTAAGGAGCCGGCGGAAGCGGATCGCGTATTCGCCGCATTGTCGGAAGGCGGGACGGTCCACATGCCCATCCAGAAAACGTTCTGGGCAATACGCTTCGGCATGCTTGTCGACAAGTTCGGCATACCGTGGATGGTGAACTGCGAGCAAACGGCTTGAACCTCGGTGCGGCGCGCCGAACCCAACTCACAAGGAGACACGACCATGCGATTCATGTTGCTGATGATCCCCAAGGGATACGAGAAAGCTGCACCCGGCGCCATGCCGGATGCAAAAGCCGTCGAGGCGATGATGAAGTACAACGAATCCCTGCAGAAGGCGGGCGTTCTGCTATCGCTCGATGGGCTGCATCCGCCCTCGATGGGCGCGCGCGTTTCGTTTTCCGGAGGGAAGCCCAAGGTGACCGACGGCCCCTTCACCGAAGCTAAGGAAGTACTTGGCGGCTATTGGATGATCCGGGTGAAGTCGAAGCAGGAAGCTGTCGAGTGGGCGTCCCGCTGCCCCGCCTCGGACAACGAGGTCATCGAGGTGCGCCAGGTGCAGGAGTTCGAGGATTTCCCCGCGGACGTCAAGAAAGCCGCAGCGGGTTTCACCGAGATGCAGGCTGCATCCGGAGCGCGCAAAGGCTCGTGAAGCGGTGGGTGCCACGCCTGAAGATTCCCCTGAGAACGGCAGGCGCCGCATCCACGCGGTCTCGAGCATCGTTTCATCCAGCAGTCGCCAACCAAGGAGGCTTTATGAGCTACGTTGACGGTTTCGTCGTACCCCTGCCCGTGAAAAATCTGCCCGCGTATCGGCGCATGGCGAAAAAGGCCGGAAAAATCTGGCGCGAGCACGGCGCCCTCGACTTCAAGGAGTGGGTCAGCGATGACGTGAAGGTTGGAAAGCTCACGTCATTCCCGAGAAGCGTTAAGCTCAGGCCCGGTGAAACCGTGGTGTTCTCGTGGATCGTGTTCAAGTCACGCGCGGATCGCGATCGCGTCAACGCCAAGGTGATGAACGATCCGCGGCTCGCCAGTATGATGGATCCGAAGTCGATGCCGTTCGACGGTAAGCGCATGATCTACGGCGGATTCAAGAGTCTGGTCGCCGTCTGAGCGTGCGCCGGCTACCATCGCGGGGAACGAAAATCAAGAGGCGCGGGGCATGGCGCTGCGCGCCCGCCTCGGGTACATTAGAGTTACGCTACTCCGGCGGCAAAAATGGGATGTTGAAATGAACCGCTGTAACTTCTTTATTGCCACAATCGCATTGACTTTCGTTGCGGGCTGCGCGACGGTGAACACACCGTCCGCCGTGGCCGATTCGCAGTCGAGCGGAACGCCGGTGACCGGCAGCCGTATACCTGTGCGTGACGGGGGCTCATCCGACGTCAAGGCGATTCAAAATAAAGAAGCGATCGACGACGCGATGCGCAATCGCAGCATTCAAGTACCCTCCAAGAGCGGCATGTGAGCGGGCGAAACGCCGCGGCTGCTATCCCGACATCGGTAATGGAGGATTATCGGTCCTGTGACGACTTGAGCTAGAAAAGCGCCCAGCGGCCGCGGCGGCGACCGCCTGCGTGCGGCTCTGGCGGTCGCGAATACGATGACGCCGGATTTCGCCAAGTTTCAGCAGAACGCGGTGCAGGTCGATACGAGCGCCGGGAAACTTTGGCTCTATCCGCACCGTCCCAAAGACCTGGAGGCCTTTGCCGGCCTATCCTCGGAAGCCGGTCCTCGCGAGCGACTGAGAAGCTTCCTTCCGTGCATCGCATTTCGACTCGTTCCAGACGCCATCGACGGGACGGCGCCCAGCATCGATATCGAATGGTGCCGCCAGCTTTCCGACGCGGATCTCGAGCGCATAGCTGACGCTTATGCGGGCAGCGTGCTGTTCACCGATGTCCCCGAAAACGGCGCTCGGGCGGCGGCCTCCCGGCAGGGCGTCGCTTATGAAACGGCGATAGAGCGCCTCGACCAGCTGCTCACGCTCGAACACGCGCGGCATCGCGAAGAAGCGAGGAAGGCAAGCGAGATCTTCCGCGAGCAATTCGGTTCCGCATTCGCTACCTTGTCCGACGGCGCCGGCAAGCAGTTTTCAGGCGCTAGCGAACTTGCTGCAAATTCCGAGCAGGAGCCACACATCGCGCCAGAGGCGGGCCCTCTGTCCACGGATGAGGATGTGCCGCCTGAGCTGCCGCATCAATCCGAGCCTCGCGCCCTAGAGCCGACGCCTCTCTCCGACGCGGCCCGTTTCGACTCCCCGGAGACTGTCGCAGCCGGTTTTGACTCTCAGGAAACCGTCGATCCAACCGCAGCCCGCGCGGAGGAATTCGATACCGGCGGCGCGACCCCTGATCACTCCTTGGGGGATCTGTCATTCGATGCCGGAACGCCGCCGCCACTCGCAAGCGAGGCTCGCCCGGAGGCCGCGAAAGATGTCTCTTCCTCACGCTCGGCGCTGCGCGTCGCGATCGGCGCGCTGGCGTTATCGATGCTCCTGGCCGCGGGGACGGTCATCTTTTCGATGCAGCGTTACGCCGAGGAAAGACGAGTCAACGAGGCGATGAGCAAATGGCAGGAATCCGTTTCGCAAATGATCAAGGACTCGCAGACTGCGCAGGACCGCCGGCTCCAATCACTCGAAGAAAAACTGGTCGAGCTCGGCGCGCGGCAAAATGCATTGGAGGACGCGCGTGCCGCAACTCCACCCGAACCGGCGCCGCCTCCGAAACGTGCGGTCAAAGCAACAAAGACCGCCAAATCCAAGCGCAGCACCAAGCCCTGAGGCGGCTGGTCCCTGTATTTCCCGCGTCGTCCGTAGACGACAACCCTTGGTAAGTATTGCAGGCCGGCGAAGCGCAACCGGCGCCTTCGGTTCGCATCGAAAAGTTTCGTAACAGCTATCGGACTTTGGGAGGAACGACACCTCGAGGGCGGGTGTCGAATCGCGAGATCGAAGGCCCCGCCATGCGCGCATCTTTCCCGATTGTTTTTCTGCTGCTGCTCGCAACGGGCTGCGCGACGCTGCCCGGCACGAACTATCCGAAGCAGCCGTCGACGGCGCTCGAGCACCCTGAAACGACCCGCCTCGGGCGCCAGCTGGACGCCAAGGCGCGCGAGCACCCTGGACTGTCCGGGTTTCGGATGCTGTTCGAAGGTGTCGATGGCTTTCTGATACGCGCCGAAATGGCCAACGCGGCCGAAAAGACGCTGGACCTTCAGTACTTCATCATTCAGAACGACAACTCGGGCAAGCTGCTGATGGACGCCGTGCTGCGCGCGGCCGACCGCGGCGTTCGCGTACGCATGCTCATCGACGACAGCGACGATGTCGCGCGAGACAAGCAGATCACCGCGCTGTCAGCGCACAAGAATATTGAGATTCGTGTCTTCAATCCGTTCTACTCCCGCGGCGCGTTCGATTTTCTGCGCTATCCCGAGTTCCTTCTTGCGGGCATGCGCCTCAACTATCGCATGCACAACAAGCTTTTCGTCGCAGACAACGCGATCGCGGTTCTCGGCGGCAGGAACGTGGGCGACGAATATTTTCAGGGCAGCAACGAGCGGGAGTTCGGCGACATCGACGTCGTGACCTCCGGGCCGCTCGTACGACAGGAGTCGAAGAGCTTCGACGACTACTGGAACAGTGAGCGCGCGATTCCCGTCGAAGCGCTTGTATTCAGCAAGGCCGATCCGCAGCAGCTCGATCTGTATCGAAGGGAGCTTGCCGAGCAGCGCGAGAAGATGCAAGGCTCCGACTATCTGCGGAAGCTTGCGACCAATGAACCGCTTGCCGGCATTGTCTCTGCCGGCGCTCGCGTCGTATGGGCCAAGGGTGAGCTCGTCTACGACACACCTGAAAAGATCAAGGTCGAGGCCGGCGAAGAATCGGGCCCGCTGCTGCGCCGCAAGCTGGGCCAAGCAATCCGCGAGGTCCACCAGGATCTCGTCGTCGTCTCGCCCTATCTCGTCCCCGGCGATGGAGGCGTGAAGCTGTTGAAGGAACTGCGGGAGCGCGGCGTCCGCACACGCATTCTGACCAACTCACTCGAGTCGACCGACATGCCGATCGTCCACGCGGGATACCAGCACTATCGCATTCCGCTGCTGGAAGCGGGCGTCGAGCTCTACGAAGTGCGGCCGGTGCTCGGCAAGCCCGACGTGCGCGGGGGCAGCCTGAAGTCGCCCAGCTCGGGCCAATATGCGCTCCATGCCAAGGTGTTCATTTTCGACCGGCGGCGCCTGTTTATCGGCTCGATGAACTTCGATCGGCGATCTATGCATCTCAACACCGAAGTCGGCGTATTCATCGACAGCCCCGAGCTTGCGCGGCAAGCGCTGGCCCGCTTCGATGCGATCGCCCAACCCGCGAATTGCTACATTCCCGTGCTGAGCGCGCAAAACGCGCTTGGCAAGCCGCAGCTCGTTTGGCGAACGGACGAGAACGGAAGGATTGTCGCGCTCAATATGGAACCGAAGGGGGACCTGTTGCGAGGGGTCAAAACCGAGCTGCTGTCGTTGCTCCCGATCGACGATCTGTTGTGAGCGGAGCGCCGGCGCTCTGATGAGTGTCGAAAAAAACGGGGCAGACGCCCCGTTTTGCGTTTTATAGCACCGCGGCTAAGGCGGCACCGTGACGCGGCGGCTTTTTTCCTGCACCATAGCGGCTGCCCGCCGCGTCTACGGCACGATAGGGAGATTCCGATGGCAGAGGAAGAAGGCTTTTTGACGCGTTTATGGCGGCGGCTCACAACGCCCAGCGTTCGCTGGTCTGTATTGTCGCTGCTGATCATCGGGCTTCTCATCGGCGCCGGCGGCGTGATCGGTACGCAAGTCGTGGTCGCCGCAACCGGCACCAACGAGTTCTGTAGCGGCGCCTGCCACTCGATGCAGTGGGTGGGTAAGGAATACGCGCAGAGCGGGCATGGCGTCAACAGGACAGGTGTCCGGGCCGGCTGTCATGACTGCCACATTCCGGATCACTATCCCAAGCTTCTTTGGTACAAGGCGAAGGCAGGCATCAAAGACGCCATCGGAGAGGCCCGCGGGGTCATCGACACCGAAGAAAAATTCAAGAAAGAACGGCTGCGCCTTGCCAAGGATGTGTGGGCCGAGTTCAAGGAAACCAATTCCGAGAACTGCCGGCACTGCCACGCGTTCAGCCCCGCGGTTGTGGCCAAGCAGAAGGATTTCGTCCAGCCGTTGCACCAACAGGTTCTAAACAACACGGCGACCTGCATCGACTGCCACAAAGGCATCGCGCACACCGCGCCGGACGAATAAGCAGGCGACCTCCACCCGCGAAGCGCCGATCACGACCGCTGTCGTCGCTCGCGAAACGCGCGCACGGCAGGGGCTCATTGGCGAACGAGTACCCACGCTCGGCGCAGCTGCCGCGGGACGCAGCGTCGTTGACTCGCCCCTGGCGAATGCGAGCCGGGGCGGCCGGGAACCGCTTTTTCTAGCGCGAAGCCGGTCGGTCGGCTATTGCGAGAGGATCCACTTGACCAGCGATTTCACGTCATCGGGACTCGCTTGGACCGTGGGGTGCCCTTTGCCTTGGGAAACTTTTGCGACCAGCGTCGCCTCGGCGTCCGCTTTCCCCTTGTACTTGGCCGAGATGTCCTTGAACGCCGGTCCCATTTTCTTCGTATCGACGGCGTGGCAGTTGAGGCAACCGCTGCTCTTGGCCAGCGCTTCCTGCGCGCTTGCCGTACCTGTGACAACCAGGGTGATCGACGCGGCGAGCGCCAACGCGATCATCTTCATGCTCTTTCTCTCCATGCTCTTTCCTCCTTGCGCAGATTGGGCGCGTCATATAATACCTTAGATCGCCGCGCCGATCACAAGGTCGATTCATCGCGCACCGATTCGCCTGCGACGCTGCCGATGGGATCACGGTTGGTGCGCTTGCGCCGACCGGTGGTTGCGGCCGCAGGGTTTGCCGTTAACAACCTCGAGCTTATCGTCGGTGGAGGTCCTTAGATCCGCTCTGATCGGCCGCTCGGCCGCGACAGCCTTCGACGTGATCGAGGGCGCCGAACATTACCCCGAGTTCCTCCCCTGGTGCGTCGATGTCGCCATTCTTGCGCGCGACGACAGCGAGGTTTCGGCACGGCTGTGGATCAATTACCACGGCCTGCGCTTCGATATGGCGACCCGCAACCCGAAGCGCCGCCCGCATTGGCTGGCGGTGCACCTGGAACGCGGGCCGTTCCGGCGTTTCGATGGCGAGTGGCACGTAACCGAGCTGGGCGAGCAGGGTTGCAAGATCGAGTTTGCGCTGCGATACGAATTCGACTACGCGTTGATCGGCAGACTGGCCGCAGGCGTGTTCAATGGCATTGCCGACACGCTGGTCGACGCGTTCGCGCGTCGCGCCGACACCGTGCCGATTCCGATTCCCGTCGCCGACGCCTCGTTTCGAATCTAGTGCCAACATCGCGGCCTTGCCTGACTGGCGTGCCGCGTGCGGATCTATGCCTGACTTCGTCATCCGATCTTCTTCGGCGCAGCTCGGGCAATCGGGCGTCACGACCATGCAGCTCACCAAATACGTGAAATTTCGCGAGGAGAAGTTCGGCGGCGTCCTTTTCGAGACGCGTTCGGAGAAGCGTGGGAGGCCTACCGCAGCGCCTGGAGGAGTGATACAGTGCACGAGTTGGTGCGCCGCGCGGCCATCGATCCATCGTCGTCACGCGCGAGCCAATCTCTGGCAGGTGTTGTCAGTCGCGTCCGCGTAACCCGACGGAGGGAAGAATGAGCGAACTGAACGTTGCTGTCGAAACGGCGAAGGCGCCCGAGCAGCTCGTCTCTGAGAAGACGAAGCCTGCCGAGAAGCCGAAGTGGGAATCGCCCAGGCTCGAGGACGTGTCCGAGCAGGTAATGGCGCAGCCGTACATCCGCTTCACCTAAGCTACCCGACATACCGCGATGCAGGGGCACTCGGTCGATGAGTACCGGGCGCCTCTTTTTATCGCCTGGCAGCTGACCAACCGCTGCGAGGCGCGCTGCATTACCTGCTGCGAGGAATCCGGCCCCGCCAACGCATGGCGCGATGAGCTGACTCGCGACGAGGCGCTCGACCTTGCCCGGCGCATGGCGGACTTCGGCGTCGCGTACGTGGCCTTTGGTGGAGGGGAGCCGCTCGGCGTCGCGCACTGCTGGGATCTGCTCGAGCTCCTCGCCGAGCGGCGGGTCTCGCTCAAGATCGAGACGGACGGCAGCCGAATCGACGATGCCGCAGCGGACCGGCTGGCCGCGCTGGGCATCGAGTGCGTCCAGATCTCGGTCGATGGAGCGACCCCGGCCACCCACGACCGGGTCCGCCCAGGATCGAGCTTCGCCGCAGCGGTCGCGGCCATACGACGGCTCGTCGCCAGGGGATGCGCACCGCAGCTGGTGTTCGTTCCTACCAGGCTCAACACCGACGAGATCGTCGACGCCTTCGACCTGGCCGCGACGCTCGGCTGCAGCGCATTCGTGACCGGTCCGTTGATGCGCATCGGTCGCGCGGCCTCGAACTGGCACGACGTTGCGTGCAGCGACGACCAATGGCAGCGCGCCGTTGAGGCGTTGAGGCAACGCGCAGCGTCGACTGCCGCCGGGATGTCCCTGTCGATCTATCCGTGGGATATCGTCACCGAAATACAGACGCGGCTCGAACACCCGCAGGCCATGCTGCTCGTCGTGCCCAACGGGAGAGTGAAGCTGCTCAACGCGCTGCCCTTCTCGCCCGCGGATCTGCGCCGAGACTCGCTCGAGCGGGCCTGGCAAGCGTACCGCGAAGCGTGGCGCGCGCCCGAGGTGCGGGATTTCGCCCTGCGCTGCAAGAGCGATCCCGCCCTGCTGCGGCACGCGAACGAAACCTGGATGGTCGATGGCCATCGCCGAGGTGCGCGGCGGATCAAGACGTCCTGACCGCGCCTCCGGCGACCGACGGCGAGCGGATGGCGCTGGCGCTACTTGTGAGCGGCCTTGGCCGAAGCCGCCTTTGCCGCGCCGGCGCGACCTGCGAAGTCGGCCCCATCTGCGGCGTAACGGTGATGCCCTTCGCCTTCTGATCGGCGATGTAGCGGGCAGCGACGCGGTCCTCGGCGCGCGCCTGCTGCGCCTTGGCGGCCTCGGCGGCGGCGGCATCCTTCGCTTTCTTCTCCTCGGCGGCGGCCTTCGCCTTGTCGTCCATCGGCGGCGGCGGCGGCAGCTTCGCCGACCGCGCAGGCCGAATGTTGCGATCACCAGACCGGCGGCGATCAGTGCGCGCAACGTCGTCATGCTTCCCCCTCTGTCACGTGCGGCTTCAGGCCGTGCGGGTGCGCGTTGGCGCGGAGTCGGGCACGGTCCCGGGCAGCAACGCTTCGGGCGGCACCGTCTTCGGATCCACGAACTTCTGCGCGCACGCGGCCGTCGACGACGTCCTCGTACCAGCGCAGGTGATGATGCTTCGCCCAGCTTTCGTCGACGTAGCCGTAGCGCATCGCCTCGGTAGGCGCCGACCATGCCCGATCGTGCCGAGATAGATGTGCACCAGCGCGAGCGCGATCGCGCCGTAGGCGGCGATCATGTGCACGACGTTGGCGATCTGCATCGTCGAGCGGGTCTGGTCGAAGTTCGGGAACACCAGAACGAGCCCGCTGACGATCGAGGACCGTCGACAGAAGCACCAGCACCACCCAGAACACGAGCTTCTCGCCGGCGTTGAAACGCTCGGACGGATACTCGTGACCCTTGAAGTAGCCGATGATGTTCATGAACCACCTGACATCTTCGATGCCGATGCCGTTGTCGCGGACGATAGCGGACGAACATCCAGCGGGACGCCGACGATCAGGAGCGGGCCGACGAAGTTGTGCAGGTTCTTGGACGAGGATCGCGAGCCACGAGAACAGCGTGTAGCCGATCAGCGGCAGCAGCACCGACTTGCCGAGCGAGAGGATGAGACCCGGTGATGGCGAGCGTCACCCAGACGATCGCCAGGAACCAGTGCGCGTAGCGATCCATCGGCGTGAAGCGCTCGATGATGCGCCCGCCCGCTTCTCGCCGGCGTCCGAGATCGAGTGCCGCGCATGACGAGTAGAACACGGCGAGCCCGAGGAGCGCGAGCGCCACCAGCATGCCGCCCGCGAAGGTGAGCGGCACGCGCGCCGCGCGCCACGTCTGGCCCTGCGACTGGATCAGCACGTTGGTTTCGCGGCCGCGAACGGTCGTCGTCTGCGGCGCGCCGGAGCGCACTTCCTTCCAGACCGGCGCGTTGTTGAGCGGCTGCGTGACCTGCCGCTCGCTGCTGCTGCTTGCGCCGTCGTCCGCGTCTGTCGGCGCGGGCGTCGACTGGCGCGGCGACTGCGCGCAAGCGCCGCGCCGCGGCGAAGCAAGCACGTCGGCGAGCAAACGCGCGAACCGCCGCGCATCGATGATGAGCTCGCCGCATCGCCGCTCCTACTTGATCCGCTTGTACTCGTTCTGGTTCTGGGCGCGCGTTGCCATCGCCCGCTCCCATTGCCGTCTTGTCGCCGTTGAACGGCGCCGCCCTGGTACGGCGGCGTGTCGGGCTTGCCCTGATAGGTGCCCTGCTTGTACTTGACGACCTGCGGCCGCTCGCCGCAGCCGGCGAGCCACGAGCGCGAGCCGGCGCGCAAGCGATGACGCGGTGCGCTGCTTCATGACTTTGGCCGCCGCGGGCTGGCAGCCGGTGCCGCCGGGCGCGGGCCGCTGCACTTGCGTCGGCGCTCCGGCGCGGCCGTACGCCGTGTCCCAGCCCCACGGCGGAGCGCCCTTGCGTGCCGCGCGCCGCGCGCATGGTCACGCGCTCGCGATAGATGTCCGACGAGCACGTCGGCGTCGCCGCCGAGCAGCGCCTTGGTCGAGCACATTTCGGCGCAGGCCGGCAGCTTGCCTTCGGCCAGGCGGTTGCGGCCGTACTTCTCGAACTCGCTTCGGCGAGCCGTCGGGCTCCGGGCCGCCGGCGCAGAACGTGCACTTGTCCATCTTGCCGCGCACGCCGAACGCGCCCGGCCTGCGGGAACTGCGGCGCGCCGAACGGGCAGGCGTAGAAGCAGTAGCCGCAGCCGATGCACAGGTCCTTGTCGTGCAGCACGACGCCTTCCTCGGTGCGGTAGAAGCAATCGACCGGGCACACCGCCATGCACGGCGCGTCCGAGCAGTGCATGCACGCGACCGAGATCGAGCGCTCGCCCGGCACGCCGTCGTTGATCGTGACGACGCGGCGCCGGTTCACGCCCCAGGGAACGTCGTGCTCCTGCTTGCAGGCGGTGACGCAGCCGTTGCACTCGATGCAGCGCTCGGCGTCGCAGAGAAATTTCATTCGGGCCATGATGTCGTCCTCCTCGCTCTGCAGACGTCTCGGTCAGGCCTTGGCGACCTGGCAGAGCGTCGTCTTGGTTTCCTGCATCATCGTCACCGAGTCGTAGCCGTAGGTCGTCGCGGTGTTGACGGCCTCGCCGCGCACGATCGGGCGCCGCGCCCTCGGGGTAGTACTCGAGCATGTCCTTGCCCTGCCACCAGCCGGAGAAGTGGAACGGGATGAACGTCGTTCCCGAGCGCGACGCGCTCGGTCACCAGCGCCTTGCACCTTGATCTGCGCGCCGGTCGGCGACTTCACCCAGACGTACTCGCCGTCCTTGACGCCGCGGTCGTTGGCGTCCTTCGGGTTGATCTCGACGAAGTTCTCCTGCTGCAGCTCGGCGAGCCACGGATTCGAGCGCGTCTCCTCGCCGCCGCCTTCGTACTCGACCAGGCGGCCGCGACGTCAGGACCAGCGGGAAGTTCTTGGCGACCTTCTCTTCGACGTTCTCCTGCTGCACCGATCTTGTACAGCGTCGGCAGGCGCCAGAACGCCTTCTTGTCGTCGTGCGTCGGATACTTGGCGACCAGGTCGGGACGCGGCGAATAGAGCGGCTCGCGGTGCTGCGGGATGCCGTCGGGGAAATTCCAGACGATCGCGCGCGCCTTGGCGTTGCCGAAGGGATGGCAGCCGTGCTTCATGCGTCACGCGCTGAATGCCGCCGGACAGGTCGGTCTTCCAGTTCTTGCCCTCGGCCGCCTTCTTCTCGGCGTCGGTCAGGTCGTCCCACCAGCCGAGCTTCTTCAGCAGCACGTGATCGAACTCGGGATAGCCGGTGGTGAGCTCGCGAGCCCTTCGGGATACGAGCCGTCCTCGGCGAGCAGGTTGACGCCGTCGCGCTCGACGCCGAAGTTGGCGCGGAAGCAGCCGCCGCCGTCCATCACGTGCGCGGTCTCGTCGTACAGGTTCGGCGAGCCCGGATGCTTGATCTCCGGCGTGCCGTAGCACGGCCACGGCAGCCCGAAGTAGTCGCCGTCGCACGGCCCGCCCTTGGCGCGCAGCGTCTTCACGTCGAACGTGGCCATGTTCTTCATGTGCAGCTTCAGCCGCTCCGGCGACTGGCCGGTGTAGCCGATCGTCCAGCATGCCGCGGTTGATCTCCCGCAGGATGTCGACTCGGGCTCGGGCTCATCCCAGCCGTCCTTGTCTTGATCGGCTTGACCGATCTGTGTAGTTCTTGCCGACGAGCTCCTTGTCGAAGCCGAACTTCTTGGCGAACGCGTACATGATCGTGTGGTCGGTCTGCGATTCGAACAGCGGCTCGATCACCTTCTCGCGCCACTGCAGCGAGCGGTTCGACGCGGTGACCGATCCCGAGGTCTCGAACTGCGTGCACGCCGGCAGCAGGTAGACGCCGTCCTTGCGCACCATCGCCGCCATCGCCGCGGTCGCCGACGGATACGGATCGATGACGACCAGCAGGTCGAGCTTCTTCATCGCCTCGACCATTTCCTTGCCGCGCGTCTGGCTGTTCGGCGCGTGGCCCCAGAACACCATCGCCCGCAGGTTGCGAGTCCTGGTCGATCAGCTCGTTCTTTTCCAGGACGCCGTCGATCCAGCGCGACACCGTCATGCCGGGCTTTTCCATCATCGCCTGCGAGGCGAACTGCTTCTTGATCCACTCGTAGTCGACGCCCCAGACCGCGGCGAAGTGCTTCCACGGCGCCCGTCGGCGAGCCCGTAGTAGCCGGGCAGCGAATCCGGATTCGGGCCGACGTCGGTCGCGCCCTGCACGTTGTCGTGGCCGCGGAAGATGTTGGTGCCGCCGCCGGAGACGCCGACGTTGCCGAGCGCGAGCTGCAGGATGCACGACGCGCGGACGATCGCGTTGCCGATCGTGTGCTGCGTCTGGCCCATGCACCAGACGACGCGTCGACGGGCGGTTCTTCGCCATCATCTCGGCGACCTTGTACACCTGCGCCTCGGGAACGCCGGTGACTTCCTCGACCTTGTCCGGCGTCCACTTGGTCATGACCTCTTCCTTGACCTTGTCCATGCCGTAGACGCGGTCGTGGATGTACTGCTTGTCTTCCCAGCCGTTCTTGAAGATGTGGTAGAGCATGCCGAACAGGAACGGGATGTCGGTGCCGGAGCGGATGCGCACGTACTCGTCGGCCTTCGCCGCGGTGCGCGTGAAGCGCGGATCGACCACGATCATCTGCGCGCCGGTCTCCTTCGCGTGCAGCATGTGCAGCATCGACACCGGGTGCGCCTCGGCCGCGTTCGAGCCGATGTACATCGCGCACTTGGTGTTCTGCATGTCGTTGTACGAGTTGGTCATCGCGCCGTAGCCCCAGGTGTTGGCTACGCCGGCGACCGTGGTCGAGTGGCAGATGCGCGCCTGGTGGTCCATGTTGTTCGTGCCGAAGAACGACACGAACTTGCGCATCAGGTACGACTGCTCGTTGTTGTGCTTGGAGCTGCCGACCCAGAACACCGCGTCGGGCCCGGATTCCTTCCTGATCGCGAGCAGACGGTCGCCGACCTCGTTGATCGCCTGGTCCCACGGAATCTTCTGCCACTTGCCGTTGACGAGCTTCATCGGCGACTTCAGCCGATGCGAGTTCTCGTGCATGCCGTGCTCGCGCACCGAGGCGCCCTTGGCGCAGTGCGCGCCGAGGTTGAGCGGCGAATCGAACACCGGCTCCTGCCGGATCCAGACGCCGTTCTCGACGACCGCGTCGACCGAGCAGCCGACCGAGCAGTGCGTGCACACCGTGCGCTTGACCTCGACTTTGCGGCGCTGCGCTGTCGGTTGCCGCGTCGGCCTTGCCGATCACGTTGTACGGCAGCTGGCTGGCGAACGCCCCGGCCCCGGCGACGAGACCCGAACGCTTCAAAAACGTCCGCCGGTCCATCGTCGGGAGCTTGGCTCCGGCGAGGCGGCGGAGACGTGGACGGGCTGCCGCGACGCGTTCGGTCGTCGCCGTCGTTGCGATCTTGGTGAGCAGCATGATCCTTCCTCCTCCTAAGAAGCCTTTGCAAGACTGGCGCGTCCTGGCTTGAGCGCCACTCGCTCCTGCGTGCTGCAGGTACGCTGGGCCGCTGCTCGGAACGCTTGACGCTACCAGACGGCTTTACGTCGTCGTCCGGTAATAGCGCCGGACGTGATCGGTCAGCCTGCGTATCCCTTGCCGTCCGGCGGCGGCCGTCCGCCTCGGGCGCGATCGGCAGCGCCGAAGCGCACGACGCGGCGACGACCGCGCGCGCCCGCGCCGCCGGCGCCGAGCGCCAGCAGGAAACCTGCGTCGCTGCGAGATTGGCCGGAGATGAGCGATCGTTCGAAACTGCGCGTGCTGGAATGATCGCCGCGTACGTTTCGAGCGCATGATGCACCTCCGCAAGATGAACTCGTGACGTTATTGAGTTGCGATGATCTACTCCATGGCGAACGAGTCACGTTCGATCGCCATGAAGAATTGAGTGAATTCTGCTACTCGACGGTAGTAGTTGGCAATAGGAAGAATTTTGTATTGCAGTGCAGCAATCAAGGACCCACGGCTGCAGGTGCGCTCGAAAAGAATTCGCGCTGCTGCGCGAAAGCAGTACGGTTTCGCTGCCCGGCGCGCCGGCGATCAGCAGCGCGCATCGTCTCGCAGACAGCCGCCAGATGATCTTCGTAGATGGTTGACGCCGGCTTGCCGGGCCAGAGCCCAGACGCCGCGAGCGCCGCGCGGATCTCGACCAGCGGGATTGGCGGGCCCGGCTTGACGTAGGCGACGCATGCAGGCTGACCTCGCTCTTGCCGACGCCGACGAAGAGATCCTGGTATTCGGCTGCGGCGGCCTCGGCGTCCATCGCCGCGCTCGCGGCGACAGGTCGCGCCACGCGCGGCCAAGTGCTCGCCCGCCGCGCTCGACCGCATCCACCGGCAGCTCGCTGGATCCCGGCGATCGCACGCCAGCAGCGCCGCGTCCGGCGCAGCCGCGATAGAGGCGCGCGAGCAACGCATAGAAATCGGCGCGCGCCTGGTCCTCGGGCTCGAACCTCGACGCAAACACGATTGGTGCGGCATCCATTCCTAGCCGCGCGAGAGCGGCATCGATTCGGGTCCGATCACGGTTTCTGCGGGATCTGGCGGGCGTGTCGCCCTCGGCGGGCGCGGTAACGCTCAGGTTCTTGGCCATCATGTCGATCACGCGGCAGTCGGCGCACATCTTCAGCCGGTCGAGCGCGCCCGGCGCGGCGAACATCGAGTGCCCGGCGAGCCGGGAGAGCATGTTGCCGATCATCTTCTCGGTGCCCAGCGGCTTGCCGCAGCGGATGCACTTGAAGATCGCGGCCTCGTTCAGCACTCGCGGCTGCTTCGCCTGCGGCAGTGAGCAGCAGCGCGGCTGCGAAGCGCGATCGCATCTTCCGGGCAGGTCGCCGCGCAGATGCCGCACTGCACGCATTTGGACTCGATGAAGCGGAGCTGCGGGAGATCGCCTGCGGGATGTCGAGGATCGCGCCTTCCGGACAGGCGCCGACGCAGGCGAGGCACATCGTGCAGGCGTCGCGATTGACGACGATCGTCCCGAACGGCGCACCCGGCCGGCAAGCGCGATCTCGGTCGCGGGCACCGGCGCATGGGCGCGCAAGATGCTCGATCGCGAGATAGAGCGTCGTGCGCTTGTCCGTTGTCCAGTGAAACGTCGCGGCGACGCGCACCGCGAGCGCCGGCTGGCAGCGCCCAAAGCGCGGCGTCGAGCGCGGCCACGTCGCGCGCGCGCCACGAGCTTGCAAGTGCTGTGCCCTGGTAGCCCAGCGCCTGCGGCGATGGTGTCGGCAATAGCTCATCTGCCGCTCGAGCGCGTCGGGGTATTGCGGCGCCTCGGCCCCGGTCGCGAGCACGCACGACGCCGCTTGCGCCGTACGCCAGCGCGCCCAGCCAGACGTCGATGCCCGTCGCCGCCATGTGGTGCAGCTCGACCGGAATGACGCGCGCCGGCAGGCCCCGGCCGCGACGCCCGAGGCGTTGATCAGCTCGCGTCCGCCTGCATCGTGGAACAGCAGGCAGGCGTCGCGGCCGCCCGCGGCGCGATAGGTCGCGAGCAGCGTGCGGACCCGCGTCCCCAGCTCGGCGACGTCGGGATAGGCGTAGCTCATCGCGCCCGACGGGCATACGGTCGTGCAGGCGCCGCAGCCCATGCACAGATGCGGCTCGACGAAGACGTGGTCGCCGTCGGCACGGATCGCCTGCGGTCGAGCAGACGTCGATGCACTGGTTGCAGCCGGGCTGCTGCGAGCGGCTGTGGGCGCAGATCGACGCCTTGTACTCGAAGAACTTGGGCTTCTCGAATTCGCCCACCGCGGCGGCAATCTCGGCCACGACGCCCGCCTGCGCCAGGGGATCCGTCGCCCGGGCGCCAGTAGCCCTGCGGCGGCTGGTGCATGCGCAGGAAGCGGCTCGGGCCCGAGGTCGAGCACGAGATCGAAGCGTTCGCGCGCGAGTCTTGTCGGCGCGCTCGAAGTCGATGGCGCCGATCGCGCCGCACGCCGCCACGCACTGCGCGGTGATCCTTGCAGCGATCGAGATCGATCTGGTAGCTCCAGTCGATCGCGCTCTCCGGACACGACCTTGATGCACGCATTGCAGCGCGTGCAGACATCGAGATCGATCGGGATTGTCCTGCGTCCACTCGACCTCGAACGCGCCCAGCCACCCGGTGATACGCCCGAGCGTTGCCCGAATAGACCGGATAACTCGCGCTCCTGCGGCAGCTCGCGCCGCGCGCGCGGCCGGTGATCAGCACCGTGACCGCGAGGTGCGTCATGCAGCGCGTCGGCCCACGACAGCGCCGCGTCGGCCGGGCCGACGATCAGCAGCTGCCCCTCGGACTGGAAGGTGACGCGCGGCACCGGCTCCGGATCGGGCAGCGCCGCGGCCGCGAGCAAGCGCGGCGATCTTCGGCGTCGCCTCAGGCGCTTCGTCGCGACCAGCCGGCGGTCTCGCGGATGTTGACGAAGCGTATCGTCTGCGTCTTGCCGGCATCGTCGGCGACGTCGCCGAAAAGCGCGCCTCCTGCGTGCAGGCGACGAGCACGTCGCCGTCGCGCGATCCGCGAACGCCGCGAGCTCCTTCTGGCACAGCTGCGTGTGCAACGGCAGCGGACCGCCAAGCTCGAGCGCGCGCGCGAGCGCCGTCTGCGTCGAGCGGCATCGTGCCGTTGCAGTTGCAGAGGTGGAGCTTGCTTATCGCGAACGCTCATCGCTTGGCGGCGTCAGGCGCTGCGATTGCCGGCGGCCGCGCCCGCCTGATGTCGGATCCGGATCTGTCGGATCGGCCGGCGCCTGCCAGCGACTTCCGGCGTTTCCTGCGGGGCATCGTCGACCGGCGAGTCGATCACGTGGCCTTCGGCGGTCATCTCGGTCTTCGGCGGGTCGAAGATGTAGCGGGCCTGCACGAGCTGCTTGAGCATGTCTGCCGGAATCGGATCCGGCTTCGTGTAGTCGTCGATGTAGGTGTCGAGTCCGTCCATGACGTTGAAGCGCGGATCGCGAAGGAGCTTCTTTAGCGCCGCACGCTTGATGGTCTCGTCGACGTCGGGCCTGAGAAACTGCGTGAATTCCGAATCGAATGTCAGCGATTCGACGGGAGGCAAGTTCGCCTCGGCACGCCCGCAGCGACGGGTACGGCTGCCGAGCCAGGGGCCGACCCGGCAGCCACAGGTGGTGTCTCCGCCCGCGGCGCACGGGCGTCCGAAGGCGGCGGCGCAGGCTGTCGCGCGACCGCGAGCTTGCGTTGCGACCAGCGGCGCAACGAAAAGCGCTCGGGGGCGGAAGATTCACGCTTGATCGTCATCGCAATTTTCTGCCTGGGCCAGCATGTTCGGAGGAGCCCTCGCGTTCGTAGAGCTCGTTGCGCTTCGCGACTTCCGCTTCGGCTCGGGCCGGTAGTGCTCCGCGACGAACGGCTGCATCCAGCTGCGAATACTCTCGGGCAGCGGCGACCGCGTCGACCTGCTCGCCGCCGTCGAGCAGGCGCGCGGCTTCGTTGTAGCTCACGGTGACCAATTGCGGTCGCCATTTCGCGGTCATCGTCGATCCGCGCATCGTCTTCGTCGATGCGCCACATCACGAACATCTTGGGCTCCGGCGATGTGAGGTTGAGAAAATAACCCTCGCTTTCGGAACGGTGCAGCTCGATCGCATGACCGCCGAAACGCCAGCTCGAGCCCGCCGCGTCGTCGTCGATCTGCACAGGACGCCACCGGTGCATCGTCGCATTCGACCGCGGCAATACGCCACTGTTCGCTGATCCAGCGATTCGCAAGCGGCACGCGCTCGATGATGACTGCGACGGGAAACCGTAACGCCGACATGGATTTCTCAGGCAGAACGTCTCGACAGAAGGATGATCATACTATAGCGCTGCGCCATGGCGCGCCGTCTGCTAACATCATCGATTGCAACCGCAAAAATCGACGTCCATGGCCAGAGTCATTCCCTTCACCGACGCGCGCGGCTCGCTCCGGCGGTCGCGTCGCTCCGGCGCGCGAAGCGCCGCATGTTGCTCCAACGGGACTGCTCGCCGACACGCGCGGGCGGCAGCTTGCGCGATCTGCGCATTTCGGTCACCGACCGCTGCAATTTCCGCTGCGTCTACTGCATGCCCAAGGACGTCTTCGGCCGCGACTATCCGTTCCTGCCGCACGCCGAGCTGCTGACGTTCGAGGAGATCGCGCGGCTCGCGCGGATTTTCAAGGCGCACGGCGTCGAGAAGATCCGCCTGACCGGCGGCGAGCCGCTGCTGCGCAAGCACATCGAGCGGCTGGTCGAGATGCTCTCCGATATCGGCGGCCTCGACCTTACGCTGACGACCAACGGAGCGCTGCTCGCGCGCAAGGCGCGCGAGCTCAAGGATGCGGGGCTCGACCGCGTCACGGTCAGCCTCGACGCGCTCGACGACGGCGTCTTCCGCGCCATGAACGACGTCGACTTTCCGGTCGACGCGTGCTCGAAGGCATCGATGCCGCCGCGACGGCCGGGCTCGCGCCGATCAAGATCAACATGGTCGTCAAGCGCGGCGTCAACGAGCAGGAGATCCTGCCGATGGCGCGCCACTTCAAGGGCAGCGGGCACATCCTGCGCTTCATCGAATACATGGACGTCGGGCACACCAACGGCTGGCGCATGGACGACGTCGTGCCTTCGGCGGAAGTGATCGCGCCATCATCGGCGCGAGCTTCCGCTCGAGCCGATCGATCCCAACTATCCCGGCGAGGTCGCGCAGCGCTGGCGCTACGCCGACGGCGAGCGGCGAGATCGGCGTCATCTCGTCGGTGACGCAGGCGTTCTGCAGCGATTGCACGCGGGCGCGGCTGGCCACCGACGGCAAGCTCTACACGTGCCTGTTCGCGACGGCGGGGCACGACATGCGCGCGCTGCTTGCGCGACGGGCACCAGCGACGAGAGTATCGGCAATTATCTCGCGGCGATCTGGCGCCGCCGGGACGACCGCTACTCCGAGATCCGGTCGCAGAACACGGCGGCGCTGCCGAAGATCGAGATGAGCTACATCGGCGGGTAGAGCGCTGTCGAATGCACGTCAAGGCGCTCATCGAATTCCTGACCGGGCTCGAGCAGAACAACAACCGGCCGTGGTTTGCCTGGAACAAGCCGGCGTACGATGTGCTGCGCGAGGAGTTCGAAGCGCTGGTCCGCGACATCACCGTCAGGGTATCGAAGTTCGACCGCGCGCTCGGGACGGTCGACCCGAAAAAAGCGATGTTCCGCATCTATCGCGACACGCGGTTCTCCAAGGACCGCACGCCGTACAAGACGAACTTCAGCGCGGCGATCCGCGATCGCGCCAAGCGCGGGCTGGAACCCGGATATTACTTTCACATCGACCACCAGGGCATGCTTCTTGTCGGAGGGGGAATCTACCGGCCGGAGCCCGCGATCCTGACGCGCATCCGCCGGTATATCGCAGCGAAGCCGGAGACATTGACGCGGCTGCTTCGCAACCGGCGGTTTAGAAGAACCTATGACGGTCTGTCGCAGGAAGATGCGCTCTCGCGGCCGCCGAAAGGATTCAGCGCGGACTCGCAGCACATCGACGCGATCAAGCTCAGGCACTTCTTCGGGATGGTCGAGATCAACCTCAAGAAGCATCCACCCAAGGACCTCGCGGCGGACATCGCCGCGAATTTCCGCGACCTGCTGCCGCTGATGGAATGGCTGCGCGAGGCTGGCGGGACTTCGGAGAAACATAAGAGTGGTTGACGACGGTAGCCCTCACCCCTTCCCCCTCACCCCTGCCCCTCTCCCAGGGGGCGAAGGTAGATTCGTGCGGCTTCGCCGCTCGATCGGCTGGAGGGAACCTACTACACGCCTTCGGCGCGACAACAGAATTGAACGCCCCCGATCCGCTCTACCGTCCGCTGCTCACCGACGCCGCGCGGCCGTCGACGTTCAACGTCAGCGCGCTCGACGAGAACGGCGAGCAGCGCGACACGCCGATCGCCGGCGAGCATCCGCTGACGCTCTACGTCGACAAGCGCGAGATCCTGACGCTGATGACGCTGGGCGCCGCGCCCGAGGCGCTGGCGATCGGCTACCTGCGCAACCAGCGTCTGCTGGACTCGCATCGAGGACATCGTCTCGGTGCAGGTCGACTGGGACGTCGAACGCGGTCGTGGTCACCACGCGCCACGGACTCGCAAGGATCTCGACGCGAAGCTCGGCAAGCGCACCGACGACCAGCGGCTGCGGCCAGGGCACGGTGTTCGGCGACCTGATGGACGAGATCGACTCGGTGCGGCTGCCCGCCGATGCGACGCTCACTCGCGGCACGCTGCTACGCGCTGCTCGACCGCGTGCGCCTGCACGAGACGATCTACAAGCAGGCGGGCGCCGTGCACGGCTGCGCGCTCGCAACCAACGGCGACGGCGACGAGCGAGATCCTCTACTTCGTCGAGGACGTCGGCCGCCACAACGCGGTCGACGCCATCGCCGGCCTGATGTGGCTCGATCGCGTCGATGGCGGCGACAAGATTTTCTACACGACCGGCCGGCTCACCTCGGAGATGGTGATCAAGGCGGCGCAGATGGGGATTCCCGTTTCTGGTGTCGCGCTCGGGGTTGACGCAGATGGGCTACGAGATCGCGCAGAAGGTCGGCATCACCATGATCGGCCGCGCGACCAACAAGCATTTCCTGCTGTTCACCGGCGGCGAGCGGTTCCGGGCCGACGCGTGAGCGCCGACGGTATGACTGCATCGCAAGCGGCGCCAGACGCGCATCGACGATGAGACGCGCAGCGTCGGTCACCGGCATCGTGCTCGCCGGCGGCCAGGGGCGGCGCATGGGCAGCGTCGACAAGGGACTCGTGCTGCTCCTCGGCCGGCCGATGGTGGCGCACGTCGCTCGAGCGATTCGCGCCGCAGGTCGACGACATCCTGATCAACGCCAACCAGCAACATCGACCGAATACGCGGCGCTCGGACATCGCGGTGATCCCCGACGCGATCGGCGGCTTCGCGGGGCCGCTCGCCGGATTGCACGTCGGGCTTGACGCACGCGGCGCACCCGCTGGTCGCCACCGTGCCGTGCGATTCGCCGTTTCTTCCCGCACGACCTGGTCGCGCGGCTGTCGCGCGTCGCTCAAGCGACAATGCCGCCGATCTCGCGGTCGCGCGCACCTTCGATCAGCCGCATCCGGTGTTCGCGCTGGTGCGCCGACGCGTGCTGCCGCATCTGACGCAATTTCTCGAGGAGGGCGGGCGCAAGATCGACGCCTGGTACGCGACGCTCAATGCAATCGAGGTCGCCTTCGACGACGAGGCGGATGCGTTTCGCAACATCAACACCGCCGACGAGCTGCAGACTTGCCGACGGCGGGACGCATGACAACGCCGAAGACGCTGCGCGAAGCGTCCTGCGCCGACGACTACGATCCGAACTCGATGCCGGTGGCGAAGGCGCGCGAGCTGATCCGCACGTTCCTCTCGCCGGTCACCGCGATCGAGCGCGTGCACATCCGCAATGCGCTCGGTCGCGTGCTCGCAGCAGACGTCGTTTCGCCGATCGCCGTGCCCGGCCACGACAATTCGGCGATGGACGGCTACGCGGTGCGCTTCGCCGATCTCGCGCCCGACGGCGAGACGATGTCTCACGCGCGTCGGCGAGATCGTTCGCGGGCAAGCCCTGGGACGGTGATCGATCGGCGCCGGCGAGTGCGTGCGCATCTTCACCGGCGGCGTGATGCCCGCGGGCGCCGACACCGTGGTGATGCAGGAGCGCGCGCAGCGAGGACGCGAGCGGCGTGCACATCGCCGCCGGGCGCGGTCAGCAAGGCGGGACAGAACCGCCGCTTCGCCGGCGAGGATCTGAAGGCCGGGCAGGTCGTGTTTCGCGCCGGGCAGCGCATGCGTCCGGCGGAGCTCGGCATGATCGCGTCGCTCGGCATCGGCGAGGTCAGCGTCTATCGCAGGCTGCGCGTCGCGTTCTTCTCGACCGGCGACGAGCTCAAGTCGATCGGCACGCCGCTCGCCGCCGGCGAGATCTACGACAGCAATCGCTACACGCTCTACGGCATGCTGACGCGACTCGATTGCGAGGTGATCGACATGGGCGTGGTCGAGGACACGCCGGACACGCTCGAGCGCGCCTTCGCGACGCCGCGGCAGGCGCGCCGACGTCGTCATCACCTCGGGCGGCGTGTCGGTCGGCGAAGCCGATTACGTCAAGGCAGCTGCTCGACAAGCTGGGCGAGGTGCTGTTCTGGAAGATCGCGATGAAGCCGGGCCGGCCGCTCGCGTACGGGCAAGATCGGCAGCGCGCACTTTCTTCGGCTTGCCGGGCAATCCGGTCTCGGTGATGGTCACGTTCTACCAGTTCGTGCGCGACGCGCTGCTGATCCTTCAGGGCGAGCGCGACGTCGCGCCGCTGCCGACGTTCAAGGTGCCGCTTGTCCGCACCGATCAAGAAAGCTGCCCGGGCGCACCGAATTCCAGCGCGGCATCCTCGCCACCGACGGCAACGGCGGCTGGACGCGTGCGCACCACCGGCGACCAGGGCTCGGGCATCCTGTCGTCGATGTCGCAGGCCAACTGCTTCATCGTGCTGGACAGCGACACCGGCAACGTCGCCGCGGGCGAATCGGTCGACGTGCAGCTCCTGGAAGGGCTGGTTTGACGCCGGCGCGCCGCGCGCGCCTTCATTCCGCGAAGCACTGCGCTACTGGTGGAAGCTCGGCTGGATCAGCTTCGGCGGTCCCGCCGGCCAGATCGCGATCATGCACACCGATCTGGTCGATCGCCTGCACTGGATCTCCGAGCGCCGCTTCCTGCACGCGCTCAACTTCTGCATGGTGCTGCCGGGACCGGAGGCGCAGCAGCTCGCCACCTATATCGGCTGGCTGATGCATCGAACCTGGGGCGGCATTGTCGCCGGCGCGCTCTTCGTGCTGCCGTCGCTGTTCGTGCTGATCGGATTGTCGTGGGTCGTACATGGCGTACGGGCAGGTCCCGGCGATCGCGGGCGTGCTCTACGGCATCAAGCCCGCGGTGACAGCGATCGTGCTCCACGCCGCGTGGCGCATCGGCTCGCGCACGCTCGCCTCGCCCGCGCTGTGGATTATTGCCGCCTGCGCTTTCACGGCGATCTTCGCGTTCGAGATACCGTTCCCGGCGATCGTCCTGTCCGCCGCCGCGATCGGAATGCTGGGCGGCAAGCTCGCGCCCGCGCAATTCACGACGCGGCGGCACACACGCGGCCAACGACGCGCCGCATCCACCTGCCATCATCGACGACGATACGCCCACGCCGACCCATGCCCGATTTCGAATCGCGCGCCTTGCGGCGGTCGTTGGAATCGGATTCGCGTTGTGGGCCGGAACGCTCGGCTACCTGGCGTACACCTTCGGCGGCAGCGCGACCTTGACGCAGATGGGATGGTTTTTCACCAAGGCAGCGCTGCTCACCTTCGGCGGCGCCTACGCGGTGCTGCCTTACGTGGTGCAGGGCGCGGTGAAGACTTTCGGCTGGCTCACGCCCTCGCAGATGATCGACGGACTCGCGCTCGGCGAGACGACGCCGGGTCCGCTGATCATGGTCGTTGCGTTCGTCGGCTTCGTCGGCGGCTGGACCAAGCAGCTGTTCGGCCCCGGGCATTTGTTTCTCGCAGGCGCGACCGCCGCCGCGGTCGTGACCTGGTTCACGTTCCTGCCGTCATTTCTGTTCATCCTGGCCGGCGGGCCGCTGGTCGAATCGACGCACGGCCAGCTCAAGTTCACCGCGCCGCTGACGGCGATCACAGCCGCCGTCGTCGGCGTGATCCTCAATCTCGCGGTGTTTTTCGCCTATCACGTCCTGTGGCCCAACGGCTTGGCAGGGCGCGTCGACGCCGTGTCGGCGCTGATCGGCATCGCTGCCGCGGTCGCGCTCTTCCGCTATAAAGTCGGCGTGATTCCCGTCATCCTTGCATGCGCATGTGCGGGTTTGATCTTCACGCTGATACGCGGGGCTTGATCAGCGTCGCCGGCCGCGCGGTCGAGCTCGGCTTCCGTGCGACGCAGCAACTGCGACGCCTTTTGCCAAGCCGCCAGGACGAGCGCGATGCCCGCGAATCCGAGGACCGGCGCGATCAGCCCATCGTTGCCGACGTTTTCGAACAACTCCCGCGCCGCCATGGCGATCAGCGACAAGCCCGCAAAGCCCGCCAGCACCCACAGCTGCACCGTAAACAGGCCCCAGACATAGGGCCGGGCGTCCGCGTTGCCCATCGAAGTAGTGTGAAAAATGTGATTGTTTTCGCCGTTCATTTCATGCTCCCACTCGAATATCGTTTCATCAGCATCAGTAGTAGCGGCTGCCGATGCGCTCGAGGTGACGCATGCGTTCCTCGAGCTCGAAAATAGTCTGCGATCCCGCCAGATATCTTTCGCGATCACGCACGGTCTGCCGCCAGAACCAGCGGTCGATCCGCTCCAGAAGTCCGATAGACCGCGGGGCCGCGTTGGCCGGCTGCGAACCGCCCTCGGGCCTCTTTTGTGCGTCGGATCGTTTCGATCCCATCGCATCCGCGGAGCGCACGCTGGCTCCGCTCCAAACCCACTCGTGCGATACAGCGTTCGTGTTCCTCATGTCGTTGCTCCAACGATGCACTCCGCATCTGTTATCGAATCTATGGGCAGCCCTAGGGAACGTCCAATCGTATTTCTGAAAGATGGAGATCGGATCCGCCGATGTCTGGTCGCTCGCGCAAGATCATCGTTGCGCATCCGCTGGCTTGAATCGGTGCGACTTACGAGCCGCCGATGCTTCCGCGCTCGAGCGCGCGCTGTCGGAGCTCGAGATCGACAATGTCCGTCGACTCCGCGAGATATTCATCGCGGCGGCGCATTTCCTGGCGCAAGAGCCATGTGTTGAAGCGCTTGAGCCAGCCGCGCGATTTGGCGGATGCGCTTCCTTCGAGAGCCCGGCGCTCCGAGCTCAGAATGCCTTGCGTCGTAAGGAGGGCGAGAAGCCCCAGCACGCCCGAATTCTTTACTGCATATGCGGTGTTCTTCACCTTGGTTCCCTAAGCCGCAGCCGTCTGGTGCGCTGCACAGTACGAATATAGGGACGCAGGCCGATAATATCCAATCGAGCCTGCGGATGAAGCTGATAGCCGTGGCTTATGTATGATAAGTCACTGACTAAGCAGCGAAGTTGGGGACAACGCTAGCGATCGATCCCGCTGGAGAAGACGGAAATCTAGCGTCGGCCGGCGGATAAAACGCCGGGAACTTCCTGGACCAGTGCGAGCGCACGCTTGAGCTGCCCCAGCCCCTGCACTTCGAGCGTGAAGGACATGCGCGCCTGGAGATTGCGCGTGAGCGTGTTGACTGCCGTGACGTTGATCTTCTCCCGCGAAAACACTTCGGAGATGTCGCGCAGCAATGCTTGCCGGTCCATGGCTTCGACGATCACGTCCACCGGAAACACCTCGTCGCGTTTCGCGCCCCAATCGGCGCTGATCAAACGCTCGGGCTGCCGCTCCTTCATACGCGCCACGTTGCTGCAGCTCTGCCTGTGGATGGAAATACCCTTGCCGCGCGTGACAAAGCCGACGATGGCGTCGGGCGGCGCGGGTTTGCAGCAGCGGGCGAGTCCCGTCATCAGGCGATCGACGCCGACGATGAGAATGCCGCCGCCGGCGCTGCTGCTTTTGCTCTGCCGGGGAACCATGGCCTCGGCCGCGGAATCGACCGGCGCTTCGTCGCGCTTCGCGGCGGCGTGAATCGCGTTTTGCACCTGGCGTACGTTGACGTCGGCGCGCGCAACGGCCGCAAAGAAATCGTCGAGTTTGTCGAACCCGGCTTTTTCCGCGACGGCGTCGAGATTCAGCGCGGTCATGCCGGCGCGCTGAAGCTCGCGCTCGACGTTCGATCGCCCGTGCGCGATCGTCTCCTCGAGCTGCTGCGATTTGAACCACTGCCGCACCTTCGTGCGCGCGCGATGGCTCACGACGAAGCCGAGCTCTGGGTTGAGCCAGTCGCGCGATGGGCCGCCCTGCTTCACGGCGACGATTTCCACGCGCTGGCCGCTGGTGAGCGCGGTGTGCAGCGGCACCATCGCGCCATCGACCCGCGCGCCGCGGCAGCGATGACCCAGGCTGGTATGCACCGCGTAGGCAAAATCGACCGGCGTCGCGCCTCGAGGCAGATCGATCACCCTGCCCTGCGGCGTGAGCACGTAGATCGTGTCGGTGAACAGGCTCGACTTGAACTGTTGCAGCCATTCGCCCGCGTCGGCGACGGCATCCTTCCAGTCGAGCACTTGACGCAACCACGCGATTTTTTCGTCGTAGCCGGGGTCGCGCCGGCCTGCTGCCCCTTCCTTATAGCGCCAATGGGCGGCGACACCGTATTCCGAGTGCTGGTGCATGTCGTGCGTCCGGATCTGCACTTCGAGAGGCTTGCCTTCGGGTCCGATCACGGCGGTGTGAAGTGACTTGTAGCCGTTCGCCTTCGGCTTCGCGATGTAGTCGTCGAACTCCCTAGCGAGCGGGGTCCACAGGTTGTGCACCAGCCCGAGCGCGGCGTAACAGTCCTTGATGCTCTCGACCAGGATGCGAACCGCCCGGATGTCGTAGAGCGAGTCGATGCCCGCGTGCTTGCGCCGCATCTTGTTCCAGATGCTGTAGATGTGCTTGGGGCGTCCGGAAACGTCGGCGTGCAATCCGGCCGCTGCAAGCTCGCGCTTGAGCGTCGCCTTGACGTCTTCGATGTAATGCGCGCGGTCGAGGCGGCGCTCGTCGACCAGCTCGGCGATCTGCTTGTAGGTATGCGGCTCGAGCGCGCGAAGCGAGAGATCCTCGAGCTCCCATTTGAGCTGCCAGACGCCGAGCCTGTTGGCGAGCGGCGCGAACAGATCCTGCGTCTCGCGCGCGGCCTGCAGACGATTGTCGCCCTCGCTGCCCACCAGAAACCGCAGCGCCTGCGTTCGCTCCGCCAGCTTGATGAGCACCACGCGAATGTCGCCGACCATCGCCAGCAGCATCTTGCGCAGGTTCTCCGCCTGGTCGTCGCGGTCCTCTTTCGCTGCGGCACCGATTTGCGCGGCGCGGATGGCACCCATGCGGGCGACGCCTGCGACGAGTTGCCCGACCTCGGCGCCGAATTTCTGGGCAAGCTTCTCGCTGTCGAAGCCGTCGAGGTGTGGCGCACCGACCAGGATGGCCGCGTGCACCGAATCCGTGTCGAGCTTGAGCCCGGCGACGATCGCCGCGGTGGCCAGCGCGCGGTCGAGCCAGGGCTCGCCGTCGGCGGTGCAGCGGTCGCCGTAGAGCGCGAGCGCATGCTCGGCGACCGCTGCGATGGCGTCGCGCTCTGCAGGCGCGAGCGCGCGTCCAACCTGCGCATTCCACGCGGCCAGCGCTTCGGGCGACGCGCTTTCAGGCGCGCCATGCATGACGGCAACCATGCGCCGATTATAAAGCGGGCGTCGGAGGAGCCTTAGCGTCGCTGCTAATAAGTGTATTCGTTCGGGGGGAGACGCGCCGAAGCGAATCGACGTGCAGCGCTGATGGCGCTACGAACGCGAATTGATTGGCACTTCCAGCGAACGAAGCAACCGCGCACCTTGCTTTTCGGCTCACGCCTCGGCCTCCTCCACGATCAACGCAATATCGAGCGTCACGTTGTCGGCCTCATGCGTCGATTCGCCCTGGTCGCATCCCCGCGCTACTCGCGGGGCCCCTGCTTCCCGGCTCACGCCACTGCCTCCTCCACGATCAACGCAATATCGAGCATCGCGTTGTCCGCCTCATGCGTCGATTCGCCTGGTCGCATCCCCGCGCTACTCGCGCGGGGCCCCTGCTTCCCGGCTCACGCCGCTGCCTTCGCCACAGCCTGGGTGACCGCGTCGGCGATGCCCTTTGCGCAGCGGTCGGCAAGATGGGCCTCGCGAGCCTCGACCATCACGCGCAACACCGGCTCGGTGCCCGACGGCCGCAACAGCACGCGGCCGGACCCGTCGAGGAGTCTGACGGCGTCCTGCTCGGCGCGCCGTATCGGATCGTTCGCGCGCCAGTCGAATCCTTTGCGCATCGGGACATTGATGAGCCGCTGCGGAAACAGAGGGGCATCGGCGGTCACTGCGGAAAGCGTGGTCTCCTGCTCGCGAAGAGCGCGCAGCACCGCGAGCGCGGCAACGATCGCGTCGCCGGTCGTGTGCTTGTCGAGACAGATGATATGTCCCGAATTCTCGCCGCCGAGGATCCATTTCCTTTCGCGCATGGTCTCCAGCACGTAGCGGTCGCCCACGGGCGCGCGCGCAAGCGGAATGCCGCGGCGCGAGAGCGCCTGCTCGAAACCCAGATTGCTCATCACCGTGCCGACGACGCCGCCGGCCATGCCGCCGCGCCGCCAGTAATCGAGCGCGATGACGTAGAGGAGCTGATCGCCGTCGTATACCCTGCCCTGGGCGTCGACCATCATGAGCCGGTCGCCGTCGCCGTCCAGCGCGAGCCCGATGTCCGCGCGGTGCTCGACCACGGCCGCCTGCAGATGCTCAGGGTGCGTCGCTCCGACGCCGGCGTTGATATTCAGACCGTCGGGCTCGTTGCCGATGGCGACAACCTCCGCGCCCAACTCGTGAAACACCGGCGGGGCGACGTGATACGAGGCGCCATGCGCGCAATCGACGACGACCTTCAAGCCTTTGAGGTCGAGCTCGCTCGGGAAGGTGCTCTTGCAGAACTCGATGTAGCGTCCGGGCGCGTCGTTGACGCGGTACGCCTTGCCGAGCTGCGCCGACGCGACGCAGGAGATCGATTCGCTCATGCCGCGCTCGATCGCATGCTCCACCTCATCGGGAAGCTTGGCGCCGATCGAGGAAAAAAACTTGATGCCGTTGTCTTCGAAACGGTTGTGCGAGGCGCTGATCACGATTCCCGCGGACAGGCGCAGTGCGCGGGTAAGATACGCAACCGCAGGCGTCGGGAGCGGCCCCGAAAGATATACATCGACGCCCGCCGCGGAGAGACCCGCCTCGAGCGCCGCTTCGAGCAGATATCCCGAGATACGGGTGTCCTTTCCGATCAGTACTGCGGGTGTCTCGCCTGGATGCGATTCGGACTCCGCGGCGAAGACGCGCCCGGCGGCGTAGCCCAGATGCAGTACGAGCTCCGGGGTGATGGGGGACTCGCCGACGCGTCCGCGGACACCGTCGGTGCCGAAATAGGTTTTACTCATCGCTTGCTCAGCCTTTACGTTATTCGGTTTCCTGAACCGCGCGCCAGACCTTCAATGCATCGACGGTTTCACACACGTCGTGCACACGGACGATCGCCGCGCCGCGCGACACCGCCGCCAGCGCGGCGGCGACACTCCCCGTCGTGCGCTCGTCGACCGCTCGTCCGGTAAGCGCTCCGATGGTCGATTTCCGGGACAGCCCCACCAGCACGGGATAGCCCAGCGCGACGATCCTCGGGAGACCGCGCAGCAGGGTGAGATTATGTTCCACAGTCTTGCCGAAGCCAAAGCCCGGATCGAGCACGATCCGATCGTGGTCGACTCCCGCAGACGCGCATGCCGACGCGCGCTCTGACAAGAAGGCGGTCACTTCGGCGACGACATCGTCGTATTCTGCAAGCTGCTGCATATTCCCGGGCTCGCCGCGCATGTGCATCAGGCAGACGCCGACCTTCGTGTCGACTACAGCATCGAGCGCCCCGGGACTGCGCAATGCGCTTACATCGTTGATCATGCAGGCGCCCGCGTCGATTGCTGCGCGCATCACTCCGGGCTTGCGCGTATCGACAGAGATCGGAACGCCTTTGTCATCGCATGGTGAACGTACCGCGAGCAGCAACGGCATGACCCGCTCGAGTTCCTCGTTTTCGGTTGTCGGCTCGGCGCCGGGCCGCGTCGATTCGCCGCCAACATCGATGATGTCGGCGCCTTCGTCGAGCATCTCGTGCACGCGACGGATCGCATCGGCCCGGGAGACAAAGAGCCCGCCGTCGGCAAACGAATCCGGCGTGACGTTGAGCACCCCCATCACCTGCGGTCGCGACAGGTCGAGGGTAAAACGGCCAAGGCGCAGAATCGCTGCCATAAAAAACAAAGGGTGTGCGAAACGCACACCCTTTGTCTGGATCAATGCGGGATCAGGCAGGCTTCGCCGCAGGCGCCGCGTCCGGTCCCGTGTCGGGGCCGAAAGTGCTTCCCGCCGGCGACGTCGTCGGCTTGGGCGGCCGTGGCGGGCGGCCCTGCATGATGTCCTCGACTTGCTCGCTGTCGAGGGTCTCCATCTCGAGCAACGACTTGGCCATCGCCTCGACCTTGTCCCGGTTGGCCTCGATGAGCTTCCTCGCCAGTCCGTATTGCTCGTCGATGATGCGGCGGATCTCGAGATCGACCTTTTGCATGGTCGCTTCCGACACGTTCTTCTGTGTCGCGATCGACCGGCCCAGGAAGACTTCGCCCTCGTTCTCGGCGTAGACCATCGGCCCCAGCGTGTCCGACATGCCGTAGCGCGTGACCATGTCGCGCGCCATCTGCGTCGCGCGCTCGAAGTCGTTGCCGGCCCCAGTCGTCATCTGGTGCATGAAGATCTCCTCGGCGATGCGGCCGCCGAAAAGCACCGCGATCCGCTGAAGGAGGTAATCCCGGTCGAAGGAATAGCGGTCGGCCTCGGGAAGCTGCATGGTCACGCCGAGCGCGCGCCCACGCGGAATGATCGTCACCTTGTGCACCGGGTCGGACTTGGGCAGAAGCTTCGCAACCACCGTGTGACCCGACTCGTGATACGCGGTGTTGCGCTTCTCGTCCTCGGACATGACCATCGATTTGCGCTCGGCGCCCATCATGATCTTGTCCTTGGCCATCTCGAAGTCGTCCATGTCGACCAGGCGCTTGCTCTTGCGCGCGGCGAAGAGCGCTGCCTCGTTGACGAGATTGGCCAGATCGGCCCCGGAGAACCCCGGCGTTCCTCGCGCGATCAGCTCCGCCTTGACGTCGCCGGCAAGCGGAACCTTGCGCATGTGGACCAGCAGGATCTGCTCGCGGCCGCGGATGTCGGGCAGCGGCACGACCACCTGACGGTCGAAGCGGCCCGGACGCATCAGCGCGGGATCGAGAACGTCGGGGCGGTTGGTCGCCGCAATGACGATGACGCCCGAGTTGCCCTCGAAGCCGTCCATCTCGACCAGCAACTGATTCAATGTCTGTTCGCGCTCGTCGTTGCCGCCGCCCAGGCCCGCGCCGCGCTGGCGGCCGACCGCGTCGATTTCGTCGATGAACACGATGCACGGCGCGTTCTTTTTCGCCTGCTCGAACATGTCGCGCACGCGCGCGGCACCGACGCCGACGAACATCTCGACAAAGTCCGAGCCGGAGATCGAGAAGAACGGCACCTTGGCCTCGCCCGCGATCGCCTTGGCGAGCAACGTCTTGCCGGTCCCGGGATTGCCGACCATGAGCACGCCGCGCGGAATGCGTCCGCCGAGCTTCTGGAACTTGGACGGATCGCGAAGGAACTCGACGAGCTCGGACACTTCTTCCTTGGCTTCGTCGCAGCCCGCGACGTCGGCAAAGGTCACCGTGTTGTTGGATTCGTCGAGCATGCGCGCCTTGCTCTTGCCGAACGAGAACGCGCCGCCGCGCCCGCCGCCCTGCATCTGGCGCATGAAGAAAATCCACACGCCGATCAGAAGCAGCATCGGGAACCAGGAGATGAACACCTGGGCGAGGAAGCTCTGCTCTTCCTCGGGCTTGGCCTGGACCTTGACGCCGTCCTTGACCAGGTCGCCCACCATCCATATGTCGCCCGGGCTATAGGTGACGTTGGTCTTCTTGTCGGTCCCGACCCACTTGATGGTGCGGCCTTCGATCGTGGCCGACTCGACCCGGCCCTGCTTGGCCTGGTCCATGAATTCCGAGTACGACACGGCATCGCGCGTCGTTTGCCGCGCGTCGAATTGTTTGACGACGGTGAGCACCACCAGGCCGATGACCAGCCAGATTCCGACATTCTTGAGCAAATTGTTCAACGTAGTCCTTCGCGCCCTAAAGGGCGATTGCCAGAATTACCCTGGAATTTTAGACCTTAGCGCTCTCCTGCGCCAGACTGAACTAACTTCTGCAAATTGTCGCTAACAGACGACAAGTCCAGAAAATTCTTGCCAACGAGATAAATCTCACGGCTCCGATCGCGCGACGCCTTGGGCTTTCGTACGTAAACCTTGTCGAAATGGACCTTCATCTGGCGCTGAAATTCCGGAAAACCCGCGCCTTGGAACGCTTTCACGACCGCATCGCCGCCCGGCCTCAACCACCGAGTCGCGAAATCCAGCGCCAGCTCGCCCAGATGCACGCTTCGCGCCTGGTCCGCGGCGTCGATACCGCTCAAGTTGGGGGCGAGGTCCGACAGGACAAGATCGACCTTTTTGCCCTTGAGGCTCGACGCCAGCGCCGTTAGGGCCGAATCCTCGCGAAAGTCCCCTCGGATGAACTGCACGCCTGCGATTGCGTCCATGGGCAGGAGATCGAGCGCGACCACTGTCGCCGCCGAGCCCAGGCGCTCCTTCAGCAGCTGGCACCAGCTGCCGGGCGCCGCGCCCAGATCGACCACCGTCATTCCGGGGCGCAACAATTTGTCCTTGTCGGCGATCTCGGCAAGCTTGAACGCCGCTCGCGAGCGGTATCCCCTGGCCTTCGCTTCTTGCACCCAGTGGTCCGAAACATGCTCATGCATCCACGCCTTGCCGAATTTGTGTTTTTTACCGGCAGTATTGAGCGATTTGTTGCGAGCGGGCATAGGCGGGATTGTAGTTTTGGCCACAGCGGAAGCCGGAGCAAGCGGACGTTACGCCGCACCGCCGCGAGCAACAAGCGGATACGAAATTTTCGACGAAGGAGTCCCCATGAAGACCTATAACGTGACCGTTCCCGAGATCGGTATTGTCGCCGCGACGCGCGGCATGGCCGGAGCCGGCGCGGGCCTGCTGCTCGCCGACTTGATACCGAGGGACACGCGACGCGCGGTCGGCTGGACGCTTCTGGCCATCGGCTTGCTCACCACCATCCCGATCGCGATGGCGCTCTTCGGCAAGCGCGAGCCGGCGACGCTCGCCGACTAGGCGCGCGCACGGGCGGAGACGTCGGGGCCACGCTCGGGCGGCCGCTGCGGCCATCTACAAACGGCGCGCACCGGTGCCGGCGCGAGTTCCTGTGGCCGCGCGACACGATCGACATTCAATCGTTCATCTGGGTTCAAGGGTCGGACGAACACGCTCGACGCGGCGTCTGCTGCATTGAAAGCCTCGTCGTATAAGAAAAACGAGTGGCGCCAGGAGGCATCGCTCGTCTTGCCACTCGCTACCGACTGCTCGCGGTCGTCGGCTCGGAAATCCGCTTGAGCTCACCGCGCAGGAACTCCGCGCTGGGGACGAGCTTGCCGTCCAAGAATCGCACCAGATAGGGCTTGCCGGTGACCGACGAACCGGTAGCGAGATGCTCGATGAAGTCGTCGGCGGTTTTTATCTGCGAACCTGCGATTGCGAGCTTCATGCGGAGGTGAAGCGCGGCCTCGCTTGCGCTGTACTCGACCTCGTTTCGCAGGAACCGAAGGTCGCTGCGCGCCTCGATCGCGCGAATGAGCGCGTCGATCTTGGCAGCTTCGCTGAGCGGCGCCGGCGACGCAGCCAGCGCGCCCGGCGCAAGGAATATCGAAACAAGCACAACGACGCAAACCGCGGCGAAGCGAGTGATCGGCTTGACAGCGAAAAGCATGCCTTGCGTTCCTTTGGAAGAAGCGAAATGAGAGCGTGCGACAAGGAAAAAGTTCAGCGCCCAGGGGAAGTCGGCCACCGTACCGCGAGTACCGGGGCTTTCGCCGCATCGTCTATTATGCGGCCAGCCGGCGCGCAGGCATCCTCTGCAAACGTCCGGGCAGTCTCCGGAACGTAATCGTCCGGCGCTTTGATGACTCATGACGAAATCGGGTGCAGCCGTGAAAGACCCAACGCAAGCGCCGCCTGACCGCTACTGTGACGTGGTGATGAAGGGCGGGATCACCAGCGGGATCGTGTATCCGCAGGCGATCGACGAGCTCGCCCGTCGCTATCATTTCAAGAACATCGGCGGAACGTCGGCGGGCGCGATCGCGGCGGTGGCGACCGCCGCGGCGGAATACAGGCGTCGGCACAGCGGCAGCATGGAGGGATTCGATCGCCTTGCGAAGTTGCCGGACGAGCTGGGCGCACACGTGGCGGGGACGAAGCAGAGCCGTCTGCTCGCGCTGTTTCAGCCACAGACCTCCACGCGCCGTCTGTTCGGCGTCCTCGTGGCCTCGCTCAACCGCGATACCACCTTCGGCCGCGTTGCTGCGGTGGTCATGGGATTCATCGGGGCGTATTGGCCCGCGGTGTTGGCCGCGACGGTGCTGTCCATTCTGGTCTGGCGAAGCAGCGGCCTGGTCGCGGCGGTTCTCTTCTGGCTGATCGCGGTGCTGCTCGGAATCGGCTATTGGACGTATCTCGACGTCACGCGCAACGTGGTGGACAACGACTACGGACTTTGCACGGGGATGAGCGCGTCGCACCGCGGGCCGCACGCGCTGGTTCCGTGGCTGCATGAATTGATACAGGACATTTCCGGCAAGGGCGCGCACGGCGACCCGTTGACCTTCGGCGACCTGTGGAAGGCGCCGGGATTCCCGCCGCCGTGGTTTGTTCCGCCTGCATCGGCCGGTCCCGTCAAATCGATCGCGCTGGAGATGTTCACGACGAACCTGTCGCATGGAAGACCTTATCTGGTTCCGTTCGAGGATCCGACGACTCAGCTCTATTTCAGGAAAGAGGAGATCCGCAAATACCTGCCGGCTGGTGTCGTCCATTGGATCGATACCCACCATGGAGGTGCCTATGCTCCGGACCCGGAGCGACTCGATCGCGACCCGAGCGCCGCGGAAGGCAAAGGCTTGTTCGCGCTGCCACCGCCGGAGGACTTTCCCGTCGTGTTTGCGGCCAGGATGAGCTTGAGCTTTCCGTTTCTTTTTTCCGCCATCCCGCTTTGGGCGATCGATCACGAGACCGACCCGAAAAAGCAGAAGCGCGAATTCAAGCGTTGCCTGTTTTCCGACGGCGGCATCTGCTCCAATTTTCCGATGCATCTGTTCGACGGCTTGATTCCGATGTGGCCCACGTTCGGCATACTGCTGGAGCCCAAGCTCCCCGCGCGAACCAACATGGTTTACCTGCCGCAATCGTACAAGGAAGGCTACGGCGAGCGCTGGGATCGCTTCGACGAGAAGAAACGGGAAAGCAGGTTCGGAGGCTTCTTGTCCGCCGTCGCAAGCGCGATGCAAAACTGGAATGACAACGCGTTGTCGCGCATGCCCGGCGTTCGCGACCGCGTGGTCCGGATCCGCCTGAACGAACAGGAAGGCGGCATGAATCTCAACATGGACAAGGACCTGATCGTCGACGTCGCGGCGCGCGGCCGCGATGCGGCGAGAGAGCTGGTGAAACGCTATGTCGCCGGCACGGATGGCGCGGCGGTCCCTGGCTGGGAAGAACAACGCTGGGTGCGATTGAACGTGTTCCTGCGCATGCTGGAAAAGCGCCTTCCGGTAGTGGAGCGCGGCCTGCAGCCGGGCGTCGGCTTTGCCCCCGATTTTCCGTCGATCTTCGAGCAGGCGGCCCAATCGCCACCCGCCGGCCGCTCACACGCGCTGACCGCCTCCGAGCGAGCGACCCTGGAAGAGCTCGTATCCCTGCTGACCGGCTTTTCGGCAGAGGTCGGAAGGCTGTCGAGAAGCTATTCGTTCGAACCTGTTCCCGAGCCGGAATTGCGCGTCCGGCCGCCCCTTTAGCCAGACGCATTTTGAACGTCTAAGGAACAACGATGGACACGGAAAAAATCAAGGTACGTGCCACCGACAGCGGCAACGTCATCGAGGTCGTGGTCCTCAACAAGCGAGCGGACCGCATAGAAGTTGTGATCGGCGAAGGCGTGCACAACGTGAGATGCGAGCTCGTGCCCACCCGCAATGGCATGGGCTACGTCGGAAAAGCGATGGGCCGCGAGATCGTCTACGAGCGTAGCCGCGATCAGGTCGAAGCCGACATCAGACGCGTCGATCCCAACTTGTACAATTCAAAGCGGCGCTGATCGCGGCGAGGTCGCGGAGCGAGAACAGATCAACGTTCGCGCAAGCGCTTCGATTCGGAACTTCGCTCGTCGACCCGGTTTGAAAAATTTACCTGTTGCATTTGCGCGACAGCGACTCCCTGTGCGAACTCGCGAGCACTGCGCTGATTGAACAAACGCCGCCGGACTCCAGTCTCACTGGAGCATCGAGGGAGTTCGGCAATGAAAGCAGCAGGCGTACGTTCAGATTCATACGCGCGCGTGATGACGGCTGCGGGCCGCCTGCGCAATGCGAGTCTCTTCCGCGCCGCCGTTGCCGGCGTCACAGCCATCCTGATCTCGGCGGTCGCAGATGCAACCGCCGCCGAACAACCCGACGCGCCGACGCTGCCGCAACAATGGGCTACGTTCACAAACGAGCCCGCGGCCTTCGCCCCGCGGCCACCCAGAGCCGACACGTCGGCCGCAATAGAGGCGAATAAAAGCTACCTCATCCCGGCGCTCGACATCATCGGCTTCGATATCCTGGTGAATCTTGTCAACCGGCCGCTCAGCAACGACTACCACAGCAACTTCTCGACGATTCGACGCAACCTGCACAGCAGCTGGGTCGTGGACAGCGACCCATTCAAAACGAATCAGCTCGGGCATCCATACCAGGGATCGATGTACCACGCCTTCGCACGATCGGCGGGGCTCAACTACTGGGAGTCGGCGGCTTACACGTTCGTGGGCAGCGCAGCATGGGAGATCGCAGGCGAAAACACGCCGCCCTCCCGAAACGATCAGATCGCCAGCGGGATCGGCGGAAGCTTTCTCGGCGAAGTGCTTTTTCGACTGGCGAACCTCGTCCTCGAGCATGACGAGATCCCGCCGTTCTGGCGCGAAGTTGGCGCGGCGGTCGTCTCGCCCGCGACGGGATTCAACCGTCTCGCGTTCGGCGATCGATTCAAGGACATCTTTCCCGCCCACGACCCGGTGTATTACAGCCGTCTGCAAATCGGTTTCAGCGGCACTGCGCAAAAGCAGTCCGGCACCTCTACCACCAGCCTCAGCCCCAACGAAGGCCTGGTCGACTACTCGATCGATTACGGCTTGCCGGGCCAGCCCGGATACACCTACACGCGCCCGTTCGATTACTTCTCGTTTCAGGTGACCGCGTCGAGCGCCAACGGATTCGAAAATGTCATGACCCGCGGGCTGCTCTACGGCAAGGATTACGAGGCCGGTCCGAATTATCGAGGTGTGTGGGGCCTCTACGGCAGCTACGACTACATCGCACCACAGCTCTTCCGAGTGTCGAGCACCGCGCTGTCGCTCGGCACGACGGCACAGTACTGGGTATCGCAGGACATCGCGATCCAGGGCACCGCACTCCTGGGATCGGGCTACACCGCCGTGGGCACGACGCGCAGCTCGGCGGATAACGACTATCACTACGGACTCGCGCCGCAGGCGCTTCTCGCGCTGCGATTCATCTTCGGCACCAAAGCCTCGCTCGATCTGACCGGGCGCGAATATTTCGTGAGCAAGATCGGCGCGCCCGCGCGGGGCGGGCACGACAATATCGCGCGGCTCGACGCGTCGCTCACGATACCGGTGTATGGCCGGCATGGGATCGCGATCAAGTACCTCAGGAACCGGCGCGACGCGTTCTATCCCGACGTCGGCGACAGCTCGCAGTCGCGCGGAACCGTCGGAGTCTTCTATACCTTCCTCGGGCACGAGCGCTTCGGGGCGGTCGATTGGCGCTAGAAATGGTGCGCGGGCATTTCTGTATCGTGCGCACGCTGTAAGAATGCGTCGCAGCAAGTGACGTCCTGACCACACGCGTGCCACAGCGGCGCAGCCGCGCCTCCCCTACGCGTTGAAATGGTCTGTCTAGATCCGTGATTCATAGCTGACAGAATATCGTCTTCATCGCTGAATCGTTCTTCTTATAGTTGGGGCCTGGCTTTGTGAAGAGTTCATCCAGCGCGACAAGGTCTTTTATCTTGGATACGGTAAACAATGGCTCGGGCTGCGTGCCACCCTGAATCTGGTGAACGCGCACCAGTTCTGTCCCTTTGGCTCCAACTCCGTAACATTGAGGCTCGGCAATCCGCGTCTTTCCATTGTAGGTAAAACGGAGCCTTCGCCTTTTGCGAATCGAATCGATGATGAGTTGATTCATGTCGTTCGTCCTTCACGGTCGTCACATAATCCGACTGTCATCGAACGGGCTATGGCGCATCCTTGTCGGACTTGTTAGTTTTGGCATCGGCTGTCTCGCTACGTTCCGTCCGTTTGGCGCCGACCAGCACGCTCGCAAATACAGAAAAGTACGTTTGCAAAGTCATGACCGCGGAAAAAACGACGATGGCCTTCGGCTGGCGCGTCTACGGCCTGGGCGTGATGGCGTTGGGCATGGTCTGCCTGGCGTGGGGGGACTTCGACCCGGGGCAGCCGGTGCCCAAGGACTTTCCCGACCGCACCGCCCTGGCCTATGCCGCCGCTGCGTTCATGCTCGTCGCGGGCGCGGCCGTCGAGTGGCGTCGGACCGCGGCCTGGGGCGCCGCGGCGCTCACCGCCTACTACGCGCTCATTGTCGTCATCCTGATGAACGGCCGCGTGGTGCTCGCCCATTACGCCGAGTTCGGCACCTACAGCGGCGTCGCCGAGCAGCTCGCGATCGCGGCGGGCGGGCTGATCGTCTACGCCGCCAGCGCCAGGATCGATGCGGCCCTGGCCGCACGCCTCACGCGCCTGGGCCAACTGGCGTTCGGGGTTTGTGCGCTGTTATTCGGCGGAGCGCATTTTTTCTATATGAACCTCACCGCCCCGCTGGTCCCCAAATGGCTGCCGCCTACGCAAGAGTTCTGGGCTTATGCGACCGGGGTTGGCCACATCGCGGCGGGCGTTGCGATCCTGACGGGCGTGCAGGCCCGCCTCGCCGCGATCCTGCTGACCGCCATGTACGCGTCCTTCACCCTGCTGGTGCACGTGCCGATGCTCCTGGCCGATCCCTCCAGCCACATGAACTGGACCGAGAACGCCTTGAATCTCGCCCTGATCGGCGCCGCCTGGGTCGTGGCGGACTCGCTGGCGCGGCCGAGGCGCTAGTGGAGCGTTGGTCCCGTAGCCCTCGGCGCTGGCCACGAGCCCACGCACACGCAACGCTCCAGGAGGTTGGCCGAACTAGTTGCTCAAGCGGACCGCCGCGAGGCGTCGCGGTATCCTCATACAATTCGCGGCTGCGGCCGCTTAAGCTAAAGCGTCAGGGCACATCCAGTGGTTGGCGCAAGCTCAAAGATCGTATTCGCCTCCATCGCCATTGCCGTCTTGGCTTGGCTGTTGCTTCTGCTCGGCCTCATCTACGCAAAGTTTTTTGTCACCGAACCGCCGCCCAATGTGGTCATCACATTTTCCGACAAAGGCCTCACTCGTCTCTTTGTCGAACTGTTCAGCCTTGCCATGGGTTGCGTTGGCCTCGTACTTGCGGTCGTCGCCGCCTTTGCTCGGGCCGCGCGCAATCGGCGTCTTGCGCTCGCCGCCCTTAGCAACGGCGTCGTTTGCGCGGTTTGCGTCGCGTTGCTAATGTAGGCGTCTCAACGCCCATGCGCTCTCAACTCTCGCTCAACGCGGACGCTCCTCGGCGGACCTGCGGCGCCCTTCGTCGCGCGGTTAGCCTGGTTCATTAGGCACTCATAATCCAGCGGTCTACGCGGCACGGATCATGACCGAAGACAGAAACGCAATGTCGTTTCCCGAGCTTGTCTCATGGGCGTGGAGAGAGACGCCTCCCGTGCACAAGAACGCCGCCAATTTGCTGATTCACGTATTCGCTGTACCACTGTTCGTGATCGGGCACTTTCTGATCATCGCTGGCATCATTTTCAACTTGTGGTTGCTGGTCGTGGCATTGCTATGCATCGCCGTATCTCTATTGCTGCAGAGATACGGTCACTCATTGGAACGAAACCAACCGCCGCCGTTTTCAGGATCACGCGACTTTCTAAGGCGACTGTATGCGGAGCAATTCTGCAACTTCTGGCGTTTCCTTGTTGCCGGCCACTGGTACGGCAGTTTCAAGGCGCCTAACAAGAATGGCTGATACACCGCAACCTAGTTCGCCCGTCGAGGCTGCGCCTAACCCGGCGTCGAGCGGACGCCGGTGCCGGGCTTCAACTTGGCGAACAGCGGCGTCGCGCGCCGTCCAACTTGATCGTTAGGCCGCATTTAAGTACCGCCCGGGGGACACGCTTGACGAATCCTCTTACCGTATTAGCACCCGCGATCTTGGCTCTCGTTGCCGCTTGTAGCGCGCCGCTGCAATCACCGAACGCTCGGACTTTGGAGTCCAGCGGGACGCTATTCGAGACCATATCTGCGCTTGATGCCGAAGTATTTGGTGCGTTCAACACCTGTGCAGCTCCGGGCCAACTCCAAAAACACGCCGAGTACTTTTCAGCAGATGTTGAGTTCTATCACGACACTGGTGGCGTCACGTGGAATCGAAAGGAGATGCTCGCGAATACGGAAAAATATGTCTGCGGCAACTTCCGGCGCGAGCTCGTTCCCGGCAGCCTGCGCGTATACCCAATCAATGGCTTTGGTGCAATCGCTCAAGGCGTACACAAGTTCTGCCAGTTCAAGTCCGGCGTTTGCGAAGGTGCCGCAGAGTTCGTCATCGTCTGGCGCAATGAGGCTGGAACGTGGAGCATCACACGTGTTCTGAGCTATGGCCATCGGCCCACCTAAAAATGCGGCTTGGCCCGCTCAACGCGGACGCCCCTTGGCGGCGCTTGCGCGCCGTCCTTCGGGTCGCCGGTTTTTGTCCGTCAGCCTCCTGGACCATGTCTGAACGCCGCGTTGACGCCTTCTTCTATGGTCTCTTCATGGACACAGCGATTCTCCATACCGGTGGCGTCGCGGAACCGGCAAACCCGCGTCGCGCCTTTGTCGATGACTACGAGTTGCGCATCGGCCAGCGTGCCACTCTCGTACCTAGAGCTGGCGCCCGAGCCTACGGCATGCTCTTTGCACTCACGCACACCGAGCTGGACCTGCTATACGCCGCTCCGGGGCTAGAGCCGTACCGCGCAGAGGCCCTATTTGCCCAGCCGTTGGGCGGCATCGTCACGCCTGCTCTGTGCTACAAGCTTCACGATCCCCCGCAAGCGGGCGAATGGAACCAAGAATATGCATCGCGCCTCCAACAGGCTCTGGCCAAACTTGGTTTTCCCGAGGATTACGTCGCTTCGGTGTCCAAACGCGGGGCCTGACCCGGCGGGCAACCGGATGCCCCGATTCATGGCTTCTGCTTGGCGAGCGCCGTCGCGGCGCGCGGTTACCTGGTCCGTTAGCATTCATTGAGGCAACATAGGAGATTGAATATGAAGAGCGGTCTGATCAACGCGTGGCGCGAATACAGAGGCTTTGCCCTCTTCATCTTCTTGATGATCATTTTCCGGAGCGCTTTCGCCGACTGGAATACGGTCCCGACGGGTTCCATGAAACCGACAATTCTCGAGGGCGATCGAATACTTGTGAACAAACTCGCCTACGATCTCAAAATTCCGCTTACTCATATCTCCATCTACAAGCTTGCGGATCCCAAGCGCGGTGATATCGTCATCTTCGATTCCAAGCGTGCCGATACGCGCCTCGTCAAACGCGTGATCGGCTTGCCGGGCGACGTCGTCGAGATGAGAGACAACCGTCTGACCGTCAACGGCATCGACGCCCAATATTCCGCCGTGGAGTATGCCGACGATGCGATATTCGCGATCGAATCGTATGTCGGAATGTCGCACCGAATCGAACTGGCGCGGACTGGAGCGAGCCGCTTGAGCACGTTCGGCCCCGTCAAGGTTCCGAAAGACCGCTATCTGGTACTGGGAGACAATCGGGATAACAGCGCCGACTCGAGAGTCTATGGGTTCATTCCTCGTGACGAGATCGTAGGGAACGCAAGGACAATCGTGCTCTCGCTCAACTATGATCACTATTACATTCCGAGGGCGGACAGGTTCTTCCGCGTGCTATGAAAGCCAAGCTCCCGCTCCACCCAGCCGCTTCTCGGTGCTCGCTGCGGGGACGCGCGGATAGCGTGCTTGGTTCGGCGTAACACGTCCGTCCGCAGCCAACTCAGATCGAAAGGCGCTCTCGTCATGCCCACCAGCACAGTCCGGTTTCACCGGGTGCTTCGTGCACCCGCAGAAAGAGTCTATCGGGCTTTCCTCAACGCGGAGGCATTGGCCAAGTGGCTTCCGCCGAACGGCTTCACCGGCAAGGTCCATCATTTGGATGCCAAAGTCGGCGGGACCTACAAGATGTCGTTCACGAACTTCACGACGGGCACCAGTCACTCTTTCGGTGGCGAGTACCTCGAACTGCTGCCGGATGAACGCATTCGGCACACGGATAAGTTCGACGACCCCAACTTGCCCGGAACGATGGAGGTCACCGTTTCCTTCAGGAAGGTATCCTGCGGAACTGAATTAGACATCGTGCAGGAAGGCATACCCGAGATGATTCCGCCGGAGGCGTGTTATCTCGGATGGCAGGAGTCATTGGCGCTGCTTGCCGAGCTCGTCGAAGCCGAGATTCCCGGGTAACGAGAGGCATCTTCAGGGGCATTGCGGATTCGTTCGTCACCGCAGGGAAGCGTAACCTTTTTCAACCAATTGTCGGGATCATTCTTGCCATGCCCAAAGCCTACTGGATTTCTGCGTACCGTTCCATTCACGACCCTGAAGCTCTCGCTGCTTACGCCAAACTCGCCGGTCCCGCCCTCCAGAGCGCCGGAGGTCGCTTCATTGCGCGCGGGATGCCGGCGAAGGTATATGAGAGCGGTCTCAGCCAACGCACCGTCCTGGTCGAATTCGAAAGCGTCGCACAGGCGATCGCCGCGCACGACAGTCCTGCATATCAGGAAGCGCTCCGCGTACTGGGCAACGCCGTCGATCGTGACTTGCGCATTATCGAGGGTACCTAAACACTATCCGGCTAGATTCAGCGGAGTTCCTCGAGGTGCTTGCTGCGATTTGAACTAATGAGGTTCCAAATGTGGTTCTTCTACTTTCTGCCGATGCTCGTCGCAATCGGCTTTCTCATGGCGAGAGTTGCGTCCGGCGCTCCGTTGACACCTCGAGCGAGCTGGCGACGGCTTGCACCCGCGCTAGTCGCCATCGTGGTCTTGGGAGTCCTGGGCGCAGTGCTCGCCGGCGTGTTGCGATGAGCTGCTGACCAAGCAGCGAGGCATTGAGTGTCGAAACTCCGCGTCCAAAGCTTCGCGATTTCCATCGACGGCTACGGTGCCGGGCCGAACCAGGATCTCCAGAATCCGCTCGGCGTCAGGGGCCCTGAGTTGATGGAGTGGTTCTTCCACACGCGCGTGTGGCGGAAGATGCACGGCCATGACGATGGAGAGACGGGAGTCGACAACGGAATCGCGGAGCAAGGCTTTGCCGGAATCGGTGCCTGGATTCTCGGGCGCAACATGTTCGGCCCGGTCCGAGGCCCGTGGCCGGACGACAGCTGGAAGGGCTGGTGGGGCGACGAGCCGCCGTATCACACGCCCGTCTTCGTGCTGACGCATCACCCGCGGGCGCCGCTCAGCGATGGCGGGAGGTACGGAGTTTCGCTTCGTCACCGAAGGCATTCACGCCGCTTTGGAGCAGGCGACCGCTGCGGCGGGCGGCCGCGACGTCCGCCTCGGCGGCGGCGTATCCACTATTCGGCAGTATCTGCGCGCCGGCCTGATCGACGAGCTGCATCTCGCCATCCGACCGGTCCTGCTCGGTTCCGGCGAGCATCTCTTGAACGACATCGACATGCGTGCTTTGGGCTATGAATGCGCGAAGTACGTCGCGGGCGAACGCGCGACCCACGTCTTTCTGCGCAGACGAGAGCTGTGAGCGGTGCTGCTCGAATCATCGCCTTTCTTTTGCTCGCGCAGATGGTCGGCGGCGCGCTGGTCAATTTCGTATTGACGGCGCCCCTCTTCGGCGCGCCGGGCTTCCTGGTAAACGCGGCGGCGCACCCGCTCCAGCTCGGCCTGTCCGTGCTCCTGGGGCTCGTCATAGGCGCGCTTTCGCTCGGTATCGCGATCGCGGCCTTTCCGATTTTTCGTCAACACTCGCAGGCAATGGCGCTCTGGTTGGTCGCGCTTGCTGCGGTCAGCCTGTCCATGTCGGTGGTGGAGAACATCAACGTGATGTCGATGCTGTCCCTGAGCGAGGCATACGCCAAAGCAAACGGCGCCGAACGCGAGCTGTTCCAAACGCTTCGCGTCGTCGTGGCCTCGTCGCGCAACTGGGCGCACTACATCGGCCTGATCGTTGCCGGCAGCACGCTATTCGTGCTCTACGCCGTTCTGTACCGCTTCGCGCTGGTGCCTCGCGCACTGGCTGCTTTCGGCCTCGCGGCCGTCGTGCTACAGCTGATCGCAGTCGCGATGCCTCTGTTCGGGTATGGCATCGTGTTTCTGATGCTTGCGCCGTTGGGCGTGAGTCAGCTCGCTCTGGCGATTTGGTTGATCGCAAAAGGCTTTCGCGGGCACGCGCACGCGAGGAACGAGCGAAGTGACGCCTGATCTGCGGCCCAACCCGGACCGCCCGCGGCGGATGCGCGGTCCGTTCTTTATATCAGCGCTTTGCTTTGTTCGTTAGGTCATGCAAGCACCTCGGTTGACAGTTATGGACGTACGCCTGGACGATCTTTCGGACGTCCGGGTGGGCGCCCTGTTAGACGAGCACCTTCGAAGCATGGCTCAGCTATCTCCACCCGAAAGCGTGCATGCGTTGGCGCTCGACGAGCTGCGCAAACCTGAAATCACGTTCTGGACGGCGTGGTCCGAAGATATCCTGCTTGGCTGTGGCGCCCTCAAGGAATTGAACGCCCGCCACGGGGAAATCAAGTCCATGCGCACCGCCACTGCCCACCGCAGAAAGGGCGTCGCGCGCGCGATCCTTAAGCACATCATCGAAGAGGCGCGCAAGCGCTCGTACAGCAGGTTGAGCCTTGAAACGGGGTCGATGCAAGCGTTCGAGCCGGCCCAAAAATTGTACGCGACGTTCGGCTTCACCTATTGCCGTCCGTTCGCCGACTACATCGAAGACCCAAACAGTGTCTTCATGACTCGATCCCTATGAGCCCTTAGTTCGTCCGTCAGGCATCGAGGGCTCCACGTGATTTCGTTCATTGTTCCGGCCTACAACGAGGAGCGTTTGCTCGGAGCCACGCGCGACGCCTTGCACGCAGCAGGCCGCGCTGCAGGAGAGCTCTACGAATTGGTGGTCGTTGACGATGCATCGACAGATCGGACAGCGATCATTGCCCGCCGTCACGGCGCGTTGCTTGTCAGCGTCGCTCACCGGCAAATTGCGGCGACCCGAAATTCGGGCGCTCGAGAGGCCAGAGGTGATCTGTTCATTTTTGTGGATGCGGACACAATCGTGAACGAGGCGGTCGTTCGCGCTGCCCTCGAAGCCGTGCGCGACGGCGCGGCTGGCGGCGGCGCAGGAGTTGAATTCGATGGAGCCGTTCCGCTATATGCGAAACTGCTCATGCCGGTCCTGGTCCGGGTGTTCCGGATAGCGCGCTTGGCGGCCGGATGCTTCCTGTTCTGTACCCGCAGCGCGTTTGTGGCCGTGGGCGGCTTCGACGAGGCATTCTACGGCGCCGAGGAGCTGGTCATGAGCCGGGCGCTGAAACGCCATGGCAAATTCGTTGTCCTGCGGCAGGCGGTGACCACATCCGGGCGCAAACTGCGCACCCATTCTGTCCGCGAGGTGCTGATGATCATGGGGCGCCTGGTGCTCCGCGGGCCCGATGCAGTCAAAAAGCGGGAGGGCATGGAGCTCTGGTATGCGGAACGGCGTGAGGACCCGAAGCAAGATGTCTAGCCGATCGGTCGGCGCGAACCGAAAGCCCCCGTCGCTCCGCCCGGCGCCGGTTCGCTTGGTTAGTTAGGCGGCAAGGGAGAGATTCCGCGATGGGCATCGGCGTCAAGGTATCGTGTCCCTGCTTTGGAAGGTTCATGCTCCAGGTTGGGCCGCGGATCTCCCCACATAAATACTGCCTGTTTCCTTTCCTTTGCACCGAGTGCGGAGCCACTTCTTGCTTGGACATCCATGCCGAGCTCCTGGTGTGCGGGCACTGCGGATCGGCCTCGGTTGTTCCTTACGGAAGTGCACCCGCCCTCGGCGAATTGGGGTCCACCGTGGTATTCGCGTGCTGGCCCTGTGACAAATTTTCCGCCGAAGAGCTGACGCTGACCGATGGGTCCTACTGGTGTCCGACGTGTCGAACGCACGCTGCCCGCTTCAGTGACGCCGGGCTTCAGTGGGATTGATCGTGCCGCCCGACTATCGGAGCATCGAATGTCTCTTACAAAGAGCTGGGCTTTAGCGTTTTCGCTGGAGATCAATCGCAGAATTGGCCGATCTTGAAGAACGGCAGAACACGCCGGAGCCCACTACCCACTCCCGAAAACTGACAGGACTCGTCAATGGCGATAGAACTCGATCACGTCATCGTGTCCGCGCGAAACCAACGCGCTTCGGCGCAGCGTCTCGCGGAGCTCCTTGGCGTGCGCTGGGCAGAAACCGGTGCCGGGCCGTTCTCGCCCGTATACGTCAACGGCGGATTGACTCTCGACTTCATCGACGATGATGGACCGTTTCCCATCCAGCACTTCTGCTTCCGTGTGAACGAGGAGGAATTCGATTCGATCCTCGAGCGCATCAGGGCATCCGGAATCAAGTACCGCAGCTCGGTGCGTGGGCCGGAGGACATGCAGGTCAATACGGCGTACGGGGGCCACATGGTCTACTGGAACGAGCCCGACGGTCATCAATGGGAGATGCTCACGGTGAGTTATGCGCGACCGCCGGCTGACGTCGAGGCCCGACGAAAATAGCGTCGATGCGCCGCATACAATCCGCGCGACAGGCTTCATGGAGCCCACGTTCAGACCGCTGACCACCGAGGATCTGTCCATGCTGCATGAGTGGCTTCAGAGGCCGCATGTCCGGCGTTGGTGGAAGGAGCCGACGGCCGTCGCAGACCTACGGCACGAGTATCTGCAACCGACGGCGGCGGAGCGGCCCACCCAGGCGTACATCGCCTTGCTGGGGAATACCCCTATCGGATTCATACAATGGTATGTCGTCATGGGATCAGGCGCGGGATGGTGGGAAGATGAGACCGATCCGGGCGCGCGGGGAATCGATCAGTTCCTGGCCGATTCGAGCCGGCTCGGTCAGGGCCTGGGGACTGACATGGTCCGCGCCTTCGTCGACCGGCTATTCGAGAACCCACGGGTCACCACGGTGCAAGCCGACCCGTCACCCGCAAATGAGCGTGCAATCCGGTGCTATCGCCGCGCGGGATTCGTCGCGGTTGGTGAGGTAGTCACGCCCGATGGCCCGGCGCTTCTCATGCGCACGCTACGACAATGATGTTGTTCATCGGTCTCGGATTCGCGTTGAGCACTCCGGCCCGGTCATTGGTCGCGCGGGTCGGCTCGGTTCGTTAGGCAGCGAGCCGTCGTTCGCCATGCCGCTGCTCTTTTCTTACGGCACGCTCCAGCAGGAGAGCGTGCAGCTGTCGACGTTCGGACGGGTGCTGAAAGGGCAAAAGGACGAGCTTCTCGGGTTCGAGCAGTCGTCGGTAAGGATCGAGGACCCGCAAGTTGTGGCTACAACCGGCAAGACGCATCATGCAAACGTCATCTGCAACGGCAGCAAGGAAAGCCGCGTGAGTGGCACGGTGTTTGAGATCACCGACGCCGAGCTCGCTGCCGCCGACCGGTACGAGCAGCTCGCGGCGTATAAAAGAGTGGTCGCCAAGCTTGCTTCGGGGAGGCAGACCTGGGTCTACGTCGACTCCCGCTCTGCCCGACCTGAACCTGTCTCGGCGGACCCGGGGTCCGTTCCCGGTCGCGCCGGCTAGCATGATTCGAGAGACGGCGGATATCGCTTCGGAAAACGTCCAGGCGCACCCCATGGCAACCGGCCGCACAGCGCCAAAAAGCGTCGACGATTACATCGCGGCGTTTTCTCCTGAGGTGCGCGCGATGCTCGAGCGAATGCGGTTGACGATCGGCAACGCTGCGCCGGACGCGCAGGAAACCATCAGCTATCGTATCCCGACGTTCAACCTGAATGGCGCTTTGGTGCATTTCGCCGCCTTCAAGAATCACATCGGGTTCTACCCGCCTGTGAAAGGCGATGCACGGCTGGAGAAGGCGATTTCGCGCTACGCCGGAGAGAAAGGGAATCTGCGATTTCCACTCGATCAGCCGATTCCGTACCGCTTGATCGAAAGAATCGTGAAGCTTCGAGTGAAGCAGAACCGGGCGAAGGCCGCTGCGAGGCAGAAGAAGAGAAAAGGCTAGAATGGCTCGGCGGACACCCTCGTTTCGATCGCAGGGAAGAAATCGATGGAACCGGAGCTCATGTCCTTGGTTCGGGTCACGATCCTCATGTGGGTTCCGTACGTACCGATCGGAGCTACCTCGGCCGATTCGTGCGCGTGATCAAGACCGGTAGGGTTACGCTGGAGCCGCAGGTCGCGGCGCACGCGGAGGAGATGTTCAGGGTCCTCAGCGATACGGCGATTTACGAATTCGAGAATAAGCCCCCGCCGTCCGTCGAGTGGCTGCGCACACGCTTCGCGAGGCTCGAAACAAGGTGCTCGGCGGACGGGAGCGAACTGTGGCTCAACTGGGTCATCCGCCTTCCAACGTCCGAGCTCATCGGGTATGTTCAAGCAACGATCCGCCAGGAAGACTGCGCGGCGATCGCCTACGAGCTGGCCAGTGCGTACTGGGGACGCGGCCTTGCGCACGACTCCGTCGAAGCCATGATGTCCGAACTCGCCCAGAGCTACCAAGTTCGCAGCCTTTTCGCCGTGCTGAAGAAGGCGAATCTTCGCTCCATTCGGTTGCTCGAGCGCCTGGGCTTCTCGCTCGCGTCGCCCGAGCAGCATCTGGCGCATCGAGTCGAGCCTGGCGAGGTATTGATGTGGCGCGAGAACGAATGACGGTGCCAGCGGTGCGAGCCCTTTAGGCGCAACCCGCGCGCCGACATCCGGCACCGTCTCCGCGAATGCCGCACATTTGTCGCAAGTTACGATAGGCTTCAACCAGAATGGAAACGCTGCCGTTTCGAGTCGCGCCTGACATGGACCTGCGGAGCGCGCTCGAAAGCGCCGTCGCGGCGCGATCGTGCGCTGCCGCGTTCGTGATTTCAGGGATCGGCAGCCTGCGGCAGGCCCGCTTGAGACGGGCCGGCGCCGCCGCGGCCGACGCCTTGCATGGCGACCTGGAAATCCTGACCCTTGCTGGGACGGTCGCAAGCAATGGATCGCATCTGCATATGAGCGTCGCAGACGCGGAAGGGCGCGTGTTCGGCGGTCACGTCGCAAGCGGCTGCACGGTACGAACGACGGCCGAAGTATTGCTGCTGCTTCTGCCCGAATGGTCATTCATCCGTGAACCGGACCCGAGCACCGGCTTCGCCGAACTTGTCATTCGCCCCAAACGCTGACGGGCATCGCTCCTGAACATCCACCGAATCCGAGCATCCGAGATCGATGCGGCACATCGCCTGCTGCTCGAGAATGGATTTGGCCGGCATGTCGCCGATCGAGCGTCGTTTCGGCAGCTCGTCTCGCGGTCGCAGCGCGCGCTTGTTGCCGTGGAACAGGGAGTGGTTTTGGGTTTCGCGCGGGCCATCTGCGACGACATGGCAAACGGGTACATTTCCATGGTTGTCGTGGCGAAGGATCATCGGCGCAAGGGCGTGGGTCGCGCGCTGGTCAATGCGGTCATGGGTGAGGACCGCCGGATCAGCTGGGTGCTCCGTGCCGCACGCCCGGACGTCGTTCCGTTCTACGAGAAACTGGGCTTTGTCCAATCGACCGTCGCGATGGAGCGGCCGCGTGCAAAAATATCCGACGCCTGACGACGGAAATCATCTTCGAACGTCAAGCCGATGGCAGCTGGTTGATCTCACGCGAGACCGGGCGAGATCCGGCCCCGTAACGACCACCGCGGCACGACACAGAGCCGAAACCATGACGCTGAATGCCTACCCTCTATGCGGGGCCCGCCGGTGAGCGACAACTCGTCCGACGTGCGCGCGAGCGGCGGACGCCATCTACCGCGCCGAATCGCGCCGCGTCTTCGCCACGCTGGTCCGCCTGCTCGGCGACTTCGACCTCGCCGAGGAGGCGCTGCACGATGCCTTTCGGGCGGCGCTCGAGCAATGGCCGCGCGACGGCGTGCCGGCGAATCCGCGCGCCTGGCTGGTGTCGGCCGGCCGCTTCAAGGCCATCGACGGCATACGCCGCCGCGCGCGCTTCGACTGCGATCGAGGATGTCGCCGAGCAGGTCGACGCCGTCGTCGATGAGACGCCGGAGCCTTGGGACGGCGAAGACATCGAGGACGACCGGCTGCGGCTCATCTTCACCTGCTGCCATCCGGCGCTGTCGCCGGACGCGCAGGTGGCGCTCACGCTGCGCGAAGTCTGCGGCCTGACGACCGAAGAGATCGCGCAGGCGTTCCTGAGTCGCCGCATCCACGCTGGCGCAGCGCATCGTGCGCGCCAAGGCGAAAGATCCGCGACGCCCGCATCCCCTACCAAGTGCCGGCGCCGGACGAGCTGCCGCAGCGGCTCGACAGCGTGCTGCGCGTGATCTATCTGGTGTTCAACGAAGGCTACTCCGCGTCGTCCGGGCCGTCGCTGACGCGGCTCGATCTGTCGGGCGAGGCGATACGTCTCGGCCGGCTGCTCGTCGAGCTGCTGCCGGAGCCCGAAGCGATGGGATTGCTGGCGCTGATGCTGCTGCAGGAATCGCGGCGCGCCGCGCGCACGTCGCCGGCAGGCGAGCTGATCCTGCTGAGCGACCAGGACCGCTCGCTGTGGAACCGGGATCAGATCGCGGAGGGCTCGGCGCTGGTCGACCGAGCGCTCGCGTCACGGCGCTTCGGTCCTTACACGCTGCAGGCGGCGATTGCGGCGGTGCATGCCGATGCGGCCAGCGCCGATGCCACGGACTGGGGCGAGATCGTCGGACTCTACGACGTCCTGCTGCGCGATCGATCCGTCGCCTGTGGTCGAGCTGAACCGCGCGGTGGCGGTGGCGATGCGCGACGGCCCCGCGGCGGGTCTGGCGCTCATCGACGCCATCCTCGCTCGCGGCGATCTCGCGTGACTACCACCTGGCGCATGCGGCGCGCGCGGACCTGTGCCGGCGGCTGGGCAAGACCGCGGACGCACGCGACGTCTTACCAACGGGCGCTCGCGCTTGCGCGACAGGAGCCGGAGCGCCGGTTTCTCGAGCGCCGGCTGGCCGAGTTGCCCGACTGAGGTCCCATAGAAGCGTAACGCCTTGCGGATAATACGGGTACGCCCGATGTGCTTGTTTGGCCGACTGTCGATTTCGAGCTCGTCCGTTCGACTAGCTTGTGAGGGCCCAACGCGATTGGGGCCGATAAGGCAAATCGGAGTGGACCATGCAAGCAGTCGTCAGGGGTTTAGGGACATTGCGCCGACTAGGGGCTACGGCGGGACCGTATCTCATGCTGGAGCTCCTGCTGCCGGGTGGAACGCTGCTTGCCCTGCTGCTGTTCCTGTATCGGCGCCGGAGGCTCGGCATCGGAAACATTTGGCCTTCCATCACAATCAGGAGTGAACCATGAAGTATTTGTGCCTGGTATACCTCGACGAAGGCAAGCTGCATGAGGTTCCCGACAGGGAGTGCAAGGCGTGCGGGGACGCGCTGCGAAAGAGCGGCCATCACATCGCCGCGGAAGCCCTCCAATCCATCGATACGGCAACGACCGTGCGCGTCCGCAACGGCAAAGTTTCGGTGACCGATGGTCCGTTTGCGGAGACGAAGGAGCAGCTCGCCGGGTTTTACCTGATCGACGCCAAGGACTTGAACGAAGCCATCCAATTGGCATCGAAGATTCCACCGGCGCGCGTAGGCAGCGTCGAAGTGCGCCCCGTCAGGGAGCTGTCCCTGCAATAGGCTACGACACCGTCAACGGAGGATAGCGATATGCTGGGAAACAAGGATCTGGTCGCAACCATCGCGGTAAAGGACCTCGAGACTGCGCGAAAATTCTACGAGGGCACGCTCGGGCTCGCCGCGATTGACGCCGAAGGTGAAGAAGTGATCGTCTTCAAAAGCGGGCGCTCCACGCTGAACGTGTACCGGTCGCAATACGCCGGGACCAACCAGGCTACCGCCGTCACATGGTTGGTGGGCGATGACGTGGAATCGGTCGTTCGCGCCCTGAAGGCGAAGGGTGTCGTCTTCGAGCACTACGATTTGCCGCAAATGAAGCGCGAGGGCGACATTCACATCGCCAGAGGCATTAAGACCGCGTGGTTCAAGGATCCGGACGGCAACATTCTCAACATCATCAATCGATGACCGGACCCGACCAGGAGACACGGATGCAAGTCAAAAAGATTACGCCATTCTTGTGGTTCGATGACCAGGCCGAACAGGCCGTCGAGTTCTATGCCGGCATCTTCAAGAATTCACGGATCGTAAAGATTGCCCGGTACGGAGAAGCGGGAAAAGAGATCCATCGAAAACCGCCGGGAGCGGTAATGACCGTGGCGTTCGAGCTTGCCGGGCAGTCATTTGTCGCGCTCAACGGCGGCCCTGTGTTCAAATTCAACGAGGCCATCTCGTTCGTGGTGAATTGCGACACGCAGGAAGAGGTGGACTACTACTGGGACAAGCTATCCGAGGGCGGCGACAAGAAGGCGCAGCAGTGCGGTTGGCTTAAGGACAAGTACGGCCTTTCATGGCAGGTCGTTCCGACGGCCTTGCCGGAGATGCTCACCGATCCGAATTATGAGAAATCCCAAAGAGTCATGACGGCCATGCTTCAGATGAAGAAGATCGACATCGATGGGCTGAAGCGCGCGTATGCCGGATAGCGGCCATCAGGCGCGCACGGGCGTCGTTGCCGCGATCATCCTTTCGGCATCGATACTCGGGGCGTCGTCGGCGAGCGCGCAGACGGCTGATGTCAATGCGTTTTCGCTGGTCGGCAAGTGGTCGGTGTCGGCAAGCACGCCGGACGGCGCAAGCATGACCACCGAATTGACGCTGACGCCGGACATGAAATTCAGCGGTGTGTCCGGCGTGGCCGGGCGTCCCTTTTGGACGTTCTCCGGGACGTGGAGAGTCGAAGGCGACGAGGTTGTCTGGCGTTACGAGAACAGCTCGCGCCCGCTGCCTGAGTCGGCAAAAGTCGACGCCGACCGGATCGTCTCTGTCGATGGCACAAGCTTGGTGCTCATTTCCAAACTCAATGGCAAGCGGTATGCCTACTCGCGCGTGAAGTGAATGCGTCATGCGGCATTGACCGTCGAGGCAGCAAACATGTGCAGAAATATCAAGATCCTTTTCAATTTCGAGCCGCCGGTGACCGACGAAGAGATTCGTGCCGCATCGCTTCAATTCGTGCGGAAAGTCAGCGGCTTCAACAAGCCATCGAAAGCAAACGAAGCAGCCTTTCTCGGCGCCGTCGAGGAGATCGCGGCTGTTTCGAGCAGATTGCTCCATTCGCTCACGACCAATGCCCCGCCGCGGGATCGTGCGGAAGAAGCCGCCAAGGCACACGCACGCGCGGCACTGAGGTTCCCCGAGTAAATGGATTGGCGCTAAGCTCCCGACCAGCCGCACGTATCGTCGGCCCTGCGGTTCGGCGGGGGCAGGGCTTCGTTTTTCATCAGGGGGAACGATGGACGCGATCGAAGCAATCCATGGCCGGCGATCGATCCGCGCCTATCGGCCGGAGGTCCCGGAGCGGGCGCTGATCGAGGATGTCATCTGGGACGCCGTGCAGGCGCCGACGCCGCCGGTGAGCGGCGAGACGCCGTGGGTCTTCTGCGTAATCGAGGGTGCGGAGCGGATCGCAGGCTACGGCGCGCGGGCCAAGGAATACGCGCGCCACCATCAGCCCCATGGCCGGCGCCAGAACTGGGCCGACAATCCCGACTTCAAGGTCTTCTGGACCGCCCCGGCGCTGGTCGTGATCTGCAGCCAGACCGGCAACGCCGAGGCGGTGTTCGACTGCTGCCGTGCCGGCCAGAACTTGATGCTGGCAGCGCACGCGCGAGGTCTGGGATCCTGCTGGGTCGGCGCGCCCATGCCGTGGCTGACGAGCCCAGGGGTCGCCGCGGAAATCGGCTTGCCGACGAGGTTCGATCCGGCCGCGGCGATCGTCCTGGGCTACCCGGCGGAAACGCCCGCCGGCAATCCGCGGCCGCGACCGGTTATCCACTGGTGCGAATCTTAGGCGGATGCATTTACCCATGATGCAATTCCGGCGATGCTTCGGGGCGCATAGGTCTTCGCATACTTCTTGAACAACCACCACGGCGCCGGTATCGTCGCCGTATGCGTCTTCGTCAGACCTAGAAAGGACCATCCTGTGAGATTCCTTGGCCTCGTCCTGATCTGGTGCGTCTTGTTCGTTCTGTCATGGCCGCTCGCATTGGCGGTCCTGATCCTGGCTCCCCTGGTGTGGCTCATCTCGCTGCCGCTTCGCGTGGTCGGCATCAGCGTCGCCGCCGCATTTGCATTGCTCAAAAGCATCCTGTTCCTGCCGGCGCGGCTCCTTGGGTATCGCGGGTAATGGCTCGTCTTCTGACTGCGTATTCCCATGTCTGATCCTCGGGTCTTCTTCGCGGCGGAACGAACGCTCCTCGCGTGGGTTCGCACCGGCCTCACCGTCATGGGCTTCGGTTTCGTCGTTGCCCGCTTCGGCCTTTTCCTCGACCTGCTTGCCGCCCAGCACGCGCCATCCGCTGCGCATGCCGTGTCTTCGTCACATCTTTCGAGCGCGATTGGAATCGCGCTCGTGTTGCTCGGCGCCCTATCGATGATCCTTACCGCGGTTCAGCACCGCCGCTACGTTATGACCCTGCCCGTCGAGGATATTCCGCCCTTGCACAACCGCGCTCTCCCCGTGGTATTGGCTCTCATCCTAGGGTCGCTCGGCATACTGCTGGCGATCTACCTTGGCGTTTAAGTTGCTCGTGCCGGGTTCGTTGTCCCGGCCGTCCCGCGAAGAGCCTAAGTAGCGCGGGCTGGCCCGCGACAGACAGGCGGACGTTTTTCAGGTGCCCCAGTGCCTAGCGTTCTTCCCTCTTATGCGCAAGTCGTGGCCGCCCTGATACCGATCATGCGCGGATCGCGCGGAGCGATTGTGACGATCGATGGCCGCGACGGCGTCGGAAAAACGACGCTTGGGCGGTATCTTGCGTGGCACTTCAATGTGACGCTGATCGAGACCGATCTGTTCCTGATTCCGGCGCAGGATTACATCATTCATCTGTACGACCAGATCAACCGGATCATCGAACGGAGGATCAGCTCGTCCGTGCCCGTCGTTGTCGAGGGTGTTTTGATGCTCGAGCTGATGAAACGGATTAACCGCGTCCCGGATTTTTCCATTTACCTTACGAAGCCCCGGCAATCCAGAAGCCGGGTCGTCCGGCAGCTTCTTTCAGCTTATGAGGCAGACTTTTCTCCGTCCGCAAAGGCGGACCTCGTCTTGAAAGTCGAGCATTGAGGGCCAGTTCGGCCCGCCCCGCGCTGCGGCGTTTCGATCCCCGATTCGGCACTGGACTGCCGAGACCGGCGACGGTAAATTGGGGTTCCGCGACGTTCACTTCGCCGACCGTTGGCGTCGGCGAATTTACAACTTTGGGGACGATTTCGTTCTGAGAGTGGCATAGAGCGCGAGTCGGCGCGGGTCCGGTGGGCTCGCACGGCTCCGAGTCTGAAGTGCGTTGAATGTTGGAGAGACGGCATGACCGCTGGGTTTGTCGAGGGTGGTTGCCTGTGCGCAGCGACTCGTTACCGGATAAAAGGCATTCCGCTCGCGGCCAGCATGTGTCATTGCAGATCATGTCGGCATGCGAGCGGAGCACCATCGGTTGCCTGGGTCGTTTTCCGCTACAGTGACTTTGCGTTTGTGACAGGTCAGCCGGTTGTCTTCCGCTCGTCGCCACCCGTATCGCGAACGTTCTGTGGAAAGTGCGGAACGCCGCTCACGTATCAGCATAGCGATAGCGCGGACACGATCGACGTCACTACGTCGAGTCTCGACAGTCCTGACGATTTCGCTCCGACACGCGAGATTTGGCTCGAGGACAAGCTGCCCTGGGAGCCATTGAACGAGAAGCTTCAGCATTTCCCACGCAGCAGCACGGAGAAACCGCTAGCGGCGACCTGAATTGTCGACCCAGCTGTATCCGCCTCCAGGATGTATCGATCAGCAGCTTGCTTAGGGAGCCAGCAATATGAAACCCACTGTTACGCCTTTGATCGCGGGAGCATCCTCTGTGCTCGCACTTGCCGGCTGCGCCTCCACCGATGTTGCGACGGCACCTACGGTTCCCGAAAGCCTCAAGGTTCCCGCGACCCAAACCCTATCGGTGGTGGCTCTGGCCAACGGAGTTCAGATCTATGAGTGTGCCGCCAGCAAAGCCGACCCTGCGCGTTTCGAATGGGCTTTCAAAGCGCCGGAAGCGGAGCTGGTCGACGCCGCCGGTAAGAGCATCGGTAAACACTATGCGGGTCCCACTTGGGAATCCACCGACGGCAGCAAAGTCGTCGGCGACGTCAAGGCGCGGGACGACGGTCCGGATAGCAGCGCGATTCCGTGGCTGTTGCTCGCCGCAAAATCGACGGAGGGGAACGGCGTCTTCGGCAAAACACAGAGCATCCAGCGGGTCAAAACCGTCGGCGGGAAGGCGCCCGCTGCCGGTTGCGGCCCGGCGGAGGCAGGCAAGGTCGTACGAATCCCCTATCGGGCGACCTATTACTTCTACGTCGCGAAACCATGAGTCCGCACGTATATCGCAATATGTGATCCGAGGAGTCTCAAGTGCTGGTGAACAAATCCGTCACTCGCGAATGGAAAGCCACCGACTACGCGGGGATCGAGCGCAGTCTGTTCCGAAACAATGAAACCGGCGGCCGTTCTTCCGTCGTGCGCCTGGTCCAGGGCGCCCGGTTTCCGCGCCATGCTCACCACGGGACCGAGGAAGTCGTCGTTCTTTCCGGAACGGTGAACATCGGCGGCGTCGAACTGAGTCCCGGGGACTACCTGTTCACGAGCCCGGGCGAGGAACACGATGTCGTCGCCGTTTCGGACGCGCTGATTTTCGTTTCTTCCCAGAAAAGCACGCCCGTCGTTGAATAAATCGCCTGCTCAAGCTCAATGAAGGAGATCGCATGAAGCTCATCGAGTTTCTCATTCGGGCAGCGTTGACCGTGCCGTTCGCCGTGACAGCGCTTGCGGCTTGGGCCGCGGACTATCCTGCACCCAAGGAAGGCAGCTGGGTGGTCCGCGATTTCCATTTCCACACCGGCCAGACCCTGCCCGAGCTGCGCTTGAGCTACACGACGGTGGGCGCCCCGACCGGCGAGCCGGTGCTGATCCTCCACGGCACGACCGGATCCGGCACCGCGATGCTCACGCCGGCGTTCGCCGGCGAGCTCTTCGGACCCGGGCAGCCGCTGGATGCCGGCCGCTATTACATCATCCTGCCGGACGCGATCGGCACGGGAAAATCGAGCAAGCCGTCTGACGGCCTTCGCATGAACTTTCCGAGATACAACTACGACGACATGGTGGATGCGCAATATCGACTGGTCAAAGAGCATTTGGGGGTGCGCCACCTGCGGCTCGTCCTCGGGAATTCGATGGGCGGGATGCAGACATGGATCTGGGCGCAGAAATATCCGGAGTTCATGGACGTCGCAGTGCCGATGGCGTCGCTGCCTACCGAGATGTCCAGCCGCAACTGGATGCTTCGCCGCTTGATCATCGATTCCATCCGCAACGATCCCGAATGGATGAACGGCAATTACACCAAGCAGCCGCGCAGCGCACAGTTCGCGTCGGTTTTCTACGGCGTCGCCACCAGCGGCGGAAGCCAGGCGCTCTACAAAGCCGCGCCGACGCGGGAAAAAGCCGACCAGATCCTCGACCAGCGCTTGAGCGCGCCGTTCACCGGCGATGCCAACGATTATCTGTACCAGTGGGATTCGTCCCGCGACTACGATCCGTCGCCGGGTCTCGAGCGCATCCAGTCGGTTCTGCTGGCGATCAACTCCGCGGACGATGAGCGCAACCCGCCGGAAACCGGCGTGCTGGACCGCGAGATCAAGCGGGTGAGAAACGGCAGAGTGTTGCTGATCCCCGCGAGCGACCAGACGGCCGGGCACGGCACCACCGGCCAGGCGAAATTCTGGAAGCAGGATCTCGCGGAGCTGCTGCGAACCGCTCCTCACGGGCCGAACTAGCCAGCGACGCGGAAGTCCCGCGGAGCGGCGATGCGCCTCTCTGCTCGCCGCCGTCCTTCATCCTCGAGCCGATCGACCGAAGCCTTCGTGAAGCGCGAGCTTGGCATACGCCTCGCGATATCCGACGAGATTCCGGCATTGACCGAGCTCATCCGCTGCTCGGCGCGGGTTCTGAGCCGCGATTACTACACCGAGCGTGAAACCGAATCGGCCATTCGCCATGTGTTCGGTGTCGATTCGGTCTTGATCTCCGATGGAAGCTACTTCGTCGCGGAATTGGACGGCGCAATCGCGGGATGCGGTGGGTGGAGCCGCCGCCGGACTCTGTACGGCGGCGATCAACGGCCTGTCGGCGCGCAGGATCTGCTCGATCCGGCGAAGGAGCCGGCGCGTATCCGCGCCTTCTTCGTCGCTCCGACCGCCGCGCGGCGCGGGATTGGACGGCGTCTGTTCGACGAGTGCGCGCAGGCGGCGGCCGCTTCGGGCTTCAAGTCCTTGGAATTGATGGCCACCCTGCCGGGCGTTCCTTTCTACGCGGCGCTGGGGTTCGATCGCGTTGAGGACGCGACCGACGTGTTGCCCGATGGCACGCCAATCCGCTTCGTGCGCATGCGCCGGCCTCTGCGTCGCAGCGTCACGCGGGATGATGCGAGCTGATCCGGCGGCCGAGCGAGGCGCCCGCGGGCGGAATCATGCATGTTTTCGACTTGAATGCGGCTGAAGCCGCATAGGGTCATAGCCGCATGGGGTCATACTCGCGGCCCGACGCCTCGTAGCGACGCCTTGTCTGGCCCGGCGATTGTTTTTGGGTTATCGTCGCTTGCACTCGATCCGGCAGCATCGATCGGAGGTGCTAGACGTGCTCTACATGATCATCGAACGCTTCGAGGACCCGGTGCCGGTGTATCGGCGCTTCCGCGATCGCGGTCGACTCGCGCCCGAAGGGTTGCGCTACGTATCCAGCTGGGTCGATGAGAAACTCGCGTTTTGCTTTCAGGTCATGGAGACCGACCGCCGCGAGCTCCTCGATGAATGGATCGCCCACTGGAGCGACCTCGTGGACTTCGAGATTTTTCCGGTCATTTCCTCGACGGAAGCCGCAGAATCGATTGCGCCGCGCCTTTGAAATCGAACGCATTTTTTCCGGTCGTCTTCGCCATTTGCTTTCCTGTCGCGTATATCGCGATGCGATACATGGAGGATGCGCATTACGTCGGTCACATCGGTCTTGGGTCTGCGGTGCTGGTGGCAGGAACGATCGCGGCGATCATCGCGAGTTTGGTTTCCGTGACTTGTCTGCTCACTTCGCGCCGTCGCAATCGTCCTTCCGACGCTCCATGAATGATGTTCAAACCATTTCGATGAAATCAACCAGGGAGCAGCACCTATGAGCGGCACGAAAATATTGGGACTCGTTCTCTTGATCGCCGGCCTTTTCGGCCTGTCTTACGGTCATTTCGAATACACGAAGGAGACGCACGAAGGCCAGTTCGGCCCGTTCAAGTTTTCGGTCGCGGAAAAAGAGACCGCCGTCATTCCGAGCTGGGCCAGCATCGCGGTCATCGCAGCGGGGGTCGTATTGCTGGTCGCCGGCCGGAAGTAGACGCGCCGCGACGACCGTCGGTTGAATGACGTCTGGAGCACGCCCGTGAGCAATCTTTTCTTCGGCATTGTCGCCGGCGCAATTGGAATGGCGTATCTCCTGTATGGAAGACGGCAAACGAAGCTCGTGCCCGTGATAGCCGGCATCCTGCTTTGCATCTATCCCTACTTTATCCAGAGTTGGCTGTGGCTCAGCGTGGTGGGCGCGCTCCTCCTTGCCGCGCCGTTTGTCATCGACTTTTAGCCGATGAAGCCCGTCCGTCACCGTCAGTTGCGGAAGACGTCCTTGCTAGCGGCCGAAGTCGTCCAACGTCAGGTCGAGGCCTACAACAATCGCGATCTGGATGCGTTCGTGGCATGCTACAGCGATGCCGTGGAGATTTTCCGCATGCCCGCCGCCGAGCCAATGCTTTCCGGCCGGAAGCAGCTCGCCGAGTTTTACGCGTCGCAAAGGTTCGGTATCGTCGGATTGAACGCGGAGATTCTCGACCGCGTCGTTTCCGGCAACAAGGTCGTCGACCACGAGCGGATCCACGGTTTGCGGAGCGATCCGATGGAAGTGATCGCGGTCTATGATGTCGCCGAAGGCTTGATCAGGCGCGTGTGGTTCTTCTCCTCGGAGTGAGAATGCGTTCGCGAACCAGCAGCCGGGCTTCAGACTCTCGCGCCTCGCCATCGCCGGGATGATCGTTTCGATTGGCTGCCTGAATCGTCCATTTTTCGAAAGACCTCAATGAACCTGTCGAACGCAACCATCGCTCAAATCATGATTCCAGTCGCAGACTTCGAGCGAGGCACATCGTTCTATCGGGACGTCCTCGGGATCCCATTTCTGTTTGCGGCGCCGCCGCAAATGGCCTTTTTCATGTGCGGCTCGATTCGGCTGCTCGTCGGCGTCATGCCTGCGGGACAGAACGCGCAGCGCGGCTCGGCGATTTATTTCCGGGTCGCCGACATTCATGCCGTCTTTTCCTCTCTTCGAGCCCAGGGGGTTGGGTTCATAACCGACCCGCATATGGTGCATCGCGCCCCGAAATCGGAGCTTTGGCTGGCCGAATTCCGCGATCCCGATGGGAACCAGCTTGCCTTGATGGAAGAAATCGAGGTTGGCGAAGGGGTTGGCGAAGGTTAACCTGCTCGTCGACCTGAGTGCGTTGGCTCTCAAATGCCCGACAAGACCGAAAGATGCGAACATTTCGCGCAGATCCAACCGGTGAAGGCGCGGACGAACGGCTGCGAGGAGTGCCTCGCGATGGGAGCGTCGTGGAATGAGCTGCGCGTATGCCTGTCGTGTGGCCATGTCGGCTGCTGCGAGGACTCGGAGCACGCGCATGCACTGCAGCACTTCAATACAACGGGACACGCCATCATCGCATCGTTCGAGCGCGGTGAGACCTGGGGATGGTGCTATCTGGACCGCCGCTACTTCGATCCCATGCCAGGCAAGATCCCGAAGCGACCCATCACGCTGGGGACGCTCGTCAAGCGGTTCTGGCAGCCGCGATAGCGGTTGGATCCGGACTCAGTCGCCGATTCATGCGCCTTTCGCTGGGCGCTTCCCGCAGTCGGCGCATCTTGAAATTTCGCGTCCCACGGAGCATCCTCTTTTCGGGCTGGTCCGCCCAGACGGTGGAATGGCGGATGCGCAATGGCGCCGGCCCGACGCTGCTCATTGAGATCGAGCGATGCGCAGAGATCGCCGGTTCGTTGATGGCGCGAGCGCGCCGAGTCGATGCCCTTGCTGATGGATGGGACCCTGAATGACAAGAGGCGTGGGAGGCGTCATCGGTGGACTGGTTGTGTGGCTTCTGATCGCCACTGTGGGCGATCTTGCGCTGCGTTGGTCATGGGCGAGCTATGCCGAGGTCGAGAAGAGCATGAGCTTCACGCTCGCGATGATGGCCGCCAGGCTCGTGCTGGGCGCTGCGGCGTCCCTCGGGGCCGGATACACGGCTGCTTGGATCACGAAGCGCAACGGCCGCACGGTGAAGGTGCTCGCGGCAGTGCTCGTCGTCGTGTTCATACCCACGCACTACGCGCTATGGGACAAGTTTCCGCTTTGGTATCACCTCACCTTCCTCGCCTCTCTGGTTGCCGTCACGCTATTGGGCGGGATTCTGTATGCGCGCCGCGGCAGCGGGCCGATCGGTCAAGCTGCCGCGACGGGCGGCGATCGTACAGCTTGACGTACCGGCCAGACACGCGCGCCCTTGGACCGCCAAGCAAACCGCTCGATGCCTCCCGAATCCAATGGCTCGTTCGAAGGCGCCTGCACGTGCGGGGCCGTGCGCTACCGGATGACAAGCGAGCCGATGTTCGTCCACTGCTGCCATTGCCGCTGGTGTCAGCGCGAAACAGGCGCGTCATTCGCACTCAACGCAATGATCGAGGCCGAGCGCGTGGTCTTGCTGGAAGGTGAGCCGGAAGTGGTGAACACGCCTTCGAACAGCGGCAAAGGACAGAGGATCTCCCGTTGCCCCAAATGCCGCATTGCGCTCTGGAGCACCTACGCCGGTGCGGGAGACGCCGTGCGATTCGTCCGCGTGGGGACGCTCAAGGAACCCGATCGGCTGCCTCCCGACATTCACATCTTTACGTCGACGAAGCAGCGCTGGGTCGTGCTGCCGCCCGACATACCCGCGGTCGCCGAATACTATGATCGCGATAAATACTGGCCGAAGGAGAGTCTCGAGCGCCGCGCCACCGTGCTCTCGCGCCGCCAAGGGACTACGCAGCGTTCAGATTTCAACCGAGCTCGCCAAGGGGAGGAAGAGTGAACAAGAAATTCATCATCGCCTGGATCGTCGTCTTCATCGTCTGGATGGGAGGGAGCTTCGTGGTTCACGGCGTCCTGCTGCACGAAGACTACGTCAAGCTGTCGAGCCTGTTCCGCACGGAAGCGGACGCGCAGAAGTACTTTCCGCTCATGATATTGGCCCACGTGATCCTCGCCGGCGCGCTGGTTTGGATCTATTCGCGCGGCATCGAGGCAGCGCCGTGGCTCTCGCAGGGACTGCGATTCGGCCTTGCGATCGCCCTGCTGACCATCGTCCCCACGTACATCATTTATTACGTGGTACAGCCGATGCCGAGCTCGGTGGTCGTAAAGCAGATCGTCTTCGACGGAGTTCTCATGCTGATCCTCGGTGCGGTCACCGCCTTCATCTATCGGCAACCGCAGCCCGCAATCACCGTCATGGCCTAAGAAAGCGCTGCCATGAAGCCGGTCATCGTGCTGCTACTCCTGCCGGTGCTTCTCGGCGTCGCGTCTCATTTCTTCTTTCGCAGCGTGAAAAGCGCGGCCTGCGCGGCAACCATCGGTTCGGTGGCTGCCGTATGCGCGTGCGTCAGGACGCTCGATCCGGAGGGCAGCTGGGGCTGGCTCGTCGCGCTGCTTGTCTCGCCCCTGGTGATCGCGATGGCTGTGATCACGGTCATGCTTTGCTTCGGACGGTACAAGGCGCAGAAGCGCCCGAGTTGACATGGCGCCGGAGCCCCGGTCACGCTCGATTGCCCGCCACGCTTCTATGCGTCGGCTGCGCAGGGGCGTTGGCGATACTCGTGCGAGCGGAAGCGCGCGAACCGATCGCCGGACAAAGCTAGGCCGCCGAACATTGTCAGCCGTAGGAGACAGCACGTCGTGACCGGACTCTTCGCGCTTTGGCTTCCCATCATTTTGTCGGCGGTGATCGTGTTCATCGCGAGCTCGCTTATTCACATGGTCTTGCCGTGGCACAAAAGCGACTATCCGAAGGTGCCGAACGAAGACAGGCGCATGGAGGCGCTGCGTCCGCTGGCGATTCCGCCGGGCGACTACATGATTCCGCGTCCGTCGAGCATGGCGGACCTTCGCTCGCCGGAGTTTGCCGAAAAGCTGAGGCAAGGCCCCGTACTGGTGATGACGGCCCTGCCAAACGGTCCCATGTCCATCCGAAGGAACCTGGCGCTGTGGTTCCTCTATTCGGTCGTCGTCGGGATTTTTGCAGCTTACGTGGCGGGCAGCGCACTGCCGCCCGGCGCGCCCCAGCTTCGTGTGTTCCAGCTCGCGGGAGTCACGGCGTTCGTCGGATACTCGCTGGCACTTTGGCAAATGTCGATCTGGTACCGGCGGGCATGGAGCACGACCATCAAGGCGACCATCGATGGATTGGTCAACGCCATCATAGCGGGTGCCGCTTTCGCATGGCTGTGGCCGCACTAAGACAGGGTTGACGTCCATGGACTCCGCAATTTCGGCGCATTCGCAAGCGGGCAGCAAGGGTTCGACGGGGCTGAGGTCGCTGTGCCTCGAGCTTGCCGACTACCTGCAGGGAGCCAAGCTCGCGGTCGAGGAAGAGATCCGGCGTTATCCCACGCCGATCCCCCGTTGCGATGCTCAGTTCAACTATCTCTACGAGCAACGATCCCGTCTGTCGCAACAACTCGAGTCGACGAATCGGGCGCTGGAAGCAGGCGCGCCCTCGGGCGAGCTCATCGCTGTCCTCGCGGCCTTTTCCGGCTCCGATTGCGGTGCATCGACCCCGGAGGAACGAGCGTTGAGAGCACGCCTGAAAGAAGCGATCGTTGCAACCGATCCGGCGCGCGGGCTCGCTTCGTCACCGGGCGGCTGATGCACGGGTGGAACGCATCGCGATCGATGCGATCGGCCGCCGGAAACAGTCGGGTATTTGGCAGGGGCCCGCTGCTGGCCCTGCTGGTCTCCGCGCTTTCGTCCGCAGCATTCGGCGTCGAACGCCCGGGAGATGCGCCGATCGCGAGCGACATTCGACACTACGCGAAAGAGGTGAGCGCGGTCCAGAGCGATCTGTTGTCTTTCATAGCGGCTGCTCCCGATAGTCAACGCTTCGACCTTTACCGGACGTACAACCGGTCGATCGGCACCTGGATGCAGGTCGATCTGCTGCAGGCACTGCTGGACCGCGCGGCGGAGGAGCCATCGGATCCCGCAGAAGAGATGCGGGCGTCCATCGCGGAGCACGCGGCCTATGTCCTCTGGGAGCTCGACCGGAACCTCGATGAACTGGAGAGCATCATTGCCGAGAAGAGGCCCTCGCCCGACTTGCGCCTGCACGAGCTCCTTCGTTCGTTGCTTATCGAAGTGCGAGTCATCGTGACGCGCTTGGCGTCGAAGCCTTGAACTCAGCCGAAGACCCGAAAGAGCCGGGGACGCGGTTCCTCGCGAAGCTCAAGCGCAAGGTGCGTGATCTCGAGTTGGAATGCATCGCTCTGTATTACGCGGCGCGGCACCCGGATACGCCCTGGCACGCGAAACTCGTTGTCGCTGCGGTCGTCGCCTACGCGCTCAGTCCGATCGACCTCATCCCCGACTTCGTCCCCGTCCTGGGATTGATGGACGATCTCGTGGTGGTCCCTCTTGGCATCGCCCTGGCAGTCCGGCTGATTCCCCCGGCGGTGTTGTCGGAGTGCCGCGCGCGCGCGCACCGCGACGCGAAGCCACGCGTACGGGCCGCCAGCCTCGCGGCCGCGATAGTCGTTGCGGTCTGGATCGGTCTCGCGTTCTGGGGTGTGCTATGGCTTCACCGCAATTTCTTTCAAGCGTAGCTTCGCCATGGAAGCCGCGAATGCTCCGTTGCTTTCCCGACCGGGCTTGGCGCGCGCCGCGCGCGTGTCGAATCCTTTACCCGACAGCCCTTCGGTATGGCGTCGATCCGCGTCGTAACTGCCCCGCCGGGCGAAGCACCCGCGGACATTCGCAACGCCTGGGTGGGACTCGAGCTGCCTGTGCGCCGACGCCGGGCCGGTCGCTATCTGGGATCGGGGGTGCTGTCGGGCCCGAGAAGCGTTTACGAGACCGTGTTCGATCTGCTTGCATGGCGCCTGACGATCTACAGGGGCTTTGCCGTGCCGTCGCTGGCCGCGATCGAGATCCTCGAGCGTTCGAACCCGGCCGCGGCACTCTGGTGGCGGGAGAATGCGCCCCAGATGACGAAGCCCCGGCGCCACTTCGTTTTCGCAACGGAATGCTCCGAGCTCGTGAGATAGCGCCGCTGCTGCCGAGGATTCCATGGACAACGCCGCGATGCTCTACTGGCTGATACCGCTGCTCTTCGCGGCGTCGTTCGCCACGCTCTGGAGTCTCGTTTGCTTCGCGCTCGCCGGGAGCGGATGGAGGCCGTTCGCGAAGCGCTATCCGACCCAGGCGAGAGCTTCCGAATCGTCCTTCGTCGCAAGGCGCGCGAGCTTCGGAAGCCTGTTCGCGTCGTACCGAAATATCGTTCGCCTGAGCTTTCTCCCCGACGGGATCCTTTTCGGTGTCATGTTTCCGTTTCGACTCGGGCATCGGCCTTTCCTGCTGCCCTGGTCGAGTGTGGAGAGCGCCGATGTGAGAAAATTCTGGTTCAGCAACTATTGCGAGCTGAAAATTTCCGATCCCGCCGGCCGTATCGTGCTGTATCTGGCGGCACGGGCCGAACCCGCGATCCGACGAGGAATGGCATCACCGGGCGCGCGCGGCGCCGTTGCCGGCGCAGCGGTGCGCGCGTGTGAGAAAAGTAAGGCGATCGGCTGAACTTGCAATCCAAGGGGGACGAATGAGCGACTTGAACTCTGCGCACAACCGCGCTGTCTGGTTCGACATTCCCGTGGCCGACCTCGATCGGGCGGCGGCGTTCTATCGCGCGGTCCTCGGGGTCGGCATCGAAAAGAACCAGTTCGATGGATTCACCTTTTGCGTAATCGAGCACGATCAAGGCAACGGCGGGTGCCTGGTGCCGGCGGCGGACCAGATCAGCTCCACCGGCGGGATCCTCCTGTACATGAACGTCGAGGGCCGAATCCGCGATGCGGTCCGCAAGGTCGAGGCCACGGGTGGCAGGATCGTCGAGCCGGCCAAGGCGATCGGCCCTCACGGCTTCCGCGCCGTCGTGGTCGACAGCGAAGGCAATCGCATCGCACTGCACTCGTCGATCGACGGCTGAAAGCGTGGCGGCGATGCAAAGGGCGCGTCCTTCGGTCGAAATGCCGGAAACGGGAAACGAGGGATGGTCTTTGACCGTTTTGGAGACGAATCGACTGGTTCTGCGCCAGCTGACTTGCGACGATGCAGGATTCATTCTCGAGCTGCTGAACGATCCGTCGTGGATCGAGTTCATCGGGGACAAGGGCGTACACGATCTCGATGCGGCGCGCGAGTACATCATCAGGGGACCGCTCGAGATGTACGCGACTCTCGGATTCGGCCTGTATCTCGTCGAGATCAAGCCAGATCGAGTGCCGATCGGACTGTGTGGCCTGATCAAGAGAGAATCGCTGCGCGACGTTGACATCGGATTTGCATTCCTTCCGAGGTTTCGGTCCAAAGGCTATGCCTACGAGGCGGCATCGGCGGCAATGACGTACGCGTTGGGCAATTTGCGCCTGGACCGCGTCGTTGCGATCACCGCGAGGGACAATCATCCTTCAGCCAGGCTCCTGCGAAAGCTCGGACTGGAATTCGAAAAAATGATCAAGCTCGCGAACGATGGAGAAGAAGTCATGCTCTTCACCTCGGCTGGGTAGGCCGGCAGGCACGGACTGCGATCTGCCGGAAAGCCCTCCAGGTTGAGGCAACGCGCCGTCGAGTGCACAATGTCCCCTCGCCGCCCTGTCTACTTTGCCGCCGGAACGCAGTCGTCATTCGACTTTTTCGCATTTTTGCCCGTTGTGATCAGCGTCCCGACTTCAAAACCGGCGTCATGCGTTGAACCGCGAGGCGGACCGACACTCCAATCGCCATGAAGAAAACCTCGCTTTACAGCCGGTCGGTCCGGCGTCCCATCACGGACACACCCCCGTCGTCGGAGAAGTCCCGCGGTGACGGTCCTCTGCAGCAACCCGCGGAGCGTGTGGCTGCGCCCCCGCGCTTCGCGCGATCCCGCCGCTTCGTCGCGCGCCACGAACGCATCCTCGTCTTCGCATCGGCGGTTTTCCTGAGCGTGGGCATCGTTTACGCGTATCTGCAGCTGCAACCGGCCCCGCGCCCGATCACGCAGCACGACATCGACGCAGCCGTGCTTCACACCCTCGACAGCAACGTGCTGCCGTCGGCGGCGGCGAAGGCCTACGAGATCGTTTCGCCATCGGTGGTCCGCGTTCGCCGAGTGCAGCAGGACAAGGACGGCGATACCGTCAACGGGGTAGGAACCGGTGTCGTTATCGTCGACAAGGGCGTCATCCTGACCAATCTGCACGTCGTCGATGGCGCCGAGCGCGTGCAGGTAATCTTCGCCGACGGAACCGAGTCGGACGCGACGGTCATCGGAACTGCAGCCGGAGAACGATCTGGCGGTGCTGCAGGCCAAGACCATTCCCGACGATCTGACCCCTGCGACCTTGCGCTCGACGCAGGATCTGGCGGTGGGCGATGAGGTGATCGCGGTCGGATTTCCTTTCGGCATCGGGCCCTCCGCGTCGGCGGGCGTCGTCTCGGGACTGAAGCGCGACCTACCGGTCGCCGGAGCATAAGCGCGCGTTGACCAATCTGATCCAGTTCGATGCCGCCGCCAATCCCGGAAACTCGGGCGGACCGCTCGTCACGATGGACGGCGAAGTCGTGGGGATCGTGACCGCCATACTCAATCCGAGCGAACAGAGCGTCTTCATTGGCATCGGGTTCGCCGTGCCGATCGAAAATGCCGCGTCGGCTGTCGGCATATCGCCGTTCTAACCCGCAGGAAAGACAGACAAGACATGAACAACGGAGACATCGGCCGCAACGACGTCTCGCTCGAAATGGAGCGCATCCTCTACGAGGTCAAGAAAGTCGTCGTCGGACAGGATCACTTTCTGGAGCGCGTGCTGGTGGCGATCCTGGCGCAGGGGCATCTGCTGGTCGAAGGCGTGCCGGGCCTCGCCAAGACGCTGACGGTCAAGACGCTGGCGCGGACTATTGCGAGGGACGTTCCGGCGCATCCAGTTCACGCCCGACCTGGTGCCCGCGGATCTGGTCGGCACGCGCGTCTACAACCAGAAGACCGCGCGAATTCACGACGTCGTTCGGGCCGGTGTTCACCAACCTGCTGCTCGCCGACGAAATCAATCGGGCGCCGGCCAAGGTGCAAAGCGCGCTGCTCGAGGTGATGCAGGAATATCAGGTGACCATCGCCGGCGACAGCCATCCGGTGCCCGAGCCGTTCCTGGTCATGGCAACCCAGAATCCGATCGAGACCGAAGGAACCTATCCGCTTGCCGGAGGCGCAGGTCGATCGCTTCATGATGAAAGTGCTGGTCGGCTACCCGAGCGAGGAAGAGGAATTCGTCATCGTCAACCGGGTCACGGGGCCCGCGGCGGCGGTCAGCCGCGGTGACGACCACCGACCAGCTTTCCGGCGCTTCAGCGCGCAGTGCCGCAGCGGCTATGTCGACCCGTCGCTGGTCCAGTACGCCGTGCGTCTGGTGTCCGCGACGCGCAGCCCCGACCGCTATGGCGTGCGCGAACGTGGCGAAGTACCTCACGTATGGCGCGAGCCCGCGGGCGACCATCCACCTGGTCGAAGGCGCGCGTGCGCTGGCGTTCCTGCGCGGACGAAGCTACGTCGCTGCCGGAGGACCTGACCGATATCGCTCCCGATGTGCTGCGGCACCGGCTGGTGCTCTCCTACGAAGCGCTGTCCGACGCGCTCACGCCGGATCAGATCGTGCTTCGCATCATGAAGCACATCCCGGCTCCCGATAAGCCGCTCGAGACGCATGTCAGAGTGGGCGCAAACGCCTGAGGCGATCCTTCGCCGGCTCGAGTGGACGGTGCTACGGCGCCTCGACGGCGTTCTCCACGGCGACTATCGAACCCTGTTTCGCGGCTTCGGGGTCGACCTCGCCGATCTGCGCGAGTACGAATATCACGACGACGTGCGTCATATCGACTGGAACGTCACCGCGCGCCTGCAGACGCCCTACGTCCGCGTCTACAACGAGGAGCGCGAGCTCACCGCGTGGTTCCTGCTCGACTTGAGCCCGTCGGTCGATTTCGGCTCGCAGGAGATCAAGAAAAGGGCAGTATCGACCGAGCTCGTCGCGGTGCTTGCCCGCCTGCTCAGCCGCCATGGCAACCGCGTCGGCGCCATGTTCTACGGCGGCGGCGTCGACACCATCATTCCCGCGCGCACCGGCAGGCGGCAGGTGTTGCACATCCTGCACAAGATACTTGCGCGGCCGGAGCTCGCCCGTTCGGATGCGACCGATCTAGAGGAGTTTCTGGCGACGGCGTTTCAGATGATTCCGCGCAGGTCGCTCGTGTTCGTCGTCTCCGATTTCATCAGTACGCCGGGATGGGCGAAGCCGCTGGCGCAACTTGCGCGGAGGCACGAGGTCGTCGCCGTCCGCCTCTACGACCAGCTTGAAATGGAGCTTCCCGACCTGGGGCTGCTGGTCATGCAGGACGCCGAGACCGGCGAGCAGATCTTCGTGGACACGCACGATCGCAAGTTCCGCAAGCGGTTCGCCGCGGTTGCCGAGCGCCGGGAAAACGAGCTTCGCACCGCGTTTCGCCAGGCGGGGATCGACGCTTTGGAGCTTGCGACCAACGACGACCTGATGGATGCGGTTCTTCGCTTCGCCGATTTGCGCAAGCAGCGCAGCCAACTTGCTGCCGGCGGCATGCTGCCCAAGCACCTGGACTCCTGATGAACGTGCCGGTCACGTTCATCTGGCCGCAGATGCTGTGGCTGCTGCCGATCGTGCCGCTGGCGGTGGCGGGATACCTGATTCTCCTTCGACGCAAGAAGAAACTGGCGCTGCGCTACGCGAGCTTGTCCATCGTGAGAGACTCGATGGCCGCCGCGCAGCGGTTCCGCCGTCATATCCCGCCGGCGCTTTTCCTGATCGCGCTGACCGCGATGATCATCGGCATCGCGCGTCCCGCGGCCGTGGTCAAGCTCCCGTACCAATACGAAACCGTGATCCTCGCGATCGACGTCTCCGGCAGCATGCGCGCCGCCGACGTCGCGCCCAGCCGCATCGCCGCCGCGCAAGCCGCGGCGCGCAGCTTCGTTGCAGAGCAGCCGCGCAACACTCGCGTGGGCGTGGTGTCGTTCGCGGCAACCGCCGCCGTCGTGCAGGCGCCGACGCTCAATCGCGATGACATTCTGGCGGCGCTCGATCGGCTCCAGCTCCAGCGCGGCACGGCGGTCGGCAGCGGCATCCTGGTCTCGCTCAAGACCATCTTTCCCGACATCGAATTCGACTTGCGATCGTCCAACCCGAGGCCCGGCGGCGCGCGGGAGGCGTCGCGCGGCACGTCGCTCGATGAAAGCGCGAAATCGAAAGGCGACTCCAAGTCGGTAGCGCCTGGCTCCTATACGTCCGCAGCGATCATCCTGCTCACCGACGGCCAGACCACCGCAGGCCCCGATCCGATCGTCGCGGCGCAGATGGCCGCCGAGCGCGGCGTCCGCGTTTTCACGGTGGGCATCGGGACAGTCAACGGCGAAGTCCTCGGCGCAGAAGGCTGGTCGATGCGCGTGCGGCTCGACGAGACAGCGCTCAAGAACATCGCCAGCACAACCAAGGCCGAGTATTTTTACGCGGGCACGGCGACGGATCTGACCAAGATCTACAAATCGCTGAACTCGCATCTGGTGTTCGAGAAAAAGCAGACGGAGATAACCGCATTGTTCGCCGCCGCGGCTGCCGCTCTCGCGATGCTCGCCGGATTGCTCTCGCTGCTCTGGTTCAGCCGGATTCTTTAACTGGCACCATCAAGGCTCCCGATCGCCGATGCCCGAGCGCGCGCTTCTCTATGCGGACAACGAGCTTTGCAGCCCGTATGCGATGTCGGCCTTTGTCGCGCTCGTGGAAAAGAAGCTGCCGTTCGATCTGCGCACGCTCGACCTGTCCGCCGGAACGCATCGGGAGGATACCTATCGCGACAGTGCGCTCACCGCCCGCGTGCCTTGCCTGGTTCATGACGGATTCTGGCTTACCGAATCCAGCGCAATCGCCGAGTACCTCGAGGAATGCTACCCGCCCCAGACGCACGTCGCGCTGTATCCGAGGACTGCGCGCGACCGGGCGACCGCGAGACAGATCCAGGCATGGCTGCGCAGCGATCTCATGCCGATCCGCGAGGAGCGCCCCACCCACACCCTATTCTTCGAGCCCACCGCGGAAGCCCTGTCCGAAAGGGCCGGCGAGAGCGCCCAGCGGCTTTTTCATCTCGCAGGCAAGCTGCTCGCGCCCGGAGCGGCCCACCTTTTCGGCGATTGGAGCATCGCCGATACCGACCTCGCGATCATGTTGCAAAGACTCGTGGCCAACGGCGACGCGGTCCCCGAGAATCTCGCCCGATACGCGAGAGATCAATGGCGGCGTCCCTCGGTGCAGCGATGGGTCGCGCAGCCGCGCCCTGTCGCGCCTTGATTTGGCCGCGCTGAAGGCAGCGCTCCGGCTCGGCTCGTATTCGTTGTGCCAGGGAGACATCATGCCACTCGTTACTCTGACGGTTCGAAAAGGCAAATCGGAAAAGTTCAAGTCGGACGTTCTCGCAGGCGTGCATGCCGCGCTGGTCGCCTCCGGCGTGCCCGAAAAGGACCGCTTCCAGCGCGTGCTCGAGCTCGGCGCGGAGGATTTCCGTTTCGACCGCGAATATCCCGATGTGACGGTCCCCCGAACCGACGATTTCGTCTTGATCGAAATCCTGCTGTCGGTGGGTCGCAGCGTCAAAATAAAGAGAAAGATCCTCGCCGATATCGTCGGCGCGCTGTCGCGCGAGCCGGGCCTCGATCCCGACAACGTCATGGTTTGTTTCAAAGAGACGCAGTGGGAGAACTGGTCGTTCGCCGGGGGGCGGTTGATCCACGTGTGAAACAACCGCGTAGATGCAGCGGCAGAGGCGCCGACTCGCACGTCTTGCTTTGACCCGGACGGCACTCCGGCGTAGATTGGCGGCGCATCGGACCGACTACCAAGGGGAACCATGGACCGTACGCCCAAAGCCGTCCTGCTTGCCGTTGCGCTCGCTTTCCTGCCTTTTGCGAGTGTCCACGGTCAGGCGCCCTCACCACCGGCCACCGTCGCCGCGCCCGCGGATGAGTCGCCCGGGAAGCCGGCGACGCCGAAGCGCCGGGCAAGATCGCAGGAGGACGCCCGCACTTGTCTCGACCTCGGGAGCAATCTCGAAATCATCGCCTGCGCCGAGAAATATCGCTGACCAGCCCGAACGCCCGTCGAGCGCAGCGGCCGCATGTCAACGCTCAACCTGGGGATTCTTTGCGGGTTGGTGTTCGGCGCGGTCACCGTCGTATTGATGCTTCCGATGCGCTTTACCGACAAACGCGCCGCCCTGAGTGCAGCGTTCATCAATCGGTTCGCCATCGGCGCGGTGATTGGCGCGGTCGCGCTGCCTTGGCCCGGATGGCTGATCGGCATCGCGATCGGCCTCCTGCTGAGCTTGCCCGAAGCGATCGTCACCGGCGCTCTCGCTCCGGTCGTCGGGCTGGGCACGGCGGGAGGAGCACTCATCGGCTTGATCGTGCATGGAAGCGGCGCGTGATCGCAGCCTTTTCCGAAGCATGTCCCGAGGAAAGCCGCGGACAGCAGTGTCTCGATATCGCAGCGAGCCTCAAATCTCTGCCCCGGAGATGACTTACGTCCCGCGCGCTGTATGCCGTCATCGGCGTAAACGCAGCGACTGCACTTGGCTCATATTCCGAGCCGACGAGCCGCACCGATTGCAATGACCGCGCTGACCCGATCGCGTCAGTCCAGCCTCACCTTCAGCGTGTTCGCATGGATCTCCGTGTTGCACGCCCTTGCGGTGCTGCTCGTCTGGGCGGGCGAGTTCTATGTCGGCATGGCAATGGTCTCGGGTCGCACATGGGTGATCCTGGCGTGGCTTTGGCTGGTATGGCCGTTTGCCCTCGCGCTGCATCCGGCAGGCAGCCGCAGGCGGGTTCTCTTGCCCATCGTGCTGGGTATCATTCTGCTGGCGCCATGCGTGGGTTCGATCTTTTTGTTTACGGTATGGGCCCTGGAGCGCATCACACCCTGAGCCGACGAATGCCCGCAGTTGCACCTTAAATGGAGAGATACCGCATGAACCCACGTTTCGTCCGCTACGCGATCGCTGCGTGCGCCGGTCTCGTTGCGCCCGCCCTCCTGATCGCGGCCAAAGCTACTCTGGCGGCGACCGTTCGACCGCCCGGCGTGCGAATTGCATCGTTCCTGCACCCCGCGCGCATCCATCGGGATCTGGTCGGAACGTCGCTCGATATGCTGGTCGCCGCGGCGCTCGGCGTCGCGCTTGGAGCGATCGTGGCACGCGCGACCAGGCCGCAACTCTGGCGCGGATGGTGTGTGTTCGTCGTCGCGTTCCTGGCCTGCGACACGCTGATGATCGTATCGCGGGCGGGCACGGATCGCGTCCTCGCAATTCTTGGTCAGCCGATTTTCGCGACTTTTATTCTCGCGACATTGCTGGGTTGCGCGTTGGGAGGACTGGGCGCGACGCGCGGCGCTCGGTGATTCGCGCCAGTTGCCCGCTTGACGAAGCGCCTCGGTCCGGGCACAACAAGGTCTGGGTTTCGAACAGGGGATGATGAATGAGAGTAACGCTTGTCGGCTCGCGCTATTTCGGCGCGGCCACCCTCGATCGGCTGCTCAAGGAAGGCGTGGATATCGCGCGCGTGGTGGCCCCTGCAGCCGACGATCGGCTCAGCACGGCGGCCAAGGTCGCGGGAATCGAAGTTGCGATTCTCGAGGACCCTCGCAACGTTCCCGCAAGCGCGATCGCGCCCGGGACCGACCTCATCATCACCGCGCATAGTCACGCCCGCGTCAGCTCCGAAGCGCTCGCGCGGTCGCGACTCGGAGGCGTCGGCTACCACCCTTCGCTTTTGCCGCGTCACCGTGGAATCGCCGCGGTCGAGTGGACCGTTCGCGAAGGCGACCCGATTGCCGGCGGCTCGATCTATCACCTGGCGGAGCGGCTGGATGCGGGCGCGATCGCAGCGCAGGAGTGGTGCTTCGTCAAGAAAGGCGAGTCGAGCCGCGAGTTGTGGGAGCGCGCGCTCGCGCCCATGGGACTCGACCTCATCGCGCGAGTGGTAGGCTACGCGCGGGAGCATGGAACGCTGCCCGCCAAGCCCCAGGACGAGCAGTTCGCGACCAAAGCGCCGATGATTCCGGGATAGGCCGCCGGCGGACGCGCATTGGAATATCTCGACCTTTTGCAATGGCCGGCGATGCTCGTCACCGTCGTCGCCGCGTGGCTGGTCGGGGCGCAGTCGAAGCGGCGGCGTGAAGCCGGATTCTGGGTATTCCTGCTGAGCAACGTGCTCTGGATCGTGTGGGGCTGGCACGACAGGGCTTACGCGCTGATTGCGCTGCAGCTCGGGCTGGCCGCGCTCAACATCCGTGGCGCCTACAAGAACGAACCGGACGCAGGTGCGACCGCCCCCAAACGCTGACGAGCCGCGCGTCTGCTCGATCGGCGACCGCGTGAGGGCGCAAACGCAGCGCCGCGCGCGCGGTCCGCTGGCCGCCGTGGAATGGAGGGACCTCATCGAGCTTAGCCGCGCGGAGATCACTCGTGAGCTGTTTCTGTCGGTGCCATGGCTGGCGGCATCGCTCGCCGCCGCGTACTGCCAGGCCTACACTTTCGCGCTGGGATGCTCGTTCATGTTTTTCCTGACCGGCCTGCGTCAGGTTCACAACGCGTATCACTATGCCCTCGGTTTGCCGCGCGCCGCGACCGAATGGGTCATGTTTGTGCTGAGCGTGCTCATGCTCGGATCGATGCACGCGGTCAAGCTGAATCACCTCAGGCATCATCGCCATTGCATGCAAAGCGACGACATCGAGTCGATGAGCGCGCGCATGCCCGGTTGGCGGGCGATACTCGTCGGGCCCCTGTTTCCCTTTCGACTCCACCGCTGCGCGCTGCAGCTCGCCTCGCCTTCGCAGCGCCGCTGGATTCGCGCGGAGCTTGCCGCGAACGGCGCGTGGCTTGCGCTGGTTTTCGGTGTGATTAAGGCCCCGTGGCTCGAGTACCACGTCGCGGCGATGGCAATCGGCCAGTGTCTTACCGCGTTCTTTGCCGTGTGGACCGTCCACCACGATTGCGGCGCCGAGCCGGCACGCACCATTCGCCATCGCGTCAAGGCCATGGCGACGTACAACATGTTCTATCACCTCGAGCACCATCTGTTTCCCGCGGTGCCGACCTGCAAGCTGCCGCTGCTCGCGAGACGCCTCGATGCCGTCGCTCCGCGCGGGGGTCTGCGCGAGGTCTTCTAGGTGCGCCTTTCGCGTCGGCACGCTCCCATCGCCGACCGGAGATTTTCGCATCAACGACAAACGAACCCGGAGAGTCTCGCCATGAATCAGACTGCGCCCATCCTCATCGATCGGCTCGACCATATCGTTTTCACCGTGGCGAGCATCGAGCGCTGCTGTGATTTCTATCGCCGCGTGATGGGCATGCAGGTAGTGACGTTCGGAGAGGGCCGCACTGCGCTCGCCTTCGGCAGGCAAAAAATCAACTTGCACCTCGCTGGACACGAGTACCAGCCGCATGCGCACGCACCGACACCGGGTTCAGCCGATGTATGCTTCATCACGACGACGCCGCTGGAGCAGGCGATGGCACACGCGCGCTCCTGCGGAGTTGAAATCCTGCAGGGGCCCGTCGACAAGACAGGCGCGACCGGCGCGCTGCGGTCGTTTTACTTTCGCGACCCCGACCAGAACCTGATCGAGATTTCGAACTACGCTTGACCGCGGACCGGCCGCGACCGTGACGGATCCGCGTTTGCCGGACGAGGGTCTCGCCCTGTCACGGCATCCTTGACTGCGGCGCTGCGTCGTTTCAAAGTTGCACTGCGCATCGCCTTGACGATCGCCAACGGAGGATGAGATGAGCCACAGTCTGCGCAAGGTCGATTACTTCTATGTCATGGTGCCGAACCGCCCGGGACAGGGCGCAAGGGTTTTGTCCGCACTGGCGAGCGAGGGCGTCAATCTCCTCGCGTTCTCCGGATTTCCAGGCGGCAAGGCCAAGGGCCAGCTCGATCTGGTTCCCGAAAACAGCGCCGCGCTTCGCAAGGCAGCGAAGAAGGCCGGACTCAAGCTCAGCCGGCGCAAGACCGGCTTTCTGCTGCAAGGCGACGATCGGGTCGGAGCACTGACCTCGATGCTCGGCAAGCTTGCCGACGCCAAGATCAGCGTCACCGCCGTGGATGCCGTCACTGCGGGACGCGGTCGCTTCGGGGCTATCTTCTGGGTCAAGCAGAAATCGGTTGCCAAGGCCGCGCGCCTGCTGGGCGCGCGCTGATGCGCTGCCCGGCGCCGCGGTGCGCTAATATCGAAGCATGCTGACGATAACTTCCGTACGTCGTAGAGAACTTCGCGCCAAGGCCCATCATCTGCATCCGGTCGTGAGCGTCGGGCATCATGGGCTGACCCCCGCGGTAATTCGAGAAATCGACGTCAATCTGCGCGCGCACGAATTGATCAAGGTGCGTCTTTTCAGTGAGGTGCGCGATGAACGACGAACGATGCTCGAACGCATCTGCGCGGCGGTAGATGCGGCGCCCGTGCAGCAAATCGGCAAGCTCATCGTGCTGTGGCGGCCGGCGCCGGAGATCCCGCCAAAGGACAAGCCGCGCGCGCGGGCCGACGGCAGGGCGTCGAGCGGAAAGCGCACACCCGGCGGGAAACCGCCAAGCGCCGGCCGCAAAGGAAAATCGATGGCGAAATCGACTCCCCAGGCGCGTCACCCGCGCAACCCTGTCGCAAGGACGGCGGGAAGGCCGCCCGCGGCCGTAGGTCCGCGCAGACCGCTCAGCGGCACCGTTGTTGGAGCGACGCGCCGGCGCAGCCGCGGTCGCAGTGCGTGAGGCGTCGCCGCTGTTCGATCCCGCGCTAGACGTAGCTGACTGCGAGCACCTCGTACTCGCGGACGCCACCGGGCGCCTGGACTTCGGCGACATCTCCCGCGGTCTTGCCGATCAACGCGCGCGCGATGGGCGAATCGACCGAGATCTTGCCGGCCTTGATATCGGCTTCGTCGTCGCCCACGATCTGATAGCGCACTTCGGTCCCGGTTTCGAGATCCTCCAGCTCGACCGTGGCGCCGAAAACGACGCGGCCGTCGGCGTCGACCTCGGCGGGATTGACGATGTGCGCCTGCGCAAGCTTGGCCTCGATGCGCGAAATGCGGCCTTCCAGAAATCCCTGCCGTTCCCGAGCCGCGTCGTATTCGGCGTTCTCCGACAGGTCGCCATGCGACCGTGCCTCGGCAATCGCCGCGATAATCGCCGGCCGGTCGACGGTCTTGAGATGATGCAGCTCGGATCTGAGTTTCTCGGCGCCGGCTTGGGTCAGTGGAACTTTTTTCATAGGCAAAATCGCTTCATCGGGAGATCGCGACGGAGGAATCGCCCCGTTTGAGCGGGCGGCGCGCCGCGTTTGTCCCTTGCGTGTCCTGTGGGAATTGCGGTTGATCGTCAGTGCAGGCGCCGGTGCAGCGCCTGCGTCGAATAGGGGACGAGCTCGCGCATCCCCTGCATGCCTTTCGCCGCTGCGCGCGCCCCGGCAATGGTGGTGTATGTCGGAATCTGATCGTTCAGCGCCGCGCGGCGAATCGCATAGCTGTCCTGGATCGCGCTGCGCTTTTCCTCGACGGTATTGATCACCAGCGCGATCTCGTCGTTGAGCAGCATGTCGACGATGTGCGGCCGGCCCTCGGCAACCTTGTTTACCGCGGTCACCGGCAAGCCCGCAGCCGCGAGTGCGGCGGCGGTCCCGCGCGTGGCGACGAGCTTGAAACCTAGATCGACGAGAATGGCCGCAACCTCGATCACGCGGGCCTTGTCCGGGTTCTTGACGCTGACGAACACATTCCCCGACTTCGGCAGCCGCACGCCGGCGGCGAGCTGCGACTTGAGGAACGCCTCGGCGAACGACTCTCCCACGCCCATCACCTCGCCTGTCGACTTCATTTCCGGACCGAGGATGGTATCGACCCCGGGAAACTTGATGAACGGAAATACCGCCTCCTTGACCGCGTAGTAAGGCGGCACCTTTTCCCCCACGATGCCCTGGCTTTCAAGAGACTGCCCCACCATGCAGCGCGCGGCGATCTTGGCCAGCGGACGCCCCGTCGCCTTGGACACGTACGGGACCGTGCGCGATGCCCGTGGGTTCACTTCGAGGACATAGACCACGCCTTCACCCCCGTTGTTCTCGGGAAACTGGATCGCGAACTGCACATTCATGAGGCCGACGACGTCGAGACCGTGCGCCATTGCGACCGTCTGCCGCCGGAGCTCTCCCTGAAGCGCTTCCGACAATGAAAAGGGTGGCAGCGAGCACGCGGAATCGCCCGAATGGACACCCGCCTGCTCGATGTGCTCCATGATGCCGCCGATGACGACCTCCTTGCCCGCGCCGTTCTGGCCGGCAAGCGCATCGACATCGACCTCGATGGCGTCGTTGAGGAAGCGATCGAGCAGCACCGGTGAATCGTTGGACACTTTCACGGCCTCGCGCATGTAGCGCTCCAGATCGCGCTGCTCGTGGACGATTTCCATGGCCCGGCCGCCGAGTACGTAGGAAGGGCGTACTACCAGCGGATAGCCGATCTCCTCGGCCGCTTTCAGCGCTTCCGCCTCGGTGCGCGCCGTGCGGTTGGGCGGCTGCCGCAGCTTCAGCCGGTGCAGCAGCTGCTGAAAGCGCTCGCGGTCCTCGGCCATGTCGATCATGTCGGGACTGGTGCCGATGATGGGAACGCCATATTTTTCGAGGTCGCGCGCGAGCTTGAGCGGCGTCTGCCCGCCGTACTGCACGATGACTCCGTAGGGCTGCTCGACGTGGACGATCTCGAGCACGTCTTCGAGCGTGAGCGGCTCGAAATACAGCCGGTCGGAGGTGTCGTAATCCGTCGACACGGTCTCGGGGTTGCAGTTGACCATGATGGTCTCGTATCCGTCCTCGCGAAGCGCGAGGGCGGCGTGCACGCAGCAATAATCGAACTCGATTCCCTGTCCGATGCGATTGGGACCGCCGCCGAGCACCATTACCTTCTTGCGGCTGGTCGGCTGTGCCTCGCACTCCTCCTCGTACGTCGAGTACATGTACGCCGTGCGCGTCGCAAACTCGGCAGCGCAGGTGTCGACGCGCTTGTATACGGGCCGCACGCCGAGCGTATGGCGCCGCCCGCGGATGTCGGCCTCGCTGGACTTGGTGAGGTACGCCAGACGGCGGTCGGAAAAGCCCATCCGCTTGTATCCACGCAGGTCGTCTGCGGAGATGTCGTCGAGCGTGCGCTTCTCGATCGAGAGCTCGGTGTCGACGATTTCCTTGATCTGCGCCAGGAACCAGCGATCGATCTTGGTATGGCCGTAGACTTCCTCGAGCGGCATGCCGATGGCAAGCGCGTCGGCGACGTACCACAGGCGCTCAGCGCGCGGATACGCGAGCTCGTCGGCGATCGTCTCGGGATCGACGGTCTTGAGATTGAATCCGTCGACGCCCGCCTCCAGCCCGCGCAGCGCTTTCTGCAGCGATTCCTGAAAGGTGCGGCCGATCGCCATCACCTCGCCCACCGATTTCATCTGCGTGGTCAGACGGTCGTCCGCCTGCTTGAACTTCTCGAACGCAAAGCGCGGCACCTTGGTGACGACGTAGTCGATGGTGGGTTCGAACGACGCGGGAGTCTGGCCGCCGGTGATGTCGTTCTTCAGCTCGTCGAGCGTGTAGCCGACCGCGAGCTTGGCCGCGATCTTGGCGATGGGAAATCCGGTCGCCTTCGACGCCAGCGCCGACGAGCGCGACACGCGCGGGTTCATCTCGATCACGATCATTCGGCCGTCGTCGGGATTGATGGCGAACTGCACGTTCGATCCGCCGGTATCGACGCCGATCTCGCGCAGCACCGCGATCGACGCGTCGCGCATGATCTGGTATTCCTTGTCGGTGAGCGTCTGCGCGGGCGCGACCGTGATCGAGTCTCCGGTGTGCACGCCCATGGGGTCGAGATTCTCGATCGAGCAGACGATGATGCAGTTGTCCTTCCGGTCGCGCACCACCTCCATCTCGAATTCTTTCCAGCCGAGCAGCGATTCCTCGATCAGGAGCTCTCGCGTCGGCGAGCTGTCGAGCCCGCGCTTGCACATCTCGACGAACTCGTCCTTGTTGTAGGCGATGCCGCCGCCGGTGCCTCCCAGCGTGAACGAGGGACGGATCACCGCGGGAAAGCCGATGTCCGCCTGCACTTCCAGCGCCTGCTCGAGGTCGTGCGCGATCCCCGAGCGCGCCGATCCCAAGCCGATGCGCGTCATCGCCGCCTTGAATTTCTCGCGGTCCTCGGCTTTGTCGATCGCCTTTTTCGTCGCGCCTATGAGCTCGACGTCGAACTTGTTCAGCACGCCTTCGCGCGCGAGGTCGAGCGCGCAGTTGAGCGCGGTCTGACCGCCCATGGTCGGCAGCAGCGCGTCGGGGCGTTCGCGCTCGATGATCTTGGCGACCATGGGCCAGGTGATCGGCTCGATGTAGGTGACGTCGGCCATCTCCGGGTCGGTCATGATGGTCGCCGGATTCGAGTTGACCAGGATGACCTTGTAGCCCTCCTCGCGCAGCGCCTTGCACGCCTGCGCACCGGAGTAGTCGAACTCGCACGCCTGGCCGATGATGATGGGGCCCGCGCCGATAATCAGCACGCTTTCGATGTCGGTTCTTTTCGGCATGCTTAGCGCTTGAAGTTGCGGGCCCACACCCGCGCCACGACAGGATGCTGCTCGGTGAGCGCAATCGATGCTGCCACGCGCGGACAATGGGCGTCGATCCATTTCCTGCCGGGCCGCCAGCGGGCGAGCATCGCGGCGTAAACATCGAGCGCGCAGATCTCCTCGCCCAAGAGGTATGGCGCCGGATCGAGCGACTGCTCGAGGATCGTCCAGTACGCCTTCAGTCGCTCGACAGCGCCGTCTTTGAGCTCGGCTCGGGCCGCGTCGCTCTTGACCCAGCGCTCCGGGAAGTCTCCGACGCTGATCGCCGGATACATGTTGCCTGCGATGAACGCTATCCATCGGAGCGCGATTGCTCGCCGCCCGTCTTCGACGGGCGGCAGCAGGCCGGCGTGAGGATGCCGCTCGGCGAGCGCAACGATGATGGCCGCGCTTTCGGTGAGCAGGGTCCCTTCGGCAAGCTTGAGCGCCGGCACCTGCGCCAGAGGGTTGACCGCCTTCAGCGCGTCGGTCGCCGGCCCCGGCTCCCATGGCTCGACTTCGTGGTAGGTGAAGTCGAGGGCCGCCCAGCTCGAGCATGACCTCGACGACCGCGGATCCGCAGCCGCGGCAACCGTAGAGCTCGGCGCTCATGGGGGTGCCCCGCTCACGCCGTCACCGCTTTGATGCTCGAACGCTCCATCGATTTCACGAACCGATCGAACAAGTAGCCGATGTCGTGCGGACCGGGACTTGCCTCGGGGTGGCCCTGAAAGCTGAACGCGGGCTTGTCGCTGAGCGCAATGCCCTGCAGGCTGCCGTCGAAAAGCGACACGTGCGTCACGCGTACATTGGCGGGCAGGGTCGACGCGTCGACGGCGAATCCGTGATTCTGGCTGGTGATCAGCACCTGGCCGGTGTCCTTGTCGAGCACCGGATGGTTCGCGCCGTGGTGACCGAACTTCATCTTCAGCGTCTTGGCGCCCGTCGCGAGGCCCAGAAGCTGATGGCCGAGGCAGATGCCGAACGTGGGCGTACCTTCGGCGAGAAAATGACGGATCGCTTCGATGGCGTAGCTGCACGGCTCGGGATCGCCGGGACCGTTCGACAGGAACACGCCGTCGGGTTTGAGCGAGAGCACGTCGCGCGCGGGCGTCTGCGCGGGAACGACGGTCAGCCGGCAGCCGCGCGAGGCGAGCATGCGCAGGATGTTGTGCTTGATGCCGTAGTCGTAGGCGACGACGTGAAAGCGCTGAGGGCCCGGGTCGCGGTAGCCGATACCCAGCGCCCACGTGCTCTGCGACCATTCGTAGGGCTCGGTGCAGCTCACGACTTTCGCCAGGTCGAGCCCGCTCATCGAGGGCGCGGCGCGTGCACGCGAGAGCGCCTGCGCCTCATCGATGGCGCCGGCCATGACGCAGCCGTTCTGCGCGCCTTTTTCGCGCAGCATGCGCGTGAGCTTGCGGGTATCGATACCGGCGATACCCGCGACGCCGGCATCGCTCAAGTACGCCGACAGATCGCGCTCCATGCGCCAGTTCGATGCCAGTCTGGGAAGGTCGCGGATCACCAGTCCTGCAACATGAATGCGATCGGACTCGACGTCCTCGCGGTTCACGCCGGTGTTGCCGATGTGCGGATAAGTGAGGGTGACGATCTGCCCTTCGTACGAAGGGTCGGTGAGGATTTCCTGATAGCCCGTCATCGCCGTGTTGAAAACGACTTCGCCGGCGCTCGAGGCCGCCGCTCCGATCGAATAGCCGCGAAAGACCGTGCCATCGGCGAGCGCGAGGATCGCGGGAGGGCGGGCAGTCGACACGGCTATTTTCCTCGAAGAGAAACCCAGATGTGCGAAGCGGGGAAGGCCAGTTCAAGCCTTCCCCGCCGAAGGCTGCAAATTATAGCGCAGACGCAGCCTCTTCTTCAATTCCCAGCGGCTAATAGGCGGCGCTGAAACCTCCGTCGACGTAGAGAATGTGGCCGGTCACGTAGTCCGCCGCGCCCGATGCGAGGAAAACCGCGGCGCCGGCAATCTCCGGCGGCTCGCCCCAGCGTCCCGCAGGGGTACGCTTTGAGACCCACGCGGAAAAGTCGGTGTCGGCGATCAGCACGGCATTCATCTCCGTCTTGAAAAACCCCGGCGCAATCCCGTTGACTTGCACGTTGAACGGCGCGAGCTCCACCGCCAATGCGCGAGTGAGCATGCGCAAGCCGCCTTTGCTCGCTGCGTACGGGACGATGTTCGGCCGCCCGATGTCGCTTGCCAGCGAGCAGATATTGATGATTTTTCCGCGACGGCGCGCCTGCATGCCTGGCACGACAGCGCGCGCAATGTAGAAAGACGCGTCGAGATTCGCGCTCATTACCGCGCGCCACTGCTCGTCGGAAAAATCGGGCAGCGGTGCGCGGCGATTGACGCCGGCGTTATTGACCACGATATCGAGCGTCCCGATACGACGCTCGATGTCCTCGATCGCGGCGGCAACCGCGTCACCGACGGTGACGTCGAAGGGGGCGATGTGCGCGGCGAGGCCTTCTGCCGCGAGCGCATCTTTCGCCGACTCGAGCCTGCCGGCATTGCGTCCGTTAAGGACCACTTCCGCTCCCGCGCGAGCGAGTCCCTGCGCGATCGCGAATCCGAGCCCGCTTCCCCCGCCGGTGATCAGCGCCCGGCTGCCCGAGAGATCGAAGGGGTGCGCCGCCGCCATCACTTCAGCCCAAGGACGTCCTGCATGTCGTACAGGCCCGTTGGCCTTGTGCCAGACGTGCCGCGACGAAATCCGCCGCGCGCAGCGCGCCGCGGGCAAAGTTCATTCGGGAGGCGGCCTTGTGGGAGAGTTCGATGCGCTCGCCCTCGCCCGCGAAAATGACCGTGTGCTCTCCGACGACGTCGCCACCTCGCAGCTCGCGAAACCGATGGTCCGCGGCGGACGCTCGCCGGTCGTACCGTGGCGCGCGTAGACGCCGACCGATTCGAGGTCGCGTCCGAGCGCTGCTGCCGCCACTTCGCCCAGCATCACCGCCGTTCCCGAGGGCGCGTCGACCTTGTGTCGATGATGCATCTCGACGATTTCGATATCGTAGTCGTCGCCCAGACGCTGCGCGGCCATCTCGACGAGCTTCGTCAGCACGTTGACGCCGACGCTCATGTTCGGCGCGAGCAGGATCGGTATCGAATGCGCGCGAAGCGCGCCAATGAGTGTCTGTCCGTCTCGGACAGCCCGGTCGTTCCGACAACCGCGCGCAACGCCGGCTTGCGCGCACGCGGCCAGATGGCTGTGGGTCGCGGCAGGCCGCGTGAAGTCGATCAGAACATCGGCGCCGCGAATGCCGGAAGCGATGTCGGCCGTCACCGAGACCCCGGTCGACCGCCCGATGCGCTCGCCGGGATCGCGGCCCAGAATGCGACTGTCCGCGACTTCCAGCGCGCCGGTCAAAACGAATCCTGGATCCGAGAGCACAGCGTCGATCAGCGTCTGGCCCATTCGACCGCCGCTGCCGGCGATGGCGACGCGTACCGCCACTCGGGTCACTGCCACCAGCCGAGCTTTCTTCAGCAATGCGACCAGCCAGTTTTCCTCGCCGGTCTTCGGCGCGGTCGAAAGCGATTTATCGAGCGCTGCGTCGCCCCCGCCGGAACGCGCAAGCTCGATTGGCGAAGGAGGCATCTCATCGCCTTCCCACCGCGCAAGCTTGTCATCGACGAAATATGCGGTGAAGCGGCGGCTCTCGAGCGTGCGGCCCTGGCGGTTGAACTCGTAGATATAGTCCCATCGGTCGGCGTGGAATGCATCCGCAATCAGCGGCGTCCCGAGCACCGAGCGCACTTGGGCCCGGGTCTGACCGACACGGAGCTTTTCGACCTGATCCTGCGTGACGTAGTTGCCCTGGTTGATATCGAGCTTGTACACGGCCAGGTTCGACATCCAGGAGCAGCCTGCCAACAGCAGGGCGACCGCGGCGGCAAAGAGGATTGCGCGCATGTGAAACATCCGGGACTTTCGCTGCCAAAACAGGACCGGAAACTATATCATAGCCGCAACTCCGCTTGATACGCTCTCATGTCGACGCCGCACGATCTCAAGAACGCCGGTCTTAAAGCTACCCTGCCGCGTCTGAAGATCATCAATGTCTTCGAGCACAGCAAGGTCCGCCATCTCACCGCGGAAGACGTCTACAAGCAGCTTCTGGCCGAGGGGCTCGATGTCGGGCTCGCGACCGTTTACCGCGTCCTGACCCAGTTCGAGCAGGCGGGATTGCTCGTCCGGCACCACTTCGAGTCCGGCAAGGCCGTGTTCGAATTGAACGAAGGCGGTCACCACGATCACCTGGTCTGTCTGCAGTGCGGCCGAGTCGAGGAGTTCTTCGACGCCGAAATCGAAAAGCGCCAGACCAAGATTGCGCGCGACCGCGGGTTCCGGATCAGCGAGCACGCCCTCTATCTCTACGCCGAGTGCACCCGTGTCAACTGCCCGTACCGCCCGAGCGGCGGCGAGCCGTGACGCGCGCTAGCTCGGCTCGCGGCGGTTGAAGTCCTTGAATCGAAATCCCACCAGCCAGAGCGACCCGAAATACGCCAGCGCGCTCGCGCCGATCACCATTCCGAGACGCGAGATCTTCGACCAGAGCCCCGCCGATATCCAGAACGTATCGGGGCCTGCCGCCCACCACATCACACCGCACAGCACTAGCAGTGCCGCGGTGACTCGTGCAAGAAAGCGACCCCACCCGGGCAAGGGCGAAGACGCCTGCTGCCGGCGCATCGCCCAGTAGAGCAGCGTTGCGTTGAAGCACGCGCCGACCGACGTGGCCAGCGTAAGTCCGGCATGGCCGATCTGAAACATGAGCACGAGCGCGAGCAACTGGGTGACGAGCACGGTTAGAAACGCGATTTTCACCGGCGTTTTCATGTTCTGCCGTGCGTAGAATCCCGGCGCTAGAATCTTGACCGCGATGAGCCCGAGGAGGCCGACGCTGTATCCCAGCAGAGCGGCCCGCGTCTGCCATACGTCATTCACGGTAAATCGCCCATACTGGTAGAGCGTCGCGATCAGCGGCATGGCAAGGACGGCCAGCGCAAGCGCCGCCGGCAATGCGAGCAGGAACGTCAGGCGCAGCCCCCAATCGAGCAGTTCGCGGTACTGCGCGTCGTTGGCGTCGTGATGATGCTTGGCGAGGCTCGGCAGCAGCACGGTGCCCAGCGCGACGCCGAGCAGCGCGCTGGGGAACTCCATGAGCCGGTCCGCGTAGGTGATCCATGAGATTCGGCCGTCGCCCAGGTACGCCGCAAACTGGGTGTTGATGAGCGTCGAGATCTGCGCCGCAGAGACGCCGAGCACCGCGGGCCCCATCGCGGGAAGGACGCGCCGCACGCCTTCGTCGCCCCAATCGAAGCGAAAACGCGGGAGCATCCCCAGCTTCCACAGCGGACGGATCTGAAGCGCGAGCTGCGCGACGCCGCCGAAGGCGACGCCCCACGCGAGCGCGACGATCGGCGGATCGATATGCGGCGCGACAAAAATCGCCGCCCCGATGATCGCGACGTTGAACAGCACTGGCGTGAACGCGGGGATCGCGAAGTGCCGATGAACGTTCAGCACGCCGCCCGCCAGCGACACCAGCGATATGAAGAGGATGTACGGAAACATGATGCGGATAAGCTCGGCGGTGAGCTCTACCTTGCCCGGGGTCCTTGCGAACCCGCCGGCTAGCGCATAGACCAGCCATGGCGCCGCAAAAATACCGACGACGGACAGCGCGATGAGCAGCACGGCGAGCAGCGTTCCTACCCGACCGACGAGGTCGCGCGTCGCGGCATCGCCGCGCGCTCGTTTGTACTCCGCGAGGATCGGCACGAACGCCTGAGAAAACGCGCCTTCCGCGAACAGTCGGCGCAGGATGTTTGGCAGCCGAAAAGCCGCCTCGAACGCATCCATCTGCAGGCCGGCGCCGAAGGCGACTGCCTTGAGGCTCTCGCGCATCAAACCGGTGATGCGCGACAAAAGCGTGAGCCCACTCACCGTCGATACTGCCTTGAGCAGATTCACGGTCTACGTGCTCGCGCTTGCGGATAGATTCGCTGAAATGGGATGACGGACACCGAAAGACGTGCGGACTCGCCTTGCGCGAATCGCGAAAAGTGGCTATTATGCCCGGTCTTTTTCTCGCCTGCTCCGCAAAGAAGGTTTCGCATATGGCCAACACCGCCCAAGCTCGAAAACGCGCCCGGCAAGCCGAAGCGACGCGTCGCCACAACGCGAGCTTGAAGTCCGCGCTGCGCACCGCCGTCAAGAAAGTACGCAAGGCAATTGCGGCGGGAGACAAGGCCGCGGCGACCAAGGAATTGCAGAGCCAGCAGGCAGTGATCGATCGCGTCGCGGAAAAGAAGATCGTTCACAAGAACACAGCATCGCGCAGCAAGTCACGTCTCGCTCACGCAATCAAAGCGCTTCCGTAGCGCGACTTCGCAAACGTGCAAAGGGCGCCGCGCGGCGCTCTTTTTGTTTGCATGCCGACCCGAACCCGGACGGCAAGGCGGCATGGTCGACGTGCTAAAATGCTGTTTTTACAGATGTTAAAGCACATTCCCGCGGTCCGACCCATGCCCACGAAGCATTTCCTTCAGCTCAAGGATTTCAGCCGCGGCGACTTCGAGTACCTCTTCGAGCGCACGCGCTGGATCAAGGATCGCTTCAAGCGCTACGAGATCTACCAACCGCTGCGCGACCGCACGCTCGCGATGGTGTTCGAGAAAGCGTCGACGCGAACGCGCGTGTCGTTCGAGGCGGGCATGAATCAGCTCGGGGGGATCGCCATCAACCTCAATCGCGGCGACACGCAGCTGTCGCGCGGAGAGCCCATCGAGGACGTCGCGCGGGTGATATCGCGCATGGTCGACGTCGTCATGATCCGCACCTTCGAGCAGTCGATCATCGAGCGTTTCGCGGCGCACTCGCGCGTGCCGGTGATCAACGGGCTCACCAACGAGTACCACCCGTGCCAGATTCTCGCCGACATCTACACGTACACCGAGCACCGCGGTTCGATCGAGGGCAGGACGGTGGCATGGATAGGCGACTCCAACAACGTCTGCAATACGTGGCTGCAGGCGGCACCCATTTTCGGCTTCACGGTTCATGTCTCGACACCGCCCGGCTACGAAGTCGATCTGAAGCGTCTCGGCGCCGGCGAGCCCGGTCACATGAAAGCGTTTTCCGACCCGCTGGACGCGTGCCGAGGCGCGGACCTCGTCACGACAGACGTCTGGACCAGCATGGGCTTCGAGACTGAGAATGCGGAGCGGCGGCGAAGCTTCGAGCACTGGAAAGTCGATCGGCAGATGATGGCCGCGGCAAAACCAGATGTGGTTTTCATGCACTGCCTTCCCGTGCACCGCGGCGAGGAAGTCGAAGCCGAGGTCATCGACGGGCCACAAAGCGTGGTTTGGGACGAAGCCGAGAATCGGCTCCATGTCCAGAAGGCGCTGCTCGAGTTTCTCGTCTGCGGACGCGACAGGATTCCGGAGGCGGCATGATCGATCATACGGGTGTCTCCGTGACGGACGTCGCGCGCAGCAAGGCGTTCTATCGCGCCGCGCTGGCACCGCTCGGCTATCAGGTCCTGATGGAATGGGAGCAATTCGCCGGCTTCGGCGTTCCGCCCAAGCCCGACTTCTGGGTCGGCCAGGACACGCCGAACAAGCCGCCGATCCACGTCGCATTCCGCGCCGAAACGCGTGCGCAGGTCGACGCTTTCTACAAGGCGGCGATTGCCGCGGGCGGCACGGACAACGGAGCCCCGGGGCTGCGTCCGCACTATCACGCGAACTACTACGGCGCGTTCGTGCTCGATCCGGATGGGCACAACATCGAAGCCGTCTGCCATTCACCCGCATAGGAGCAGCTCCATGCCCTTTCGCAGTTTCCTGGCGATATTCGCCGCACTTGCCGCCGCATGCATCCTCGCGGGCACGGCGTACGGCCAGGCGTGGCCGGATCGTCCGATCAAGTTCATCGTCGCGGCGCCGGCGGGGAGCTCGCTCGATGTGCTGGCCCGCACCATCGGTGACAAGCTCAAGGATCGCCTGGGGCAACCGGTCGTCGTCGAAGATCGTCCGGCGGCGGGAGGCACCGCGGCAACCGACCTGGTTGCGAAGTCCGCGCCCGACGGCTACACCATGGTGATCTCGTTCAACGGACCGCTGGCGTTCGGCCCGCACTTGTACAGCAAGCTCCCGTACGATCCGCTAAAAGATCTCGCGCCGGTGATCATCACGTCGAGCCAGCCCAATGTGCTGGTCGTCAACGCATCCCTGCCGATCCATTCGGTCAAGGAGCTGATCGCCTACGCGAAGGCCAATCCGGGCAAGCTCAACTACGCATCGGTCGGCAACGGAAGTTCTTCGCACCTGACCATGGAGCTGCTCAAGACGACGGCGGGCGTCGACATCGTGCACGTGCCGTTCAATGGGTCCCCGCCGGCGGTCACCGCGACCATACAGGGCGAGACGCAAATGATGTTTGCGGTCATGCAGCCGCTGCAGGCGCAGATACAAGCAGGAAAACTCCGCGCGATCGCGGTGACCACCGCCAAGCGCTTTGACCTGTTGCCCGACTTGCCCGCGATCGCCGAAGCCGGCTATCCCGGATTCGAGGCGCTGGCGTGGAACGGCGTTCTCGTCGCGGCGGGAACGCCGCGTGCGATCGTCCAGCGCCTCAACGCCGAGATGAACGCGATTCTCAAAGACCCGGTGGTAAAAAGCGCACTCAACGCGCAGGGGTTCGAGCTTGTCGGCGGGACGCCCGAAGACTTCGCCAGGCTCATTAGCAGGGAGTCGAGCAAATGGGCGCCTGTGATCGTCACGACAGGCGCCAAGATCGACTGACGGCTTCACGACGACCGCGATGAACACGGTGACGCTTGCGCTCGTACCAGGGGACGAACGTGCCATCACGAGCGAGGCCCGGCGATGACTGGCGTTAGCAAAGTCGTCCTTGCTTACTCCGGCGGTCTCGACACGTCGGTCATCCTGCGCTGGCTGCAGGACACGTACCGATGCGAGGTCGTGACCTTCACCGCGGACATCGGCCAGGGCGAGGAGCTCGAGCCGGCGCGCGCAAAAGCCAAGGCCGCGGGTGTAGCGCAAGTCTACGTCGACGACCTGCGCGAGGAATTCGTGCGCGACTTCGTCTTCCCGATGTTTCGCGCCAATGCGATCTACGAAGGCGAATACCTTCTCGGCACGTCGATCGCGAGGCCGCTGATCGCAAAACGCCAGATCGAGATTGCTCGCGATACCGGCGCCGACGCGGTGTCGCACGGCGCAACCGGCAAGGGCAACGACCAGGTGCGCTTCGAGCTCGGGTATTACGCGCTGGAGCCGGATATCCGGGTGATCGCGCCGTGGCGCGAATGGGAGCTCACGTCGCGGGAACGCCTGCTGGCGTATGCCGAGCAGCACGGCATACCCATCGAAATGAAGCACAAGGACGGCGGCAGCCCCTATTCGATGGATGCGAACCTGCTGCACGTCAGCTATGAGGGCCGCGCGCTGGAAGATCCGTCACGCGAGCCTGAAGAAGGCATGTGGCTGCGCACCGCCGCGCCTGAAGGCGCGCCGGACGCAGCCGAATACCTTGAGCTCGAATACGCGCGCGGCGACATCGTTGCGGTCAACGGGCGCGGCATGACGCCCGCGCAGAGCCTGACGGAGCTCAATCGGCTCGGCGGCAAACACGGCGTGGGCCGCCTCGACCTGGTCGAGAACCGCTACGTCGGCATGAAGTCGCGCGGCTGCTACGAGACGCCGGGCGGCACGATCATGCTCAAGGCGCATCGGGCCATCGAGTCGATCTGCCTCGACCGCGAGGTCGCGCATCTGAAGGACGAGCTGATGCCGCGATACGCGAGCCTGGTGTACAACGGATACTGGTGGTCGCCTGAGCGGCGCCTGCTGCAAGCGATGATCGATGCCTCGCAGGCAACGGTCAACGGCTGGGTGCGGCTCAAGCTCTATAAAGGCAACGTGATCGTTGTCGGCCGCGATTCGAAAACCGACTCGCTATTCAGCGCGGCGATCTCGACCTTCGAGGACGACAAGGGCGCGTACGACCAAAAGGACGCGGACGGGTTCATCAAGCTCAACGCGCTGCGCATGCGAATCGAAACGCGGCTCGCGCGAGAAAAACGGAAATAGCCTGCATACCATGCCTTCTTTCGACATCGTCTCCGAAGTCAATCAGGTCGAGGTGCGCAACGCACTCGATCAAGCCAACAAGGAAATCTCGACGCGCTTCGATTTCAAGGGCTCCGATGCGCGTGTGGAGCACAAGGAAAAAGAGCTCACGCTGTTTGCCGATGACGATTTCAAGCTCAAGCAAGTCACCGACGTCCTGCTCGGAAAGTTGACCAAGCGCGGGGTCGATGTCCGTTCGCTCAAGTTCGCCAACGTCGAGAAAATAAGCGGCGACAAGGTCAAGCAAGTCGTCACGATCCGCGTCGGCATCGAGCAGGAGCTGGCCAAAAAAATCGTGAAGCTCGTCAAGGACAGCAAGCTCAAAGTGCAGGCTAGCATCCAGGGCGACGCGGTGCGCGTTGCGGGCGCGAAAAGGGACGAGCTTCAAAGCGCCATTGCGACGGTCAAGAAAAGCATCACCGATTTCCCGGTGCAGTTCGGAAACTTCAGGGACTAGCGGGGATTGTCGTCGAACGGCTACACGGCGGGTGCGAGCCCGGAATCGATACGAGGCCGCCGCTGCTCCCCGAACGAATCAGCCTTTACCCGGTCGTCCTGCGCCCGTTTACTCTCGCGGACGCCCCGCGCGTCAGGATTCTCGCCGGAGATCCGGAGGTTGCCGAACCCACTTCGGTGATCCCGCATCCCTATGCGGAAGGCGTCGCCGACCAATGGATTGCCACACACGCCACGCTGCGCAATCGCGGCGCGGCTTTCGTCTACGCGGTGACGCAGGCGGACGACGGCCTTCTGGTCGGCGCGATCGAGGTCCGGCTCGCGCCACAGACGCTCGTGTCGCTTGGATACTGGACGGGCCGGCCCTATTGGGGCTTGGGCTGTGCGACCGCCGCGGCGCGCGCCATGGTCGCAATGAGCTTCGGCTACCTCGATTGCAATCGGCTGACTGCGTCGCATCTCGCGCGCAATACCGCATCCGCGCGAGTGCTCGAGAAGTGCGGGTTCGCATTCGTTCGGGAGCTCGAGCGCGAGCATCGCGGAAAGACCGAGATCTTTTGCGTGCGCCAGATCTCGCGCGATGCGTGGGAGCATCGCCTGGAAAGTCTGTGAATCATCGCTCGGCGTGGCGGGAGGCAGCCGCCGGGCGCAATGCTAGTTGAGATCCCCGAGCAAAGCGACGCGGCTCGTCTCGGGCACCGGCGAGAGCGTGCAGGCATACGCCGGGTGGTCGACGCCCATCGAAAGCGGCGCACCGCCCTTCAACGCCGCGATCATTTCCGGCGTGAGCTCGAATCGAACAAAGTGCACAGACGAGGTCTTGGTCTCGTTTTCGCGCTCGAGATCCTCATCGGCAATCGCGTAGACGCGCGCGAATCCGCCGACTTGCACCCAGACGCGGTCCTCGACCCCCTTGAGCTTTTCCAGCGCGCGCTTGCGCTCCTCCACGTCCTCGTATTCGACGAGCATGGTGGCTTTCCAGTTGCGTCCGTCGGGGACCAATGGGTTGTAGGCTTGCAGCTCGTCCTGGATGCCGTCTTCCTCGAACGTCTTTTCGATGCGCAGCATCTCCTGAATCTGGTAGCGGATCGTCAGCTCGTCCTCGAACAAAAGAGTGATGTGCTCGCACAAGTGCACCGTCCGCGCCTTTTTGTGCGCGATGACTTGCTCCCGGAACGACTTTCTGGTCTTGGCGTACGCCTCGAGAGGAAGGAGGCTGTCGCGGGTAATGTGCGGCATTCTTGTTTCCTAGAGTCCGTAGGCCATGCGCAGCAGCGTGAGCGGATGTTCCTTTTTACCGCGATGCGGCCCGTGCGACTGATCGACCCCCTGAAGGATCGCGCGGCCGGCAATGGGACAATCCGAGCTGATGTAGTCGGGATCGGGCTCAGCCATCTGACGAAAGACCGGTCTGCCGATTTTCATCGATGCGGCGTAGTGCTCGGTCTTGACGCCCCACGTGCCGTCGTGACCGGTGCAACGCTCCACCGTCGTGACCGAGGTGCCGGGCAGCCATTCGAGCACCTCGCGCGTCTTTTGCCCGACATTCTGCACGCGCGAGTGACAGGGAATGTGGTAGCTCACCCTGCCGAGTGGTGTCTTGAAATCCTTCTTTAGAAGCCCGTCCTTGTCGCGAAGCACGAAGTATTCGAAGGGATCGAACATCGCCTCGGCGATCGCTTTGACGTCGCCATCATCGGGAAAGAGCAGCGGGAGCTCGGACTTGAACATCAGCGTGCACGATGGAACTGCAGCAAGGATCGCGTAGCCCTCTTTTGCGTAACGCGCGAGACTCGGGGCGTTCATGCCCTTGAGCCTTTCCACCGACTCCAGGTCGCCCAGCTCCAGCTTGGGCATGCCGCAGCAGGCTTCCCGCTCCACGATTTCGTAGGGAATCTCGTTGTGACGCAGGATTCCGAGCAGGTCGAGGCCGATGCCAGGCTCGTTGTAGTTGATGTAGCAGGTCGAAAAAATCGCCACCTTGCCCGGCGTGCGCTGCCCGTCCTTCACCGGCCACTGCTGCGATCCGGGAGCGACCCTGGTGAAGCGTCTGCGCGCGTAGGGCGGCAGGCGGCGCTCGGCGTGAACGCCCAGCGTCTTTTCCATCATGCGCCGGGCGACGGGCGACGTATTCGCCTTGTTGACCATCTGTACGACAACCGGGATCGTCGCGAGCTTTCCGATGCGATCGGTGCTCGTCAGCAACCGGTCGCGAAAGCTCGTCTCACCGCGTTTGAACTCCTGCGCCTTGGCACGCAGCATCAGATGAGGGAAATCGACGTTCCAAGGATGAGGCGGAACATACGGGCACTTGGTCATGTAGCAGATGTCGCACAGGTAGCACTGGTCGACCACCTTCGCGAAATCGGCCTTCGCGACACCGTCGATCTCTCCGGTCTTGCCTTCGTCGATCAGATCGAACAGCGTGGGAAACGCATTACACAGGCTCACGCATCGCCGGCATCCGTGACAAATCTCGAAGACGCGCTCGAGCTCCTTCTCGACGGAAGCCTCGTCATAGTACGACGGGTTCTTCCAATCGATCGGATGTCGCGTCGGTGCCTGAAGATTGCCTTCGCGTGCGGTCATTGTCCCTCTACCGGATATCCAGTTTTTTCTCTTCGCAGCAATGAATCGCCGCGAGCCGCACCGCGCGACCGCGCACGGGGAGCGGCACCGGCGCGCGACGGACCGGCTACGCCGCGGGCGCTCTCAGTCCGTCAATGCGTCGAGTGCTTTCTGGAACCGATTTGCATGCGAGCGCTCGGCCTTCGCAAGCGTCTCGAACCAGTCGGCGATTTCCTCGAAGCCTTCGCTTCGCGCGGACTTGGCCATGCCCGGATACATGTCGGTGTACTCGTGAGTCTCGCCCGCGATGGCGGCCTTGAGGTTCAACCGGCTCGAGCCGATTGGCAGCTCGGTCGCCGGATCGCCGACCTCCGCGAGGTAGTCGAGATGACCGTGCGCGTGGCCCGTCTCGCCTTCAGCGGTCGAGCGGAAAATCGCCGAGACGTCGTTTTGACCCTCGACGTCGGCCTTGTTCGCGAAGTAAAGATAGCGGCGATTAGCCTGCGATTCACCTGCAAAAGCCGCCTTCAGGTTCTCATGTGTCTTGGTACCCTTGAGATTCATCGTGCTCTCCTAATCGAAATCAACCAGCCCTGTCCACTCCCGGAAAGAATCCAGGCCCGCGGGTCCGCTCGAATTTACCCAGGGGCCAGCGATTCGTCCAATTAATTGCTTCAATCCGATTGATAGCTTTCATGAATGGACTATCAGCGCCAACGACTGGACCCGACAGGGTGGCTCGACAGCGGTCAGCGACGTTCAGCAGCGGAGGTACGGGATCTTTTCAAATGGGACAGACCCCGGGAGCAGGAAGGCGAAATAAATAGTCGAACCCGCACTTTCGAAAGAGCGGCCGCACAAAAACCATGCGGCGCCCGCGACCGCGATCATCGAGTATGACCCCGGTTTCTACGACAAGTTGCCCGGACTCGCTAGTCGATGCGCTCGTACGCCCGCAACGTTAGAAATTCCACGAAGGTGTCGTTGTTGACGAGATCGGCGAAGATCTTGGCTGCCTCGTCGTAGCGTCCTTCCGCGAAGCTGCTGCCCAGCAAGTCGCGTATCTTCGCCATCTCCTGCGGAATCATCGCCGATACCATTTCGCGGTCGATCTTGCGGCCGTCGTCGAGCTTGCCCTTGGGAGATCGCATCCATTGCCAGACCTGCGAACGCGATATCTCGGCGGTTGCGGCGTCTTCCATGAGGTTGAAGATCGGCACTGCGCCCTGCCCTGCCAGCCATGCGCCGACATACTGAATCGCGACGCTGACGTTGAGCCGCAATCCGTTTTCGGTGATCGGCTTCTCCGGTTCGAACTTGAGCAGATCGGCGGCGGTGACGTGCACGTCCTCGCGCTTTTTGATCGCGATCTGATTCGGTGTCGGCATCAGCCGGTCGAACGCCTCTTTCGCCAGCTGAACCATGCCCGGGTGGGCCACCCAGGTGCCGTCGTGGCCTATGGTTGCTTCACGCTCCTTGTCGGCGCGCACCTTCGCGAATGCTTCGGCGTTGGCCTTTTCGTCGTTCTTCACGGGAATCTGCGCCGCCATTCCGCCCATCGCGTGAATATTGCGGCGATGGCAGGTCTTGATGCACAGCTCCGCGTACGAGCGCATGAAATGGGTCGTCATCGTTACGAGTGCCCGGTCGGCAAGACAGAAATCCCGGTTGTTGCGGAATTTTTTGATGCACGAAAAGATGTAATCCCAGCGTCCGCAATTGAGCCCCGCCGAGTGCTCGCGCAGCTCATAGAGAATCTCATCCATCTCGAACGCTGCAAGTATGGTCTCGATGAGCACCGTCGCCTTGATCGTTCCGCGCGACACGCCGAGCTTGTCCTGTGCGGCGATGAAGATGTCGTTCCACAGCCTCGCCTCCAGGTAGCTTTCGAGCTTCGGCAGATAGAAATACGGGCCGGTGCCACGAGGCACGAGCTCCTTGGCATTGTGGAAGAAATACAGCGCGAAATCGAAGATACCGCCGGAGATCATCTTTCCGTCGACCTTGACGTGCTTTTCCTGCAGATGCCAGCCGCGGGGACGGACAAAAAGCGTGGCGGTCTTGTCGTTGAGCTTGTAGGCCTTTCCTTCAGGGCTGACGTAGTCGATTCTGCGGCGAATGGCGTCGCGCAGATTGAGATGGCCCTGCACGTTGTTTTCCCAGCTGGGCGTATTCGCGTCCTCGAAGTCCGCCATGTAGACGTTCGCGCCGGAGTTGAGCGCGTTGATGATCATCTTTCGATCGACGGGACCGGTGATCTCCACCCGCCGATCCACGATATCCGCGGGAATCGGCGCGCACGTCCACGAGCCCTCTCTCACCGAGCGCGTCTCGGGAAGCAAATCGGGCAATTTGCCGGTGTCGAGCTCTGCCTGTCGAGCGTCGCGTCGGGCGAGCAACTCGTTCCGCCTCCCGCCAAACTTGCGCTGGAGCTCCGCCGCAAAGGCGAGAGCGTCGGGCGTCAGGATCTCTGCGTAGCCGGGGGTGATTCGGCCCGTGATTTCGATGCCGGGTCCGTACTCGGATGGGTTCATTGCCAAACTCCCACGCGGAAGCGCCGGACGGATGCACAGAGCCGTCGACTCCAGGGACTATACGACAAACGGGGCTTCGCTTTCAGGCGAAGCCCCGCTTTGGAGAAGATCCAGAAAGACTAGCGACGCCTGCGATAGGCAGCCAGCATTCCGAAGGTCACGAGCATCAGCGACAAGACGATCAAGGCCCACTGGCTCAGCGTCGGCACGGTAGCCGGCGGACCGCCGCCGTTCGTGATGAAGCCGATGAGGTTCTTGAAGAAGTTGATCTCGTTGGTGCTGGCGCTGGCCTGCATGAAGTTGACGTCGAACACCACGACCAGCCGGCCGCCGGCGGCATTGCTCAGTTGGCCCGGGCTCCAGGCGATGGCCGAACCGCTGCCGCCGGCGCTGGTCGCAAAGAATCCGGTTCCGGCGGACGTGGCGCCCCCCGAAGCGCTATAACTGATCGTAGTCACCGGATTCGGCGATGTGAACGGCGGGTTGACCGTCTGCGTTTGTGCCGGGACCACGAAGGTGAGGTTGCCGCCGCCCAACAAGGTAATGAAGGCGATGACGCTGGTGTTGCGGGTGGCGAAGCCGGCGTTCTCTCCCATGACGAACATCCGCTTGCCCGATTGCAGGAACGCAAGGTACTCCGCCTGATCGCCGGCCGTGAGGGGCCAGGAGTTCGAGAACCGGATGTCCCAGACCTCGTCGTACGGCGCGAGCGACGCCGGCGGAATGTCGGCGACTGTGGTGGTGTTTCCCGCCGCAGTCTCGAGCGCCTGCAAGTGGGCAGTGATGTCCGCGGTCGTACTTGGTTCAGACGTCGCGCTTGCACCATTCACGATCAACACACTTCCCGCCCACGCGGCGGCTGACAGACCCAAACATACGACCGCTGAAAATACCCCCAACAGCGCCCTAGCTCCCTGAGACATGCTTTTTCCCCTTTAAAATTGCATCCCAACGGTTGTGTATATCCTGACGGAAACACGCCGCAACCCACATCTTGACGCTAACAGCGGCATCTTGCGCAGTCAAGCCATCAACTGCCGTGCTGGCGCCCGCGTCTCATTTTTGTGGTATCGGAGCCACACCCGCCTGGACCGCCGGCCAACCCCATCGCGCGCCGGTTGCCCGGCCCGTCGGACTACATCCAACCCTCACCCGGTCGCCCCGGCAGCTTCTCCAGAGTGATGTTCCAGGACAAGGTGATGCGCGGCCGCCTGCCATAGTAGGGATTGACGCTGTGGACGTAGTCGCTTGCGAAGATGAGCATGGTCCCGGGCGACATCGTAGGCATCATCAGGCGCGTCACCCGGCCAGGTTCGTCGGGGCAGCAGGCCTCGATGCGCGGATCGGAAAAGCACAGCCTGGCTGCGACCGGGTCGGCGGGGTCGCCGTCCCCGGGATCGAGCATGTAAACAACGCTGACGTTCGAGCGCAGATGGCTGTGCGGCATGCAGTGGTCTCCGCGCGCGGTAGATGCTCCCCCAGTTGTCGTCGCGAGTAGATCGGCCGCCGCGACAGCGTGCGGTGCGCGAGCATGAGCGCCCGGGCGTGGATCAGTGCGCGCGGCCGGTGAGCTCCACTCCGGGATCTTGCGTACTTTGACACCACAAATCGCCGCGATAGAGGGGATCGACGCAGCTGCGGGTCCTTTTCAGCCTTCGAGCGCCGCCTCGATCAGTGCGGGGTGGTAGGTCTCCCAGTCGGCGAATGTGAGAATCGCCATGAGCGACGCCGATATCGGCGCAGGCGTCTGGTTATCGGGCCAGACCGGCAGATCGGTACCGCCCAACCGAAACGATGCCGGCAGCGACGCCTGCTCGCCAGCAGCGCTGCTCGGGTTGACTTCGCCTATCTGCATCCCGCCGCGCTCACTCGTCGATGCTCCTGTGGCATTACGCCGCGAGCTGCGGATTGAGACGCTGCTGCTTGCTGTGCAGCTTGTTCAGCGCGTTGATGTACGCCTTGGCCGACGCAACCAGGATGTCGGTGTCCGATCCCAGACCGTTGACGATGCGGCCGTCGCGCTCGAGCCGCACGGTCACCTCGCCCTGCGCGTCGGTGCCGGTCGTGATCGCGTTGACCGAGTAAAGCAGCATCTTCGCGCTTCGGAATGCGCCATCAGCTCGATCGCGCGGAACGTCGCGTCGATCGGTCCGTCGCCGCGCGTCTGCACGCTGTGCTCGGTATCTCCAGCGCCCATCGTGACCTGGCGCTGCGGCACTTCACCCGTTTCCGAGACGATCTTCAGCGCGACCAGCTTGTAGTGCTCGCGTTCTGGGGTGACCTGCTCGTCGGAGACGAGCGCGTGCAGGTCCTCGTCGAAGACTTCGCCCTTCTTGTCGGCGAGCTCCTTGAATCGCGCGAACGCGTGATTGACCGCTTCCTCGCTGCCGAGATCGATGCCCAGCTCGGCGAGGCGGTTCTTGAACGCGTTGCGGCCGGAGAGCTTGCCGAGCACAAGCTTGTTCGCATTCCAGCCCACGTCCTCGGCGCGCATGATTTCGTAGGTCTCGCGGTGCTTCAGCACGCCGTCCTGATGAATGCCGGATTCGTGCGCGAAGGCGTTGGCGCCGACGATGGCCTTGTTCGGCTGCACCGGAAAGCCGGTGATGCCCGAGACGAGCTTCGACGCCGCGACGATCTGCGTGGTGTCGATGCGCGTCGTGCACGGAAACACGTCCTTGCGCGTCTTGACCGCCATCACGATCTCTTCGAGCGACGCGTTGCCGGCGCGCTCGCCGAGGCCGTTGATCGTGCACTCGACCTGCCGCGCGCCGTTCATGACCGCGGCGAGCGAATTGGCAACGGCCATGCCGAGATCGTTGTGGCAATGCACCGACCAGACTGCCTTGTCCGAATTCGGGAATGCGCTCGCGCAGCGTCCTGATCAGCTCGCCGAACTGCCACGGCATCGTGTAGCCGACGGTGTCCGGAATGTTGACGGTCGTCGCGCCTGCGGCGATCGTCGCTTCCAGCAGGCGGCACAGGAAATCGATCTCGGAGCGGCCCGCGTCTTCGGGCGAGAACTCGACGTCGTCGGTGTACTCACGCGCCCACTTGACCGCTCTCACGGCCTGATCGAGCACTTGATCGGGCGTCATCCGCAGCTTCATCTTCATGTGGATGGGCGAGCTCGCGATGAACGTGTGCACGCGGCCGGACTTCGCGCCCTTGAGCGCGTCACCCGCGCGGCGCACGTCCTGCTCGTTGGCGCGGGCGAGCCCGCATACGGTGCTGTCCTTGATCGCCTCGCGATGGCCTTGACCGCAGCGAAATCGCCGTTGGACGACGCCGGAAAGCCGGCCTCGATGACGTCGACCTTGCAGACGCTCGAACTGCTTCGCGATGCGCATCTTCTCCTCGTTGGTCATCGATGCGCCGGGGCTCTGCTCGCCGTCGCGCAAAGTCGTGTCGAATATGATCAAGTGGTCTTTCATGCTGGGCTCCTGCTAAGCTGGATTCTGGACGCTTTCTCCGTCTGGCGCTGCCTGACGAAGCACAGATACTGCAAGGGGAGTGTGTTTTATCTGCGCGCGGGGCGCAGCAGCAGCGGACCGCCGAGAATGGCGGTCGGGCGAAGACGCGAAGGGATCGCGCAAGCTGCTCATGCGTTTAACTATAGCGGCGATTAGAGCCGGGCGCAAGCACCGGTGAGTCTTTGGGCAGCGAGGCGATCCCCACGCCGAACAATCAGACTCGGGCGGTTACGACCACGTGAGGAGAGACATAGTGTGCGCGCCCAGGTTCGGTTTGCAGCACGAAGTGAGACGATTCGCCGATCGTGGCAAAGCCCGCGGCGAGCAGCATTCTCGTCAGCGCTGCAGAGCTGATCGTCCAATAGTGCCAATAGTCGCCGTCGCTTGCATGGACTCCAAGAAAGTCGCAAACGGGCCGATCATTCGTCGCGCTGTCGGCCGGGCATGTCGTGGAGACGATTACGCGATCGTGGCAAACACTTCGCATCCTGCGCAGGGCATCGAGCGGAGACGCGACGTGCAGCAGCATCGATCCGCAGATGACCAGGTCGAAGGTTCCGAGCGAATCATCGAGATCGAACAGGTCTCGCTGAATGTACTTGACCCGCACTCCGAACGCCGAACACGCGATTTCCATGGCTTCGGAACTTTTCCATAGATCGATCGCGGTGACATCCGCGCCACGCCGCGCACATTCGACTGCCAGTGCGCCCGATGCAGTGCCGACGTCCAGCACCGAAGAACCCTCGAGGTGCGGGGGGATACCGTAGTGGTCGATGTATTTGCCGATGTCGTAATCGCCCTCGATCACAAGTCCGCGACCGAGATCGAACTTGTGATACGTCTTCGCGACTCGGTTGAGTCGGTCGACGCGATCACGCAGGGCGTCAGCTGATTTTCGACCACTCCCGAACCATGCGCCCGCCACGAATCCACACCTCCCCGACCTATGGCCCTCCGGGAATTGCGTCATAAGAACCCGGCGCCGCGAATCGCCGTGACGCCGTAGCTCGGAGACGCGCCTGTACCATCGAATCCGACCCCTGGGGCGCTCGAACCGCCTCTCAGATTAGCGAAGTCAGCCTCGGCGGCGCCGCAGAGCGACCCACCCGGACCAGACGTAGCCTGCGATCGAATAGGCGGCGAACACGCCGAACAGGACGAGCGGCGGTTGATAACTCACCAGCCCGAAGAAAAGCACGATCAGGAACACCGCGACAAAAGGAACGCTGCGGCGCAGGTTGATCGTCTTGAAGCTGTAGTACTTGAGATTGCTGACCATGGTGAGACCCGCGAAGACGGTGACAAACCATGCGGCCCAGCGGACGTTTTCAGGGTCGATCGCGTAATCTTCGATGACCCACACGAATCCAGCGACCAGCGCCGCGGCAGATGGGCTCGGCAATCCCTGGAAGAATCGCTTGTCGGCTACTTCGAGCATGGTATTGAACCGCGCCAGGCGTAGCGCCGCGCCCGCGACGTAGACAAATGCCGCGATCCATCCGAGCTTTCCCATGCTGCGAAGCGCCCACTCGTATACGACCAGCGCGGGCGCGGCCCCGAATGAAACCATGTCGGACAGGCTGTCGTACTCGGCGCCGAAGGCGCTCTGCGTCTTGGTGAGGCGCGCGACGCGGCCGTCGAGGCCGTCGAGGACCATCGCTACGAAAATCGCGATCGCGGCGTGGTCGAACCGCCCGTTCATCGCTTGCACAATGGCGTAGAAGCCGGCAAACAGCGCTGCGGTCGTGAACAGATTGGGCAGCAGATAGATGCCGCGGCGACGGATGCGGTTTTTGGCGAGCGCGCGCTCCTGCTGGTAGTCGCTCATAGGCAAAGCCTAGCAGCTAGCGTCCCGGCTCGCAAACCAACTGCGCCAGAAAAAGCGCTGCCGCAGTGACGCCTAATTCAGCTCGGCGATGATAGTGCTCGTCGCGTGGACGGCGTCGCCGACGGCGACCTTCGGCCTGGAGCTCGCCGGCAAATATACGTCGACGCGCGAGCCAAAGCGGATGAACCCGTATCTCTGGCCGCGCGCGAGCGTATCGGCGGGGCCGACATAACACAGAATGCGGCGAGCAATGAGCCCGGCAACCTGTACGCATGTGACGTCCACGCCATCGGGCGTAGCGATATGGAGCGCGTTGCGCTCATTCTCCAGCGATGCCTTGTCCAGCGCCGCATTGACGAAGCTCCCGGCGTGATACCACTTGCTTTTTACCAAACCGTCCACGGGACTTCGGTTGGAATGGACGTTGAAGACGTTCATGAACACGCTGATCTTGAGAGCATCCCGGTGGAGATAGGGGTCGCGCGCTTTCTCGACCGACGCGACGCGTCCATCGGCCGGAGACAGGACGGCGTTCGGTTGCGCGGGCACGCGCCGCGGCGGATCGCGGAAGAATTGCGCGATAAAGATGACCGCGAGCCACGCGGGGAGCGCGAGCGGCCACCACGACGTAAACGACAGCGCGAGCGCAACCGCCGCCGAAATGGCGAGGAACGGCCAGCCTTCTCGGGCGATGATCGGGTGCGGATAGTTGGCGTTCATCTGAGAGCGCGGAGAATTCATGGTGTGAAGCTCCGCCCGCGCGGCAATCCGTACGCGGGCGGACCGACAACCGCTATTTTGCCGCGTCGTCGATTTCCTTGCCGAGATCCTGCGCTTGCTTCTGGACGGCGCTCTCGAGTCCGCGAGCGCGCTCGAGCGCGTTGGCCGGCACGGGCGTTGTCGTCGGATCGATCGCCGCGGGTGCGATCACGCCGGGCGCGCGCGGCGCCTCGCCCGGTCTAGCGGTCTGTAAACGCTGGTCCAACCCTCCGAGCAAACCGTACTGTTTGATGACGGTCTGCGCGAGAACCGCGACAATCACCAGCGCGAGCAGCAGGACCACGATACCGACCCATCCGCGCTGATGTTCGGGTGATCTCACGCCGCCGGGCATCCGATCAATTTCGCGATTGATCGACGAGCTTGTTCTTCTTGATCCAGGGCATCATTTCGCGCAGCTTGCCGCCGACCTGCTCGATCTGATGCTCGGCCGTCATCCGCCGCCGCGAGAGCAGCGTCGGCGCACCCGCGCGGTTCTCGAGGATGAAGTCGCGGGCGTACTCGCCGCTCTGGATGCGATCGAGTGCCTCACGCATCGCTTTCTTGGTCGACTCGCCGATGATCTTGGGACCGCTGACATACTCGCCGTATTCCGCGTTGTTCGATATCGAGTAGTTCATATTGCCGATGCCGCCCTCGTACATGAGGTCGACGATGAGCTTGAGCTCGTGAAGGCATTCGAAATAGGCCATTTCCGGCGCGTAGCCGGCGTCGACGAGCGTCTCGAAGCCCGCTTTCACGAGCTCCACGCAGCCACCGCAGAGAACGGCCTGCTCGCCGAACAGGTCGGTCTCGGTCTCTTCCTTGAAGGACGTCTCGATGACGCCCGCACGCGCGCCGCCGATCGCCGCGGCGTACGAAAGCGCGAGGTCGCGCGCCTTGCGGCTGGGGTCCTGGTGAATGGCTATCAGCATCGGCGTCCCGCCGCCCTGGACGTACGTCGAGCGCACGGTGTGACCGGGGGCCTTGGGCGCGATCATGACCACGTCGATGTCCTCGCGCGGCTTGACCTGTCCGTAGTGGATGTTGAAGCCGTGCGCGAACGCGAGCGTCGCCCCCTTGCGGATGTTCGGTTCGACTTCATCCCGATAAACCGCGGCGATGTGCTCGTCGGGCATGAGCATCATCACGAAGTCGGCGCCCTTCACCGCTTCGCCGACTTCCGCCACCTTGAGTCCCGCCTTCTTCGCCTTGTCCCACGACGCGCCGGATTTTCGCAAGGCGACCGTGACCTTCACGCCGGAATCATTGAGATTCTGCGCGTGAGCATGGCCCTGAGAGCCATAACCGACGATCGCGACCTTCTTGCCCTTGATCAGGGAGAGATCGGCGTCCTTGTCGTAATAGACTTTCATCGTTTTCCCTTCATACCCTGAGAATGCGCTCGCCGCGCCCGATGCCCGACGCGCCGGTGCGCACGGTCTCGAGAATCATGCCCGGCTCCATCGCCTGCAGGAACGCATCGAGCTTCGATCCGGTGCCCGTGAGCTCGATGGTGTAGCTCTTGTCGGTGACGTCGAGGATGCTGCCTCGAAAAATATCGGCGAGCCGTTTCATCTCCTCGCGATCCTTCCCCGCCGCACGAACCTTGACCAGCATGAGCTCACGCTCGATGTGATTGCCGTCGGTCAGGTCGATCACCTTGACGACCTCGACGAGCTTATTGAGCTGCTTGGTGATCTGCTCGATGACGTCGTCCGAGCCGACGGTGACAATGGTCATGCGAGACATCGTCGCGTCCTCGGTGGGCGCCACCGTGAGCGACTCGATATTGTAGCCGCGCGCGGAAAACAGCCCGGAAATCCGGGAAAGCGCACCGGCCTCGTTTTCGACGAGAATCGACAGGATATGTCTCATGGCGCTTGCCAGCGGGGCGTAAATCGGATCCTTCTCACGCTACAACTCTTCGGCGAGGATCATTTCGGTAAGCCCCTTGCCGCCGGGGATCATCGGGAACACGTTCTCCGCCTGGTCGGTGATGAAGTCGAGGAACACCAGGCGCTCCTTCTGCCTGAAGGCTTCCTTGAGCGCGCCTTCGACGTCGCCCGGCTTCTCGACTTTCAGCCCGACGTGGCCGTACGCCTCCGACAGCTTCACGAAGTCGGGCAAAGCGTCCATGTACGATTCCGCGTAGCGGTTGCCGTAGAAGAATTCCTGCCACTGACGAACCATCCCCATATAGCGGTTGTTCAGGTTCACGATCTTGATCGGCAGGTGGTACTGCTTGCAGGTGGAAAGCTCTTGGATGCACATCTGGATCGAGGCTTCGCCGGTCACGCACGCGACCGTTGCACCGGGATTGACCAGTTGCACGCCCATGGCGGCGGGAAGACCGAAGCCCATCGTTCCGAGACCGCCCGAATTGATCCAGCGCCGCGGCTTGTCGAATTTGTAATATTGCGCCGCCCACATCTGATGCTGCCCGACGTCCGATGTGATGAACGCGTCGCCCTTGGTGATCTCGTAGAGCTTTTCGATGACGAATTGCGGCTTGATGAGCTCGCTCTTCTTGTCGTATTTCAGGCAATCCTTGCGCTGCCACTCCTTGATCTCTGCCCACCACGACTTCAACGCGCCGGCGTCCGGACGGACGTTCGACGATTCGATGATCTTGAGCATCTCGTCCATCACGTCGGCGACATAGCCGACGATGGGAACGTCGACCTTGACCCTCTTGGAGATCGATGAAGGGTCTATGTCGATGTGGATGATGCGGCGATCGCTCCGGAAATAGTGCGCCGGGTTGCCGATCACACGGTCGTCGAAGCGCGCGCCGACCGCAAGCAGGACGTCGCAGTTCTGCATCGCCATGTTCGATTCGAACGTGCCGTGCATCCCGAGCATGCCCGTGAATTGCGGGTCGGTCCCCGGGAAGCCGCCGAGCCCCATGAGCGTGTTGGTGCAGGGGAAGCCCAGCAGGCGCACCAGTCGCGTGAGCTGCGAGGACGCGTTGTTCAGGATGACGCCGCCGCCCGCGTACACCATCGGACGCTTGGCCTCGAGCAATAGCTGGACTGCTTTTTTGATCTGGCCCGCGTGGCCCTTGGTCACCGGGTTGTACGAGCGCAGCGACACCGTCTTCGGGTAGACGTATTCAGCCTGAGCCTGGGTGACATCCTTGGGGATGTCGACCAGGACCGGACCCGGGCGGCCGGTCGCGGCGAGATAGAACGCCTTCTTGATGGTGACCGCCAAGTCCTTGGCATCCTTGACGAGGAAGTTGTGCTTCACGCACGGCCGCGTGATCCCGACGGTGTCACATTCCTGGAAGGCGTCCTGACCGATGGCGTGCGTGGGCACCTGGCCGGTGATAATGACCAGCGGCACCGAATCCATATACGCGGTGGCGATCCCCGTCACCGAGTTGGTCACGCCGGGTCCCGACGTTACGAGCGCGACGCCGACCTTGTGCGATGAACGCGAATAGCCGTCGGCGGCGTGTACCGCGCCTTGTTCGTGCCGGACCAGGACATGCTTGACCTTGTCCTGCTTGAACAATTCATCGTAGATGTTGAGAACCGCGCCGCCCGGGTAGCCGAAAACGTACTCGACGCCCTCTTCCTGAAGGCAGCGGATGACAATTTCTGCGCCTGTAAGCTGCATGTGCGCCTCAGCTCGAAAAAGTGCCCACTTCCGGTCCGCTCATGCGGCCGGATCTGCAATCTGCGGCGAACTGTCAAGGACGCGATATCGGGTAATGCGCGTCCAACCAAGGCTCGAATGGGTAGAAAGCCGGTACCGCTGCGTTCTCCAGGAGTGTCCGAAAGCACTTGTGGCGCCGTCGGATGGAACGCGAACGACCGTTTTGCAGTGCATCCGTCGGCTAAGGACAGGCCGACTCATCAAACATTAGCGGCTCGATACGATTTCGTCAACGGTTTTGCTGCAGCACACAATCCCATAGGAGCCTAGGCGCTCGGACCTTGTGCTTATAATTCCCTTCCAAACTTCGCCCCCTTCCGGAACATCCCCTGGCTTCGCATCAAGAAATTTCGGCGTTTCTGGCGGAAGTCGAACGTCGCGCATTCAAGCAGGCGATGTTCGCGGTCCGAGACGAAGATGCCGCGCTCGATGTGGTCCAGGACGCGATGCTGAAGCTGACGGAAAAATACTCGGGCAAGCCTCTGGCTGAGCTGCCGATGCTGTTCCAGCGGATCCTTCAGAACACCATCCACGATCATTTCAGGCGTCAGAAAGTGCGCTCGACCTGGACGACGCTCCTGTCAGCGTTTGGACAGAAAGACGATAAAGACGATGATTTCGACCTCTTAGAAACTTTGCCTGCGCGGTCCGACTCGAATACCGCGGCAGACCCAGCCCGACAGCTGGAACAGGGGCAAATCGTGGCGATCATCGAGCAGGCCTTGGCGCGGCTTCCGGCACGTCAACGTCAAGCGTTTCTATTGCGTTATTGGGAAGAACTCGACGTGGCCGAGGCCGCCAAGGCAATGGGATGCTCGCAAGGCAGCGTGAAAACGCACTGTTCGCGAGCGGTCCATGCCTTGGCTGAAACGCTTAGAGCCAAAGGGGTCTCGCTATGAACGAAACCGATTTCTCAAAGAAAATAACCGGTTATCTCGATCGCGGAACGGCACAACTCAAAGCCGGAACGGCGTACAGGCTTCAACTCGCCCGCCATGAGGCTTTAGCGCATCTCTCCGATCCCAAGCATGTGTCCGAGCTGGCGCTGGCCGGTGACGGAGGGACGTTGAGCGGTGGCAAGCGCTTGGGCGACGTCCGCATCTGGCTCGGGATCCTGTTGATTGTCGGTGGCGGAGTCTACTATCAATGGCAGGCGCTCCAGCAGCAACACGATATCGAAGAGACGGATGCAGCCATCTTGACCTCCGATCTGCCTATCGAGGCCTACCTGGATCGGGGATTCCAAAATTGGCTGAAGCAGCCGGAACCCTGAGGTCGCTGGGATGGATATGGGTCTGCGCGCTGGCCTTGATTCTGGCGGCGCCGGCAGGCGCGGTCCCACTGACCCTTCGGTCACCCGCCTGGGCTGACCTTTCAGCGGGGGAAAAACAGATCCTGGCCCCTCTCGCCCCGGAATGGGACAAGCTGGATGCCGCGCGCAAACAAAAATGGCTGGGGATCGCCAAACGCTATCCGGCGATGCCACCTCCGCAGCAGCAGCGCATCCAGGAACAAATGAGCGCGTGGGCGCGCCTCACCCCCGATCAGCGCCGTGTGGCGAGAGAGCAGTACAAGACTATGAAGCAACTGCCGCCGGAGAAGCGCCAGGAGGTTCAGCAGAAGTGGCAGGAATATCAGCAGCTCCCGCCGGAAAAGCGCCGTGAGCTGGCCACCCACCCAGTGACCGTCCCGCCACCCGGTAAGACGTCCGCCGCCACCCCCACCGGCCCCGCCCCGGTTACGCCTTGACCCCGTGACGGTCTCGGCTCGCGCTTTGGCGAGTCTGCCGCGACGCATTGCGGCCGCAGCCTACGAATGCCTGCTATTGGCCGCTCTGGTTCTGGCACTTGGGTTTGCGATGCTGCCTTTCGGGCTCGCGCACGGCGCCGGCCACTCTTTGACCGTCTTGGCCCCCGTGAGCCGCGCCGTGTCGTTCGGAGTTATTTTTGCGATCTGCGGCGCCTACTGCATCTGGCTATGGACCGGCGGCCGGCGCACGTTGCCGATGAAGACCTGGCGTATCGCATTGGAAAGCGCCGATGGCGCGGCGGTGACCATACGGCGAGCGCTGTTACGCTATCTGGCGTGCTGGATCCCCCCGGCATTCGCGATCCTCGCCTATCTGCTGCTCAAACCGCACGACCACGGTCGATGGGCGCTCGCGGTGCTGGCGCTCAATCATGCTTGGGCATTGCTGGATCCCGACCGACAGTTTCTGCACGATCGGATCGCGGGCACTCGGCTGGTCCCGGAGCTTCCTTTTCGCGAACCGACGAGACCGGAGGCGCCGTCTCCGCCGCCGGTCAATCCGACCGGGCCCGCGCATCATTGAAGCGCGTCACGCTCGCGAGTATTTCCCGCTTTGCCTCCTCGGCGCCTACCCAGTTGGACACGCGCACCCATTTGCCGGGCTCGAGATCCTTGTAGTGCTCGAAAAAATGCGCGATCTGACGCGTCGTGAGATCGGGTAGGTCGCGCGGCGATTCGATGGCGCGGTAAAGGCTGGAGAGCTTATCGATCGGCACCGCGAGAATCTTCGAGTCACCGCCGGCTTCGTCGTCCATTTTCAGCATACCGATCGGGCGGCAGCGGACCACGACTCCGGTGATAAGGGGAACCGGCGAGAGGACCAGCACGTCCGATGGATCGCCGTCGTCGGAAAGCGTGTTGGGAATGTAGCCGTAGTTGCAGGGATAGTGCATGGAGGTCGACATGAACCTGTCGACGAATACGGCGCCGGTTTCCTTGTCGACCTCATACTTGATCGCCTCACCGTGCATCGGGATCTCGATGATCACGTTGCAGTCGTGGGGGATATCCTTGCCGGCGGGAACGCGGTCGAGATTCATGTCGGCGCCTGATCCGAAAGCAACGCCACATTATAGCCACGACCCACGGCGCGCTGCGGCGCTGCCGTATGATGGTGCCTTTGCTGGGCGAAGGCCATGCTCTACAACCTCGGTTCGCGCAGCGTCGTACTTCATGGAAGCGACCACTATGTCGCGCCCAATGCCAGCATCATCGGCAGCGTTGTCCTCGAATCCGAGGTATCCATCTGGTTCAACGTCGTCATTCGCGGCGATAACGACACGATAACCGTCGGCGAGCGGTCGAATATTCAGGACGGATCGATTCTGCATACGGACGCCGGAATCCCCCTGAACGTCGGCCCGTCCGTGAGCATCGGGCATCTCGTGATGCTCCACGGCTGCACCATCGGCGAGGGATCGCTGATCGGCATCAAGGCGGTGCTCCTGAATCACTCGGTGATCGGGCGTGACTGCCTGATCGGCGCGAACACCCTGATTCCTGAAGGCAAGGTGATCCCGGACCGGTCCCTCGTCTTGGGCTCCCCGGGGAAAGTCGTTCGCTCCCTCGACGATGCCGAGGTCGCGCGTCTGCGAGCGATCGCCGACCATTACGTCGAGAATGCCCGGTGCTATCTGCGAGACTTGCGCGGGCATTGATGCCCGGGCAATCGAGTCCTGACCGAATCCGTGCCCTGTCCTTCGCGCATCTAAACAGTCAGGGATCAAAGGGAACGCGCCTGCCGTGAAAGTCTTCCTTATAGTCTTTTCCGTCATTGTCGTGGCCGTGCTGGCCGCCGTAGCCGCGACAGCGCTGACTAAGCGGCATTCGGTCGCCGATATCCAGCGCGAAACGCGCAGCGCCGCCGGCTTCAGTCGAATCGACATCGCGGGCCTGGCAGAAGTGACTCTCCACCAGGGCAGCAAGGAAGGCGTGACGGTCGAAGCGCCGTCGCAACTGCTGCCCGGGATCAAGACCGAGGTTCGCGACCGCACCCTGATCGTTACGATTTCGCAGCAGCGTCGCTGGTGGGATTGGTTCGACGCCGGCTCGCGCGGGCGTACGCCCAGGATCACCATCGACCTCGTGACGCTCGATCGGATCGAGTCCGCGGGCGCGGTCAAATTCAAGGCGGACAAGCTGCGTGCCGACGATTTACGCGTCGAGGTGTCCGGCGCGAGTTCGCTTAAAATCGGCGACCTTCAGGCAACCCGCCTGTGGCTCGACGGGTCCGGCGCTGTCAGCGCCGACATCGCCGGCAAAGTCGAAAGTCAGCAGATCGACCTTTCCGGCGCGGGCTCGTATCGCGCGGGCTCGCTGGTGAGCGACAAGGCCGACATTCGTGTGAGCGGCGCGGGCAAGGCCATTGTCAACGCCGCACGTTTGCTGAAAGTAGATATCTCCGGCGCAGGCGTCGTCGAATACATCGGCGACCCCAAGATCGAGCAGCAGATAAGCGGCGTCGGCAAAATCAGGCGCCGCGATGAAGACTAGACCTTCGGGCTCTCCCTTTCCCCGCCCTCGGGTCCATAGAAGAAAACCCATACCAGAAGATCATCCGAGAACGCGTCGAAGCGATGAACGACTCCGGCTGCAGCGAACAGCACGTCCTGCGCAACGAAGCGATCCCTTCGATCGCCGTGGATGAACCAGCCTTCGCCTCGCGCGACCACGTAGATCTCATCGCGTGCGTGGGGAGTCTGCGGGTCGATTCCACGCGGCGCATACAGCTTGACTTGAAGACTACCGTGCTCGAAGAGCGCCACCGAGCGCTTGCCGTCCGGCGTCGGTAAACGCGAGGCAGCCTGGTCAAGCGCGATGTGGGCGCTGCTCGCAACCTGATCGTCCCTCGTCGGATTATCCATGCCCATCTTTCTTTATCAGTGAATAAGCGTCGACTCGCCTTCGGGCATCGCGTTGGGCTTGAACAACAGCGTCAAGCCCGTTGCCGGGTCACGATCGCCGTGGACGCCGCCGAGCACACGGATATCGGAGACCCGGCAATCACGCAACAGATCGACAAGAAACACGGCGACATCATTCACGCGGTCCGTAACGAAGAGGGGACAGCGGAATCCCTCTGCCCGCCGGGGATCGAAAGGGCTCGAAAGCGAGAGGCGGAGCTCGCCCCCGCCCGGCGCCGCGGGGCAGCGATGAGAGCTGACGATCGCCGATGGTTCGCCGACGGAGGCGCGCAGGCGGCGCAGCGCGTTGCTGACGAAAAGCTGCGCTCCGACCTCGCGCTGCGCCGAACGGCCGTTTTGCAGGGCGACGAGCGGGGTCTGCGGCGCGCCGGGTAACGCGAGCACCGAGAATCCCGGGAGTGCAAGTTGGTGCGCGAGCTCCTGCGCGACGGCAAGTCCCCACCGAGAAACCCCCGGATCGGCAAACAAGTCGCGGTCCGGCGCCGCCAACGCGGTGCCGAAGATGAAGCGCAAATGAACCCCTTCATGTCCCGGCTGCATCGCGACAGGCGTGGGGGGCACGTCACGCTGGACCTCGAGACCGTCTAGCCCGAGCCTCTGCCATAAGAGCAGGTCCGGCAAACGTTCGAGGCCGATCGCATCGGCCGACGTAAGCGCGCTGGACAAGACAAACGTCTGGTTGCCCGCAAGCGCTCCGCCCGCGCGCATCATCTCAGCGATCCTTTCGGGTCCGCCGAGCACGCCTGAGATCTCGGCGCCGCCCACGACCTCGTCGCTGGCGTCGGCTGCCGCGACGATCACCAGCGGCAGCGCAAACAGGTTCGCGGCCACGCCTTGCTCGGGAGTGGGACGCGATGCCTCGCGCCACGCCTCGATGAGCCGGCGCCAGAGATGCCGCGCAACCTCGACCGACGGTGAGCCGGAGATCAGGTCCGGCAGTTGCTGCCTGTCCTGCGATTGCAACCGCTCCACCAGTGCGGCGACAAGGGTGCGATCGATTTCCTCGGCGTGCGCGCCGCTTGGCGCAGCGAGGCTCGCCCGCGCAAGGTCAACCAACAGCGCGTGGGTATCGTCGCCATGATCCGGAAACACGCGGGGGTCGGCTATGTCGATCACGTGCGCACGAGTTTAAGGGAGCTTCCCAAGTCTTCGCGAGAGCCAAATTGTCGCATGCCACCCCTGCAGCCCGGTGAAGTCAGGCTCCGCCCGGAGACCGCGGCGCATAATAACGGCCCAGTCCGAAGCTCGAGGAAATGACATGTATCGCAACATTCTGGTTGCCACCGACGGATCGAGGCTGTCGATGAGGGCCGTCGACCACGCGATCGGCCTCGCCCGCGTGCTCAGTGCGCGGCTTACGGCGTTCTATGCGTCGCCGGACTATCCGATGCCCGCCTACGCGGAGGGGGTCGTATACGACCCGATGTCGCCGCAGGAATACGAGCTCCTGTGCAAGAAAGAAGCGGACAAGATTTTCAAGAAGGTGGCGCTCAAAGCGTCGGCGTCGCGGGTCAAGCTGACCACCGTGCATTCGATCTCCTCGACACCCTGGGAGGCGATACTTGCCGCGGCCAAAAAGCAAAAAGCCGACGCCGTCGTCATGGCATCTCACGCCCGCACGGGAGTATCGGCGTTGCTGCTCGGCAGTCAGACGCAGAAGGTGTTGACGCATTCCAGGCTGCCCGTGATCGTCGTGCGCTGACCTCCCGCTGGAGTCGCATGCGCGCGGGTGCGTTTGCTCTGGGAAGACGGTAAAATCGAGAGTTTGCCCGGCCGATAGCCGGCGTCGGCTCACACCCATTTGCCATGCGCGCCTCGAAATTCCTCATCTCCACGCTGAAGGAAGCCCCAGCCGAGGCCGAGCTCCCGAGCCATAAGCTCATGCTGCGCTCGGGGATGATCAAGCGGCTGGCCGCCGGCATATACACGTGGATGCCGCTGGGTCTCCGTGTCTTGCGCAAGGTCGAGAACGTAGTGCGCGAAGAGATGAACGCGTCGGGCGCGATCGAGCTCCTGATGCCCGTCATACAGCCCGCGGAGCTGTGGCAGGAGTCGGGACGCTGGGACAAGTATGGGCCCGAGTTGCTTCGCCTGAAGGACCGTCATCAGCGCGATTTCATCGTCCAGCCGACCTCCGAAGAAGTCATCACCGACATCGCGCGCAAGGAGATTCGCAGTTACAAGCAGCTCCCGCTCAACCTCTATCACATCCAGACCAAGTTTCGAGACGAGGTGCGGCCCCGGTTCGGCGTCATGCGCTCGCGCGAATTCATCATGAAGGACGCGTACTCATTCGATGTGGACAAGGATTCGATGCTCAAGTCCTATCAGGCGATGTACGACGCCTACGCACGGATATTTGCGCGGCTCGGCCTTGGGTTTCGCGCCGTCGCCGCGGACACGGGTCAGATCGGCGGCTCGGCATCGCACGAATTTCAAGTGGTCGCCGATTCAGGCGAGGACGCGATCGCCTGGTCCCCCGAATCGGATTACGCGGCGAACCTCGAGCTTGCCGAAGCGCTCGCGCCCGCCGCGCACCGTGCGGCGCCCGCAGAGCCGATGCAAAGAGTCGCGACCCCAGGCATGTCGACGTGCGAGGAGGTCGCCAAGTTGTTGCATCTTCCGCTCGGACGCACGGTCAAGTGCATCATGCTCAACGCGGGCGGCAAGGTCCACATGCTGCTCATACGCGGGGATCACAGCTTGAACGAGGTCAAGACGGGAAAAATCGCGGGCCTGAAAGGATTTCGTTGGGCAAGCGACGCGGAGATCGTCGACGCCACCGGGTGCGCGCCCGGCTACCTCGGCCCCATCGGAATTCCTCCGGACATGCCGCTGATCGCCGATCGAACGGTCGCGCTGATGAGCGACTTCGTTTGCGGCGCGAACGAAGCAGGGTTCCACCTGCGCGGAGTCAACTTCGGTCGCGACTGCCGGGAGCCCGATCTCGTGGCCGACCTGCGCAACGTCGTCGCGGGCGATCCCTCGCCCGACGGAAAAGGACGTCTGGAAATCGCGCGCGGAATCGAAGTCGGTCATGTGTTCGCGCTCGGCACCGTTTACTCCGAAGCGATGGGCGCGACATTTCTGGACGCCACGGGCCAGCCGCGGCTCGTCGAAATGGGCTGCTACGGCATCGGGATCACGCGCGTTGTCGCGGCCGCGATCGAGCAGAATTTCGACGATCGCGGTATCATTTGGCCCCTGCCGATGGCGCCGTTTTCCGTCGCCATCGCACCCGTCGGCTATGACCGCAGCAGCGAGGTTCGCGCCGTCGCGGACAAGCTGCACGACGAGTTGGAAGCGCTTGGCGTCGAAGTCCTCCTCGACGACCGCGGCGAACGCCCTGGCGTGATGTTTGCTGATCTGGAGTTGCTGGGAATTCCGCACCGTATTACAGTGGGCGACCGCGGTTTGAAGGACGGCGTCGTCGAGTACCAGAACCGCCGCGATGCGAAGCCGACGTCGGTACGTGCATCGGACGCCGTTGCCGACATGCAAGGCAAGTTGTCGCATTCAATTTGAAACAGGCTGGAATGACAAGACCGAACACATTTGCCCGCATCCTGCTGGCCGCGTGGCTTTCGCTTCCGGCGGGGGCCGCGCTTGCCGGAGCACAAGTCGAGGAAGCGCTTGCTGCGAACGTTCAAAACTCCCTGCACCGCTCCGTCAGCGACTATCCCGCGCCGAACCTGGTGTTCACAAAGGAGGGCGAAGGCGGTGCTTGGCTCGCCGCGATGTCCTCCCGGCTGGCGGCAAAAATTTCCGACTGGCCGACGCGCCGCGATTTCCTGATCAGCGTGCAGTATGAAGCGACGCGCGCGGGTCTCGATCCGCAGCTGGTGTTGGGATTGATCCAGCACGAAAGCAATTTTCGCAAGTATGCCGTCTCGGGCGCCGGCGCACGCGGCTACATGCAGGTGATGCCGTTCTGGATGCGGCAGATCGGAAACGCGGAACACGACCTCTTTACCCTGCGCACGAATCTGCGCTACGGGTGCACGATCCTTCGCCACTACCTCGATATGGAAAAGGGCGATCTCTACCGCGCGCTCGGCCGATACAACGGCAGCCTGGGCCGCAGCGAATATCCGAACGCCGTTCTCGCCTTGATGCAGCGAAACTGGACGTGGAACCCCGCGACGACGAGCGCCGCAGCGGCGTTTCCAGCCCAAGTGGGCGCTGCATCCGTCAGATAGCTCGCGACCGCGCTCGTACCGGGCGCGGGTGCCTCGCGTCAGGTCCACCGGTGTGATCGCCGCTTCAGCACCCCGCTATCGCGGCCGCTTCGCACCCTCTCCGACCGGCCCCCTCCACTTCGGCTCGCTCATCGCAGCGCTCGCAAGCTGGTGCGACGCCCGGGCGCATCGCGGTGAATGGGTCCTTCGAATCGAGGACGTCGATGCGGCGCGCAGCCGCGCCCATGCTGCCGACCATATACTCTCGACCCTGGAAGCGCACGGGTTCGAGTGGGATGGACCCGTCGTGCATCAAAGCGCGCGCGGCGCGCTGTATCAAGCCGCCCTCGATGAACTCACGCGTCGGGGAATGGTGTTCGAATGCTCATGCACGCGCGCCGTCCTCGAAGGCGCGCCGCGCGGTATCGGTGGCGAACGCATCTATCCCGGGACCTGCCGGGCGGGTAAGGCGGAGGTGCGCGAGGCGCCCGCGTGGCGCGTGGCCGTGCGCGACGAGACGATCGGCTTTGCGGACCGGGTGCAAGGCTGGCACGAGCAGAATCTCAGGCGCGACGTCGGCGACTTTGTGATCCGGCGCTCGGACGGGCTCTTCGCGTACCAGCTCGCCGTCGTCGTCGACGATGCGCTGCAGGGCATTACCCACGTCGTTCGCGGCGCGGACCTGCTCGCGTCGACGCCGAGGCAGATCTGGCTTCAACGCGAACTCGGATATCCGACCCCTGCGTATCTCCACCACGCGGTGGCGCTGGACTCGCAAGGGATCAAACTGTCCAAGCAAAGCGGCGCCGCGCCGCTCACCGGCGATCCGGCGCAGGCGCTGCTCAAGGCGTGGCGATTTCTCGATCAGCGCGAGCCGCCGTCGCCGCCGGTCACGGTCCGCGGATTCTGGCAATGGGCGCAATCGTCATGGGACCCGCACCGGCTCCCGCCGGTGGCCATGTTGCCCCACGGTATAATCGACGTGTGACCGATCTGCCGCGCCCGCTCGAGCAGGCGCGCTTCTCCGCCGCACTGCCCATGACCACACTTGTCATCGTTCGCAAGAACAATGAGGTCGCCATCGCTGCCGATTCGCTGACGACGTTCGGCGATACGCGGCTGCCGGCGCAATTCGATCGCGCCTCGGACAAGATCGTGCATTTTCGAGGGACCTACATCGGGCTCTGCGGCAGCGCCGCGCATCAGCTTGTGTTCGAAAGCCTGCTCGCCAAGCAAGGCGATCTGGACTTCTCCAACAAGCGGGCGATTTTCGAGACATTCCGCAAGCTCCATCCCATCCTGAAGGAGCAGCACTTCCTCAATCCCAAGGAAGAAGACGATGATCCGTACGAATCGACCCAGGTCACCGCGGTCATTGCCAACTCCAGCGGGATTTTCGGTGTCTATTCCATGCGTGAGGTCTTCGAGTACACCCAGTTCTGGGCGGTCGGCACAGGCCGGGAATTCGCGATAGGCGCGATGTTCAGCCTCTACGACCGCCTGCATAACGCGGAAGCGGTCGCCCGCGCGGGTATCGAGGCCGGGGCAACGTTCGACAAGAATTCCGGCCTGCCGCTGACGATCTACACCTTGCCGCTCGCATGAGCGTCTATCAACCGCCGGCATTTGTGCCGCGGAACGCCGATGCCGCGTTGCAGCTCGTGCACGAATATCCGTTCGCGACGCTCATCACCCAAGCGAACGGTGAAGCGCAGGTAAGCCACCTGCCCCTGCTCCATCGGGCGGAAGCGGGCACTCCGGGTGAATTGATCGGTCATATGGCGCGCGCCAATCCGCATTGGCAGCGCTTCGCGGAAGGCGCGACGCTTGCGTTGTTCCATGGACCGCACGCCTACGTTTCTCCGTCGTGGTATCTCGAGCCCGAGGCGGCGGTGCCGACCTGGAACTACGCGGTCGTGCACGTGCGAGCTCGTGCCGTCGTCGTGCCCGACCGGGAAAGCACGCTGGCCACGGTGAATGCCCTGACCCAACGCTTCGAATCCGGGCGTCCGCAGCCGTGGGCGCTTCAACTGACAGGCGCGCGCCTGGACGCCATGCTCGGCGCCATCGTGGCATTTCGTCTCGTCATTGAGCGTATCGACGCCAAGTTCAAGCTCTCGCAAAACAGGAGCGCGCAGGACCGCGTGCGCGTCGCTGCTGCCTTGCGCGACGAGGACTATGCCGAGGCAGGTGCAACGGCCGACTGGATGCAGCGCCATGGCGGCGGCGTCTGAGCGCGTTCGCGCCGACAAGTGGCTGTGGGCGGCGCGAATGTACAAGTCGCGCAGCCTCGCGGCGCTTGCGCTGGAGGCCGGCCAGGCACGCGTCGAGAACGAGCGGGTGAAGCCCTCGCGCGCGCTCAAGGTTGGAGATCATCTGAGCGTGCGTAAGTCCGGTCTCGTCTGGGAGATCGAGGTGCTGGCCTTATCGGAAAACCGCGGCGGCGCCGCTGCCGCGGCGCTTCTGTACAGGGAAATGCCAGAGAGCGTCGCGAGACGCGAGCATGAGACCGCGATGCGCAAGGCCGCCGCGCTCGGCACGCCTCAGAGTCTCGGCCGCCCGACCAAGCGGCAACGGCGCAAGCTCGAGGACTTTTTAAACGAGCCTTGAAGCCTCGCCGGTTAGGGAACCTCTGCAAAAGCCCCACATGAGTCGCGTTTCTGTCGCAATGGCTTCAGATGCTAGGCGCCGCGGCGCAGCGAATAGTTCGTCCTATTCGCAAGCCGCGCAACAACGCAGATGAGGCCATTGCGGCGAAACCCGGAGGGACGGGGCTGGCCGGGCGATCTGCTGTGTCGTCGCTTCGCGCATCTCATCCCGGCGAGCCTCCGTCGCGACCACGCGGGACTTATGCAGAGGTTCCTTAGCAATACCGGAGATTCGCGAAGTCGAGAATGAGCTCGGGCTGCTGGTAGCCGCGCCAAGCGAGATAGCTCAGCGCGGCGATCACCACGAGCGCGACCACGCGCCATGGCCAGCGAAGGACTGCCGTGTCAGGCACGCTGCTGCGGGACTTCCTGGGGCACGGTAGGCATCACGCCAAGCTCGCGCATGGTTGCCATGACGGAGCTGAAATCAGCGGCCGTGCGCACATTGGGAATGGGCTTCGCAAGCAGGTTGACGGCGCGTCCGCTCACCACCAGCGGCAGGTTTTCCGGCAACGCAGTTCGAAGCGATCGTATTTCCTGTCCCGCGATCTTGCCCGAAATTCCGCGGTCGAACAGCAGAATCGCGAGGCACACCTTGTAGGCGTGCGCCGCACCGGCGACTTCCTGCGCCGGAACGCCGCTGCCGAGCGTCAGACAGTTGACTCCCTCCGTGAACAACAGCAGCTCCAGGATCGCGAGCCCGAGCTGGTTGGGATCGTTAGGTGGCGTGGCGACCAGGATCTGCCTTGCGTCCCGCGTGGGGCGCACCAGGCGCGTCACATCGCGCAGCAGGCGCTGAGCGAGGTCCGCAAAACGAAGCTCCTGGTAGTTCTGCATGTCGCCGCGAACGACGTGCTCGTGCACCGCCTCGTTGAGGGGGATAAGCGTTTGTTCCAGAAATCTCCGGAGTCCCTGGCCGACCAGCAGCTTGGAGAGGTGATTCTGCAGTTCACCCACGCGATGCTCCGCGAGGAGCTTTACCGCCGTCTCGATTTCGCCGGGAAGCGGCGCGGGGTCTTCGACTGCGATGCCGAGCATCGACTGCAGTGCCGATTCGGCGAGCGGCACCACCGCGCCGGCGCGCCAGCCCTCGGACAACAGTTGCTTGATGACCTTGAGCCGCGCTACCTGGTCGGGCGGGTAGACACGATCCCCGAACGCGTCGCGCGCAGGGTTGGGAAAGCCGTAGCGGCGCTGCCACATGTAGAGCTGCTCGCGTCGCAGTCCGGTGATTCGCACCACTTCACGTATGTGCAACGAACTGCGCACCTCGCCGCCGACAACGGGCATCGCGATTTGCAGTCCGGCATCGTTGCGGCGCGTCGGCGCCTTTATCAAGATTCCCATGATGTTTCCTCTGTACTCCTGTGTGTCACAAGTATAAAGAAATCAGCTGTCGTTTTCAGCTTAACGCGCAACGGCAGTTGTCGCCGCAACGCGTCAGCCAGTCTTTCAGGTGCGTTGTGCGTATTGCTCCAGTACGCGCTTTGCCCCATCATCCTGCTTTTGGAACAAAGGCTTCCGGCACAATCACCCTTTGAAACGTCGGCCAGCTGCTGACCACAACAAGACCTGTGCAAGTATCGTACCCGGGCCGAAGAAATCACCATGTTCGGTTTCGGCAAGTCGCTTAAGGACCCCCTCGCGGACGCAAAAACCGCGGAGCGCTGGCTCGCCACTTTTCCACCAAACGATCCGCTGGCCGTGCACGCCGCGATCCTGGTCGAGCTCGGCGCGCTCTCCGAGCGCAACGCCCGCCGCGCGCCTGCGCGGCTGGAGGCCGTGTTTTATCTGGATGCGCATACCGAGCAGCTGCGCCGCTCGCTGACGGCGCAATACCTGGAGCACGGCAGCCGCTCGACCCGCGTCGAAAGCCAGATCTGGCAGGCGATGTTCGACCTGACGCAAGGATTTCTGCTGTGCTATCAGGCCTTCGCTCGTGATGCGGGCGAGCATGCGCAAAACAACAAGTGGCAGCCGCTCATTCCCGAGCTCATCGCGCGCCAGATCATCCATCAGGGACTCGACGCCAAGATCCGGCTGTATCGCTACGAGCAGTGGATTCCCGCGCGCTGGGCAGACCTGCACGCGTTGTTTCAGGTCGCGTGCACATCGCAGATCGAACGGATGCCGGTCGCCGCGCTCCCAAACGGCACGCTGACGACGATCGAGCAGGAATATCTGCGCGTGCTGCTTCTTCAACTGATGAACGCGGGCAATCTCTCGCCGCGCCACGTGGAATGGGTCGCCGAGCAGCTTTCCGAGTGGTGCGCGCCGCTACGGCTCGCTATCGAAGGCTCGTCGACGACAAGCTTCTACGTCGACCTCGGCTCCCGGACCGGCCTGAAGCGACGAACGCCTCAGCCGCTCGAAGGCCGCGTTCTGTTCCTCGATACGCGCCCGCTGCACGCCGTGCTGAGGCAGAACGTCGTGATGCTCGAGCAGAAAGTGCGCAACGACCCGCTTTCGGAGCGGACTTCGCGTCGCGCAGATCAGCTGAACCTGCTCACCAAGCTCGCCTCGCAGGTCGATCCCGAGTTCAGACCGGTCGACGCGCCGCGGCGAACGAACGACGGCGAGCGGCAGCAGTCGACGCGATCGTCGGATTCACAAAGATCTCCGGCTTCCTCCGGGACGAAGAGATCGGCCCGCTGATCGACAGCAGGTCGCGGTCCGGGAATTTCGGCGACTCGATCGAGATCGCGACTTTCGGCCGAATGCGCAACGAGAACGCGCGCACGGAGGAAGATGCTCGGCGCCGGCTCGCGACCTACGCTGCGCCGGGCGGCGCCTGGGAAGTCCGCGACGTTTCGCAGACGGGATATCGCCTGGTCGCGCCGATGATGGTGATCAACGTCGTGACGCTGGGAACGCTCGCGGCGATGCGGGCGCAGGGACAGGCGTTGTGGACGCTCGGGATCGTGCGGCGGATGAAGCGCCTGACCACCGAACGCGCCGAGATCGGCCTTCAGATCATCGCCAACAACCTGGTCGGCGTGGAGCTCACCGAGCAAAGACGGGGCGATTCCGACTATTCGGTCGATGGCGAGACCCCGACCGTCAACAGCCGGCGCTTCCAGGGTCTGTTCCTGTCGCTGCGCAAGCGCGACAAGCGACACCGCCATCCAGACCCTGATCGTCCCCGCGGGCGAGTATCAAGCCGGGCAAGCGCTTGCGCATGAGTGCGGCCAAGTCGTCGCACCCGATCGCTTTCGGCCGGCTGCTCGAGCAGCAACCCGACTGGATCTGGGCTACCGTCGAGTCGCTCGAGAACGCGCACGCCACTCGGCCCGCAGATCGATAGCTGCAGGGGTCTCGTGCCGTCCGACCGGTATCGCGAAGTCTTCGCGCAGCACCGGTGGGACGTGCCCGTCGACTTCAACATCGCCGAGGCCGTATGCCGGCGGCACTCGCAGGACCGATCGCGTTTCGCGATGTATTGGGAGGACGAATCGGGAGCGACGTCGGCGCTGACTTTCTGGGACCTGCAGCAGCAGAGCAAACCGATTGTCGAACGCTCTCGCCACGCTGGGCGTGCGGCGCGGCGACAAGGTCGCGATCATCCTGCCGCAACGGCCGGAAACCGCGATTGCCCACATCGCCTGCTATCAGATGGGCGCGATCACGGTTCCGCTTTCCTTTCTGTTCGGTCCCGACGCGCTGGAGTATCCGCCTCGAAGACTCCGAAGCCTGCATTGCCATCGTCGACCCGCAGTCGCAGCCCAACCTCGCGCCCGTTCGCGACAGACTGCAACGGCTCAAGCACGTCATCGGAGTCGCCGGAGCGAGCGCGTCGTGGATCCGCGATTGGGAGTCCTTGCTCGCGACCGCGTCGCGGCACTTCTCGCCCGCATCGACCCGCGCCGTCGACCCGGCGCTTGCTGGTCTATACCAGCGGCACGACGGGACCGCCCAAAGGCGCGCTGATGCCGCAGCAATGCCTGCTCGGAAACCTGCCCGGCTTCGTCTGCTCGCACGACGGGTTTCCGCAGCCGGGAGACATGTTCTGGTCGCCGGCCGATTGGGCGTGGACCGGCGGGCTGATGGACGCGCTGCTGCCGACGCTCTACTTCGGCCGTCCCATCCTCGGGTACCGCGGTCGCTTCGAGTCCGAACGTGCGCTGGCGCTGCTCGACCGCTATCAGGTGACCAACACGTTCCTGTTTCCGACGGCGCTCAAGATGATGATGAAGGCGGTGCCCGATCCCCGCTCGCGCTACGAGCTTGCGCTGCGCAGCATCATGAGCGCAGGGGAAGCCGTCGGCACGACCGTATTCGACTGGGCACGCGAACGCGCTCGGCGTCACCATCAACGAAATGTTCGGCCAGACCGAGATGAATTACATCGTCGGCAACTCTCATACCTTGTGGCCGGCCAAGCCCGGCTCGATGGGCCGTCCGTACCCGGGACACCGCATCGCCGTCATCGACGACGACGGTTCGGAAGTCGAACCCGGAGAGATCGGCGAAATTGCGATCCACCGTGTGGCGCCCGATGGGACGCCCGATCCGGTGTTTTTCCTGGAGTACTTCAAGAACCCCGAGGGGACCGCGAAGAAATTCAGCGGCGAGTGGAGTCGCACAGGCGACCTCGCCAAGCGCGATAGCGACGGCTATCTTTGGTATCAGGGACGCGCCGACGACATGTTCAAGGCGGCGGGATATCGCATCGGTCCGTCGGAAATCGAAAACTGCCTCGTCAAGCACGAGGCGGTCGCCAACGCGGCCGTGGTGCCGAGCCCCGACGAAACGCGAGGCAACGTCGTCAAGGCCTTCATCGTGCTTGCGTCCGGCCACGCTCCCTCGGCCGCGCTGGAGGAGGACATTCGCGACACGTGCGAGGACATCTCGCGCCGTACGAGTATCCCAAGGAAATCGAGTTCATCGACGCGCTGCCGATGACTACGACGGGCAAGGTCCAGCGGCGCGTGCTCCGGCTGCGGGAGCAGGAACGTAAAGCCGGCGCCGCGCGCTCGTCGTGACGCCGCGGCGGCCCTACTCGCCTTCCGTTCCCGCGAAGGACTCGAGGAAGCGGCGGTCCATGAGCACCCAGACGATCGCAGGCGCGACCGTCGGCAGGATCAGCGTGCCGAACTGATAGGAAAAGGCGATGGCTTCGCGCTGCCACGATGTGAAGCCGATCTGAGAAGCGACAGCAGGGCCCGCCAGAATCGCGGCGTTCTTCAGAAAGTCGGCGACGACGCTGAACGTCTCGAAAGGCAGCAGTATGAGGTAGCCCAGGACCAGCTGGCGGATGCGATGAGGCTCACGTGCCGCGAGAATCAGCGCGGCGAACATCGGCAGTCCGAATGTAAACAGCAGCACGTTGCTCTCGACCTCGAGCACGGTCTTCGGGCCCGATGTCGCCTGGCCGGGTCGCAATGACGTGACGAAATTGAGCAGCGGCCCGTTCTGCTCGACTGTCTTCACCAGGTCGCCAAAGACGGTTCGCGTCACGACTTCGGACAATACCGCGACCGGCCAGACAAACAGCGGCGCGGCCAGGTACCAAACCGCGAAAGTAAGCGGCAGCCACGCGATGACGCGAAGCACGAATCGTCCAAGAGAATTCGCGCGCATGGCTCAGGTTGCGATGGCAGGCGCGGCGCGCGGCAAGGTGCGCACCCAAAGCAGCCACACGATGAGCACGTCGAGCATGATCAACGCCTGCCATACATACAGATGCGCCCACTCGAACACGTCGAAATTCCACTGTCCGAGATAGAACAGGCTGATCACACGCACGACGTTGAGTCCCTGGACCGCGACAATCCCCGCCGCGAGCCCGATCAGTTTGCGTCTCCAGGTTGACGGAAACGCAAGGATCGCGGCGACCAGAACGATGGTCGCCTCTACGCCGTTGCAGCCCGCCTCGATCGACACCGCGAAACCGTTCGACGCGCTCTGCAGCACCTTGCCGGTGGCAAGAACGCTGGGGTCGAACAATTTGACCAGGTCCGCGCTGATCGCGGCGAGGGTGTTCGTCCATGGCACGACGAACCATCGCTGCACCCAAGGCGTCAGCTCGAGACCGAACAGCGTCGCCTGCAGAAGCAGAAACCAGACGAAGAAACGAATCATGGAGGGCGATTCTACAGAAAAACGGCTTTATTCCTTCCGCTGCTCCTTCGACGAAACGTGCGACGCAGGACGCGAGCAGATTGGGCGCGCCGGAAATCCTTCGCAACGGTTGCGTTGCGCGCCGCCGACGATGCAATCCTTCGCTAGGATGGCTTGCTGCGCGCGAGCGGCGGATTTTGGGCGAAATAGCGCTTCACTCCCCCAAAGATCGATTCCGCGAACTTTTGCTGGTATCGATCGTTCGAGAGCTTCAGCTCTTCTTCCGGATTGGATATGAATGCCGTCTCGACCAGGATAGACGGGATATCCGGCGCCTTGAGCACGGCAAATCCCGCCTGCTCAACGCTGCCTTTGTGCAGAGCGTTGATCGTGCCGATTCCGTCGAGCACGGATCGCCCGACTCGAAGCCAGTCGTTGATCTGCGCGGTCTGAGACAAGTCGAGGAGCGTCTTGGCAAGCATGCGATCCTTGCTGTCCAGGTTGACGCCGCCGATCAAATCGGCTTCGTTTTCGCGCTGCGCCAACCAGCGCGCTGCGGCACTGGTTGCGCCGTGCTCGGACAGCGCGAACACAGACGAGCCCTTCGCCGTCGGAGTCGTGAAAGCATCCGCGTGAATCGAGATGAACAAGTCGGCGCGGACCCGCCGCGCTTTCTGCACTCGGGTCGTGAGAGGAACGAAGTAGTCGTCGTCGCGGGTCAGGATCGCGCGCATCCCCGGCTGGGCATCGATAAGCGCGCGCAGGCGCCGCGCGATTGCGAGCGTGACATTTTTTTCGCGGGTCCCACGCTGTCCGACCGCACCCGGATCCTCGCCGCCGTGTCCGGGATCGAGCGCGATCAGCAGCAGTCGCCGCGTCCCCGGTGCGGGCTTGAGAGCCTCCGGTGCAGGCGGGCGAGGTTCGGGCGTGGGAGCAGGCCCCTCCTCCCCCGCAGCCTCACCTGGCGCGCCATTCCTCTCGAACTCGAGCAAAGCCATCAAGGGATCGGATGGCGCGAGCGGATAGAGGTCCAGGACGACGCGATAACCGTATTCGCCGACGGGCTTCAGCGTAAAGAGTTGCGCGTCCACGTCGGCCTTGAGATCGAGGACGACGCGCAGCACGTTCGGCTTGAACCGCGCGACTCGGATCGCCTGGATGTAAGGATCATCCGAGCGAACATGCGCTCCGAGCGCCGCGAGATCGCCCGCAAGCTCGACATCCTCCAGGTCGAGCACCAGGCGATTCGGATTCTTCACCGTCATCAATTGACTCACCAGCGGCGTCGCCGATTCGAGAATGAGCCGCGTGTATTCCTGGGCGGGCCAGATGCGAGCGGATGCATTCGTCGCCGCAAACAGGGGTCGCGGCAGCAGCCACGGAATCGCGGGAAGCAGCAGCCACTGGCACGCACGCCGTCGCCGGAGTGAAACGCTTGTCACGACGTGCTTGTTGCGAATGCTTCCAGGCATGCGCTACCGGCTAAGGTCGATGCCCTGACGCGAAGTTCGCGGCCCGGTTCGGCGCTGTCCAGCCGCAGCGACAGGTCCACGGCGGGCAGCCGCGCAGCGATTCTCTCCGGCCATTCGATCACGCAGACGGCGTCGGGCCGAAAATAGTCGGAGAATCCCGCTGTTTCCCATTCTGAAGGATCTTCGAATCGATAAAAATCAAAGTGATAGAAGTATAAGCTCGAAATTTGATAATGTTCAAGCAAAGCATAGCTGGGACTCTTGACTGCGCCGTTCCACCCAAGGCCCCGCAGCATTCCGCGGACGAGCGTGGTCTTCCCTGCGCCGAGCTCGCCGGACAGCGTTACGATCATGCCGCCGCGCAAGCCGGCGGGCGAGTCGCGCGCCCGCCCGCATCGTTGCATCCGCGTCGGAAAGGAACTCGCAGCGGTCTTCCATCATCTATGCCGTTCTCCACGATTGCCGTTCGATGCACACTCGTCCGCAATGAAGCCGCAACTCACTCCGCTCGAGCTCGAAAGGCTCGCCGCGACATCGGGGGCTGGGGACGCGAGTTCGGATTTGCGAATATCGGCATCGCCGACACCGAGCTTTCGAGCGAGGAGGCGCGATTGATCGCATGGCTCGACGCCGGACGCCATGGCGAGATGGATTATATGGCACGACACGGCGTGCTTCGCGCTCGACCTGGCGACCTCGTCCCGGGGACGCTGCGAGTCATCACGGCGCGCCTCGACTACCTGCCTCCGCGCTCCGGCGATGCCAGGCGCGTGCTCGGCGATTCGCGCAAGGCTTACGTGTCGCGTTACGCGCTCGGCCGCGACTACCACAAGGTGTTGCGCGGCAAGCTGCAGCGTCTCGCCGATCGCATCGCCGAGCGCGTCGGCGACTTTCGCTACCGCGTCTTCACCGACAGCGCTCCGGTGCTCGAAGTCGCGCTCGCAGCAAAGGCGGGATTGGGCTGGCGCGGAAAGCACACGCTGGTGCTGACGCGCGATGCCGGTTCGTTCTTTTTTCTGGGCGAGATCTATACCGATCTGCCGCTGCCCGCGACACCGTCGACGAGCGCGCATTGCGGGACCTGCGAAGCGTGCATCGACGCGTGTCCGACCGGAGCGATCGTCGCACCGTACGAGCTCGATGCGCGTCGCTGCATTTCCTACCTGACCATCGAGCTCAAGGGCAGCATTCCGGAGCCCTTGCGGCCGCTGATCGGCAACCGCGTCTACGGCTGCGACGACTGCCAGCTCGTCTGCCCGTGGAACAAGTACGCGCAGGCAAGCGGCGATGACGATTTCGCAGTCCGCAACGGCCTCGACAACGCGGACCTGGTCACGCTGTTCGCGTGGAGCAAGGCACAATTCGAATCGCGGATGGCAGGCAGCGCGATTCGTCGCATCGGCTATGAGCGCTGGCTGCGCAATCTTGCGGTGGGACTGGGCAATGCCGCGCATGGCGAAGATGTCGTTTCCGCGCTGAGCTTACGGCAAGACGACCCGTCGGAGCTGGTTCGCGAGCATGTCGCCTGGGCGCTGCGCGAGCAGCAGCGCAAGCGCCCGCGACCCGCGATCTAGCGCGGCAACGCGCGGGCATCCTCACGCGTCGGGCGTCTCCCTCAACCGGTTGACGCCTTACCGAATCAACTGATTCATCGACACGATCGGCAGCATCACCGCCAGCACCAGCACGAGCACGATCGCGCCCATGAATACGATCAGCAGCGGCTGCACCAACGCGGCGAGCCAGGTAAGACGGCGCTCGACGTCCTGCTCCTGTTCGCGCGCGGCGCGTTCGAGCATCGCGGGCAATTGCCCACTCTGCTCGCCATTTGCGACGAGGTGCACGAGCAAGGGCGGGAACACGCGCTGGCTCGCCAGGGCGCGCGACAGCGACACTCCTTCGCGGACGTGAGCCGCGGCAGCTTGCGCCGCGCGTCGTATCGGCCGCGCCCATACCACGCCCGCGGCGGTCTCGAGCGCGCGAAGAAGCGGCGCACCGCTGCCGGTGAGGATCGCGAGCGTGCTTGCGAAGCGAGCGGTGTCGAGGCCGGAAAGGACAGTGCCCACGACCGGGATGCGCAGCAGCAAGGCGTGAGCCCGCTCCCGGACCGGCTCGCGACGCAACGCGAACGCGGCTGCCGCGAGCAATGCAAAAAGCGCAATCGCCCAGTACGCGCCGGTCGCACGCAGAAAATCGCTGGTTGCGATCAGGGCGCGGGTGAGCAGTGGCAGCGTCTGTCGGCTTTGCTGGTACACGGCGACGATCTGCGGGACGACGTAGAGCAAGAGCGTGGCGATGACCGCAAGCGCAATGATGGTGACCAGCGCCGGATAGATGAGCGCCATCGTGAATTCCTGCCGCAGCGCCTGCCGCGCCTCGAGATAGTCGGCGAGCCGCGAAAGAACGACGCCCAGCTGCCCGGTTTCGGCGCCCACCGCCACCAGACCGCGATACAGCTCGGAGAACGTGCGCGGGAAACGCGACAGCGCCGCCGCGAGCGGCTCGCCCGCCGCGACCTGCTCGCGGATGGCGTCGAGCACGCGTGCCGCGGTCGCCTGATCCGACTGCTCGGCGACGGCGGCGAGCGCCTGATCGAGCGGCATGCCGGACGCAACCAGCGTCGCCAGCTGGCGCGTGATGAGCGCGAGCAGAGGCGCGGCGATTCGCGTCGCTTCCGTGCGCACCGCGCTGCGAGCGGTCGCGGGCTCGACCGCGGTGGGGAAAAGGCCGTCTCCCCTGAGCTGATCGCGCACCGCACGCGCGGTCGAGCCTTCGAGCAAGCCGCGGCGCGCCCGTCCCGCAGCGTCGACAGCTTCGAAACGGAATTCCGGCATGATTTGTACTATCGGTCCGACCCGCTCAACGCCGCCGAGGGAGATGCGACTCGGAGAATTGGGCCACGGCGGTTATGCTGCGGCGCCGGTCACCCGCAGAAGCTCTGCCAACGAAGTCGTCCCATCGGCGAGCCACCGCGTTCCGTCTTGGGCGAGCGAGCGTACGCCGGCACCGGCGCAGGCTTCCCGCAGCTTCGGCTCGCCGGCACGGTCGTGAATGAGCCGCCGCAACGACTCGTCGACGAGCACCAGCTCGTAGACGCCCGTCCGTCCCTTGAAGCCCGTGTCGCTGCAGGCCTCGCAGCCCGCTGGGCGGTAGACCTCGGCAGCGCGAGAGCCGATGCTTTGCATGATCTCGGACTCGCCTTCGGTGGCGGGATACGCCTGCCGGCATTCAGGGCACAGACGGCGCACCAGACGCTGAGCGAGCACTCCCAGGAGCGACGACGAAAGCAAATAAGGTTCGACGCCCATGTCCGCGAGCCGCGTCACCGCGCTGACCGCATCGTTGGTATGCAGCGTCGCGAGCACCAGATGTCCGGTGAGGCTTGCCTGGACCGCGATCTGCGCGGTCTCGAGATCGCGGATCTCACCGATCATGATGATGTCGGGATCCTGGCGCAGGATCGAGCGCAAGGCGCGCGCGAACGTGAGGTCGATCCGCGGGTTGACTTGTGTCTGACCCACACCATCGAGCGCGAACTCGATGGGATCCTCGACCGTCATCACGTTGAGCGCGCCGCGGGGAAGACGCGACATCGCTGCGTAGAGCGTCGTCGTCTTGCCGGATCCGGTCGGGCCGGTCACCAGCACGATTCCATGCGGCTCGCGGATAAGTTTGTCGATGGCAGCAAGCGTATCGCCCGCCATACCGAGCGCTGTCAGGTCGAGGCGCGCCGAATCCTTGTCCAGCAGACGCAGCACCACGCGCTCCCCTGGGCCGGTTGGAAGGGTTGAGACACGCACATCGACGCTCTTGTCGCCGAGCTTCAGCGCCATGCGGCCGTCCTGCGGCAGGCGCTTCTCGGCGATGTCGAGGCTTGCCATGACTTTGAGCCGTGACACGAGCGCCGCATGAAGCGCGCGCGGCGGCTCGATCACGTCGCGCAGCACGCCGTCGATGCGAAAGCGCACAACCGACCGCCCCTCGTAGGGCTCGAAGTGAATGTCGGATGCACGCTCGCGCAACGCCTGAAGCAGGAGCGCGTTGATCATCCGGATGACGGGGGCGTCGGAGGTCGCTCCGAGGAGGTCTTCCGCCTTCGGAATATCCTGCAAGAGCCGCGCGAGATCGTTGTCGCGCGACATGTCCTCGCTGATCTGCGCTACCGGGACGGACGCCTGGTTGTACGCCGATGCAAGCTCCGCGGCGAACCGCTCGGAGCTCACCGTCAGCGTCTTAAGCGGCCGCTGCAGGACGCGCCTGAGCTCCGCGATCCCCTCGAGCGATGCGTCGCTGCGCGCCAGCACGATTATGGCTTCGCCTTCCTCGCGAAGGGGCAGAACGCCGTGCGTGCGCGCAAAAGCATAGGGCACGCGCGTTATCGGAAGAACGGATGAGTCGGAAGCGGCAGCGGGCATCGGCGACCTGAGGAGGAGACGCCCGGGTCTATTGCGTGCTCGGGAACGGAACCGTCGTGGGCGTGCTCGTCGACGGGTTCGGCAGCGTGGGAAGCTCGGGCGCCGTGGGATCGGGCCAGAACGGCCGGTCGACCGGCTTGATCTTTTGCTGCTCGCCGATCAGGTAGTCGTAGCGATCGCTGGTGAGCGCCGCGCCGGCGCCCGCCGTACGGATGACTGTCGGCTTGAGGAACACCATCAGGTTGGTCTTGGTTCGTTGACGGTTGTCGTAGCGAAAGAGCGCGCCGACGACTGGAACATCGCCAATGAGCGGCACACGGTTGGAGCCGTCGGTAAAGCTGTCCTGAATCAACCCGCCGAGCACGATGATCTGGCCGTCGTCGACGGCGACGGTGGATTCCAGCGAGCGTTTGTTCGTAATGATGCCGGCAGCATTCGTCGTGTCCTGGACTCGCGACACCTCCTCGTAGATCACCATCCGCACGCTACCGCCCTCGGTGATCTGAGGCTTCACTCTCAGGATAAGACCGACGTCTTTGCGCTCGATGGTCTGAAACGGAGTCACCGTCGTCGAAGAACCCGTCTGTGCGTATTGGCCGGTGATGAATGGCACGTTCTGCGCGACGACGATCTTGGCTTCCTCGTTGTCCAGCGTCACCAAGTTCGGCGTCGACAGGATGTTGGTGTTGGCGTCGGATTCGAGGGCCCGTGCGAGCAGCGCGAGATTGGTGATCGTGCCGATGCCGGGGATGGTGATCGTTCCCTTGATGATGCCGAGATTGAGGCCCTGCCCGAGCGAGCCCAGATTGACCTGCGCGTCGAGAAGGTTGGTGCCGCCGCCGCGGGTACCGAAGTTCGTTCCGCCGCCCACCTGCGTCTGGTTGTTGTTGAGACGGTTGGGGTTCAGAAAATTCCACTGGATGCCGAACTCGCCTGCCTTGTCCGACGTCACCTCGACCACCAGCGCCTCGACGTAGATCTGGGCGCGGCGCACGTCGAGCTTCTCCACGATCGAGCGGATATTGTTATAGATGGGCTCGGGGGCCATCACGATCAGCGCATTGTTGGCGGCATCGGCCTGAATGGTCGCGCCGCCTGCGCTGAAGCCAGGAGCGCTCGCGTTCGTGGTCGTGGTCGAAGGCACGGCAGCCACAGGCACCGGTGCTGCGACGCCGCCGGTGGCGCTCAAGGCGTTGGCTGCGCTCAGCGACGGCGGCGTCGAAGCAGCCGAGGAAGTGGTGACGTCGCTACCGCCCGAAAAGAGCGCACGCAGCGTCTGCGCGACGCGCACGGCTTCCGCGTTGCGGAGATAAATGATGAAAATGTTCCCACCGGCGCGTCCGGGCGTATCGAGCTGCTCGATCAGCGATCGCGCTCGCGCGACGCGCGACGAATTGTCGCCGCGGATCAGGATGCTGTTCGACCGCGTGTCAGCGACAAGCGTGACGCGCTGCTGCGCGTCGGGCGCGGCGCCTGGAGCGACAGCCGCGCTGTCGGCAAGCAGCCGGTTCATCAGCTGCACGATGTCCAGTGCAGATGCGTATCGGACCTGCACGAGAACGGGCTCGCCCACCGTGGGAACGTCGAGCGAGGCGATGATCTTGTCGATGCGGCGCAGATTCTCGGCGTAATCGGTGATGACCAGCGCGTTGCCGGTCGGGACCGCCGCGATAGCGTTATTGGGTGTGATCAGCGGCCGAAGGACGTTGACGAGCTGTGCCGCCGATTCGTACTTGAGCACGTAAACGGTGGTAACGAGCCTGTCTCCTCCCAGGGCGCCGCCGGGCCTGACGACCGCTGAAGACTGCTGCTTCGCATCGGCTTCCGGAACGATCTTGGTAATTCCCTCCGCTTCGACCGCGGTAAATCCCTGCAGCCGCAACGCGGAAAGCAGCGTCGGGTAGACGAGAGCCCGAGGCACCGGTCGCGCCGACACGATATTGATGACGCCCTTGACCCTGGGGTCGAGCAGGAAGTTGCGGCCGGTCATCTCCGACACCGCCTTCACCACGGCGTCGATATCGGCATTGACGAAATTGAGTGTGACGGTGTCGTCGGCGGCGCGACAGGGGGAAATCAACAGCGCCGCGGTAACCAGCACGATGGCATAAAGGCGCAGGCTTATGGTCAAGTCGGCTCTTGGGCTCGAAAACGCGGTGTTTCAGCAGAACCGCGGCGCGAGAATGATAGCATGCACCTCACTGCGTTTCGGCGCGAGTAAGCGTTCGCTGAATCCGAATCCCGGCTCGGCGCCATCTAAGCTTTCAACGAAGCTTTTCGAGGAGAATTTGATGGGTAATCGCCCGCCGCTCGGCATCCGCTTCCGCGCCCTCGCGCGGCGAGGGCTTGCAGCTGTGGCCACGCTTGTGGCCAGCCTGGCGGTCGCGGGCTGGCTGGCGGGTGCTCCTGCAGGCGCCGCTGACAAGAGCGCTCCGTCCCCATCCCCTGCTCCCAACGCCAATGCCATCGCCCCGACGCCGCCGCCCGCGCCGGATATGCCGTCCGCTGGAGCATCCACGGACGAGACGACCACATCCCCCACTACATCCGATTCCAAGCGGCGCCGGTCCCGGTCCCACTACCAGATCGAGAACGACCCGGATTTCCAGTCGTTCACCAACGCCGTCGAGACCGCGCCGTGGATCGTCGGACTGGTATTCCTGGTCGTAGGATCGATCTTCCTGACGCCTGTGGTCCTGTTGGTCGGCATCATCTGGTACAAGCTGCGCAGGACGCGCTTGCAGAACGAAGCCCTGCTCAAGCTCGCCGAGAGAGGCGTCGTGCCCCCCTCCCAGGCTGTCGACGCCGTCGTCGCGGGCATGTCTGCGCGTGAAACCCCCGCGGCGCAGGCGCTGGATGCCGCTCAGACCCGCCCCATCGGCGGCATGGTCGCCGCGGCACGCAAAAGTGCGGCGTGGTCGGATCTGCGCAAGGGCGTGCTGATGGCAACGTTCGGCTTGGCATTCATCTTCTATTCGATGATAGACGACGGTTCCGCGAACTGGCTCGGGCTGGCGCTATTGTTCGTGGGCGCCGGATACGTTGCGCTTTGGTACATGGAGGACCGGCAGATCCGCGGGCCGGGCACCGGCGGCGATGCCGGCGGCGGTTCGAGTTGATCGGAGAAATGGATACGCCTGCAGGTCGTCACGATGCCGTCCACGGTCAGCGACGCGCAGCTCATTGCCCGCGTCGTCGTCACGGACGATCGACACGCGTTTGGCGAGCTGGTGCGCCGCCATCAGTCGTCGGTCCGGGCGACGCTGCGCAAGCTCACCAACGGCAACGCCGCGCTTGCCGACGACCTGGCGCAGGAGACTTTTCTGCTTGCGTACCGGAACTTGAAGTCGTTTCGCCAGGAAGCCAAATTTTCGACGTGGCTGTATCGCATCGCTTACAACGTCTTTCTCGGCGACGCGCGCAAGACCAAGGAGTCGCAACTCCCGGAGGACATGGATGTCGAGGATGTCTCGCAGGCAGCCGACGCGACCGGCGGAACGCGTCAGTCGGCGATGAAAATCGATCTGGAGCGCGCAATGAGCGTGCTGTCGGACGCGGAACGGGCGGCCATCGTGCAGTGCTATCATAATGACCTGTCCCATGAGGAAGCGGCGTCGGTGCTTGGATGTCCGGTAGGCACCGTGAAGACCCACATCCTGCGGGCAAAACAGAAACTCAAGGCGCGGCTTGGCGCATGGGCACCTGAATGAACGAGCAGGGCCGGAATCTCGGTGACGACTGGATCGAGCGTTCGCTCGTTGAAGCCGGTCGCGAGCACAGAGCGGAGTACATTGCCGACGATGGCTTCACCGCGAGCGTCGTCTCGCGATTGCCCGCTCCCCTGACGCTGCCCTCGTGGCGGCGCCCGGTCGTGGCCCTGCTATGGCTGCTCGGGGGCGTCCTGGTGGCGATTTCCCTGCCCGGGCTGTTCGATCAACTTGTCCGCGGCGTGATGACGATGCTCGTCGCGCATCGCGTGGGCTTTGTCGACGTCGTGATGGCGTTTGTGCTTCTAGGCGCGATCACCTGGAGCACGCTCGTTTACGCAGCTCGCAGCGAGTAAAAAAACGGCCGCCCTCGGGCGGCCGGCATCCTCCTCACAATTCTTCCTGCCGATGCGGCGCGCGCCGTCAGTTCGTCAGCGAGAAGTTCACCTCGATTTCAGCGATGTAGCGGTCGCCTTCGGGCTGGAACTTCCACTGCGATAGCGCGCGAACAACGGCTGAGTCGAAAACTCTGGGCGGATTCGACTCGACGATTCTCACGTCGGTCACGTTGCCCTTTTCGTCGATCGACAATCTGCAGACCACCTTGCCGCTTTCGATGCCGGCGCGGATCACATCTTTCGGATAGATCGGCTCCACCCGGAAAATGGGTGTAACGCCGCGGCGTATCGCCGGCTTTGGCGCAGGCGCCGGCGGCGCTACGACGACCGGCGGCGGAGCGATAACGGGCGGCTCGGGAGGCGGCGTCGTCGTCACCGACGAAATGACCGGCTCGGATTGGGTCGTCGGAACAGGTATGTCGGGCGGCGGAACGTACGGCTGTTGGACCGGCTGCACCTTCGGCGGCTCGATCTTCTTGGGCGGAGGCGGTGGCGGTGGCGGAGGCGGCGCCTTGATTTCCTCGATGATCGTGGCGTTAAGCGGCTTCTTGATGACCTCGACGGCCTTGCGCGCTAGCCCCGTCACCAGGGCATAGATAACCAATATGTGCACCAGGATGACGAAGACGATCCCGACAACGTGCCGGGCCGGGTCTCTTTGCTGCCGTGCAAAATCCATTTCGCGTTACTCCAGTTGGCTCGCGGTTGGCCGCGCGCTCACCGATCAATGCTATTCGACGAACTGCTCGCTGCCGATGATGCCGATCTTGGTCAGGCCAAGGCGCTGGGCCGAGGCCATGACCCCGGCGACCACGTCGTATTTCGCCGCCTTGTCCGGGCGCAGATGCACCTCCGGCTGCACCGGCTGGGCAGCGGCGGCTGTGAACCTCTCTTCCAGCGTGGCGCGGTCGGGAACCGGCTCTCCGTTCAAATAGACCGTCCCCGCGGGATCGATATCGATCTTCATGATTTCGGGCAGGACCAGCGGCGGCGGCGGGTTCCCGGTCGGCATGTTCAGATTGACCGAGTGCAGTTGGATCGGCAGCGTGATGATCAGCATGACCAGCAGCACCAGCATCACGTCGATCAGCGGCGTCGTGTTGATGTCGATCATGACCTCCGGGTCCCTCGAAATGCCGCCCGAACCTAGGTTCATTGCCATAATTTTTCCTCGATGAAACGATATCCCGGCATGTCAGGTGCTTCGCGGCGGCGGCTCGGTGATGAACCCGACCTTGGCAATGCCCGCCCGCTGACACGCGTAAATGATGCGCCCCACCGACTCGTATCTCGCGCCGCCGTCACCGCGGATTTGCACCTCGGGCTGAGGCGTGAGCACCGAGATCTTTTTCAATCTGTCGATCAGCGCAGCAGTGGTGGGAATCCGCAGGTCGTTCCAGTAGATGCGGCCCGCCGCGTCCACCGAGATGGTGATGTTCTCGGGCTTGGTTTCGCGGATCTCGTTGCGTTCCTTCGGCAGCGTGACGGGTATCGACGTCGTGACGACCGGAATGGTGATCAGAAAAATGATGAGCAACACAAGCATCACGTCGACGAGCGGCGTGGTATTGATCGCCGAAACGACCTCGTCCTCGTCGCCTTCGCTGGCACCGACGCTCATTGCCATGATTTAGCCTCTCAGCCCTTCACCGGCGCCGTTTTCGCGGGGACGCTGAGCAGCACCGCGTGCAGGTCCGCGCCGAACCCTCGCACGCGATCCATGGCCGACTTGTTGCGGCGGACCAGCCAGTTGTAGCCGAGCACCGCCGGGACGGCGACCGCAAGACCGAACGCGGTCATGATCAGCGCTTCGCCCACGGGGCCCGCGACCTTGTCGATGGACGCCTGCCCCGCAATGCCGATGGCTGTAAGCGCGTGGTAGATACCCCAGACCGTGCCGAACAACCCAACGAAGGGCGCAGTCGAGCCGACCGTGGCCAGAAAAGCCAATCCATCCTGCGTGCGCGCCTGAACATTGTCGATGGCGCGCTGGATCGACATCGTCACCCATGTGTTGAGATCGACGTTGCCGAGCAATCCCGTGTGCTTGGTGGATGCCTCGAGACCGGACTCGGCGATGAATCTGTACGGACTGCTGGACTTCAATCCTTCGGCGCCTTGGCGCACTGTCGGCGCCCGCCAGAACGACTTCTCCGCGGCCCGGGCTTGCGCATTCATCCTGAACTGCTCATAGACCTTGGTGATGATGATGTACCAGCTTCCCATCGACATGATTACGAGTATGGCGAGCGTGATTCTGGCGACCATATCGCCGCCCTTCCATAACGCCTCGAGCCCGTAGGGGTTGTCGACGATTTCGGTTGTCGCTACGGGGGCCTTGGGTGCCGGCGCCGCGGGCGCCGCCGGAGGCGCCGCAGGCTCCGCTGATTGCGAGGCGGCCGGCGGTGAAGCCTGCCCTTGGGCCTGGCCCTCGAACGGGACCATGGTTGCAGCAATGGCGACGAGCGCCATGGCTGCCAAGGCGGGCACACGGGTGATTTTCAGCATGTTGTCTCCATACAAATAGTTGTTGACTCAGACAATCGACGGGTCCGCCGTGTTCATAGGCAAAACGCTCCAACGCGAACACCGCCGGCAACCAGCTTTGCGATCCGGGCCTGAGAACTCAGCTACTGCGCGCCAATGTTCCGCGTTGTTCCCCTCCCGGGAATTTGCCGCAGTGCAACCGAGTCGGGTATGCCAAAACGCATTGGCCCCGTCGAGGGACGGGGCCAAGCTTTTGTCAAAAAGTCGCAGGATTGTACACAAACCCACTTGAAAACGCATTTGAAAATTCGCTCCCCGCCCGTCGCGCACTATCCCGCGTAAACAAGCAGTCTACCGCGACATGCTTGCATCGCCCATCGCTTAAACGCGAGGGCGGGGGCTCAGAGGTTTTCGACCGAGCTCGAGCTTCCCGCGTGTAGTGGACACGATGCGATGGGCTTCTCACGGGTCGCTCGCCTGCCGGCTAGAGGCTCCAGCCAAGCTTCCCACCTATTCGCGCCGGCCGCGCGCCCGAAAACTCGCTTTGTCGCCTACCTACAGCCACTTCCGCGGGACGGGAAAGGCGAGCTGCCTGGAGCGGCGGCGCATTTCATCGCGCTTCCCGGCGCGTTCGCCCCGCAATTCGCCGGGTTTGTCGCTTGCGCCTTGAGGCGCCAGGCGGGCGTGCCTAGGATCCGTCCTGACAGCAGGACCGCTTGGGCGGAAACGCAGAACGCGGTGAATCCGGACTCCCGATTCGCCGCATCCAACGGGAGAGCAGCAAGAAACCAAGCCAAGGAGAAAGAGCATGAGCTACGAAAATTCGACACCGCGCGCCGCCCTCGGCGTCATCGCCGCCGCAATGACCGCGATGACCATTGGACTCGCCATCGTCCTGCCTGCCAAGACCGATGCCACCCAGCGCGGTACCGCGCTTCAGTCAGAGTCGCGCATCGTCTCACCGGCGGGCGAGGAAATTGCGGGCAGCCCCCTCCGCGTCGACGTCATCGGCGTACGTGAGTCATCGCTCGTATCGGTTCGCGCCGTTGCGGACCGGGCAAAGCGCAGGCAACAAAGCTGAAGAACAATGCTGCGCCCGAGAGACGCGGCGCGGGCTAGGCAGTCCCGCTAGTTGATCAACGGAATCGTCGCGGCGATATCGTACGCTTGAACCGCGCGAATCTTTGATTCGAGCTGCATATAGCGCGCAGCTTTCTTCGGCGGAAGGATGCGCGTCGGAACACCTCTCATCAGACGGTTCTGTAGCGTTCGTCGCGACTTGACCTCCGCTTCGTCGGCCGCTATCAACTCAGTCGCAAGATTCCTCGCGTACAGGTCTGACAAAGGCTTGTCCGTGCCAATCAGTGTTACCACGACGACATTTCGCCGGCGGTTCGCCAGGTCGAGATCGCGCTGATAGGCGTCGTAGACCGGCCAGAACCTCTTGGCTTCGGCATCGGTGAGCTTCAGCGTCGATGCAACGAAGGCCTTCTTGTCGGACTGAACCGCCTTGCGCAGCGCTTGCATGTCGGTCACATCGGCGATCTTGTCCTCGGCCACACCCGACTGCGCCGCGATCATTGCAGCGCCAAATAACAAAGCACCCAAATATCTTTTCATTGTCATTCCCCGATATCGGACCCGGACGTTGCAAGACGCGCCTCCGGTCTGCCCGACCGAAAATAAAAATTCGCGATGCCGCGTCCGAAGGGTCCTCGTGGTTGCCGCCGAAACCGGCGAAGCGCACTGCCAGCGCGCTTTTTAGCACATTTTGCAGCCGGGCGGGCCGTGCCTCGACCGTTCTGTGGGCTCTCGCGCTCCCTCATTCGCCGCATGCGGCGAACCGCCGGTCGGGTCGCGTGCGAGCGTTTCTGTCAGCGACTCGAAAGCCGCGACGATATTGGCAGCAGCCTCGCGATGGCAGCACACGATTCCTTCTTTGCGATGCACTAAAGTGCTGGGATTTTGTGATGTAATTGGGGCGCGGCCAGTGCATCGGCAACTCAATCCCCCCGGTCAATCGCAGCGAGCTCCTCATGCCAGCTCTTGGACTTCTTTTCATATTGATATTTTTGCCTGCGCCCGCGCACGCGGATCCCATGAGGGACGCGCTGTCCGAGATCGCCAAATGCGCCGACATCGCCGACTCCACCGAACGCTTGAAATGCTTCGACGCCGCCGTCCCTCGCGCCAAGAGCGCGCTCTCCGAGCCTGTCCCGCAGGCCAAGGAAAAGGGAATTCTCGAATGGTTCGGCTTCCCGCGCCCGCAATCGGCGACGAAACCGGAAGACTTCGGCAAGACTCGGCAGCCGGAACCGGAGGAGCTTGCCGGCGTCGCCGCAGGCGTGATCGAGCTCGCCTACACCGTCCGCGGCAAGGCCGTATTTATCCTCGATAACGGCCAGGTCTGGAGGCAAATCGACGCCGACATTACCCAGGTGCGCGACCCGTCGCCAAACGAGCGGATGAAGGTCCACATCGAAGAGGGCGCTCTGGGCAGTTTCAACCTCATGATCGAAGGCCGGACCGGGCTCGTCAAAGTCACGCGCTTGAAGTAAATCGCGCCGCGAACTTCGGCATCGAACCCCCAAGCGCCAGGGCCCGCCGCGGGGACGGCGGCGCGCCGGCGAAAATTCAGCCTGGCCTTAAGCGGACTTGCCCTTCTTGCACGGGCATCGTCCACACGCGCGCGGTGCGCGTGTCTTCTGGCTGCAGTAATTGAGACACAAGACTTCTAGCTCGCTTGAAACTCCTTGATGCAATTCGCCGCCCACCGCCTGAACATCGCTTCGAACCAGAAGCTGTTGGATACGCCGGTCGCCCGGGTCACAGTGTTTCGGGTCTCGTTGGCCCTGCTTCGATCGACCGCGCGGCCGAGTAGGGTCCCCGTTACCGAGTCGCGCGCTTCGAGAACGAGCGTCGCCTGGCCCGCGTCCCCCCTGATGAACGACCTGGTGATACCTGGGGGCTGCTTCTCGGGAGTGTTCACGAAAAGATCGATCGCGCTCGGTTGAAGGCGCAGAACGCCGGGACCGGGCGCCGTCGCAATCTCGTAGCCCCGCGCCTTGAACTCGCCCGCGACTATATTGCCCAGGCTGGACGCCATGTCTTCGGCAATCTCACGCGCGTCGTCCTTCGTGACCCGAGCCGATAAGTCGCGTGTTTCGTTCATCTTCCGCATCCATTCTTTGTCAAACGACACCTGGACCGGGTCGATCATGACCTTGCGATAGCTCGCAAGATTGGCGTTCGGCCGCAGATAAAATTCATCGAGATTGCGGGTCTGCACCGGGACGAGGCTGTCGGGCGCTCCCGGACTGGATTGCGGGCCGGGGGCGGCAAACGCGGTCGCCCCGAGCGCCGCAATCGCTAAAACGAACATGGTTTGAAAGTTCATGGTTGCTCCTTGGGATTCGTTGCAATGGGTCCGGGCTTGGCGAAGCCCTCATTTCTCAGACCCTACACGGTGAACAGTCGTTCCGCCTCCCTCCATCTCAGGGCCGGACGGACGGGCCGGTTCCTGCGCTCCGGCCCAAGACCGCTCGTCGGCCGCGACACGATCATCGCCGGGAAACGCCGGCAGAGCACCCTCGCGCCGTCCTTAAGGCTTGTGGTATTAAACTCGCGTTGCGAGGCTGCGTAAACCGCGCTTTACGCCTAGCCCTAGCGACTGCAGGTGCACCGCGTGCTTCGAATAGTCTTCATTCCAACTCGATAACCCCTCTTATGTCGGCGGCCGGACCTAGGGCGATTGCGGACGATCTTCTGGTGCGGTTGTCGGCGTCACCCGATGCATATCCACAAAAGCTTGACCTCAACAGCTGGGCGGTTTTAGTCATTCTTTTCGAAGCCACCGCGTATCGCTCCGCGAGCTTCCTGGATGACCGCGTCCTGGGACCGGGTACCCAAGGAACCTGGTTTCCTGTCGGCCGTGCCGCAGAAGCCTCACAATTGGTTACAAACCCGCGTCCCGTGCATTTCATCTTTCATACGGGTCACGTCGGCTCGACACTCGTGAGCCGCTTGCTCGACGAGACCGGTCAGACGTTGTCGCTACGCGAACCCTTGCCCCTCCGAACTCTTGCGGAAGCGCACGATATGTTGCAACGGCCCGACTCGATCCTGAGCGACGCGCAATTCCACACCCTGCTCGCGATGTTCATGCGTCTCTGGAGCCGCGGCTACGCGGCCACACGGACCGTCATCGTGAAAGCGACCAGCAGCGCCGGGCGCCTCGCGCTGCCGGTGATGGCGGCGAGTGGAGGGTCGCGCGCAATCTACATGAACCTCCGTGCCGAACCGTACCTGGCTACACTCCTGGCGGGACAGAATTCGCCCACCGATCTGCGCGGACATGGGCCCGAGCGCATGCGTCGATTGCAGTCGCGGATCGCTGCGCCTCTTGCGCCTTTGCATACATTGTCGATCGGGCAACTTGCGGCGATGAGCTGGCTCGCGGAGTCGTGGACGCGACGCGAGGCGGTCAGCGGCTCCGCGGGCAGGATCATCGCCGTGGACTTCGATCGATTCCTTGCGACCGTCGAAGAAAGCATGGCAGGAATACTCGGCCATTTTGGCTTGTCCGACAACGCTCGCTACCTGTCGGAGATCGCTCGCAGCCCCGTGCTGACGCGGTATTCAAAGGCGCCCGAATACAGCTATACCCCGAATCTTCGAGCGCAGGTTCTGGGTGATTCGCGGCGCGACAATCGAGAGGAAATCCGCAGAGGCATGGATTGGCTCGAACGGCATGCGCGATTGGATCCTGCCGTCGCGGACGTCGTGAATGGCGCGGCCGCCTAGGTCGACCACATGCGCATCAGATTCTGGCGCACAACGTCGAGGCGCACACGACTTTCCCATTTCATCGAGAGACCTTCGAGCGCCGCGATCTCATTGAGCTCATAGACCTGCGTCCGCTGGTGCTGATCCGCGATGCAGCTCTCGATGAAGGTGATCGACACCAGGCGCTCGCCGGCGCGCACCGGCAGGACCTCGTGAAGCGCGGTCGAGGGGTAGACGATGGCGTCGCCCGCCGCGCTCTTGAATGCGATCGCTTGATTGCCGATCACGATCGACAGCTCGCCGCCTTCGTAGAGCGAAGGGTCGTTGACGAAGACCGTGCACGAAAGGTCGGATCGCAGACGGAAGTTGCTGCTGAGCTGAATCAGCGCGGCGTCCGCATGGGCGCCGTATTTCATGCCCGGGGCGTAACGGCACAGCAACGGCGGCGCAACGTGCTTCGGCATCGCAAAGTCGATGAATTCTCGCGAGCGCGAGAACGCACTGCTTACGATCTGCACGGATTCGGCATATTTCGGATCGGCGTAATCGACCTGCAGATTGTTCTTGGTCTGGTTTGCGGGGTTCGATGCCCGGCCGTCGACAAATCGCAACTCGCGACTGAGCGCCGTGAGCCGACTGGTCTCGGGGGCGGTAAGAAGGTTTTTGATTTTCAGAAACACGATGGTCTACCTCGTCGCGCTGATCAATGCCGGGCTCGCTCGCTGGCTGGCTGGTGTGGCGCTGCTTCTCGGCAGTGCGGCGCGCGCCGTGCCACGGGTCACCGCTTTCTTCTTCAATTTGCGGCCACCCGCCATCGCGAATCCTACACTTTTCCGAAGACCGCCCGTGCGCGGTGGCCGCGATCGATCATCGGGTTGAGCTGAGGGGCGAAGGCGCCAAAGGATCGCGAACGCCGGGAGCGGCTTCGGATTTGATATCCTCTCGTCCAATTTCGAAGTCGGCCGGGAATCCGCCTGGGCCGCAGAAACGGACCTTTCCTCGACATGCTCACCCCCATAGACGCCCGCACGCTCGCTCAGTCTGGTTTCGAGGCGCTGCGCCGTGGCGACCCGCGCAAGGCGCGCGAGACTTTCGAACGGGTCGTCGCGGCCGGGCGGGCGGATGCGAGCACCTGCCTTGCCCTCGCGTACGCGTGCCGCGCCCTCAAGGATAACGCGGCGACCCTTGTCGCAGTGGAGAGAACCTTGGCGCTCGAACCGGCAAACGTGCGCGCGCTGGTGCTCAAGGCCGATTATCTGGCGGAAACCGGCAACACACGAAGCGCTTCCTCGTTCTACGTTGCCGCCCTCAGGGCCGCTCCGCCGCCCGCTCAGTGGCCCGCGGATCTGCGCGAGGAGTTAAACCACGCCCAGTCCATGTGCGACCGTTACGTGGCGCAATACCAGGCTTTCCTCGAGGAAAAGCTTGTCGAAAACGGTCTCTCCGAGGGCCCATCGACTGCCCGCTTCAGGCATTCGATCGACATCCTCTTCGGCAGGAAGCGCATTTATTTTCAGGCGCCCCGGTACTATTTTTTCCCAGGACTGCCGCATATTCAATTCTTCGACAGGGAGCTCTTCCCGTGGCTGGACAAGGTCGAAGCTGCGACGCCGTCGATTCGCGCCGAGCTCTTGGAGATGCTGAAGCAGAAGTCCGCGTTCAAGCCTTACGTCCACAGCGAGCCAGGACGACCGCGGAATGAACAGCAGGGGATGACGGACAATCCGGATTGGAGCGCATGCTACCTATGGAAAGACGGCGAAATCGTGGCTGAGAACGCGACGCGCTGTCCACGAACGATGAAGGCGCTCGCATACATCCCGTTTTGCCGCGTGGACAACCGTTCTCCTTCGGTGCTGTTTTCGCTGCTGCGCCCCGGCGCGCATATTCCCCCTCACTCGGGCCTCATCAACACGCGGTTGATATGCCATTTGCCGCTGATCGTCCCGCCCGATTGCAGCTTCCGCGTAGGCAACGACGTTCGCACGCCGGTCGAGGGTAAGGCGTGGGTGTTCGACGACACCATGGAGCACGAGGCCTGGAACAAGAGCGATCAGCCCAGGGTAATACTCATTTTCGAGATCTGGCGACCCGAGCTCACGGAAGAGGAGCGCGGCCTGGTGAAGACGATGTTTCACGCAATCGATAGCCATAGTGGTGAAAAACCTGTGTGGGAGATCTAGAGCGTCGTGCAGAACATTCAGCCCGGCTCGCAGGAAATCAGCGCGCTTGAAGCGGAAGCGGCGCGCGCCGCACATTCGGGGCGCGACGCGGACGCAACGAAGGCCTGGGGGCGCATCCTCGAAATCGATCCGACTCACGCGCGAACCTTGACGGCACTCGGTCAACGCGCCTTTCGCAAGGGCGATCTGCCGTCCGCCCGGGCCGCCTTTCAGCGCCTTGTCGATGCCGACGGATCCGACCCCCAGCAATGGATCAACCTCGCCCTCGCGTGCCAGAAGCTCGACGACCCGTCCGCAGAGGAAAGTGCCATCCAAAAAGCTCTATCCCTTGATCCCAGCGAGCTCGTGGCGCTGATTCTTCGCGCCAACCTGCTCGAGCGGCAGGGGAAGACCCACCAGGCCGCGCTGGCCTACGGTGCGGTCGCAAATGTCTCGCCGCCACTGGAGCGGCTGCACCCGGACTTGAGGCCTGCCGTTTCACACGCGCTGGCCTATCGCGAAAAGTACGACAAGGATTGCGCGAGCTTCGTGGATCGGTATCTCGATCCCTACTACGGCAGCTTCGCCGGCGAGAACCTGAAGAGATTTCGCGATTCGGTCGACATCATAGTCCGAAGAAAGCGGCGGTACGACTCGCAATCGTTGGTCTATCACTACCCGAGTCTCGCGCCGATCGAGTTCTTCGACAGGGAGAGCTTTCCGTGGCTCGACCCCATCGAGGCCGCCGCGGACGACATCCGCGACGAGTTTCTCGGCGTTCTCAACGCCGAAGAAGGTTTCACGCCCTATATCTCCTATCCGCAAAACGTTCCCCAAAACCAGTTTGCCGAGCTGAACAACTCGCCGCGCTGGAGCGCCTTCCATCTCCACAAGATGGGCGAGCGCGTCGAGGAAAATGCGGCGAAGTGTCCCACGACCATGAAAATGCTGGACGGCGCTCCCCAGCCGGATCAGCCGGGGCGCACTCCAGCGTCGATGTTTTCCCTGCTCAAGCCGAAGACGCGGATTCCGCCGCACAACGGCGTCACCAACGTCCGGCTGGTGACGCACCTCGCGCTCATCATTCCCGAAGGCTGCGGCTTCCGGGTCGGAAACGATACGCGGCAATGGGTCCCCGGCAAGGCGTGGGTGTTTGACGACACCATCGAGCACGAAGCCTGGAACGACAGCGACAAGCTGCGCGTGGTGCTGATCTTCGACATCTGGCATCCGCACCTGACGCCGCCTGAGCGGGCGATGATCACCGCGCTGACTGCCGGCATGAACGCCTTTCTCGGCGGCTCGCCCGAATTCGAAGTCTGACCCGGCTCGTCGCCGGCGCGCAACAAAAAAAACGGCGAGCGCAAGGCTCGCCGTCGAGGATGATGCTGGCTTGTCGGTCTAGAAGTTCACCGACGCGGAAATGAATATCCGACGGCCGAGCGCGTCGTACACCTGCGGATACGTGTTGCCGCTGCCGAACGGCGCGCCCGCAATCGACGAGTTCGTGATCGGCGGATCCTTGTCGAACACGTTGTTGACGCCGGCGCGCAGCACGATCTTGTTGGTGATATTCCACGACGCGAACAGGTCGATGTAGTCGCGCGCCCCCAGTTCGGCATCCGCCGGGTTGAACGCCCCCGCCAGCAGCGGGTTCGAGTCGCTCAGGTCGACCTTCACCTTGTCGAAGTGGCGCCACGTCACGGCGAGATCCGCGCTCCAAGGCGTCGACCACGTCACGCGTGCCTTGTGACGCCAGACGGGGGCCGGCGTGCCGCAGGTTCCTCCGAACAGGCCCGCGCAGTCGTAGGTGCCTCCGCCCGGGACGTTCTGGGTCTTGAAGTCGTTGAGGTAGGTGCCGACGAAGCTGAATGCCAGGCCGCCCCACTTGTCCAGGGGATAGCTGTAGTTGAGGTTGACATCGACCCCCGAGGTCTTGAGCGATCCCAGGTTTTGGTTGGTCGCCGTGACAAAACCGCCTCCCTGCAGCCACAGCGTGCCGTTGCCGTCGCGGTGGATCAGGTCACAGAATTGTCCCGAGGTAATGCACTGCTGCACGATGAACGCCGGTGGAACGAAGCCGATCACCTTGTGCACTTCGATGTTGAAATAATCGACCGATCCGCTGAAGTTCTTCACCGGCTGGAACACCAAACCCACCGTCTTGCTGGTGCCCTTTTCCGGGTCGAGGGTCTCATTGCCTCCCTGGAGGTAGTTGTACTGGCCCGCCGGGTTCGTGAGCAGCAGACTCCCGTACTTGCCCGCGGCGAGTCCGGTCCTCAGGCACTGGTCCAGCGTCGCGGTTGGGGTGGGCCCGCCGCAGGGATCGACCGCCATGTTGAAGAGGTTCGTGCCCTGCTGGGTGAACAACTCGACGATGTTCGCCGCGCGCACGGCGACCTGGTAGCTGCCGCGCAGCCTGTATTCCTTGACGGGTGCCCACTCGGCGCCGAATCCATATGTGTCGGTGTTCTTGCCTGTGCTGTAGTCCGAATACCGGTAGCTGCCGTTGACGCTCAGCAGCTCCGCCCAGGGGCGATGCTCGATGATAGGCACCCTCACTTCGACGAACGCTTCCTTCACGGTGTACTGGCCGGCAGTACCGATGGTGGGTCCGCCCTGGCCCGCGAGGTCTCCCGTGGAGAACTCTACGTCGGTGTCGGTCTCCAGCTTTTCCACGCGGCGCTCGAGTCCGAACGCAACGCCGACGCCGCTCGTGGCCCACGGCGTCCTGACGCCGTACGTGCCGAGGTCGGACGACAGGGTCGCGCCCTGAACGCTCTGCGAGGTGAAGCCCTTCTTGAGGCCCGGCGTCTGCAGAAAGTCGAGCGCTGCCTGGGTGACGCCTCCCAAGGAGAAGATGTTGTAGGGCACGCAGCCCGTGGCGCCGGAGCGGCAGACAGGCAATCCGGTAGTCGGGTCGGAGATGACATCGAGCGCTTGCTGCTGGCGCATCACGGACATGTCGTTGCGGTAGATTTCCTGGTAGATCACCTTGCCCGTCTGATAGAAGACATCGTAGTCCCACTTGTGATCGAACAGATCGCCCTTGACGCCGATCACGCTGCGGAACGAGGTGTGACGGATGTCGTCCTGACGGGGACCGCCCTCGACGTTGCGGCGCGCGATGATGACGTTGCCGGGCGTGGTCGGGGTGATGCCCATTGCGGCCTTGAAAGCGTCGGACAGCAGCGGGTTGTCGGCGGTCAGTGTCACTGAGGTGCCGAAGACGCCGCTCGGCGCAATCTGCGCGACGGTGTGGTCGTCGTGAAAGAGGAATTCCCCGTAGACCCGCGCTTGCGGGTGAATATCGTAGTGCGCAAACGCGGCGAAGCCGTAGCGCTCGTCCGGACGCTGAAAGTAGTTGAAAGGCGCGAAGTTGAACTGATCGTTGGAGGTATACGGCCGCACGCCGCCGTGGTTGTCGGCGATGGTGAACTGGGCGCCCGTATTGCCGTTAATGAAACGTCCCGGGAAGCTGGTCGACGAACCGGCGCAATTCAAACCATTCGCGTCCGAGCCCGTTCCGCACGAGCTGTAGTCGCGATTGTTCTGCGTGACCGGCTGGTCGTGGGTGTAGCTGAAAAACACCGTGGCGTTGCCTCGGCCGTTGGCGAAGTTGCCGCCGATCAACAGAGAGGCGTCCCACGTGTCGCCGTCATGGGTCACGTCGCCGGGGACGTGGAATTGCGACGGATTGTTCACCGCGCGGGCAGCGACCACACTCGCAAGGGCGTTGCCTTGCTGGTGATTGTAGAAGGAGTAGTTGACGTCGCCCTGCACGCCCTCGAAGTTGTCCCTCATGATGAAGTTCACGACACCCGCAACCGCGTCGGAGCCATACACCGCCGACGCGCCGCCGGTCAGCACTTCCACTGACTGGATCAACTGGACCGGAATCTGATTCAGGTCGGTTGCATAGTCGACGACGTCGCCCGGGGGCAGGCGACGGCCGTTGAGCAGCACCAGGGTGCGAGTTCTGCCCAGATTGCGCAAATTCGCGTTAGAGGTGCCCGTCGCGCCGTTGGAAATATTGCCGCCGTAATCGGCAAATTGCTGCGGCAGATTGTTGAGCAGGTTTTCGGCGGAGACCGCGCCTTCGACCTTGATGTCCTGCGCTGTGATGACGCTGATCGGGCTGGTGCTCTCGAGGTTCGGCGATGGAATGCGGGAGCCCGTGACCGAGATCGAGGGCACCTTTTGAACGTCGGCGAGGGTGGTGGTGTTCGGCGGCGCTATGGTGACCGGAACCTGACCGTGGGCGGAGTGCACCGCCACACTGGCCAGCGCGCCGGCGCTCAACGCCTGCATCACCGCAAGCGACAGTTTCTTCCTGTTTAGTTTCATCATGAACCCCCAATGGAAGTTAAAAAATTACAATAGCCTCGGTCACACCCGACAAAGCCTTGAGCAGAGCCACCGGCAATACCTACTCTTCACAAACTATTTCGACTTATGGGGACTACCGGAAACTGCTGTTCGCCTGGGATCTCGACCGTTCGCCTTTCTGGAAGCATCCCGACATTACAACAAGGCCGAAACGGGCAGCAACGAAATGTTGCGGTTGTTACACTGATCGTCGCGGAACTGTTGCAAATCTGCCAACGATGCAGATTGCAAGTGCTTCGAGTCGGGTGGCTGTTGCCTTCAAAGCGCGACGCAGCGGATGGTTCGGCGACGCCGCGCGTCTCGAATCACGAGCCGCAACGGCGGGATGTCAATTGGCGCAGTGCATCATGCGCGTCCATGGGCGCAATTGCCCGCTTCAGGATAAGAGCAGCGCTGGACGCGCGCCCGTGCGGCCCGGTTGCAGCGATAAGCACATGAGGCACATGAGCGAATTGCGTATTGAGGCGGCGCGGACCGCTGACGCACCGACCGTGCTAGCGATGATCCGGGGGCTCGCGGAATTCGAGCGCCTGGGGCATCTCTGCGTCGCAACAGAACAAGATCTTATCGCCGCGCTCTTTTCCGAAAAGCCCCGGGCAGAGGTGATTTTGGCGTGGGAAGGTGCGCAAGCGGCGGGATTTGCGCTGTTTTTCCATAATTTCTCGACATTCCTTGGGCGGCCCGGCCTTTATCTGGAGGATTTGTTCGTTTGGCCGCAGTTCCGGGGCCGCGGCTATGGCCGCGCATTGTTGGTTTACCTCGCCCGCGTTGCTGTCGAACGAGGCTGCGGCCGCTTCGAATGGGCCGTGCTCGACTGGAACGCGGCGGCGATCGGCTTCTACGAATCGCTGGGCGCCAAGGTCCTGCCGGATTGGCGCATTACCCGCGTCACGGGGGCGGCCTTGACGTCCCTGGCCGGGCAACCGCCGCTGAAAAAGCGGTAGGCGCGCCGACATGAAGTGCGCCCGGCCGCGCAACAAGCGATAATTTCGGTTTTGCCCGTTACCGTACGCGGCCGGGTGTCCAGGAACCCTCATGGTTGAAAACCTTCGCCTCGACTTCAGGCACTTGAAGTGCGTCGCCGACTTCTGGTCGCTTCGCGCGGTCGACGAACGCGCCGAATGCTATTCCGTGCGCAAGAACGTGCCGCAGCCGCCGTCGCTCTCCGTGGACCGCGGCGCAATGCTGACGGTTTGCGCGGATGGCGGATCAGGATACGCGGCCACCAGCGACCTGTCGCGTGAGGGCCTCCAGGAAGCGCTCGACCGCGCCGCCGATTGGGCCCGCGCCAGTGCGCCCCGCTCGCTCATCGATTTCCGCTCGCTTGCGGCTCCCGCGCCCCGCGGCGAATACGCGTCTCCCGACGCCGACTTGGCGCCCTGGTGCCGCCGCGACTGGTACGACCTGCTTTCCGAGGAGTCGCGCAGCGCCGGCTTCGATTCGCGCATTGTCGACTGGGAGGCCAGCGTCGAGTCGCGGAGGGCCGAGCACGTCTACCTGACCAGCGCGGGCGGCGAGGTCGTGCAGCGCTACCGTTTTGTCATGCCGAACCTGTCGGTCAGCGCGCATGCCCATGGCGACACCCAGACGCGCACGCTCAACGGCTACCGCGGCCTGGCACAACAGGGTGGGGAATCGATGCTGGGGAGATTCGATTTCCTCGGCAGCGGGCGTCGCGTCGCAAACGAAGCGCTGCAGTTGCTCGGCGCTCCCAATTGCCCCCATGGAATCATGGATGTGGTTCTGATGCCGGATCAAATGGTATTGCAGATCCACGAGTCCATCGGGCACCCCCTGGAGCTCGACCGCATCCTCGGCGACGAGCGCAATTTCGCGGGAACGAGCTTTGTCACCATGGACATGTTCGGCAGCTACCGTTACGGGTCAGAGCTCCTCAACGTGACTTTCGACCCGACGCGTCCCGAAGAGCTCGCAAGCTATGGCTTCGACGACGACGGTGCGCGTGCGGAGAAAGCGCACCTGATAAGGAATGGGATATTGGAGCGGCCGCTCGGCGGAGCGATTTCGCAAGCCCGCGCCAACATGCCGGGCGTCGCGAATTCGCGGGCGGACAACTGGAACAGGCCCCCGATCGATCGGATGGCCAACCTCAATCTCGAAGCGGGCGATGCCAGCCTCGCATCGATGATCGCCGGCATCGAGCGCGGCGTGCTGATGGCGACGAACAGCTCCTGGTCGATCGACGATTCGCGAAACAAGTTCCAGTTCGGATGCGAATGGGGCCAGCTCATCGAAAACGGCAAGCTGACAACCGTGGTCAAGAATCCGAACTACCGCGGCATTTCGGCGAACTTCTGGCGGAGCCTCGCCCGCGTCGGGGACGAATCGACGGTGAAAGTCCTGGGAACGCCGTATTGCGGGAAAGGCGAACCGACGCAGGTGATCCGTGTCGGTCATGCATCGCCGGCGTGCGTCTTCACAGGCGTCGACGTGTTCGGAGGGGACGGCTGATGGCTACCTCGGTCATGGAAGCTTATTTCTACGATGTGGCCGCTTTGCTCGATCGCTCGCTCGCGCCGGGCGAGGTCTACACGTGTGCGTTCGACGCCGAGGTGTCCGATTTCGTGCGCATGAACCATGGCAAGGTGCGCCAATCCGGGACCGTCGCGCAGCAGTATCTGCGGCTGCATCTGATCCGCGGCAGAAAGCATGCGGAGCAGACCTTCACCGTTTCGGGCGATCTCGCCCGCGACCGGGAGCTTGTGAGCGCCTCGCTTTCCACGCTGCGCGATACCGTGGCGGAGTTGCCGGACGACCCGCATCTCGACTATTCGACCGAGGTCCGCTCGACCCGCGCGGTAAAAAGTAGCGCTCTGCCCGCGTCGGAGCAGGTCATCGCGGACGTCCTCGATGCCGCATCGGGTCTCGACCTGGTCGGCATCTATGCCGCCGGGCCGGTCTACCGCGGTTTCGCCAATTCGCTGGGACAGCGCAACTGGCACGAGACCGGGAGCTTCAACCTGCAATGGAGCCTCTATCACCGCGCCGACAAGGCGGTGAAAACAGCGTACGGCGGGTTCGCCTGGTCGGCCGCCGACTTTGCCGCAAAGATGAGCGATGCGCGGGAGCGTCTGGCATTGCTCGCGACGCCGGCGAAGTCGCTTCAGCCCGGGACCTACCGGGCTTACCTGACGCCCACCGCGATGGAGGAAATCGCCGGGATGTTGTGCTGGGGCGGGTTCTCGGGACGGGCGCTGGCCACGCGGCAGAGCTGTCTTTTCAAGATGAAGGATGGAACCGCGGCGCTCGATCCGTCGGTATCGTTTGCGGAAAATATTGCGGACGGCGTTGCGCCCCCTTTCCAGGAGGAAGGCTTTGCTCGCCCGGCGTCGGTGCCACTGGTGCAGGAAGGCCGGCTGATCGGCTCGCTGGTGAGCCCTCGAACCGCCAAGGAATTCGACTTGGCCACAAACGGCGCCAACGCATCCGAGATGCCCGATTCGCTCGACATGGCGGCGGGCGAGCTGCCCGCCTCCGACGCACTTGCGGCGCTGGACACCGGTTTGTACATCGGCAACCTCTGGTATCTGAATTTCTCCGACCGTCCCGCTTGCCGCGTAACCGGAATGACGCGGTTCGCTTCGTTCTGGGTCGATAAAGGCAAGATCGTCGCCCCAGTGAACGTCATGCGCTTCGACGACAGCATGTTTCGCGTCTTCGGCGACAAGCTCGTGGGACTTACTGCCGAGCGCGAGCTCGTCGTCGACAGCGATACCTATCGCTCACGCAGCGTCAGGAGCAAGCGGCTCCCCGGAGCGGTCGTAAGCGAGATGGCGTTTACGCTGTAGCGATGCGCATCGCCATCGGCGGGTAATGGCCGCGCGCCGCGATCGTGCGCAAGCGCCCCGGCATCGCTCGCGCCGCAGACGCGTCGTATCCCGTGGCGAGCGCGCTCGATAGCTCTCGATCGCCCGCGCGGATCGGACGATCTACGAACCGTGGTGCCAACCCTTGGGTATCGACGAGAGCAATTTCTTGGTGTACGGCTGCTTCGGGTGCAGGTAGATGTCGTCGGAATTGGCGATCTCGACGATCTCGCCCTGATTCATCACCATGATCTCGTCGGAGATGTATTTCACCACCGCGAGATCGTGCGAGATGAAAATATACGACAGGTGATATTCGTCCTGCAGGTCCTGCAGGAGGTTGAGCACCTGCGCCTGCACGGACACGTCGAGCGCCGACACCGATTCGTCGCAGATCAGGATGTCGGGCTTGAGCGTAAGACATCTCGCGATGGCGATGCGCTGACGCTGCCCGCCGGAAAATTCGTGCGGATACTTGTAGAACGATACTTCGGGCAGCCCCACCTTGTTCAGCAGCTCGAAAGCAAGATCGGTGCGCTCCTGCGCCGAGGCGCCGATGCCGTGAATCTCCATCGGCTCGGTCACGATCTGGCCGACGATCATGCGCGGATTCAACGACGCGTAGGGATTCTGGAAAATGATCTGGATGCGGCGCTTGTAGTCCATGAACTGCCGCGGCGACATCGACAGGATGTCCTTGCCTTCGAACAGCGCCTCGCCCGACGACGCCTCGTGCAGGCGCATGAGCGTGAGACCGACGGTGGTCTTGCCCGAGCCCGATTCGCCGACCAGGCCCAGCGTCTTGCCTTTCGGCAGCTTGAAAGACACGTCCTTCACGGCCTCGAACTTGCGTCGTCCGAACAGGCCCTCGCGCGAATAGAAATCCTTGCCGAGGTGGCGCACGTCGAGGATGATCGGATCAGCGGAGTCGATCCCACGCTTTCTTTCGTTCAGATGCATGGCCGCTCCGTGGCCGCTCATGAAATCCTCGATAACCGGAAGGCGCACGGGACGCCGATCGAGGCGCGGACGGCACTGTAGCAGCGCCTTGGTATACGCGTCCCGGGGGTTTTCGAATACCGACTTCGCGGGCCCCTGCTCGCGGATCTCGCCGTTGCGCATGACCACCACGTAGTCTGCGATCTCCCCGACTACCGCAAGATCGTGGGTGATAAAGAGCACCGACATCTGGTGTTTTTTCTGCAAATCGGCGATGAGGTCGAGGATCTGCTTCTGGATGGTGACATCCAGCGCAGTGGTCGGCTCATCCGCGATGAGGAGCTTGGGCTCGCAGGCGATGGCCATGGCGATCATCACGCGCTGCTGCTGCCCTCCCGACATCTGGGAGGGATAGGCGTTGATCTTGAATTCGGGATCGGGGATGCCGACTTCGGCGAGCAGCGCGATGGCGCGCTTTCGCGCCTCCGCCGCGGACAGTCCCATGTGAAGCTGCAGCACCTCAGTGAGCTGGAAGCCGACGGTAAACACCGGGTTGAGCGATGTCATCGGCTCCTGGAAGATCATCGAGATGTCGGCGCCGCGGAGCCTCCGCAGCTCGATGGGGTCGAGCTCTACGAGGTTGCGGCCGCTATAGATGATCTCGCTTCCCGGAGCTACGGTCGCGTTTTCCTTGGGCAGAAGACCCAGCATCGAGAGCGACGTCACCGACTTGCCGCTGCCCGATTCCCCGACCAGGGCGACGGTTGCATTTTTGGGGATGTCGAAGCTGATGCCTTTCACCGCCTCGAAGCTGGTGTTCTTGTCCAGGCGGAAATTGACCCGGAGATTCCGCACGGAGAGGAGCGTTTCCATTAGAAGTTAAGATCCTTCGCGGGACTCGGGACGAAGTCGTTCCTCGGGATGACAGCAGCGCGCGGCGAATCGCCGCCCGCTACGCGCACGGCTCGTGGGCGCCGCCGTCATTTCAACTTCGGATCCAGCGCGTCGCGCAATGCATCGGTGAACAAGCTGAACGCGGTCACCAGCAGGGCCATCGCCGTTCCGGCCGCGGCGAGTTGCCACCACTTGCCCAGGATGAGCTCGTTCTGCGCCTCGTTCAGCATCGATCCCCACGACACGACGTCGACCGGCACGCCGAAGCCCAGGAACGACAGAATGACCTCGGACTTGATGAAGGCGACGGTCAGGATCGACAGCTGCACCAGTACGACGTGGCTGATGTTGGGAAAGATGTGCACGAACATCCGTCGCGCGTTCGAGGCTCCGATGGCATCGGCTGCCTGCACGTATTCGCGACCCTTGTGCTTCAGGTACTCGCCGCGTATCAGACGGAAAACGCCGGTCCACCCTGTAAGGCCGAGGATGAGGATGATGGTGAGCGTTCCTTTTTGCTGCAGCACCGCGGCGACGGCGAGGATCAGCAGGAGATAGGGAATCGACGTAAAGACGCTGTAGAACCAGTTGAAGACGTCGTCGAGCCAGCGTCCGTAGTATCCGGACACCGCGCCGAAGACCGTGCCGAGAAAGGTCGCCACGACCGCTGCGGCAAGACCGACAAAGATCGACGTCTCCGAGCCCTTGATGGTCTTCTTCAGCACGTCGCGGCCCCATTTGTCGCCGCCGAAGGGCAGCGTCGGCCTTCGCACTTCGGCCACCTCCGCCTTGGTTCCTTTCGCCTTGATATCCGCCATCACGTCCGCGAGCGGATCGACGCTTTGGCCTTCCGCCGGAGGAGTCTCAGCACCCGATCCCTTGGGCGTCTCGCCGCGGATTGCCGCCAGCGCGTCGGCCAGCGGGTCGGGAACGGGAATCTCGTCGCTCGTGTCCTGAGCCGGAGCAGCTGCCGATGCGGCGGCCCCCGGTGCGGCGGTCTGTGCATCGGCGCCTACAAAGGAAGGCGGCGCATAGTTCACGCCGACTTCCTTGGACCAGTCCTTGGCGATGAGCCCGGTCCCCGACAGCAGCATCAGCAGCAGGAACGCGGCGACGATCGTCAGCGACACCATGGCGACGCGGTCGGCGAGTAGCCGCTTCCATGCGAGCATCCATAGGCTTGGCGAAACCGCGTGCGGAACGTCGAAGGGCATGGCGGCCTCTTACTTCAGCTGCACGCGAGGGTCGACCGCCTTGTACATGAGGTCGGCCAGGAGAGTGAAGACCATCGTGGCCACCGCCACGTAGACGGTGATCGCCTTGATCACCGGGAAATCGCTGCGCTCCACCGCGAGGATCACCTCGCGCCCGATGCCCGGGATGGAAAAAAAGCGCTCGATCAAAAAGGCGCCGATGAGAAGTCCCGGAAGTTGCGCCATGACGTGGGTGATGATCGGAATCGACGCATTGCGCAGCACGTGTACCCACATGATGCGGTTCTCGGAGAGTCCCTTCGCGCGCGCCGTGCGTACATAGTCCTGATTGATCTCGTCGAGAACGAAAGTGCGGAACAGGCGCAGATCGGGAGCGATGCTGACGACCAGGCCAATGAGGATGGGCAGCGATGCGTACACGACCAGGTTCTGCCAGAAGCTGTCGCCCCACCCCTGAACCGGAAACCATCCGAGCTTGTAGGCGAAGAAGTACTGAAACACGATGATGTAGACCAAAATCGAGATTGAAAGCCCGACGGTGCATACGATCATTACCATGCGGTCGGTAAGCGAGCCGCGCACGTAGGCGACACCGAGTGCGAGGCCGATGGCGATGATCGTGCTCAAGATCAGCAGCGGAACGAGCACCGTCAGAGAGGGTCCTAGCCGCGTCGCCATGATGTGCGAGACCGACTCGTTGGTGCTCCAGCTCGCGCCGAAATCGGCGGTCAGCACCTGCTTGATGAAAATCCACAGCTGGATGTAATACGGCTGGTCGACGCCGAGCTGGCGGCGGATGTTCTCGATCTGCTCCGCGCTCGAGATTTTGCCGGCGAGCACGTACGCCGGATCGCCGCCGATCCAGTTGAACAGGATGAACACGAGCAGGATCACGCCGAGCAGCGTCGGGATCATCTGCCACAGGCGCCGGATGATATATGCCGTCATCTCTTCCTCCTCCTAAGACGCCATGGCAGCGCGCTGCGCCGCCTGCGCGCAGCCTGGGGATATCACGTCGCGCGGACGGTCAAGGCCCTCGCCGACTTTCGTCCAGATCAAAATACATCCATTCCGCCAGCAGGATGGGATGTTTCTTATAGCCGACCACCTGGGGCTGCACCAGCATGTTCCGAACGCGTGTATCGTGCATCTTCGTCACGCCGTTCACTTCGACCATGCGCCATAGTTGTCGGTAAAGCCGATTGCGTTCGGGAGAGTCCGGCATGGCGCGGGTCTTTTCGTAGATGCGGTCCCACTCGGCGAGCTGGAAGCACGCGGTGTTGTTCTGATGGCTGTTGGGGCCGTAGAAAAGCTGCATGAAGTCGTCGCCGTCGGGATAGTCGGCAATCCAGGATGCGGTGCGGGATAGAAGCTGGCAGGCGCGCTCCTGCTTGAGCTCTTCGGGGAACTTGTTCTTGTTGACCTGCAAGCGGATGCCGATTTTTTCCACCGATTTCTGCCACAGCTCGTCGATCTCCCGGTCGCGCGATGACGGCGTCGACGAATATCGCCACACCAGCGGCTTGCCGTCGGGCCACGTTCTGTAGCCGTCGCTGCCGCGCTTGTAGCCGAAGTAATCGAGCAGCTTGTTGGCGAGCACAGGGTCGTACGGCGCGATACTGCGATACGTCGGATCGTGGCCGAGGACGTCGGGCGGAATGGGATATTGCGCCTCGACGGCCTGACCCTTGCGGATGACGCGGATGTACTCCTCGTTGTCGAAGGACATCCAGATGGCCCGGCGCAGCGCGATCTTTTCCTTGGTGAAGCCCCCGAACAGCGGGTCGGTCGTGTCGATATAGGTGTAGTTGATGTCGGGATCGGTGATGCGGTTCAGGGTCACGCCCTGCTTGGCGAGCACCGGACTGACCTGGTTGTTCGGCAGCGCGATGGGCGCAAACTGCTCGCGCAGATACAGAAGGTCGAGCTCATTGTTCTGGAACGCCAGCCACGCCGCCTGCTGCTCCTCGATGACGCTGATCTCGACGCGGCCGATCTGCGGCATCTTGCGTCCCTCCATCGCCGCGACGATCTGCTTGTCGAGGGGATCGCTGCCGGGATCGAAATGCCACGTGAAACCGCGGTAGTTGGGATTCGCTTCGAGGATGATCTTGTTCGAGCGCTTCCACTCCTTGAGCTGGTAGGGGCCGCTGCCGACCGGGTGGCCGTTGGTATCGTCTGCGTAGGCTTCGATGACCTCTCGCGCCACCGCGCCGAAATTCGGCAGCGCCATGATGTACGAGAAGTTGTAGTCGGTCTCCTTCAGCTTTACCTGCAGCGTGTAGCGGTCGAGCGCCTGCACACCCGAAACCTTGGTGTCGTAGTTGAACTTGCCGGTCTTCTCGGCCTGCTTCTTGAGCTCCTCCAGCCCCGTGACGCCTTCGATGAAGCTCTCGTAAGGCGACTTGTTTGCCGGATCCTTGAAGCGCTTGATCGAGTAGACGTAGTCCTCGGCGGTCAATTCGCGGCGCTTCCCCTTGAACGCGGGATCGTCGGAAAAGTAAATGCCTTTCCTCACTTTGAAGGTATACGTTTTCGCCTGGTCGGAGATCGTCGGCATCGCTTCCGCCGTTCGCGGAACCAGCTTCGCCGGACGGGCGAGATAGTCGTAAGTCAGCAGGGGATCGAAGATGGCTTCGTTGACCTCCTGCGAGTAGTAATCCTGCACCTTGACGGGATCGAATCCTGTCTCCGCGACATAAAACTCGATGCGCAGCACTTTGTTGGGATCGGCGGCGGAGGCAGTCACCGCGGCGGCGGTGGCAACGGCGGCCAGCGCGAGCAAGGCGAACGGGCGGGAAATGGAAGACATGGTCATGCGGTCCGGGCCAGCCGGGATGTTACACGACCGCCGCGGCGGAGCGGCGCTGCCCATCGGGCCGTGTAAGTCACCCCATCACCCTGGTGCCTTCGACAGCTTGCCCTGCGTCAGCTTGTCGCCCCGCGGCCTGGTCGGCTGTCGCCCGCTTGCTCGCCCTTCGACAAGCATGTCCTGAGCGAAGTCGAAGGGCTCAGGGCGAACGCTTCAAAACGAGCTGTCGGTCTAAATAACCGTTCGTGGTGAGCCTGTCGAACCACGAACCACGACCTGCTTGCGCGGCGCGGCGCGGCGCTTTCGGCGCAGGCTCTCCGGCTTGCACGGCTCAGCGGCGAGGCTCGACATCGATATACGCCCATTCGGCGTGCAGGATGGGATGCTTCTTGTAGCCGACGACTCTCGGCTGAACGAGCATGGTGCGCAGCCGCGAGACGCCAAGCTTCCAGACCGTGTCCGCCTCCAGCTGACGGCTCATGCGCCGGTAGAGGTCGTTGCGCTCCTTCGAGTCCGGAAGCTCGCGCGCACGGGCGTAGAGCTTGTCGAACTCCGCCGACTGGTAGCAGGCATAGTTGCTCTGCCCGACGTTTGCCCCGCTCAAGAGCTGCATGAAGTTGTCCGCGTCGGGATAATCGGCAATCCATGCCGCGCCCGCGGTCATCGGCTGGCACTGGCGGCCGGCCTTGATGAGGTCGGCAAATTTGGTCGTCACGACTTCCATGCGCACTCCGATGCGCTTGAGCGATTTCGACCAGAGGTCGTCGAGCTCACGCGCCTCGGTATCGCCTGTGCGGGACCAGCGGCGTATCACCAGCGGCGATCCATCGGGTCGCGAGCGAAACCCGTCCTCGCCGCGCTTGTAACCGAATTTGTCGAGCAGCGCGTTGGCGGCGGGCGGGTCGAAGGAAATCCCGCTGCGATACCCGGGATCGTGGCCGACAATACCTGTCGGTATGGGCGACTGTACGGCCACCGCCTGAGCCTTGCGTACGACGCGAATCTCCTCATCGACGTCGTACGCCATGGCGATGGCGCGGCGGAGCGCAATCTTCTCCTTCGCAGAACCGCCGACCACCGGATCGCGCATGTTGAAATAGGTGTAGGTGATCTCCGGATCGACCGATCGGTCGATGGTCACGCCGCGACGCGCGAGCTCGGGCGAGAGCTTGTTGTCAGGCAGTGCGATCGGCGCGAACGTCCCGGGCAGAAGGAGGATATCCAGCTCCCCGCCCTGAAAAGCAAGCCAGCGCGATTGCTCCTCCTCGATGACACTGATCTCGACAACGCCGATCTGCGGCATCTTGCGGCCTTTCATCTGCGCGGCGATTTCCCTGTCGCGTGCGCTCTCGCCCGGCGTGAAGGCCCACACGAAACCGCTATAGTTGGGGTTTGCCTCGAGCGTTATTCTGGAGGCGCGCACCCAGCGGGTCAGCATGTACGCGCCGCTACCCACGGGATGCGCATTGGTGTCGTCCCCATAGGCTTCGATGACTTCGCGCGCGACGATCGACATCGCCGGCATGGCGAGGATATAGGCGAAGTTGTAATCGGGCCGCGTGAGCCGCACCTTGAGGGTATAGCGGTCGATGACTTCGAGGCCGGGAACGCGGGCGTCGTAATCGAGAGCGGTGTTCGCCGCCCGCGCTTTTTCCGCCAGCGCGTCGAGGCCGATGATCTTGCCGTCGACCAGCCACTGCCAGTACGAGCGGTTTTTCGGGTCCATGTGGCGCTTGATGCTGTAGGCGACGTCCTCGGCAGTCAGCTCGCGCTTGATCCCCTTGAACGCGGGATCGGGCGCGAAAAACGTTCCTCTCTTCAGCCTGAAGGTGAACGTCGCACCGCCATCGCCGATCTGCGGCATCGCCTCGGCAGCCTCGGGAACGAGCTTGGCGGGCCGCGCAAGATAATCGTACGTGAGCAGCCGCTCGAATACCGCCTCGATAATGGTGTTGGAATAGTAGTCGGTGACTTTGCCGGGATCGAACCCGGTTTCGGCAGCGCGAAACTCCCAACGCAGCACCTTGTTGCGGTCGGCGGCGCCGCACGGCGCGATCGCGAGCGCGGCAAGCAGGAGAACGCAAGAGGCCCGCAAGACCCGCTGCTCGCCGCGGCAGAGCAGCGGGCAGACGCTCGTCCGGCCCCCGCGTTTCGTCGCCGATCCGCGAGCGGGCTCCATCAGCCGCTCCGGGAATCGCCGAAGGTTCAATGCGGCCTTGCCGAGTTATCGATGTCCATGAAAGGCCACGGCGCGTGCAGGATCGGATGCTTCTTGTAGCCCAGCAGCCACGGATAGAAAAGCGTGTTCTTGTAACGCGTCACGCCCATCACCCACACGGAATCCACCTCGAGCTGCCTCGCCATGGCGTGATAAAGGCGGTTTCGCTCCGGCGAGTCTGGAAGCTTTTGCGCGTCCTCGTAAAATTTGTCGAAGGCGGCCGATTTGTAGCACGAGTAGTTGGACTCTCCCGAATTGGGGCCGTACGAAAGCTGCAGGAAGTTGTCCGCGGTCGGCCAGTCCGCCGTCCACGCCGCGCCGTTGAATTGCATCTGGCATGCTCGAGCCTTCTGGACCATGTCGGCGAACTTGATCTTCTGCGACGCAAAGCGGACGCCGATCCCGTCCAGGCTCTTCTTCCACAGCTCGTCGTACTCGCGCGAGAGTGCCTCGGGGGTCGACCAGAGCGTGATCGTCAGCGGCTTGCCGTCCGGTTGCATTCGAAAGCCGTCGCCACCGCGCTTGTAGCCGAAATAGTCGAGAAGCTTGTTCGCAAGCGGGGGGTCGTACTGGGTGTGGTTGCGGTAATTCGGATCGTAGCCGACGACGCCCGGCGGTATCGGCGACTCGGCCTTGATCGCCTGGCCTTTGCGGATGATGCGGATCTCGTCGTCGATGTTGTAGGACATCGCGATGGCGCGACGAAGCGCAATCCTTTCCTTGCTGAAACCTCCCGCCTCCGGATCGATCATGCTGAAGTGGTAGTACGTCATTTCGGGCTCGAGATAGCGATAGAGCTTGATCCCCCGCTTGGCGAGGTCAGGCGCGACCTTGTTATTGGGGATGGCGATCGGAGAGAACGATCCGAAGCGGTCGACGTAGTCGATCTCCGCGCCCTGAAACGCGAGCCACCGCGACTGCTCTTCCTCGATGAGCCGCACGTCGATGACGCCGATCTGCGGCATCTCTTTGCCGCGCATCGCGGCGACGACGTCGCGATCCCAGGGATTCGCCGACGGCTGAAAATCCCACACGAAGCCGCGGAAGCCGGGGTTGGCGTTAAGCAGGATGCGCGCGCCACGCTGCCATTGGGCAAGCATGTAAGGGCCGGTTCCGACAGGATGGCCCTTGACGTCGCCGCTGTATTGCTCGATCACCTCGCGGGCGACAATGCTGGTCGTCGGCGAGGCTAGGATGTAGGCGAAGTTGTAGTCGGTGCCGCTCAGATGCATACGGATGGTGTAGCGATCGACGACCTCGAGGCCTGGGACGGTGGCGTCGTAGTCGAACCGATCGCCGTTTTTCTTGGCCTTGGCTTCCAGCTCGTTCAAGCCGACGATCTTGCCGTCGAAAAGGAAGCGCCACGGCGAGCGGTTCTTCGGATCCATGAAGCGCTTGATCGAATACGCGACGTCCGCCGCGATCAATTCGCGGCGCGCGCTTTTGAACGCCGGATCCGGGGTAAAAAAGAGTCCCTTGCGCAGATGGAAGGTAAATGTCTTCCCGCCGTCGGTGACTTCGGGAAGCGACTCTGCCGCCATCGGCACGAGCTTCACCGGCTCGGCAAGGTAGTCGTAAGTGAGCAGGCGATCGAAGATGACTTCTTCGATCAGGCCCGAGTAGTAGTTGGTACTGCTGGACGGGTCGAATCCGTCGTCTCCCGCCTCGATCGCGACGTGCAGGATCTTGTTCGGGTCCGCCGCAGCGTACGCCGACTTCGCCGTGGCGAGTGCGACGAAGCACAACGCGGCAAAACCCAGCGTCAAGACCGTTCGGCCGCGTCCCATCATCGGTGCCCGAAATTCGAAGGCGCGTAATGTAACATTTCCCGTCCTCTTCGACCCCACGATGACACCACCGTTCTTCCGGTTCAGCGGTCGCCCATTTTCGTTTCGCGGCCGGCTGGCGCGCCAATGAGCAAGCCCCGCTATTGGGACGACGCCGCGCGCGAGCTGTCGCGCCGCGATCCGGTCCTGCGACGGCTGATACGCGCGCACCCCGGTGTGCATCTGAAGCGCCGAAGCGACGCGTTCACCACGCTTGCGCGCGCCATCGTCGGGCAGCAGATCTCCGTCAAGGCTGCGGACAGCATCTGGCGGCGCTTTGTCACGCTGGTCGATGACGTGCCGCCGGCCGGCTTTCCACAATTGCTGCCGGATCGGGTGGTCGCGGCTGAGATTCACGCGCTGCGCGCATGCGGACTGTCACAGAAGAAAGCCGAGTACCTGGCCGACCTCGCGAATCATTTCGCGTCGGGCCGCCTCGACCCGCTGCATTGGCGCGAGCTCGACGACGAGGACCTTATTGCGGCGCTCGTCGACGTCAAAGGCATAGGCCGGTGGACCGCGGAAATGTTTCTCATGTTCCACGAGTTGCGAGCCGATGTGCTTCCCGTGGACGATATCGGGTTGCAACGGGCCATCGCGCTGCATTTCAACGACGGCGAACGACTGCCCCGCGAGGCGATGTTCGCCGTTGCGGATCTGTGGCGACCCTGGCGATCGGTCGCAACCTGGTACCTGTGGCGCAGCCTCGACCCCATTCCGGTCGAATATTAGCGACATCTTGGATACCGGCCGGCCTCCGTACGAAGGACTGACGCCCGATCGCGTGCTCGACGCCATGGCTAGCGTCGGCTTCAAAGGGGACGGCCGGCTGCTGGCGCTCAACAGCTACGAGAATCGGGTCTATCAGGCATGGCTGGAGGAAGGCTCGGCCGCCCCGTCGGTCGTCGCCAAGTTTTACCGGCCGGGGCGCTGGAGCGACGCGCAGATCGAGGAGGAGCACGCTTTCGTCAGCGAGCTTGCCGAAGCCGAAATTCCGGTCGTCGCCGCATTGCCGCATGCCGGCGGTGCGACGCTCGCCCGCTTCGACGATTTCCGTTTCGCGATCTATCCGCGACGAGGGGGCCGCGCACCCGAGCTCGAGGATCGGTCCACGCTGGAATGGATCGGCCGGTTCATCGGGCGGATTCACGCTGTCGGCGCGATCAAGCGCTTTGGCGAACGTCCCGCGATCGATATCGAGAGCTTCGGAGACGAGCCTCGCGATTGGCTGCTCGCGAACGATTTCGTTCCCGCGGACATCCGCGATGCCTGGTCCAGCGTCGCGTCTCAGGCGCTGGCGGGCGTTCGCCGCTCGTTCGACCGCGCAAGCGAGGTGCGCACGCTGCGGCTCCACGGCGACTGCCACGCGGGGAATGTCTTGTGGACTCCCGATGGGCCCCACTTCGTCGATTTCGACGACAGCCGCACCGGTCCCGCGATCCAGGACCTCTGGATGCTGCTCTCGGGAGAGCGCGCCGACCGCGAGCTTCAGTTGAGCGCTGTGTTGAAGGGCTACGAGGATTTCTGCGAGTTCGATCCGATCGAGCTCAATCTCGTCGAGGCGCTGCGCACGCTGCGGCTGATCCATTACTCCGCGTGGATCGCCCGGCGCTGGAACGACCCTGCGTTCCCGGCCGCATTTCCGTGGTTCAACACGCAGCGCTACTGGCAGGACCGCATCCTCGAGCTCCGCGAGCAGATCGCCGCGATGGACGAGCCGCCGCTCGCGGCCTAGCGCGCCCGTCGGAGCCGGAGACGTGCCACGAAAAGCCGGGACGAATTCAGCCTATGAGGGCTTGACCAGCACGCCGTCGATCAAGTGCAGCGTGCGATCGGTACGCGATGCGAGGTCGGGATCGTGGGTCACGATCACCAGGCTGGTGCCGACGCTGCGATTGAGCTCGAGCATGAGGTCGAAGACCTGTCCGGCAGTGCGGCGGTCGAGGTTGCCGGTCGGCTCGTCGGCGAGAACGCAGGCCGGCTCGGTGACCAGCGCGCGCGCCAGAGCGACACGCTGGCGCTCGCCGCCCGAAAGCTCGCCGGGACGATGCTGTGCCCGCGGCCGAAGACCGACGCGATCGAGCATGGCGCCGGCCGCGTCGCGTGCGGCGCTTGCGGTTTCGCGGCGGATCAACAACGGCATGGCGACGTTTTCAAGTGCGGAGAATTCGGGAAGCAGATGGTGAAACTGGTAGATGAAGCCGAGCGCGCGGTTGCGCACACGGCCGCGTTCCTTCTCGGTCAGTGTTGCCAGCGGGGTCCCCTGAACGAAAACTTCGCCGCCGCTGGGCGCGTCCAGTCCGCCGAGCAAATGCAGCAGCGTGCTCTTGCCCGACCCGGACGCGCCGACGATAGCGACGCGCTCGCCCGCACCGATCTTGAAGTCGATGCCCATCAACACGGGTACGTCCTGCGGACCGCCGCGATACGTCTTCTTGAGGCCGCGGCATTCGAGCACGTGAGCGCTGACGCGGTCCGGTCCGCCGCGCGGCTCATTCGCCCGCTCATTCCTCGATTCACTCCTCGGCGCATTCCCGATGTCACTCATAACGAAGCGCCTCGGCGGGATTGACTTTCGCCGCGCGCCAGCTCGGATAGAGCGTGGCAATCAGCGCGAGCGCCAGCGCGATCAGCGCGATCAGGGTGATGTCGCCACGCTGGAGGTCCGACGGCAGCTCCGAGATGTAGTACACGCTCTTGTCGAGGAACTGGATTCCGAAGGTGCGCTCGATCGCGGGGACCACCGTATCGATATTGAGCGCCAGCGCCACTCCGCCGGCGACGCCGATCAGCGTCCCGATGATTCCGACCAGCGCGCCCTGAATGATGAAGATGGTCAGAATGCTCGATGGAGCGGCGCCCAGCGTGCGCAGGATCGCGATGTCGGCCTGCTTGTCGGTGACGACCATCACCTGCGCCGAAACGATGTTGAAAGCGGCGACCGCGACGATCAGCGTCAGGATGATGAACATGACGCGCTTTTCGATGGCGACGGCGCGGAAGAAATTGGCATGGCTCTGTGTCCAGTCGCGAACCTCGGCGTCGACGGGCAGGATCGCAAGCAAATCGCGCGCAACCTCCGGTGCGGCGAACATGTCGTCGAGCTTGAGCCGCACACCGCTCACCGCATCGCCCATCCTGTAGAGCTTCTGCGCGTCGGAGAGATCGATCAGCGACAGTCCGTTGTCGAATTCGAACATCCCGATTTCGAAGACGCCGACGACGTGAAAGCTCTTTACGCGCGGCAGCGTTCCCGCGGGCGTAACCGTTCCTTGGGGGACGATGACGACGACGGGGTCGCCGACGCGAACGCCGAGCGCACGCGCGAGCTCGGAGCCGAGCACGATGCCGAACTCGCCGGGCTTGAGCGCCGTCAGCGATCCGGCGCGCATGTGCGCGCCGATGTCGGCCACGGTATCCTCGAGCGCCGGATCGACGCCGCGAACCAGCGCGCCGCGGTTGGCATCGCCTGCGGAAAGCATCGCCTGTCCCAACACGTACGGCGCCGCCGCCTTGACCCGCGGATGCGTACGCGCCGCCTCGGCGACCTTCTTCCAATCCGACATTTCGCCGCTGAACGCGCGCACCTCGATGTGAGACGCCACCGAAAGAATGCGGTTGCGCAGTTCGTCCTGGAAGCCGTTCATCACCGAGAGGACGACGATGAGAGCGGCCACCCCGAGCGCGATTCCGGCCATCGAAGTAAACGCGATGAACGAGACAAAACCGTTGCGTCCTGCGCCGCGGCGAGCGCGGGTGTAACGCAGTCCGACGAAGAGTTCGTAGGGAGTCAACGGATTCGCGAAGGGGCCGCGGTTTGTCGCAGGAGCGCGCAAGTGTGCCACAAGCGGCAGCACCGCTCCACGTGCTATATTGATTTCGGCACGGTCGCATGCACCTTACGCTGGTCATTCCGGGACTGCTCGATGCTGCGCCATCGGCTTTGGCGGCAGCCGACGCGAGCGCAACCGCGCTTGCGCGCATCCTCGCCGCGTGCGCTGCGCCCACACTGCGCGCCGAGGGTTTGCCCGCGATCCTTTGCGAGTCGCTCGCAATCGATCGGCAAAGCGATTGGCCGATTGCGCCGTGGCGCGCGCGCGCAAACACGATCGACCCGGGCAACGCGTATTGGTTGTGCGCGGATCCGGTGAACCTGGTCGTGCAGCGCGACAGCGTGCGCCTGGACCGTATCGTGAACGATCTCGACGTGGCCGACGCCGCGGCGCTGATTGCGGCGTTGAACGCCCACTTCTCCGGCGACGGCTTGCGTTTCCACGCACCCGAGCCGCAACGATGGCTCGTGAAGATCGATCAGCCGCAGCATATCGAGACGTCACCGGCGGACGTTGCGCTCGGTAAGGAAGTGCTCCCGTTTTTGCCTCGAGGCCCCGACGGCGCGCGCTGGCGCGGGTGGCAGAATGAAATGCAGATGCTCCTTTTCGACCACCCCATCAACCGCGATCGCGAATCTTCGCGGCGCCCGACGGTCAACAGCGTCTGGCTGTGGGGCGGAGGCGTTTTCGAAGCCGCGCGCACCGCTCCATCGTCGAAGAAAATCTACTCCGGCGATCCCTGGATGCGCGAGGTGGCCGCCGCGGCCGGCATGACCGCGATCGCGGTGCCCGAATCGCTGGCTCCGGTCCTCGATGCGCGTTGCGCCGACGCGCTGGTGTGCGTGGATGGCCCGCCCATCGTCGAATTCGATCAAATCGCCGCACTGGACCGCGCGTGGTTCCAGCCGTTGGCCAACGCGCTCCAGCGTGGAAGCCTCGACGCTGTGGACATGGTGTTCCTGAGGCAGTCCGGCCTGATGAGCTTTGCTGCGCGCAGGGAGAGTGCGTTTCGCCGCTGGCGATCCCGCTGGTCGAGGCACAGCCTCGCTCGACTACTCGCGATCGAGCCAAGGAATCCCTGATGGAGATCCGCCGTCGCGCGGTGCCGGATGCGGCGGCTGCGCTCGTCGCGGCCGGAGTCGAGCCGCTCATCGCGCGGATCTACGCGTCGCGGGGCGTCGTCTCAGCACACGAGCTCGACCATGGGCTGACACGGCTCCCTTCGTGGAACACTTTGAAGGGCATCGATTCGGCTGTCGCGCGGCTCGCGGCCGCGATTGCGCACGGAGAGCGCGTGCTGGTCGTTGCCGACTACGACGCGGACGGCGCGACGGCCTGCGCGGTAGCGATGCGGGGCCTTGCCTCGCTGGGTGCGCAAGTCGATTTTCTGGTTCCCAACCGCTTCGAGTTCGGCTACGGGCTGACGCCCGAAATCGTCGAGTTGGCGGCGCGAGGCCGCCCCGGCGTCATCGTCACGGTCGACAACGGCATCGCCAGTGTCGAAGGCGTGGCGGCAGCGCGCGCGCACGGCATCGACGTCGTCATTACCGACCATCATCTGCCGGGAGAGCAGCTGCCCGATACCGAATGGATCGTCAACCCGAATCAGCCCGGTTGCACGTTTCCGAGCAAGCACCTGGCCGGCGTGGGCGTCATGTTTTATCTGCTTTGCGCGCTGCGGACATCGCTTCGCGAACGCGGGCATTTCGCGGGCCGGCGAGAGCCCAACCTGGCCGCACTGCTCGACCTGGTTGCGCTCGGTACGGTCGCAGACGTCGTCAGGCTCGACCATACCAACCGGGTCCTCGTCGATCAGGGCTTGCGCCGGATTCGCGCGGGACGCGCTCAGTGCGGCATCTCGGCGCTGTTTGCCGCTGCGGGACGCGACCCCGCGCACGCGACGACCTACGATCTGGGTTTTGTCGTCGGTCCGCGCCTGAACGCGGCAGGACGCCTCGCGGACATGTCCATCGGCATCGCGTGCCTCGTCACCGACGACGAAGCGACGGCGCGATCGCTGGCATCGCAACTCGACCATCTCAATCGCGAACGGCGGGAAGTCGAGGCCGGCATGCAGGAGCAAGCACTTGCCGCAATGCAATGCGCAACCGACGAGGGTGCCTGCTCGATCTGCCTGTACCGTTCCGACTGGCACCAGGGGGTCATAGGCATCGTCGCCTCGCGCATCAAGGACCGCTTCCATCGCCCCGCGATCGTCTTCGCGAGGACAGGGGAGAACGAGCTGCGCGGTTCTGCACGCGCGATCGTCGGCTTTCATATGCGCGATGCGCTCGACCTCGTCGCCAAGCGCGCCCCCGGGACGATCACTCGCTTCGGCGGACACGCCTTCGCGGCGGGGCTCACACTGCCTGAGGCCTCGCTCGCGCGCTTTATCGTGGAGTTCGAGCGCGTCGCGCAGGAGTGGCTGTCGCCTGCCGCCTTGGAGCGGACGCTCGCGACCGACGGCGAATTGACGGCGCAGGAGCTTACGGTTCCCTTTGCGCGGGAGTTGATGGAAGGCGTTTGGGGCCAAGGTTTCCCCGCGCCGGTGTTCGAGGGCGATTTCAGCCTCGAAGACCAGCGCGTCGTCGGCGAGCGGCACGGTCGCCTGACGCTGGGACTGGGACCGAGGCGGCTCGAAGCAATCGTTTTTAACGATACAGGCCCCTTCCCCGCCCGAATCCGGGCCGCGTATCGCCCCGAGGCTCATCAATTTCAGGGTCTTTTTGGCTTGCAGCTGGTGGTAGAGGCCTGGCAGCCGGCATGACCCTTTGTAAGTTGGTGCTTACACCTACTCTTTGCTGCACGGTGTCGCAAATCGGTGCGCTTCTTTCGGGTGGTCGCCGGGCATCTCCCCTCCAGACTCGCCATATCTTATTGATTTTACAAACGTCCAAAAATGCCACAGTCGGGTCGACAAACCGGCATTTCATCGTTTTGCCATATTGTGCAACGCAATTAAACAGTGCAGAATCCGCTGCGGTGCAACAGAGCCGTGCAGTGCTCTGGGCCAATTCAAGGGGGTCGCGAGGGGAACAGATGGGCCTCAACGGCAACGGTCTAAACGGCAACGGTTCAATGCGCCTCCACGGCAAGGTTTCCATCATCACCGGGGGAGGCCAAGGTATCGGCCGGGCGACCTCCATCAAGTTCGCCAAGGAGGGCGCCAAGGTCGCGGTCTGCGATATCAATATGACCTCGGTGGCTGAGACGCTCGCCCAAATCCGGAACATGGGCGGCGAAGCCCTGGGTTTCCAGGTCGACGTCACCGACAAGGCGAGCATCGCCCGGATGGTGGAAGGCGTGATGTTCGCTTGGCAGCGGGTCGACACACTGGTCAATAATGCGGGGATCGTCCAAGACGCCCGATTCAGCAAGATGACCGAAGAGCAGTTCGATTCGGTCATCGACGTCAATCTCAAGGGCGTCTGGAACTGCACCAAGGCAGTCGTCGATATCATGCTGCAGCAGAATTCCGGATGCATCCTCAACGCGTCGTCGATCGTCGGTCTCTACGGCAATTTCGGACAGACAAACTACGCAGCGACGAAGTTCGGCGTCATCGGAATGGTCAAGACCTGGGCGCGCGAGCTCGGCAGCAAGGGCATCCGCGCAAACGCGATCTGTCCCGGCTTCATCGAAACGCCTATTCTCGAATCCATCCCCGACAAAGTGCTGAGGTCCATCGAAGAGCGAGTGCCGATGGGCAGGCTCGGCACACCCGAGGAAATCGCCAACACCTACGCATGGCTCGCGTCCGACGAAGCCAGTTACATCAATGGCGCGGTGATCGAGGTTTCCGGCGGCATAACGCTCTAGGAAAAACCGCCCGCTGCGCGCCGTCTCTTGAGCGCGGCACCCATGCGCGGTAGCATCGGACGCCTGTGCGCGCCTCTCGCCGTCCGATGAAGTTCCCTGCTGCCTTCGCGCGGACGGAAGCTTGTTCGGTGAGGCCTCCGGAGCGGTTCGCGGGCCACCTTCCGGCAGCAGCATCCTGAACACCGACCGTCTGCGCGAGATATTCGGTCCGGACGGCCTGCTCGCCCGGGGCGTCGCTGCCTACACCTTTCGCCCGCAGCAACTCGCCATGGCCGAAGCGATCGCGCACGCCATCGAACGGCGCGGGCAACTCATCGCGGAAGCGGGAACGGGCACCGGAAAGACTTTTGCCTACCTCGTCCCCGCGCTTCTTTCCGGTGGGAAAGTGATCGTCTCCACCGGGACGAAGACCCTCCAGGACCAGCTTTTTCAGCGCGACCTGCCGCTTGTTCGCGACGCGCTGAAAGTACCGGTTACCGTTGCATTGCTCAAAGGGAGGGGCAACTATGTCTGCCGATATCATCTGACGCAGGCCGCAGGCCAGGGCACGTTTGCGTCCCGTGCCGACGTCCACTACCTGAAGCGCATCGAGTCGTTCGCACGCACATCCACGACCGGGGACAAGAGCGATCTCGCCGACGTGCCGGAAAACGCCGGCATCTGGGCGGATGTAACTTCCACGCGCGAAAACTGCCTCGGCAGCGAATGTGCGCACTACGGCGAATGCTTTGTCATGAACGCCCGCAAGGACGCGCTTGCCGCCGACGTGGTCGTGGTCAATCATCATTTGTTTTTCGCCGACATCATGTTGAAGGACGAAGGTCTCAACGATCTTCTTCCCGCCTGCAACACCGTGATCCTCGACGAGGCGCATCAGCTTCCGGACACCGCGACACTCTTCTTCGGCGAAGAGATCGGCGCGGGTCAGGTGGGCGAGCTGGCCCGCGACGCCGAGGCCGAGGGATTGCGCTCCGCGCGAGACTACCCGCCATTGCGCGACGCGGCGCAGGCTCTAGCGCAGGCGATGCGCCGCTTCCGACTCGCGGTCGGCGACACGCCTGGAAAGCTGACGCAGGCCGATGCGACGCGGCGGCCCGACTTCGAGGAAGCGCTCGGTGTGCTCACGGCGGCGCTGGATGCGCTCTGCAAAGAGCTCGGCTCGCAGGCCGAGCGCAGCGAAAACCTCGCGCAGTGCGCCGCGCGGACTTCGGAGGCGAGCGCGCGGCTGGCGCGCTGGCGCGATCGCGAAGACCCGGAGTGGATACGCTGGCTCGAAGTGAGCGCAAGCGGCTGGCAATTGCGTGCCTCGCCGCTCTCGATCGCCGACATCTTTGCCCGGCAAGTGACCGACAGTGCTCGCGCGTGGATATTCACGTCCGCAACGCTGGCGATCGCAGGAGATTTCACGCTCTACCAGCGCGAGCTCGGGCTGTCGACGGCCGCGACCGGATTCTGGGACAGCCCATTCGACTATCCCAATAACGCGCTTCTCTACCTTCCGCGGAACCTGCCTCCGCCGAACAGCTTCGAGCATACCGACGCCGTCGTTGCCGCATCGGTGCCGGTGTTGAAGGCCAGCGGCGGCCGCGCATTCCTGCTGTTCACGACCCTGCGCGCGCTATCGCGCGCACGCGATTCCCTAAGCGCCGCGTTTCGTGCCGAGGGCATCGACTTTCCGCTGCTCGTACAAGGCGAAGGATCGCGAACCGATCTCCTGACGCGCTTCCGCCGCCTGCGAAACGCGGTGCTTCTGGGAAGCCAAAGCTTCTGGGAAGGCGTCGACGTTCAGGGCGAAGCGCTCTCGGTCGTCATCATCGACAAGCTGCCGTTCGCGCCGCCGGACGATCCGCTCTTTGCGGCGCGGCTGGACCGCATCGCCCGCGATGGTGGCAATCCTTTTGTGGATTACCAATTACCGCAGGCTGCCATCAGCCTGAAACAGGGTGCCGGGCGTTTGATTCGATCGGAGACCGATCGGGGTGTGCTGATGATCTGCGATCGCAGGCTGGCCGATAAGCCCTACGGCAGGAAGATATGGCAGGCGCTGCCGCCGATGCGCCGAACGCGCGAGCTTGCGGATGTCGTGGAATTCTTCACCGCCGCGTCGGTGGAAAGCTAAGGAACCTAATCCTGTCCGACGCGTCGAGCGCTTCGACGGCAGTGCAGGATCGCCGATGCGTGCGGCGGCGCCTCAAGCGCCTACCAGAACTTCCACCACGGCTTGGATTCATCCATGGGGGGCGGCGCGGCGGCGATGTCGTCCTTCGCCCAGAACTTCCACCAGGGCTTATCCGCTGCAGTGAAATATTTCCCGTTTGGAAATGTCTGCTTAAGGATGCGCGCGGTGTCGTCGCGCAATTGCGTCATGCCGAGGCGATCGTAGCTTCGGACCAAGAGAATCAACGCGTCTTCGTTGGCCGGTGTCTTGGGATAATTGGTCAGCGCCGCCTGCGCGCGGTTGGCCGCCGCGAGATAGGCGCCGCGACCATAATAGTAACTGGCGACGTGGACTTCGTAGCCTGCGAGCGCATTGTTGAGATAGCGCATGCGCTCGATGGAGTCGGCGGCGTACTTACTGTCCGGAAAACGCGTCGAGAGCTCGCGGAACGCGCCAAACGCCTCCTTGGTCATCTTCGGGTCGCGCGACGACAGATCCGTTTCCACGACATACCCGAGCAGGCCCTGATCATCCCTGAAATTGATCAGGCCTTTCAGGTAATACGCGTAGTCGACGTTAGGATGATTGGGATAGGTACGGATGAAGCGATCGCATGACGCGAGCGCCGGAGTCGTCTCGCCTTGGCGGTAGTTGGCGTACGCGCCCTCGAGGATCGCCTGCTGCGCATAGCGGCCGTAAGGGAAGCGCCCCTCGAGCGTGTCGAAGAGCTTGACCGCCCGCGTATAATTCCCTGTGACGAGCGCGCCGTGCGCTTCGGAATAAATCTTTTCAGCCGACCAGCCCGTCGTCTCTTCCTTGGTTTCGGGCAGCCAACTGCATCCCGTCACGCTGAACAGGAACGTCCAGACGGCGACGCATTTCCGGAATTTCGACATCGTTACAACTCCTGTGGCAACCCTGAATTATAGCCCAGGCTCCACCGCCGAGTCGGAGCCGCAAACGCTGACGATCCCCGTACGCGCCGCGGGCATGCGCCTCGATCAGGCGCTCGCGCTGCTCATGCCGCAGCATTCGCGAAGCCGCATCAAATCGTGGATCGATGCGGGCCGCGTGACGCTGTCGGGCGCAGCCGCGGACGCGAAGCACAGGCTTCGCGGCGGCGAGCTCGTCGCCATGCTTCCCCTCCTCGATCCGAAATCGGTTCCGTTTGCCGCGCAGGCGATCGATCTCGTCGTCGTGTACGAGGACGATTCGCTGCTCGTCGTCGACAAGCCCGCCGGCCTGGTCGTCCATCCGGGCAGCGGCAACTGGAACGGAACGCTTGCCAACGCGCTGCTGCATCACGCGCCGCAGCTTGCGGGGATTCCGCGGGCGGGCATCGTTCACCGTCTCGACAAGGACACCAGCGGTTTGCTGGTCGTTGCGAAGACGCTCACGGCACAGACGGATCTTGTCCGCCAATTGCAGTCGCGCACCGTTCGCCGCGAGTACCTGGCGCTGGCGACAGGCGACATCGGGCGCAGTGGAAAGATCGATGCGCCGATCGGGCGGCATCCGGTCAAGCGCACGTCGATGGCGGTCATCGCGACCGGAAAGCCCGCGGTGACCCGGTACGAAGTGCGTGAGCGATTCGGCGACTGCACGCTCATCGCCTGCCGCCTTGAAACGGGACGCACGCATCAGATTCGCGTGCATCTAGCGTCGATTGCGCACCCTCTGGTAGGCGACCCGGCGTACGGCCGAAGGCATGCCGTAGCCTTCGGCCGGCAGGCACTTCACGCATGGCGCCTGGGGCTGATCCATCCGGCCGGCGGGCGGGCGATGCAATGGGAGTCGGCGCTGCCTGCGGACTTCAACGGCTTGCTTACCGCGTTGCGGGAGCGCGCATCGCATGCCTGAACGTTCGTTGCGGGCGCGACTGGACGCCGCGGGTCTCGACTGGATCGTCCCGGACTGGCCCGTGCCGGCGCACGTGCGAGCATTGTCGACCACGCGCAATGGCGCGCGCGGCTCGACCGCCGATTTCTCGAGGCACTCGGCCGGTGCCGCGTCGGCGTATCGTGCGCTGGGTTATTTTTGCGACGCCGAACCGGTCTGGCTCGCACAAGTGCACGGCACGACAGTCTGCGATGCCGGCAATCGGGGAAAGGAATCTCCGACCGCCGACGCCGCGGTTTCGCGCTCCGCCGGCATCGCCTGCGCCGTTCTAACCGCCGATTGCCTGCCGGTGCTGTTCAGCGACCGAAGCGGCTCTGCGGTGGGGGCCGCGCACGCCGGTTGGCGCGGCCTCGCCGCAGGCGTGCTCGAGGCGACGGTCGATGCCATGCGCAGCGACCCGTCCGAACTGCTGGTATGGCTCGGTCCTGCGATCGGGCCGCGAGCCTTTCAGGTCGGGCGCGACGTGCTCGAATCGTTCTGCAGCGGCGATCCCGGTGCGGCCGAATCCTTCACGCCCGAACGCGATGGAAAGTGGCGCGCGGATTTGTACAGTCTTGCCCGACGGCGGCTTGCGCGCGCCGGAGTCAACGCGGTCTTCGGCGGCGGGCGTTGTACGTATACTGAGCGCGATCTCTTCTATTCGTATCGGCGCGGCGGAGCGGACGCGTCGGCGCGAATGGCCACCTTGATCTGGATCGACCGCGCGGCGATGCTTCGGCGCGAGGACTTGTCCTTCGCACAACAGCAATGACGCAGACCCACAACGTGTTTCTGGCAATCGTCGTCTCCTGCCTGGCCGGCGGCGTGCTCGCGATCGTCGCGGCCGCAGGCACGCTAGCGTTGCATGCGCGATGGATCTCGCGCCTGGTGAGCTTCGCCGTCGGCGCCCTCCTCGGCGCGATTTTTCTCGAGCTTCTGCCGCACGCACTCGAGCTCGGCTCGACCGAGCACGTGATGATCACCGTGCTCACCGGCCTGTTGCTGTTCTTTCTGCTCGAGAAGCTGGTCCTGTGGAGGCACAGCCACCTCGAGGTCGAAACGCTCGCCGATTCCCCGGGAGCGGGTGCGCACGGCCACACCCACGGCTTCGACCACGGCCGGTCGGGAATGATGATCCTCATCGGCAATTCGGTGCACAACTTCTGTGACGGCATCGTCATCGCCGCGGCGTTTGTCGCCGACTTCGCGCTTGGGACTACGACGGCGCTGGCCATAGTCGCCCACGCGATACCGCAGCAGGTCGGCGATTTCGCAGTGCTCATGCATTCGGGATATTCGCGCCGGCGCGCGTTCTCCTACAACATGGCGACCGGCGCAGCGACGTTGATCGGCGGTCTCGCGGGTTATGCGGCTCTGGCATCGATGCAGGAAATGCTTCCCACCGTCCTCGCCCTGGCATCTGCGAGCCTTCTCTACGTCGCGGTCGCGGACCTCATTCCCAGCCTGCATCGCCACGCCGCTCCCGCACAAACGCTGCAGCAGCTCCTGCTCATCGGCATCGGCATCGCGATCATCGCGGTCGTCCACCTCGTGCTGGAGCATTGACGGTCGACGGCCCGGCAGGTCCAGCGACTAGCCACACTGCGATGGACAAAGACCGTGCGCCAAGCGGATCTCCCGGCGGCCACAGCGCTGCCACAGCGGATTGGACGCAGCTTGCGCAGCGCTGGGAGGAAGCGAGCCGCGAGTGGTCGCAGTGGTGGGCGCGCGCCGCCGCCTTCGCGTCGCCAGCGGTGCCGCGGGCGCCTTCCGGCAACGCGGCACTCGCACTTCCGATGGTGCAGCCCGCGTGGATCGATCCCGCCGCCGCGGCGGCCCTCACCGAGCGCTACAACCGCAAGTTCGAAGAGCTATGGACGCAGATCGCCGGCGGCCACCGGGAGGTCGTGGATGAATCGGCGCACCGCGATCGGCGCTTTTCGGCCAGAGAATGGCGGGAACAGCCCTACTTTGCGTTGCTGAAAGAAGCCTATCTGCTGCACGCGGGCTACGTGCGCGAGCTGGTCGACCTCGCACAAACGGAACCGGACGCCAAGAAACGGCTCGCATTCGTCGCCCATCAGTACGTCGACGCGGTTTCGCCGTCCAATTTTCTGGCGACGAATCCCGAAGCGCTCAAGCTCGCGCTCGAGTCGGGGGGCGCATCGGTTGCCCAGGGGCTTTCCAATCTGATCGCCGACGCTCGCCGCGGCCGCATCGCGATGACCGACGAATCGGCGTTCGAAGTCGGCCGCAACCTGGGCGTGACGCCGGGCGAGGTCGTGTTTCGCAACGAGCTGATCGAGCTCATCCAATACCACCCATCGACGCCGCAGGTCTACAAGCGGCCGCTGCTGATCGTTCCGCCGTGCATCAACAAGTACTACATCCTCGATCTTCGCCCGCAAAATTCCTTCGTCAAGTTCGCGGTCGATCAGGGCCACTCGGTGTTCATGGTCTCGTGGCGGAACATTCCTCAGCAGCTGGGTATGCTCGGCTGGGACGACTACATCGAGCAAGGCGTGTTGCGCGCGATCGAGGTCGCTTGCCGGGTCGCCGCGAGCAAGACCCTCAATGCGCTGGGCTTCTGCGTCGGGGGGACTCTGCTCGCGAGTGCGCTCGCGCTGTTCGCCGTCCGCCGGGAATCGCCCGTCGCGAGCGCGACCTTGCTCACGACCATGCTCGACTTCACCGATCCGGGGGACATCGGCGTCTATGTGTCGCGCGAAACACTGGACGCCCGCGAGCCGATGCTTCGCGCGGGCGGCCGCATCTACGGCGGGGAGCTCGCCGGTGCATTCGCAAGCCTTCGCCCCAATGAGCTCGTCTGGAATTACGTCGTCGGCAACTACCTCATGGGCCGAACGCCGCCCCCGTTCGACCTTCTATACTGGAACGGCGATTCCGCGAACCTGCCCGGGCCGATGTATGTCGACTACGTACGCAACATGTACCTCGACAACCGCCTGCGCGAGCCGAACTCGTTGACCATGTGCGGTCAGCCGATCGACCTCGGTCGCATTTCGACGCCGGCGTACGTCTATGGCTCTCGCGAGGACCACATCGTGCCATGGCGCTCGGCGTACCGGACGACCGGCTTGCTGCGCGGCGATATGACGTTCGTGCTCGGCGCGTCCGGCCATATCGCGGGCGTCGTCAATCCTGCGTCCAGCCAACGGCGCAACTACTGGACCAACGAGCTGTTGACCGACGATCCGGACGACTGGCTCGCGCGCGCCGAATCGCATCCGGGAAGCTGGTGGCCCCACTGGGCGCAGTGGCTCGCCGGTCACGGCGGAGCACGCCGCGCGGCACCGACAAAGACCGGCAGCACGTACTTCAAGCCTCTCGCACCGGCGCCCGGCACCTATGTTCTGGAGCCGTCGGCCTAGGGCCGAGCCCGAATCCCGTCGGCAGCGGGTGTCACCCTGACGCATTTTCCGGTCTGCGTTAACATATCGAAGCTGCAAGTCTGCGGACGCTTGCCGGTCCGCTGCTTCCCTCGAATCATCCTCGGAGAAAATTCATGACCGACATCGTCATTGCCGCCGCCGCTCGCACCGCCATCGGCAAGTTCGGCGGCTCTCTGGCCAAAGTGCCCGCGCCCGAGCTCGGTGCGACCGTGATTCGTGAGCTGCTTGCGCGAGGCAAGATCAAGCCCGAGCACGTGTCGGAAGTGATCCTCGGTCAGGTGCTGACCGCGGGCAGCGGCCAGAATCCTGCAAGACAATCGCTGATCAAGGCGGGGCTGCCGTCTTCCATTCCGGCGATGACCATCAACAAGGTCTGCGGCTCCGGGCTCAAGGCGGTGATGCTCGCCGCGCAAGCGATCCGCTGCGGCGACGCGGACATCGTCATCGCCGGCGGCCAGGAAAATATGAGCGCCGCTCCGCACGTCCTGCTCGGATCGCGCGATGGCTTCCGCATGGGCGATGCCAAGCTCATCGACAGCATGATCGTCGATGGGCTGTGGGACGTGTACAACCAGTATCACATGGGAACGACGGCCGAGAATGTCGCCAAGCAATATGGCATCTCGCGCTCGCAGCAGGACGAATTCTCCGTTGCCAGCCAGAACAAGGCCGAGGCGGCCCAGAAGGCAGGCAAGTTCAAGGACGAGATCGTCCCGGTCATGATTCCGCAGCGCAAGGGCGACCCGGTCGCCTTTGCCGCCGACGAATTCATCAAGAGCGGCGCCACGCTGGATGCGCTCTCGGGGCTGCGCCCGGCGTTCAGCAAGGAAGGGTCGGTGACCGCAGGCAATGCCTCGGGAATCAACGATGGCGCCGCCGCGGTGCTCGTGATGACCGCCGAGCGCGCGGCGGCGCTGGGACTGAAACCTTTGGCAAAGATCAAGGCCTATGCGTCGTCGGGGGTGGATCCGTCGGTCATGGGCATGGGCCCCGTTCCTGCATCGAAGCGCGCGCTGGAGAAGGCGGGCTGGAAGCCTTCCGATCTCGACTTGATGGAGATTAATGAGGCGTTTGCCGCGCAGGCCTGCGCAGTCAACAAGGAGATGGGCTGGGACACGAGCAAGATCAACGTCAACGGCGGCGCGATCGCGCTGGGTCATCCGATCGGCGCTTCCGGGTGCCGGGTGCTCATCACTCTGCTCTATGAAATGGCGCGACGCGATGCGAAAAAGGGCCTGGCGTCGCTGTGCATAGGCGGCGGGATGGGCGTGGCGATGGCCGTCGAGCGTTAGAAATCCGCCGGTCGCGCCCAAATCGGCGGCCCAAGGATCGGCAAACACAATCTAGACGAGGAGAGAATCATGGCTCAGGACAAGAAGCGTGTGGCGCTGGTCACGGGGGGCATGGGAGGGTTGGGCGAAGCGGTCTGCGTCAAGCTCGCCGCACTCGGTCACAGCGTCGTGACGACTCACTCGCCCGGCAATGCCAAGGCGCCGGAGTGGCTGGAGTCGATGAAAAAAGCCGGCTATCGGTTCCATGCCTATCCGTGCGACGTCACCGACTGGGATTCGTGCGTCGCTTGCGTTGCCCAGGTCGTCAAGGACGTGGGGCCCGTCGACGTGCTGGTGAACAATGCGGGAATCACCAAGGACATGACCTTCAAGAAGATGGACAAGGCCAATTGGGACACGGTGATCAAGACGAATCTCGATTCCTGCTTCAACATGAGCAAGCAGGTCTGCGACGGGATGGTCGACCGCGGTTGGGGCCGGATCATCAACATCTCGTCAGTCAACGGTCAGAAAGGCGCGTTCGGCCAGACCAACTATTCAGCCGCCAAGGCGGGGATGCACGGATTCACCAAAGCGCTGGCGCTCGAGGTCGCCCGCAAGGGCGTGACCGTCAATACCATCTCGCCGGGATATATCGGGACGAAGATGGTGATGGCGATTCCACAGGAAGTGCTCGACTCGAAGATCATCCCCCAGATTCCCATGGGCCGGCTGGGCAAGCCCGACGAGATCGCCGGTCTCGTCGCGTACCTCTCTTCGGAGGAGGCGGCGTTCGTGACGGGCGCCAATATCGCGATCAACGGCGGTCAGCATATGTTCTGACGACGCACTGCGGCGCGCGCGAAAAAAAGCCCCGGCATTGCTGCCGGGGCGAGGCTGTATCATTTAGGAGGAGGAAAATGATACAGAACTACAGGAGACATCAACTAGAGATGTTGGGGTCTCTCCTCCGCTTTCAAGTTCCTTTTCCGATCGCGTTCAGGCTGCCCTGCGACCCTTAGGTGTCGAGGTCTTGGTGGCGTTGGCGGCATTGGCCGCTGCGGCGCGCACCGAGGCGTCGGCAAAGCTCACCACTTGCTTGGTCGCCTTGTTGAACTGGTCGAAGGCCGCCGTCGTCGCCGCAACCGTCGACTTCAGCGCCGTCACCGCCATGTCCGAGCCGGCCGGCGCATTCTTCGCCGCCTTCTCTACCCATGCCGCCACACCCTTGGTGTAGGCCGCCCACGCTTCTTCCGCCAGAGCCGAAAAGTCGGCTTGCGCTTCCGAGGCAATCTGGTACACGCCGCGCGAATAACCCAGCGCGTTCTGCACCCCGGCTTCGGTCAGCTTGGCGCGCACCGACACAAACTCCTGCACGTCCTTGATCCCCGCCACCGCGTTGGCGCTGTACACCCCTGACTCCAGGGCCACCTTCGCCGCCTGCAGGTTGAGCTTGGTCAGCCGCTCCGCCTTCTCCAGCGACAGCGCCGCCAGCTTCACCGCGTTGTCGTATCCCGCCTTGTTGATCTCGGCAAACTGTTCCGTTGCGTTGTACATGTTCGTTCCTCTCCGTTTAAGTTCGTCAAAGGACCCTAAACGGGTCCGGCTTTCTCTCTCGCAGCACACCTCGGGATTTCAACTTCCTTTGCTGCACCGCACAATTCGCATTCTGGGGGCAGCCAAGTCGGAAGTCAAGCACTTTTTGTTGCATCGCACCAAACGACGCGTTGAGGGCCCGCCGATGCGTTTCAAACGTCCGAAAAATCAGACGGTTATAATGGCGCTCGCCGCCTAGGAGCCCCGATGAGCAAGCCCAACCGCCTTATCAAGAAATATCCCAACCGCCGCCTGTATGACACCGCCAACAGCGGTTACATCACGCTGGCCGACGTCAAACAAATGGTCCTCGATTTCGTCGATTTCCAAGTCATCGACGCGAAGTCGGGCGAGGACCTGACACGCAGCATCCTGCTGCAAATCATTCTGGAGGAAGAATCAGCGGGCATGCCGATGTTCTCCAGCGAGATGCTCTCGCAGATGATCCGTTTTTACGGCAACGCGCTGCAGGGGATCATGGGCAATTACATGGAGCAGAACGTCAAGGCGTTCCTCGTGATCCAGAACAAGCTGCAGGACCAGGCGAAACAGATCTACGGCGACAAGCTGCTGCTCACGCCCGACCTCTGGAAGCAATTCCTGCAGATGCAGGCGCCGGCCATGCAGGGCATGCTCGGCAATTATCTCGAGCAGAGCGCGAAGCTCTTCATGGACATGCAGCAGCGCATGCAGGACCAGACTCGGGGACTGTTCACGTCGTTTCCGTTCCCCGGTTTCGGCCCGCAGCCTGCGACCCCCGAGGACGACAAGAAACGCTGACGCAACGCACCGCAATAGACGCGCTGCAGCGCGCAGGCTTTTCCGCACCGCAAAGACCCCACGCATGACCTCTGTCTCTTCCCGCGGCGCAAGTCGCCCGCGCAGCGCCCCCAGCGTCGGCTTCGTTTCGCTTGGTTGTCCGAAGGCGCTCGTCGACTCCGAGCAGATCCTTACCCGCCTGCGCTCAGAGGGCTATGAGATCTCTCCGAACTACGAGTCGGCGGACCTCGTCGTCGTGAACACCTGCGGATTCATCGACAGCGCTGTCGAGGAATCGCTTTCGGCCATCGGCGAAGCACTGGCCGAAAACGGCAAGGTCATCGTGACCGGCTGCCTGGGTGCGAAGGACGGCGGATCGTTCGTCCGCAGCGCGCATCCGAAGGTGCTCGCCGTTACCGGTCCGCATGCAGCCCCGGAGGTGATGGCCGCGGTTCATAGCCACCTCCCCAAACCCCACGATCCTTTTGTCGACCTCGTCCCTCCGCAGGGGATAAAGCTCACACCGCGGCACTATGCCTACCTCAAGATCAGCGAGGGCTGCAATCATCGCTGCACGTTCTGCATCATTCCCGCGATGCGCGGCGACCTCGTGAGCCGGCCCATCGGTGAAGTTTTGCAGGACGCCGAGCAACTGCTCAAGGCAGGCGTGCGCGAGATCCTGGTCGTCTCGCAGGACACGAGCGCGTACGGCGTCGACATGCGCTATCGGACTGGGTTCTGGCGCGGTCGTCCCCTCAAGACGCGCATGGCCGAGCTGGTGCGTGCGCTGGGGGCGCTTGGCGAGGAGTACGGGGCCTGGGTCAGGCTCCACTACGTCTATCCCTATCCTCACGTCGACGAAATCGTCGAGCTGATGTCCGGGAACGGCGCGCCCGGGGTGCTTCCGTATCTCGACGTACCCTTCCAGCACGCGAGCCCGCGCATCCTCAAGCTGATGAAGCGTCCGGCCAACGCGGAGAGCAACCTCGATCGCATCCGGTCGTGGCGCGCCGTGAGCCCCGAGCTCACCATCCGCTCCACTTTCATCGCAGGATTTCCGGGCGAGACCGAAGGCGAGTTCCGGGAGTTGCTCTCGTTCATCGAAGAGGCGGAGCTCGACCGCGTCGGATGCTTTGCCTATTCGCCGGTCGACGGTGCGGCAGCGAACGCGCTGCCCGGCGCGGTCGACGAGCGCGTCCGCGAGGAGCGTCGCGCGCGCTTCATGACGGCGCAGGAAGAGATCAGCCGCCGGCGCCTCGCGAGGAGAGTCGGAACGACACTGAGGGTGCTGGTCGATCAGGTCGACGGTTCGAGGGCCAGCGCCCGCAGCGCGGCCGATGCGCCGGAGATCGACGGGGTGGTACGGATCGAGGATGGCGGTCGGTTGCGCGTCGGCGAGTTCGCGTCCGTCCGCGTCACCGGCAGCAGCGCACACGATCTCGAAGCGCGCATCGCGATCGACAGGTTCTAGGACAAACTTGCTCGCGCGCGCCGTCAGCGCGCTTACTTCGCCGGCAGTTGTTGCAACGCGGTCGACAGCTGCTCGAGGACGTTGCTCAGCGCGGCGCTCATGGCTCGAACGAGGTCATCGGCAGATCGCGATGGCGCGGGGATGCGCGACGCGAGCTCGCCGGTCCAGACAAACGCGCCGGCCCCGGCGGCCGTGTCGCTGAGAAAAACCTTCATCCTGAGCACCGCAGCGGGGCGCGCGGAGTCGCGCACGTCGCCATAGAGCTCGGTGACGAACACTTCCAGCGCGAGATCCGAGTCGAGCGAGCTCGACGGCGGCAACACCGCGCGATACAAGCCGGCGGCCGAGAGCCAGGCTGCCATGGCTTCGCCGATCATCGCTGCCGGCGCGATCAGGAACTCCTCGTAAAAATCGGTCTCGTACTTGAGATCGCTCTCGCGATACACGAGCGACCGTCCGCGGAACGGCCCTGCCACCGTGACGGCGTCCACGCGCAGCGTCGCCGGCCTGACCGTCGCAGCTTTGCTGCCCGGCGGGGGCGGCTCGAGGATGTACGTCGACTTGACCGGCGAGGGCCGCGACAGCGAGCATCCCGCGACAAGCAGCGCGGCGGCTGACGCAAGTGCACGTCGGCGCGACGGAGAAGCGATCATGGCTGCGAGCCTTTCACCGGCGCTGGCGGCGCGCCCAGAATCAGTTGCGAGGGATAGCGTTTGGCGTTCTCGGTCAGATCGCGCAGGTTGTCGGTGATCTGACGCAGATTGTCCAGCGTACGCTTCAGGTCCGGCTCGCCGCCGCCGGTAAGCCGATCCAGACGCGCCAGGGTGTTCTGCAGATGCGCGAGCGATCTGCCGAGGTTCGGGTCATCGAGCACTTTCTTGAGCTGGACGATGGCCGCGTCCGCGTCCGCGGGCAGTCGCTTGATCGCGGGGTCGTCGAGCATCGCCGACAGCCGCTGGTTGGTCGTTCTCAACTCCGCCAGCAGCGCGGCGCCCTCCTTGCCGATCTTGTCCATCGGCAACTGGTCGAGCTTGTTGTCGATCTTGTCGAGAACCTTGGCGGTTTTTTGCGACAGCAGTGCCGTGTCGATCGAATCGATACGCGCGTTCGTCGTTACCAGCAGCTTGTTCACATTGGCGAGAGTTCCCTCGAGGTCGAGGTGCTGCAGCCGCGCCATGATGTCGGATGCTGAGGCGACGAACTGGGTCACCGTGGACTGGGCGCTGGGTATGTACAGATTGTCCGGCTCCCAGGGAACTGTGAGCTCCGGGTTGGTCTTGGGGTCGACGTAATCGATCTCCAGGTAATTGGTGCCGGTGATCCCCTGCGGCGCCAGGCGCACGCGCAGTCCGCGGTCGATTTCCGCGCGGGCGGTCGCGGTACGCGTGATGTCACCGCTCGCGCGTCCGCCGATCAAGCGCGGCAGAATCGTCGCCTCGATCATCACGTAGCGCAATCGCTCCGGCAAGGGTTTGTCGAGCTGATACTTGGTGTAGGTAAAGCCGATGCGCGTGACTTCGCCGACGACCACGCCGCGATACTTCACCTTGGATCCGACCTCGAGCCCCTGCACCGACTCGTTGACGTAGGTTTCCATGAGGAGCTTCGACTGGAACAATCGCCCCGAGCCGAGTATCACAAGCAGGACGATCAGCGCGACAGTGGCTCCGATCGTGAACAGGCCGATCTTGAAAAAATTGGCTTTGGCGCTCAATTTTTAACTACGGCGCGCAAGCGCCGCATTCCATTTCCCCTCGCCCCCGAGGGAGAGGGGAAAGGGGTGAGGGTGGTGGTCCGCACGCGTAGTTGTCGTGCGTGCAAGCGCCGCATTCCATTTCCCCTCGCCCTCCGGGGAGAGGGGGAAGGGGGGAGGGTGGCGCGGTCGCGGAACAATTTCATGCCGCTTCGGCGGTCGCCTCGCGCCGGAAGAATTGGCGGACCCACGGATTGTCGCTGGTGTCCCGCAACACCTTGGGATCGCCTTCGGCAATGATGCCCTTGGTCCGCTTGTCGAGCATGATCACGCGACCGGCGACGGCATAGATGCTCGCGAGCTCATGAGTGACGATGACGAACGTGATATGCAGGCTGTGCGCAAGGCGCAGGATGAGATGATCGAGCTCGGCCGAGGTGATCGGATCGAGCCCCGCGGACGGCTCGTCCAGGAACAGGATCGTCGGATCGAGCGCCATCGCCCTCGCGATCGCCGCCCGCTTTTGCATTCCGCCGCTGATCTCGGACGGCATGTGCCCCGTAAACGATTCGAGGCCGACGAGCTGGAGCTTCATTCTCGCGAGCAGGTCCATGGCGTCGTCGTCGAGCGAGGTGTATTCCTCGAGCGGCAGCCGAACGTTCTCGAGCAGGGTCATCGACCCGAACAATGCGCCGCTTTGATACATGACCCCGATCTTTTTCAGGATCGCCCGGCGGGCGTCGCCTTCCGCAGTGACGATGTCGTCGCCATCGATGAGAATCCGCCCCGACATCGGTTCGTAGAGCCCGATCATGTGCTTGAGCAGCGTGCTCTTGCCGGAACCCGAGCCGCCCAGAATGACGAACACCTCGCCCCGCTCGACGGTGAAGTTGATGTCCTTGAGCAGCACATTGCCGCCGTAGCCGGTGGTGAAATTTTCGACGCGAATGATGGGTTCGGACATTGTGCAAGGATGGTTGCGGCCGATAATCGTGTTCAGGCGTCCCTAAACGTCGAGAAGATAGTAGATGAATGCATAAATGCCGTCGACGACGACCAGCAGGATGATGCCGGAAACGACCGCGCGCGTGGCGGAAATGCCGACAGCGCTGGCGCCTTGCTCGGTTTGCAGGCCGCGAAGGCAGCCGATCCCGGCGATGAGGATCGCGAACACCGGTGTCTTGGCGAGCCCGGCGACCAAGTCTTTGACATCGACCAGGCTGTCGATCTCGTGCAGGAACGCGGCGATGGGAATATTGAACGTGAGCATGGTCAGCGCACCGCCGAATATCCCGACGATGTCCGCGAACAGCGTCAACAGCGGAACCATCAGCACCGCCGCCAGAATGCGCGTCACCACCAGAAACCGCACAGGGTCGAGGCCCATGGTAGTGAGCGCGTTGAGCTCCTCGTTCACTTTCATGGTGCCGATCTCGGCGGCAAATGCCGCACCGGAGCGTCCCGCAAGCAGAATCGCGGTCATCAAGGGGCCCAGCTCGCGCAGAATCGACAGGCCGACCAGATCGGCGACGAAAATTTCGGCGCCGAACTGCCGCATCGGAACCGCCGACTGAAACGCGAGGATGATGCCCAGCAGGAAAGATATCAGCGCCACGATGGGCAGCGCGTTGACGCCGACCTGCTCGCAGGTGTACCAGACATCCTTCCAGCGCACGCTCGCCGGATCCCTGATCGCGCGCCACAGCGCCGCCGTGGTCTCCCCCACGAAGATGATCTGAGTGCGCAGGTCGCGCCCGAGGATCAGAGTCGCCCGGCCGATCTCCGCCACTGTCGAAAGCCTCTCGGGCGGCTCTCCCGGCGGTTCGCGCAGCTCGTTCGGCTTGAACTGATCGAGGAGCGTCTGGAACTCGGGCCTTAGCCCACGCACGGTCACCGGCGCCTCGGCGGCGCGCGGCTGTCGGAGCAGATCCACCAGCATGGCGACTCCGCCGCCGTCGCAGTAGTCGACGCGGCTCGCATCCACTACGACGCGCCGGTCCGGCGCAGCGGCAACCGCCACGCGCGATTCGCTCCAGACACCGGCGATCGCATACGAGTCGAGTCTGCCCGCAAACCGGAGCTCGCGTACGCCTTCCGAATCGATAACCGACAGCGTTGCAGCGGCGGGCAGCGCCGCAGCTCGCGCGGTTGCGGCTGCGCTCACTGCACCAACTCGATCTGACTTCCCCGCACCTGCACCCGGTCGCCCTCGTGCAGCATCGGCTCGTAGTTTTGCGTCACCGCCCGCTTGTCGCCGCCGTCCATGCGCACGATCACTTCCCAGCGTTTTGTGTTGAGCTCCGCCGGCCGGGTCTTGTACATGCCGCCGCCCGCGGAGCCTAGGAGCACCGTGCCCTGCTTGGTCATCCCCTTGCCGATCTGGTACATGGTCACCCCGGTGGGGTTGCCGGTCGGGCTGTCGGAGGAATTGCTGCTGGCAAGGCCGGACGACGTGGTGCCCAGCGGAGTCCATGAGTCGCTGGCTGTGACCGGACGCACCGCTTCGACCCTGCCACAGCGGTCGCAATCGCCCCCTGCAGGCGGTACCTGCGCCGTGGCGCAAGGGGCAGCCAGCGCGAGCACGAATGCACCGCGGATAAGGATTTTCATTCGGGCAGAGTGCTCAGATAGAACATCGAATGCAGCAGCACGCCGGGGCGGCCGAAATTCCCCAGCCAGCGGTAAAAGATCGTGTCGATCTCACCGCTCCGGTAGAGCTCGACCAGCGCACGATTCACCGCCAGGCGGAAGTCCGGGTCGTCCCGGCGGACCACGAGGGCATAGGGCTCGTAGGAAAAATCGCTGTCGAGCAGTTGCAGGCGGTCGCGCTCGACACTCGCGTCTCGCAGCTCAATGAGCACGATGCGGTCCCCGGCAAAGGCGTCGACCTTGGCGCGGGTCAGCTGTGCCATACCTTCCGCGAGGCTGCGGACAGGAACGACCTCGGCTTTCACCGAGAGGCCGGCAAGCGTCCCCCGGAGCGCTGTCTCGGTCGTCGTACCGGGAATCACCGCGATCTTTTTTCCGCTCAGGTCGGTGAGCTGGCCGAGCTTCGAGTCGGCGACGGTGATGACGGTTGCGCCATCGACAAAGATCGGGACGCTGAAATCGACGCGCTCCATCCGCGACAGCGAAATCGTCGTCGTTCCGCATTCGATGTCGACGCGCCCTTTGGCCACGGCGTCCAACCGGTCGGAGGCATCCAGCGGCGTCCATTCCAGCGCAAGCTTAGGTAGGCGAAGCTGGGCCTGAATCGCACCGGCAATGCGGCTGCACAGCTCGACGCTGTATCCGCGCACGCTTCCGTCACGCTCCTTGAAGGAGAACGGCGCGGCGCCGGATCGATAGCCGAGATGGATCGCCCCATCGGCGCGGATGCGGTCCAGGGTGCGCGATGGCTCGGCAAACGCCGGCGTCGCAGCAACCAGCATGCAGATCGCGATGCAAACACGCGAAAGCGCGGCGAGCGGTGTAATGGTCGTTTCCTCGATCAAGTGCGAGCCCGCGGCAGGGCTCGTTGCCTGCGTCCCCAGCGATGCGCGGGCAAGTTTAGCACGCACTACCGCGCCGGCGACGGGCTTCCGTAGGCGGCGTCCCGTGCTGCGGCGAAAGACAGACGCGTCTCGCTAGTGATATCCAACCCTGCCCTGACCTTGCGGCGAAAAACCCAGTACCACCAGGTCGTACATGAGAATGATCGGAAGCAGAAATACCGTGGCGTATAGGAGGCAAGCCCAACGGTGAACGCGGGAAGGAGAATGTGCAGCGCGATGACCCATATGAATTGCAACCGCGACAAGAGGACCGGGTCGAGCAACCGTCATTCCTTCTGCACGTTTTTACCGCGCTTCACTATACCAGCCGGGCCACGCGCCCCATCCGGGCAGCCCAGGAATATAATGCGCGTTCCACCGCGTCCCAGGGAGACGACATGAACGCACATCTATCAAAGCGCGCCGCACGTTGGATAGTTGCATTGGTATTCGTAGCGGGAGGCACCGCTGCGCTCGCTCAATCCGAACCCCAAAGCCTCGTCGATGCCGCCGACACAACGTTTTCTAATTTCATGCGCGACCCCGACATGACATGGCTGCACAACAACATCGGACGGGCGCGCGGCGTGCTCATCGCGCCGCAGGTTGCCAAGGCGGGATTCATTTTCGGAGGTTCCGGCGGCCGCGCAGTGCTGATCGTGCACGATTCCAAGAGTCGAAAGTGGCAGGGTCCCGCGTTTTACACGCTCGCGACGGCGAGCGTCGGCTTCCAGGCGGGCATTTCGGTGTCCGAGGTGCTCACCCTGGTCATGACCGAAAAGGCGCTCAACGCGCTGCTGTCCACGTCGGTGAAGCTGGGACCGGATGTAAGTATCGCCGCGGGACCGGTCGGCGCGGGCGCCAACGCCGATGTCATCACTGACCTCGTGTCGTATGCCCGCTCCAAGGGAGTCTACGGCGGCCTGAATCTGGAGGGCACGGTGGTGGCGCTTTCGAACGACTGGAACGAGACCTACTACCACAAAACGCCTCTCACGGCGGTCGACATCCTGGTGCGCGGCGGCGTGCACACCAAGGGCGCCGATAAGCTTATTGCCGACGTTTCCCGAGCAGCCGGCAAGAAATAGAGCAGGCAGGATGGTCAGCTCCGCAGAGGGTCGCGCATGACCCCTGCCGGAGTTGTCTTACGTGCTTTAGGCACGACGGACTGATGGGCGCGCTGCCCGTGTTCGGCGCGCGCCCGCGCCTTCGACTCTCCGGCATCACCAAGGTCTACCCCGGCGTCATCGCCAACGACCGCATCGATCTCTGCGTCATGCCTGGAGAGATCCACGCGGTGCTCGGCGAAAACGGGGCCGGAAAATCGACGCTGATGAAAATCGTCTACGGCGTCGTCAAGCCGGATGCGGGAACGATCCTCTGGGACGGGGAGCCGGTCGACATCGAAAATCCCGCCGATGCCCGCGCGCTCGGCATCGGCATGGTGTTCCAGCATTTCTCGCTGTTCGAATCGCTTACCGTCGCCGACAACATCGGGCTTGCGCTCGATGCCGATGCGGCAAAGCGCGGCCTCGATGCACGCATCAGCGAAGTCTCCGCGCGCTACGGTCTGGCGGTGGAGCCGCGCCGCAGGATTCACTCGATGTCCGCCGGCGAGCGTCAGCGCGTGGAGATCGTGCGCTGCCTCCTGCAGGAACCGCGCCTGCTGATCATGGACGAGCCGACCTCGGTGCTGACGCCGCGTGCCGTCGACAAGCTGTTCGAGACGCTGCGGCGGCTGGCGAGCGAAGGCTGCAGCATTCTCTACATCAGCCACAAGCTCGATGAGATTCGCGCGCTCTGCCAGCGCGCGACGGTGCTGCGCGCGGGGCGCGTCAGCGGCATCTGCGACCCGAGGACGGAGACTCCGTCAAGCCTCGCGCGCATGATGATCGGCGCCGACCTGCCGCATCCCCTGCACCGCCAGACGAGCCGGCGCGGCGACGGCGAGCTCATCGTCGATCGTCTTTCACTCAGAGCCGACGATCCTTTCGGTATCGATCTGGAGGGCGTCGATCTCTGCGTTCGCGGCGGTGAGATCATCGGCATCGCGGGTGTGTCCGGCAACGGCCAGGCTGAGCTGCTCGCCGCGCTGTCAGGCGAGCGCCGGGTCGATGATCCCGCCGCAATCGAGCTCAACGGTGTCGCTGCCGGACGCCTCGATGCCGCGCAACGCCGCGCGCTCGGTCTCGCCTTCATTCCGGAAGAGCGGCTCGGTCGGGGCGCGGTGCCGGAAATGTCACTGGCGGAAAACGCACTGTTGACGGCGCATCGGAAGGGCATGACGCGCCGCAGCTTCGTGCGATTTCGCGCCGCGCGAGCATACGCGCAAGCGGTGATCGGGAGATTTCAGGTCAAGGCGGCGGGCGCAGCCGCGATAGCGCGCAGCTTGTCCGGCGGAAATCTGCAGAAATTCATCGTCGGGCGCGAAATGCTGCAGAGGCCGCGAGTATTGATCGCCGCGCAGCCGACGTGGGGTGTCGATGTCGGCGCGTCTGCGCTGATTCGTCAGGCGCTGGTCGATCTTCGCGACGACGGCGTGGCCGTGCTGGTGGTGTCTGAAGAGCTCGACGAGCTCTTTGAGATCTGCGACGCGATCGCGGTGATCGCGCGCGGCCGCCTCGCTCCGCCGAAGCCCGCGCGCGAAACGAGCGTCGAGGAGATCGGCCTTCTGATGGGGCGGCCGTTCGACGCCGATGCATCCGGGATCGACGTGTCTCGCGAGCAGATCGATGCGGATTAGGCTCGAGGCGCGGCCGCAACCGTCGAGATCGATGGTGTGGCTCTCGCCGGTGCTGGCGATCCTCGCGACGATCGCCGTCGGGTTCCTGCTTTTTTCGTGTCTCGGCCGGAACCCTTTCCAGGCGCTCCATGTGTTCCTGGTCAAGCCTGTGGAAACCGCGTACGGCATCGGCGAGTTACTGCTCAAGGCTTCGCCGTTGATGCTTTGCGCGGTGGGGCTCGCGGCGGGCTACCGCGCGAACGTCTGGAACATCGGCGCAGAAGGCCAGCTCACGATGGGCGCGATCTGCGGCGGCGGCGTCGCGCTCGCACTCGACGGCGTGGCAGGCGGCTCGACCTTGCTTCCGCTGATGATCGTTGCGGGTGCCGCCGGCGGAATGGCGTGGGCGGCGATTCCGGCGTGGCTGCGCAACCGGTACAACGCCAATGAGATTCTGGTGAGCCTGATGCTGGTTTACGTCGCGGGCCTGCTGCTGTCGCTGCTGGTCCACGGCCCTTGGCGCGATCCCGAGGGATTCAACTTTCCGCAATCGAAAATGTTCGGCGATGCCGCGCTGTTGCCCATACTGTTACCGGGAACGCGACTGAACGTCGGCTTGTTTTTCGCGCTCGCCGCCGTTGCGCTCGGCTGGCTCTTCATGCGTCGCACGCTCGTCGGATTTCAAATGCGCGTCGCGGGGCTTGCGCCTGCGGCAGCCAATTACGCAGGCATCTCGGCCAAGCGAACGGTCTGGCTCGGCATGCTCATCGGCGGCGCGACCGCGGGCATTGCCGGCGTGGGCGAAGCTGCCGGTCCCATCGGCCAGCTTCTTCCTTCGATGTCGCCGGGTTACGGCTTCGCGGCCATCATCGTTGCTTTCGTCGGCCGGCTCCATCCATTCGGGATACTTCTCGCGAGCCTGCTGATGTCCCTGCTCTATCTCGGAGGCGAATCAGCGCAGATCGGGCTCGCGCTTCCGTCGGCGGTGACGGGACTCTTCCAAGGGACGCTGCTGTTTTTCCTGCTTGCGGCCGACGTCCTCGTGAACTTCAGGTTGCGGCTCGTGCACCATCCATCGACGGACAACGTGGCGCAAGCCGCCGCGCAGCCGGGGACCTGATGGAGCATGTCGCCACGCTTGTCGCGCTCACGCTTGCTGCCGGCACGCCGCTGGTCTTCGCCGCGCTGGGGGAATTGGTTGCGGAGCGATCCGGCGTGCTCAATCTCGGTGTCGAAGGGATGATGCTGGTCGGCGCCGTCGTGTCGTTCATCGTTGCCGCGACGACCAAGCATCCCTGGCTGGGCGTTGCCGCGGGCGTGGGCGCCGGCGCGCTCATGGCGCTTGCCTTCGGCGTGCTCACGCTGTCGCTGATGGCGAACCAGGTCGCCAGCGGTCTCGCCCTGTCGCTTTTCGGGATCGGCTTGTCCGCGTTTATCGGCCTGGGCTACGTCAGCGAGGTCGTCGAAGGCATCAAACCTTTGGCGATTCCCGGCGTGTCCGACTTGCCGGTGGCCGGCAAGCTGCTTTTCGCCCACAGCCCTTTTGTCTATCTGTCGCTCGCCCTTTGCGCGGGTGTGCAAGCGTTCCTTTTCCGTACGCGCGCGGGTTTGATCGTGCGAGCCGTCGGAGAATCTCCCGCGTCGGCGCATGCGATCGGCTACTCGGTCGCGCGCATACGCTATCTGTGCACGGTGTTCGGCGGGGCGTGCGCGGGACTGGGTGGAGCGTATATGGCGGTCGCTTACACGCCGTTATGGACCGAGGGCATGACGGCGGGGCGAGGCTGGATCGCGCTTGCGCTCGTGGTGTTCGCGACCTGGAAGCCGTGGCGCCTGCTGGCGGGTGCGTATCTGTTTGGCGGCGTGACGCTCGCTCAGTTCCAGGCGCAGGCGATGGGCTCCGCGATTCCCTCGCAGCTGCTGTCGATGCTGCCTTATCTCGCTACGATCGGGGTCCTGGCGCTGATCTCGCGCGACGCGATCGCGATTCGCCTCAATGCGCCCGCCTCGCTCGGAAAGCCGTTTCATCCGGACGCCTGAAAGCGCGGCAGGCAGGTAGAATCCGGCCTTGGTGTCGCGAGAGCGGATCCCTCGCTCCACCGTCGAGCCTGGAGAAAAACCCATGCGGCGCACGCCCGGAAGATTCCTTGTTGTCGCGGCGGCCGTCGCCACCGCATCGATGTCGTACACGGGGACCGCCGGTGGGGCCGACCCACCGTTCAAGGTTGGGTTTGTCTACGTCAGCCCGATCAGCGACGCCGGATGGACGTTCCAGCACGACTCCGCGCGCAAGGAGATGGAAAAGGCACTCGGCGGCAAAGTCGTCGTCCAGTACGTCGAAAATGTTCCCGAGGGCGCGGACGCCGAGCGCGTGATACGCGACCTCGCCAGCTCAGGCAATCAGCTTATCTTCACGACGTCGTTCGGATATATGAATCCGACGATCAAGGTCGCGCAGCAGTTTCCGAAGACCTACTTCGAGCACGCGACCGGCTACAAGCGCGCGAAGAACGTCGGCACGTACAACGCGCGATTTTACGAGGGACGCTATCTCGCGGGCATCGTGGCCGGCAGCATGACCAAGACAGGCGTCGCGGGATACGTCGCCGCGTTCCCGATTCCCGAGGTCGTGATGGGCATCAACGCGTTCACCCGCGGCATGCGCAGCGTCAAGCCAAACTCCGAGGTCAAGGTGGTCTGGGTGAACGCATGGTTCGATCCGGGACGCGAGCGCGAGGCGGCCGACACGCTGATTTCCCAAGGCGCCGACGTTCTCACGCACCATACCGATTCGACCGCCGTGGTGCAGGCCGCGGAGGCAAAAAAAGTCTATGCCATCGGCTATCACTCGGACATGTCCAAATATGGACCGAACGCCCAGCTTACGGCGGTGACGCATCAATGGGGCGCGTACTACACCCGGACCGTGCAGGACGCGATCGACGGAAAATGGAAGCCGGACAACGTGTGGGGTGGAATCAAGGAAAAAATGATCAAGATGGCTCCGTTCAATCCGATCGTACCGCGGGCCGTGCAGGACAAAGTCAATCAGACCGCCGCCGATATCGGCGCGGGAAAGTTTCACCCCTTCACCGGGCCGGTGATCGACAATCAGGGCAAGGAGCGGCTCGCGGCGGGCAAGGTCATGAGCGACGAGGTCTTGTCGCGCATGGACTATTACGTGGAAGGCGTCCAGGGAACGCTGCCTGTCTCAAAATAAATGAGACCCTTCAACGAGCCGGTCGCCCGAGAGGGAGAAATTCGCGCCAAGCAGCTTCAGTTCACAACGACGAAGGATGACGACCTATGGAAATCACTGCCCAGGACGTACGACAATGGATCGGGCGCAGTGAAACCGCATCCGACACCGTCACTGCAACGCCCTACGCGGCGCTGTCGGCGACCCTCGACTGGGCGCCCGAGCGGCCCGCGACCGGGGCGCCGGTGCCACCGCTGTGGCACTGGCTGTATTTTCTTCCGCTGCATCGGATGTCGGACGTGGGACCCGACGGCCACACCAAGCGAGGAGGCTTTCTGCCGCCGGTGCCTCTCCCCCGGCGCATGTGGGCGGGAAGCCAGCTCGAGTTCATCGAGCCCCTTCGCATCGGCGACACGCTGACGCGCACATCGACCATCGCCGACGTCAGCGAGAAAAGCGGCCGCAGCGGATCGCTCGTCTTCGTCAAGGTGCGTCACGACATCCGCAAAGGCGGCGGAGGCCTCGCGCTGACCGAGTTTCACGACATCGTCTACCGCAGCGCGCCCAATCCGGGTGACCCCGCGCCGAAGCCGCGGGCCGCGCCGCAGACGTCGATGTGGGAAAGAAAAATCGTGCCGAGCGACGTTCTCCTGTTCCGCTACTCCGCGCTGACGTTCAACTCGCATCGGATCCACTACGATCGAAAATATGTCACCGAGGTCGAAGGCTATCCGGGACTGGTCGTGCATGGTCCGCTCATCGCCACCCTGCTGCTCGACCTGCTGCGACGAGAACTGCCCGACGCCGTCGTTGCGACTTACCAATTCAAGGCAGTGCGGCCGCTGTTCGATCTGAACCCGTTTTTCGTGTGCGGCGGGCGGCGCGACGAAAAGACAGTGCAGCTCTGGGCGCGCGACCACGAAGGCTCGCTCGCCATGGACGCGACTGCGGTTGTTCGCTAGGCGCGATGAGATTGCCCGTTACCGCGTCCGATCCCGATCGCGCGGCGTCATTGCTGGTCCGCATCAACGACGCGGGCACGCAGTAAAAACTCTCGATTCCGCCCGCGACCGCGGTCTCGGTCCGGCGACAACACTCGCCGACTTCCAACGGAGCAAACGCAATGCCTTCGACCATCATCGATTCCGCGATCTTCGGCAACATCTTCTCCACCGCACCGATGCGCAAGGTGTTTTCCGACGACAACCGAACGCAGAAGTATCTCGACATCGAGGCAGCGCTGGCGCGCGTGCAGGCGCGACTGGGGATCATTCCGGGCGAGGCGGCGGAGGAAATCGTGAGGAACTGCACGCTCGCCATGATCGACATGGACAAGCTACGCGTGCAGACCGAGCGCATCGGGTATCCGATCCTGGGCGTCGTTCAGCAGATCGTCGCGGCATGCAAGGACAACCTCGGCGAATACTGTCACTGGGGTGCGACGACGCAGGACATCACCGACACCGCGACGGTCATGTTGATCCGCGAGGCGCTTGCACTGGTCGACGATGATCTGCGGGCGATCTCGGGCGCGATGGCGGACCTAGCGCGCCGCCATCGCGACACGCCGATGGTCGGCCGCAGCAATCTGCAGCAGGCGGTGCCCTTGACCTTCGGATACAAGATCGCGGGATTGCTCTCGGCGATCGAGCGTCATCGCACGCGGCTCGCCGAGCTGCGCCCGAGAGTGCTCGTCGGCGAGTTCGCCGGCGCAGTCGGCACGCTGGCGTCGATAGAAAAAGGCGCGCTGGAAACGCAGGCCGGATTGATGCAGGAACTCGGCCTCGGACAGCCCGACATCGCCTGGCACACGCAGCGAGACAGGATCGCCGAGGTCGGCTGCTTTCTTGGGATGGTGACCGGCACGCTGGGCAAGCTCGCCACCGACGTCAAGCTGATGATGCAGACGGAAGTCGGCGAGGTGTACGAGCCTTTTGCGCCCGGACGCGGCTCGTCGAGCACCATGCCGCAAAAGCGCAACCCGATTTCGAGCTGCTACATCCACGCCTGCGCCTCGGTCGTTCGGCAGCACGCCGCCGCGCTGCTCGACGCGATGATCGCCGATCACGAGCGTTCGACCGGGCCATGGGAGATCGAATGGATTTCGCTCCCGGAAGCGTTTCTGCTGAGCTCGGGCGCGCTCTCGCAGGCGCGCTTCATCGTCGAAGGATTGGTGGTCGACGCCGATCGCATGCGTGCGAACCTCGACCTGACGAACGGTCTGGTGGTCTCCGAGGCGGTGATGATGGGACTGGCGCCGTATCTCGGCAGGGAGCACGCGCACGATCTGGTCTACGACCTTTGCCGGAAGGCCATCGAAGAGAACCGGCCACTTCTCGATCTGCTTGGAGAGACGCCGGAGATCACTCGCCACGTCGACCGGAAAGAGCTGCAAGCGCTGTGCGATCCGGCCCACTATCTCGGGTTATCGGGCGTGATGGTCGACCGTGTGCTGGCGAACATGTCGAGATCCGGATCCACAGGGAGCTCGCGACCCACACACGTCGCGGGACGCTAGGCGATTTTCTTGAGGATCCTCAATACCGCCTCGAAGCGCTTGCCGTAGGGCGGCCGCAAGATCCACGTCAATGCATATCGCGGCTGGACGAACACCGCTTTCTGGTGAGTGAAGGTGAGGAATCCGCGCTCGCCGTGATACGCCCCGATTCCCGACATGCCGACGCCGCCGAAGGGCAGCGACTCGTTGCTGAAGTGCCATAGCGTGTCGTCGATGGTGACGCCGCCCGCGACGGTCTCGTCGAGCACCCGGCGGCGCACCGCGGCGTCGCCCCCGAACATGTACATGGACAGCGGGCTCGGGCGCGCGTTGATCCGGGCGATCGCCTCGTCCAGCGTCGAATAGCTCTCGATCGGAAGGATCGGTCCGAAAATCTCCTCCTGCATGACCGACATGCCGTCGTTGACGCCGACCAGCAGCGTCGGCGACATCTTCCGAGCGCGGTCCACCTGCAGCGCGGCGTCGCTGTCCAGCGTAATCACCTTGGCGCCTTTGCGCCGCGCGTCCTCGATCAGCGCGGTCAGCCGCCCGTAGTGGCGATCGTTGATGATGCTGGTGTAGTCGGGATTGTCCCGCAGCATCGGATACATCGCCGCGACAGCCTTGCCGAGCTCGGTCGCGAGCGCGTCGATGCGATGCTCGGCTGCGAGCGCGTAGTCCGGCGCGATGCACGTCTGCCCGGCATTCAAAAGCTTGCCCGTGAGCAGACGCGGCGCGACCGCTGCGAGATCGGCGTCGGGATGAATCAACGCGGGAGATTTGCCGCCGAGCTCGAGCGTGACCGGAGTGAGCCTTTCGGCGGCGGAAGCTGCGATCTTGCGCCCCACCGCGGTCGAGCCCGTGAAAAAAAGATGATCGAAGGGCAGCCGCGAAAATTCGGCCCCGACATCGGGTCCTCCATTGACGACCGCGAGCTCGGCCGGCGAAAAATACTGCGCGCCGAGACGCTCCAGCAATGCCGACGTCCGCGGTGTGAGCTCGCTCGGCTTGAGCATCACGCGGTTTCCCGCGGCAAGCGCTGCAAGCGCAGGGAGCAGCGCGAGCTGGACGGGATAGTTCCAAGGGCTGATGACCCCGACCACGCCGAGCGGCTGACGCAGCACGCGGCTTTTACCCGGCCAGAGGTAAATGGGCGTCGATACCGAGCGCGTGCGCATCCAAGCGCGCAGATGGCGCCTCGTATGGCGCACGCCCACGCGAATCATGAACAGTTCCGCGAGGCGGGTCTCCTGCCCCGGACGCGCGCCGAAATCCTCCGCAATCGATTCGACGATCTCGGGCTCGTGCCCGTCGCAAAGCGCCTCGATCCGATCGAGGCGGTCCCGACGCGCTGCATAGGACGGATTGCGCTCGGCGGCAAACGCCGCGCGTTGCACGGAAAACAGTCTTTGCAGATCGCTCACGATGGGCGAGGAGTCACGCTTCCGGGTCGGACTTCGTGTGCGAGGCGTCGAGCGCCTGCAACAGCGTATCCGGATCGTGCGCGCCCGACACCGCGGTGCGTCCGTTGAATATGAAAAAGGGCACGCCGCCCACGCCGACACTTCGCGCTTCCCGGTCCTCGGCGAGCACGTCGCTGCTTTCCCGGTCGGACGCCAGCATCGCTTGCGCTTCCTCGAATGGAAAGCCCGCTTCCTGGGCGATGCGCGCGAGCTCGGCGCGATTGCCGATGTCCCGGCCGTCGACGAAATACGCTCGGAACAAGCGCTCGACGAGATCGTCGCGAGCCTGCGGGTCGCCCTGTTTTTGCGCCCACGCAATCAAGCGATGCGCGTCCAGCGTGTTCGGCTGCCTGGCAATCCGATCGAAATCGAACGGGATGCCCACTTCATCGCCGGCTTGCTTGACGCGTGCATAGATTTCGCCGGCGCGCGCCTTGCCGCCGAATTTTGCTTCAAGGTACGCAGTCCGCGGAATGCCTTCGCGCGGAATGTCGGGATTGAGCTGAAACGGATGCCAGCGCACTGCAACGCCGGTTTGCGCCGGGCGGCCGCCGAGCTTGACGAGCGCGGCCTCGAGCTTGCGCTTGCCGATGTAGCACCATGGGCAGACGACGTCGGAGATCAAGTCGACCACGACCGAGGGGGCGGACGCGTTTTCTTTCATTTTGAGTTGGGTATGGCGCAGCAACAACGGGCTTGCGCTCGACCGAGGAAACCTCGGCAGGACGGCTCACGTCGCAAAGCATTGTATTACAGCGCAAGTCCCTCGACAGGTTGTGCGACTGATGGTCAAATCCAAAGCCCGCTTACATCGGTGCGCGTTTCGTGAAACCGGCGCGTTGGGACATCTTTTGCGCAGTCGTCGACAACTACGGCGACGCCGGCGCTGCGTGGCGGCTCGCCCGCGAGCTTGCGCAGGAGCACGGCATCGGCGTGCGCCTGTATTGCGACCGCTTGAGCACGCTGGCCTCCCTCGTCCCCGCGGTCGAAGCAGAACGTGACGTCCAAAACGTCCAGGGTGTCGACGTGAGAGCGTGGAGCGGCGCGTCCGGCAACGATGCTCTGGATGCAGGCGCCGACGCCGTCATCGACATGTTCGGTTGCGGCCTGCAGGAATCGCTGCTGCTCGCAATGAGGCAGCGTCCGCGGCCGCCGGTCTGGATCAACGTCGAGCACCTTTCGGCGGAGAGCTGGGTGGAATCGACGCACGCGCTGGCATCGCGGCACCCGCGGCTGCCGCTGGTGCGGCACTTCTTTTTTCCCGGGTTCGATCCGCGCACGGGCGGCCTGCCCCGCGAGCGCGACCTGCTCGCGAAGCGGGATGCGTTCCAATCGAGCGGCATTGCGCGCACGTCGCTCTGGCGGCGCCTGGATGTGCCGATGCCCCGCCCCCGTGCGCTCGTCGTGTCGCTTTTCAGCTATGCGAACCCATCGCTCGTTCCCTTGCTCGATGCCTGGACGGAACAAACGCAGGAGATTCTGTGCGTCGTGCCGCAGGGTGTGGTGGAGGATGGGCTGCAATCGTGGGTGGGGACGCCCGGGCTGCAGCCCGGCTGTCGCTTTCGCCGGGGACCGCTCACCATCGCGGCGATCCCGTTTGTCGCTCAGGACGACTATGACACGCTGCTTTGGGCGTGCGATCTCAATTTCGTTCGCGGCGAGGATTCGTTCGTGCGCGCGCAATGGGCCGCGCGGCCGCTGATCTGGCACGCCTACCCTCAGGCGGCGGATGCGCACAGGCTCAAGGTCGACGCCTTTGTCGCTCGCTACGTCGAAGCTCTGCCCTCTCCGCACAAGGACGCGTACGCCGCGTTTTCACGGGCATGGAATGGCGCGCTGCCGCTGCAGCCGCAGCAGTGGCGCGATCTCATCGGCGCGCACGCCTGTCTCGATGCGCACGCCCGCGCATGGGCCCGGCAGCTTGCCACCCTTCCGGAATTCGCGACCTCGCTGGTCAAGTTCGTGTCCGGTAGGGTATAATCTCGGGTTTCCCAAAATCGGCAATCGCACAGGTGCAGCCATGAAAACCGCGCAGGAAGTCCGCGCCGGCAACGTCATCATGATCGGCAAGGATCCGATGGTGGTGCAAAAGGCCGAGTTCAACAAATCCGGCCGCAATGCGTCGGTCGTGAAAATGAAGCTCAAGAACCTCCTTTCCGGCGGAGGCACCGAGACGGTATATCGCGCCGACGAGAAGTTCGACGTCATTCAGCTCGAGCGCAAGGAGGTGACGTATTCGTACTTCCAGGACCCGATGTACGTGTTCATGGACAGCGAGTACAACCAGATCGAGGTCGAGAAGGAAAGCATTGGCGACGCCATCCACTATCTCGAAGACGGTCTCGCCTGCGAGCTCACGCTCTATAACGGCAAGCCGATCTCGGTCGAGCTTCCCACCAGCGTGGTGCGCGAGATCAGTTACACCGAGCCCGCTGTGCGCGGCGACACGTCAGGTAAGGTGCTCAAACCGGCCAAGCTCGCAAGCGGCCTGGAAGTGAGCGTTCCGCTGTTCGTTGCGACGGGCGACAGGATCGAAATCGACACACGAACCGGAGAATACCGTCGCCGGGTCTAGAGGCACGGAAAATCCCGGAATCTGCAACTCTTCGACGGGCGCCTTGGCGCCCGTTTTCATTTTGTCTCGGCTGCGGCTTTGCGGGCGTGCCGGACAGGTCGTCCCTTGCTTCCCGGCAGCGGATCGCGCATGCCGCGACTTCGGTGCTTCGACGGTCCGCCGTCCCGCGACAGGTTGTGTGCGGTGTTGATGATGGCGACATGGCTGAGCGCCTGCGGAAAGTTGCCCAGCTGACGGCCACGGACGGGATCGTATTCCTCCGCGATGAGCCCGACATCGTTGCACAACGCAAGCAGGCGCGTGAAAAGAGCGATCGCCTCGCGTCGGCGCCCGCAAAGGCTAAGCGCATCGGCCAGCCAGAACGAGCACGGCAGAAAGACCCCTTCGCCAGGCGGCAAACCGTCTACGTTCGGCCGGGTCCGATAGCGCGCCACGAATCCGTCGACGACGAGGTCGCGTTCGATGGCTGCAAGCGTGTTGCGCACGCGGGCGTCGGTGACCGGGAGAAAGCCCACCAGCGGCATAAGAAGGAGGCTTGCATCGACGTCCTTCGCGCCGTAATACTGAACGAAGGTCTTTCGCGATGCGTCGTACGCCTTGCGGCACACGTCCTCATGAATTCGCGCGCGCAACTTGCGCCACCGCGCGAGCGGCGCGCGCAGCGAGAATTGCTCCGCGGCTTTGATCGCCCGGTCGAACGCCACCCACGACATGACTTTGGAATGCGTAAATTGCCTCTGCTCGCCGCGCACCTCCCAGATCCCGTTGTCGGGCTCGCGCCAGTGTGATTCGAGGTAGTCGATCAGCGCCCGCTCGAAATTCCAGGTATCTTCGTCCGCGTCGAGCCCGGCCACGCGCGCGAGATGCAGGCTGCCGATGACCTCGCCGTAGACGTCCAGCTGCTTTTGCACCGCGGCAGCATTGCCGATGCGCACCGGCGCGGCGCCTTCGTACCCCGGCAGCCAGGGCAACTCGAATTCGGTGAGCTGGCGCTCGCCGGAGATCCCGTAAATGATTTGCAAATCCTCCGGCCGGCCGGCAGCGGCGCGCAGAAGCCATTGCCGCCAGGCGCTGGCCTCGTCCCGATAGCCGGCAAGCAGCAGCGCGTAAAGCGTGAATGTCGCGTCGCGCGGCCAGCAGTAGCGGTAGTCCCAGTTCCGCACACCTCCGGTCCACTCGGGCAGCGACGTTGTCGGAGCCGCAACGATGCCGCCGGTGGGCGCATAGCTCAGCGCCTTGAGCGTGATCAGCGAGCGCGTGACGGCGTCTCCCCATCGTCCGTCGTAAGTTGATCGATCGCTCCATGCGCGCCATGAGCGCTCGGTCGCACCGATCGCGGCGTCGGGGTCGATGGGAACGGGACGCGAGTGGTGAGATGGGAAATAGGTGAGCACGAAGGGGACGCGTTCGCCGCGCTCCACCTGGAAGTCCGATACGGTGGTGAAGCCCTTGCCGTGTACGTCGACCGGCGACCGGAGTTCCAGCGAGTCCGGGCCAGCGGTCGCGAGCAAGGCGCCATCCACGCGACGCACCCACGGGACGACTTGGCCATAGCCGCACCGGATGATGAGCTCCATGCGGATGTCCACCCGCCCTCGAACGCCTTCGACGACGCGGATGAGGTCGGTGCGCTCCTGCCAGAGCGACATGCAGTCGACGATGCGGACGACGCCCCGGGCAGTCTCGAGCTCGGTTTCTAGCACCAGCGTGCCATCGCGGTACCTGCGCCGCGTCGCCCGCACCGCCCCGCGCGGCGCAAGCAGCCACCGGCCATGCTCGCGGGTACCGAGGAGCGCAGCAAAGCACGCGGGGGAATCGAAACGTGGAACGCAAAGCCAGTCGATCGACCCATCGCGACCGACCAGCGCGGCGGTTCGCGTGTTGCCGAGCAGTGCGTAATCCTCTATCGGCAACGACATGTCGACGCGCTCCTAACCGCTGCCCAGTCCCACCGAGCGACGCCGATGATGGGCGTGCAGATCTTTCCCCGCTCGACCAGGGCATAGAACGCGGGAAACAGCGTCTTCGAGGCAAGATCACCGGTTGTACCGAAGAGCGCCCCTGCGTCCGCGTGTTCTGTCGCCATGAGCCTTTCGCCGCTGTGCTTTAAGCGCCGGGCGCCGCCCCGGGCCGTTCCTAAATAGATTCGGTCCTAAGCCGCTTGGTTCCGGAGGAGGACACTGGAAAGAACCTGTGCCGGACAACCCTGCGCCCGTCGGCTTCGCGCTGGTTTTCTCTGTGAGGATGAGGTTGCGGCGGTTATGATTTCGATGGGAGGCCACCATGAAAAAAGCGCAGCGATCCGAGCACAGCCTTCCCGTCATGGAAATGAGCGACGGCGTGGCCACGCTGCGCTTGCGGCGCCCCGAGGAGCACAATCGCATCGACCCCGACGATATCGCGAAGATTCGCGAGCATATCGTCCGACTGACATCGCTTCGAGGATTGCGTGTTCTGCTGATCACCGGAACGGGCAGCAAGACTTTCAGCTCCGGCTTCACCGTCGAGGCGATCGTCGGCCGGCTCGATCGCAGCTTCGAGGACCTCCTTGACGCAATCGAGGGGTTTCCTCATCCCACTATCTGTGCGCTCAACGGCAGCGTCTACGGCGGCGCCACCGATCTCGCGCTGTGTTGCGACTTTCGCATCGGCGTGCGCGGCTCGAAGATGTTCATGCCGGCGGCTCGTTTCGGGTTGCACTATTATCCGGGCGGCCTGCGCAGGTACGTTTCCGCGCTCGGCCTTCCGCAGGCCAAGCGGCTTTTTCTCACCGGGCAGACGATCGACGCGGAAGAAATGCTGCGCATCGGCTTTCTTACCGAGCTCGTGGATCGCAAAGCGCTCCGGGAGACGGTCGACAGATACGTCGAGGCGATCCGCGCATGCGAGCCCGGGGCTGTCGCATCGATGAAAAGGCAGCTCGCCGCCATCGGGCGGGGCGACACGGCGGCGGCCCGATCGCGGGCGCAATACGAGAAATCGTTACGTTCGTGGGAGTTGCGGCGGCGCTTGGCGACGCGCAGTCGGCAATGAGATTGCTCAGGTGGCGCCGCGTAGCTCGCAGAGGCGGTGCGGAAAAAAATTGGTGTATGACGGGACCGCCGGCAGGCGGCCCCTTGCTCGAGCGCTCGACGGATCGGGCAGGCGGGGCTCCGGCTGAGTTGCCTGCCGCCCTTACCTGGCGCTCAATGGGCGCCGATGCATTGCGAGAACGGAGAGCTTGCTATCGGGCTCGCGGATCACCTTGGATTGTTCTCGCTCGCGCAGCTCCCGGCGAACCCTCGCGAAGGTTTTGCGGACGTCGGTTTGCACGCTTGATGTGTATCGAAAAGAGGGATCGAGAATGGATTTCATGCTTTCTTCCTCGGCGAGCTAGGTCACTTCGGGTACGGTCGGCCGGCGTCCGCGCGGCAAGTCCAACTGCTCCGAACTGGCCAGATCGCGCGTAAGGGCGATGGCCGCGTCGAGCTGAACCAGCAGATATTCGAGGTCGCCGGCGGTCAGCGTAATACGCTCGGCGCGCGGCATTACGCCGTGCACCAGATCGAGCCGCAAAGCCAGTAATTTTTCGTGCACCGCCCTCAAATTCCGCTCGGATGCCAGCGGGACCTCCTCCGCGTTGCGCATGGGCGCCCGCTCCGCTAGTCCGCGGCTGCTGCTGCGGGGATACGCGGAAGCCATCGGAAGCCTTCAGAAGTATCGGCGCACTTTGCGCCGGTTCGATGCTCGGTTCTTGCCCTGGCAAAAGCAATCGGACGTTGGCTTTTTTGGATGTAGGTGGAGTGAGATGCCCTGTAGGACGATGTCCGACGTTGGGGTAAAATCCAGCCCGTTTTTGCCTACACCAGGCGCGGGCGCATCGCGCCGCTGGCACGGACGTTGCGAAAGGTGCTGATACAGCGGCAGAAGCTCGCAAAAGTGACGCTCCGGGCAAGTTTGTGCCGTGCGGTCCTTGCCAGGCGGCTCGAAGGGAAGACATGAAGAAATTCACATCCAAGGTGCTCGGGTATGAGGCCACGTTGCCTCTCGTACTTCTGACGCTCGGCTTGTATTCCGGTGCCGCGGTCATTTTCTCGGTGCTCTCAGGATTTCATTTCCTCCCGATTCTTGGCTTGCTGCTGATACTGGGCTACGTCATGGGCGGCCGCGGCAAATAGCGTCGGCAGGCAACGCCCGGGTAGAACGAACGCCGCAACCGCGGCGCTTTGCTTTCCTTGGTCTGCGATCTCGCGTAGGCGCGCGCGCCCATGCGTGACGCGCGAGCAAAGACGATGTCCCCGCTCGGGACGCCCGACTTTTTCTCCTACATCATTTTCAGAGGTCGGCCGATACTCGGGGCCTCTACAGGGGCAGTACCCTCCCTCCATACAAACTACACGAGGGGCGTGCCGTGATCCGCTCGTCCACGTTGGTGCTATGCCTGTTGGGTGCAACGAATCTCGCGTGTGCCCAGACTATATATAAATGCGCCGGCCCCGACGGCCTCGCGTATAGAGACACCCCTTGCCCCGCGGAGCAGCGCCAGCAAAGCGTCATCGTCGCAGCGAACAACGTCAGCTGGCAAAGAGACGACCCTTCGCGCACGGTTGCTCAGGATCTCCCATCGGTACGCTCAGGTTTGCCGCTGTCAGGAACCCGGCTGGCGCTCGGTATGACCGACACGCAAGTTCTCAATCTTTCGAGTTGGGGGCGCCCAACCCAAATCGTCCGAACCAAAGCCAACCCCGGCTGGCGCGAGGAATGGCTTTACAAGCGGTTCGACACGCCGCGTGTCCTGTACTTTGAGAACGGTCGCCTTGTCGCGCGTGAAGACCTCCCGCCGCCCCCTGCGATGGAAGCTCGCGTGTCGATCGAGTAGCAGCCCGCATCGGCCGATGGAAGACCGGTAACCCACGACCCAAGCGCCGGGCAGCCCGGCCACTTCACGGGTTGATCTATTAGGTCGGGGCGCGGATGATCGCGTTCTTGCCCATCGGTTTCGTGCGCGCAAATCGCGCACAAAAGCTCCAACCCAATGCCGTCGACGCTAAGCCCCGCGATAACCCGCGCATCGAAAAAGGCCCGACGGATGCACGGATTGTTCGAGCTGGCGATTCTCATCAAAGGAATCGACGGCGTACTGGAAACCGTGGGCGGAGTTCTGCTGTGGTTCGTTCCTTTCCACACCATCGATAGTCTGATGAAACTGTTGATGGCGCACGAGCTCTCCGACGAGCCGGACGATTGGTTCGCCCACACGCTTCGACACGCGGCCGAATCGATCTCCGTCGGCACCAAGACGTACGCCAGCGTTTACCTTATCAGTCACGGCGTCTTGAAGATTTTTTTGGTTTACTTCCTTTGGCGGGAAAAGCTCTGGGCGTTTCCGGTCGCGATGGCGTTCATCCTGGTTTTCATCGGCTATCAGCTGTATCGATATACGCATACCCACTCGGTGACGATTCTGGTTTTTGCGACCATCGATGTCGCCGTCACCTGGTTTATCTGGCGCGAATACGTCGCGCGATTGCGCCTCGCGAGGGCGTAAGCCGATCGGCATTGGCGAGGCAAGCTGGTCGGTGAAATGCCGGGGACTCAGTGTACGCGCGACGTCCGATCAAAGCCTTCCCGGCCTGCGGCTTCGGGAATACTTCGCACACCCGCACTGTTTGCGCGGACGCTGTCGCAATCGATGTAGTTATTCGCTCTATGCAATCTCAAAGAAACCAGCACCCATCCACGGAGGACTTCATGAAGAAACTAATTGGCGCCGGCCTTCTTGCCGGCGCGATGATGATGAGCGCAGGCGCTTGTCTTGCCGACGATCGCGGCGGCCCGTCCTGGACGGACGTCGAGCAGTTCGCGGTATTGCCAGACGGCGTGCGCTTCCCAGAGGGTCTCACGGCGAATCCCGCCAACGGCGATATCTACGCAGCCACCTTCGATTTCGGACCCAACGCCAACAAGCTGGTACGTTTCGATCGACGCGGACGTGTCCTTGCGCAGCGCGATTTCGGGGCAGCGCCGCTTCTGGGACTCGAATTCGACACGTCGCACAATAAGGTGTTCATCCTCAATTTCGGGGCATCCAGCGTTCAACGCATCGCCGCCGATTTCAACAGCCTGACTCCTGTGGAAACCATCGCCGCGCTCCCGCCGATCGGACCGCCTTCTCCCCGCACCGTTTCCAATCCCGACGGAAGCACCGACACGATAAGCTTCGGCGCCAGCAAGGCCGCGCCCAATGGCGCGGTTTTCGACGCGCAGGGCAATCTCTACGTTTCCGATTCTTTCCAGGGTGCTATCTTTCGCATCGACAGCGCCAAGACGTGCGCTCCGCCTTGCGCGGTGACAACGGTGCTGCATGATCCGCTTCTCGCGACCGCCGGATTTCCACCGTTCGGAGCAAACGGTCTGGCGTTCAACGGCGACCAGACCGTGTTGTTCATCGCCGTCACGGGCGACAACCGCGTGCTGCAGATGAATGTGGCAAGCAAGGCGCTCACGCCGTTCGCGGAGAGCGTGCATGGCGCGGACGGCCTGCTATTCGATAGCCGCAGCGGTCTGTTGTGGGTCGCCGCGAACCAGGCAGACGAGCTCGTCGCACTTAACAGCAAGGGCAGAGTCGTCGCCCGCGCGGGCCAATTCGAAGGCATCAATCGCGACGGCACGCCTCGCGGGCTGTTGTTTCCCGCAAGCATGGTGATCGTCGGTGAGAACATGTACGTGACGAACCTCGCGCTGCCTCTTACGCCTGCAGTGGGTGACGAGCCGGAGGAGGACGTGACGCGATGGACCATCGCGCGCTTCCGGGTGCCGAGGCAATAAGAAACGGCAGCGAGATCCAGCGGACGTCTTCGTCCCGCCACGGATTTCACAGGCGACGACGCGAATCGCGCTCAACTTTTCGGAACAGCGCCCGTCCACTGGACGGGCGTTTTTTATTCGTCCCTGAGCGCGCGACTCCAGGGAGGAGTTTTTTCAAGTGATAGACTGAAACGAAACCATGGCTTGGGCACGCACATGAAGTTGAGACGCACTACTTTCCGGGCCGCTGGCGCCAGATATTCCCCGATCAGACACTCGCTCAGCATCGGCATTGCCGCAACCGCAGCAATCGTGACCTGTGTTGCCGGCGCACAGACCCAAACTGAAATATCGCTCACGCAAACCTTGTTTGCACCGTGGGAGGGCTTCCGCGCAACCATCGGCGAGCCCGCCAACGATTCGCGGCGCGCATTCCTGGGAGCAAAGCGGGACGCGAAAGGCAACCTTGTTCACTGGCCGGCGGACGCCATGGGCGTGTCCAGCCTTTTCGTCAAGGATCGTTCCGAATCCGATACCCGCATCGTCGATCTTGCGTTGAACGGAACGCCTGCGTTGATCGCAAACACCTACAGTTGCACGCAGGACAAGGCGTCCACGGCAAAACTGTTCGTATTCAAGGGAACACGCTATGAAGAGCTGGCCGGCTTTGGCGCAAGCTTCCGTCCGCCGCTCCGCGGCCACGGTGAGACCATCGTCGCGGCCAATTTCACCAATGCGGGCTACCTGGATTTGTTTCTCCCGTACTACACGCGCACCGAAGACCCGGCCATCAATCAACTGGACCAGTGCCACCCGAACTCCGATTCGTTTGCGCCATCTTCACGTTTCCTCCTGAACCGAGGCTCGCTTCGATTCACGGACCGCACCGCCTCTACCGCCTATCGGCGTGTTCGGGAAAGCAGCCTCAGCCTTGCGGCGCCGTTGTACAGCGCATGGCTCACGGGAACGACCCCCGAAGCCGCGCAGGCGGTCGACTTCGACAACGATGGATGGATCGATCTCTATACCGCCGGCAGGTTGTTCATGAATCGCAGCGCGAAAATCGCTGCGTCGGCTCGCCCTCAATTCGAGGCGCTGGCGTACGGTCTTCCGAGGCCTCGCGGGATCTTCGATGAGGGCGCCAAGTTTCTCGATTGGATGAACAAGGGAAAGCTCGACCTCATCGTGTTGGCGGAGAACCTGGATGATTCGGATCCGCCGACCGATGCCCACGCCCAGCTCAAGCTGTACGAATTCAACGGTACCGCCTTCGTGAGACGAACCCTGGGGACGGACGGCGGGCCGCTCTTTCGCACCAAGCGAGGCGCCCCGGTTCCTCTTTACACCTGCGACACCGACGGGATGAACGTTGCGGATCTCAACAATGATGGACTGGAGGATGTCATCGTCGGCGCGAGCGTGCGCCCGGACAATCCAGGCTCCACGGAAACGTGTCAGGGACCGGCCAATGCGCATCCCATTCAGATTTTTCTCAATCGCGGAGGCTACTTCGAGCTCGACGACACACCGATAACCGATTCGCTGATCAATGCGACCGGTGGAATGGCGGTCGGCGACATCGATGACGACGGTAGATTGGATCTTCTGTATCCGGAAGTTGCGGGTTTTCGGAAGACTCAGATGCATCTGCTGCGCAATGTCTCGGTACTCGATCGGGAAGGTGCCAACATTTCACGAAATCGGATCACCGTCGAGGTCCTCGATGCCCAAGGGCGCCGGAATCAGTACGGGCGCCGCATTTCCGTGATTCCGCCTGGCCCCATCGGCGGCAATCCCTCGCCGATCCTGTCGCGGGTAGTGGGAAGTCTCGGCTATCTCGCGCAAAACCAGTACGTCGAGCTCATTGGTACGCCCTACGGCGGGCCGCATACCGTCAGCGTGACTTTTCCGGCGATCAACACGGACGGCTCCATCGGCGCGGGGGTCCGGGTGATATCGGCGACCGCGCGCGCAGGCGATCGGCTTCGCTTTTTCTCGCCGCCCGCGAACAAAGGCATCGGGAGCGTGACCAAGCGTTTCAGCAGTACGAGTCGATTGCGGGACTCCGACGACGATGGCAAGTCGGACGTGATATGGCGCGACGCGTCCGGGCAGGTCACCGTCTGGAAAATGAGTGGCCTCTCGTTCGATCCGGCGCATTCCGGAACGCCTGGAATCCAGCGGGACGCGACCGCGGTGCTTGCGACGACCGGCGACTTCGACGGCGACGGGAAGGCGGACATCGTATGGCACTTCCCTGCGACAGGAGAGGTGCGCATCTGGACCCTGGATGGAAACACGCTAAAGAACGATATCCACGTCGGCTTTGTCGATAAGTCAGGCTGGGTGCTCGCAGGGACCGGCGACTTCAACGGCGACGGACAGCTGGACCTGCTGTGGCTCAGCCCCTCTACGGGCGCGGTGAAGATCTGGCCGATGGCGGGCACATCGCGGCTGAGCGCACGCGGTCGTCCCGTCGAAGTCGTTTTGGAGCCGAAGCTGAGGTCCGACGACGGCTGGACGATCGCGGGCGTCGGCGACATCGACAATGACGGCATCAGCGATATTATTTGGTGGAACCGACGCGACGGGCGCGTCGGTCATTGGCTCATCACGGCATCGATGACGGTTAAACCTGAAAGTGGAATTATGGGGACCCGCACGTCGCCGGGTACCTGGAAAGTCGTTGGCGTCGGCGATTTCAACGCCGACGGACGAACCGACATCGTGTGGAAGGACGATTCAAGCGGCGATGTCGAGCTGTGGCTGACGACCGGTCTCGACAGCTATCGCCAGGTGCTTCTTGCGCACGCCGTTGCACCGGAGTGGCATGTCGCAAACGTGGGAGACTACGACGGCGATGGTCGAGCCGACATCTTCTGGCGGAACGAATCAGGCAAAGCCGTGGTATGGCGCACTCGTCAACTGGCCACTCCGGATGGGACCAACGAGGGTTTCAGCTATGACGCAGGGGTCGTCCAGTCGACTGAGGCTTCCTGGACGGTTAATCCCGAGCCCCTGCCGCGCAATGGAACACTGCTGGTCGTGCAGCCTTGAAACGCGATCGGTGAAACACAAGGTTAGAACTCAGGGCTTCCAGCGAGTTTGCGAGAACGATAAGGAGGAAAGGTGCGGCAGAGATCGATTGTTGGCCCGGTTATTCTGATCGTGCTTGGAGTTGTGTTCCTGCTATCCAACCTCGGCTGGATACCGCGCATTGGTCAGCTGCTGATCACCTGGTGGCCGGCGATCCTTATCGTCGTGGGAGTGAGCATGCTCATCGAGCGGGCATGGTGGGCGCCGTCCAAAAAGAACGACCCCAGCAAGCCGGGAGACCGGGAATTCGACGAGTGATCGGGTGGGTATGGGCCCCAGGGGTGCAGCCGCCCGCGAGACCTCACGCCGGATACGTCATGCACGAACCCGGGCGGTCTTGCGCACCCGAGCACGTTTTAGCTCGGTGGGAACATCGCTATCCAGGACATATGCGAGGCGCCCCGCGAGACGAAGCGTGCTGCCGTGACTATCGGTTTCCCGGCTGACGCTTCTTCCCGGGCCTCGCCCATGATGTTCCCACTTGTGGTAGGTCATGACCGAACCCCTGAAGAATCGCGGCTTCATTTTCATGCGGAGCCGCAAATCCGCCTATAGGACCGCCCCTGATTTTGATGTCGGAGAACGTGCAGGACTTGCCGGAGATGCGCTGACGCGCGCACCTCTGCAGCTTCTACGCTTTCACCGCGACCGTGGATCGCGAGGTGTTTCGGCTCCGGTCGCGAAGTTGAGGCGCAAACCAAAGGTCGCTCCATTTTTGCCAAGGATGACCAGCTGACCGATCTCCGGAGCGAACCGGGCCTGCAGCCCCGAGCCCTCCGCGGTTGGGCTGTTACGGTCGGGATTGGGCGGGGTGTTGATCGGGACGTTGGCCCAAGTCGCGCTCGCGTAGTCGTACACGTTCACACGTCGGCCATCGGTCACGATCGCCATATCCTTCGCGGCGTAATAGTCGCCGAGGACGGCATCGCCTTTCACCGCGTCGGGACCCAGGGTATTGGTGCTCACAGCCCGCATCGTCGGCGAATCCGGCTTCGTGAGGTCGAGCTCGTAGATGGTTTGATTCGGCGTATCCGCAAGCGTCCCGCGCTCGCGCCTCACGCCACCGTAGATATGCAGCTTGTCGCCGCGCACCCAGTTCGACTGGCTCATGTAGCGGAGGAGCACCGACCCCGGGAAGCTAGGCGAGCCCCACATGTTCCACCAGACCTTCATCGAGAATTTGTTGGGGCCGTTGGGCGTCGGCGTAATCACCGCAAGGTAGTCGCCCGGCTCGTTGCGCAAGCTGCCGTAAAAGACACCGATATTGAGCGCATCGATCCACTGCCCGACGCCGTTCCACAGTATGCCCGGATTGGCACCGAAGAGCGGGTTCGACGCACGGTCGTCGATGACGTTCCACTTCCACTTACTCGCCGTCGTATCGATCCATCCGCTATAGTTGCCCGTGAAGTCGATCCCTCGCTGCCCCTCGTTGACGTAGTAGATGCCACCGGGAAGCACGATGTTGACTTGGTTGTCGCGGTTTCCAAGATAGTCGCGTCCGCGCACGTCGTGAGTCCCGTCCGGCAAAAGCGACCCGTTGTTCCACTTCGTATGTGGAATGCGGAGCGTCCACACATCGGCGACCGGATCGTAGGTCGTGACGGCATTCGCCCCCGACAATGGATCATGGGTTTGGCCGAATACGATCATGTGCCCGTTGGGCAGGCGTTTCATCGCCGAATACGCCGATGTGTTCTGGTAGCCCATGCTCGATCGGGGATCGGGTGCCTTGCGTATGAAGTCGGCGCTTGTGGGCAGTCCGGTGGCCGACGGCTTCCGCGGGTCTTCGGAAGCGTAGCCCGCAGATACGCCAAATAAGACCGCGAGGACTGCCCACGACGACCTAAAGCGAATTGGCATGGCTAGGGCTTTCCCAGTCGATCCTGAACGAAGGCGATCATCGCGTAAAAGAGGTAGTCCGCGTTCTCCTTGCGCGCGAAGCCGTGGCCTTCGTTGTCGGCGAGCAGGTACCAGACGGACACACCGTTCTTGCGCACGGCCGAAACGATTTGCTCGGCCTCCGTATAGCGCACGCGAGGATCGTTGCGGCCGGCGACAACAAAAAGAGGTGCCGTGATCTTTTGCGCATTGTTGACCGGCGAAATTCGCGTGAGAAACGCCCGCATCGCCGGATCGCGCTCATCGCCATACTCGACGCGGCGAAGGTCGCGCCGGTAGCTTTCGGTGTTCTCCAGGAACGACACGAAGTTGGCGATGCCTACGATGTCGATCGTACCGACAATGCGGTCGGGAAAGTTGGTGGCAGTCCCGAGCACCATATAGCCGCCGTAGCTGCCGCCCTCGATGACCACGCGATCGGCGTCGAGGTCGGGCTGGGCACGGATCCAGTCAAAAAGCGCGCCGATGTCCTTGACCGAATCTTCGCGCTTGGTTCCGTTGTCCAGCGCGACAAAGGTCTTGCCGTAACCGCTCGAGCCTCGGACATTGGGGCTGATCACGGCGATTCCCAATTCGTCGACGAAGTAATTCCAGCGACCCATGAAGCCGGGCCGCGCCTGGCTTTCCGGACCCCCGTGAATCGATACGATGACCGGCCGCTTGCCGGCGAACTTGGGTGCCGGCCGCGTGACAAAGCCGCCAATGACGCGTCCGTCGAAGCTCTTCCAAGAAATGGCCTCCGCGCTGCGGAAGTTTGCGGCATCGAGGCCCGGCACTTTGGATTCGGTCCAGCGCTCGACCCGATTGCCGGGCACGTCGATCGAGTAGGCGTCGCCCGGACTTTGCGCGCTCGACACCGTCACGGCGAGGTCGCGCGAATTCGGGTGCCATGTCGCCCCGCTCACCGTGCCTGCCGGAAGCGCGGGCCTCGGCAGCGCGCGGCGGGTGTCGGCATCATAGAGGCGGAGCACCCCGCTGCCGCCTTCGTTGGAGACCACCGCCAGCGTGCGCCCGTCGGGCGAGAGGGCGACATCTTCGACGTCCCAGTCTCCTCCCTCGCCGAAATATTCGAGCTTGCCGCCGGCGAGATCCAGATACGCCAGCTTCCGGAACTCCCCGTCGCGGTCGGTCGAGAGAAAGAGCCCTTTGCCGTCGCGTGAAAAATTCAGGTTGGTCGACGCCACAAGCTGTGCGCGCGATTCGCCTTCCGCAGGCAGCATTCGGCGCTTGACCCCGGTGGTCAGATCCATCACCCATACGTAGGTCTCGTTGACGGATTTGAATTCGATCAACGCAAGCCGCTTGTCGTCGAAGGAGAATGCAAAGCTGCCCCAGCCGGTGCCGGGCAGCTTGGCAAGCTTGCGCGATTTCGCCGGATCCAGTGGATCGAGCAGGGACAATTCGAGCTCCGGGTTTTCCCGTTTGCCGGTCGCGTCGACGTCGGTCGTCGCCACGAGCAGCAAGTCTCTGGCGTGGGTAAATCCTTCAGGGTCGTTCTTCCGGCGGCTGTCGGTCAGCAGCACCGGCGTCGCGTCGGCAGAATCCATGCGGTAGATTTGCCGCTGCTCGTTGCCGCCGGTGTCCCGCGAAAAAATAAGCGCGTCGGGTTTCTTTGCGAAGTACGCGCCGAAGCGCACCGGATCGGTGAATGAGGTCAGTTGCTTCGGCTCGCGCCCGGCAGCGCCGACCAGATGGAGCTGTGTCACGTTATCCGCGCGCCGCGCGACCACGAGCTCGCGCTTCTCGGGATGCCAGCTCACGACCGTGGTCGGCTTGAACTCGGTGTAGCGTGAAACCCGGCTCGCGAGCTCTGCCGGGATCGTGGGGATGCCTTCCGCCTTCAGGTGCGCATTGGGCGCGACGATGTCGGCGGCAACGAGGGACCACGGCGCCAGAGCGAGGGCCGCTGCAAGCAGAATTGCACGACGTGCACGATTCATGGCGGGAAAGGCGCCTATTGGCGGGTTGAGCATTGTAACGGCGGGTCGGAAGCCGGGAAAGCATTGCGGAAAGGAGTTTGCGTGCGACAACGGCTGCGCCGCGCCCCAATCCTCCAGCAGATCGCGAGTGTGGATGCTGTGATCGTCTAGAATCGCGACATGACGCTGCGCGCTCCCACCCCCATTGCCGACGATGCCGAGCGCTGGATCGAGGCGACCTACCGCGTGCGCGCGTCCGCCGCGACAGTCGGCGCTCGTGCGCAGGCAATCGCACTCGAACAAAGCATCGAGGCCCCCCTCGCCGCGGTCGGCGATCGTAGGGTTCTGGACGAAGTGGTCGCCCGTGTCGTCGATATCGCGGCGGCCGGGCCCGATAGCTTCCATGTGAAGATACGACTCGCAGTCGAGACGACGGGATGCGAGGCAGGCCAGCTGCTGAACATGCTTTTTGGAAATACTTCGCTGCAGGAAGACGTGTCGCTCATCGATGCAGAATTTCCCAGAGGATTCGTCGCGCATTTCGGCGGTCCGCGTTTCGGCATCGAAGGAATTCGCAGGATCACCGGAGCACACGGACGGCCGCTGACGTGCTCGGCGCTCAAGCCGCAGGGACTCTCGGCGCCCCAGCTTGCGTCTATCGCGCGCACTTTCGCGCTCGCCGGCATCGACGTGGTCAAGGACGATCACGGCCTGGCCGACCAGACGGCGGCGCCTTTTGCCGATCGCGTGCGCCACGTGCAGCAGGCCGTGGACGAGGCCAACCGCGAGACCGGCGGACAATGCGCCTACGCGCCCAGCCTCACGGGCGACTACGGCCGGATTCGGGAGAGGATCGCCTACGCCCGCGACCGTGGCGTGCGAATGTTTCTCCTTGCTCCCATGGTGAGCGGGGTGTCGAACCTTGCGGCGCTGGCGCGCGACGCGGGTGCGCCGATCCTTGCGCATCCGGCATTGGCGGGCGCGGCGCGCATTGCAGCGCCTCTGCTGATGGGAAAGCTGTTTCGTCTGTTCGGTGCCGATGCGACCATCTTCCCGAACGCAGGCGGGCGATTCAGCTTCACGTCGAAGACCTGCACCGACATCGCCGACGCTGCCCGTGCGTCCTGGCATGACTTGGCGCCGATGCTGCCCGTTCCGGCCGGGGGCATGGCCGTGGAGCGAGTGGACGAGATGCGCGAGCGATTCGGCAACGATGCGATGTTCCTGATCGGCGGCAGTCTGCTGGTTGCGGGCGAGAAGCTTCTCGCACGCTGCACCGAGTTCGTGGCCGCGGTCGAGGCTTGTGGAGAAACACGATGAGCGAATCACCTTTGCGCGCGTTCGCCAATGCCGCCGGCGATTACCGTTGGGACGCCGTCGAGATCCTGCGTTACAAGGAGGAAGGCAACGCGTCGTTTCGCGACGTGACGCGGCAGACTCTGTTCAGGCGCCCCGACATGCGCGGCGAGCTGCGCTATTTCGAGATCGCGGCGGCCGGACACTCGACCCTGGAGCGGCACGCTCATGCGCATGCGGTGATGATTCTGAGGGGCGGCGGCGAAGCGCTCGTGGGCGAGAAGATTTTCCCGGTAAGAGCTTTCGATCTCGTCACCGTGCCGCCGCTGACATGGCACCAGTTTCGGGCGGAGGCCGGCTCACCGCTGGGATTCCTGTGCATGGTCGACGCCGATCGCGACAAACCGCAGTTGCCCGACGACGGTGATCTCGAGCGGCTGCGTATGATCCCCGCCGTCGCAGCTTTCCTGGCTGGCGCACGAAAATAACCGGATCCACGGCGCGCACGTCGGCCGCAATGTGGCGCGATTGGTGACACGCGGCCTGCGAGAAGGCGCCGAAACCGCGCGTCGGGTTGAAGTTTCCCTCTCATTTTGGCAGGATGGACGGCCAAGCCCCGCAATTAGACGATTTTCAAACTTGGAGGCGCACATGCCGGCTCGTTCTATCGCGTCGCTTACGATTGCTTTCGGGATGGTGTCGATCCCCGTCAAGCTGTATGCGGCCACGCAGGGAATGGCGGGTATTTCCTTCAACCTGCTGCATCGCGGCTGCGGGTCGAGGCTCAAGCAGCAATATCTGTGCGCCCGCGAAGGCGTCGTGGTCGAGCGCGCGGACATGGTCAAGGGATACGAGTTCACCAAGGACCAGTACGTGACATTCACTCCGGACGAGCTCAAGGAGCTGGAGGAAAAGGGCACGCAGACTGTCGAAATAAGCGAATTCGTCCCCGCCGACAGCATCGATCCGATTTACTACGACAAGGCTTACTTCCTCGGGCCCGACAAGGGCGGCGCCAAGCCCTACGCGCTCCTTGCGGAAAGCATGCGCCAGACCAACCAGACGGCGGTCGGACGCTACGCCGCGCGGGGCAAGCAATACATCGTGCAACTAAGACCCGTTCCCGGCGGCCTGGTGATGCAGCAGCTGCTCTATGCGCCGGAGGTTCGAGCCATCACCGAAATCGAAATGGAGGATGCGCCGGTCCGCGATACCGAGCTCGCGCTCGCCAAGCAGCTCATTGGGCAGATCTCGTCCAAGCAGTTCGACCCGACGCAATACGAAGACGACGTCACCAAGCGCATCGAGGCGGCGATCCAGCGAAAGGTCGACGGAGAGGAGATCGCAATCGCATCGAGCGCGCCGGAATCGAGCGCCCAGGTCATCGATCTGATGGATGCCCTGCGCGCCAGCCTCGCAAAGGCGGGAGCCAAGGGCGCTCGTCCGAAGGCCGTCGCCGAAGAAGTCGAGACCCGCGAGCTCAAGTCCGCGCAGCGCAAGCCGCCGAAGAAGGTCGCGGCGGAGCCCGAAGCGCGCCGCAGGGCGGGCAAGCGTTAGCGGTGACCGAAGGCTATTCCCTCCGCGAGGTCGGCAAGCTACTCGGGATTTCCCGCGCAATCCTGTACGGGCTGATCGACGCCGGCTTCGTGTCGCCGGTTCGCGGCCCGCGCCGCGAATACCGCCTCTCCTTCCACGATCTGATCGTGTTGCGCGCCGCGCAGGGCTTGCGCCAGGCGAAGCTCCCTCCGGCGCGGATTCTTCGCTCGCTGCGCCGCTTGCGGGCTCAGCTCCCCGATCGCGTTCCCCTCTCGGGGCTGCATATCCAGGCGGTGGGAGATTCGGTCGTCGTGAGCGAAGGCCATACGCAATGGCAGCCCGACGACGGTCAATACATATTCAGGTTCCAGGTCGAATCGCCGGCCGGCGCGCTTTCGTTCTTGAGTCCTTCGGAGCCCGAGCCCTCGGGTTCGGACGTTCACTGGTTTGCCCAAGCATGGGAGCTCGAAACCACCGATCCGGACGGGGCATGCATTGCCTATCGCCGGGCGATCGAGCTCAATACAGGGCACGTCGGCGCCTATACCAACCTCGGTCGCCTGTTGCACGAGTTGAACCGGCTCCCGGAGGCCGAAGCGGTGTACCGGGACGGGATCGCCCGCTGCGGCGGCAATGGGCTGCTGCTGTTCAACTTCGCGGTTTTGATGGAAGACCTCGCAAGGACCGAGGAAGCCCGTGCAGCCTACCGGGCGGCGCTGAAGGAATCCCCCGACCTCGCAGACGCTCACTACAATCTTGCGCTCCTGTGCGAATCGGAGGGCCTGCGGAAGGAAGCGCTGCGACACCTGAGTGCGTTCCGCAAGCTCAGCGCTTCATAGCGATCTGCGCGCACTGAGGCGTCGGATCTTTCGATCAACGCGCGACCGCATCGATAAGCGTACGCAGAAAAGCGCACAGCGACGGATCCGGTTGCGGCGGTGCGCTCACCGCGGGCGCCATAGGCGCGCAGGCTCGCCGTTCGAAAGATTGCAGAAGCTTGGCGCGCCGCGCCTTGTCACCCCTGCGGGCGAGCCAGGCCGAAAGCGAGGCAGGCGCCGCCGAGAACGGTCCGGTCTCGTTCTCGCGCAGAGTGCCGCCGTCGAGGGGCTCTCGTGCATAGACGGCGTCTCGCGCGACCAGCTGCTCGAGCGCTGGATCGCCCCCACGGACGCGGACGCCACGTCCTGCAGACGCGACAAAATTGTCCACGATGCTCACGCTGCGCGGGATGTCGTGATGCGGCTGAATGACGATCGCGTCGCCGTGCGGATTGAAAAACACGTTGCCTTTGACGACGAGGTTGCCTTCGCCTTGAAAGAGCGCCTCGCTGGCATTGTCGAAGAACACATTGTCGACGACTTCGTACCGGTCGGTCCGCCCGCTTCCCCGCAGAGGAAAGTGTCCGAGAAGCAGATTGGGACGCGCAAAATGGCCCGTCGACGCATTGCGCGATTTGACGAAAAGATTGTTGCGCAGAATTGTGACGCTTTGCTCCGTAGGAGCGTCCGGCGCGTCCGAGCGCTCCGATTGCTGCTTGATCTCGATGTTGTAGCCGGTGGTATTCACGATGATGTTGCCTTCGATCACGCCCGCGATGAAAGCCGCCGTGCCGTCCGAACTGCCCAGGTACATCCCCGTCCCGGCCCCGACAATGAGATTGTCGCGGATGACCCAGGCCCACGCGGGACTCTTGGTCGAGATCGCGATGATGTCCTGAGCGAAATCGTGACCGACGATGATCAATCGCTCCAACGTGATGTGATGGACGGTACCGCCGCGTCCCTCGGCCTTCACCGCGTCGACCGGCAAATGCAATCCATCGATCGCTATGTCGCGTACCGTAATGTAGCTCGCGCGGGCGAGGCTAACGGTGTTCGCGTCGGGCCGCCCCAGCAGCACGGCAGGCACGCCCGCTCGGGGCCCTTGAATGACGATCGGCTGTCTTGCGTCGCCATGGATGTCGTGCAGCGGCAGGCCATCCCGGTACATTCCGGGCCGCAGCGTCAAGGTGTCGCCCGCAACCAGGGCGCGCACTACGGACACGTAGTCTTCAGGACCGGCGACATGATCCGAAGCGCGCGCGGGAAGCGTACTGAGCGCGAACGCCAGTGCCGGAATCAGAGCGGCCAGGAACGCGGCTTTCATAGTGCGGCCGAGCGACTGGCGGTCTTGGCGATCGTCGTGCAGGCACTGGCCCGGGGGTGTCGCCGGGGAGCACCGACCTCTCCAACCCTCCTCCGTCGGACCGCGTCCGACACCACAATCATCCATGCGCTGATTACGCTCCACGCGACACTGCCCTAGTGTTAGCACCGCACACGCGCGAACGGTCGCGGCGGTGTCGGATGACAAGATGGAGACCCATTATGAACAAGGATCAAGTAAAAGGCAGTTTGAAACAAGCGACAGGCAAGGCAAAGGAAGTCGCCGGCAGGATGACGGGTAACGCCAAGACTGAAGCGGAAGGGGATGCCCAGCAAGTGGCGGGCAAGGTTCAAAAGGCCTACGGCGACGCAAAAAGCGACGCGAGAAAATCAAGATAGGCGATGTGCTTGATGAGCGGCGTCTTTCGTCGCTCATCACAAACACAAGGGCGGCCTGTCGGCCAGCCCTTTTTTTTCGGAACGGGCCTCGGATTCCAAAGCTTCGTTCCAGGAAACATGAAAGCACTGATGAAAAATCCATGGACCAAAAAGAACCCTCTTATGAGCATGTGGCTTAGCGCAGCCAACGCTGTCATCGGATCCGCGCGCAGCCGGGCGGCTGCCGAAGGTCGGCGTCAAGCGACGGCCCTCATGACTGAAGGCACCAGGCAGGTCGCGCGGTTCTGGACTGCCGCCTTGACTGCGCCTGCTCCGCGTCCGAGAAAGAAAAATGGCCGTTGAGCTCGCTGGCTGCAAAGACGCATCGACCACGACAGCGTGCCCGATTACGTCGCGCGACCGGGGGCCTCGAGGCCTTCGGCGCCATTCCGGCTTAAGATGTATCCACTTTACGGAGCATTGTGCGTGATCAAGATCGGTACGCTGTGTTACGTCGTGGACACCTGCGTTGCGAGCCCGCGAAGCCGATGCGCGGTCGGTAGGATCGTCGAAATCGTATCGCTGCCTTACGCGGCGCCTGATTGGACCTATTTGCCGGGAACGTATTACGACGTTCGATTCGAGGCATCGATCTTTTATTGCCGCAGCGACAAGCTGCGTCCGATCTCCGACCCCGACGTCCGTATCAGCCAAGACCAAGACGAAACGGTTTCGGCCCGAGCAGGGTAACCCCGCCAGCAACGCGCACGATCGAAGCGCCAGCTCCGAACAAGCGAGCGACGACATCAGGGAGCGGCAAGGGTGACCCATGAAAAGCGTCGGCGGTCTGAGCATCGAGGCCGGATTCCTCAGCGAGGGCCGCATAGGGCGCCGCGGGTGTGGACGTGGATCGTTCCGCTGCTGGCGGGGACCGCAGTCTATTTTGCGTTCGCCGAAAAGCTGGAAGCGGGCGAAGGGCCGACAGTCTGGTGGGAAGAGGTGCTCGAGGCTTCACCGGCTCTGATGGTTGGACTCCTGTATCAGACGTTTGTGCTGTTGCCGCTGAGGATGCTCTTCGCCCGCGTGCGAATGAACAACGCGGTTTTGTTTCTTGGGGTCAGTGCGCTCGCATGGCTGATAGTGAGCGCCATCCTCCTGTACGCAACCGATGCGCTCTCCCAACGCAACCTTTGGGTCGATGCGTCGGTAATCGTGCCGGGCTTGGTAATCGCATTGCTTTTTACCCTGATCAATCGCTATTCGACTCCCGGATAAAAGCTTCTCGACGCGAAATATCGCCCGCGCAAACATCTTCTAAGCAGCGCACCAAGCGATCCTTACGTTTTGCTGACTGACGACTGTCGGTTGAACGTATACGCTTCGCATTACCGCTGCATCCCCTGAGACGATTCGGCGGTCTGGCGGTCGGGTCCCCCTCGGCCCGGCCGCCTTTTCCTTCTCCACCCACGGCGGATGGCCCTCTCTCCATCGGAGACTTCGGCGCCGCGATATTTGAATCCTCGGGTTGGCTTCTGGCGTGCTGCGCGACCGTGATCACTCGCCATCACGAGACTGCGAGCGGAGCGACGTTCCAACTTGGAGTAGGTGCCGTCGCCCGACGGCACCTGCCGGCGATTCGAATGGGCTTGGTTCCCGCGTCGCGATGTAAGAACGCTCGGCACGGTGCAATGCCGATGCGGACACGCCCCTGACGACTTCCCGCGCCTCCTGCCAGTCCGCATTCCGGTCGCGCGCACTGCCCACGCCGGCGCCGCCGCCGGCGCCCTCGGAAGAGCCTAGTGCGAACGAGGCAGCAGCGACTGCTCGATCCGCTGCAGCGACGTGCTCATCGCACCGAGCTGCGAATCCATCGCGCCAAGGCTCACGCTGGCTTTGTACGACATGATGACCAGCTTCACGGAGACGAGGAAAACGCCTGCCTCGAGAAGAAGATCGTGAGTAAGTCCTTTTTCGAAAAGCGCGACCACGAACAGGACAAAGGTGATCGCGAGGGTAAGCTGCGTGCCGACGTCAAGATGTTTGAGCATAGTCTCGTTTGATCAGTAAGAAGTTAGTGAGGCATCCGTGCTTTCATGCACGCGACGCCTTCCGCATAGTCGCACCCGTCTCGAACACTCTGCATCATTTATGCGTCAAAAAGAGCGACAAATACCCTTGCCAGCATCATAAGGGGGTCGCATCATTCAAAACATTACAACTCTAAGAAACTATAAGAACCATGAAGTTATTCGCGTCACTGAGAAAGATCAGAGAATTCGAACGACTAGAACTATTCTTCGTAAAGTCGCTCATCGACTTCGATATCATCATCGAAATCGGATACGCGCAAGAACAGGATCAGCCGCTCACGCCCAAACAGCTTTTTCTTATGAACCTGAGCTCGATTACGACGGTTCGCCGCAGGCTGAAGAAACTCATAGACCAAGGAATCGTAAGGCGCCGGCGCAATGCGAACGATCAACGCTCGGCCCTCCTGACCGTTTCTTCTTCGGGCCTCAAGCTGCTGACCAAGTATGCCGGTGTGCTCGCGAGTGTCTGCGCCAAATGACCCAGCCGGAAGATGGGTTGCCGCAACTGAGCGGCGAGGAACAGGAGTGGCTGGTTCGAGCCGCGGTGGGGCCGCCCTCGGCCTTCATACCCCCCGCCGTCGTCGCAACGCTGGTGGCGGCCGGGCTGGCTGAGAAGAACCTGCACGGGACGCTCGACGTGAGCGCGGTGGGAAGGCGCTATCTCGCGGAAAAAAACCTCCTTACCGCGGGCCGGAAGCGATCAAGGTGACAGGCAGGTCCGCTCGGTGACAGCAAAGGGACGAGGCAATGAGCGACGGGACGATTCCATGAAGAATTCCCCCGCCGCGTCAATCATCGCCGGTACCACGCCCGTGCATCGTCGATACACTGGTCCTCGGCCGTCCCTCTGAGAGCGTCACACCGCGCCCGAGCCGCTTCGTACGCATCTTCCCTGCGGTCTTGGTCGGACTCGCTGCGCATTTCGCTCCGCCGATACCTGGCACGAGCTTCGGCCATGCGGGCGTTATACGCGGCGCGGGCGCGATCCCTGCACGCCTCCCGCTGATCTTCGCTCATGCCCGCGCAGTTTCTGCGCGCCATGGCGTACTCGCCCTCGTTGCGGTCCCATGCATTTCGCCATTCGGCGCGCACCTTCTGGGACGCTTCCTGTATCTTTTCACCGCCCGCCTCGATATCTTTGCCGGCGCCGATCATCGTGTTGCATCCAGTCAACGAAACAGAACATAGGGCGATCGGTACTAGGGTCGACATTTTCATGGTCACCTCCATGCTCCAGCGATTGGATTCAGGCGACACGTGCTCAGCGATCGATGCGAGGGCTGATCGCTGCAAGCTGTTTCGGCTCGACGGCGGCACATTCTTGCCCCTGCCACCATCGACGGTTACCGGACAGTGCCCGATTCCACCGTAGGACGCGGCGCGGCGTGGAAACTATCCCCAATATCATCGTCGGCACCGCTTCGTGGACCGACAAGAGTCTCATCGCGTCGGGTCGCTTCTATCCACCGAAGTGCACCAGCGCCGAGGATCGCCTGCGCTATTACGCGTCGCAATTTCCGATGGTGGAAGTGGACAGCAGCTATTACGCGATGCCGACTGCGGAGGTCGCCCAACTTTGGGCCGAGCGGACTCCCCCGGGCTTTCTGTTCAACATAAAGGCATTCCGGCTGTTCACAGGGCATCAGACGTCGCCGGCGGTCTTGCCTAAGGAGATCGCGGCGGCACTGGGCCCGACCGCAAAGAAGCACGTTTACTACAAAGATTTGTCCCGCGAGATCACCGACGAGCTATGGCGTCAGTACCGGCAAGGAATAGAGCCGCTACGACGCGCGGGAAAGCTTATTGCCGTGCACTTTCAGTTCGCTCCGTGGGTCGCCTATCATCCGAGGAATCGGGAGCACATCGAGGAATGCCAGCGCCAACTCGACGGCTACACCCTTGCCGTCGAGTTTCGCAACCCGACCTGGTTCGAGGGCAAGCACGCTGCCGCAACGCTCGACTTCGAGCGGCATCACGGGCTCATCAACGTCGTGGTGGACGCCCCCACGGATATCGCGAACACGATTCCCGCGATATGGGAAGTCACGCACCCGCAATTTGCCATCGTCCGCCTGCACGGCCGTAATCACGGGACGTGGAATCTGAAGGGCTTGCGCTCCTCCGCGGATCGTTTCAACTATGACTATACGACCGGAGAACTCGCGGAGCTAGCGACGCTAACGAAAGAGCTGGCTCGGCAAGCCGACCTGACCCAGGTCATTTTCAACAATAACTACGAGGATCAGGGGCAGCGCAATGGCCGCGAAATGATCAGGCTGTTGACTGAGGCCGGAACGTAGATGGCCGTAAAGCTCCAGCGACGAGCCTGCTCATCCGCCCTCATCGTCGAGACTGAATGACGCGCGCAACCTTGCGACAACGTCCGGCCGCTCCCTGCCGGAAGCATTACTCGGGAACTGCCTGACGACAGCGTTCCAGTTGGCTCCGGTCTCGTCGGGGTCTTGACGCCATAAGGCGGCAACGCCGAAATCCTTCCCGCCCTCGAGCTTGTCGAGCTCGTCGCGTACGATCTGGTCGAGTGTGTTCATGTCCACGACTGCGCGCACCATGACCGGCCCCCGATTGTGCGTCATCCCGGAATCATCTTACTCCGATTCCAAAGCTACTGTACGCTACCGTACATTTGCGGCTAAATGACAATTCGGGGGTGCTTGGGACGGCGGGTCGGCCGGTTGTCACTATGGCGGTGTCACGCAATCTATTTACCGCGCCCGTTCCCCGGGTTTCCGAGATGCTGAAGGTACGTTGCCTTGAACATTCGATAACAGGGACACGAAGCACCTTCGAGCCCGCTCCGGTTGAGGACCGTCAGCTCTCCGCGCACGTAGCGGATCAGCCCCTGCGCCTGCAGCCGTCCCGCGGCCTCAGTCACGCCCGCGCGCCTGACACCCAACATGTAGGCAAGGAATTGGTGGGTGAGCCGGAAGGTGTCCTTGTGCGCGCGGTCGTGGGTCATCAAAAGCCATCGGGCCATGCGCGCGTCGAGTGCATGAAACCTGTTGCACGCGGCGGTTTGAGCGAGCTGGGTCGTCAGAACGTAAAGATATCGGTTGAGCCTTTGCCTGAACGGTGCGCTATCGGCAGTAAGCTGCCTGAATCGCCCGGCCGGCATCCGTAAAGCCTGACCGCCACCCTGAACGAGGCCGAGAAGGGCGGAAACCTTCACGTCAAGCAACAGCGTAATTCCGAACATGCCCTCGTTGCCGACCATGCCCACTTCGAGGCTTTCACTTGCACCGGCAGGCGTTATCAACGAAATGTAACTGTCGGTTGGAAAGTACACATACCGGATCGAATCGCCCGGCTTGCAAAGCGCTTCGCCAAACGGCAGTTCGGCGGATTCGCAAGCGTCGCTGACATTCTCGCGAACGGTTCGCGGGAGGGATGCAATCAGGGCGTTGACCGGCAGGAACGGCGGAGCCGACTTCGACATTCGGGACCTCGCAAGACGTTGGAAAATCCAACAGTCGGCACAAGGTGGAATCCCGATGTCGAGTGGTGAACTGAATCCTTCGACTATACGCCCTTAGATACGGCGCTGATCACGAATGTACGGGACCGTACGCTTATTGCGCTCGTTTTACGCCCTCGGCATAATTCCTAACAATGCTGGTGTTGCGAAAGAGAGCCATGCCGAGGCAGACGAGTGGGCAGGACGCCGCCGACACAGCGGAACGAATCGCCGCGATTCCGGACAAGCTTGCCGCCGTGCAACTTTCCTTGAAGCCGCTGTGTAACGGTGGCCTATCTGCTGTTCCCGACGAAGCGAAGGCAGTCATCGCGGAGGCCTGCGACAGCCTTCATGCCACGATTGCCGACGTGCTTGAAATAGGCCGGGAACTGGGCGCGTGGCCCGCATTGGAAGACGACGCGCTGGCCGATAGCGACTGATTTCGAGTGATGTCGACGACCCGACGCTACTCGCCAGCGTTTAATAGATCTGCGCCTTAGCTGAGCGATTTCCATATCGCAAGGCCGAGCGCAATCAACGCCGCCCACGCTATACCGCCCAGGAGTGCGCCGATCATGATTCCTCGCGCCTTTGACTGCGGCGGAAGCTCCGGCTTGCGCAACTCGATGAGCGTGTTCTCGATGCGCATCCGCATCGCGCTGGTGTCCTGGTCGAGCATCCCCACTTTATTTCCTCCCCGAGCGCGGCAGCTTACCACTCGCACGTCCCGGCCGCTTGTCGATTGCGACCTTTCCCGGTAAAGGTCGAAGACTCCCACGCTCACTGCCGAGCCGTGGTCGCCCGTGTCCGGTACACGCCCATGGGTCGACCGGGACAGCCGTAAGAGCTAGCGCCGATTTACGTCGTATTGGCTTCGGCCGAATCGAGTTACTCAACCGACCGGGCGTATGGCGCTATCGGAGGCCGCGGAGGTCCATAGCCGCACCGCGCTTAGGTGCGTTAGGCGGCATCTCAATGAATCGAGGCGGCATCGCTGCCGCCTCATGCGGATCGCGTCCTCTCGATCCGCCGAAGTGCATGGTGTTGCAAAGTCCGGCAGATCAGTAGGTCACCGTCACGGTAACCGCGGTTTCTGTGTAGCTGCCGACTGCCAGGTTGGTCTGTCCGGTCGGTACGCGTCCGTAGACGGTCAGCACTTGCGCGGTACCCAAACCTGCGCCCGTGCCGGATACCCACGCAGGCGCGGCGGCGGAGTTGCCCCAGACGGTCGCACGTCCGGCGTCGACGTAGAGGTTGTATTGCATGGTGTCGGCGCCGTTGGCCATCAGGCGTTGCGCGATCGTGGCGCCGGCGGTCGCACCGGCATTCAAGCCGACCGTATATGCCGAGTTCTTGGTGCACTTCACGGTGACGGTTGTCGTTTGATCGACATTGCCGCCCAGGGGATCGACCGCACCGAAGGCCAGATTGGCGGCCGAGACGTTACATTGCGCGGCAACGTTCGCCGTGACTTGAAACGTCGTGGTCGTGGTGGCTGCAAACGCGCTCGTGGCGGCGATCAGGCCGGCGGCCAGCAAGGCACGTTGGGTATTCTTTAGTGTGAACATCGATTTCATTTCTGTTCCCCTGAAAGGTTCGGTCAAGAATTTGTGTTTGGACTCCACCTTACCTAAGCAGCGATCGTGCCAATCCTCCTGACGGCTTCAAATCAAGGAGTTAGTTGGAAAACGAGACGACTACAGCCGTCGGTTTGCGCGGCCACGTTCTTTCATGGGCTGCATCTGTAGGATGCACGCTGTTGTGATCGTCCAGGAAGCATCGGAGGAAGCGAGTGCGATTCAGCTCGTACCGGCCCTTGGAACCATCCTTCAACAGACTCGAAGGTGGGAGTCGGCGGAGCGCTGCAACGAGGGAAAAGAAACGGCCCCGCTGGGGGGCCGTCATTCTTGACTCTGGTGGAGGCGGCGGGGATCGAACCCCGCCTGTTTCTCCGGGCTACTGAGCGTCAACCTCGGCGCAACATTGCTGCCCGGACTTTTGGAAACGGCAACACCGGTAGGACAGAATAAACTTCAACAACGGACGGCGATTCCGTTAGTCCTCGTTCCTGCCATCTATCGGGAGGGTCCACGCATCGAGTATTTGGCCCTGAGCGGCAATCGCTTGTCGCGCCTCCAATAAGAGGTCCGCGAGATCTCGCGGAGAATGGAATTGGTCTGGCCGAAGTCTCGTCATCTCGAGTACGCGTTCGCCGTCGGCCGCGAATACCTCAATGTTAACTACAGAGCCGCGGCTGAAATCTTGGAACACGCAGTGGAGGGGAGCAAAGGCAAGCGCAATTTGCCGTTGGATCTCTGCGCGCGTAAGCCCGTGCGGGCCCTTGCTCATTTTCTCTTTCTGGCGCCGTAGCCACAAAGAAACCTTCGAATCCATTTATTGGCCTCGTCGAAAATCGCCGGCGACCGTGATGACGGTATCGAACTTGGGGTCGGCCGCCCGTCTTCGTTTCCTCCTGGCAAAATGTCAGTTGACTACGTAATCAGTCTATATCACCGCCCTGCGGACGCGCGTCAGACAGCATCCGATTCCGCTGTAGGAGCCTCCGGCTGCGTTTTAACCCTTCCGTGCACGCTGGTACTGTCCGGCACCCGTGGCCGATCGTCGGTTTTGCTTACGCTCGCCCCGTTCGACTTTCAGCCAGAAATGCAAGTCGCCTCCTCAGGTCATTGAACAATGACGATATCAAGCAGTTGGGCAGGCAAATTGCTTGGATGGCCGCGATTGTTCAATGGGTCGCGGGGGCCGCGCTATGGCGCACTACGGAATTACCCGAATTCGATTGGATGTCGAAGGGACTTACATCCATGCAGTTGAGTGCCGGGCGATTATTCACGGACCGCGAGCACATTGGCACGTAGGGCCTGCCATCCAGCTTGCACGGCCTGGCATGGTTGATATCGTGCGCACCCCCGGCAACCGTGTCATCACGCTGCCGCGCGATCCGAATGGGAACTACGACAGGGGCCAACTGGTTTTCATCAAGCTTGGGCCGCATGGGGTCGAGTATCTCGAATCCGTCGCCGATGGGATCCCGTGCAACAACCTGCGAGCACTTCCAACTTTCTAAAAACAAAGGCCTCAATACTTGATCCCTGCATGCAACGGCGTTGCGACATAGGGGAAAGCACTGATCAACGGGGAGCTTGTGTTTTCCGGTCAGGATGCCCGGAAGCCATCGTACTGGCGTAGAGCGCGGACAATCGGCGGGTGGACAGGCCTCCGCCTTCTCCGGCTCCTTGGATCTTTGCAGAAAAAGAAACGGCCCCGCTCGGGGGCCGTCATTCTTTGGTTTGGTGGAGGCGGCGGGAATCGAACCCGCGTCCGAAAACGCTACACAGTCGGGACTACATGCTTAGCCTCGTCATTGTGCTCTCGCTCCGGCGCCGCTGACGGACAGGCGACGCCGATGCCAGTCACCTTAGTTTAGCGTGTCGTCCAAGTGACCCGGACGCACGCGATCGCTCGAAATGTCCTCGCTGTGACAGTTACATCACCCGGGCTGAGCGCCACCCGGTGCGAGGTCCGGCGGGATTAAGCCGCCAGAGCGTATGTTTCGTCGTTCGCAGTTAAGTTTGCGATTGCAGAGGATTCACAAGGTTCTGCACCTTGGCATGCCCCGCGCTGCTTCACAGTCCCCGTCGAAACCAGGTCGCCCCCGGTGATCGGTCCTGCCGCGGAGCGATCGGAGAGATCGCTCGTTGCGCTGGAGGTGTAATGATACCACCCGGCGAGCTTTCGCTCGAAGGCGGCACCTACTCTCATATGGGGCTTCGGCGCCGGCGGATCAAGGCCGGACGACGTGTGCCCACAAGTCCGCCTTCGGCTCGACCCCCAATCCCGGTCCCGACGGCAGCTCGAAGAACCCTTTCGCGCAGCGCATGGTCGTTTGCACATACCGCAAATTCGCGTCGAAGATCGAGTGCTGATGCTCGTGAAACGGCACCTCGGGCAGGCTTGCGGCGCCGTGGAGACTCGCGGCGTGAAAGATCCCGACGCCGATGGTCGCATGCGGAATGACGTCGATGCCCTGCTGGCGCGCAAGCGCGGCGATAGCGGTGAACTGCGACAGTCCCGTGTGGGCGACCTCGGGCTGAACAACCTTGACGCAATGGTGTGCGAACCGCGTTCGCGCGATGAACGCCGTGCTCCATTCTTCGCCGCCGGCGATGCGAGTCGCGACATTGGCCGCCACGTCCGCCTGCGCGTCGAGGTCCTCCGGCGCGCAGGGCGCTTCGGCGAAATACAAATTGAACGGCTCGAGCGCGCGAATGAGCGAAATCGCCTCGGTCGCCGAGTATCTCCAGTGGAGGTCGACCATCAGCGCCACGTCGCCGCCCAGTGCGCCACGCAGCGCGCGCATTTCCTCGACGATGCCTTGCGACACCGCCGCGGCGAACTTGATGCCTCGAAAGCCCCGCGCCGCCAGCTCTTGCGCAAGCGAGACGCGCTCGGCCAAAGTCGCGCGCGGCAAGCCCGAAGCGTACGCGGGAATGCGGGCGCGGCGCGCGCCCCCGAGCAACTCGACCACGGGCTTGCCTGCAAGCTTCCCCGCGAGATCCCATAGCGCAATGTCCACGCCCGCGAGGGCGTCGGTGAAAAAGCCGCCCCAATGCCCGCGTACGCGCATCAGCGCGTAGAGCTCATCCCAGATCGCGGGAATGTTCCCGGGCTCGCGTCCGACAAGCAGCGGACCGAGCACGTCGTCGACAATCGCGACGACCGCCTGTGGCGTAACGATGCCGTAGGTTTCGCCCCAGCCGACCGAGCCGTCATCGGCCGTGATCTTGATCAGCACCGAGCGGTCGACCGTCGGATAGATCGTTCGATTGCCGCGCCGGACGAAGTAGCCGCGTTCGTTGACATGCTCGCCCTCCCCCAAGGGGCCGAGATAGGGCACGTCGCGCGGCAGCGCGACGACGATCGGCTCGACTGCACGGATGGCGGTCGACATCAGTTCGTCACCGCACCCTGCGTCATTCCGCTGACGAGGAACGGCTCCAGCAGAAGAAACAGCACGAACACCGGCGCGAGCGACAGCACGCCGACCGCCATCAGGCTCGACCAGTCGGTCAGGTATTCGCCCAGAAACGATTGCATCCCGACGGTGAGCATCCAAAGATCGGGGCTGCTCACCAGCGTTCGCGCGAAAACAAAGTCCGACCACGTCACAATCGCGAGATAGATCGCGCACGCGGCAAGCCCCGGCTTCGCCAGCGGCAGCACCACGTACCACATCGCTTGCCAGCCCGAGCAGCCGTCGAGCATCGCGGCGAGCTCTATCTCCCGCGGGATGCCGTCGAAGAAACCCTTCATGAGCCAGGTTGCGAACGGAACCCCGACCGCCGCATCGGCCAGGACCAATCCCCAGCGGCTGTCGATGAGCCCGAACGTGGAAAAGGCGATGAAAAAGGGAATCACGATCAGGCTTGCCGGCAGCATCTTCGATATCAGCAGCGCAAAGCCCGCGCCTTGCTGCGCGCGGCTCCTGAAGCGCGACAGGCTGTAGCCGCCGAGCGCCGAGATGACGACGCTGATCGAGGTTGCGCCGACCGTGACGATGGCGCTGTTGCCGAGCCAAGAGAGCACGGGCTTGCGCTCGAGCACGTTGGCAAAAGCTGAGAACGACAGCGCTGCAAAGTCCGGCACGAGTATCGGAGACCTCGAACGGGTGAGCTCGCCCGGCAGGAGCGACGTCAAGAGCATCCAGTAGATCGGGAACAGCACGATCGCGGCAATCGCGGCGGCGGCGAGTGCCAGCAGCCAGCGGCTCGCCCGCATCAGAAATACTCCCGGCGGATGGTGCGTATCGACATCAGCACCAACAGCATCGCCATGCCCATGGTCAGCACACCCAGCGCCGATGCCGTGCCCATGCGGAAGAACGCGAACGCCTCCTGATAGATGCGCACCGCGAGCGTCTCGGTCGCGCGGTCCGGCCCGCCGCCGGTGGTGAGATAGATGATGTCGAATTCGCGCAGCGCCCAGAGCGTGTTGAGAATCGCGGCCAGCGCAGCGGACGCGCGGATGCCCGGCCACGTGATGTGGCGGAACGATTGCCAGCGCGTCGCGCCGTCGACCACCGCGGCCTCATACAGGTGCGACGGGATCGACTGCAGCGCGGCGAGCAGCGTCAGAGTGAAGAACGGATACGCCTTCCACACCGTCGGCACGATCACGGCGGCAAGCGCGGTGTCCTCGTTGGCGAACCACGCCAGATCCGTCGTGAGCCATCCTGCCTGCCGCAAAAGCGCGTTGACCACGCCGAACGATCCGTCGAGCAGCCAGAGGAAGACGATGCTCACGATCACGCCCGGCACGGCCCACGGCAGGAGGATGAAGCTTCTCAGCCATCGGCGCCCCGGAAATGCGCGGTTGAGCAGCAGCGCCGTTCCCAAGCCGATCAGGAAAGCGGGAGCGATGGTGCCGATGAGATATACGACCGTGACAAACACGCTGTGCCAGGTCGCATCGCTGGCGAATATCGTCCGGTAATTTCCCAGGCCGACCGGCAGCTCGGACAGACGCAGCACGTTGAGCGTCTTGCCCTGGCGAAAGCTCAAGGCGATGACCAGATACAACGGGTAGAGAATCAGGAATCCGACGGCGATCAGCGCCGGCGCGAGCAGCGCATAGCCGACCCAGCGCGACCGTCCGATCATGGCAGCGGAACGGCCGCGGTCAATTCCTTTTGCAGATTGGCAAGAATCGCGTCGGTAGGCTGCGACGACGATTGCATCCGGACGACCGCGCGGCTGAACAGTGTCGCGAATTCGTTATAGTTTTCGCGCAGCGCAGGCTGCATCGGAAAGAGGTTCTCCGCTTTTTCGGCGGCTTCGGTGATCGCTGCGAGGTGCGGGTCCTTTTTGGCCTGCTCCGCTCCGACCACGCCCACGCGTCCAGCGGGCGATCCCGTGAGCTGCACGTACTTTTCCTGCCATGAGGGCGAGGCGGCCAGCGCGATGAATTCCCACACCAGCTTCTTCCTTTGCGGATCGATCTTCGCCGGAATGTGCAGGCTGTTGCTCGCGCCGCCCGTAATTACGGGAAAGGGAAGCTGCGTCATCTTGAGCGAGGGACGGATCTCCGGCTTCGCCTTTTGCAGGGTGGCCCACACCCACGGTCCGTCGCGCAGGAATGCGGCCTTGCCGTCGATGAAGAGCTGGCGCGCGACGGCCGAGTTCGTTCCGGGAGGCGCGTACGACAACGACTTGCGGAATTGCTCCATCGCCGCGACGACGCCCGGGTCGGTGAAGTTGTACTTGTTGCCCTTGAGCCAGTCCTGCTTCTCGCCGAGCACCCAGGTCGCCGCATCGATGAACATGTTGGGATGCTCCGCTGTCGTCGTCACCAGGCCGAATTGTCCCTTGTCGCGGTTGGTCGTCCTGGCCATTGCGTCGAGCCATTCCGCCGGAGTCGTCGGCACCTTGGCGCCCGCGCCCTGCAGCAACTTCTCGTTGTAGTAGAGCAGATTGCCGTAGGGAAGCAGCAGTACGCCGTAGGTCTTGCCGTCCCAGGTCATCTCGCTTTGCAGCTTCGACCATTTCCCCGGGATATCGCTGCTCTTCATCATATCGTCGATTGGCTCCAGCCATTTCTGGCTGGCGAAGCTCGCGAAATTGCGCGAAGGCAGATGAACGATGTCCGGCGGATTCTGACCGGCAAAACGCACCGTGAGCTGGTTCACGTAGTTCGCGAACGGGATGGAATAGAGCTTGACCTTGACTCCCGGATGCTTGGTCTCGTATTCCTTGATCAAGGCCTTCCACCACTCGGAGAATCCCGGCTCCTCCGCCTGCCAACTGGGAAAATCCAGCGTCACATCCTGTGCTCGCGCGAGGTGCGGCGCTGCGAATGTAAAGAACATCGCGAGCACCGCGAGCCACTGCTTCATGTGTTGTCTCCTCGCATCGATGAGATCATGTCGCTGCCGACGCCTGGGGTGAGATCCCGCCCAGCAGGTCGGCGATTTCATCGAGCATGATCGTCAGCTCTGCGTGGTCCTGGGCATCGAGCCGCGGCCCGGGCGCGCGCACATAGGCGTTGTCGATGACGCCGCGCCTCCGCAGGACTTCCTTGGTCATCGCCCATCGAAACACCGCCTGGAAATTGAGCAGCGGCAACGAGCGGTTATAGAGAACGCGTGCGTAGCCGTGATTCCCCGCGCGCCATGCATTCACCATCGCCACGTGAACGTCGGTGAGCTCGCATGCGGGCATGCTGCCGAGCGCGCCTCTTGCAAGCTCGTCGAGAATGTATCGCCCGCCGGCACCCCCGAGCACACCGACGAAATGCGGTGCGCCCGCGATTTCCGGTCGCGTGAGAAGAGCGGAGATGCGCTGGCCGCAAGGCGTCGCCTCTTCCTTGACGTAGCGCACTGCGGGCACCGCGGCGACGACTTGCGCGACGGCGGCCATGTCGAAACCCGCGCCCGCAGGAGCAGGCGCGTTCTGCAGCATGATAGGGACCGTCGTTGCCGAACCGAGCTCGCGATAATGCTCGACCAGAGCGTCGGGCTTCCCCGCCAGACGAGCGGGCGCCATCACCATGGCCGCGGCCGCGCCGAGCGTGCTCGCCTTGTACAAGTGGAGAATGGTTGTCTCCAGATCCGCGGCGCTGGCGCCGACGATCAGAGGCACGCGCCCGCGCACCGCACGCGCGACTGCGTCGAGCAGATCGTCGCGCTCGGAGTCGGTGATCTGCTCGACCTCGCTGGCGACGCCGGGGTAGACGATGGCATCGGCCCCGGAGCGAATCGCGAACTGGACGATTTGCGTCAGCGCCTGCGCGTCTACGGCGCCCGTGCTATCGAACGGCGTCGCGAGCACGGGACAGACGCCGCCGATGCGCGCTTGATCGGCGCGCGGCGAAGCCGGGTTTGTGTCGGACAAGTCTTGCATGAACAGATCGCACGGTATCGGCGCACTGGCGATCCGTCAATACGCCGCGCTCATCGGTTACAATGCGCAACGTTTCATTCGCACAGGATGCGCCGATGGCGCTGATACCGATCATTCTTTCCGGCGGCGCAGGAACACGGCTGTGGCCCTTGTCGCGCGAATCGGCGCCGAAGCCCTTCATGCCGCTGCCCGACGGTGAAACCCTGCTCGCCAAAACGGTGACGCGGGCCGCCGCCCTGCCGGGCATCGCGGCGATGATGACCATTACCAACCGCGACTACTATTTCCATACCAAGGACGTCTACGCCGGCGCGAATGTCGCCCTCCCGTCGAGAATGGTCTACCTGCTCGAGCCGTTCGGGCGCAACACCGCTCCCGCCGTAGCGTTAGGCGCGCTTGCCGCCGAAACCCTGTCGGAAAGCGACGCAACGCTGCTCGTCCTTCCGGCAGATCATCTTATCCGCGACACCGCCGCGTTCGCGTTCGCGGTCGAACGCGCGCAATCGCTGGCCCGCGCGGGCTGGCTGGTCACATTCGGCATCGAGCCGGCAGCACCCGAGACAGGCTACGGCTACATCGAATCCGGAGAGCCGCTCGAAGTCGCCGATACTTTCCGTGTGAAGCGATTCATAGAGAAGCCCCCTCTCGCCGATGCGACGACCTACGTCGCGAGCGGCCGCCATGCGTGGAATTCCGGGATGTTCTGCTTTACTCCGGCGACGATCCTCGAGGCTTTTTCGCGGCACGCGCCCGATGTCCTCGACGCCGTCCGGCCCGTATGGCACGCACTCAAGACCGCCTCGAACAGCAGCATGCTGGAGATCGACTCGGCGCTTTTTGCCGCCGTGCCGGACATCTCGATCGACTACGCGGTCATGGAGAAAGCGGACAACGTCGCGGTGGTCCGCGGCGCCTTCGACTGGAGCGACGTGGGGTCCTGGCAGGCGGTCTCCGCCCTGTCCGAGCCGGACGCGTCCGGCAACCGCGGACAGGGCGCGCGCGTCTCCATTGCGACCCGGGACACCTTCGTTCACGCCGAGGACCGCATCGTCGCGACGGTAGGCGTCGAGGATCTCGTCATCGTCGATACGCCGGATGCCGTGCTGGTCGCACACAAGGATCATCTGCAGCGCGTCCGCGAAGTCGTCGGCGAGCTCAAGGCACGCGGACACGACGCTTACAAGCTGCACCGCACTGTCGCGAGGCCCTGGGGCGCATTCACCGTGCTGCAGGAAGGGCCCGGCTTCAAGATCAAGCGCATCGAGGTCAAGTCCGGCGCATCGCTGTCGCTGCAACTTCACCACCATCGCAGCGAGCACTGGGTCGTCGTCAATGGCGAAGCGCAAGTGACCAACGGCGAGCGCGTCTACGCGGTGCGCGCCAACGAATCGACGTTCATCCCGGTCGAAACGAAGCATCGCCTCGCCAACGCCGGTACCGAACCGCTGGTCATGATCGAGGTGCAGTGCGGCGACTACGTCGGCGAAGATGACATCGTCCGCTTCGACGACAAATACGGCCGCGTGAAAGCCTGACGCGGCACGACGGTTGAGGCGTGCGGCGCGGGACGAACGCCACGCAACGAACCTTGTCGAAAGCAGCGCAAGCGCGTTGTGCGGCGATGCAATTCGCAAACGACGTGCCCGCATCCGCGCCATTTGTCCAATCAAACATATCGCCTGGTTTCGCCGTTGTCGACCGCCAATCCCACTGCCGTTGCCACACTTCCCAGGCTGACGCCGCCGCTCCCTGAGCCAGGGCGCAAGGCACTCGCGCGCCCGCTGGTCGGATCGGCAGACTCGCTCGGCATCGCACAGCTCGCTGCCGACGCCGCGGCCGACGGAAGGCTGTTTGCGGTCGTGTGTGCCGACGCGCTTTCCGTACAGCGGCTTTCGGAGGAGATCGCCTGGTTTGCGCCGGGCCTGCGCGTCGCGGTTCTGCCGGACTGGGAGACGCTGCCCTACGATCACTTCTCTCCGCACCAGGACCTCGTTTCCGAGCGGCTGTCGACGCTCTATCGCATCTCGCGGGGAGAGTGCGACGTCGTGCTGACGGCAGCGACGACGTCGCTTTATCGTCTTGCACCACCCGCCTACCTCGCCGCGTTCACTTTTTTCCTCACCCAGGGCGAGACCCTCGATGTCGACGCGCTGCGCGGGCAACTCGCGCTTGCAGGCTATCAGCACGTCACGCAAGTCGTGTCGCCGGGCGAATTCAGCATACGCGGCGGACTCATCGATCTGTATCCCATGGGAAGCTTGCTGCCGTATCGCATCGACCTGTTCGACCAGGAAATCGAGTCGATCCGCACTTTCGATGTCGACAGCCAGCGGACGGTCTATCCCGTGCAGAACGTGCGTCTCCTGCCGGCAAGAGAGTTTCCCACCGACGAGGAGGCGCGAACGCGCTTTCGGGGCCGCTTCCGGGAAGCCTTCGAAGGCGATCCTTCCAAGTCTCCGCTATACAAAGATGTCTCCAACGGAATCACGCCGGCCGGCATCGAATACTATCTGCCGCTTTTTTTTGACGAAACTTCGACATTTACCGACTATCTGCCGTCGGGGACCGTCGTATGCACGTATGGCGACGTGGCGAACGCGACAACGCGCTTCTGGGAGGACACCGAGTCGCGCTTTCGCCTGCTGCGCGGGGACAAGGCGCGTCCCCTGCTGCCGCCGCCCACGCTTTTTATCACCGTCGACGAATTCGATCGCCTGCTCAAGCCTTTTGGGCGGGTAGAGCTTCCGTCGACGCCGGAAGGCGACGCCGCGGTCGCAGACGCTCGGCATGCGACGACACAAGCCGTGCCTGATCTGCAGGTCGACCGCCGGGCCAGCGACCCCTTGTACATGCTGAAGCGCTTTTCGACGTCGGCGCGCGAGCGCGTGCTCATCGTCGCAGAAAGCCTCGGACGCCGCGAGACCATGCAGCAGTATTTCGCGGAATACGGCTTCAAGCCCTCGGTAATAGAAGACTGGGCGGCGTTCGTTGCAAGCGACGCGAGCCCGGCGCTCGCGGTGAGCCCGCTGCACGCGGGCTTTGTCTGGCCGAAGGGCAATGTCGCCGTCATCACCGAGGCGGAGCTCTATGCAGGTGTCGCCCGCCGGCCAGGCAAACGCGAGGGACGCCGCACCAACGTCGACGCGATGCTTCGGGACCTCTCCGAGGTCCGCATCGGCGATCCCGTCGTGCACGAGCAGCACGGCATCGGCCGCTACCTCGGACTCACGACGCTCGACCTCGGCGACGGCGCGAACGAATTCCTGCACCTGCTCTACGCCAACGATGCGAAGCTGTACGTCCCCGTTTCCAGCCTGCATCTGATCGGGCGCTACAGCGGCGCGTCGCCCGAAGCCGCGCCGCTGCACGAGCTCGGCAGCGGGCAATGGGACAAGGCCAAGAAAAAAGCGGCGCAGCGCGCGCACGACACGGCGGCGGAGCTTCTCAACCTTTACGCCCAACGTGCGGCGCGCCAGGGACACGCCTTCAAGTTCGACCTGCATGAGTACGAGGCGTTCGCGTCGGGATTCGGCTTCGAAGAAACACCGGATCAGGCGGCCGCCATTGAAGCGGTGATCCGCGACCTCACGGCAGGCAAGCCGATGGACCGCCTGGTGTGCGGCGATGTCGGCTTCGGCAAGACCGAAGTTGCGCTGCGGGCGGCGTTTGTCGCGCTCGCGGACAGCAAGCAGGTCGCCATCCTGGTGCCGACGACGCTGCTGGTCGAGCAGCATTTCCAGACGTTCTCGGACCGATTCTCGGACCTTCCCGTCAAGCTCGCCGAGCTGTCGCGGTTCCGCTCGACGAGCGAGGTGAAGAACGTTCTCGAAGGGCTCGAATCCGGACGCATCGATCTGGTCATCGGTACGCACAAGCTCATCCAGCCCGACGTGAAGTTCAAGCGCCTGGGCCTGGTCATCATCGACGAGGAGCATCGATTCGGGGTGCGCCAGAAGGAGCGCCTCAAACGCTTGCGCGCGGAGGTCGACGTGCTCACGCTGACCGCGACACCGATCCCGCGCACGCTGGCGATGTCGCTCGAGGGCCTGCGCGACTTTTCGGTGATCGCGACCGCGCCGGAGCGGCGGCTGTCGATCAAGACCTTCGTCTCGCCGTATTCGGCCGGGATCATACGCGAGGCGGCGCTGCGGGAGCTCAAGCGCGGCGGTCAGATCTATTTCCTGCATAACGATATCGACACCATCGCGAGCATGGGCGAGAAGCTCGCCGCGCTGCTGCCGGAAGCGCGCATCGCCATCGCCCACGGTCAGATGCACGAGCGCGAGCTCGAGCGCGTCATGCGTGACTTCTATCAGCAGCGCATCAATCTCCTGCTCTGCTCGACGATCATAGAGACCGGGATAGACGTCCCCACCGCGAACACCATCATCATTCATCGCGCCGACAAGTTCGGCCTCGCGCAACTGCACCAGCTCCGCGGCCGCGTCGGCCGGTCGCACCATCAGGCGTACGCGTATCTGCTGACGCCGCCGGAGGAAGCGCTTTCCGCGCAGGCGAAAAAGCGCCTCGAGGCAATCCAGCTCATGGAGGACCTGGGGTCGGGCTTTTATCTCGCGATGCACGACCTCGAAATCCGCGGCGCGGGAGAGGTGCTGGGCGAGGAGCAGTCCGGGGAGATGCAGCAGATCGGGTTCCAGCTCTACACCGAGATGCTCAAGGCCGCTGTGCGCGCGCTGCGTGCAGGGCGCGAGCCCAATCTTACCGATCCACTCGGCGTCACCACCGAGATCAACCTGCATGTCCCCGCGCTCTTGCCGGAAACCTACTGCAACGACGTGCACGAGCGGCTCGTGCTCTACAAGCGGCTCGCGAACTGCGACACGATGGACGAGCTCAACGCCATGCATGAAGAGCTCATCGATCGTTTCGGGCTTCCGCCGGAGCAGGCTCAGGCGCTCCTGGCGTGTCACCGCCTGAGGCTCGGCGCCAAGCCGCTGGGCGTCGTGAAAGTCGATGCGAGCCCCGAGCGCACCCAGATACAGTTCGCGCACAACCCGCCTTTCGATCCGGGCAAGCTGATCGCCCTGGTGCAAAAGGATGGTCGCTACCGGTTTGCCGGCCCTGATCGCGTTCGCATCGAGCGCGCGGCGCCGGCGCTTAGCGATCGGGTAACGTTGGTCGAGGAGTTCATCGGTAAGCTCGGCTAGGTCACTACGGACAACTCAGGCCCGCCGGCTGCGTCAACCGTGTCAGGTTCATGCTCCCCGTGCCGTAACCCGCCACCGAGCTGAAGTCCACTCTGCCGTTATTGCAGTCGGTAAAGGTAAACGTCAACGTGCCCCAGGGATTGCGCACGATCTGGCTGGGATCGAAGTTCGGGATCCAACGGCCGCCGCTCGGCATGACGACCGATTCGATACTCGCGATATTGCCGCTGTAGGTGCCGACACCCGTGAACCAGGTTTGCTCCGTTCCGGCGGGATTGAAGGCGAACCACGCAGCGTAGAAACGGCTGTCGGAGAGCACCTCGACGAATAGGCCATGTCCGCTCTGCGCCGGGTCGTACCACGCGCCGGTGATGCCGGGGCCGATGGCGAACGGGGACACGCCTTGCACGACGATAAAGCCGCGCGCGTGACCGACTTCGTCGTGGTAGTGAACAATGCCCGGCGAACTGAACGTACGGGTGAAGTGCCACTGAGCGGTGTAGTCCGCCGGGGTGCCATCACCTCCCTCGCCGTCGCAGCCTCTCGCGCAGCGAAATGACCCGTCATCCGCAACGACATTGTGGGCGCCGGTATCGATAAGGTCTGCATAAATACCGAAACTCACGCTATCGCCAGCGTTGATCGTCAACGCATCAGGCGCGAAACATCCGTTCGTAACGATGGGTCCGGGGGGAAATACGCAATCGTCGCCTATTCCGACTCCATAGTTGGCCCCGAGCGTCGACGCGGAGGCCAGCAGCAAGACCGCCAACAACCACCGCTTTCGGAGCGCACCCATGCTCATCTCCTTTCAAGACTCAGCGTATAATCAAGCAGTCCCTTTGCTCCCCCTTTCCGGGCCGTCATTTCATTTCGGTCCACCTTTGGCGGGATATCGACGGAGCGCGGGATATCGCCCGACGATCGCTTGCTCTTGTCATGTAGTTCCACTTACGCTCACCGAGCACGCCAACCCCGCCGGTTGCGTCAGGCGAGTCAGGTTCATGCTCCCCGTGCCGTATCCCGCCACGGAGCCGAAGTCCACCCTGCCGTGATTGCAGTCAGTAAACGTGAACGTCAGCGTGCCCCAGGGATTGCGCACGATCTGACTGGGATCGAAATTCGGAATCCAGCGTCCACCGGTCGGTTGTCGACGGCGGTAATGGTCGCGGTGTTGCCGTTGTAGGTGCCGACACCGGTGAACCAGGCTTGCTGCGTTCCAGTGGATTGAACGCAAACCAAGTGGCGTAAAACCGATTGTTAGAAAGGACCTCGACGAATAGGCCGTGACCACTCTGAGCAGGGTCGTACCACGCGCCGGTAAAACCCGCACCGATGGTTCCTGGCGGCGGAGCGACGCCTTCATAAAGCTCCGCGCCGCCGAAAGCGTTTGGCGTGCCAGTGAGAGCGTCTGACGCGTCAGTGCCGCCCGCGACCAGTACGTCACCATTGAGCAGCAGTGTAGCTGTGTGCGCCCAGCGTCCGACGTTGAGGCTGCTGGTGCCGGTCCACAATCCTGAGTCCGGGTCATACAGCTCGGCTTCATCGCCCGCACCTTCGAACGCGCCGCCCGCAACCAGAACTTTGCCATTGGGGGACAGCGATGCAGTGTGAACAACGCGGTGTACCGACAGGGTGCCGGTATGGCTCCACGCCTCGCCGGCTGGATCATAGAGTTCCGCTCCAATCGAAGTAACGGCAAGGCAGCCGGCGCACGTGGCTAGTACGCCGAAGCCGCCCGCCATCAAGACCTTGCCGTTGGGCAGCAGGGTCGCGGTGTGCGCGTAAAGGCTTATGGGAGAGCCGACGTTCCTCCACGAACCGGCAACAGGGTCGTACAGCTCCGCGGCGCTCGCCGCAGGAAACTCGATATCGGCATCGTAAGGGCTAACTATTCCGCCAAAGACCAGGACATTGCCGCTCTGGAGTAGCGTCGCGGTATGCCAGATCCGGGACGAGGTCGGATTACCCGCGGGACCCCAGGTACCGGCGATCGGGTCGTACAACTCGGCGTTGTTGAGCATGCTGAAGTCGTTCCTCCCTCCGACGATCAACACGTTGCCATTTGGAAGTAACGTTGCCGCGTGCCCCGCGTGAGCCGCGGCAAGACTGCCCGTGACGCTCCACGTTCCGCTCGCCGGGTCGTACACCTCGGCAGTGTTAGGTAGACCCGGTGGAACCCCGCCACCTGCTACGAGAACCTTGCCGCTTTGCAGCAGCGTCGCCGTGTGAGAGATGCGAGCCATATTCAACGCGCCCGTGACGCTCCACGTCCCGGTCGCCGGGTCGTACAGCTCCGCGCTGTCAAGGGTGTGATTGTCGTTGTCCCTGCCGCCCACGACCAGGACCTTGCCATTTGTCAGCAACGTTGCCGTGTGAGAATTGCGAGGGGTGTTGAGATTGCCCGTCGGAACCCAGGTTGGCGCAGTCGCCTGCGATAGAGTGCCGCGATCAATAAAGCGTTGACCTTCACAATAAGCGGGCTCCAGGTATCCAATCATTGCGCCGAACAACGCGAGGGCCAAAACCGTTTTCATTCGCGCGAGGTCTCTCGGCCCGGTCATGGGAAATTTCCTTTACGACGCTCGCCGACCTTGGGCAAGCTCCTCTGTGCCCTCGCTGTCGGAGAACTTTTTCGGTAAGTGATCAAACCGAACGCCACCTCGTGCGTGTTCTGTAGCGCTAGTCGTTGGCACATCGTCGCGATGCTTCAGGGGCAACTCAAACCCACGGGCTGCGTCAAGCGCGTCAGGTTCATGCTCCCGGTGCCGTATCCGACCATGGAAGTGAAGTTCACCGTGCCGTGGTTGCAATCGGTGAAGGTGAAGGTAAGCGTGCCCCAGGGGTAGTTCACAACCTGGCTGGGATCGAAGTTCGGAATCCAGTGCCCGCCGGTGGGCATGTCCACTGCGGTGATCGTCGCGGTGTTCCCGCTATAGGTACCGACACCGGTGAACCACGCCTGCTGCGTACCGGCGGGGTTGAACGCAAACCAGGTCGCGTAGAAGCGCTGATCGGATAAGACCTCGATAAGCAAGCCGTGGCCGCTCTGAGCAGGGTCGTACCACGCGCCGGTCATAGCGGGGCCGATGGTGCCCGGCAGCGCAGCCGCACCGTACAACTCCGCGCTGTCGAGCTCGATGGTTGTATATGACGGTCCGACGATGCTGCCGCCCACGACCAAGACGCGGCCATCCGGAAGGAGCGTTGCCGTGTGGCCGGTACGCGCGCTACCGAGGCTCGCCGCGCTGGTCCATGTGCCCGCGTTCGAATCGTAAATCTCGGCGGAATCGAGGTTGTTGTACTTGAGATTCGGATAGTGATTTTCTTGGCTCGTGCCCCCTGCAACCAGGACTTCGCCGGTTGGCAGCAAGGTCGCGGTGTGCCCATAGCGCGCTGCCGCGAGGTTGCCGGCCGCGGTCCAGTCTCGCGTCGCCGGATCGAACAACTCCGATAACGCCAAGACGACGTCACCCCCAGTTCCGCCGCCATTGCCGCCCGCGACGAGCACCTTTCCATTGGGCAGTAGGGTTGCCGTGTGAAGTACACTCCCCGCGGCAGAGGCGTGAGGGGTAGCGCTCCACGTGCCAGCCGCCGGGTCGTATAACTCTGCACTCGCCAAGGTGGAGGCGAGGTCACCGTCATCCGATCCTCTTGCAGCCAGGACCCTACCGTCCTGAAGAAGCGTGGCCGTCTGTCCGTAACGGGCCGTAATGAGGCTGCCGGTCAGGCTCCACATGCCGGTCGCGGGGTCGTAGAGTTCGGCGAGCCCGACGTTATCCGAGTCGAATCCTCCCGCCACGAGCACGTTGCCGTTCTGGAGTAGCGTCGCGGTGTTCCAGGAGGCGACCGCGCTCAGATTGCCAGTGCGAGTCCAGGCACCCGTGGCCGGGTCATACAACTCTGCCGTGTTCGTGCGGCCAAAGGTCGGCGGAGAAGTGCCGGTATCTCCACCAGTGACCAGAACTTTTCCGCCGGATAGCAGTGTTGCGGTGTGCAAGACCCGGGGCACACTCATGCTGCCCGTGAGGTTCCAGGTCCCGTTGGCCGGGTCGTAAAGCTCGGCGCTGCCGATGTAGCCGTCGCTACCATAGCCACCGGCAACCAGCACCTTGCCATTCTGCAGGAGCGTGGCCGTGTGACCAGAGCGCGCGACGTTGAGACTGCCGGTAGCGATCCACTTCGCCGCGGAAGCCTGCGCTGCCACATGTTGGCCTGCATACGGCGGCGCCCGGCTCAGAGCCGGCGCGATGAAAGGTGCCGTACCAACGAGCAACGCGAGTGCCAGACCCAGTGTCGCTCGAAGACTACTCCTCGGTGCTTTCATGCGATCCTCCCTGCCAGAGTAGATGCCCAAATTAAGGAGATTGATCTGCAGCTTCCACCTTCTGATAGTGAAGAAGTTAAGGGATTAGAAAAACAGGCGTATGAGCTGAGATTAAAACTGGCGAAGGCCCTTGGTGCTTTTTTTTTTTTTTTTTTTTTTTTTTTTTTTTTTTTTTTTTTTTTTTTTTTTTTTTTTTTTTTTTTTTTTTTTTGTTTTTTTTTTTTTTTTTTTTTTTTTTTTTTTTTTTTTTTTTTTTTTTTTTTTTTTTTTTTTTTTTTTTTTTTTTTTTTTGTTTTTTTTTTTTTTTTTTTTTTTTTTTTTTTTTTTTTTTTTTTTTTTTTTTTTTTTTTTTTTTTTTTTTTTTTTACCCCCCCCCCCCCCCCCCCCAAACACTAACAACAAACTCTCTAACTCTCTTTCTTTTTTTTTTTTTTTTTTTTTTTTTTTTTTTTTTTTTTTTTTTTTTTTTTTTTTATTTTTTTTTTTTTTTTTATTTTTTTTTTTTTTTTTTTTTTTTTTTGATGATTTGATCTACTATCTCAGACTCTTTATAATTATGACGCCCGCTACGCTCCTCTTAAGGCTTTGGTCAAACTTCGAGAAGAGCAAGCTCGTCTCGGAGTCAAAGACGTGGAAACGCCAACAGAGGATCAGGTATTCAGGGCCATCTTCGATCTGAGACAAATTCAAACCATTTATCTGGAGAAATTGAAAACGCATCCACCAACGAGCTACAAGGATCACTTGGGTGACAAGTTGTTCGCCGACCTTGCCGACTATTCAAAGAAAGGTCTGACTCCGAACCCGAGACTTCAGATTCCTCCGGAGAGACTCGGCAAAGTCAGCGACGAAGCGCTGAACAAAATTTTTGCCCTCGAACACCAGAATCAAATTGAGCTCGAAGCTCTATTTAAGAGTTATTTAAAGGATCGATTCGCCACCATCGAAGAAGATGCAATCCTCAAAGCGTATCTCTTTGAAAACCTGCCTCGACAGATTTTGGCTCTTTATAAAAGCCTTTTTTTGAGTCCAGAACGGGTCTTGCTCGACATAGGGGAGGATTTGCGCTGGCGGTGTCTGTTCGCTCAGTGGAAATCACTAGAAGTGATCCCGTTGTCCAAGGATGAGGACTATCATCCAATGAACTCAGAAGAGAAGGAAAGTAAGATTCTAAGCTCTCCCCTAAGCGTTTAAAAACTGGCCTAAGGTCCAGTGGGTCAATAAACTGAATCGGATTGGGCTCCTCGACTGAGACATCTCCTCAACAAAAATGTAATTTTTGCAGGAGTTAGAGCCTCCAAGAATAATGGAAGAAAGCTAAATTATGCATTGTTAAGCTTTTGGTGAATGATTCATCAAGAAGGGGGAATGTTGTGAAATCAATTGGCGCGTTAGCTCTTGTGGCATTTGTCAGCTGGTCTGCTCAGCTGGCTGCTCAGACAAATGGGTCTAAGAATACAGGGCCCACGAACGGAACCGGAAACTACGGTCCGAACAACGGTCCGATGAACGGGACTGGAAACTACGGTCCAAACAATGGCCCGAATAATGGACCGAACAACGGTCCGATGAACGGGACTGGAAACTACGGTCCAAACAATGGCCCGAATAATGGACCGAACAACGGTTCGATGAATGGGCCCGGAAACTACGGTCCAAATAATGGGCCGAACAACGGAACGATGAACGGCGCCGGGAAAATGACGGTCCAAATAATGGTCCAAATAATGGTCCAAATAATGGTCCCGGAAACGACGGCCCCAACACGGCAAATCAGCCGAAACTCAGCTCTTCGGATTGCTCAGGGTGTAACCACCGTGAAATCACAAGCTGATGTATGTATGAAGATCAGTGATTTCAACAACCGTACGAGCTGCTTCAGAGGTGTGGGAAACGGCATGCCGGATGCATTTTTCCAGCAGTGCTCTTCTCAATTAGATCCTGTAAAGCAGCAATATATTGCCAAAGAAAAGTCGGCTTACCCGAAGCAACAGAGTGCAATATTAGCTTCCGATGATCACGGCGGAAGTCAGGCCAACAATGGTCCCGGAAACTACGGTCCAAATAATGGGCCCGGAAACTATGGCCCAAACAACGGTCCGATGAACGGCCCTGGAAACTATGGCCCAAACAACGGTCCGATGAACGGCCCTGGAAACTATGGTCCGACAGCCGGAAACCTTCCTCCCGTGGATTGCTCTAAGGTTGTAATTACCATGAAATCCCAGGCCGATGCCTGTTTGAAGGTCTCTGACTTCAACAGCCGCACGAGTTGCTTCCGTGGCGTGGGAAATGGATTGCCGGATAACGTTTTCCAGCAGTGCTCGTCCCAACTCGATCCTTTGAAACAGCAATACATTGCTAAAATAAATTGGCCTATCCGAAGCAACAGAGTGCGATCTTGGCTTCCGATGATCATGGCAGCCAGGCCAACAATGGTCCCGGAAACTACGGCCCAAACAACGGTCCGATGCGGCCCCAAAAACTACGGTCCAAACAACGGTCCGGGTAACTATGGTCCAAATAATGGCCCAATGAATGGCCCCGGAAACTATGGTCCAAATAATGGTCCAAACAATGGCCCAATGAACGGTTATGGCGGTGCACCGGTGGCTCAGTCATTCCCGCTAGTGTAAGACGCAGCTTCCCAACGTCACTTCAAAAGCCGACGTGTGTTTGAAGCTATCCAATTTTGACAGTCGCAGTGCTTGCTTCCAAAACATTGGAAACTCGATGCCTCCGGGATACTTCCAGCAGTGTGATGCGACCTTGGCTCCAACCAAGCAAGCCTACATTACTAAAGAGCACTCCCTCTATCCGAAGCAGCCCAGTGCGATTGATAACCAAGGCGGTGGCCCCAACATGCAAGCTGGCAACTACGGCCCAAATAACATGCCGGGCAATGGTTCCGGTCCCAACAATATGATGCAACAAAGTGGCCCTGCTTTTTCGCCTGCTCAATGTCAGGCTCAGATTCCCAGCATCTCCAAAGGTGCCGACGCATGCATGAGGATTTCGTCATTCGACAGTCGCAAAGCGTGCTTCGATCAGGTTGGAAACGCCCAACCCAATGGATTTTGGGATCAATGCCGCGCCCAGCTGGATCCGCTCAAGCAGCAGTATATGGCGCAGGAGCACCAGAAGTACCCGACCCAGCCAAGTGCGCTCGGTGGTGATAACAACGGACCTTCGCAAGCGGGCAACAACGGACCTTCCGGCACGAATCGTTCGCCAGCATCGGTGGGTCCTCCTGCTCCCGCAACAAACTGCAGCCAGTTGATTTCGTCGCTCACTCCGATGGCGCAAAAGTGTCTGACCATTCAGTCGGATGCCAGCCGTCAAGCGTGTGGAAACGGCGTGGGCAACTATGCTCAACAGCATGGCTATCCTCAGTCGTGTGAGAGTCAAGTGGACACTCTCCACAACCAGATCATTCAGCAGGAAAAGTCCAAGTTTAAGAATTCCGTGTTGTAAAGAATCTGTGAGGGTCGGGCTTCGGCCTGACCCTTTTTTTCGTGAGAAATATGGGTTAGTTCACTTCGATGTCGCTGGCAAAAAGAAATCGCTCCAGCGCGTGACCGATAAAGAATCCAAATACAGAAAAGCAAGATAGTCCGGCACATACGCCTTTAATGGAAAATATTGAGTCAAATGGGGAGTCTCGAAGAAAATAAAACACCAAACCGGTGACTGCGAGCAATGATCCGAGCACCATAAGATCCGCGCGCAGCACTCGTCGGCGCTCGCTCGGAGCAAGTTGCTTAAAGATGATTGATTTTTGTTCCAGACTCTTTTTTTGAACCGCGCTGAGTGAAATAGCTCCGGCATCGCGCGCTTCGTAGAACGAGGGAATGCAGATGATCGGCTCTGCTTGTTGGGCCGACGTCATTCGGTATTTCTTGGCGTATTCCACGACCTTCTCAAATAGCTGAGAATTGCGCTCAAACAGTCCATATTTAGCCTTGAGGTCATCGGGAATGGCGGTTTGAATCCGATTGAGAAATTCGGTCCAATTAACGATGGGAGCGCTGACGGATTCAACGCCGTTGATGGCCTCTCCCTCAGCGCCCACTAGGAATATACTGATCGCTCCGTCGATTTTTCGGATTTCTTCGACCAGAGCGAGTCCGTCGATTCCCGGAAGATGGCGCCCCACAATGACAATGGAGTGACGGCGATTTCTAAATTCGGCGGCGGCTCGTTTGCCATCGTCGAGAACGTCTATCTGTACGTTGATGAGCTCGAAGCGATTGCGAATCTTTTGTGCGATATCGTGCACCAGTTTGTCGTCGGACAGCGCGAGAAGGATGTGAAGGGCATCACCACTCATTTTCGCATCTCCGCCAACTTGCGATTGGATTCGTTGAGTCGCTTCGAAAAGATCTTAAACATGTCGAGACTGCGGTGAGGTTCCTCGTACATCAACTTCATGAAATCAGCTCGGTCAAACGAGAGACAAGTGGTTGTGGACTTGGTGATAAGGGAAGCCGTACGAGGCTCATTTGTAACCATCGCCACTTCTCCGATCATTTGTCCCTTGTGCATGGTGCTGATCGGGAGCAGATTTTCGCCCGAAAAGCGAATGAGCACCTCAACCTCGCCGTCCTCAATGAGGTAAGCCGTGGATCCGCGTTCACCCTCAACGGCCATGACTTCTCCAGGGTCAAAAATGGAATAATAGAAGGCCTGCTGAAATCGGATGAGCTCCTGGTCTTTCATATTGCTCAACCAGCTTTTGTAGAATTCGCGGATTTCTATGGTGACTGGAGTCGCCCTTGAATCAAAAACTTCGCAATCGAAGGCGTCGGCGATAGGTTTAAATCCAATGCGCCGCACGACTTCCATGAGGCGATCTGGACAAACGAACAGGGCATTTTCGATCCCTTTGAAAGCCAGGTGGCTGAGGGCCATTCGAATTAACTGAAACAACACCGCATCATTGCCGCTAATTTCTTTAAGCATGGCCATCATATCTAAGTACGCGCAGGAACCTTTCAGCTTTGACGCGGATTCGCCGAAGTCGAAACTGAGATTGAGCAGATTATTTCCGGGCGCGTACTCGACCAGTCGGGCGCAAGCGACGGCCTTGCCTCCGCTGTAGGCCACTACGTTTTGCGTGGTCGGGTAGATGTCATAGTGGTCGATGACCTTCCGAGTGAAGGTCATAATTCGAGGCAATTTCTTTCCCGCCTGCTCCATGGCCAAAAAACGAACTTCAAGAACGTCTCTTAACTCGGCGGCGGTTTTTGCAAAGCGAATGATCGTTGCCAATTCAAACTATTCCAGAAATGGGTTTGACTAGAATTGAGCATCAGCAGGCGCGACAAACCAATGCCTTTAATTGTGGTTGCATTAACAGGACCATGGGCTAGGTCGGCTGTTCCCGCACAAGATCCATTGGTCAGTTTGGTTTCAAAGGGAATTACCAACTCCTTTGATGTTCGCATTCAACATCTCAGCCAGAATCAAATTGAAAACTCGAAGACAAATGCCTACTACAGCCTGTTGCCCACGGTTTCTCTGGCGGCGGGACGGCAATTCCAGCGGGCATCCACTCAAGACGGCGTGGCGGAATGCAAACAACGAGTTCCGCAACAAACAACCTGAGTATCACGGGCAGTTGAACCGTGTGTGGAACGGCTACGCCAACATTTACGACACTGAAACAGCCGTCAAAGCGTTTGATGTCTCAAAGGCGACCAGCCGCCAGAACATCGAGCAATATGTACTTCAGGTGTTGACGAGTTTCTTTCAGGTGCAGGTGGATCGCAATCAAATCGCCATTACCAAGGAGTCCCTGGAAACCTCGAAGATGACCGACGAACAATCACAAGCATTGGTGAAGGCCGGTGCCAAGACGCCATTGGATGCATTGGATTCTGAAATTGCCGTTCAAAATGATGAGATAAATCTGATGACCGTTCAAAACACCTTGGTGACCGACGAAAAGGTTTTGCGAACCTTGCTCAATGCGCCGGATCTCAAGGATGTACCGGATGTAGATCTCTTGAATTATAAACCATTTTACATGAAAGACTTCGATACTCGATTGGCGAAGTTTCGTGGCGATTGGAAAGAGGAAATGGCACGCCGCGATCCCGATCTCGTTGTTGCCAAGTTGAGTTTAGAGCAAGCAAAGATCTCGCTGAATAAGGCGCAGCTGTCTTACATTCCGACAACTCAGGTTCAGGTAACCCACCTTTTTGACATGGGAGCCCTTGTGAACAACACCCCCGGACCCAATTCTCCTCAAAACTCGACGACCGTACAGCTTTCCCTCTCGTGGACATTTTGGGATTGGTTCAACACCTATCGAACAATTGACAACGCCAACATGACCTTTGATTCCGCAACCCTCAGCTATCATAAAACCCGAGTGACCGACGAAGCGGCCATTCAAAACAACTTTTCCGATTGGGATGTGAACAGTCGTTCAATTGAGGCCGCAACTTTGGTCATGGAGAAGGCAAGGAAGGAACTCGAGTACTCAAAAGAAATGTACCGATTGGGTCGATTAACTATATTGATGATGCAGCAGGCTCAGTCCCGAATCACTACGGCCAAAAGTTTGCTCGTAGGTCTTTTGCAGAAGAGATACGTCTGCCGCGCAGATTCTCTACGCTGCCGGCTATGACCTTCACCCGTTTTCCGTCGACGTCAGCTGGGCCCACTAGGGCTGCGGAGGCCGAAGAAGGCTTTGCAGCGTTCTTCGATCTCGTCGAGGGCCTCGTAGGTCATGGGTAGGATTACGAGTACGACGGCCGTCGAAAAGAGCATGCCACTGACGATGCAGATGCCTAGGCTTGAGTAAGGAATTCCCATGATTTTTGCTTTGCCAAGTGCGACCGGAAGAACGCTGATGATTTGAATTGAAACCGACATAAGAACCGCTTTGAACCTCCGGGCGCAACCGTACACGACGGCATCTTCACGGCGATAACCTTGGGCCCTCAGTGAATTGATGAGATCAACCAGAATGATGGCGCTGTTGACAGCGCTGCCCACAAGAATCACCAGTGCCAGACGGGCCATGACGTCCAGATCCATTCCCAAGAACAACAGGCCCACGACACCAAATAAAATTGCCAACGGAATAGTAAACAAGATTCGTTATAGGCATAAAGAACGACTCCAAAACCATCCCGAGGATGAGGTAGATCAAAAAAACAGCCAATCCTACAATGAACAGGCTCTTGGCTTGCATCGCCTCGACATGGGCGGCCGCCTCGGATCGAGGTGGACCGTATCCGGTAGGAAAGGTCTGCTGGCCGAAAATGCGCCTCACCGTTTCCCTGGCTCGTCTGTAGTCAGATTCGGAAAGCGACTCATGAAAAAAGACGATAAGACGTCCCGTCGCTACGCCATCGGCGCGAGAAATAGATCGAATGGTTTTCATTGGCATCAGCCGACCCAAGTCTTCGAGATTGACCGACACGTTATCGCGGATGGAAATCTTAAGATCCTTGTAGCGATCGAGAGGTCCAAGACCCGCCAGGAGGAGTTACGGAAATATTAGCGGCGACTGTTTTTCCGTCGACATTGACGTTCCCGATGCTTGCCGAAATCATGTTGGCCGAAATTTCACCCGAAACTTGCTGGAGTGTCAGGCCATATTGCGAAAGAACCACATCGTTGGGTATAAAAACCAGGGTTTCATTTCCGCCCTCGTCTCGATCCAAATGAACGGTTTCGACTCCAGGAACTGTTGTGACTTTGGTTCTCAGGTTTTCAAGAATTTCATTGATGCGAGAGCTCTTGGCTCCACTTACGCGGTAGGTGTCTTGCCTGCGACTTTGGCCGGCAACCGTTTGGCTCCACCCTACGTTTACGGAGAGGCCTGGATGCGGCGGATAGTTCGCAAGAAACGCCTTCAACCGTTTCTCCTGAGCGGTGAGCTCCTCATCTTTGTCGGGCGTAGCACGTGGATAAACCATTATAGTACCAGTGACGAAATCCGGATTAAAGTTAGAGACCGCCGATCCAATCAGCGTTTCACCTTTTGATTTTAGAAGTGTCGATTCAACTTCGCTGAACAGTTTCATTCGCTCAGCGGGTGGAACCTCAGGAGCAAATTGGACGTTGACTGATGAGAACGCATCGCGCGGAGCTTCAATGTCCGATTGGGGGATTTCCACGACCAGACGGCCGATGCCAAGCACGAGTGCCACCGTAAGCCATGCAAAAATTGTTTGATGTTTCTGGATCCATCGGAGCGACCGCACCAGCTTTTCTGAGGGCGCACCGTCATGAGGGTTGTTGTCCGCAACACCGGAGCTCTTCGCCTTTCCTCGCCAATGAATGGTCGCGATGGGAATGAACGTGAGCGCAACGATCAGCCACGCTCCCAACGACGCGATGATGGGCAGTTGGAAGGCACGAAGGATGTCCGTAAAACTATCGCTCCCATCGAGAAACGCCACCGGCAGAAAGATACACGCATTGGTAACTGCCGATGTGAGGAGGGGCCGCAATACATCCCCAGCGGCCCGGCTCGCTGCGATCAAGCGCGAGGCGTTCGTTGCCATCAACTCGTCGATGCGGCTGACAATAAGAATCGCATTATCCACCACCATTCCGATACCCAAAATAAGTCCCGAGAGTGTGAGCAGATTCAGCGAGGAACCTCTAATATTGAGAACGAGCACAGTGATCAGCAGTGTTGCTGGGATTGACAATGAAAAGAAAGATCGTTTGCCGCCAACGACGGAGAAAGGCATAAACAATGGCAAACGTAATGATCATGGCTTGATAGAGTGCTTCGAAGACGTCGCCGATGGCATCCTTGAGATCCTGAGTTTTGTTGAAGATGGCGTCGAATTTGAGTGATGACAACGGACCTCCGTCCGATTGCATCTTGTTCAGCGTCTTTCGCAAATGAGCGTGGTGTGAAAGCTGGTGATGGTCGTCTCCTGGCCGCCGTGCTGCGTGCCGGTGCTGGCGAAGACGCTGCCGACCTTGCCGACCAGCGCCCCCTTGACCCACAGGCCGCCGGTCTGGTCGAGGAAGTTGCGCATCTGGGCGCACATGTTGCCGAAGCGCGTCGGCGTGCCGAACAGGATGGCGTCGGCGTCGGCGAGTTGGTCCGCCCTGGCGATCGGGACGTGCGCGAACGCCTGGCGGGCTGCTTGGCGCCGCTCTTTTCCAGCGCCGCGTCGGGAACCAGCTCCGGCACCTGGAATAGAGTCGACCTCGGCGCCCGCGACCTGGCGCGCCCCTTCGGCCACCGCCTCGGCCATGCGGTAGATGTGGCCGTACATGCTGTAGAAGATGACCTGGATTTTCATGATCAAGCCTCCGTGTGACGAAAGTCGAGATGTGAGTTTCAGCTATCGAAAATTATGCAAACCGTTGACGGAGGTGTCGAGCGTGGGAGTGATCGCTGCGGCAAGATAAGGACTTATAGAAAAAAGAAAAGACCGCTGATGACGCGGATACGCGCAGTTTAAAGACGGACGAGGTGAACTGGCCCATCCGCGAGTATCCGCGTGATCCGCGGTCGAATTGGTTTGGATTTGGCCGGAGTTCAGGCCGAGTCATCCGCGGTTCGTCGTTCAGTCTGGTTGCGGCTGCCCATCCACGAGAAGGCAGATTTCCGAAAGGTGCCGAACCACAAAGTCGGCTTCGTCGGCGTAGTCGGGTCGGTCGCCGGGGGCGTAGAGAACCGTTCGGAATTCCGGCGCGGCGACCGGCCAGATGATGTCGAACTGAAAGTCGCCGACGAAAATCACGTCGGCGACATCGACGTTCCAGTCCGGCAGATGGAGAGCAGCCCCGCCGGGTCGGGTTTCGGAGGCGCGTCTTCGCGAGTGAGGACCTGCGAGAATGAGAACTCCAGCCGGCCGCAGCGCAAGGTCAGTCATCTCGCGCGAGTTGCGGGTCAGGATCGCCTGCGGAATTCCGCGGCGGTCGAGCTCGGCGACCAGCTCACGGGCCCCGGGCATCAGCGTCGCGGCCATCGCGCCGCGGTGTTCGTGCTCGCGCAGAATCTCGCGGCAGCGCTCCTTTCGGTCTCCCTCGGGAAGCGATTCGAGCGTTTCGAGAATGAACTGGCCCGGCGCGAACTCCATGTCCCGCGCGCATCTGATCGAAATCGAGCCCCGAGTCGATCAGCGTGCCGTCGAGGTCGAAGATCACGCCGCGGACAGCGCATCGGGTTACTTGGCCGAGATCGCCTGGGCCAGCGGGCGGAGGACCTGCTCGACGACGTAGCGTGTTCATCAGCCGTTCGTTGTGCTCGCGGAGCGTGATGAGCGTCTGCTCGAACGAGACGCCCGGAGTCAGGCTGCCGTACTGCCGCACCGTGAAATAGACGCTGATCTGCTCTTCGGGATAATCTCCGCGGCGGACGTGGTAGGCGTTGGTGCGGGTTTCGACCATGAGCCGCGCCTGCAACCGGCAGGCGTCGTCGAGGGCGATGGTGATCGACGGCTCGAGGTTGATGACCTGCGAATCGGGAATATCCATCAGGCCTTCGAAGGCCGAGCAGGTTCCGAGCGCTTCGGCGACGAGGGCGTCGTGGTTGCCGCGATACGAGAAATCGAACCCCATCATGCAGTCGAGCGCCTCGCAGTCGAGCGGGCTGACCGAGAGCATGTAGGGAATCAGTTCGAGGACGAGCTTGTGCTGCTCCATCGCCGCGTCGATCGACGGCGGATTCACGTGGCCGCTGCAGACCCGCCGCGCCTCGATGCTGATCCAGCGGTAGTGCCCCTGCTCTTTGTCTTCTTCGAGGACGAAATCCCCCGATTCGCGGGTGTAGAAATTCCGCATCGTGGGATACGTCTTCTGCACGCGGCCGCAGGCAGGAGGGCGTCCAGCGTGGCGCGCAGGCTGTGCCACGCGGCCGGTGAGGTGTTGCCGGGGTGCGCGCGCCACATGTTGTCCGGGTCCTGGGTGCCGGTGCAGAGGGTGACGACCTCCGCGCCCAGGTCGGGTGCCCGGGCGATGACCCTCCGGCAGGCGCCGGTGGCGGCGGCCCGCGCCCGCTCGTCGGGATCGATGGCGTTGTACGTGCCGGACAGGCCCCAGATCCGCACGCCCGCAGCGGTGAAGGCCCCGCTGATCTGGCGGGCCTGGCGGGCGGTCAGGGTGGTATCGAGCGTGGCGCGGCCGAGGGCGGCCAAGTTGAGCTGGGTGGCCGTAAACCCTGCCGCGCGGATGGCGGCGGCGACGCCAGAGCAGCCCGGCCGGGAAGACGCGGGCGAAGACCCCCAGTTCAGTCATGGCTTCACCCAGGAGCCGTCCTTGGCCACCGATTCGGCGACGGCGTCGATGAGCCTGACGGCGGCCAGGCCGTCCTGGGCGTCCGGGGTCGCCGCCGCGCCGGTCGTCACGGCGGCGGCGAACGCCTCGATCTGCAGTTCGTAGGCGTTGGAGTCCGGGAACACCGGCCGCTCGCTGACGCTGCGAGCTTCGTCGTAGACCTCGACGTCACTGGCGCGCAGCGCGAACGGGAAGTGCGTGCGCAGCCTGACGTGGCCTTTGTCGCCGTAGATGTCGGCGCCTTCTGACCACTCCGCGTGGACGTTGGCGGTGATCTCGAAGTGGGCCAGTCCGCCGTCGGCCAGGCCGGCCAGGCCATGCCAGGTGTAGTCCCGGCCGGAGTGCGCGAGCTGCGCCGAGACCCGGGTGGGGTCGCCGAGCAGAAAGCGCATCCCATCGAGCACGTGCGCACCGTGGGTGGTGAGCAGGTAGCTGGACCGGTCGGCCTTGAAGGCCGCCTCATGCTCGCGGACGGCCTCGTCAACGACGAGGGCGGGGAACAGTGTCGCTTCGGTCGGCGGCCGCAGCGCTGACATCACCCGGTACCAGATGGTGGCCGAGAGCACGGTACCGATGCGGCTGCGCACCGCTTCCGCGGCGTGCTGCACGCCAGGGTCATACCGCTTCATGGCCCCCACCTGCAGAACCAGGCCAACCTCACCGGCGACGGCCGCCAGTTGCTCGGCCTCCCTGGCTGTGCCGGCGAGGGGTTTCTCCACCAGCACGTGCCTGCCGGAGCGCAGGGCCTGCCCGGCGAGCGGCAGATGCAGCCGGTCGGGAACTGCGACGATCACCGCCTGCACCGCGTCGTCGGCCAGCAGCTCATCGGCGGACTGATAGGCCAGGCACGCCGTACTGGCCGCTGACCCGCTGGGCGAGCAGAGGTGAGGGATCGCAGAGCGCGACGAGCCGTGCCCCCTGGGCCCGGGCGAGCGCGGGCAGGTGGGCGGCCTGGGCAATGCGCCCGGCCCCGATAACTCCGATGCGGAGATCTGGCACATCTGCTCCCTGAGATTGGCTGTGGCCGGCCAGGTCGCCCGCACACTCGCCTCGCTTCGGTTCATGCTGATTTCATGCTCAAACGAAACGATACGAGCCAAAGCCTGGTACAGGAAGCCGCAGTTGGTTACGTTTTCTTTCGATTTCGGGCCTAGCGCGCGGGAGCCGGGCGGCAGGCCGGGGGAGTGGCGGCGGGTGGGCACCCTCGGGCTTACATGACGGCGAGTTGCCCGCCGTCGATGACCATCTCCGCGCCCGTCATGAAGGACGCGTCATCCGAGGCCAGGAACGCATACACCGCGGCTACCTCGGATGGCCGGCCGGCCCGGCCCAGCGGGATGTGGTCAGTGGCGTACGCATCGGCGAAGTCTTGCCCGCCCAGGTCGGCGCTGATGGCCGCGTTCAGTGGAGTCTCGATAAACCCCGGACACAAGGCGTTGACGCGGATGTCGTACGGCCCGAGTTCAACGGCCATGGTCTTGGTCAGCAGCAGCACGCCACCCTTGGACGCGTTGTAGTGTGCGTAGTCCGCCTCGCCGCCCAGGCCGTTAGTCGAACGACATGTTGACGATGACCCCCCCGCCACCCTGGCCCACGAGCACCCTGGCCACCGCCTGAGCGACCAGGAACATCCCGCGCAAGTTCACCCTGATCATGCGATCCCAGTGCGACGGCGTGATCTCCAGAAAGGGCTCACGCCACCCGATCCCGGCGTTGTTGATCAGAACATCGATGCCACCCAGCGCCGCACGGGCCGAGTCGATCAGCCGGGCCACATCCTCTTCCCGGCCAACATCCACCGGTATCCCCGCAGCCGGCCCGAACTCCCTCAACTCGGCGATAGCCGAATCCACCTCCTGGGGGTCGAGGCCGCAGAGAAACACCCGGGCTCCCTCTTCGAGGAAACGCTGCGCGGTCGCCTTGCCGATCCCGCTGCTGCCCCCGCTGATGAGGACCCTCTTGTCCCGGAGCCCCCGCATGGCACTCTCCTCCCGCTCGCATCGCGGCCCTTAGGGCCGCGGCCGGCTGCCCCCTAACGAGCCAGCCGGACGAATTCATCATGCCCATCCAGCCGGTGAACCGGGGCTGTCCCGGCTTCGTGTCACGTAACAGGGATTGCTCTGGCTGGCCCACGGGCGCTCTCACCGCATGCCAGCCCCATTTTCGTGGACAGACCCGCAGGGCTGACCCGAAGGAGGAGCACGGTGAGACGAACAACGAAAGCGCTGCTAACGCTGGCGGCGACGGTAAGTATGGCGGCGACGCTGGCGGGGGTGGCCGCGGGACCGGTGCTGGCGACGTCTTATCCGCCCCCGAGGATTAACCTGCTGTGCTCGGCAGCGGCCAACAACGGCACGCTTGAAGGCACGATTTGCGTGCTGCCCTCCGGCGTTACCACCGCGCCGAATGCCTACTCCGCGACCATCGCGGTGAGCAAGGTGGGCGCCGTCGGCCCCACCGTCACATTCGCGCTGACCGCGGGGAGCCTCCCGCCCGGCCTGAGCCTGCCCGCCCAGTCCACGTCCGGCGCCGTCATCACCGGGAACCCCACCCAGACCGGGACGTTCAACTTCACCATTAAGGCGACGGACGGGTCCCGGACCTCCACGCTGGCCTACCAGATCACCGTGACAACTCAGGGTCCGCCGGACCAGCTGCAGTGCAACGCCGCCAACGGCAGCTTCCTGATCAGCGGGGTCTGCGTGCTGCCCGACTCCGTGCTCGGCCTGCCCTACCAGGGCCGCCTGGTCACCAGCCACAACGCAGGCGGCACGCTCAGGATTGCCGCCGGCGCCCTCCCGCCGGGGCTGGCCCTGCCCGCCACCTTCGGGCCCTCGGGCGCGGTCATCGGCGGCACCCCGACCCAGCAGGGCATCGAACCCACCTACACCTTCACTGTGCAGGGCACCGGCGACCACGGCCAGCCGCTGTATCAGGCCTACTCGATCACCGTGGACCAGAACCTGCCGCTGAGCATTGTGCTGCCTGGCAGCGGATCAACCCTCGAGCCGGGGACTGTCGGCCAGGCCTTCGGGCAGAACTTCTTCCTGAGCGGCGGAGCCGGGCCCTACAGCTGGGCCGTCGCCGCTGGGCACCTCCCGCCCGGCCTTACCCTGCAGACCTTCGCGGCGCCGACCGACGCTAACAGCGAGCTCGCCGGAACACCGACCACGGCGGGCACCTTCACCTTCACCATGCGGCTCACCGACTTCAGCGGCCGGCAGGCCACTCAATCGTTCAGCATCACGATCGACCGGTAGCCACCCGGGACACCCGGCCGTGATCCAGGGAGCGGGTCACGGCCGGGGCCCGGCCTCAAGCGCGCTGACCCGCGAGCTGATGGGGTGGTGTGCTGGCTCGCGGAGCACAGCCGACCCCGCGATCGCGAGCAGCGGGATGGTGGCGAGCACGACAAAGACGCCTCGCGGGCCGTGGTTGTCGGCCACCAGGCCAAGCAGGGGCATAAACAGTCCTCCAGCGCTGACGGCCAGTCCGAGCGTGACGCCCGCGGCAGTGCCGGGCCGGGAAGGCAGGTAGTCCTGCCCAAGTTTGATGAGGACTGCGAACGGGAGGTTGGTGACCAGGCCAACAAGCAGCACAAGCGGCAGGGCTGCGTACTTGCTGGTGCAGGCCAGCAGCGCGATCAGCGCCGGAACGATGAGGACGTTGCCGAGCTGGACCGTCCGCACTAGGCCGACCCGGTCGCCGATGCGCCCGCCGGCGAGGGTTCCCAGCACACCCCCGGCGAGTTCGAGAGTGAGCGCGATCCCGCCGAGGCCGCTGGACGCGCCCAGGTGACGGATCCAGTACAGCGAGACGAAGGTATTCAACCCGAAGGACACCGTGGAACGGATGACTTCGACGCAGGTCAGCGCCGCGAACAGGGCCGGCCGATCGGCGCCGGCGCCGTGCTCGGCGGCGGCGTGCTGAATTGATGACCGGCGCTGGCTCCGGAGCAGGACGAAGCCCATCAGGACGGCCGGCGGGATGAATAGCGCCGTCGCACCGACTCCCAGGCTGTCCAGCGCCGGAGTGACGGCGGCAGGCGCGACGAAGAACCCGACGCTGCCCCCCGCAGCGAAGTAACTCATGGCCGTGGCGCTGCCGCCGGCCGCTCGCCGGGCGTCGCGGCCGGCGGGTGGATGGAACATCGCTACCCCGAAGCCGGACAGCAGCAGGCACCCGAACACCAGGACATAGCCTGGTGCGAGACCGGCCAGGCCCGCGCCCACACCCGCCAGGGTGAGGCCAAGCGGTGACATCCATGACAGCCGCCGGCGGTCGGCGAGCACACCGATGGCCACCTGGGGGAGTGCGCTGCCGAGGGTGGCTGCCATCGCCAGGCCCGAGGCGCCGAGGTAACTGAAGTGGCGTTCGAGGACGAAATATGGCACGGCGGCCGGCACCAGACCCTGGTAAAAGTCGTCGAACGGCATGCGCGCTCGCCCATAGCCTCATGCGCCGCCAGTTCGTTCTGGCTTCGCCGCCCGCGTGGCGGCGGTCGATGACCGCCTTCGCTGAAGTCACCCTCTGACGATGGCTCGCATCAGTCCGGCAAGCTTCCGATATCCTGCCGTTTTATGTCGCATATCCGCCACTCGCCACGCGCCCCGACCCAGGCTCAGTCACGAGCCGGGGGCGACGTCATCGATCGGCACCAGCACGACGACCATCAGCTTGTCTACGTCGCCACCGGCGTCCTCGCGATCCAGACCGAGGCGGGCGCCTGGGTCGCGGCCTGCGACCGCGCAGTATGGGTCCCGGCAGGAATCTGGCACGAGCATCGCTTCTACGGGACGAGCTCGTTTCACACCGTCGGCTTCCCGGTTGCCGGTGCGCCGCTCACCGAGGACTCACCGGTCATCGTCGCGGTCAGTAGCCTGCTTCGCGAGTTGCTCGTCGCGTGCACCGACCCCGGCCTGCCCGCCGCAGAGACACGCCGGGTCCGCGCGGTCGTCCGGGACCAGATCCGCCGGGCGCGCGTGCAGCCCATATCCCTGCCCGCCGCACGTGACGCAAGACTCGCCGATGCCTGTGACCTGGTGCTCGCCGACTTGCGGCAGCCGCAAACGCTCGGCTGGCTAGCCCGCAACGTCAGCACCAGCGAGCGGACGCTCGCCCGGCTCTTCCGGGCCGAGTTCGGGATGACCTACCCGCAATGGCGCACGAATGTCCGCCTCTTCCACGCCATGATCCAGCTCGCCAGCGACGCCAGCGTCACCGAGACAGCGCATCGGTGCGGGTGGGCGACGACCAGTGCCTTTATTGACACCTTCCGCCGTGCCATGGGCCAGACACCAGGCTCATACCAAAGCGCCGTGCGCTGACCCGTCATGGTCAGCGCCGACCAGCCAGTGGTCGCCGCAAGCCCCTATCGCCTGCTGCGCCACCACCCTTCCCGCGCGGCGGCGACTGCGATCACACGCCGACTCCTCTCCAGCCCTCGAACGAGTAGCGGAACAGCTCGCCGACATACTCCTTGACCGATGAACGCTGCTGCCTGCCCGGCGAGGTCGGTCGTGCGGGCTCCATGGCAGGTGGAGGCGGCGGGCCGGGCGGGGGCTGGAGGCCAGACGGGGGCTGCATGCCGGGCGGGGCCCCCAGGCCAGGTGGCGGCGGGGCGCCGGGCGGAGGCTGCGGGCCAGGTGGGGGCTGCAGGCCGGGCGGAGGCTGGGCGCCCGGCGGGGGCTGCAGGCCAGATGGGGGCTGGGCACCGGGCGGAGGCTGGCCGCCGGGCGGGGGCTGCGTGGAGAGCACGCGCAGCAGGGAAGGCTTCACCGGGCAGGTCAGATAGTGCTTCATGACAGCCGGGAACCGGTCCACGATCAGGTTCCGGGGACGCTCCCAGGCTATGCCTACCTCGGCGCACACCTCTTTGACCGCATCTTCCGAGGCGAGGTTGGCGAAGCCGGAGCCCTGGTACGGCAGGACATGGTGGACGCGGTGAGGGCTCAGGCCGGCGCTGAGGAAAATGTCGATCCAGCGGTTGCCGACCACGCTCAGGTCGTAGCTCAGGCAGATCTGCCTCGCCGCCCAGTCATCCCGCAGCGGCTCGGGAATCACCGCGAGCTCTTCCTCGCTGTTCGGCTCCTCAAAATCATGGCTCGCCACCACGAGGAAGGTGTTGAACCACAACGTCAGGAAGAACTGCACCAGCCAGGCCACGATGTGACCGGTGGCCAGGCACAGGGCAAACTCAAACACGATCCACCCACGGATGATCCAGAAGTCGGCCCGGATAGGATCCTGGACGAATGGCGCGCCGGTTTCTTGCGGGATCGGCTTATGCCGCTCGAACTTCGTGATCTCCCGTCCCCGGAGCGGCAGCCCGGTCAGGCATATGCCGAGTTTGTGGAGCGTGTAACCCGGGATCCGGAGTACAGGATGCAGCCGGAGCATGCCATCGAAGAACGTCTTCTTTACGTCCGCGCCGGAGCCCAGATAAGGATGGTGCAGTAGCACGTGCCCATCGGTTCCGATGAGGCTCGTGCCGACGTAGTTGAGGTCGAACAGCGCTTTTCCGAGCGGCAGGGTCAGGGCCGGGTGCCCGGGCTTCCACTTCCTGTGCAGGCCGTAATGGCCCGAGCCCGCCAGCGCGGTACGCGTCACCACCATGATGACGACGAATGCCCAGCCAGGTATGACGCGGGCGACCAGGAGGGCCAGCGCGGCAACATGCGCGGCAGCGATAAGCCACGTCACGGCGTCGAACGAACGGTCATACTTCTTCAGTGCCTGCTTGGAGAACTGGGCATTGACCCGCTGACGGATCGCCGCCAGCAAGCTTCCTTCGTCCCGGTAGTCGAGCCTCGGCAGATCCTCGGGAGCGTTGAATTCCGGCGGCAGCAGGAAGGGGGGTACGCCAAGCTTGGGGAGTATGTCCTTCTCGGTGGGTACCGGAACCTTGTCGCGCATCTTCCTCTCGCCGAGCCGGAAAGGGGCGACAAGCTTGGGGCTTACGTCCTGGTCAGCGAGTTCTTCAATCAGGTACTTGGCGAGTATCTTCTGCAGCCGGGCTGGCTCCCGGTGATACGTGTGGAGCAGGGCGCTGATGTCGCGACCCTCGGTTTGCGCGAACCATATCGCCCCGCCGGGATGACGGCCCATCCACTCCGTAAGATCGTAGGCTCGCCCGTCAACGATCCAGAAGGGCCGATCCCGGGGCAGCTCAGTCCCGGTGTACGGTGACATCCGAGGCACGGTTTCAGCCATTGGCTACTCCTTGTCTCCTTGTTTCAGTTGTAGGCCATGAGATCGGCGTAGTGACCTCTAGCTGTCATCCGGCATCCCCACCTTGTATCGAGCCGCCTTGGCCAGTTCCACCGCCGACGCATGCTCGAGCAGATAACAGTCGTCGAGGATCCGGCGGGTGAAGCACGCCGACTCCGGGGTGACCGCGCGCAGGGCCTTGACCGAGTTCCCGACCACTTCCTCGAGGGTGTCTCCGACAGAGTCCACCAGCCCCAGCCGGGCCGCATCGTCGGCGGTCAGATCCTCGCCGAGCAGGAAGATCTTGCGGGCGGTCCCGAGACCGACAAATTTCGGCAGCCAGTATGCGCCCATTCCGGGGAAGCGCCCCTCGGCGAGGCTCCCCATCCAGAGCCGCGCCTGCGCCGAGGCCAGCCGCAGGTCTGCGACCAGGCCGGCCTGGACCGCCGCTGCACCGACCCGGCCGTGATAGCCAGTGAATGTCTTGGCTTTCAGTCTGGAAATCCGGGACAGCAATTCATCCCAGCGGGCGAAATACCGCATGTCGCTCCGGCCCGGGCCGGGCGGCCATGATGGGAAATCCCCGGTGACTGGCTCTGCACTGCCGCTGAACAGTAAGACGAAGTTCTCGATCCCGCCGCGCTCGACATCGGCCAGCACGGACCCGAGCGCGCAAATGAGTTCCGTATTGATCGTGGCCTCGCCGATCCGGGCGGTGAGTACCCGCTCGCCGTCAGCCTCCTGGGTCAGGGTCAGCATGCGGGCGCCTTCTTGAACTGGAAGAGCGCGGTCTCTATCTGGGCCCCTGGACCCATCGTCACCATCACGCCCACGTCGCCCGCTGACACGCAGTCTTCGGCCAGCAGGCGTTCCAGGCTGACCAGGAAGCTTCCGCTGGAGATGTTCCCGTAGTCACGCAGCACGGAGCGCGTGTGCCGGACATCGTGCTCCTCAAGGCCCAGGCTGAGTTTGACGGAGTCGATCACCGCGCCACCGCCGGTATGCAGTACCCAGTGCTTGACGGCGGAGAAATCCAGGCCATTGCGCTCCAGCAGCCTTTCCAGCGGCTTGCCGACGTTGAAGCCTATGACATAGGGGATATCCCGGTCGAGGTAAAAGCTCCACTTCCCGGCTGCGGCGTTCCAATCGAACCGCATGGCCGCCCATTCTTCAGGAATGCAGAAGCTCTCGAAATCAATTACGCACGGCATCGGCCCGAATGGCGCCGGCCCGGCGCCATCCTCGGAGTAGGCCGTCAGCACGGCAGCGGCGGCACCGTCGCCGAAAATGCTGTTCACAATGCCGGTGCGCGGGGTCTCATCAAGAACATACATGGCGGAGTTAATCTCACAGCAGACCAGGAGCGCCACCTGGCCCGGATGATTCCTGACCCACTGGACGAGCGGGTTGAGCCCATTCAGGCCCGCGTTGCATCCCATCCCGACGACGTCCGCCCGGACGAGGTCCCGGGCAAACCCGAGCTCTCGCGAGAACAGCGAACTCAGCCCCGGAACCATAAAGCCGCTCGAGGTGACGCACAGGATGTAGTCAACGTCGGCGGGCGACAACGATACGGCGTCGAGTGCGTTGCGGATGGCCCGCGATCCGATGTCGAGCGCTCCGTCCCGGAACTTGGCGTGCAGGTCGGCCGCGGATTCGGGGAGCAGGCGTCCTGTGCTCATGTCCTTCGCCGGCAGATAGAGATGCCTCTTCTGGATATGCGGCGAACGGAGCAGCTTTTTCACGATCCTGTTCTCCAGGCCGAGGAGTGCCCCGATCTCTTCCTGTGAATAGGCGGTGTCTGGAAATGCGCTGCCGACAGAAGCGATTGACGCTGTCCTTTCCCCCGGGAGTGCCGGGGGATGAATAGGACGAGCCTCTGGACGGGCAAGTTCCCGGACATCCTCATTTCGGATCATGTATTAAGTCTTCCCCCACCGATTCGCAAGTTCCAGACCTTGGATCCAAGGATAGGCTACAGGGCTGCCGCTGACATTGGCCGACTGGAGTGGCACACGAGGTTCATGGTACCATTTGAGACTGAAGTTGGCGTGGGTGGTGACGAGCCGTTCCCGGCGTGCCGTCGCTGGGTCCGCGGGGAATGGTGAGCTGGGGCCCGGGCCGTCCTGCTCGCGCGGCAGCGCCGGCTGGCGTCTCTGCTACGCTCGCGGCGTGACCACGGGCCTGACGCACTATCGGTGGCCTGGCGAAGACAGTGGCCGGTGGCTCGGCTTTCGCTTCCGGCCTGGCGACATCGTGATCAGCACCCGGCGCAAGACCGGGACGACCTGGATGCAGATGATCTGCGCGCTGCTGATCCTCCAGACGCCCGAGCTGCCGGATTCGCTCTGGCATCTCTCGCCGTGGCTGGACAGCCAGGTCATGCCGCATGAGTTCGTGTACGCCCAGCTGGCTGAGCAGCGGCACCGGCGCTTCATCAAGACGCATACGCCGCTGGACGGGATTCCCCTCGATCCCCGGGTCACATATATCGTGACGGCCCGGCATCCGCTCGACATGTTCGTATCGCTCCGCCGTCACAACGAGATCATCGGCCCTCCGCCGGACATCGTCGGCCCCCCGCCGGACAGGCGCGGGCCGCGGCCGGACAGCACCGGGCCGCCACCGGGACACCACCTCTCCGGCCCGCCCGGGCCGCCGAAGCCGCCTGGGCCGCCCAAGCCGCCGGAGCCGCCCGCTTCACGCGAGATGCTGCACGACGCCCTGCTCCGATGGATCGCCGGCGATGACGATCCCTGCCAGTACCCGGACTCGCTGCCGGGCGTTATGCGGCACCTGTCTGATGCCTGGGCCAGGCGCGGTGAGCCGAACGTGCTGCTGGTGCGCTACGGCGACCTGCTGGCCGACCTGGAGGGCCAGATGCGCTGGCTCGCCGGGAGGCTCGAGATAGCCGTCCCGGAGCAGGCCTGGCCTTCGTTCGTCGAGGCGGCCACGTTCGGGCGGATGAAGGACCGCGCGGACATCCTCATTCCGGTCCCTCCCGGGATGTCCGCGGACGCTGCCTCATTCTTCCGCCGGGGCACCTCGGGGGCTGGGCGCGAGATTCTCAGCGACGAGGAGATGGCTGGCTACTACGCGCGGGCCGCCCAGCTGGCCCCGCCCGACCTGCTCGAGTGGCTGCACGCGCCTCCGGCCGGCTAACCGCGCACGGGCCCGGGTCACGGGCCGTCGGCCGGGCCAGGACCGGGCCGGCCGCGCCAGGGTCCACCAGGGAGGGCCAGATCATCGACTCCGGGGGGCGGCGGAGGCGGCGGGAAATGTCCTCCGGGCGGGCCTGGCCCCGGGTCCGCGCCGAAGGGCGCCTGGCGGGCGAACTGGGTCCGGTACAAGTCGGCGTACAGCCCGCCGGACGCGAGCAACTCCTCGTGCTGGCCGCGCTCGCGGATCCGGCCGCCGTCGATGACCAGGATCTGGTCGGCCTCGCGGATGGTGGACAGCCGGTGGGCAATGACCAGCGAGGTCCGGCCCGCCAGGGCCGCGGCGAGCGCTTGCTGGACGGCGACCTCCGACTCGGAATCGAGATGCGCGGTGGCCTCGTCGAGCAGCACGACGGCCGGTGCTTTCAGCAGCAGCCGGGCCAGCGCGACCCGCTGTTTCTCGCCGCCCGACAGCCGGTAGCCCCGGTCGCCCACGATGGTGCCCAGGCCATCGGGCAGCACCGAGATCAGATCCCAGATCTGCGCCGCCCGGCATGCCTCGACCAGTTCCTCCTCGGTCACCCCGGGACGGGCGTACTCAAGGTTGGCCCGGATTGTGTCGTGGAACAGGTGCGCGTCCTGGGTCACCACACCGACTGAGTCGTGCAGCGAGTCCTGGGTCACATCCCTGATGTCGAACCCGCCGATGCGCACCGTGCCCTCGTTGGGGTCATACAGCCGGGACACCAGGTGCGTGATCGTCGTCTTGCCCGCCCCCGAGGGCCCGACCAGGGCGGTCAGCTGCCTGGCGGGGGCGGTGAAGCTCACGTCATGCAAAACGCCCAGCCGCGTGTCGGTACGTTCGGGCGCGGACAGGGCAATGGACTCCAGCGACGCGAGTGAGACCTCGGACGCGGCCGGGTAATGGAACGAGACATGGTCGAAGACGACGTCGGCTGCTGGCCCGGCGGTGCGGGCTGAACCGTTGCCGTGCGCCGCGAGCACGAGCGGCGTCGCGTCCGGCCGGTCCTGGATCAGTGGCTTCAGGTCGAGCACCTCGAACACCCGGTCGAAACTCACCAGCGCGGTCATCACATTGACCTGAACGTTGGACAGCGCAGTGATCGGCCCGTATAGCCGGTTCAGCAGCAGGGCGAGGGAAACCAGCGTGCCGACCTGGAAGGCGCCGCGGACGACGAGCTCGCCGCCCACCCCGTAGACCACCGCGAGGGACAGCGACGCGACCAGCGTCAGCGCGATGAACAGCGAACTGCCGTACATCGCCTGGACCACGCCGATGTCCCTGACTTTGGCCGCCCGCTCGGCGAACAACCGGGACTCCTCCTGCGGCCGGCCGAACAGCTTCGCCAGCATGGCGCCGGCGACGTTGAACCGCTCGGTCATCGTCGATCCCATTGCCGCGTCGAGCTGCATCGACTCCCTGGTCAGCCGCTGCAGCCTGCGCCCGATCACCCGGGCCGGGATGATGAACACGGGTATCAGCAACAGTGCGATGACCGTGACCAGCCAGGAGAAGTAGAGCATCGTGAACAGCACCAGGATCAGCTGCAGCGTGCTCGACACGGTAGACACCAGCGTCGAGGTCAGTGCTTGCTGCGCGCCGATAACGTCGCTGTTCAGCCTGCTGACCAGCGAGCCGGTCTGGGCCCGGGTGAAGAACGCGAGCGGCTGCCGCTGCACATGGCTGAACACCTGGGTGCGCAGGTCGTAGATCAGGCCCTCGCCGACGCGTGCGGTATACCAGCGCTGGACGAAGTTTAAGAACGCGTCGAAGAGGGCGAGCGCGGCCACGGCTGCAGCGACCCCCAGCACGACATCGGCGCGTTTCGGGATGATGCCACGGTCGATGACCAGGCCGAGCAGCACCGGGATCGCCACCGTGATCACCGCGTCCACTGCGGCGGCCAGCAGGAAGATGGTGAGATCCCAGCGGTAGGGCCGCGCATATCCTGCGATCCTGCGGACGGTCCCCCGCTTCAGCTGTTGCTTGGACACCGACGGGTCGGTAACGAACCCGCGCATCAGGTGGGGGCCGGGACCGGGGAGCATAGCGGCAGGAACCTCCTGGCGGCGGCATTCTGTCCCGCGTCAGCTCGCGGTGAACTTGCGCGGCGCGATCACGAGCCGACGAACTTGGTCCGCGGCAGGGACGCCTGCTCCCGGCGTTCCGCCGTCTGTTGCTCAAGCGTAGGTGTGGCAACCTGGCCCTGCAACCATCTGGCGCTAGGGCACTCATGAGCCATTAGGTAAAACATATGGCTGGGCGGCCGGATGGGCGGCCGCCGGGTGGCCTGAAAGGCCGGCCGCATTCGCGTCATGGGCGTGCAATATAAATCGTGACCTGGAAGAATTTGGCTATGGTGCGGAGCCCGGTCGGATGAGCCGGATCCTGTTCGTCGTCCCGCCGCTGACCGGCCACATCAACCCGACTGTCGCGGTGGGGGCGGAACTCGCCGCCCGTGGCCACGACGTCGCCTGGGTCGGCCACCCGGCGATGCTGCGGTCGTTGCTGCCCGGGGGCGCCCGGGTCTTCCCGGCGAACGGTGACGCGTTCGAGCCCCGGCTGGCCGACGTCCGGGATCACCGGCCGCCGCCGCACGGTCCCGCGGCGATGAAGTTCGTCTGGGAGGACCTGATCCTGCCGCTGGCCGACGCCATGTTGCCCGGCGTGGCCAAGGCCGTGGCGCGCTTCGCGCCCCACGTCGTGGTGGCCGACCAGCAGGCCATCGCCGGGGCGGTGGCCGCGCGGCAGGCGGGGGCGGTGTGGGTGACTTCGGCCACTACGCCAGGTGAACTGCTGCGGCCGCTGGCGGAAATGCAGGGTGTGGAGGCGTGGGTCCGCGACCAGATGACCGCCTTCCAGCTGGCCTGCGGCGTCAGCGACCCGGCCGATCTGCGGTTCTCCGACCGGCTCGTGCTGGTGTTCACGACGGCGGCCCTGATCGGGGACACCAGGCGCTTCGGTGCCCAGTATGTGTTCACTGGGCCGGTACTGGCTCCGCGGCCCGACCGCGAATCGTCGTTCCCCTGGGAATGGCTTGATCCCGCGCGACGGCACCTGTTGGTGACGCTGGGAACTCTCAGCGGCCCGGCCTGGCCGCGGTTCTTCCGGACGGTGATCGACGCGCTGGCCGGCCTGGGCGGGGAACTCCAGGCCGTGGTCGCCGCCCCGCCCGGTGAGCAGGTCCCGCCGCACATCCTGTTCGCTGGGCACGTGCCGCAGCTGGCCCTGCTCCCGCATCTGTCCGCCGTGGTGTGCCACGGCGGACAGAACACCGTGTGCGAGGCGCTGGCTTATGGCCTGCCGCTGGTCCTCACGCCGATACGGGACGACCAGCCGATCATCGCCAGGCAGGTCGCCGACGCTGGGCCGGCGTAGGACTGCGCATCGATCAGCTGGGCGCCACCGAACTGCGCGATGCGGTCCGGGCGGTCCTCGATGACCCTTCCTACCGCGCGGGCCGCGGGAATGGTGCGGGACTCGTTTGCGGCGGCTGGCGGCGCCACCACCGCCGCTGACCACCTGGAAAACCTGGTCTGACCCGGCATCCCCGCACGCTCGTGAGTCGTTCGGCAGAGGGCGCTCTCAGGTCATGGGCTGGGTCACGCCTCCGGCCGGGACCGGAAATATAAGCGGGGTAGAGTCCGTTTACACCCCAGCATGGACCCATCTCCAGGAAGGACCAGCCCATGAGTACGACCGCCACGCCTGGCAGGCTCGCGGTGCTGGGTGCGGGCCACGTCGGCCCGGTCATTGCCCGGCTGGCCATCAAGGCCGGTTACCCGGTGGCCATCGCCACGTCGGGCGATCCGGAAGACATCGCCCTGATCACCGAACTGGTCATTCCCGGCGCGCAGCCACGGTGGGCCAGCGACGCGGTGGCGGACGCAGACATCGTGGTGCTCGCGATACCGCTGCATCGCTTTCTTGGCTCGACCCCGGGCTGCTGAGCGGCAAGCTCGTGGTGGACGCGATGAACTACTGGCGGGCCAGCGACGGCGTCCTGGAGGCCTTCGAAGACGGCGCCAGTAGCGAGATCGTGGCCCGGCGGCTCGCAGGCTCGACCGTGGTCAAGGCCCTTAACCACATCGGCTACCACGA